>NZ_JAKKFH010000062.1 GCF_022230925.1 Micromonospora alfalfae | reverse complement strand
CCGACCGCGCCAACCCGGCCGATCGTGCCCGGTCGGCGGGGGAGCGGGACCGGGCGCTGGAGACGGCGTACTGCGCCGAGGTGGTGGCGGTGACCTATGAGGCAATGGGGTTGCTGCCGGCGGGTCGGCGTCCGAACTGGTATGACCCGGGGCGGTTCTGGAGCGGGGACGACCTGGGTCTGGCCGCCGACGCCCGGTTGGGTTCCGAGATCGAGGTGCGGGTACCGCCGCGCTGAGGTTTGACCTGGGCGGTGACCGGCAATTGCTGTGACCGTGAACGCCTCCACGGATCTTGCCACGTTGGCCGACTTCTTCGACCGGTACGGCGTGGCGTTGACCTCAGGTGACCTGCCGGCCATCGCCGGCTGCTACGCCCTGCCAGGGCTGGTGGTGGCCGACACCTACAGCTTCTCGTTCACGTCCGCCGCGGCGGTGGCCCTGTCCTTCGTGGGCGCCGCACCCGACTACCAGGACCGGGAGTTGGTAGCGGCCCACGCCCGGATAGAGGACGTGCAGCCGGTGTCCGCGCTGTTGACGATGGTGGCGGTGGAGTGGGAGTTCCTGGACAGTCGGGGGCAGGCGGTGCCGGGGGAACGGTACCGCTACCTGTTGCGTATCTCGGATGACGGACCACTGATCTGCACTGTCGTCCGGACGGGCTGACCGACGGGGGCCGGTCGGCCCGATCCGTACCCGCCTGGTTTCCGGTCCGTGCGGCGCTGGCTACGCTGTCGCGTCGGTGGGGGACGAGGGGAGACCTGATGGCGGTGCGGCCGGACGGTGCGGCAGATTCGCGTGCGGCGCGGGTGTTGGTGTCGGTTCCGTGGATCGTGGTGCTGCTCGGTGTGTGCGCGCTGGTGGTGCTCCTGGTGATCGCGCTGTTGTCGTTTCGGACCAGGGAGCGGGACGCGCCGCCGCAGGCAGCGCCTCCGGCGTTCCTGCCGACCATGCCGGCCGCCGCGTCGGCCACCGGTGGGCCGACTCCGGCCGCTGTGGAGCGGCGCTCGGTGTCGCCGCGACCGTCACGCAGCAGTCGGACGCCGTCACCGCGAGCCTCCGTCACCGGCTCGCCGACTCCGGGGCGGACGAGCGTCCTGTTGGCGCCGTCGGCGGACCAGACGGTCAACGCCAGGTACGAGGTCGGTTCGAACGGCTGGGACGGGGACGCGGCGGTGCTGGCGATCGCCAACGAGTCGAGTCGGTCGGCGGACTGGCAGGTGGAGTTGGTGTTCGACGACGACACCTGGACTCTGCGAGTGGGTGATGACTCGGGCGTCTCGGTGCAGGGCAGCGGGCACGGAAAGTTCGTGTTGCGCGGCACCCGTTCGCTGGACGCGGGTGACTCCCGGAGGCTGCGGCTGCGCGTCGGCTGGGGTGACTCGGGGCAGCGACCGGTCAAGTGCACGATCAACGGGGCCGACTGCCGGATCGGCTGAGCCAGCGCCGCCGCACCCCAGCGCCGCCGCACCGCCGCACCGCCGCACCGCCAAGGCTTTCCGGGCCGGGCCGCCGATCGCTACGCTGCGCGGACGGTCCGCTGAAGGAGGTACATGTCCGGCATGCGCCGTGTTCCGCGCCCGCCACACGGTCCGGTGGCGATCGCCACGTCGCCCTGGATCGTGGTCGGCGCCGGTGTCGTCGTGATGGTGGTCCTGCTCATCGTGGCCCTGGGCGCGTACCGGGGACGTAGCCCCGCGCCGGACGGCGCGCAACCGCCGGCACTGCCGGTGCCGTCTGCGGTGGTGGTGGCTCCGAGCGTGCCCACCTCGGTGCCGTCTCCGGCGCCGGTGCTGCCGGGGATATCCGGCCGTGCGAGCGGGTTGCCGCCGAGCGCCGCAGCAGGGTCCGGTTCACCAACGGCCGATCCGACGGCCGGTCCGATCGGAAAGCCGTCGGCGACGCGGTCGCCGAGCCGGGCCGCGCCGGGGCAGCCGGCGATGACCGGGCGGTACCGGGTGGTGCAGAGCTTCGACGGGGGTTTCATCGGCGAGGTGGCGATGGTCAACACGTCCACCCGGAGCCGTGGTTGGACGGTGCGGTTGGAGTTCTCCGGTGGGCGGCTGGTGACCGCCTGGGTGGAGGGCGTACCACAGGGGACGATCCGCCAGTCCGACGACGGCTTCACCTACGTCAGCGGCGTCGACGTGTCGCCGGGCGGTTCGGTGTCGTTGCGGTTCCACATCGAGCGGGCGTCGCAGACGCCCCGCGCGTGCACGGTGGACGGGGTCCGCTGTAACGGGCTCTGAGCGGCGCTTCCGCAAGGATGCTGCTTTGTTGCGACCATGTTTGCAAGGTATTGCAGAATGTTTCGGCAAGGGTTAGCGTGCGGCCAATCAGCGACCAGAGGAAGGCGTCGATGAAACCCCCGCCGATACCGCGCACCGCCCTGCTGGCCCTTGCCTCCCTGCTCACCGTCACGCTCGTCGGCGCTCCGGTCGCCGTGCACCCCGCCGCCGCAGGCCCCCGGCCGGCCGACGGCGCCCCACTCACGCTTGGCGGCGCGACCCAGTGGCGTGACGAACCCACCGCCGAGGCGCTGCTGAAGGCTGGCGGCAACTCCGCCCGAGCCGAGCAGTTCTACTTCGTCCTGCCGGACCGGTTCGCCAACGGAGACCCCCGCAACGACCGGGGCGGCCTCACCGGCGACCGGCTGCGGACCGGCCTCGACCCGACCGACAAGGGCTTCTACCACGGCGGCGACCTCGCTGGCGTCATCGACAAGTTGGACTACATCCAGGGGATGGGCACCACCGCCATCTGGCTCGCGCCGATCTTCAAGAACCGGCCCGTGCAGGGCGCTGGCGACGACATCTCGGCCGGCTACCACGGCTACTGGATCACCGACTTCACCCAGGTGGACCCGCACTTCGGCACGATGGAAGAGATGAAGCGGCTGGTCAGGCTCGCCCACCAGCGCGGCGTCAAGATCTACCTCGACGTGATCGTCAACCACACCGCTGACGTCATCAAGTACGCCGAGGACAAGTACGCGTACGTGGACAAGGCGACCTCGCCGTACACCGACGCGCAGGGCCGGGCCTTCGAGGACCGCAACCACGCCGACGGCAGCCGGGCGTTCCCGCCGGTCGACAAGGAGTCCTTCCCGTACACGCCGACGTTCGCCGAACCGAAGGACGCGAGCGTCAAGGTCCCGGCCTGGCTGAACGACGCCACCATGTACCACAACCGGGGTGACTCCACGTTCGCCGGCGAGAACAGCGAGTACGGCGACTTCTTCGGTCTCGACGACCTGTGGACCGAGCGTCCCGAGGTGGTCCGGGGCTTGACCAAGGCGTACGGGGACTGGATCGGCGCGACCGGCGTCGACGGCTTCCGACTGGACACCGTGAAGCACGTCAACATGGACTTCTGGCCGCAGTTCAGCCAGGGCATCGAGCGGGCCGCGGAGAAGGCCGGCAAGAAGGACTTCTTCATGTTCGGCGAGGTGTACAGCGCCGATCCGGAGATCAGCTCCAGCTACGTCCGCCAGGGTGGCCTGCCGGCCACCCTCGACTTCGCCTTCCAGGAGGCCGCGCGGGGCTTCACCGCCGGTGCCGGCTCCGCGAAGGCGCTCGCCGACGTGTACGCCCGCGACGACCTCTACGCGGCCCGGGACACCGACGCGGGCCGGTTGACCACCTTCCTCGGCAACCATGACATGGGCCGGATCGGATCGTTCATCGCCGGGGGTGGCAGCGACCCGGCCAGCCACCTGCGTCGTGACCAGCTCGCGCACCAGTTGATGTTCCTGACCCGGGGCCAGCCGGTGGTCTACTCCGGCGACGAGCAGGGCTTCACCGGCCCGGGCGGGGACAAGGACGCCCGCCAGGACATGTTCGCCTCGTCGGTTCCCGACTACCTCGACGACGACCTGCTCGGCACCGACCGCACCCACGCCGCCGACCAGTTCGACCCGACCCACCCGCTGTACCGGACCATCGCCGACCTGGGCCGGCTGCGCCAGGCCCACCCGGCGTTGCGCGACGGCGTCCAGGTCACCAGGTACGCGGCCGACGGGCCGGGCGTCTTCGCCGCCTCCCGGATCGCCCCGGCAGACCGCACCGAGTACGTGGTGGCAGTGAACAACGCCGACACCGCGCAGACTGTCACGGTGGACACCTGGTCGGCCGGCGCCACCTTCACCGGCATCTACGGCGGCGCCGGCACCGGACCGGCCTCCGGCGCATGTTGTGCCGCAGCGCGGGCCGGCGACGACGGTGAACTGACCCTCACCGTGCCGCCGCTGTCGGCCGCCGTGTACCGGGCCGGTCAACCCATCGCACCGGCGGCCGACAAGCCGACCATCACCATCACCAGCCCGGTTCCGGACGCGCCGGTCGCCACCAGGGCGGCGGTCACCGCCCGGGTGACAGGCGATCCCCTGGCCACAGTCACCGTCGCGGCCCGGGTGGCCGGCGGTCGGTGGACGCTGCTGGGCAGCGCCGACCACGCCCCGTACACGGTGCAGCACGACCTGACCGGCCTGGCCGGCGGCACCCGGGTCGAGTACAAGGCGGTGGTCCGCGATGGCCGGGGCCGTACCGCCACCGCCAGGTCCACAGCCGTCGTGGGGACCCCGCCGCAGGGCAGCTCCCGGGAGTGGGCGGTGGTGCACTACCAACGCCCGGCCGGAGGGTACGACGACTGGGGGCTGTACGCCTGGGGGGACATCGACCCGGCGTACGTCACCGAGTGGCCGAAGGGGCAGCCGTTCGCCGGGGAGGACTCCTACGGCCGGTTCGCCTGGGTGAAACTCAAGCCGGGCGCGACGTCGGTGAACTTCCTGGTTGTCGACAAGGCTGGTACGAAGGACGTCGCCCAGGACCGCAGCATCGACGTCACCCGGACCGGGGAGATCTGGCTCAAGCAGGGCGACCCGGCGATCTACCCGAGCAGGCAGGCGGCCGCCGGTGAACCGGAGCCGCCGGTCGAGGAGGGCACCGCGGTGCTCCACTATCGGCGGGCCGACGGCAACTACGACGGTTGGGGCCTGCACCTGTGGGACGGCGCGGCCAACCCGACCGAGTGGTCCGCCCCGCTGCGGCCGAGCGCCGTCGACGCGTTCGGGGCGGTGTTCCGGGTGCCGCTGGCGGCCGGCGCCACCGGCCTGAACTACATCATCCACAACGGCGACACCAAGGACCTGCCCGACGACCAGCGGCTCGACTTCGCCAGCGCCGGTCGGGAGGTGTGGCTGCTCGCCGCCACGCCGGGCCGCCTGCTGCCGTCGACGGCCACCACCGCCAGCGGAGACACCGACATCAGCAAGCAGAAGGCGCACTGGATCGACAGGTCCACAGTGGCCTGGCAGACCCCGCCGACCGACGGTAGGACGTACGCGCTGGTCACCGCACCCACCGGCGGGGTCAGCGTGGTCGACGGCGAGCTGGCCGGCACGTACACCACGTTGCCGCTACGGGCGCAGCGCAACGGGCTCACCGAGGCCCAACGCGACAGGTTCCCGCACCTGTGGTCGTACCGTAGCTTCGCCCTGGACCGGGCGGACCTGGCCAAGGTCCCGGCGGCGCTGCGGGGGCAACTGCTGGTCACCGAACGCGACGCCGAGGGTGCGCTGCTCGCCGCGACCGGCGTGCAGATCCCCGGCGTGCTCGACGACGTGTACTCCCGGGCGACCGACGCGACCCTCGGGCCCACCTTCGCGGGCCGGACGCCGAGCCTCGCGCTGTGGGCGCCGACCGCCCACAGCGTGCGCCTGCAACTGTTCGACTCGCCCACCGCCGCACCCAGGACGGTGCCGATGCGCCGCGACGACCGCACCGGCGTCTGGTCGGTGCGCGGCGACCACACCTGGACCGGCAGGTTCTACCGGTACGAGGTGCGGGCGTGGCAGCCGGCGGCGCAGCGGATGGTCACCGCGTCGGTGACCGACCCGTACGCGGTGGCCCTCGCCGCGGACTCCACGCACAGCCAACTGGTCGACCTGAACGACCCGGCGCTGGCCCCGACTGGCTGGCGCACGCTGCGCAAACCGGCGCCGGTGCCGGCCGCGAAGGCGCAGATCACCGAACTGTCGGTGCGGGACTTCTCCATCGCCGACGACACAGTGCCGACCGAGCGGCGGGGGACCTTCCTCGCGTTCACCGACCCGAAGACCGCCGGCATGACCCACCTGCGGGCGCTCGGCGACGCCGGGGTCACCCACCTGCACCTGCTGCCGGCGTTCGACTTCGCGACGATCCCCGAGAAGCGGGCCGACCAGCGCGAGCCGGCCTGCGACCTGGCGGCGCTGCCGCCGGACTCCGCCGAGCAGCAGAAGTGCGTGGCGGCGGTCGCCGAAGCCGACGGCTACAACTGGGGGTACGACCCGCTGCACTACACGGTGCCCGAGGGTGGCTACGCCGTCGACCCGGTCGGCGCGGCGCGGACCACCGAGTTCCGGCGGATGGTCGCCGGGGTGAACGACGCCGGGCTGCGGGTGGTCATGGACGTGGTCTACAACCACACGTCGGCGGCCGGCACCGACGCGAAGTCGGTGCTCGACCAAATCGTGCCCGGCTACTACCACCGGCTGCTGGAAGACGGCAGTGTGGCCAACTCCACCTGCTGCGCCAACACCGCCCCCGAGCACGCCATGATGGGCAAGCTGGTGGTCGACTCGCTGGTCACCTGGGCCCGGCAGTACAAGGTGGACGGTTTCCGCTTCGACCTGATGGGTCACCACCCGAAGGCGAACATCCTCGCCGTCCGGGCGGCACTGGACCGGCTCACCGTCGCCCGCGACGGCGTGGACGGCAGGGCGATCATGCTCTACGGCGAGGGCTGGAACTTCGGCGAGGTCGCCAACGACGCCCGTTTCGTCCAGGCCACCCAGGCCAACATGGCCGGCACCGGCATCGGCACCTTCAACGACCGGCTGCGCGACGCGGTGCGTGGCGGCGGGCCGTTCGACGCCAACCCCCGGGTGCAGGGTTTCGCCTCCGGGCTCTACACCGACCCGAACGGCGACGCGGCCAACGGGTCACCGGCCGAGCAGAAGGCCCGGCTGCTGCACGCCCACGACCTGATCAAGGTGGGGCTCACCGGCAACCTGCGCGGCTACCGGTTCACCGACACCGCCGGGCGTGAGGTCACCGGGGCGCAGGTGGACTACAACGGCTCCCCGGCCGGCTACACCGCCGCACCGGGGGAGGCCGTCACCTACGCCGACGCGCACGACAACGAGATCCTGTACGACGCGTTGGCGTACAAGCTCCCGCAGGCCACGACGGCGGCGGACCGCTCACGGATGCAGGTGCTGGCGCTCGGCACAGTGGTGCTGGGACAGGGCACCGGGTTCGTCACCGCCGGCACCGAGCGGCTGCGGTCGAAGTCGTTGGACCGCAACTCGTACAACTCCGGTGACTGGTTCAACCAGATCCGGTGGGGCTGCGAGCGGGGCAACGGGTTCGGTGCCGGACTGCCGCCCGCACCCGACAACGAGGACAAGTGGTCGTACGCGAAGCCGCTGCTGGCCGACCCGACGCTGGTGCCGGACTGCGCGGCGATCAACACCACCGACGCCAGGTACGCCGAGTTGCTGCGCATCCGGGCGTCGTCGCCGGTGTTCGGGCTGGCCACCGCCGAGCAGGTGCAGCGGAGGGTGGCGTTCCCGCTGTCCGGCGCGCAGGAGACACCGGGGGTGCTGACCATGACCCTGGACGCCGGTGGGCTGGGCGGGCCGTGGAAGTCGCTGACCGTCGTCTTCAACAGCACCCCGTCGGCGGCCGACCAGACGGTGACCGGACTGCGCGGAGCGGACGTGGCACTGCACCCGGTGCTTGTCGACTCGGCCGACCCGGTGCTGCGTACCGCCTCGTTCGACAGGGCGGCCGGCACGTTCACCGTCCCGGCGCGCAGCGTGGCGGTCTTCGTCCAGAAGTGACGCGAACCGGCCCCCTTCCGCGTCTCGCGGAAGGGGGCCGGTCCGTTGTGCCGGCGCTACGCCGTCGTCACCCGAGGGTGCTGAGTCGTCGTCACCCGAGGGTGAGCGATCAGGCGAAGCAGTTCTCGATGGTGCCGCCCGGGATGGCCAGGCAGTTGGTCGGACGGTTCGCGGTGATGGCGGACTTGTCGTCCACGTTCACGTCTCCGAAGAAGCTGAAGACACCGCCCGGCTCGAAGGTGGAGAAGTTGTGGGCGACGTTCGTCTTCGACAGGTTGACCTCGCCGAAGATGTTGAAGATGCCGCCGCCGACCCCGATCGGGCCGATAGCCCGGTTGCCGACAACCTCGCTGTCGCGCAGCGTGGTGACGCTGAAGGCGTTGAAGAGCCCGCCGCCGAAGAAGCCGGCGGTGTTGTCCTTGATGCTGCTCTTCTCGAACGTGACCGCGCTGTCGAAGGCGATGGCTACACCGCCACCGACACCTGCGGTGCTGTTCTTCTCGACCGTGGCGTTGTGCAGGTTCAGCTGGCTGTCCGCAGCGGCGATACCGCCACCGGCGAGAACCGCGGTGTTCGAGACGAACTTGGTCTCGTACGCCGTGGTGTTGCCCTCGATGTCGAGGTAGCCACCGCCGAAGCCGAGCGTCTCGTTGTCGGTGATCTCGGCCTTCTTGAGCTCGACCGTACCGCCGTCGACGTCGTCGGCGAAGATCCGCGCGGCGCCGTTGGAGATACCGCCACCACCGATGATGGCCGTGTTGTCCTTGATCTTCGACTCCTCGACCTTGAGCAGGCCGGCGTTGAAGACGCCGCCACCGAAGAAGAAGGCGGTGTTACGGGTGACGGTGCTGTGCCAGATCTTCGTGGTGCCGAAGTTGGCCACACCACCACCGTTGCCGCCCGACTGGTTCAGGACGACCTCGGACTCCAGGATCTCGGCGGTGCCACCCGGCTGAACCAGGATGCCGGCGCCGTCGGTGGACTCCGGGTATTCGACGAGCGGCGTCACGACGCCCCCCTGAGCGGTCGGCGCGGCCTTGGCCGTGACCTTCGGTGCCGCCGTCAGGCCCGCCTTCGGGTTGGCCTGCCGGGAGGCGAGCGCCTGGTTCAGCGGAACGCCTGCCTTGACCTGCGCAGCGATCGCCTCGGAGTCCGAGTAGGACGCCCAGACGGCCGCCGGCTCGACGCCGTTGTACCGTTCGAGGGTCTGGCCACCCTTGATGGTCAGGCCCTTGATGGTGAGGTGACCGCCGGCGCCGACGTTGAGGATGCGGAAGTAGTCCGCGGTGGCTTCCCGAGAGATCGTGGTGTGCTCGCCCTTGAGCGTGATCCGCTCGGTGATCACCGGCAGGCCGTTGCCCTCGTAGTCGTTGCGGCTCAGGTTGTAGGTGCAGCCCTTGGCCAGCTCCAGCACACCGCCGTGCTTGTTGTTGGCGAACACGATCGCCTGAATCAGCTTGTCGGTGTCGCAGGGCACCTCCTTCCCGCGCTCGTGGTCCTTGTCCCGGTCCTTGTCCTTGTCCCGGTCCTTGTTGCGGTCCTCGTCCTTGTCCCAGTCGCGCGCCTCGTCACCCCGCTGGTCGCCGTCCTTGCTGACCTGCGCGGTGTTCCAGTTCAAGCCGACCGCTCCGGCGCTGCCCGCGACGCCAACCGCCGCGAGACTGATCACGCCCGTCAAACCGGCCACGCCACTGGCGAGCCAGAGCTTGCGGCGGCTCTTGGCCGTCGCCCGCCCGGAGGCTTCGTTGTTCGTTAGGTAGTTGGACATCGGAGCTCTCTGCCCTCTCCTCGTACCAGACAGGGTCGCCGCCGTCAGACGGGCGTCCCCTGCTACAAATCGGTTGTAGCTCCCAAAACCACCGTATGAGAAGGTTCCTCGCCTCGCGGGCTTATCCGAGAGAAGCCCACATTCGGTTCATGTTGCCCCCACCGGGGTCCGGACCGACACACCGCCACCCAAGCCGGCCTGCAAGCGCCTGACCTGCCCAAATGGGTACGCCCCTCCGAGCCGGTCACGGCTCGAAGGGGCGCGCCCTCTATGTGTTTCGGCCCCACCCGATCAGGCGAAGCAGTCCAAAACGTTGAAGCAGTTGGTCGGGCGGTTGGCAGTGACCGCGGACTCGTCGTCCAGCGTCACGGTGCCGCCGAGGCTGTTGAAGATGCCCCCCGGCTCAAGGGTGGAGAAGTTGTGCGCCACCTTCGTCCGGTAGAGCGTCACCTCGCCGCCCTCGGTGTTGAGGATGCCGCCGCCACGGGCGAACGGACCGACGGCCCGGTTGCCCGACACCTCGCTGTCGCGCAGCGTGGTGACGCTCACCTCGTTGAAGAGGCCGGCGCCGGAGAAGCCCGCCGTGTTGTCGTTGATCCTGCTGTTCTCGATGGTCGCAACGCTGTCGAAGGCGGCCACACCGCCACCCGAGCGAGCGGCGCTGTTCCTGACCACCGTGGCGTCCTTGAGGGTGAGCTGGCTGTCGGCCACCGCGACCCCACCACCGTCGAGCACCGCGGTGTTGTCACTGACCGTCGTCTGGTGCAACGTCGTGGTGCCCTCGACGTCCAGGACGCCGCCGCCGAAGCCGAGCGTCTCGTTGTCGGTGATCTCGCTCTTGTAGACCCAGACCGAGCCGCCGTCGACGTCCTCGGTGAAGATGTCGGCAGCGCCGTTGGAGATGCCGCCGCCGCCGATGATCCCGGTGTTGTCGGTGATCTTCGACTCGTCGACCTGGAGTACGCCGGCGTTGAAGATGCCGCCGCCGAAGAAGAAGGCGGTGTTGTGCGCCACAGTCGTCTTGCTGAGCCTGGCGCTGCCGAAGTTGGCCAACCCGCCGCCGTTGCCGCCGGACTGGTTGTAGAGCAGCTCGCTGTCCAGGATCTCCGCGCGGCCACCGGGCTGCACCAGCACCCCGGCCCCGTCGGTGAACCCGGGCTGCTCGACCAGCGGCACCACCGCCGTACCGGCCCCCACCGGCTTCGCCGCAGCGGCTACCGGCTTGGCCGGGGCGGCCTTGCTGGCAGTCGGGGCGGCCTTGGTTGCTGCCGCTGCGGGCTTGGCTGGCGCTGCTTTCGCCGCCGGCTTGGCGTCGGCCTTGGCGGTGGCCTTCACGGGCGCTGCCTTCGTGGCCGGCTTGCCGGCGGTTGCTGCCGGCTTCGCTGCCGCTGCCTTGGCGCCCGGCGCGGCCGTGGTCGTCGGCTTCCCGGCGGGCGTCGCTGCTGCCGCCGGCTCGGCCACCGTCGAGCGGACCTGGGCCGAGTACGGCGCCCAGACCGTCGTCGGGTCGAAGGCCATCGGGGGCTGAAGGGTCTGGCCACCCCTGATGCTCAGGCCCTTGAGAGTGAGGTGCCCGCCAGCGCCGACGTTGAGGATGCGGAAGTAGTCGGCTGTGGCCTCGCGGCCGATGGTGGTGTGCTCACCCTTGAGGGTGATGCGCTCGGTGATCACCGGGAGGCCGTTGCCGTCCTGGTTGCGGGTCAGGGTGTAGGTGCAGCCCCTGGCCAGCTCCAGTACGCCGCCGTCCTCGTTGTTGGCGAACGTGATCGCCTGGATCAGCTTGTCGGAGTCGCACGGGACCTGCCTGGTCCGGTCCTTCTCGTCGTCCTTGCCGTCCTTGCGCTCCTTGCCATCCTTGCCGGACTGGTCGTCGAAGCCGCTCCAGTCGCCGCTCCACTCGTCGTCCTGACCGCCGTCGTCCTTGGCGCCGCCCTTGTCCGCGCCGCCGTCGTCGTTGACGTTCTGCCGGTTGGTCGACGGCTGCGCATCGGACACCTGGTCGGCCTTTGGCTTGTCGTTTCGAGCGGCGACGCCGCCGAGGGCCGCCAGCCCGACCACGCCGGTCAGCCCGGCCACGCCGGCGACCCAGAGCGCCCGCCTTCGCCGTGTCGGCGGAGCTGCCGAGGCCCCGCCGTCGGTACTCGTTACGTCGTTGGACATCAGAGCCTTCCGCCCTTTCCTGCTACCAGACGGGATCGCACCGCCCGAGGCGCCACGACCAGCTACAAATGGGTTGTAGCCTCTGATCCTCACCGTATGAGAACCATCTTCGCGATGCGGACGTATCCGAGATAACCACGCATTGGGCGCAGGTCGGGTGAGGGCGGCCAACCGGTCCGGGGTCGGCGGAAAGGACCCGAGCGCGCACACCGACCGTTGCTGGCGCTCGGCTTTCTTGAAAACGCGGCATCCGAGCGGCCGGGACAGCGCGACTTCAAGGAAGCCGAGTGGATCACGGCGGAAGCCCCTGGCCGCCAGCCCTCAAGAAGGGGCAGGCGGCCAGGGGCTGGCGGCGAAGGGGCGAGGGGCGGTCAGGCCAGGGGCGGTCGGGCCAGGAGTGGACGGCCAGGGGCTGGCGGCGAGGGCCGGTCAGGCCAGGGGCTGGCGGCCAGGGGCGGGCTTGATCCGCCAGCCTCGGCCGCCAGCAGGCTCAGCTGGGCAGGCGGGGGCCGGCTTCGCGCTGCTCGGCCAGCCAGGTCTCCACCTCGTCGGAGGTGCGGGGCAGCCCGGCCGACAGGTTGACCGCGCCGGTCGCGGTGACCAGCACGTCGTCCTCGATCCGAATGCCCATACCGCGCAGCTCGGCAGGGACCAGCTCGTCCTCCGGCTGGAAGTACAGACCGGGCTCGACGGTGAGCACGTAGCCCTCGCCCAGCGCGCCGTCGCGGTAGGTCTCCTTGCGGGCGTTGGAGCAGTCGTGCACGTCGATGCCGAGCATGTGGCCGAAGCCGTGCAGCGTCCACCGCCGGTAGACCGTCGACTTCTCGTCCATCGCCTCGTCCACGCTCACCGGCAGCAGACCCAGCTCGGACAGGCCCTCGGCGAGCACCCGCATGCAGGTCAGGTGGACGTCCTTGAACTTCACCCCCGGGCGGATCGCCTCGATGCCGGCCTGCTGCGAGGCGTACACGATGTCGTAGACCTGGCGCTGTAGCGCGGTGAACCGGCCGCTCACCGGCAGCACCCGGGTGACGTCGGCGGTGTAGAGGTTGCGGCCCTCGACACCCATGTCCATCAGCAGCAGGTCACCCGGTCGGGTGGCGCCGTGGTTGTGCACCCAGTGCAGGATCGTGGCGTGCTCGCCGGCACCGACGATCGAGCTGTACCCGACGTCGTTGCCGTCGTGGCGGGCCCGCAGCGCGAAGACGCCCTCCAGCAGCCGCTCGGAGACCGCCCGGTCGGCCGGCAGGATCCGGGCGACGTCCTCGAAGCCGCGGACGGTGGCGTCGATCGCGTCCTGGAGTTGGCCGATCTCCCACTCGTCCTTGACCAGCTTCATCTCCGAGATGGCGATGGCCAGCTCACGGTCGCGGGCCGGCTGGCCCTCCGTGCGGGGCCCGTCGTAGGGCCGGACGGCCGCGTCCACCTGGGCGTCGAAACCGCGCAGCACCCGGGTACGCCCCGGAGCCAGGTCGGCGAGGGTCGCCTCCAGGCCGGTCAGGTCGGCGGTGGGCAGGCCCAGCTCGGTCGACTTCTCGCCGAGGGTGTGCCGCCGGCCCACCCACAGCTCGCCGTTGCGGCTGCGGAAGAACTCGTCGGTCTCCCGGGAGGATCGGGGCCGCATGTACAGCGTCGCGTCGTGCCCCGAGCCGTTCGGGCGCAGCACCAGGACGCTGTCGGCGTCGTGGTCGCCGGTCAGGTAGGCGAAGTCGCTGCCCGGCCGGAACGGGTAGTCGGTGTCGTTGGCCCGGACCTTCTCGGTGCCGGTGGGGATCACCAGCGTCTCGCCGGGGAAGGCCGCCGAGAGCGCTGCCCGTCGCTTGGCGTAGTTGGGCGTCTCCGGGCGGGGCGTCACGGGGAGCGCGGTGTCGCTCCAGCCCTGCCGCATGAAGGACAGGAACGCCTCCGGGAAGTCCGGATCGTGCGATTCCGTACCGTCCGTCGGCGTACCGTCGGTCTGTCCCTCGGTCATTGCGCCGCTCCCTCCGCTTCGTTGCTGGTCCCGACGGTACCGCGCGTCCGGTTGGCGGTAACGCCCCCTGGGAGTCGGGTGGATCGACGGACGGCTGCAAGGGCCGACAGCGCGCGTGGAAAGATGGCCACCATGTGCGGACTTCTGGCCTTCTTCAGCGCGAACGGCAACGCCGCCGCGCATCGCGACCACATCGCCGGAGCGTTGGAATGCCTGCACCACCGCGGCCCCGACGAGACAGGGGTCGAGGTGGTCGGCGACGCCTCCGGCCGGTACGCGGACGGCGTGTTCGCCCACAAGCGGCTGGCCATCATCGACGTCGCGTCGAGCCACGAGCCACTGCCCTACGCGAACGGCCGTTACCTGCTGACCTTCAACGGCGAGATCTACAACTACATCGAGCTGCGCGAGGAGTTGATCAGAAACTTCGGTGCCCAGTTCGCCACCGCCGGTGACGGCGAGGTGATCGTCGCGGGCTACCACTTCTGGGGTGAGCAGGTGCTCACCCGGCTGCGGGGCATGTTCGCCTTCGTCATCTGGGACCGGCAGGAACGTCGGGCGTTCGGTGCCCGCGACTATTTCGGCATCAAGCCGATGCACTACCTGGAGACCGCCGACGGCCTCTACCTGGCCTCGGAGAAGAAGGCGCTGCTGCCGTTCGCGCACAGCAACTACCAGGGCGACGCTGGCGTCGACACGGCGAACCTGAGTCACTACCTGACCCTGCAGTACGTCCCCGAGCCCGGCACCCTGCACAAGGGCATCAGCCGGATCGGCTCCGGGGAGTACCTGAACTGGACCCCGGGCGGCCGGATCGACGTACGCCGGTGGTACCGGCCGGTGTTCCGGCCGGCGCCGGTCGACGACGAGCAGAGGCTCTACCACGAGATCCGCGAGACGCTGCGGGAGAGCGTGCGCATGCACATGCGCTCCGACGTGCCGGTCGGCTCGTTCCTGTCCAGTGGCATCGACTCCACAGCGGTGGTGGCGCTGGCGCGGGAGTTCAACCCGAACATCCTCACCTTCACCGTCGGCTACGACGTGCCGGGTTACTCGGAGATCGACGTCGCGCAGGATTCGGCCCGGCACCTGGACGTCACGACGATCCCCACCAAGATCGGTCCGCAGGACATGATCGACGCGCTGCCGAAGATCGTCTGGCACCTTGACGACCCGGTGGCCGACCCGGCGCTGGTACCGCTCTACTTCGTGGCGAAGAAGGCCGCCGAGCACGTCACAGTGGTGCTCTCCGGTGAGGGCGCGGACGAGTTCTTCGGCGGTTACACGATCTACCGGGAGCCGCTGTCGCTGGGCACCGTCAACGGTCTGCCCGGCGGTGTGCAGAAGGGGCTGCGCGCGGTCTCCAAGGCGATCCCGCAGGGGGTCAAGGGCAAGAGCTTCCTGGAGCGCGGCACCACCCCGATCGAGGAGCGTTACTACGGCAACGCCCGGATGTTCACCGAGGAGGAGAAGCAGCACCTGATGCGCCGCTACGACCCCTCGGTGCGCTACACGGACGTCACCGCCCCGATCTACGCCGAGTGCACGGAGCTCGACGACGTCACCAAGATGCAGTACGTCGACCTCTACACCTGGCTGCGCGGCGACATCCTGGTCAAGGCCGACCGGATCTCGATGTCGCACTCGCTGGAGGTGCGGGTGCCGTTCCTCGACCGTGAGGTCTTCGACGTCGCGGCGAAGATCCCGGTCGACCTGAAGTTGCCGCCGCGCTCCGACGCCACCAAGTACGCGATGCGTCAGGCGTTGCAGGGTGTCGTGCCGCCGGCCATCGTCAACCGCAAGAAGTTGGGCTTCCCGACCCCCACCCGGGTGTGGCTGCGCGGCGAGATGTACGAGTGGGCCCGGCACGTGCTCAGCACCTCGGGCGCGGGTGACCTGCTCGACCTGTCGTACGCGCTGCGGCTGCTCGACGAGCACAAGCGGGAGGAGGCCGACCACTCCCGCAAGGTGTGGACGGTGCTGATCTTCTGCATCTGGCACGCGATCTTCGTGGCCAAGACCCTCGACCCGGGCATCCAGCGCAACCAGTCCGCCCTGCTCACGAAGCCGGTGGTCGGCTCCATGGTCCGCTGACCCCGGCCGCCCCACCCTGTTGATCAAGAGGTTTGCGTCATCCGGAGCGATTCCGGTGACGCAAACCTCTTGATCATTTCACTGTGGTGGTGGTTAGCGGCGGGCGCAGGTGACCGTGGGGAGCCCGTTCGTGCCTGTGGAGCTGGCCAGGAAGCCGAACGTGGTGGTGCCCTCCGGTGCGACTGTGCCGTTGTAGGCGACGTTCGTCGCCGTCACCGTCGAGCCGGACGATGTCTGGGTGGCACCCCAGATCTGACTGATCGACTGTCCGTTGGGCCAAGCCCAACTCGCCGTCCAACCGGCGAACGGCGTACTGCCGTGGTTCATGATCGTGACCTCGCCCTGGAAGCCACCCTGCCAGGCGCTGCTCACCTTGTAGGTGGCCATGCAGTCACCGCCCGACGGCGGTGGGGTGGTCGGGTCGGTCGGCGGGTCCGTCGGGTCGGTCGGCGGGTCCGTCGGGTCGGTCGGCGGGTCGGTCGGGTCGGTCGGCGTGCCACCCGGACCCACGCCGGTGACCTGGCCGCTGCCGCCGTCGAAGGTCACGTCGGAGCAGCCGAAGAAGTTCTCCTGCGAATCCGAGCGGACCCAGCGGGAGTAGATGATGTGCCGGCCACTCTTACCCGACGGCAGGTTGCCGCTGAAGTAGTAGTGCCCGTCGTTGCTGCCGACCGAGCCGCGCTGCGGCGGGTTGGTCACCGTCAGGAACGGCTCCTCCAGGTCACTCCAGGCCAGGGCCCGGGTCGGGCTCCAGCTGTTCTTGGTGACGTAGAAGTAGAACGTGCCCGGGTGGTGCGCCCAGTTGCTGTACTTGAAGTCCAACCGCGCCCCGGAGGTCAGGTGGGTCAGCGGCCAGTCGGTGCGGGGCAGGTCGTAGCCGCGGAAACCGGTGTTGCCGCCGCTGCACAGTTGCCCGTCCGGGATGAAGCCGGTGGTCCGGCCGCCAGCGTCGGAGCGCAGCACGCTGAACCAGTTGTACAGCGAGTTCGCCCCGCTCTGCGCCACGGCGGCGGAGCACGCGGGGTTGTTCGGCTTGATCTCACCGGTCTGGCTGCGGCCGTCCTGCCAGCACAGGTAGGTGCGGCTGCCCGGCGTCATCGCCGCGCCGTGCGCGGCGGCCGGCTGAGGAGTGGACGCCAGGGCGACAGCGCCCAGCGCGAGAGTCATGGCCGCGGTGAGCAAGGCGGCCATACGGGAACGGTTCACGGGTTCTCCTGACTCGCGAGGGGCGCTTGTCCGAGCCGCCCCGCCGCAATCGGGTGGGATGTGGCGTGATCGCCCCGCTGTCGTGAGCGGTGCGACGATCACGGCGACGTGCCCCGGCGGAAAACAGCCGGTGGACGTGCGCCGTCGACGGTCCTGTCCTGGACCGGTGCCCTCGCGTCTAACCAACCCGGCAACCGGCGGCGCCGCAGCCCTCGCACCGCCCGGTACGCGTCATCCCACCACGCCACGGCGGCCGAGCGCAATAGTCGTTCCTCGATGCATGAGAAGTCCCGTCGGTCGCCGCTGGACGCCATATCCTGCGTACGGGGAGCGGGAACGGAGAGGCGGCAGCCGGTGCCGGACGTGTTCGACGAGGTGCACCGCCGGTGCCGCGACGGCGAGCCGGTCGCGCTGGCCACGGTGGTGGCCACCTGGCACTCCGCCCCGCAGCCACCCGGCGCCGCCATGGTGGTCGCGACCGACGGCACGGTCATCGGCAGCGTCTCCGGCGGCTGCGTCGAAGCCGATCTCTACGAACGCGCCCGCCTGGTGCTCGACACCGGCCAACCCGAGCTGTGCCGCTACGGGATCAGCGACGACGACGCGTACACAGTGGGCCTGACCTGCGGCGGCATCCTCGACGTGTTTGTGGAGCGCGTCGACACGAGCGCCCTGCCGGTGCTGGAGGCGGTCGCCGCCGCCCGCCGAAGCGGCCACCCGGCGGCGATCGTCACCTGCGTGGCCGCCGACGCCGGCAGTTCTCCGGGCGGCGGATCGACCGACCCGGCCCGGCGGCTCGGCCGGCGGCTGGTGCTGACCGGCCAGGGGTCCGTCGGCTCGCTCGGTGACGACCGCCTCGACGACGCGGCCAGCGCCGACGCCCTCGGGCTGCTCGCCGCCGGACGCAGCGGAATGCTCCGGTACGGGTACCACGGGCAACGCCGGGGCGGCGGCATCAGCCTCTTCGTGACCGCGTACGCCAACCCGCCCCGGATGATCGTCTTCGGTGCGATCGACTTCGCCGCCGCGGTGGCCCGGATCGGCGCGTTCCTCGGCTACCGGGTCACCGTCTGCGACGCCCGGCCGGTCTTCGCCACCGCGCGGCGCTTTCCCGAAGCGGACGAGGTGGTGGTGCAGTGGCCGCACCGCTACCTGCGTACCGAGTTGGCGGCCGATCGGCTCGACGAGCGGACAGTGCTGTGCGTGCTCACCCACGACCCCAAGTTCGACGTGCCGTTGCTGGAGCTGGCGCTGCGCCACCCGCTGGCGTACGTCGGCGCGATGGGCTCACGGCGCACCCACGACGAGCGGCACAAGCTGCTGAGTGAGGCGGGGCTCAGCCCGGCGCAGCTCGCCCGGCTCGCCTCCCCGATCGGGTTGGACCTCGGTGGTCGTACCCCGGAGGAGACCGCAGTGAGTGTGGCCGCGCAGATCGTCGCGGCCCGGTGGGGTGGCACCGGCCGCCCCCTCGCGGCTGTCGACGGGCCGATCCACCGGCCGGGGTAGCGCGCACGTCGGTGCACGGCCTTCGGCGCCCATCGGGCCGTGCGTTGTGCCAGCCTGGTGCCACGGAGATCGGCTCGGCGAGCGGCAGCCGGTGGCGACGACGAGAGGATCGGCATGGGGTACGCGGTGGTGCTCGGCGAAGCGCTCGTCGACCTGCTCGACAGCGAAATCGACGGGGAACGGGTCTATCGGCAGGCCATCGGCGGCGGGCCACTCAACGTCGCCGTCGGCGTGGCCCGACTCGGCGGTGCGGCACAGTTCGTCGGCTCGCTCGGTGACGACGCGCTGGGCGGCAGGATCCGCGACTTCCTCACCGCGGCCGACGTCGGGGTGGCCGGTGCGATCACGGTCCCGGCACCGACCACGCTCGCCGTGGTCACGTACGCCGGACCGGAGCCGGACTTCCGTTTCTACGGCGAGCCGGCCTCCTACGGACTGCTCGGCCCCGACGATCTGGACCTGGCGCTGCTGGAGGGCGCCGACGTGCTCTACTGCGGCTCGATCGTGCTGCTCCAACCCGACACGCTGGCCGCCGCCCGCCGTGCCTGGTCGCTCGCCGCCGGCCTGCGGGTCTTCGACCCGAACGTACGTCCCCGGCTGCTGAACGGGCCAGCCGCGCTGGAAGGGCTGCGCGAGGTGGTCGCCGAGTTCGCCGCCGGCGCGCACCTGGTCAAGCTGAGCGCCGCCGACGCGGTGCTGCTCTATCCCGGTGAGCCGGTCGAGGGGGTGGCGGCGTACCTGCGTGAGTTGGGGGCGGCCACTGTGGTGGTGACGCTCGGCGCGGCCGGTGCGGTGCTGGCCGCCGCCGAAGCCGACCCGGTCCGGGTGCCGGCCCCCACTGTCAACGCCATCGACGCCACCGGCGCGGGTGACTCCGTGATGGCCGCGCTGATCGCCGACCTGCTCGTCGACGGCGAACCGGAGAGCCCGTCAGGCTGGGTCGACCGGGTCGCCTTCGCGCTGCGGGTTGCCGGCCTGGTCTGCGAATCCCCGGGCGGCGCCACCGCCATGCCCACCCGCACCGCCGTCCAAAACCGCTTCAACCCCTAACCCCACCCCGCCCCACCCCGCCCCACCCCGCCCCCGCGCCGCCCCGCCCCGCCCCGCCCCCGCGCCGATCTTGCACTTTCGGTCGAGGTTTTGTCCGCTTTGCTCGGCTTTAACCCCACACAAAGTGCAAGATCGCGGCGGGGGTGGGGCGGGGTGGGGTGGGGAGTGGGCGTGGGGGAGGGGGTTGACCGCGGGAATTTGTGAGCGTTAACATCGACGATGCGCGATGGAAACGTGGGCGTCGTCGGGGAGGTTCTGATGCGGGTGGTTTTGGTGCCTCTGTTGTTTCGCCGCGTCGCGGCCCTGCTGGTCATGCTGCTCGTGGCTGCCGGGATGGTCGTCGCCGACCCGCCCGAGCGGGCGAAGGCGTGGGACAACGGGGTGGCCGACACCCCGCCGATGGGGTGGAACAGCTACGACTCGTTCAACTGGAGTGTCACCGAGGCCGACGTCCGGGCCAACGCCGACTACATGGGCACCAACCTGCGGCAGTTCGGCTGGGAGTACGTGGTGATCGACTGGGCCTGGTACTACCCCGGTCGGCACAACAACAGCCCCAACCAGGACGCGAACCTGCAACCCAGGCTTCGGATGGACGCCAACGGACGGCTGCTGCCGGACACCACCCGGTTCCCCTCAGCCGCCGGTGAGAACGGGTTCAAGCCGCTCGCCGACTACGTCCACGCGCAGGGGCTGAAGTTCGGCGTCCACCTGATGCGGGGCATTCCCCGCCAGGCGGTCGCCGACAACGTTCCGATCCTCGGGACCACCTGCCGCGCCAACCAGATCAACAACACCACCACAGCGGCCTGGCTCAACCTGATGTGGGGCCTGAACATGTCCAACCCCTGCGCGCAGACCTACCTGGACTCGATGTTCCAGTTGCTGGCGTCCTGGGGGGTCGACTACGTGAAGGTGGACGACATCGCCGCCCCGACGTATCGGCAGTCGGAGGTCGAGGGGTACCGACTGGCCATCCAGCGCAGTGGCCGTCCGATGGTTTTGAGCCTGTCACCCGGCCCGACCTCGTTGGCCAGCGGCGCACACGTCCAGGCCAACGCGCACATGTGGCGGATCGTCAACGATCTGTGGGACAACTGGTCGTCAGTGGACGCGCTCTTCGACCAACTGCGCAACTGGACCCCGTACCGCACCACCGGCGCCTGGCCCGACGCCGACATGATCCCGATCGGCCGGCTCTCCAAGTACGGGCCGGTTGGCTCGCCGCGATACTCCAATCTGACAGCCGACGAGCAGCGCACCCTGATGTCACTCTGGGCGATCAACCGGGCGCCGTTGATGTGGGGCGGCAACCTGGTCGAGAACCGCGCTGCGGAGCTGGCGCTGATGACCAATGCCGCGGTTCTGGGAGTCAACCAGAACAGCACGAACAACCGTCAGCTCTACGGTGGCAGCCGGCAGGTGTGGGTCGCCGACGTGCCGGGCAGCACCGATCGGTACGTCGCCCTGTTCAACCGGGACAGCAGCGCGGCGCAGGTGTCGGTGAACCTCGCCGACCTCGGGATCGGGTCGGCCGCAGTGACCGACCTGTGGTCCGGCGCGGCCCTCGGCACGGTGACCGGCACCCTCACCCGGTCGCTACCGGCCCACGGAGCCGGGCTGTACCGGCTGACCCCGGACACCACGGTGCCGGTGCCGACCACGTACACCCTCACCGCGCGACACAGCGGCAAGCTGCTGGACGTCTACAACAACGCGACCACCGACGGTGCGGAGATCGTGCAGTGGGCCGCGAACGGTCAGCCGAACCAGCGGTGGCGCTTCCAGGACGCGGGTGGCGGTTACCAGGCGGTGGTCAGCGTGCACAGCGGCAAGTGCCTCGACGTGTCCGGCGGCGCGACAGCTACCGCCGACGGGGTCCGCGTGATCCAGTGGAGCTGCAACGGCGGCACCAACCAGCAGTGGCGCGTGCAGGATCTCGGCTCGGGGTACGTGCAGCTCGTCGCCCGGCACAGCGGCAAGTGCCTGGAGGTGCTCAACGCCGCCACCACCGACGGTGCCCGCCTCGCCCAGTGGACGTGTGGCACCGGCACCCACCAGCAGTGGCGACGTGCCTCGGCGTAGGCGGATCAGGCGTCGCCGTTCAGCTGGAGGTAGCCCCGGTGGGCGGCGACCAGGGCCGGGCGGGCCCCGAAAGGGGCCTCGGCCGCCACCCGCTCCGGCGGGGCGCTGCCGGTGTGCGCGGCCCGGATCAGCCAGGCCAGTTCCGCCAGCTCCGCGTGCTGCGCCCGGACGAAGTCGACGTCCACCGGGTCGCCGTGGCCCGGGATCACCACAGTGCGCGCGGTGGTGAATCGCAGCAGGTCCGCGACCGCGTCCGGCCACTGCAACGGGTACGAGTCCTCGAAGGCGGGCGGGCCACTCTGCTCCACCAGGTCCCCGGCCACCAACACGTCGGCGTCCGGCACGTGCACCACAAGGTCGGCCTCGGTGTGCCCCCGCCCCGGGTGACGTAGCAGCACCCGTCGACCGCCGAGGTCGAGGACCGTCTCGACGTGCACTGTGTGCGTGGGGGCGAACAGCGGGGTGTCGGCCAGTTCGGCGGCGAGCGCCGGGTGCTCCGTGCGCAACTCCTCGTACGCCTCCCGGCGTAGCCGCTCCGGCTCCTCGCGCAGGGCGGTGGCGGCCAGTTCGTGCGCGTACACCGGGCGGGGTGGGTCGCCGGCCAGGACGGCGTTGCCGAAGCAGTGGTCGTAGTGGTGGTGGGTGTTGACAAGCGTCAACGGACGGTCGGTGACCGCCCGGACTGCCTCGGCCAGCTCGGTGGCCTGGGCGGCCGAGGAGAGCGTGTCCACCAGTAGCGCCTCGTCGTCGCCGACGACCAGCGTGACGTTGACCCGCAGCAGCGGTTCGGCCAGCACGTGCACCCGGTCGGCGACCTCGACGAAAGCGGCGTTCACGACGTCCGCCCGGCCCGTTCGACGAAGCGTCCCCGGTCGACCAGGATGCGGTCCACCCGGCCCCGGGCCACCGTCTGGTCGCCGTCACTGACAGTGACCTCGAACGACAGTCGGCGACCGTCGACGGTCGCCAGCAGCGCCTGCGCGCGGACCGTCCGGCCGACCACTGTCGGTGCCAGGTGCTCCAACTCGACACGGGTGCCCACTGTCGTCGAACCCTGTGGCATCCCGGTCGCTGTCGCCGCGACGGTGGCCGCCTCGGCCAGCGCCAGCACCCGGGGAGTGCCCAGCACCGGTACGTCCCCGGAACCGACCGCCTGGGCGGTGTCCGCGTCGGTGACCGTCAACTCGACCTGGGCGGTCAGACCCGGCGCGAAGGCCGGCTCGGGCTGCTCCTGCATGCTCGTCAGCCTAGGTGCTCGCCGGACGCGTCGAGCACGCGCCCGACGATCCGGGCGCGACCACCCCGACGTGCAACGGGTGGTCCCCGTCGGTCGATGCCGTACCCGTCGTTAACCTTGACCCCGATGGCCGTCGTGACTGACCCCCAGCCCCCCGCCCGGACCGACCCGCCCGCGTCCCCGGACGGGGGTCGTCGGCGCGTCGTCGCGATGACCGTCTGGGCGGTCGCCTTCGTCGCCGCGTGGCTGGCCATCGGGCTGCCCACCGACCCGGCGTACGCCTTCGTCTGGATCTGGCTCGCGACCATCGCCTGGAACAGCGAACGGCCGTGGCGTAGCCACCTGCGCTTCGCCCGGGACTGGGTGCCGGTGGTGCTGCTGTTCGTGATCTACAACCTCTCGCGCGGGTTCGCCGACAACGGGGCCACGCCGCACGCGATGGAGCTGATCGTCGCCGACCGGTTCATGTTCGGCTGGGCCACCGGCGGTGAGGTGCCCACCGTCTGGTTGCAGCAGCACCTCTACCACCCGCAGGTGCACTGGTGGGATGTCGCCGCGAGCTGGGTGTACTTCTCCCACTTCGTGGTGGCGCTGGCCGCCGCCGCGGTGCTCTGGCTGCGCGACCGGCGCCGCTGGGCCGCGTACATGCGGCGCTGGGGCTTCCTCTGCGCGGCCGGTCTGGTCACCTACTTCATCTACCCGGCCGCGCCGCCCTGGTGGGCGGCGCAGAACGGCCTGCTCACCGAGGTCGCCCGGATCTCGACCCGGGGTTGGAAGGCGTTCGGCATGCACGGGGCCGGCAACGTCCTCAACGCCGGTCAGATCGCCTCCAACCCGGTCGCCGCGATGCCCTCGCTGCACACCGCGTGGGCGTTGTTCGTGGTGCTGTTCTTCCTGACCGCCACCCGTCGTCGCTGGTGGCCGCTGCTGCTCGCGTACCCGCTGGCGATGACCTTCACCCTGGTCTACTCGGGTGAGCACTACGTGATCGACGTGTTGGTCGGCTGGGCCTACGTGGGGCTGACCTTCCTGGTGGTCGGTCTGGCGGAGCGCGGCTGGGCGGCCTGGCGGGCCCGCCACCCGAGCGCCAAGGCGGCACTGCCCAGGGAGCAGCCCACCGACCCTCCGCCCGGCGAGCCCGAGCCGCCCGCTCCACGGGAACCGGACACCACCACCCACCCCGCGATCCCCGCCGACCGTTAGGTCCCATCAGGGTCGGTCGTTCCGAGCCGAAGCTGGTGTTCAGGGCAGCACTGGTTCATCGGGTGGCAGAGCTCGCGCCTCGGGCTTGAGGCGACGGGTGAGGCGACTGATGCCGGCCACGGTGGCGGCGATCACCATGATGAGGATCGCCAGTGGCAGCGGTTGACCGTCGAAGTGGCGCATCGCCGTGTTGGAGAGCAACGGGTCGGGGATGAGCCATCCGGCGACGAAGCCGGTGAGCCCGACGCCGACGATGACAGCGGGCCGGTGGCGGCGGAGCGCGAAGGCGGCTCCGACAGCGACTGTGGCGGCGGTGAGGACCCCGATGACCGTCGGCACGGCGTCGGGAACGTAGACGCCGTGGCGTCCCCACTCTCCGGTGCCCTTCCAGGCGAGGATCCCGAGCGGGACGAGGGCCCACCAGAACGGGCGCGGCCGGGGCGCGGCCCACCGCTCGCGGGCGGCGACCGCGAGCAGGGCGAGGGTCAGGGTCGGTGGGGCGTACGCGAAGAGTTGTTGGCCGGGGTTGATTCCCAGGCCGGCGCCGCCGAGCACGTCGATGACGAACCAACCTACGGTGACCGTCAGGAATATCGCCTGCAGGGTGAGGGCGGTCCGGGTCGCGCCGCACAGCCAGGCGATCAGTGGCGCGAGGGGCAGCAGGCCGAGAGCGGCCAGCTGCGGCCAGCCGGCGATGATGGCCGACATGTCGGTGGCGAGGACGGCGCCGGTGAACAGGTCCACTGTGTGACCGGCGGGCTGGGTGCCGGCGGCGACGAGCAGGGCGGTGAGCCCGGTGGTCAGGGCCGTGGTGGTGACGGGCGTGGTGAGTCGCAGCCGGATCGCCAGGGCGACGATGTTCAGTGTCTCGTGCCAGCTGGGGTGTCGGCGGCCGTCGTCGAGGTCGAGCAGCAGTCCGAGCAGTTCCTCGCCGCGGGCGCTGCGGTGCGTGGCTGGCAGCAGCCGCAGCAGCCGCCGATATCGTCGTTCCAGGGGGCTCATGTCCGGGCTCATCCGATGGTCCCGAGGCGCGGGGCGTTGCGGGCGGCGCGCTTGTTGAGGCGTTCCTCGGCGAGCCGGACCGCTGTGGCCATCCGCTGGCTCTCAGCGCGGATGGCGTCTGCCCCGGCGTCGGTCAATGTGTAGAAACGACGCAGCCGGCCCTTCTCCACCTCGTCGTGGTCGGGGGCGATGAGCCCCTGGGTGACGAGGCGGTCGAGGGCCCCGTAGAGGGTGCCGGCGCGTAGCCGGATCCTGCCGTTGGTCATCTCGTCGACCTCTGTCACCAACGCGTAGCCGTGGCGGGGTTGGTCGGCGAGGGCGGAGAGGATCAGGAACGTCTGCTCACTGATGTCCATGGTCTATATATATCGTGCGGCGATATATATAGCAACGGGGTGGGCCGTGGCGGGGTCAGAGTTGGGTGCGGGCCTGGTGTGCTCTCGCGGTCAGGTCCGCAGCCAGGGCCCAGGCCTCGGCCAGGTCGCGGTCCTGGGCTGTGGCGCCGGAGCCGCCCGCGGTGTCGGCGTGGACGGTGGCCAACCCGAGACGGCGCTGGATGGGCCCCTGGACCACTCGCACGCTCTGGATCCGGGCGTACGGCACGATCACCAACTGCCTGGTGAGCCGCCCGGACCGGGTGGCGAACACCCGCTCGAACAGCCCCGCGCCGAACGCGGTGCGGCCCAGCGGGTGCAGCCAACGGGTCCGCCGCGGCGGCGGGCTCAGGTTGAGCGCGTCGAGGCGTACCCCGGGAAGCACCTCGGCGACGATCATCGTCGCCGTCGGCAGGTCGCCGACCGGCAGCAGCCGGTCGGGCCGGTTGCGGTCGTCGGCCTCCGCGACGGAGTAACCGGCCACCTCCAGCCGCAGCCGCAGCCAGCCCTTCATCCGCCACAGCAACGGCCAGGTGGCCCGCACGGTCTGCACCCGCTCCAGCGGCACGGTCTGCGCCCGCGTCTCCAGCAGGCCGTTGTGCACCCGCAGCGTGCCGCCGTCGCGGGCCAGCCGGAAGTTCCAGTCGTCGAGGACCCGGCGGATCGGCTGCAGCAGGACACCCGCCATCGCGGTCAGTGTGCTCGCCACCGCGACGAACGACCACGAACCGGCGGTGAGGAACTGCACCACGACGAAGGCCACACCGAACGGGAGCAGGAACGCCTGCGGGGTGAGCAGTTGGCTGATCAGCAGGTTCTGGTTGCGTACCGCGTGCAGTGGCCGGCCCGGCACGGCCGTCGGTGGCGCCGTCGCACCCGGGGCCACCGGGGCGGCCGCGTCGCCGGGCGCGGGCCGCTGCGCCACCCGCCCGGCCAGCGCCAGCAGACGCTCGCGCAGCACCGCCGCGTCGGCGACGCCGAGGTACGCCAGTGGCGCCTCGGTCTTGCCTCCGCCGACCACTTCCAGGCGCAGCTCGGCCAGGCCGGTGAGCTGGGCGAGCAGCGGCCGGACCACCTCCACGGCCTGCAACCGTTCCAACGGGATGGCCCGGGTACGCCGCCAGAGCAGCCCTTCGTACACCCGTAGTTCCCGGCCGACGACGTGGTAGCCGGTGTTGTACCAGCTGATCACCGACAGCACTGTCGCGCCGAGCGCCAGCACCGCCACCATGGCGGCGAACCAGCCGAAGCCCACCCGGGACAGCGTCGACCAGGACAGCCCGGCGATCACCACGACCAGGGACTTGGCGCCGTGCAGCACCGGGCTGAGCGGGTGCAGTCGCTGCCGGGGCTCGCCCTCGCCGCCGACCGGTGGTGCCGGCCACGGCGCGGGCATGCCGGGCGGCACCGGCCCATGAGGTGACGAGCCGGGCGGCACCGGCCCAGGCGATGCCGTGCCAGTCGGCACCGGCCCAGGCGATGTCGCGCCATCGGGCAGCACCGGCCCCGGTGGCGTCGGGCCGGTGGGTGGCACGGTGCTCGGCTCGGGGGACCCGTCGCTCATCGGCGTGGCCCTCGGCGCGGTCGGCGGCCGCCCACGCGGGTGTTCACAGCCCCTCCGCCCGGTCCTCGCCGAGCGCGGTGAGTCGATCGCGCAGCCGCGACGCCTCCGCCGGACGCAGCCCGGGCACCCGGGCGTCGCTCGCCGCCGCCGCGGTGTGCAACTGCACAGTGGCCAGGTCGAAGGCGCGCTCCAACGGCCCGGCGCTCACGTCGACGAACTGCATCCGCGAGTAGGGCACGATGGAGAGCCGGCGGACCAGCAGCCCGTGCCTCACCAGCAGGTCGTTCTCCCGCTCGGCGTACCCCCAGGCCCGGACCGCGCGGACGATCGCGACGGCCCGCCACGCACCGAGCACCAGCACGACGGCCACGGCGAGCCCGAACAACCAGTGACCGCTGAACGCCCAGCCGACCCCTGTCACCGCCAGCCCGATGGCCACCACGATCGCCAGCCGGATCAGCTCCACCCAGATCAGGTCGGTGGAGATCGGCTGCCAGTTGACAGTGTCCGGCCAGGGCTCCAGCGGACCCCGACCACCCGGCGCGGCCGTCAGCAGCGCGCCGGGCTCGGGCGGCAGGAGACCCGGGGGCGGCAGGTCGGGCGCGCGCTGATCGGCGGCGGGTGCCGGCCGGTGACCGGGCGGCAGCGCGCCCGGTGGCAGCGGGGCAGGCGTCGAGGCGTCCGGCGCGGTGGGCTCCGGGCCGAGCGTGCCGGGTGCCGGGAACGCGCCGGGCGGCGGGTCGACGCCGGGTGGTGCGGTGGCCGGGGTGGGCGGCCAGGACGGGGAGGTGGGGCCGGGGGAAGCCGGAGGGTCGCCGCTCACAGGTCGAGCGTAGGCGATCCGGGCACCGGAGTGACGGCACGCAGGAAGCCTCGAGCGTCGAGGAAGTCACCGAGGCTGCCCCGGTGCTCGGCGCAGGCCAACCAGGTCTTGCGCCGATCGGCGTCGTGCAGACGGGGATTGTTCCACTCCAGCGCCCAGACGGCGGTGGACCGGCAGCCCCGGGCCGAACAGACCAGGGCCTCATCGGCGGGGTAGGGGATGCTCATCCCGGCCAGTCTAGGGCGGCGGGACGGAGAAGTTGAGCGCCGGGCGACCACGGGGGGAGCCGCCCGGCGACGGGGTGAATCGTACACGCGGTGGGCCGGTCCGTGCACACCCTCGATGTGCGATTCGGCCGCTGGGGACGGCGCGGCCAAAATCGGCTTCTCCCCACCTCGACACTCAGCAAGGCGTGCGAGTCTTGATACCGCACGAGCCGCGACGACCGACAAACGCTGTGGAGGACCGGTGGCCCAGCCGACCATGCCCGACGCCCCGACGCCGAACGGAGCGGCACCCGCCCCGGTGACCACACCCGCGCAGGACGCCACCCTGCTGGAGAAGGGCCTGTTCGAGATCAAACGTGTGATCGTCGGGCAGGACCGGATGGTGGAGCGGATGTTCGTCGCGTTGCTCGCCCGGGGTCACTGCCTGCTCGAAGGCGTGCCCGGGGTGGCCAAGACCCTGGCTGTGGAGACCCTCGCCAAGGTCGTCGGTGGGTCCTTCGCCCGGGTCCAGTTCACCCCGGACCTGGTGCCCGCCGACATCATGGGCACCCGGATCTACCGGCAGTCGAGCGAGAAGTTCGACGTCGAGTTGGGCCCGGTCTTCGTCAACTTCCTGCTCGCCGACGAGATCAACCGGGCGCCGGCGAAGGTGCAGTCCGCGCTGTTGGAGGTCATGAGTGAGCGGCAGGTGTCCATCGGTGGGGAGAGCCACCGGGTGCCGGACCCGTTCCTGGTGATGGCCACCCAGAACCCGATCGAGCAGGAGGGCGTCTACCCGCTGCCGGAGGCGCAGCGGGACCGGTTCCTCATGAAGATTGTGGTGGGCTACCCGACCGACGCGGAGGAACGGGAGATCGTCTACCGGATGGGCGTGGCCGCGCCCGAGCCGACAGCGGTGTTCGACACCCCGGAGCTGATCGCCCTGCAACGTAAGGCGGACCAGGTCTTCGTCCACAACGCCCTTGTCGACTACGCGGTCCGGTTGGTGCTGGCCACCCGGGCCCCGGCCGAGCACGGCATGCCCGACGTCGCGCAACTGATCCAGTACGGGGCCAGCCCGCGCGCCTCGCTCGGTCTGGTCCGGGCCACCCGCGCCCTGGCGCTGCTGCGCGGGCGTGACTACGCGCTGCCACAGGACGTGCAGGACATCGCGCCGGACATCCTGCGGCACCGGTTGGTGCTCAGCTACGACGCGCTCGCCGACGACGTACCCGCCGACCACATCGTGCAGCGGGTGATGTCGACGATCCCGCTCCCGGCTGTCGCTCCCCGGCAGCAGGCCACCCCGCCGACGATCGCGCCGCCGCCGGGCGCTGGCTGGCCCGGGCAGCGCCCGTGACCTCACCCACCCCTCGTCCGGCACCCCTCGCCGACCGTAGCGAGGCCGTGCTGTCCCGGCTTCAGCTGCTGGTCACCCGTAAGCTCGACGGTCTGCTCCAGGGCGACTACGCCGGCCTGCTGCCCGGACCGGGCAGTGAGGCGGGAGAGTCCCGGGAGTACCGCCCCGGCGACGACGTGCGCCGGATGGACTGGCCGGTCACGGCCCGGACCACCACACCGCACGTGCGACGTACGGTCGCCGACCGGGAACTGGAGACCTGGCTCGCGCTCGACCTCTCCGCCAGCCTGGACTTCGGGACCGGGCAGTGGCTCAAACGGGAGGTGGTGGTGGCCGCCGCGGCCGCCATCACCCACCTGACAGTGCGCGGGGGTAACCGGATCGGCGCCGTGATCGGCACCGGTGGCGGGGTGTCCGCCCCGGCCCGACGCTGGCGCGGCGGACCACCGGCGGCCGGGCCCGGGGTGCTCACCCGGCTGCCGGCGCGCTCCGGACGCAAGGAGGCGCAGGGCCTGCTGCGTGCCGTCGCCGGCACCGCCATCCAACCCGGCCGCGGTGATCTCGGCGCCCTGATCGAGATGCTCAACCGTCCGCCGCGCCGTCGCGGTGTGGCAGTGGTGGTCTCGGACTTCCTCGCGCCGGCCGAACAGTGGGCGCGGCCGATGCGCAAGCTGCGCGTCCGCCACGACGTGCTGGCGATCGAGGTGGTCGACCCGCGTGAGCTGGAACTGCCCGACGTGGGCGTGTTGCCGGTGGTCGACCCGGAGAGCGGCGAGCTGCACGAGGTGCAGACCGCCGACCCGCGGTTGCGGCAGCGCTACGCCGAGGCGGCCACCGCCCAACGGGCCACGATCGCCGCCGCCCTGCGCGGCGCCGGCGCGGCCCACCTGCGTCTGCGTACCGACCGAGACTGGCTGCTGGACATGGTGCGATTCGTGGCCGCGCAGCGGCACGCGCGTACCCGGGGGACGACACGATGATCCGTTTTCTGCAACCGTGGTGGCTGCTGGCTGTGCTGCCGGTCTTCGCCCTCGCCGCGTTCTACGTCTGGCGGCAGTTGCACCGCCGGGCGTACGCGATGCGGTTCACCAATGTGGACCTGCTGCGTACTGTCGCGCCGAAGGGCCTGGGCTGGCGTCGGCACGTCCCGGCGACCGCGTTCCTGCTCTGCCTGCTGGTGCTGGCCACCGCGCTGGCCCGTCCCGCTGTGGACACCAAGGAGCCGCTGGAGCGGGCCACTGTGATGCTCGCCATCGACGTGTCGTTGTCGATGCAGGCCGACGACGTGGCACCGAACCGGCTGGAGGCGGCCCAGGAGGCGGCCAAGCAGTTCGTCAGTGAGCTGCCGGAGAGCTACAACCTGGGCCTCGTGTCGTTCGCCAAGGCGGCCAACGTGCTGGTGCCGCCGGGCAAGGACCGGGACGCGGTGACCAGCGCCATCGACGGGCTGGTGCTGGCCGAGGCGACAGCCACCGGCGAGGCGGTGTTCACCTGTCTGGAGGCGATCCGATCGGTGCCGACCGACGGCGCGGAGGGCATCCCGCCGGCACGGATCGTGCTGCTCTCCGACGGCTTCCGGACCTCCGGTCGGGCGGTGGAGGAGGCGGCGGCGGCGGCGCAGGCCGCGAACGTTCCGGTCTCCACCATCGCCTTCGGCACCGACACCGGCCAGGTCGACATCGGCGGGCAGTTGCAGCGGGTGCCGGTGGACCGGATGGCCCTTGCCGAGCTGGCCGAGACCACCGAGGGTTACTTCTACGAGGCGGCCTCGGTGAGCGAGCTGAAGCAGGTCTATCAGGACATGGGCAGCTCGATCGGGTTCCGCACCGAGCCGCGTGAGGTGACCCAGTGGTACGCCGGGGTGGCGTTGCTGCTGGCGCTCTGCGCGGGCGCGTTCAGTCTGCTCTGGTCGTCGCGGATGTTGTAGCCGGTGCGCCGGCGGCGGTCAGGGACCGCCGCCGGCACCAGCACGGGGCAGCGCCGGCCAGCGGTCAGCGACACTGCCGATCCGGAGCGGTCAGTGACCGCCACCGGCGAGCACGAAGACGATGGCCACCCAGACGGCGGCGAGGGTGAAGCCCAGCGGGGCGACGTAACGGCTCATGACGGCTCCGGGTGGCGGCTGGACGGTCCGCGTGCGGGGGCGGACCGCAGGGGGTGGGGACGCGCACACGAAGTCGTGACCGGGCGGCTCCCGGCGACCGCCCGGGATCGGGCGGCGCGGCACACTCACCTCGGCGGTTGCCGACGTGGTGGGGAGCGGAGCGGGGTCAGCTCACCAGACTGAGTCGTGGCTCAGCGGGGCTGACCATCGGCCCGGCCACGACTGGGAGGATCGCTATCTCGCACAGCGATCACCTCCTGCAAGTCGGGCGGGCCGGAACGTCGATGATCGTACACCTGCGGTACCGACGGAACGCACTCGGCCGACCGGCCGGCGGCCCCTCCACCGCCCGGTTGGCGACGCCGCTCGCCACCAGCGCGTACGCCTCGGTGGCGCGATCTCGGCCGCCCCACCCGCACCACAGTGACCAGCACCACGGCGAGCAACGGCAGCCAGCAGCAGCGCGCCAGCACCCACCCCGGGCCGTCCGGGGCGGTGTGCAGACCGGGCACCGCCAGCCCGCCGCGCGCGGTGAGCGCGGTCACCGCCACCAGTACCGGCTGGTGCCACAGGTAGATCCGGACCGCGGACCGGTTCACCTCGGTCACCGCCCGGCCCGGCAGCGGCCGGGTCAGCAGCCGGTGCAGCGCCGGCCGGGCCAACAGCCCCAGCCCGACCTGGGTCACCGCCAGCGCCACGACCAGCAGCGACGGCGGGTTCAGGTTGGACACCCCGGCCCCGGGCACGCCGACAGCGCTCACCGGGTAGCCCAGCGCCAGCAGCGCCGCCAGCGCGACCGCCCCACCGGCCGCCAACGTGCCGCCCGCCCGCCGGCCGTCCAGCCGCCCGTCGGCGTGCGCCACACCCAGCAGGTACGGCACCGACCAGGCCGCCAGCACGGTGACCGGGGGCAGGTCGGCGCCGGCCGGCAGCAGCCGGACGGCCAGGTCGACAGCAGCCACCACGGCCACCGCCGGTGCCCCGCACCGAGCCACCCCCCACCGGCGTACGGCGACGCGCAGCGGGCCGGTCACCGCGACCAGGATCACCAGCGGTAACAGGAACCACAGCGGGCTGACCGCCAGCCGCAGCGCGACGGCGAGCGTGTCGTCCGAGGTGCCGACCACGGTGGCGGCGAGCAGCACCGCGGCACCCACACCGAGCAGCGCCACAGTGGGCAGCAGCAGCCCGCGCAGCCGCCCCGCCAGCCAACCACCCGCGCCGCCCGGGTGGCGGGCAAGCGACCGGGTCGAGCCGAACCCGGCGGTGAAGAAGAACAACCCGAGCGTCTGCAACACCCAGGTCGCCGGGGCCAGGTCGGGCAGGGCGGTCAGCGGACTGGCCTGGTGCAGCCCGCCGTCGCCGCCAAGCACCAGACCGGTGACCAGCCAGTGCCCGAGCACCACCCCGCCGATGGCGTACGCCCGCAGCGCGTCGACGGCACGGTCCCGCCTCACCGGGCGTCCCCGATCCGGTCGACGTCGCCCAGCACTACCGCCGCCACCGCGCCCAGCGCGGCGCTGCCCGACGCGAGGTAGCCGTCGTGCCCCGCCACCCCACCCACCGGCAGGGGTCGGGCACCGAACGCCGGGTCGCCGGGTCGCCGGCCGAAACCCAGGCCGGGCAGGCGCACCGGCGGTACCCGACGGATCCAGTCGGTCGGCGCCTCAGCCGCCCAGAACCGCCGCCCGCCGGGCAGGTCGTCGGCGCGCTGCACCCCAGCGCCGACACCGCCGAGGCTGACCACGTCGGTGACCTGGGCCGGGGCGTCCGCCGCCGCCAGCGCCACCACCAGCGCCCCGTAGCTGTGCCCGACCAGCGTGATCGTCGCCGCCGGACGCCGCCCGGCCAGTTCCCGCAGCAGTGCGGCCAACCCGGCCGCGCCGCGCCGCGCGCTGACGCCACCGGCGGCGGTCAACACCCCGTCGGGCGGGTCGTAGCCGAGCCAGGCCAGCACCGCTACCCGCGCCGTCGGGTCGGTCGCCCGCAGCTCCCGGTAGAGCTGCCCGGCCTGCACCGCCGGCGCCCGCCGGGCCACCCCGCCCAACCCGGTGTCGAAGTCGGCGAGGGTGCTGCCGACCCCCGGCACCAGCACCGCGATCCGGTCCGCGTCGGCGAGGTCGCCGAACACCTCGACCGCGCGACCGTCACCGCGCTCGTCGAACAGCAGGAACCGGCGTCCGTCGGCAGCCCAGTCCGCGTACGGAGGGCCGGCCGCGCGCATCGCCGCCGCCGTCACCGGGTACGCCTCGACGAACCCCACCGCCGTGGCCGGCTCGGGTCGGGTCGGCAGGACCAGGTTCACGCCGAGCAGCGCGGCCATCGCCACCCCGCTGGCACCTCGTCGTCGCATCACGTTCTCCCTCCGGAATGTCGTCCGAAGGGAGAGTGCGCCCAGGGGCGGGGCCCGGTCGTCGTCCCGCAGAGCCGTTCCCGGGCTGGCTCCACAGGGCTACTCGCCGGCGGTCACCAGACCCGTCTCGTACGCCAGCACCACTGCCTGGGCCCGGTCGCGCAGCCCCAGCTTGGCCAGGATCCGCCCGACGTGCGTCTTCACCGTCTGCTCGGCCACCACCAGGTCACCCGCGATCTCCGCGTTGTTGCGGCCCCGGGCGATCAACCGCAGCACCTCGGTCTCGCGGGGCGTGAGCCCGGCCAGGTCGGTGGGGCGGGGGCGGCGGCGGTCCGGGCGGGCCGCGAACTCGGCGATCAACCGGCGGGTCACCCCCGGGGCGAGCAGCGCGTCGCCGGCTGCCACCACCCGCACCGCCTGCACCAGGTCGGCCGCCGGGGCGTCCTTGAGCAGGAACCCGCTGGCCCCGGCGCGCAGCGCCTCGTACACGTAGTCGTCAAGGTCGAAGGTGGTGAGGATGAGCACCCGGGGTCGCTGCGTCGACCGGTCACCGAGCAGCTTGCGGGTGGCCTCCAGCCCGTCCATGACCGGCATCCGCACGTCCATCAGCACCACGTCCGGGTCGAGGTGGCGGGCGGCGGCCACCGCCTGCGCGCCGTCGGCGGCGTCCCCCACGACCAGCAGGTCCGGTTGGGCGGCGAGCAGCGCGCCGAAACCCTGCCGGACCATCGCCTGGTCGTCGGCGATCAGCACCCGGATCATCGGTCCCCGCCCTCCACGTCGTACGGCAACTCGGCCGCCACCGCGTAACCCCCGTCGGGCAGCGGCCCGGCGGTGAACGTACCGCCCAGCGAGGTGGCCCGCTCCCGCATGCCGGTCAGCCCGTGCCCGGAGCCGCCGTCGGCTGTCGGTCGGGCGTCGGCCGGGGAGTTTTCGACGCGTACCCCCAGACCGGATTGACCGGCGCGGACGGTGACCCGCACCGCGGCGCCGGCCGCGTGGCGGGCCGCGTTGGCCAGGCCCTCCTGGACGATGCGGTACGCGGCCAGCCCGACCGGCGCGGGCACCCGGTCGTCGTCCACCGGCTGGGCGTCCAGTGTCACCGGCAGCCCGGCCCGGCGTGCCGCGTCCACCATCGCGCCCAGGTCGGTGAGGTCCGGCTGCGGTGCGGTCTGCGGTCCGGTCGTCTCGCTGCGCAACACCCCCAACAGCCGCCGCATGTCGGTCAGCGCGTCACGGGCCGACGCGGCGATGGCGACGAACTCCGCGGCTGCCGGGGCCGGCACGTCCGTCAGCCGGTACGGGGCGGTCTCCGCCTGCACCGCGATCAACGACATGTGGTGGGCCACCACGTCGTGCAGCTCCCGGGCGATCCGGGTGCGTTCCTCCAGCACCGCGCGGCGCTCCTGCTCCCGTTCGCTCAGCTCGGCCTGCGCCGCCAGCGCGTGCCGGGACAGTCGGTTGCGGCGGATCAGGTCGCCCACGATCGCCAGCGCGCCGAGCAGCAGCAGGACGGGGACCCGGTTGTCGGGATGGACCAGGGTGAGCACCGGCACCGTGCTGATCGCCACCACCCAGGCCAGCACCGGCCGGTCGACCCGTGCGAAGACCACCGCCACCACAGCGATCGACCCGAGCGCCAGCGGCGGGGTCCACGGCCAGGCCTGGTCGGCCGGGGCGTTGAAGGTGCAGACCAGCAGGGCCAGCACCGTCAGCCGCCAGGCCAGCAGCGGACGCCGGGGCAGCGCCAGCAGCGGCGCCACCGTCATCGCCGCGAACAGGAGCGCGATCGGCGGCGGCAGGCCCCAGTCGCTCTCCACCGTCAACGTGATCAGGAAGAGGCCGAGCGCGGCGAGCAGACCGACCGGCGCTGCGTAGCGGGCCGGCCCGGGCCAACGGGCCAGCAACGGCCGTTCGGGCCGGGCGTCCGGGCCGAGCACTGTCTGCCGCAGAGCCCGCAGGGCCACCACGATCGGATGCCGGTTCACCACCCGGAGGCTACGGGCCGACCCCGCCACGAGGCGTGCCACCAGGGGTTGATCCCCGTGTCGTACCCCAGTGTGACGCGACTCCCGTTAGCGCTTACCTGCCGGTAACGCCTAGGCTCCGACGCGTCCGTGCTGACCATTCGCAAGGGGGAACAGTGGCCCGTACCGTGCTGGTGACCGGGGGCAACCGGGGAATCGGCCTGGCCATCGCGCAGGCCTTCGCCAAGCAGGGCGACCGGGTGGCGGTCACCCACCGGGGTGGGGGAGTGCCCGGCGCCGGTGCAGCCGAGCCGGGGTTGGGCGCAGGCGGAGCCGGCCATCAGGGCAGCCTGTTCGGCGTCCGCGCCGACGTCACCGACGCCGCCTCGATCGACGCCGCGTTCGCCGCCGTCGAGGCCGAGCTGGGGCCGGTCGAGGTGCTGGTCGCCAACGCCGGCATGACCGCCGACACGCTGCTGCTGCGGATGTCCGAGGAGCAGTTCACCGACGTGGTGGACACCAACCTCACCGGCGCGTTCCGGGTCGCGAAGCGGGCCTCCGGCAAGATGCTCCGCGCCAAGTGGGGCCGCATGATCTTCATCTCCTCGGTGGTCGGCCTCGCCGGCGGCGCCGGGCAGGTCAACTACGCCGCCAGCAAGGCTGGCCTCGTCGGCGTCGCCCGCTCGATCACCCGAGAGCTGGGCAGCCGCAACATCACCGCGAACGTGGTGGCACCCGGCTTCATCGACACCGACATGACCGCCGGCCTCTCCGGCGACCGCAAGGCGGAGATCCTCAAGTCCATCCCGGCCGGCCGCATGGCCAGCCCGGACGAGGTCGCCGCCGTGGTCACCTGGCTGGCCTCCGACAGCGCCGGGTACGTCTCCGGCGCCGTCATCCCGGTCGACGGCGGCCTCGGCATGGGCCACTAACCCTTTTGACTACGGAGGAAATCAGCGATGTCCGGACTGCTCGCCGGTAAGCGACTGCTCGTCACCGGTGTCATCACCGACGCCTCGATCGCCTTCTCGGTGGCGAAGCTCGCTCAGGAGAACGGCGCGCAGGTCGTGCTCACCGGCTACGGCCGGCTCTCCCTGGTCGAGCGGATCGCCAAGCGGCTGCCCGAGCCGGCGCCGGTCATCGAGGTGGACGTTACCAACACCGAACACCTGGCCGGCCTCGCCGACCGGGTCCGCGAACACGTCGACGGCCTCGACGGTGTCGTGCACTCGATCGGCTTCGCCCCGCAGAGCTGCCTCGGCGGCGGTTTCCTCGACGCGCCCTGGGAGGACGTGGCGACCGCCCTGCACGTGTCCACCTTCTCGTACAAGTCCCTGGCGATGGCGGCGCTGCCGCTGATGTCGCCCGGCGGCGCGGTCGTCGGCCTGACCTTCGACGCGACGAAGGCGTGGCCGGTCTACGACTGGATGGGCGTGGCCAAGGCCGGCCTGGAGTCCGCGTCCCGCTACCTGGCGCTGCACCTGGGCAAGCAGGGCATCCGCAGCAACCTGGTCGCCGCCGGGCCGCTGCGCACCATCGCCGCGAAGTCGATCCCCGGCTTCGACCAGTTCGAGGAAGCCTGGGCTCAGCGCGCCCCGCTGGGCTGGAGCCTCACCGACCAGGAGCCCGCCGCGCGGGCCTGCCTGGCGCTGCTCTCCGACTGGTTCCCGGCCACCACCGGCGAGATCGTCCACGTCGACGGCGGCTACCACGCCATCGGTTCCTGACGCCGCACCGTGACGCTCCCTGGTCACCGTCCGCGTGATCTACGCGTCCGGACCAGGGGGCGTCGCCGGGACGTCCCGGCCGAGGGGCGAGAATGACCCCATGTCGTACGACGCGCTGGTGCTGGTGTCCTTCGGCGGGCCCGAACGGCCCGAGGACGTGATGCCGTTTCTGCAGAACGTGACCCGGGGTCGGGGTGTGCCCCCCGAACGACTGGTCGAGGTCGCCGAGCACTACCAGCACTTCGGTGGGGTGTCCCCGATCAACCAGCAGTGCCGGGACCTGCTGTCCGCCGTCCGCGCCGACTTCGCCGCGCACGGTCTCGACCTGCCCATCTACTGGGGCAACCGCAACTGGGACCCGATGCTCGCCGACACCGTGACCCAGATGCGCGACGACGGGATCACCCGGGCGTTGGCCTTCGTCACCAGCGCCTACGGCGGCTACTCGTCCTGCCGGCAGTACCAGGAGGACATCGCCGCCGCCCGTGCCGCCGTCGGCCCGGACGCCCCGGTGATCGAAAAGCTGCGTCAGTTCTGGGACCACCCCGGCTTCGTCGAGCCGCACGTCGACGCGGTCCGGGCGGCGCTGGACCAGCTCGACCCGGCGAAGCGGGACACCACCCGGCTGGTCTTCACCGCCCACTCCATCCCCAACTCGATGGCTGCCAACGCCGGCCCGCACGGCGGCCGGTACGAGGCGCAGCTGCACGAGACCGCCCGGCTCGTCGCCGCTGCCGCCGCACCCGACCTGGGGTACGACCTGGTCTGGCAGAGCCGCTCCGGCCCGCCGCAGGTGCCGTGGCTGGAACCGGACATCAACGACCACCTGGCCGCCCTCGCGCACGGCGGCACCACCGGCGTGGTGGTCAGCCCGATCGGGTTCGTCTCCGATCACCTGGAGGTCGTGTGGGACCTGGACACCGAAGCGCTGGAGACGGCGAAGCAGCTCGGCCTGGACTTCGTCCGGGCCGGTACGCCGGGCACCGACCCGCGTTTCGTGACCATGGTGCGTGAGCTGGTCACCGAGCGGACCGACCCGGACGGCGCGCAGCTGCGCCGCCGCCTGGGCGAGCTGCCCATGTGGGACACCTGCCCCACCGTCTGTTGCGTGCCGACCCGTCGCCCCTGACCTCTGAGGATCATCATGCATGACCGTAAGCCCGTGCAGAGTTGGCTGACCGACATGGACGGCGTGCTGGTGCACGAGGGCCAGCCGGTGCCCGGCGCGCCGGAGTTCATCAACCGGATGCGCGCCTCCGGCAAGCCGTTCCTGGTGCTGACCAACAACTCGATCTACACCCCGCGGGACCTGACGGCCCGGCTCAGCCGGATGGGGCTGGACGTGCCGGAGGAGTCGATCTGGTCCTCAGCCCTGGCCACCGGCCAGTTCCTCGCCGACCAGCGACCGGGTGGCACCGCGTACGTCATCGGTGAGGCGGGGCTGACCACGGCGCTGCACGCCGTCGGCTACGTGCTGACCGACTTCGCCCCCGACTACGTGGTGCTCGGCGAGACCCGCACGTACAGCTTCGAGGCGATCACCAAGGCCGTCCGCCTGATCAACGATGGCGCCCGGTTCATCTGCACCAACCCCGACGTGACCGGCCCGTCCGTGGAAGGCGCGCTACCCGCCGCCGGCTCGGTCGCCGCCATGATCTCCAAGGCGACCGGGGTCGAGCCGTACTTCGTGGGCAAACCCAACCCGATGATGATGCGCTCGGCGCTGAACACCATCAACGCGCACTCGGAGAGCACCGCGATGATCGGTGACCGGATGGACACCGACATCCTGTGCGGTCTGGAGGCTGGGCTGGAGACCATCCTGGTGCTCACCGGGATCAGCAGCCGCACCGAGGCGGAGCGCTACCCGTACCGCCCGTCGCGGATCATCAACTCGGTCGCTGACCTGCTCGACGAGATCTGACCAGCCCCGGTCCTCCTCGCCCGCGCGGTGCGCTAGCGCTGATGATCGTGCTTGAACCAGGATTTAGTGGTGACCCTGCGGCGGGAGGCCACTACATCCTGGATCGAGCACGATCATGGGTGTGGTGGGGCGGCGCAGGCGCGCGTCGCGGTTGGTCGTCGCGGTCCGGGCGGCGGTGTTGCGGTGCTCGTGGCGGCGGTGCTGGTCAGGGGCGCAGGGGGGCGTTGCAGGCGGCCACCAGCGCCTGCCGGCAGGCAGCGGTCAGGGGGCGAAGTGCCGCGTCCCGTTGCTGCGCCTCGTAGTTGTTGATCGCGCCGCCCGGGGCGGCGTGCCCTGCCAACGCCAGCACCCGGTCGAGCACCGCGGCCCTGGCGAAGAGCCGGCGGGCCCGCGGGTCGAAGCCCGGTGGGAGGTCGGTGGTGCCGTCCGGGCGGCGGAGCGCAGCCAGCGCACCGGCCAGCTCGGGCCGCCACTGGGCGACGTCGAGGCGGGTCAGGACGGCTGTCGTCTCGGCCAGCGCGGCGGCCAACTCGGCCTCCGCCTCGGCGGCGCCAGGCAACGAGAGTGACGCGGCGTGGGCGTTGGCCGGCAGCGGGTAGACCCGCCAGAGCACCGTCTCGAAGCAGTCTCCGGAGCCGGAGGTGTGCAGCCGCACCTGGGGGATCAGCCCGAGCCCACCGGCGACCACCGCCTCACCCGTGACCAGCGCCGCACCGGCGAAGTCCCCGGGGCCGGGCAGACCCCTCGGGTCGCCCGGCGCGGGCAGCACCAGGCGGATCTCGTCCGGGGAGAGCTTGGCCAGGGTGGGCAGCGCGGCACCCAGCGGGACGTCGGTCCAGGTGCCCGGGGCGTCCGCAACGAGGTGTTCCTCGTCGCCGGCGATGGCGTCGGCGACCTCGTCGTAGGGCACCAACCCGGCGCGCCACGCGCGCACCCAGGCAACGAACCGGCTGGACCGGCGCGGCGCGAGAGTGGCCGCGCCCGTTGCGGGGGTGGACATGCCGAAAGGGTACGTGGTCGCGACCGGCCCTGTCTCGGCTGCCGCTCCGGTCGCCCGGCCTGCCCCCAACTGCCCTGTTCGCCCCATCGTGCCTGACCTGCGTCCACCCGCCGCCACCGCCGCCCACCCTCCCCGCCGCCCACCCGCCGCCCACCCCGCCGCCCACCCGCCGCCCCTCCCGCCGCTCAGGTCGATCATGGAGTTGTGGTGGGGGACAAGTCCCGATTGCGAGTGTTTTGTGAGGCACCAAAAGTCCATGATCGGCGGAGGGGATGGGGCAGCGGGGGCGGCTGTGGGCGTGGCGCGGTGTGTCGGGGAGCGAGGTGAGTGCGGGCTGGGTTTAGCGTGATCGACATGGCGGGGCGATACGGCGAGGACGTGTTGGCGGGCGACTGGCGACGGCGCAAGGTCACCCCCGAGGTGGACGCCGAACCGGATCTCGTGGTCGAGGATGCCGACTCCGGGTTCTGCGGAGCGGTGGTGGGCTTCGAGGCCGGAGCTGTGGTGTTGGAGGACCGGCACGGTAGGCGGCGCAACTTCCCGCTGCTGCCGGCGGCGTTCCTGCTCGACGGCCGTCCGGTGACGCTGCGCCGCCCGACCCGCGCCGCGGTGCCGGCGGCCCGTCGGCGGACCGCGTCCGGCTCGGTCGCCGTGGACAACGTCCGGGCCCAGGTGGCGAAGGCCAGCCGAATCTGGGTGGAGGGCATCCACGACGCCGCGCTGGTCGAGCGGATCTGGGGCGACGACCTACGGATCGAGGGCGTGGTGGTCGAGCCGTTGGACGGCATCGACGCCCTCGACGCCGAGGTACGCGACTTCGGCCCCGGCCCGACCCGACGACTCGGCGTGCTCGTCGACCACCTGGTGTCGGGCAGCAAGGAGAGCCGGATCGTCGCCCGGGTGAACTCGCCGCACGTGCTGGTGACCGGGCACCCCTACGTGGACGTGTGGCAGGCGGTCAAGCCGGCCGCGTTGGGCATCGCGGCCTGGCCTGTGGTGCCGCCGGGGCGGCCGTGGAAGGAGGGTGTCTGCGCGGCCCTCGGGGTGGCCGAGCCGGCCGACATGTGGCGGCACATCCTGTCCCGGGTGAACAGCTTCGCCGACGTGGAGACCCCTCTGATCAACGCCATGGAACGCCTCATCGACTTCGTCACCGAGCCGGCCTGACCGCCTGGTCCGCCGAATCCGCCCAGCGGCGGTTCAGGGCACCTCGTCCGGGCTGCGGGTGAAGACGAACGTGGCGATGTCGACAGCCCGCGCCAGTCCGTTGTCGTCGCGCAGCACCGACAGGATCTCGCCGTTCTCCGGGCCGGAACGTCCCCGCCAGCGGTCCGTCCCCTCGGCGGTGAACCGGCTCACCCGCTCACCGCGTACGTGGGCCAGCAGGTCACCAGCGTCCCAGCTCAGGTCCAGCGGAGTGCCCATCCACCACCAGCGGCCGGTCAGCTCGGCCAACTCGGCAGCCGGCGCGGCGGTGGCCGGTCGCCACGGCTGCGTGAACGCCGGTTCGGCGTCCAGCACCGTGGTGAGCAGCTGGCGGCCGAGCCCGGTGATCGGGAAGCCGTACGAGTTGGCGAAGCCGACCACTGCGGTGCGGCTGGCCCGGTGCACCACGAGGGCGGCCACGTACCCGGGCATCGAGCCGCCGTGCCCGACGTACACGCGCTCGCCGTCACGGTAGAGCTCCAGTCCCAGGCCGTGCCCGCCGGTCCAGGAGTCGAGATCGCTGATCACCACGGGGGCGCACATCTCGGTCAGCGTCTCGCCGGCCAGCACCGACGGGTCGGGGTCGGCCAGGAACGCGGCCCAGCGCCCCAGGTCCTCGATCGTCGACCAGAGCTGCCCGGCGGGGGCCATGGCACCGGTGTCGGTACGGGGTTCCTCGCGCAACGTGCCGTGCCAGGGGTGGACGACGTAGCCGCGGGCGTACGGCTCGGTGGCCGCGTAGGTGGTGCGGCGCAGGCCCAGCGGGGTGAGGATCCGTTCGTCGAGCAGGTCGGCCCACGGTTTCCCGGTGAGCCGTTCGAGCAACCCGCCGAGCAGCCCGTACGCCAGATTGGAGTAGTGGTACGCGCGGTGTGGCGCATAAGCGATCTTGTCGGCGTCGACCCCGGCGAGCAGTGTGGTGAGATCGACGCCCGCCGCCCGCTCCCACCAGTCGCCCTCGGGTTCGCGTTGGATGCCGCTGGCGTGGCCGAGCAGTTGGCGCACTGTGAGCGCGCCTACACCGGTGCCCGGCAGGTGCTGCTCCAGCCGGTCGTCCAGGGCCAGTCGGCCGGCGTCGCGCAACTGCATGATCAGGGTGGCGGTCATCGTCTTGCTGATCGAGCCCACCCGGTACTGCAGGTCGACATCCGGGCGGGGGTGTTCGCCGGCGACGGCCACATGCGCCAGCGTGCCGTCGCGGACCACGCCCAGCACCAGCGACGGGGTGTGACCGTCGGCCTGTGCCTGGGCGACCCGGGTGTCGATCTGTCGGGCGGTCTCGGGGAGCAGAGTCAACGGAATCTCCTCGGGTCGGGCCGCCGATTCGTGGTGTCTTTGACGGGCCGGAAAAGGTCTCGCCGAGCCTACTGATCTTCACGGGTGGGCTGCTCGTGCATTCGCGTGTCACGATCGGGGGGTGGACGCCGTGGTGTGGATCGTTTTGGGTGTGCTGCTGGCCGTCGCCGAGATCTTTACGACGACGCTATTTCTGATCATGTTCGGGGCCGGTGCGTTCGCCGCCGCCGGTGCTGCCGCCCTGGGCGCGCCGGTCGCCGTGCAGGCGCTGGTCTTCGCTGTGGTGTCGGCGTTGAGCCTGGTGGTGGTGCGGCCGGTTATCCGGCGGCACAGCCGCTCCGCGCTGGAGAGTGGCGAGCAGCCGTTCGGCGTGGAGGCGATCGAGGGCTCCACGGCGCTGGTGCTGGAACGGGTGGACGCCGAGCAGGGTCTCGTCAAGATTGACGGTGAGTTGTGGAGCGCCCGGTCGTACGACACGACACAGGTCTACGACCCCGGTCAACGGGTTCGGGTGATAAAGGTCCGGGGCGCGACAGCCCTGGTGTGGCAGGACGATGTTTCTTCCGCCGGCGAGCTGCCGGAATCGAGAGGGTGAACGGGATGACCTTAATCGGGGTGGTGGTGATCGCGGTGGCGTTGATCGCCGTGATAACGCTGGCCAAGGCTGTGCGGATCGTGCCGCAGCAGCGCCAGGACGTGGTGGAACGGCTCGGCAAGTACAAGCGCACCCTCAGCCCCGGCCTCAACCTGCTGGTGCCGTTCATCGACGCGGTCCGTACCAAGGTCGACATGCGGGAGCAGGTGGTCAGCTTCCCGCCGCAGCCGGTGATCACCTCGGACAACCTGGTGGTCTCGATCGACACTGTCCTCTACTTCAAGGTGGTCGACTCGGTCCGGGCGACCTACGAGATCTCCAGCTTCCTCCAGGCCATCGAGCAGTTGACCGTCACCACGTTGCGTAACGTGATCGGTTCGCTCGATCTGGAGCGGGCGCTGACCAGCCGGGACGAGATCAACCGGCACCTCTCGGGTGTGCTTGACGAGACCACCGGCCGCTGGGGCATCAAGGTGACCCGGGTCGAGATCAAGGCGATCGAGCCGCCGGCCAGCATCCGCGACTCGATGGAGAAGCAGATGCGCGCCGAGCGGGACCGCCGCGCGGCGATCCTGACCGCCGAGGGGCACAAGCAGTCGGTGATCCTCACCGCCGAGGGTGACAAGCAGTCGGCGGTGCTGCGCGCCGACGGTGACCGCCAGGCCCGGATCCTGCAGGCCGAGGGTCAGGCGAAGGCGATCCGTACGGTCTTCGACGCGATCCACCAGGCCAACCCGAGCCAGAAGGTGCTCGCCTACCAGTACCTGCAGGCTCTGCCGCAGATCGCCCAGGGCAGCGCCAACAAGGTCTGGATCGTCCCGGCCGAGCTGACCAAGGCCCTGGAGGGGATGGGTGGCGCGCTCGGTGGGCTGAGCCAGATGGTCGGGGACCTGCCCGCACCGGAGGCCGCGGACCAGGCGAGCCAGGTCGAGCGCGAGGCCGCCGAGGCGGCGCAGGCCGCGGCGGACGCGGCCCAGCAGATCCACGACGAGGTACGCGTCGCCGAGGCGCAGGCCACCGGCGGCAAGGGGCGGCAGGGGCTGCCCGCACCGGAGCCGGTGTCGCCGACCAGCCTCGTCGAGGACCCGGCCGACCAGCGTGAGCGCGGCTGATCACGGCTTAATACGAGAAAGACTCATGGGGCGCTCCGACGCCTGCCACGATCGGTCCTAGGACGGGTGGTGACCAGGCAATCGGGGCGCCCCGGCGCGTCGGTGCACCGCTCGACGACGAGCGAGGTGACGCATGAAGGATCCGGCGAATCGGATGTGGTCCTCGGCCCCGGTGCCCGGCGCACATGACCCGGTCGCCCCGCTGGGCTCCCGGCGCAGCGGTGGCGGGTTCGGCGTACTGCCCTTCGTCGGTGAGCCGACCCCGGGCGCCCCCGCCACGAACGCCAGTTGGGCCTGGTCGGTGCGCCGGTTCGCGCGGGCGGCGGTCTGGCTGCTGCCCGCGTACGCCATCCTCTACGGCGCGGTGGCGATGGCCAGCGACGGAGGGGTGGGCAACGACCCCTATCCGGCCAACGGCCGGGCGGTGTACCTGATCGGCTGGGTGGCCGCGGTCTGGCTCGGTCTGCTCGCGCTGCTGGCCCTCACCGGGCTGCTGGCCGCGACCCGCAGCCGCCGGGCGGCCGCCGCCGGGCTGCTGGTCAGCATCGCCGGCACCGTGCTGATGCTGCCGTTCGCCGGGTTCGAGGAGCAGACGCCGGTCTTCGGCACCACCGCGCGGTCGCTGGTCCTGCTCGGCGCCACGTTCTACAGCGCGGGCTGGTTCCTCACCGGGTGGGCGGTGGCCCGCTCGGGCACCTTCAGCCTCGGCGACGGCGTCATGTTGATCATCGCTGCGCCGTTGCTCGGCCTCGGCGGTGCCCTGATCGGCTCCTTGCAGACCTTCGGCGCGATCTTCGTGCTGATCGCCGGCATCGGCATCGGCTACCGCTCCGGCCGCCTGATGCCCCGTGAAACCGCCAGAGACGCCGCCACCGCCAGCCTGAGTACCCCAAACCCCTAACCCACCCACCCCACCCCACCCCTCCCCACCCACCCCTCCCCACCCACCCCACCCGGCCTCAGGCCCGCCCCTCGCCCGTTGATCATGAAGTTATTGCGCTCGGCCACGGCGTGTCGTGGCAATAACTTCATGATCAACGCGGGCCAATCGCCGGGGCCCGGGGGCCGGGGCCGGGGCCGGGGCCGGCCTTCGGTCGACTCTGAACCTTTTGGCGAGCCCGTGATCACTGGGGTGGGGGCCGGAGGGGGTGGGGTGGGAGTTGGCTGGTGGGTGGGCGTGAAGTTGCTGACAATCGCGGGGTGGGGGTGGTCGGTTGGCGCTTTTTGTGGCAATCCTGGGTTGCATGGCCGCCCCCCGCTCGCCGCTGTCGCGGCTGTTCACAGTGCTGCTCGCCGGCGTGTTGGCCGGGCTCGTCCTGGCAGTCGCCGCCCTGCCGGGCAACCTGCTGCTCGGGCTCACGGCCCGCTCCGCGCTCGGGTCGTACGCCGCGTTGCCGGCCTCGCTGAAGACCCCGGCCACGCCGCAGCGTTCGTACCTCTACGCCAACGACGGCAAGACGCTGATCACCACGTTCTACGACGTGAACCGCACCGACGTTTCCCTGTCGGAGATCGCCCCGGTCATGCGGCAGGCGATCGTGGCGGCAGAGGACCGGCGCTTCTACGACCACGGTGGCGCGGACCTGCGCGGCCTGGCCCGGGCGTTGGTGGCCAACGTCAAGGGTGGCGGCACCGAGCAGGGCGGCTCGACGCTGACCATGCAGTACGTCCGTAACGTGCTCAAGACCGATCCCACCCGCACCGCCGAGGAACGCGCCGCCGCCACCGATCCCACGGTGGGCCGCAAGATCCAGGAGATCCGGTACGCGAGTGCGCTCGACAAGAGCCTCGGCAAGGACGAGATCCTCGACAGGTACCTGAACATCGCCTACTTCGGCTCCGGGGCGTACGGGATCGCGGCGGCCAGCCAGCGGTACTTCGGCAAGCCTCCGGCGCAGCTGACCCTCGGTGAGTCGGCCCTGCTGGCCGGTCTGGTGCAGTCCCCGGACGCGTACAGCCCGATCAGCGGCGACAAGGACGAGGCGCTGGCCCGCCGGTCGTACGTGCTGGACTCGATGGTCGCCACCAACGCGATCACCGCCGCGCAGGCCGCCCAGGCCAAGGCCGAGCCGCTGGCCCTGCACCCCACCGCCCAGCCCAACGGCTGCACCGCCGTCTCCCAGGGGCACGACGACTGGGGCTACTTCTGCGACTACCTGCGCCAGTGGTGGCTGACCCAGCCGGCCTTCGGGGCCACCGTCGCGGAGCGCGAGCAGGCACTGCGGTCGGGCGGCTACACGGTGGTCACCTCGCTGGACCCGAAGATCCAGGCCACCGCGCAGCAGCAGGCCACCAAGGTCTACTCCTACGACAACAAGCGCGCCCTGCCCATCGCGGCGGTCCAGCCGGGCACCGGGCGGGTGTTGGCGATGGCCGTCAACAGGCACTACAGCCTCGCCGACAACCCGGCCGGGCAGGCGAACTACCCGAACACCGTCAACCCGCTGATCTCCGGCGGAGCCAGCGTCGACGGGTACCAGGCGGGTTCCACGTTCAAGCTGTTCACCATGCTCGCCGCGCTGGAGTCGGGCCGTACCCTCTCCACCGGTTTCGACGCGCCCGCCAAGCTGCCCACCCGGTACGCCGCCGAGGGGCCGGGTAGCTGTGACGGCCACTGGTGCCCGGCGAACGCCAACCCGGACTGGATGGACGGGTACCGGATGATGTGGGACGGCTTCGGCCGCTCCGTGAACACCTACTTCGTCTGGCTGGCCGAGCAGGTCGGCCAGGACAAGGTGGTCGAGATGGCGCAGCGGCTCGGCATCACGTTCCGCGCCGACTCGGACGCCGCCTTCGCCAAGAACAACGCCGCGAACTGGGGTTCGTTCACCCTGGGCGTGGCGGCCACCACCCCGCTGGACCTGGCCAACGCGTACGCCACGGTGGCCGCCGACGGCACCTACTGCACGCCGGTGCCTGTGGTTTCGGTGACCGGCGCGGACGGCACGAAGGTGCCGGTGGGGCAGCCCTCCTGCAAGCGGGTGCTCGACGCCGACGTCGCCCGTGCCGCGACCGACGCGGCCCGTTGCCCGGTGGGTCAGCAGTCGGCGTTCGGGCAGTGCAACGGTGGCACCGCCACCGGTGTGAACGACATCCTCGACGGCCGGCCGGTGGCTGGTAAGACGGGTAGCTCGGAGCAGAACTCCACCGAGACGTTCGTCGGCTTCACCCCGCAGGTCGCGGTGGCCGGTATCGCCGCCAACCCGGACGACCCGGCCGACTCGGTGGGCTCCGCGGTGCAGACCAAGGTGATCGACGCGGTCGCCCGGGTCATCGCCACCGCAGTGAAGGGCCAACCGGAGAAGGCGTTCGCCGCACCGAGCCACGAGCTGGCCGGCGACCCGCACCGCCCGGTGGAGCGCCCGACGGTCCCGAACCGTCGACAGGACCCCACCACCGACGACGACCCCCGCTCGGCCCTCCAACGCTGGCTCGACCGCCGAGGCTGACCATCCACCCCCACCCCCCGCACGCCGATCCGCCCCGCCCCGCCCTTTGACAGGTCCGGGTAATGCCGATGAGCGCCCACCTGATCTTGCTCGGCTCGCACCGACCAGGTGCGTGCCGGCTGACCGCAGCTCATTCATCCGAGAACCTGATCTCGATGTCGAGACCACCGGAGGTCCGGGTCCGGGCGTCGAGGGTCGCCCCGTGCGCCTTGGCGATCGTGCGGACGATGGCCAGACCGAGTCCGTGCCCGTGTCCGTCTGGGTGCCTGGTCCGGCGGTTGCCGACCTGCCGGAACGGCTGGAACAGCGCGTCGAGTTCACCGGGCGGCACCACCGGGCCGGAGTTGCTGACCCGGATGGCGCTGCCGGTCGCGGTGGTCATCGTGCTGATCTCCACCCACCCGCCCGGCGCGTTGTGCCGCACGGCGTTGTCGACCAGGTTGACAATCAGGCGCTCGATCAGGTCGGGGTCGCCGGTTGCCGGTGCCTGTTCGAGGGAGGTGTGTATCCGGATTCCCCGCCTTGCGGCGTCCTGATGGCAGGCGGCGGTTACCTCGGCGGCGGTGTCGGCGACGTCGAGTGGGGTGTGCAGTTGGAGGCCCTGTTCGCCGTGCGCCAGGGTGAGCAGCGCCTCGATGAGGCGTTCCTGTTGGTCGCTGAGCGTGAGGACCTCGTGGCACGCTGACCGTAGCGTCTCGGTGGTGGCGTCGGGGTCGGCGAGCGCCACCTGGAGCACCGTCCGTTCGGCGGTGAGCGGGGTACGCAGTTCGTGCGAGGCGTTGGCGACGAAGTGCCGCTGCGACTCGAACGCGGCCTGCAGCCGCTGGAACAGGTCGTCGAGCGTCTCGGCCAGGTCGGTGAATTCGTCGTGGAGTCCGGTTCGGCCGAGCCGGCGGTGCAGGTCGCTGGCGGAGATCTCCCGGGCGGTGGCGGTGATGGTGCGCAGCGGCCGCAAGAACCGGCCGGCGACGAACCAGCCGAGCAGGAGGGAGACCACCACCATGCCGGCTATGGCCCACGCCGATGTGGTGAACTGTCGGTCCAGGCGACCGCCGTCGTTCGTAACGACGGCCGGGTCCGCGATCAGGCCCGCCGGGGTGGCCTGCCTGTTGCCGAGCAGCGGGATCGCGAGCAGCACGACGCCTGAGATCAGGAAGGGCACGGCGTAGAGCAGCGTGAGCTGAGCATGCAGGCTCCGCCGGGGGATCCGGACGCGCATCACGGTTCGCCGATCCGGTAGCCGCCCTCGCGAACGGTGTGGATGATGGCGGGGTCGCCCAGTTTGGTCCGCAGGCGGCGGATGGTGGTCTTCACCGCCGTGGTGAACGGGTCCGCCGCCTCGTCCCAGACCCGTTCGAGTAGATCCTCCGCCGATACGAGCCGGCCGTCTGCGGCGAGCAGGCATTCCAGGACGGCGAATTCCTTCGGGCTCAGCTCCAGCCGGCGTCCTTCGCGGGTCGCGACCCGCCGGCCCGGGTCGAGCGTGAGTTCCCGGTACTCCAGGATGGGCGGCATGGCCGGACCCGCCCGCCGGCCGAGCGCCCGCACCCGCGCGACCAGCTCCGCGAAGTCGAACGGTTTGGCGAGGTAGTCGTCGGCGCCGAGGTCCAGGCCGTCGACCCGCTGTTTCACCGTCGAGGCGGCAGTAAGCATCAGTACCCGGGTCGCCGAGTGCTTTTCCACGATCCGGCGGCACACCTCGTCGCCCGGCACGCCCGGTAGGTCGCGGTCGAGTACCACCACGTCGTAGCGGGTCACGGCCAGGTGATCGAGGGCCGCGTTGCCGTCGAGGACCACGTCTACCGCCATGCCCTCACGACGCAACCCGACACCCACCGTACGGGCCAGCACCTCGAAATCCTCGACCACCAGTACGCGCATGATCCCCACCCTGCCACTGCCTGGGTATCAGAACGGTGTCACCCGGCGGCACCGTGATGACACCGGCGTCTGCGTAGAACTGAAACCTGCACACCGCGTGAGCAGGACGGAAGGGTTACGGATGGATATCGTTCTCGAAACTGAACAGCTCGGAAAGAGGTACGGCAAGGCCTGGGCGTTGCAGGACTGCTCGCTGCGCCTGCCGGCCGGGAGGGTGGCCGCCCTGGTCGGCCCCAACGGAGCGGGCAAGAGCACCCTGTTGCACTTGGCGGTCGGTCTGCTGCGGCCGGACGCCGGCACCGTACGGGTCTTCGGCCGGATGCCGTACGACAACGTCGCCGTCCTGTCCGAGGTCGGCTTCGTGGCCCAGGACACCCCGCTGTACCGGGACTTCACGGCGGACGAGCTGTTCACCATGGGAGCCAAGCTGAACCGGCGCTTCGATACGGCACTAGCGCACCGCCGGCTGGCGCAGATCGGCATCCCGCGCGACAAGCCGGTCGGCAAGTTGTCCGGCGGTCAGCGGGCCCAGGTTGCCCTCGCCCTGGCGATGGCCAAGCGCCCACGGCTGCTACTGCTCGACGAACCGGTCGCCAGCATCGACCCGCTGGCCCGGCGCGAGTTCCTCCAGACGCTGATGGGCGTCGTCGCCGAGACAGGCACCACGGTGCTGCTGTCCTCGCACATCCTGGCGGACCTCGAACGCACCTGCGACCACCTCATCGTGTTGCATGCCTCACAGGTGAAGCTCACCGGCGACGTCAGTGCCCTGCTCGCCGAACACCGGCAGCTCGTCGGCCCTCGAGACGACCGCCCGCTGCCCGCCGGGATCGCGCAGGTGATACGGGCCGAGCACACCGACCGGCAGTCCACGCTGCTGGTCCGCACGAACGCAACGCTGCGCGATTCGGCATGGGAGGCGTACGACGTCACTTTGGAGGACCTCATCCTCGCCTACCTCGGCGATGGCACCTCTCAGCCGAACACCGAATGGGAGGTGCCGGCATGATTTGGCTCGCCTGGCGGCAACACCGCAAGCAGGCACTGTTCACCGCGATCGGCCTCGCGTTGCTCGCCGTGTTCATGGTCCCCACCGGTCTGGCCATGCGGCACACCTTTGCCGACCTGGGCCTGGACGACTGCGTCAGCGCGCTGGGTACCGCCTCGATGATCCCGGCCGACGCCGACACCTGCGGCAAGGCGTCCGTCCAGTTCAACGGCCAGTACGGCGTGATGACCATGATCGGCGTGCTCTTCCTCGTCCTGCCGCTGCTGGTCGGGCTGTTCTGGGGTGCGCCGCTTGTCGCCCGCGAGATCGAGCAGAGCACCCACCGCGTGGTCTGGACCCAGGGCGTCAGCCGGGGACATTGGGCCCTGGTCAAGTTCGGGGTCGCCGGCGCGGTCGCGCTCGTCGCCTCGGTGGTTTATGGGTTGGGCGTCTCGTGGTGGCTGACCCCGATGAGTCAGGCCGGGCAGCACGGCCGCTTCAACGTCTTCTTCTTCGACATGCAGGGCACTGCCCCGATCGGCTACACGATCTTCGCGGTCGCGCTCGGCATCTTCGCCGGCACCATCTGGCCCAAGGTGCTGCCGGCGATGTCCGCCACGCTCTTCGGGTTCCTCGGGTTGCGCATCGTCCTGACGACACTCGCCCGGCCGCACTACCTGCCCGCCCGCGTGGTGACATTCCCCCTGCAGGACGCCGTCGAGCAGACCAACCCGGCCGCCGGCGACTGGATCCTGTCCTACGGTATCCGCGACGCCTCCGGCAAGATGGTCACGGCCAACGCGCAGATCGCCTGCGCCCCCGAGGCTGCCGGACCGGGAGGCGCGTGCGGCGCCGACCTCGGCATCACCTCGGGCGCCTACAACTGGCAGCTCTACCAACCCGGAACCCGGTTCTGGCTGTTCCAGGGCATCGAGACCGGCATCTTCGTCGCCGTCGCCGCCCTGCTGCTCTACCTCGCAGTCCGCCGCGTCCGCCGCCTCGCGTGACCACGAAGCCGTCCATAGGAGGCCTCATGCGCAAGCTCACCTACATCGCCGCCGCGGCCCTGGCGGCCGGTGCCGCCCTGCTGGTCGCCATGCCGTCCGAGTCATCACCGGGTGCCGCCTCCGGCGCCCGCCCCCAGGATGCCCAGGAGGCCATCCTCGCCGCGTTCGACCGCTACGACGTAGTGGCCGGAGCCAGTCCGAACGACATCTTCCTCGACCTGATCCGCAATCCCGCCTTCCCGAGCAAGGCCGACGTCATCGCCGTCGAGTGCGGTAATTCGCTCTACCAGCCACTTCTGGACCGCTACATCGCGGGCGAGGACGTGCCGCTGGGCGACGTACGCCAGGTGTGGCGCAACACCACCCAGCCGAGCTGCGGCTTCTCGGTCTTCTACGAGCGGCTCTTCCCGCTCGTGCGCGAGGTCAACAGGGGTTTGCCGCCGGCGGAGAAACTGCGCGTGGTGGCCTGTGATCCGCCCATCGACTGGAGCAAGGTGACCAGCCCTGAAGGCCTCGCGCCCTTCGAGGAACGGGACCGCACCATCGCCGCGCTGATGAAAAGTGAGGTGCTCTCCAAAGACCGCAAGGCACTTATGCTCTTCGGGATCAGCCACCTGCTGCACGGCGCCGGCAGCGCGGTCGCGATGTACGAGCAAGAGTTCCCTGGCGTCACGTACACCGTCGCCCCGCACTTCGGCTTCCAGAAGGACAACAAGAAGCTGGAAAAGCGGATGGCCGGCTGGCCGGTGCCGTCGGTCGTCCCGTTCGCAGGAACCTGGCTGGGCCAACTCGACGCGTCCTACTTCGAGTCCCGGCCCGGGCAGCCGCCCGCGGCCAACGGCTACCCCGGCGCAGACGCCTACCTCTACACCGGCCCCCGAGCGCTCATCCTGCGGCAACAGATCGCCGCCTCCACCGTCCTGGACACGAAGTACATCACGGAACTCCGGCGACGAGCCACCGCCGTAGCGGATCCCCCCGGCGGCCTCATGCACCCAGAAACGTTCTTCCGACGCGAACTCGAGTCAGGCGCATTGGAATTCGGGACCTGACACACCGGGGCGAGGAGATGGGACTCCGACGCGTTGCCCAGTGTCGCGTGTCGGAGTTCTTTTGACGGTGGGTTTCGGTGAGGATCTGGTCGGCGGTCTTGGTTCAGAGGAACGGTTCGCAGCGCTGGTTGTAGGCGTCGATGAAGGTGCGGATGGCACCGAGCAGGTCGAGCACGGCCGGGTGGACGGAGGCGAGGTCGGTGACTACGTCGCTCGGGATGACCTTGAGCATCCGGTGGGCAATTGTGGAGAACCGTCGAGCTACCGCGGAGCTGGAGCAACCGATCGAGGATCGGTCCCTCCGGCTGCTTACCGACGAAGAACGCCGCGATGTCACCTACCACCGTCCGGGCCGGCTTGGTGACCTGCTGTTCAACTGGTTCGTCTGACCTGGTCGTGAACACTTCGCGGCAGATGTGTGTGTTGCTCCGGGCCGGAGGCCCTCCGTCTGCGGGCCATCGGGGTGCTCGTCGGCTGGCATAGAACTTCCGCTGTGGCCCCGGTTCTGCGCCGGGGCCACAGCTCTTGGCCGGCTGGGCCAGAGAAGTCGCCTAGTGACGGGGATGGGGCCGGTGTTCTCCGGCCCCGGTGATCAGCAGTCGAGCCTGGGTGTCGATGGGTGTGGTGCTGCCGGCCTCGTAGTTGCAGAGGTTCGCGTAGACGTACCCGTTGGCGGGGTACCACTCCAGGGCGGTCGAGATGCCCATGGTGGTGCCGCCCTTGTGGCCGAGGCCCCAGTGGTCGTTGACCAGAACCGCGCTGAGGCCGTAGCACTCGAACAGGGACTGCGCGGGTAGGCCGGGCTTGGGCGGCAGCGGCGGCGCCGGGAACTTGGGGGTGGTCGCCAGCCAGGTGTACGCGGTGTCGAGCAACTTGCCGCCGGTCAGCGCGCTGACGAACGCGGTCAGGTCGGGGGTTGTGGAGAAGGCGCCGCTGGCCCCGTGGCCGATGTACGTGTCGAGCAGGTGGTTGTCGACGCGCGCGCCGCCGGACGGCGGCGGGGCGTACGGGTGGGCGATGCGGCGGTTGGTGTCCCACTGATCGCGGTTGTAGAAGTCGGAGCTGATCATCCCGGCCGGCCGGAAGATGTGCTTGCGGACGTAGTCGTAGAAGCTCTGGCCGGAGACGGCGGCGACGATGTAGGCCAGGGTGATGTAGCCGTTGTTGCTGTATGTGTAGCCGGTGCCGGGCGGAAACAGCAACGGTGCCGCCTGGACGAGCTTCAACAGCTCGCGGGTCACCTCTGCCTCGCTGGTCCAGGACCTGAGGACGTCGCCGCTATCGCGTGCCACGTCCGCCAGGCCCGAGGTGTGCGTCAGCAGTTGATGCACGGTCACCGTGTCGCCGATTGCCGCAGGGAAGCCGGTCAGGTAGGCGCTCAGCTTCTCGTGGTAGGCGACCTTGCCCTGCTGTACGAGCTGGCCGATCGCGATACCGGTGAAGATCTTGGTGATCGAGCCGAGCGCGAAGATGGTGTCCGGCCGGTTGGGGATGGACTGCTCCTTGTCGGCCATGCCGTACGTGCGCGACAGCACCGGGCGACCGTTGTGCAGCAACAGCAACGTGCCGGAGTACCGGTCGGTGGCGGCGGACTGGGCGATGAGCTGATCCAGCGCTCCGCCGGGCCGCAGGTCCGCCGGGACGGGATCGGACCCGCGGTGGTCGGACTCGGCACCGGCGTGGGCGGAGGCGGGTACCGCCAGCAGCCCGCCGGTGGCCAGCGGCACTGCTCCGAGCAGGCCCAGCACGGAGCGTCGAGAGGGTCGCAGTGTGGTCATGCCACCAGCCTCCGGTCCCGGGTGCGCTACCCGCATCCGGCCGGAGTCGTCATCGCGTTCTGTCGCGGGAGGGATGTGCGCCACGCCCGGGTCCGTCGTACGACAGACGCGGCGGCCCGGCGGCGGACCGTAGGCTTGCCCGGTGGCAGGACAGGTCCTCACCGCGGCACGCCGGTTGGCCGGTCGGGCGGCGCTACGCGACGCCTCGCTCGCGGCCGGCCTGCTCGCCGCGGTCGCGCTGCTGGGCCCCCCGCACCAGCGCGCCGTGGTGCTCTGGTGGATCGCGACCGGCGTCGCCGTGATCGCGGTGGGGCTGCGCAACCGCTGGCCGCTCGCGATGCTGGTGGTCAGCACGGTATGCGTCGCGGCACACGTGGCGCAGGGCTCGCTCATCGGCGGGTCCGACGCCGCCGTGCTGATCCTCGTGTACACGGTCGCCGCCCGCCGATCGCCGGCGACGTCCCTGGCCACGCTCGCCGGCGTCCTGCTGGTCCTGCTCTGCTGGAACGGATACTTCGCCCTGCGCGGACGGTCGGCACCGGGCATTCCATCGATGGCCTTCCAGGTCAACAACGTCGAACAGGGCGCGGGCCCGGCGTTCGAACGTACCGAGTTGATCACCGGCGACAACACCGGCGGGGCGGCCCGGTGGAGTGGCCCGGCCGTGCTGGGCGGCGCGCTGGTCGCGGCGTGGGCGATCGGCTCCGGCAGCCGCAGCCGCCGCGCCTACCTCGACCAGCTCGCCGCCCGGGCACGGGACCTGCAGCGCGAACAGGACCAGCGGGCCGCCCTCGCCATGGCCGCCGAGCGCGACCGGATCAGCCGGGAGCTGCACGACGTCGTCGCGCACGGCCTGTCCCTCATCGTGATCCAGGCGCAGGGCGGCGTGGCGGCCCTGGACGACCAGCCGGCTGAGACCCGGGTCGCGCTCGATGCGATCGTGCGCACCGGCCGCGCGTCCCTCACCGACATGCGCCGGGTCCTCGACGCACTGGGCGAGGGCGAGGACGCGTGGCACCCGCCACCCGGACTGGCGCAGCTGCCCACCCTGGTCGACCAGGTACGCCGTGCCGGCACCGAGGTACGGCTGCGCATCGATGGCGTGGCCGCGCCGCTGCCCGCGCCGCTGGACCTGTCGGCGTACCGCATCGTGCAGGAAGCGCTGACCAACGTGATGAAGCACGCCGACGCGGGTTCGTCCGCTGACATCGTTCTGTGCTACCGGGAGACCGAGCTCGACATCGAGATCCGCAACGGTACCGTCGGAGGCGGGGCCGATGGCGGCGGCAAAGGAGGTGGCGTGGTGGTGGCCGACGGCAACGGCCTGTCCGGCATGCGGGAACGGGTCCACCTCTTGGGGGGACGGTTCACCGCCGGCCCCCGGCCCGACGGCGGGTTCCAGGTGTGGGCCAACCTGCCGATCGGAAACAGGCGAGCATGATCCGAGTGCTGCTCGCCGACGACCAGGCACTGGTCCGTACCGGATTCCGGCTGATCCTGACGCAGGCGCCCGACATGGCGGTGGTCGGCGAGGCCGCCGACGGGGAGCAGGCCGCCGCCATGGCGCGCGAGCTGCGACCGGACGTCGTGCTGATGGACGTCCGGATGCCATCCGTCGACGGGGTCGAGGCCACCCGCCTGATCCGGGCCGGCGGGGCGGGCCCGACCCGGGTCCTGATCCTGACCACCTTCGACCTCGACGAGTACGTCTACGCCGCGCTGCGGGCCGGCGCCAGCGGCTTCCTCCTCAAGGACACCCTCGCCGCCGACCTGCTCTCCGCGATCCGCGTCGTGGCCACCGGCGACGCGGTAGTGGCGCCCAGCGCGACCCGCCGGCTGCTCGAACGATACGTACCGGCGGGAGCACCGCAGGCCGCCGTCACCGACCCCGGTGTGCTGACCGAGCGGGAACGCGAGGTGCTCACGCGCGTCGCCCGGGGCCTGTCCAACGTCGAGATCGCCGACCGGCTCCACCTGTCCGAGGGCACCGTGAAGACCCATGTCAGTCGCGTGCTGGCCAAGCTCAACCTGCGCGACCGGGTCCAGGCCGTGGTGTACGCGTACGAATCCGGCGTCGTCCGCGCGGGAGCCGCCGACCATTGAGCGGCCAGCGGTCCTGGAGCGCACGTTCGACCAGCTCGCCGAGGCGATCCGCGCCGAATAGCCGTCCAGCCCAGGCCCGTGGGCTCCAGCGGACCATGAGGTGGGGCCACCTATGGCCGTCAGAATCAAGCGGCTGTTGAGGTAGGCGGTCCAGTCGGCTTGTGCATAGCTGCTCCAGGCGCTGGCGGTCTTGTAGGTGCGCCCGAAGAGGTCGGCTTCAACCGATGCAAACACTGGCGCGGCCTCGCCACCCGTTACGACAAGCTCGGCTTTCACTTCCAGGCCACCCTTGACCTGGTCGAAACCCTTGACCGGCTACGCGCCGTCCCCGACCACCAAGATCTACGAGACAGAACCTAGCGGTCTCGGCGGCGGGGGCGGTAGCTGGCCACTGTGGCGGGGATGCCGCGGCGGATGATTCCGGCCCAGTCGGTGTCGCCGCGTAGCACCGCGGCGGCGGTCTTGCGGGCCTGCTCGACTGTGAAGTGCGGTGGCAGCATCAGCTCCGCCGGGTCGACCAGGGCGTTGATCACCACCGGTCGGTCGGCGGTGAGCGCCCGGTCCCAGACGTCCCGTACCTGATCCGGTGAGTCGATCAACTCGCCGTGCAGCCCGAGCACCTCCGCCCACTGGTGGTAGGCGATGTCCGGCAACTGCTGGCTGTCCGGGAACATCGGTGTCCCCTCGGTGGAGCGCTGTTCCCAGCTGACGAACGCCAGATCCCGGTTGTTGAGCACCAGCACCACGAAGCGCGGGTCGGCCCAGCTGCGCCAGTACTTCGCCACGGTGATCAGCTCGTTGACGCCGTTCATCTGCATGGCGCCGTCGCCGATCAACGCGACCAGCGGCCGGTCCGGGTGGGCGAACTTGGCGCTCAGCGCGTACGGCATGGCGCCGCCCATGGACAGCAGCGTGCCGGAGAGGCTGGCCAGCATGCTGGGGCGTACCTGGATGTGTCGGGCGTACCAGGCGGTGGTGGTGCCGCAGTCGACAGCGAGCAGCACGTCGTCGGGCAGCCGTTCGTTCAGCGTGTGGAACAGCAACTGCGGGTTGACCGGGTCGGCGGTCTGCTCGGCCAGGTCGTGTTGCACCCGACGCCACGCCGAGGTGGCCTCGGTGACCTCCGCCCGCCAGGCGGTCGGCCCGGGGCCGGGGCCCAGCTCGTTCAGCAACGCCCGCAGGGTGGGGCGGGCGTCGCCGGTCAGGTTCACCTCGGTCGGGTAGCGCAGCCCGAGCTGGGTGCCGTCCAGGTCGATCTGCACCGCGCGGGCCTGCCCGGGCGGCGGGTAGAACTCCGAGTACGGCATGTTGCTGCCCACGATCAGCAGCCTGTCGCAGCCGCTCATCAACTGCCAGCTCGGTCGTGTGCCGAGCAGTCCGATCGCGCCGGTCACCCACGGCTCGCGGTGGTCGACGGCGGTGAAGCCGAGCAGCGCGGTGGCCACGCCGGCCCCGAGCCGATCAGCGATCTCGCGGACCTCGTCGCGCGCGCCGAGGGCGCCCTGGCCGACCAGCATGGCCACCCGCTGCCCGCCGCGCAGGACCTCGGCCGCCCGGCGTACGTCGGCCTCCGGTGGCACTGTCGGTGTGCTGCTCGGCGCGTTGCTGGTCTGGTAGTAGCCGTGCGCGTGCGGCGGGTTCGGTACGGCCGGCTCGTCCTGGATGTCCAGGGGCAGGACCAGGGCGGTGACGGTACGCCGGGCCAACGCCGTCCGGCACGCCCTGTCGACCAGGTGGCGGACCTGCGCCGGATTGTCGAGCTGGGCCAGGAACGCCGCGGCCACGTCCTTGTAGAGGGCGAGCAGGTCCACCTCCTGGTAGTAGCCGCCGCCCTCGGCGGTGGTCGCTGTGTGCCCGACCAGGGCGATCACCGGTTGGTGGTCGAGCTTCGCGTCGTACAGGCCGTTGAGCAGGTGGATCGCGCCCGGCCCGCTGGTGACCAGGGCGCAGCCCAGCGGCCCGCCGCCGTACTTGACGTGCGCGGAGGCGGCGAACCCGGCGGTCTCCTCGTGGCGGACCTGGATGAACTGGGCCCGCCCGTTGGTGCGTTGCAGGGCGGAGGTCATGCCATTGATGCCGTCGCCGGGGTAGCCGAAGTAGCGGTGCACACCCCAGCTGAACAGCCGCGACACGATGTGGTCGGCGACGGTCGGACGCCGGGGCAGAGCGCCCGCCTCGTCCGGCGTGGTGTCGTCTGCGCTCACCTGGCTGGTCCTTCCCGTCGCGTCCGATGCTACGCCGGTCATTCCCCTTCTTATTCGGACAAAACACGTCGTCGAGCGGGCGTCGGAGCGCGCTGCCCGGCGTCCGGCAGAATCGTCCGGTGCCCGTACACCAGATCACCGACCCTGACGACGACCGGATCGCCGACTACCGGGCGCTCACCGACGTCGAGCTGCGCACCCGCTGGGAACCACCGCACGGCCTGTTCATCGCCGAGGGGGAGCTGGTGCTGCGCCGGGCGTTGCGCGCGGGCTATCCGGCCCGGTCGTACCTGGTCGACGCCAAGCGGGTCGACCAGCTCGCCGACCTGGACACCGGCGACGCCCCGGTGTACGCCGCGACCCAGGACGTGCTGCAACGGGCCACCGGCTTTCACGTACACCGGGGGGTGCTGGCGTCGTTCCACCGCCAGCCGCTGCCGACGGCGGCCGAGGTGCTCGCCACCGCGCGCCGGGTCGTCGTCCTGGAGGACGTGAACAACCACACCAACCTGGGCGCGATCTTCCGGGGGGCCGCCGCGCTCGGTGTCGACGCGGTGCTGCTCTCGCCGACCTGCGCCGACCCGCTCTACCGGCGCAGTGTCCGGGTCAGCATGGGTGAGGTCTTCGCGATGCCGTACGCGAAGCTCGACCGTTGGCCCGCCGGCCTGGACCAGGTGCGGGAGGCCGGTTTCACGGTGCTCGCGATGACGCCCGCGCCGGACGCCGTACCGATGCAGCGGTTGACCCCGGCGCAGCGGGAGCGAGCGGCGCTGCTGCTCGGCGCCGAGGGGCCCGGCCTCACCGCGGCGGCCCAGGCCGCCAGCGACGTGCGGGTGGTCCTTCCGATGCGGCGCGGGGTGGATTCGTTGAACGTGGCCGCCGCAGCGGCGGTGGCGTTCTGGGAGCTGGGACGCGACGACATGCCGTCCGGCGGCGAGTAGACCGCATCAGCTTGCATGGCCATGCGTTCTATTGCATAATTTTCCCCGTGTCCAAGGTTCTCACCTCCCTGCCCACCGGCGAACGTGTCGGCATCGCCTTCTCCGGCGGCCTCGACACCTCGGTCGCTGTCGCGTGGATGCGCGACAAGGGCGCCATTCCCTGCGCCTACACCGCCGACATCGGCCAGTACGACGAGCCCGACATCGCCTCGGTGCCCGGTCGTGCGCTCAGCTACGGCGCCGAGCTTGGCCGCCTGGTCGACTGCCGCGCCGCCCTGGTCGAGGAGGGCCTGGCCGCGCTGACCTGCGGCGCCTTCCACATCCGCACCGGCGGACGGGCGTACTTCAACACCACCCCGCTGGGCCGCGCCGTGACCGGCACCCTGCTGGTCCGCGCGATGGTCGCCGACGACGTCCAGATCTGGGGCGACGGCTCGACCTTCAAGGGCAACGACATCGAGCGGTTCTACCGCTACGGCCTGCTGGCCAACCCGATGCTGCGCATCTACAAGCCGTGGCTCGACACCGCCTTCGTCACCGAGCTGGGTGGGCGTAAGGAGATGTCCGAGTGGCTGCTCGAACGCGGCCTGCCCTACCGGGACAGCACCGAGAAGGCGTACTCGACCGACGCCAACATCTGGGGCGCCACGCACGAGGCGAAGACCCTGGAACACCTCGACACCGGCATCGAGACTGTCAACCCGATCATGGGCGTCCGGTTCTGGGACCCGTCGGTGGAGATCCCGACCGAGGACGTCACCATCGGCTTCGACCAGGGTCGCCCGGTCACCATCAACGGCAAGGAGTTCGGCAGCGCCGTCGACCTGGTGCTGGAGGCCAACGCCATCGGCGGCCGGCACGGCCTGGGCATGTCCGACCAGATCGAGAACCGGATCATCGAGGCCAAGAGCAGGGGCATCTACGAGGCGCCAGGTATGGCTCTGCTGCACTACGCGTACGAGCGGCTGGTCAACGCCATCCACAACGAGGACACCCTGGCGAACTACCACAACGAGGGTCGCCGCCTCGGTCGGCTGATGTACGAGGGCCGCTGGCTGGACCCGCAGGCGCTGATGCTGCGCGAGTCGTTGCAGCGGTGGGTAGGCACGGCGGTCACCGGCGAGGTGACGTTGCGGCTGCGCCGGGGCGAGGACTACTCGATCCTGGACACCACCGGCCCGTCGTTCAGCTACCACCCCGACAAGCTGTCGATGGAGCGTACCGAGGACTCGGCCTTCGGCCCGTCGGACCGGATCGGCCAGCTCACCATGCGCAACCTGGACATCGCCGACTCGCGGTCGAAGCTGGAGCAGTACGCCTCCCTCGGCCTCGTCGGCGGCGGGAACCCCCAGCGGATGATCGGCGCCGCGCAGGCCGCCTCGACCGGGTTGATCGGCGCGATGCCCGAGGGCGGCGCGGAAGCCATCGCCTCCCGGGGCGTCGCCTCGGCTGAGGACGAGGCGCTCGACCGCGCCGCTATGGAGTTCGGCGTCGACTGACCCCTCGCGCCGGTGGCAAGTCGAGTTCCGGCGTCACGGACGGTAGCGTGTCGGCCGTGTTCCCTACCGTCCGTGAGGTCCTCGCCCTGGACCCGGTCCGCCACGGCGCGCCCCGCGTGGTCGCCGGCGACGAAGGGCTGGACCGACCCGTCCGGTGGGTGCACGTCGCCGAGGTGCCGGACATCGCCACCCTGCTCGGCGGTGGCGAACTGGTGCTCACCACCGGCATCGGTCTGCCCGCTGACGACGCCGGGTTGCGCGCGTTCATCGGTGACCTCGCCGACGTCGGAGTCTCCGGGCTCGTCGTCGAGCTGGGCCGCAGGTACGTCAGCGGGGTGCCCCGGGTGATGGCCGCCGCCGCCGAGCGGCGAGGGTTGCCCCTGGTGGAGCTGCGCCGGGCCACCCCGTTCGTCCGGATCACCGAGGCGGTGCACGCGCTGATCGTCGACGCGCAGCTCACCGAACTGCGCGCCACCGAGGAGATCCACCAGCGGTTCAACGACCTGTCGGTGGAGGGCGCCGACGCCGCCGAGGTGATCCGACAGGCCGCCGAGCTGTCCGGTTGCCCAGTGGTGCTGGAGAACCTGTCCCGGCAGGTGCTCGGGTACGACCCGGCGGGCGAGAGCGCCGAGTTGCTGCTGGACGGCTGGGAGCAGCACTCCCGGCGGATCCGCCCGGCCGGGCGGACCGCGTACGACCCGGACAGCGGCTGGCTGGTGACCACCGTCGGTGCCCGGGGGCAGGACTGGGGTCGGCTGCTGCTCCGCTGGCCGGCCAGCGGCGACGTGCCCGGCGCCCAGGCCGTCGAACCGACAGCGGGCTCGCCCACCCGGCTCACCATCCTGATCGAGCGGGCCGCGTCCACCCTCGCGCTCGGCCGGCTGATCCGCCGCGACGCCGAGGGCCTGGAGCGGCAGATCCACCGCACCCTGCTCACCGCGCTGCTCGACCACTCCCGCCCGGTCGACGAGGTGGGGCTGCGGGCAAAGGCGCTCGGCGTGGTGCTCGACCGGCGGCACCTGGTCGGCGTGATGGTCCGGCACCGCGCCGACGACCCCGCCGGGGAGGTCGGCCCCGAGGCCAGCCAGGCCCGGCTACGCGATCTCTCCGAGGCGGTCGGCCAGGCCCTGCGGGAGGCGAAACTGACCGCGCTCACCAGCGCCGTCGACGACAACTCGGTGGGCGCGCTCCTGGCCCTGCCGGACCCGGCCGCCGAGGACCGCGCGCTGTCCGCGTTCGCCAGCGCCCTTCGTCAGGTACGCCTCGACGCCGGCACCGGCCGACCGGCACCCGGTGTCGAACCGGCGCGGGCCGCCTCCGGCGTCGACGTGTCCCGCTCCGCAGCCGACGCTTCCCGTGCGGCGGTCGGCGTCGATCCGGCCCGCACGGGCTTCGGCGTGGATCCGACCCGCGCGTCGTTCGGTGTCGAGGCCGCTCGGTCGGGGGTCGGTGTCGACCCGTTCCGGGGAGCTGGCCAGGGTGGCGTGATCGTGGCCGCCGGCTCCGGAGTGGGCACACTGCGGGAAGCCCGACGGTCGCTGGTCGAGGCGCGGCAGATCGCCGAGGCGGCCCGGCGGGACCGGCGTGACCTGCCGATCTTCCGGCTGCCGCACGTCGGTCTGGCCGGGCTGCTGCACCTGCTGCGCGACGAGCCCCGCCTACAGACGTTCGTGGAGCGCGAACTCGGCGCGCTGCTGGAGTACGACGCCCGGCACCCCCGGGAACGGCTGCTCGACACCCTGCGCGCCTACCTGGAGCAGGGGCGCAACAAGTCCGCCGGCGCCGCCGCCGCCCACCTGTCCCGGCCGGCCTTCTACGAACGCCTGGCCCGCATCGCCCGCATCCTCGACGTGGACCTGGACTCGGTAGAGGCCAGCCTCTCCCTACACGTGGCCCTACTGGCCCTGGAAGCAGTCCGCACCCCCTAACCCCCGGGCCGGACTCCACCCCGCCCCACCCCCGCCCCCGCCTCACCCCCGCCCGCGTCGATCAAGGAGTTGTGGTGGGGGGCAAACGTCGCAAAAACGTCTATTGCGCCCACTGCAACGCCATGATCGACGCGGGCGGGGTCGGCCTGGCGTAGGGGTGGGCATAGGGGGCCGGGACGCTATCGAGTTGATGTCGTAAACGAATCGCTCGGCTTGGTTCGGCTCGGCTCGGCGCGGCGCGGCGCGGCGCGGCGCGGCTGGGCGCGGCTCGGCGCGGGTCAATCGTGCCCTGATTCGTTTACGACATCAGCTCCAAAGGAGCAGGGGCACACTCCCCGAGGCGAGGCGAGGCGAGGCGAGGCGGGGCGGGGCGGGGCGGGGCGAGGCGAGGCGAGGCGAGGCGAGGCGGGGCGGGGAAAGTGGGTCCGCTTCCGAGTCAGGTGAGTGTGGCCAGGGCTTTTGCGTAGGTGGGGGGGATGTGGTTGGGGCCGCCGGGGGTGAAGACGTCCGAGTTGGCCACTGCCGACCAGGCCGTCTCCGGGACGGCGTCGACAAGGGCCTGGATCACCGGGGCGTCGCGCCACTGGTCCTGCTCGGCGAGCAGGCCGAGAGCCACCACCGACTCCTCGACCTCGCCCACGCACTCGAACGGCTTGTGCCCGTCCACGCCCAGCAACTCGCGGTAGCCGGGGACCTGCGACTCGTCGGCCAGCAGGTCACCGCCGAAGATGCCCACCACCCGCTCCCGCGGCATGAACGGTGCCATCGCCAGGAAGACGAAGCGGCACTTCGGGCAGTCGCGGCACCAGCGCTCACTCGCGTCGCGCAGCTTGAACGCCTGGTTGCAGCTGGTCACCACGTCGTCGTACCGGGTGAACTCGGCGAACAGCCGGGCGATGTGCAGCTCGGACAGCGAACGCAGCAGGGAGAAGTACGGGTCGGTCAGGCCGGCGTGCTCGGCCAGCGACGCCCGCAGCAACCCCTCCGCCTCGACGCCCTTGGACCACTGGTGGTTGATCTCGTGGCCGTTCCAGACCAGGTTCGGGTCGGACGCCGAACGCTCGTTGGACATCACCACCGGGCCCAGCCCGTGCAGGACGGCGGTGGCCACCGCGATCAGGGAGTTGATGGCGGTGACCGGGATGTGCCCGTTCAGCGCGCCGGCTGCGTTCAGGTCGAACAGGACCGGGTCGATGCGCCGCCGGGCGGCCAGCGGAACCAGCCCGGACGCCTCGTTGACGGCGACGATCACGTGGTTCGGGTTGACCGAGAACGGCACCGGGTCCAGCTCGGCGCGGCGCAGCGCCTCCAGGCTGACGATCGAGTCCTTGCCGCCGCCGACCGCCGACAGCGGGCGACGGTCCGAGTCGTCGTACACCCGGGGAGACTCCGGCGTCCCGGCCGGCACCTCCGGGCGCAGCTCGAGCACGTGCGGCAGTTGGTTGCGGTACGCGTACTCCGCGAGGCCCTTCGTGTAGACGGCCGTGACGTAGTCGACGGTGGCCGCGCCCAGCGGCGTCGGCAGCAGGAGTCGGGGCGGCGCGGCGGCCTTGTAGTAGCTGACCCCGGCGACGAGGTGCAGCACCTCCAGCACCCGGTTGAGGGTCGCCACCGTCTCGTCGGAGGGCGGCTCCGCCGGCAGCGGAAGCGTGATCACCTCGGTGAACCGTTGCTCACCGGCCGGGCCGGTCAGGGCGTAGTCGAACAACACCTCGCCGGTGGCGAAGTCGATCGAGTAGGACGGGAAGGTGAAGGCGTCCATCCGCCGGAGCTGCTCGTTGGGCACACGCCATACTAGGCCCTGGTTCGTCCGGCCGTGTCCGGACCGGGCCCTGCCAGCCGCCGCCGTGACCCCCGAGGAGAGCCCCGTGCGCCTTTCTGACCTGCGCGGACGTACCGTTGCCGTCTGGGGCACCGGTCGGGAGGGCCGGGCCGCTGTGACCGCCATCGCCGCGCACGGGCCGGCCGAGCTGGTCGCTGTCGACGACAGCGCGAACTTCCTGTCGCTGCCCTGGGACGGTCCACTGGCCGAGGCGGCGCCGCTGGTCACCGGCGAGGCGGGCTTCGAACGGCTGGCCGCCGCGGACGTCGTGGTCCGCTCTCCGGGCGTGCCGCAGACCCACCCGTGGCTGATCGAGCTGCGCCGCCGCGGGATCCTGGTGACCCAGGGCACCGCGTTGTGGATGGCCGACCACGCCGCGCGCACCGTCGGGGTCACCGGCAGCAAGGGCAAGAGCACCACCTCCAGCCTGATCAGTCATCTGCTCACCGCGATGGGCCGGCCGAACGTCTTCGGCGGCAACATCGGGGTGCCGACCCTGGACCTGCCGGAGGCGGAGCTGTACGTGCTGGAGCTGTCCAGCTACCAGTGCAGCGACCTCACCGACTCGCCCCGGGTGGCGGTGGTCACCGCGCTCTTCCCCGAGCACCTGGACGCGCACGGTGGGGAACGGGAGTACTACCGGGACAAGCTCAACCTGCTCGCCCACGACCCGCAGACGATCGTGGTCAACGGCGGCGACCCCCGGCTCGCCGCCGAGTTGGGTGAGCTGCCGGCGGTCCGCGCCGGTCGCCCCGACACCACCCACGTCGCCACCGGCGCCGACGGCACACAGTGGTTCCACTTCGGTGACCAGCCGCTCTTCCAGCGAGCGGTGCTGCCGCTGGTCGGCCGGCACAACGAGGGCAACCTCTGCGTCGCGCTCGCCGTGCTCGACGCGCTCGGCGTGGACGTGGTGGCGAACAAGGACCACCTGGCCGTCGCGGTCGCCGAGTTCCAGGGGTTGGCGCACCGGCTCACCGAGATCATCGACCCGTCCGGGCTGACGTTCGTCGACGACACGCTGGCCACCAGCCCGTACGCGGCAATGCACGCCATCGACGCGTACGACGGGCGGCCGTTGACGGTGATCGTCGGGGGCAACGACAGGGGTCTGGACTACACGCCGTTGGCGGAGCACCTGGCCGAGCGGGAGCTGACAGTGATCGGGATTCCGGACAGCGGCACCCGCATCGTCGAGGTGCTCGCCGGCCTGCCGAAGGTGCGTACCGAACTGGTCGACGACCTGGTGGACGCGGTCCGGCTGTCCCGCGAGGTGACCCCGGCCGGCGGGGTGGTTCTGCTGTCCCCGGCCGCGCCCAGCTACGGCCGGTTCCGCAACTTCGAGCACCGCTCCGAGGTCTTCGCCCAGGCCGTCGCCGACACCGCCCGCTGAGCTGTCAGCGCTGGTGTAGCCCGGCGTGCAGGGCACGCATCGAGCGGACCGCCGAGCGGATCTCCTGGAGGTAGCGCCCCGGCGTGAGCGTCTGCTCGGGCAGCACCGCGAGGTCGGCCAGCGTCGGGTCCACCCCGACCGTGTCGATGGCGCACCCGTACGGCACGGCCAGCGTGCGTAGCGCGTCGCAGTGCTGGAACGGCACGTAGATCGGCGCGGTGACCATCAGGACCTTGTCGCCCGGCGCGAGCCGGACGTGGCCGGCCCAGAACCGCTGGGTGTCGGCGGTGTGGGCCCGCCGCTGGTCCGGTTCGCTGGACGGCGCGGCCAGCACCCGGACCGGCGGCAGCCCGTCCGGTCGGTAGGTCCGCGACGACCAGGAGTGGTGCGGGTGGCCGGCGTCGACGCCGTCCTGCTCCGCCGGGGTGGCCACCTCGAACACCCGGCGGACGGCCGTGTCCAGCACGTCCACCTCGGTCTCGTCGGCCGGCAGGCCCGCCTCGGCGAGGGTGCGGCGTTCCCAGTCCGACAGTGGCCGGAAGCTGCCCAGGACGGCGACCTCGCCGCTGACCGGCAGGCCGGCGCGGAGCAGGTGCGCGGCGTAGCCGACGCGGCGTACGCAGGCGTGCGCCAGGCCGCCGAGCACCACCAGGTGGGCGTACGCCGACCGGGCCGGCGGCACCGGGTGGATCAGCCCGAGCGCGGCGGCCGCGTCGAGCACCAGTGTCGCGGTGGCCGGATCGAGGTCGGGCTCCCGGGCGTCGGGTCGTTCCCGGCCGCCCCGGAAGTCCCAGTGGCGGGCGGAGAAGTCGTCGAGGAAGCGGAGCACGTCGGTGAGGTCACCGTCGGGCCAGGTGCCGCCGAAGTGGGCGACCAGGCCGCGGAGCGGGGTCGAGCAGACCCAGGTTCGGACTTCCGCCGTGATCCGCTCGTCGTCCGTTCCGCTCGACGCCGCCGCGTCCGCTCTGTGCACAGCCGGATGCTACCGGCCCGCTGCGGCGGGGCCTCTGGTTGTGGTCGCTGTCTACGCTGGCGGGAACGGCTGATTGGGGGATCTCGATGACCCGTGACGTGGCCCGTCAGCGGTTGCGGGAGGGCGGCTCCACCGCCGGCTTCGTCCGGCTGGTGGCGCACACCGATCCGGTGGCGTTGGTCGGCATCACGCTGTCGATCACCCTCAGCATCGTGCTCGACCTCAGCAACGCCGCCTCCGGGGTGGAGTCGCTGTTGGCCGGCCTGATGGGCATCACCATCTCGCTGTTGGTCGACTCGCTGGCCCGCGCGGAGCGCCGTTTCCACCTGCGCACGCTGTTGGACGGTCCGCCCTGGCTGGTCCGCACCACCACGGAGCTGGCCGGGGCCATGCGGTCGGCTGCCGAGCAGCACGCGGGCACCCGGGTCGCGGTGGAGGCGCAGCGCCGCTACGAGCAGTTCCGGTTGGAGGCCGAGCAGCTCGCGGACGGTCGGATCATCCGGCGCGGTGACGAGGACGAGGATCTGGTCGGCGCGACCCGCGCCTGCGTACGTCGGCTGGACGGGTTGACCAACGTGATGCCCCGGGTGAGCGGCGAGTTGAGCTGGTGGCGCAGTGAGATCGGCCGCCGCTACTGGGAGGCCAACGTGGAGGCCCTGCAACGGGGTGTCCAGATAACCCGGGTCTTCGTCTACGCCACGCTGACCGACGATCTGTCCGCCCTGGTGGAGAAGCAGCGCGCGGCCGGGGCGCGGGTGGGTCTGCTGCCCCTCGGGGTGGTGAGCCCGCATCTGCACGTGAACTTGACACTCTGGGACGGGTCGAGCTGTTGGGAGGCCCACATGACCGCGCACGGCGAGATCGGCGAGAATCAGTTCTCGGTCAACCGGACGGATGTCGCTCGGCTCACCCGCGTGTTCGACAGCTGCGCGAACGCCGCGACCTTCCAGGACTGACGGCCCCCAGCGGGGCGGGAACGGGTGAGCCATGACGTGGAGCGCGGTCCTGCTGGTGACGGCCGTGGTCTGGGCGGTCAGCGTGATCCGCTCCGTCCGGCTCCGCGCGTTGGTCTACAGCCTGCCGCTGCCGATGACGCTCGCCCTGGTGACCACCGAGTACCGGGTGGACGGCGCGCAGGTGCTCGGCGTGCTCGGGCTGAACCTCTTCTTCGTCACAGTGGCGGTCACCCACCAGCTGTGGCGTTGGCCGATTCTGCTCGCCGACGTCGCGGGGATCGCCGTCTACGTGGCGCTGAGCGCCGGCCTGTTGGCCGTCGACATTCCGTTCGAGGTGGCCCTCGCCGTCACGCTGGTGCTCTGGCTGGCGGCGATCCTGTGGCTGCGCCGTCGCGCCCGCCGACGTGGCGCTTCCGCCGACGAGGCGGTCGCCGTCGCGGAGAGCCGCCCGGACGGGCTGCCGGTGTTGCTCAAGCTGGTGGTGATCTTCGTTGGGGCGGTCCTCACCGCGCTGCTCGGCGCGGTGCTGCGCGGCATGGTGGTGACGTTCCCGTACTCGGGGGTGCTGGTCGCCGTCGAGGCCCGCCGGCAGTTGGCGGAGTTCAGTCGGCACTTCGCCCGCAACAGCCTCGCGCTGGTCGGCTTCCTCACCGCGTACCACTACCTTCAGGACGTCTCGTCGGCTGCGGCGCTCGGCGCCGGCTGGGCGGCCTTCGCTGTGGTCGCCGCCGCCCTGCACCTGCCGTTGCGCCCCCGCCAGGTCGCGCACGCCCGAGCGGCGAGCCGCCCGCCGAGGGCACTGCGGCCGGCGACCGAGCCACAGACGCCTACCGGCCTGCCCTGACCAGCTCGGCGATCCGGGTGAGCGGTTCGGCGTACGCGGGCCAGTCGAGGCCGTCGACGCTGAGCGTGGGGCGGCGGCGGACGCCGTCCACCGCGCCCGCGCGCACCATCGCGGTCAGCAGGTCGTACGACCAGGCGGGTTCCAGCAGTGTCCGAAGCTCGGGCACCTCCGGGCGCAGCAGCGACAGCGCGCCGACGAGGGCGGCGGCGGCCCAGTTGGACGTGCCGCCGACGAGCAGCGCGTCAGCGCCCACCACGCACCGGATCCGCTCGCCCGAGGCGACCACCCGTCCGATCAGGTCCGCCGGTAGGCGGCCCATGCCGAGTTCGTTGCCGCCGTCGCCGATGCCGATGCGGTACGCCGACCCGCAGGTGTAGAGCCGGTCGAGGGGTGCGGTGTGCGCGCCGATGTCCTCGCCGCGCATGTTGCGGGGCCGTCCGTCCACCCCGGGTCCGACCCGTTCGCAGGCGATGAGGTGGGTCAGCCGGCCGTACTCGGGGCGGAGGACTGCGGCCCACTCTTCGTACCCCCGTAGCGGCGCGACGTCGACCGGCAGGCCCGGCGCGGCGGCGGCGACGGCCGCCTCGACCACCGGGGCGCAGGGCTCGTCGGTGACGAGCCGGCACCGGCCACCGAGTAGGCGCAGCGCGGTGGCGATCTGGACCGCGCCGAGTGGGCCGTCGGTCTCCGCGGCGGGTGGCTCGGCGCCGGGGATGAAGAACCCGGTGAACACCGCGGCGTCGGGCGCCCCGGCGGTGGCGAGCGACCGGGCGGCGGCCAGCAGTCCACCCGCCGCGGGCGCTGCCAGCGCCTCGCTGCCCCGGCCCACCTCGCGGGCGGCGACGCGCTCCAGCTCGGCGATCGTCTCTTCGATGCGCACCGCGTGCCTCCCCGGCGACAGTGGACCGACCCACTGTAGCGGTGGGCGGCCATGCTGCGGATCGAGTGGAAGTATGCCGTCAACGCTGCTGAAATCGGCGGTCAATAATGACCATAGCTGTGGAAAGCGTTGACGTGCTGTCAGGTCGGGGCACCCATGCGCTACAGGCTGACAGTTGTTCGCATCGGCCGGCGGTGGGAGCGTGCGATATCCATGAACGCCGCTGAAGGGTTGCCACGATGACCGACGACCTGCTGGCCCGGCACCGGGCCGTGCTCCCGTCCTGGATGCCGTTGTACTACGCCGAGCCACTCGAACTGGTCTCCGGCTCGGGTCGCCGGGTCACCGACGCGCAGGGGCGCAGCTATCTGGACTTCTTCGGCGGCGTGCTGACCAACATGATCGGGTACGACATTCCGGAGATCCGGGAGGCCGTCGAGCGGCAGCTCGCCACCGGCATCGTGCACACCTCGACGCTCTACCTGATCCGTCAACAGGTGGAGCTGGCCGAGAAGATCGCCCAGCGCTCCGGCATCCCGGACGCCCGGGTGTTCTTCACCAACTCCGGCACCGAGGCGAACGAGGCGGCGCTGCTGGTCGCCACCAATCACCGCCGCTCGCACCAGATCCTGGCCGTGCGCAACAGTTACCACGGCCGGTCGTACGCGGCGATGGGCGTCACCGGCAACCGCAACTGGTCGGCCAGCGGCCTCAACCCGCTCCAGGTGGCCTGGCTGCACTCCGGTGACCGGCTGCGCGGCCTGCTGGCCCGGCTCGGCGCCGACGAGCAGGTCGACGCGGCGGTGGAGGACCTGCGCGAGGTGCTGGCCACCCAGACCGCCGGTGACGTGGCCGCGCTGATCGCCGAGCCGATCCAGGGCGTGGGTGGTTTCGTGCACCCGCCGGACGGGCTCTTCGCCAGCTGGAAGAAGGTCCTCGACGAGCACGGCATCCTGTTCATCGCCGACGAGGTGCAGACCGGCTGGGGGCGTACCGGGGAGCACTTCTGGGGTTACCAGGCGCACGGCGTCACCCCCGACCTGCTCACCTTCGCCAAGGGCATCGGCAACGGTTTCGCACTGGCCGGGGTGGTCGGCCGGGCCGAGGTGCTGGAGTCGGTGCCGGCCATCAGCTTCTCCACCTTCGGCGGCAACCCGATCTCCACGGCGGCCGGCAACGCGGTGCTCGACTATCTGATCGCGCACGACCTCCAGGCGAACGCGGCCCGCGTCGGCGCGATCCTCGCCGACGGCCTGCGGTCCGCAGTGGGCGGTCTCGACTGCGTCGCCGAGGTACGCGGAAAGGGGCTGATGCTCGGCGTCGAGTTCGTCCGTCCGGGCGGCGGTGAGCCGGATCCGGCGCTGACCAACCTGGTTTTCGAAGCCGCCCGAAACGGTGGCCTGCTGACCGGCAAGGGCGGGCTCTACGGCAACGTGCTGCGGATGGGTCCACCGTTGACGTTGACCGAGGAGGAGGCCCGTGAGGGCCTGGCGATCCTCGTCGACGCGATCCGTTCGGCTGCGGGGGTGGCGGCATGAGCATCGGTCACTTCATCGACGGCAAGCGGGTCGAAGGCACCTCCGAGCGGCGCGGCGACGTGTTCGACCCGGCGACCGGTCGGCGTACCACAGTTGTCGAGCTGGCCTCGACGGCGGACGTCGACGTGGCGGTGCAGGCCGCCGCCCGCGCGGCGCGGGCCTGGCGGGACGCGTCGCTGGCCCGGCGGTCCGCTGTGCTGTTCGCCTTCCGGGAGTTGGCGCACTCCCGGCGGGACCGGCTCGCCGAGGTGATCACCGCCGAGCATGGCAAGGTGCTCGCCGACGCCGCCGGCGAGGTGCAGCGCGGCCTGGAGGTCATTGAGTACGCGTGCGGCCTGCCGTCGGCGTTGCGCGGCGCGTTCAGCGAGAACGTGTCCACCGAGGTCGACTCGTACACGATCCGGCAGCCGCTCGGCGTGGTCGCGGTGATCTCCCCGTTCAACTTCCCGGTGATGGTGCCGCTGTGGTTCGTGCCGGTGGCGGTGGCCTGCGGCAACGCGGTGGTGCTCAAGCCGAGCGAGAAGGACCCGAGCGCGGCGCTGCTGCTGGCCGAGTGGTTCGCCGAGGCGGGCCTGCCCGACGGGGTGCTCAACGTGGTCAACGGCGACAAGGAGGCGGTCGACGCGTTGCTGGAGCACCCGGAGGTGCGGGCGGTGTCGTTCGTCGGCTCCACGCCGATCGCCCGGTACGTCTACCAACGCGCAACGGCAGCCGGCAAGCGGGTGCAGGCGCTCGGTGGGGCGAAGAACCACATGGTGGTGCTCCCGGACGCCGATCTGGACCTGGCCGCCGACGCGGCGGTGAACGCCGGGTTCGGCTCGGCGGGGGAGCGGTGCATGGCCATCTCGGTGCTGGTGGCGGTGGAGCCGGTGGCGGACGCGCTGGTCGAGCGGATCGCCGCGCGGGTGACCGGTCTGCGCACCGGCGACGGCCGACGGGGCTGCGACATGGGCCCGTTGGTGACCGCCGCGCACGCGGCGACTGTGCGCTCCTACGTGGACGCGGGTGTCGCCGCCGGCGCGGTGCCGGTGGTGGATGGGCGCGACGTGACGCCGAACGGCGACCCGGACGGTTTCTGGCTCGGCCCGACGCTGTTCGACAGGGTGACCCCGGACATGTCGATCTACACCGACGAGATCTTCGGGCCGGTGCTGAGCGTGGTCCGGGTCGGCTCGTACGACGAGGCGGTGGACCTTGTCAACGCCAGCCCGTACGGCAACGGCACGGCGATCTTCACGAACGACGGTGGGGCGGCCCGGCGCTACCAGCACGAGGTGGAGGTGGGCATGGTCGGGATCAACGTGCCCATTCCGGTGCCGATGGCGTACCACTCGTTCGGCGGCTGGAAGTCGTCACTCTTCGGTGACCTGCACGCGCACGGTGAGGACGGGGTGCGCTTCTTCACCCGGGGCAAGGTCGTCACCAGCCGCTGGTTGGATCCGCGCCACGGCGGGGTCAACCTCGGGTTCCCCACCCAGACCTGACGCTCGCCGCCGACAACACCAGGCCGGCTCGCCGCGAGGTGGGCCGGCCTTCGTCGGCGTACCCCCGGATTCTCGGGGTGCGACGGCCCGGCGGCGTCGGTCCCTGCGGCTGGTGGTGATAACGGTTCGACAGTCAGGACTTGAAGTCCGAGCCCGGCTGTCGTAGAAATTCTTCAGCAACAGAGCATGAACTGAAGAGAACTACCGCCCCTCGCGCGGCGGACGCCTCCCCCCACAGACCGGCGATCCGCCCGACCCGACCCGAGGAGAACCCATGAACAGGCGTGACATCCTGCGGCGCAGCGCCGCCGCCGGCCTCCTGGCCACCCCCGCCGCCGGTCTGCTGGCCGGCTGCGCCACCGGCGGTGGCGGTGACAAGAACGACGCGGAGATCTACCGGGGCACCAAGAGCGCGCAGAACCCGCTCGGCGTGAAGGAGGACGCCCCCCTCGAAGTGGTGATCTTCGGCGGTGGGTTCGGAGAGGAGTACGCCAAGGCCCACGAGGCCATGTACACCGAGAAGTACCCGAAGGCGAAGATCAAGCACTCCTCCACCCAGGAGATCAGCAAGACCCTCCAGCCGCGCTTCGTCGACGGCTCCCCGCCGGACGTGGTCAACAACTCCGGCACCGGCCAGATCGACTTCAACGGCCTGGTCAGTCAGAACGCCCTCGCCGACCTCGGGGAGCTGCTCGCCGCCCCGAGCCTCGACGCGCCCGGCAAGACCGTCAAGGACACCCTGCTGCCCGGTGCTGTCGAGATCGGCTCCTACGACGGCAAGTTCCTGGTGCTCAACTACACCTACACCGCCTACGGCATCTGGTACTCCAACAAGCTGTTCACCGAACGCAAGTGGGAGTACGCGAAGACCTGGGAGGAGCACATCGCGCTCTGCAAGCAGATCAAGGCCGCCGGCATCGCCCCCTGGACGTACGCCGGCCTGCACCCGCGCTACATGAGCTGGCCGCTGATCTCCACCGCGATCAAGTTCGGCGGCCCGTCGGTGGCCCTCGCGCTCGACAACCTGGAGCCGAACGCCTGGAAGTCCGACTCGATGAAGGCCGCGGCCGACGCCTGGCACCAGATCGTCAAGGACAAGTACATCCTGGAAGGCTCGCCCGGCCTGGACCACAAGCAGTCGCAGACCGCCTGGTGCCAGGGCAAGGCCGCATTCATCTCCTGCGGCTCCTGGCTGGAGAGCGAGCAGAAGGACGTCACCCCGGCCGGATTCAACATGACCATCGCGCCGACGCCGAGCCTGGGCAGCGGCGACAAGCTGCCGTTCGAGGCGATCCGCGGCACCGCCGGTGAACCGTTCCTGGTGCCGGCCAAGGCCCGCAACGTCGCCGGCGGTCTGGAGTACTTCCGGACCATGCTGTCCAAGAAGGGCGCCCAGGACTTCACCAGGAAGGTCGCCAGCCTCACCGTCGTCGCCGGCGCCAGCGAGGGAGTCGAGCTGCCGTACGGGCTGAACACAGTGGTCAAGGCCCTCGACGCGTCCGGCGCCAACGGCTTCAACTGGGTCTACAACAACTACTACCGCAAGTTGGAGCGCAACCTCGTCGACGCCGCGTGCGGCGAGTTCTTCAGCGGCCGGATCGGCCCCGCCGAGTTCCTCGAACAGTGCCAGAAGGGCGCCGACTCGATCGCCCAGGACAGCTCGATCAAGAAGTACAAGCGAGCGGCCTGACCGCCCGGCCGGTGGGGGAGAGATCCACCCCCACCGGCCGTCCCCCCTCGGAGAGGTCCCTCTCGTGAAACATGGCAAGTGGCCGCTGATCGTCACGTTCCTGGTGCCACCGGTGTTGCTGTACGTGTTCTTCGTCGTCTCGCCGTACTTCCAGGCGTTCCAGATCTCCACCACCGACTGGCTCGGCTACTCGGCCGACGCCAACCCGGTCGGACTGGCCAACTTCAAGACCCTCTGGCACGACGACTACGTGTGGAACGCGTTGAAGAACAACGCGATCCTGCTGGGACTGGTGCCGGTGCTGACCATCGTGCTCGGGCTCTTCTTCGCCACCATGCTCGCCATGGGTGGGCGCAAGGGCAGTGCCGGCGTCACCGGCGTACGCGGCGGCGCGCTCTACCGCACCGTCTACTTCTTCCCGCAGGTGCTCTCCGTGGTGATCATCGCGTTGCTGTGGAAGGAGGTGTACCACCCCAACAAGGGGCTGCTCACCACCGCTCTGCACGGCCTCGGCCTGCCCGCTCCGACCTGGCTCGGCGACCCGGCGACCGCCTTCTGGTGCGTGCTCGCGGTGATGGTGTGGAGCAACGTCGGCTTCTACGTGGTGCTGTTCGGCGCGGCGATGTCGGCAGTGCCGAAGGAGATCTACGAGGCCGTCCTGCTCGACGGCGCGTCCCGGTTCACCACCCTGCGCCGGGTCACCCTGCCGCTGCTCTGGGACACCGTCCAGGTCGCCTGGGTCTATCTGGCCATCTTCGCCCTGGACGGGTTCATCCTCGTGCAGCTGATGACCAACGGCGGGCCGAACTTCTCCACCGACGTGATCGGCGTACGCATGTACGACACCGCCTTCGGCAGCGAGACCAAGTTCGGCTACGCCTCGGCCATCGGCGTGGTGATGTTCTTCCTGACCCTCTCGGTGGCGGTGCTGTCGCTGCGCATCGGCCGGCGCGAACGGATCGAGTACTCGTGACCACTCTGGATCAGCCCACAGCGACCGCCCCGAACCCGGTCACCAGCGGGGACCGCCCGGTGCGCCGCGAACTCGGCGTGGCCAACGCCCTCTCGCACGGCTTCCTGCTGCTCTGGGGCCTGCTCACCGTGCTGCCACTGCTGTGGATGTTCATCAGCTCGTTCAAGACCAACGGTGAGATCCTCGCCGACCCCTGGGGGCTCCCCGGCGCGCTGCACCTGGACAACTGGGCGCGGGCCTGGACCGGCGCGCACATCGGTAGGTACTTCCTCAACAGCCTGGTGGTGGTGACCGGCTCGGTCAGCCTCACCATGCTGATGGGTGCCACCGCCGCGTACGTCTTTGCCCGCTACGAGTTCCGCGGCCGCCAGGTCGTCTACTACCTGTTCGTCGGCGGCCTGATGTTCCCGGTGTTCCTCGCCCTGGTGCCGCTCTTCTTCGTGGTCCGCAACGCCGGTCTCTTCAACACCTGGCTCGGGCTGATCCTCGTGTACGCGGCCTACTCGCTGCCGTTCACCGTGTTCTTCCTGACCGCCTTCTTCCGGACCCTGCCGACCTCGGTGGCGGAAGCCGCACTTGTCGACGGCTGCGGTCACTTCCGGCTCTTCTTCCGGGTGATGCTGCCCATGGCCCGTCCGGGAATGATCAGTGTGGCGATCTTCAACTTCCTCAGCCACTGGAACCAGTTCCTGTTGCCGCAGGTGCTGTTGCAGGGCGACGCGTCCAAGTGGATGCTGGCGCAGGGGCTGTTCGCGCTGTCGGTCAGCCAGGGGTACGCCGGCGACTACGCTCGTCTGTTCGCCGGGCTGAGCATCGCGGTGCTCCCGGTGCTTGCCGTCTATGTGGCCTTCCAACGTCAGGTGCAGGCGGGCCTCACCGCAGGGCAGCTCAAGTAGGGTCGGTCAGTGCCTCCCGGTCATCGGGGCAGCTTCCCCGCGTACCCCGGGCGACTGTGGCGGGACCGGCATCGATCTCCAGGCAGCTCGGGTCTGACCGATACTGATCAGTCGGAACCGCTCGACGTGTGCGCTGCCCGACGTGCGTCGGGCCCTGGAGATCCGGTCGACGCCGGCTCGGCGCGCCGACGCGCCGAGCCGGCCGGTCCTCAGATCGCGAGAGCCCCGCCATCCACCGGGAGGAGTACACCGTGGATGTGTGAGGCGTCCTCACTGGCAAGGAAGATCACGGCAGCGGCGGTGTCCTGCACGTTGCCCGTACGCCTGTCCGGGTTGCTCTCGCGAGCTTCTCCAGGAGGGGGCGGAGGTCTTCGCTGCCCTCCGTGATGGTCGGTCCGGGGGCGACGGTGTTCACCCGCACACCGTCGGCGGCCAACTCCGCGGCCCACGACCTCGTCAGCGAGTGCAGGCCTGCCTTGCTGGCGCCGTACAGCGAAGTGAACTTGATTCCGTCCACGCCGCCGATCGAGCCGATGTTGATCACGGAGCCGCCACCCCGCTCCACCATGCCGGGCACCAGGGCCGCCGCCAGAAGGAACGGGGCCTTGACGTTGACCTCGAGCGCCTTGTCGATCTGTTCCTCGGTCGACTCCGTCATGGGGTGAGGTGGCACGAGAAAGGCCGCGTTGTTGACCAGGATGTCGACCGGCCGCCCCGCCAGGGTCGTCGCCTCGTGTGCGAGGCGGCGGATCTCGACGCCGCCCGCCGAGAGGTCCGCCTCGATGAAGTGGGCGATGCCGCCGCCCAGCCGCTCACGGCCGGGGCAGGCCACGCGGATACGCGGCCGCCTGCCGCCGTGAGCGCGCTCGTCTCGGGTGCCGCGCGTCGGTGATCGTGCTGGAACCTGGAAAGAGTCCCCTCGTCGCGACCGGAGGGCACTACAACCTGGATCGGGCGCGATCATGCGCGGCGTGCGGCGTGCGGCGTGCGGCGCGCGGTGTGCAGGGCGGGGTGGCGCGGCGCGTGGGGCGGGGTGGCGCGGTGTGCAGGGCGGGGTGGCGCGGCGCGTGGGGCGGGGTGCCGGGCAGGCGGGGGTGCTGCGGGCGCGTTGCGCCGGGGGTGTCAGGGGGTGGGGAAGAGGCGGGCGTGCAGGGCGGCCGGGTCGGTCACCTCGGGTAGGCCGCGGGCGGCCAGCCAGGCTGCGGCGGCGGCCCCGTCTCCGGCGGTACGCAGTGGCGCGTCCGGCCAGTGTCGCGCGATCTCGGCCCGGACGGCGGCGGCCAGCGGGGTGTCAGCGGTGAGCAGGCCACCGCCGAGCACGATCGGTGTCACGGCCCCGGCGGGGCGGATCCGGCTCACGCTCTCGGTGAGGTGTGTGGCGGCTTCGCTGATCAGCGAGGCGGCGACCGGGTCGCCGTGGGTGGCGGCGTCGACGACCAGCGGCGCGAGCCGGGCCAGTTCGACGGGGGGGCGACGAGTCACGGTCTGGATGGTGGCGTCGACGGTGTCCCGGGGGCGGGCGGCGATGTCGGCGCTGCCCAGAATCTCGGTGAGCACTGTCGTGGTCAGCGCGCCGAGCCCACTGCCGGCGTCGAGGTCGGCGAGCAGTCGACGTACGGCTTCCCGGCCGAGCCAGAAGCCCGAGCCGGCGTCGCCGAGCAGCCAGCCGTGGCCGTCGGCGATCCGGTCGAGTCGCAGCTCGTGGACCTGGGCGGTGATCGCCCCGGTGCCGGCGATGAGGATGGTTCCGTCCGCGGCGGCGGTGCCTGAGGCGTACGCGACCAGGGCGTCGCCGTGCACCTCGTACGGGCAGCGCAGGCCGGCGTCGTGCCAGGCCTGGTCGAAGGCGTCCCGCCCGGCGGGGTCGGCGAGCAGCCGGCCGGCTCCGGCGAGCCCGATGGTGCCGGCGGCCGCCCGGGTCGGGTCGACGTCGGCGAGCGCGCTGCGGAGCGCGGTCAGCAGTTCGGCGGCGGCGCGTTCGGCGCCGTGGCTGGTGGGGTTGCCGCCGCCGGCGCGGCCGGTGCCGAGGCGTTGCCCGGTGAGGGTGAGGACGGTCGCCCGGGTGGACGTACCGCCGATATCGAGACCCACCACGACGGTGTCGGACATCGGCACGAGTCTCCTTGCGCGGAACGGCGATCTGGCTTGTTCATGCTGGTCGGCGGGGTCGTGCGGGGCAAGTTGTGGCGGGACTGGCGGGCTGTGCACCAGGTAACAGTTTGAAAACTTCGCCCACAGTCTTGACACAGGGGGTCGTTCAGTAAGAACTTTTACCACTAACAGTTAACAGTCTTTTCGGAAAGCTGAGGCGTCTCATGGTTGATCACGAGGTGGACACCGTCGCGGGGACCGCGGTGGTCGACGCCAACGTGATCGACCGGCGGACCTCGGCCTCCGACGGGGTGTTGGCCCGGGTACGCAACGGGCTCGGCGAGTTGACCGGCGCCCTGCGTCGGGTCGCCGAGCACGTGCTCAGCGACCCGGAGGCCGCCGCCCGGTCGACAATCGTCGAGCTGGCCGAGCGCAGTGGCACCTCACCGGCGACCATCACCCGCTTCTGCCGGGCGATGGGCTTCGAGGGGTACGCCGACCTGCGGCTGGGCATCGCCTCCGAGACCGGCCGGGCCCGCTCGGCCGGTTGGACGGTCGACATCGGACGGGAGATCCAGCCGAGCGACCCGCTCGCCCGGGTGCTCGACCAGATCATGGCCGCCGACACCCGGGCCATGCACGACACCGCCACACTGCTCGACCTCACCGAGGTGGAACGGGCCGCTGTGGCGATCGCCGGCGCCAGCAGGGTGAACATCTTCGGTGCCAGTGGCAGCGCCCTGGTCGGTGAGGAGATGCAGTTCAGCCTGCACCGCATCGGTGTGGCCGCGTGGGCGTGGAACGACGTGCACGAGGGGCTGGCCAGCGCCGCGTTGCTGCGATCGGGGGACGTGGCGCTCGGCATCTCGCACACCGGGCAGACCCGGGAGACGATCGAGATGCTCGCCGAGGCGGGCAGCCGGGGCGCCACCACGCTCGCGCTCACCGGCTTCCCCCGCTCCCCGTTGGCCGAGCTGGCCGACATCGTGCTGCTCACGGCCAGCCAGGCGACCACCTTCCGACCGGACGCGCTCTCCGCCCGGCACCCCCAACTGGTGGTGCTCGACCTGCTCTACATCGCCGTCGCCCAACGCACGCACGACCGCGCGCACGCGGCCTTCCGGCGGACAGCGCAGGCAGTCGACGGGCACAAGGCGGCGAAGGGAGCCCTCTCATGATCAGCGCCCAGGGGTACGCGGACGCCGTCCGCCCGGTGCTCGACCGGCTGCTCGACTCGGAGGCCGACGGGATCACCCGGGCCGCCGACCTGATCGCCGACAGCCTGCGCGACGGCGGCGTGCTCCAGGCGTTCGGCGCCGGGCACTCGGAGGCGTTCGCCGCCGAGCTGGTCGCCCGGGCCGGCGGGTTGGTCCCCACCAACAGGCTCTCGGTCCGGGACCTGGTGATGCACGGTGACGCCCCGCGTGACGTGCTCGCCGACCCCAAGCTGGAACGTGATCCCTCCATCGCCCACCAGATCTACGCGCTCGCGGCGCCCCAGCCGCGCGACGTGTTCGTCGTGGCGTCCCAATCCGGCATCAACGGCTCGGTGGTCGAGCTGGCGGCGCTGGTCACCGAGCGCGGTCACCCGTTGATCGCGGTCACCTCGGTCGAGCACACCGCGCGGGTCGCCCCACGGCACCCGTCCGGGCACCGGCTCGCCGACCTCGCCGACGTCGTGCTGGACAACGGCGCGCCGTACGGCGATGCACTGCTGCCGCTCGAGGGCGGCGGCGCGGTCTGTGCGGTCTCCTCGGTCACCACGGCGCTGCTGGCGCAGTTGCTGACCGCGGAGGTGGTACGACGGTTCCACCAGGCCGGGGAGGTACCCCCTATCTACCTCTCCGCCAACGTCCCCGGCGGGGACGAGCACAACCTCGCCCTCGAGTCGCGGTACGCCGGACGTCTCCGGCGTACCGCATGACCCGAATTTCACAAGGAGAGACGACGATGTCGATTACCCCCGAACACCCGGCCGCACTCGACCGTCGCACGGTGCTGCGTCGCGCCGCCGCCGTGGGCATGCTCGCCACTCCGGCCATCGGCCTGCTCGGCGCCTGCGCCACCAGCGGCAGCGACGGTGACAACGAGCAGGTCGCCGGTGGCACCAAGAGCGAGAAGAACCCGCTGGGCGTCAAGGAGGACGCCGCGATCGAGGTGGTCATCTTCAACGGTGGCTACGGCGAGAAGTACGCCACCGACGTGCACGAGCCGCTGTACAAGAAGGCGTTCCCCAAGGCCGAGGTCAAGCACCAGGCCACCCAGGCCGTCTCCACTGTGCTCCAGCCGCGGTTCGCCTCCGGTAACCCGCCGGAGTTCGTGAACAACTCGGGCGAGAAGCTGATGGACTTCGGGGCGCTCGTGGCCGACGGTCAGCTCCAGGACCTCACCGAGCTGTGGGACGCACCGTCTGTCGACGATCCGAGCAAGAAGGTCCGCGACACGGTGGTGCCGGGCACCATCGAGGCCGGTTCGTTCAACGGCAAGCCGTTCGTCCTGTACTACGTCTCCACCGTCTTCGGCATCTGGTACTCGGGCAAGCTGTTCAAGGACAACGGCTGGGCGCCGGCGAAGGACTGGAACGAGTTCATGGCCCTGCTCACGAACATCAAGGCCAAGGGCATCACCCCGTACGGCTACGCCGGGGCGAACGCTGCGTACTACCAGTGGAACGTGATCCTCACCCACGCCGCCAAGATCGGTGGCACCGACGTGCTGAAGAACATCGACAACCTGGAGGACGGTGCCTGGAAGCAGGACGCCGTCAAGCAGGCTGCCGCGGCGTGGGCCGAGGTCGGCGCGAAGTTCAGCGACAAGAGCTTCGAGGGGCTAAAGCACACCGACGTGCAGCTGCGGCAGAACCAGTACAAGGTGGCCATGTACCCCAGCGGTGACTGGCTGGAGGGCGAGCAGAAGAAGGACACGCCGGCCGGCTTCGACTACCAGCTCATGCCGGTGCCGAGCCTGTCCGCCTCGGACAAGCTGCCGGCCACCGCGCTGCGCGCCACCGCCGGTGAGGGCTACTTTGTCTCGGCGAAGAGCAAGAACCCCAAGGGCGGGCTGGAGTACATGCGCCAGATGCTGTCGAAGGAGGGGGCGAAGGGCTTCACCGAGGTGGTCAAGGCCCCGACCGTGGTCACCGCCGGCTCGGAGGGCTTCGCCTTCCCGCCCGGTGTGGCCAGCTCCCAGGCCGCGCTCAAGGCGGCCGGTCAGGACGTGTTCAACCTGTACTTCGACGGTTGGTACAAGGAGCTCGACACGGAGGCGCGTACCGCCACCAACGAGCTGATGTTCGGCCGGATCAACGCCGACGCCTTCGTGGAGCGGATCCAGAAGCGCGCCGACGCCATCAAGAAGGACAGCTCCGTCACCAAGTTCAAGCGCTGATCGATCGGAGCTAGGGTCATGCGGCACGGCAAGTATCCATTCGTGATCGGGTTCCTGTTCGCCCCGGTCGCGCTGTACGTGACATTCGTGATCTGGCCGTACGCGCAGGCGTTCCAGATCTCGATGACCAACTGGCGGGGGCTGTCGGCCCCGCAGTGGGTGGGCTTCGACAACTACCGGAGGTTGCTCGACGACGGGGCCTTCTGGAAAGCGGTCCAGCACCACGGCGTACTGCTGCTTGCCCTGCCGCTGATCACCATTGCCATCGCCCTGTTCTTCGCCTTCCTGCTCAACGTGGGCGGCAAGAGCAGCGGCGGGCAACGCCAGGGGGTCTGGGGGGCGAAGTTCTACCGGGTGGTGTTCTTCTTCCCCCAGGTCCTGGCGGTGGCCATCATCGCTGTGTTGTTCCAGATGGTGTACCGGCCGAACGAGTCCGGCCTGATCAACGGCGTGTTGATGAAGTTCGGCATCGAGCCGGTCCTCTTCCTCATCAAGCCGAACCTGGCCCTCTGGTCGATCATCGCGGTGCTGGTGTGGCAGGCGGTCGGCTTCTACGTGGTGCTCTTCTCGGCCGGGATGGCCTCCATCCCCGGTGAGATCTACGAGGCCGCCGAGATGGACGGGGCGACGAAGGTGACCCTGTTCTTCCGGGTCACCCTGCCGCTGCTGTGGGACACCCTCCAGGTGGCCTGGGTGTACCTCGGGATCGCGGCGTTCGACGCGTTCGCCATCGTCGCGGTGCTCTCGGTGGACGGTGGCGGCCCGGACGGCGCCACCACGGTTCTCGCCATGGAGATCTACCGCAACGCGTTCGTCTACTCGAAGTACGGCTACGCCTCGGCGATGGGCGTGGCGCTGTTCTTCCTCACCCTCACGTTCGCGGCGCTGACGCTGCGGCTCACCAAGCGGGAAAGCGTGGAGTACTGATGAATCCGCAGTCGACGCTGCCGCCGACGCCGGCGGCGCTGCCGCCGAAGACCGGTGACCCGTCCGCCCCCACCGGGTCGGGGCCGAAGGGCCCCCGCTCGGAGGTACGGTTCTTCGCCAGCCTGGGGCACGTCGCGCTCGCCGTGTGGGCGGTGATCGTGATCGTGCCGATCCTCTGGACCTTCCTCGCCGCGTTCAAGAACACCAGCGAGATCTTCAGCAGCCCGTGGACGCTGCCGGCCGAGCTGCGCTGGGAGAACTTCGGGCGGGCCTGGACCAAGGCGCACGTCGGGCGGTACTTCCTCAACAGCGTGATCGTGGTGTCGTGCAGCACGTTCCTCACCATGCTGCTCGGTTCGATGGCCGCGTACGTGCTGGCCCGCTACAAGTTCTGGGGGAACCGGGCGGTCTACTTCCTGTTCGTCTCGGGGTTGGCCTTCCCGGTCTTCCTGGCGCTGGTGCCGCTCTTCTTCGTGGTGAAGAACCTCGGTCTGTTGGACACCCACACCGGCGTGGTGCTGGTCTACACCGCGTACTCGTTGCCGTTCACAGTGTTCTTCCTGGCCGCGTTCTTCAAGACGCTGCCGTCGTCGGTGGCCGAGGCGGGGATGATCGACGGCTGCGGGCACAGCCGACTGTTCTTCCAGGTGATGATGCCGATGGCGAAGCCGGGTCTGATCAGCGTCGCGATCTTCAACATCATCGGTCAGTGGGCGCAGTACCAGCTCCCGTTGGTGTTGCTCTCCAACGCCAAGGACAAGTGGGTGCTCACCCAGGGCATCGCCGACATCTCGGTCAACGCCGGTTACGAGGCGGACTGGTCCGGGTTGTTCGCCGCGCTGACCATCGCCATCCTCCCGATGATCATCGTGTATGCGGTGTTCCAGCGTCAGATCCAGGCCGGCCTCACCTCCGGCGCGGTGAAGTAGGACGCCTCAGCGCTCGTCGACGCGGGTGTGCCAGGAGCGCCACAGGGCCGCGTACGCTCCGCCGGCCGCGACCAGCTCGTCGTGGCTGCCGATCTCGGTGATCCGACCGTCGGCGAGCACGGCCACCCGGTCGGCGTCGTGCGCGGTGTTGAGCCGGTGCGCGATCGCGATGACGGTCCGCCCGACCAGCACGGCGGCCAGCGCGCGTTCGGTGCGGCGGGCGGTGGACGGATCGAGCGCGGCGGTCGCCTCGTCCAGGATCAGCGTGTGCGGGTCGGCGAGCACCAACCGGGCCAGCGCGAGCTGTTGGGCCTCGGCCGCACCGAGTTGACGGGCCCCGTCGCCGAGCTGGGTGTCCAGGTCGTCGGGTAGCCCGGCAAACCAGTCGGCGCCCACTGTGAGCAGCGCGGCGCGCATCTGCTCGTCGGAGGCGTCGGGCGCGGCGAAGGAGAGGTTGTCGCGTACCGAGCCGATGAAGACGTGGTGCTCCTGGGTGACCAGGGCGATCCGGCGGCGACGCTCGGCCGGGTCGAGGTCGGTGACCGGGCAGCCGCCGATGCTGACGAGGCCCTGACGCGGCGCGTCGATCCCGGCCAGCAGACGGGCCAGTGTGGACTTGCCAGCGCCGGACGGGCCGACGACGGCCAGCCGCTCACCGGGCTGCACCTCCAGGTCGATGCCGTGCAGCACGTCCGTCCCGTCGGAGTAGGAGAACCGGGCGCCTCGAACGACGAGCCGCTCGCCCCGTGACGAGGCGGTCGTGCCGGCTGCTTCGGGCGGGACCAGACCCACGCCGAGCAGCCGCGCGTACGACGCGAACCCGCGTTGCGCCTGTTCGGTCCACTGCAACAGCCGGTCCAACGGGTCGATCGCCTGTTGCAGGTAGAGCGCGCCGGCGACCACCGCGCCCAGCGACACCATGTCCCGGGAGAGCAGGTAGCCCCCGACGAGCAGGACCATGGCGACCGGCAGCGGATAGCTGGCCTCGACGACCGAGAAGAACACGGTACGCAGCGCGAGGGTCGCCCGACGGGCCTGCCACACCGCTGTGACGCGGGTGGTGCCGTGCCGGATCCGGTCGTCGGCCAGCCGCAGCGCCTCCACGGTGCGCGCGCCCTCGGCGGTGGTGGTCAGCGTCTCGGTCAGCTCGGCCGCCGCCGCGCCCTCGGTGAGGTACGCGGAGCTGGCCCGGCGCAGGTACCAGCGGGTCACCCCCACGATTGACGGGAGCCCGGCCAGCGCGGCCAACCCGAGCAGCGGGTGCAGCAGGAAGATGGCCCCGAACAGCAACGTCAACTGCACCGTGGCGATGACGATGGTGGGCACCACGTCCCGGACCGTGGTGCCGACCGTCGACACGTCGACCGAGCTGCGGGTGGCCAGGTCCCCGGAGCCGGCACGCTCGACGACCGAGACGGGTAGCCCGAGAGTCCGGGAGACGAACTCCTCGCGCAGCTCGGCGACGGCCCGTTCGCCGAAGCGGTGGCCGGCGTACTGGGCGTACCGGGAGAGCAGGGCGCTGACCAGGACGCACCCGGCGATGGCCAGTGCCAGTCGGTCCACGGTGGCGACGTCCGCGCCCGCGGTGACCCGGTCGACGATGGTGCCCAGCAGCCACGGCGGGGCGAGCCCGGCGACCGCGGCGGCGCTGTGCAGCGCCAGCACGACCCAGACGGCGCGCCGGTGCCGGCTGATCATGTCCCGCAGGGCCCGGCGTACGGTGCCGCGGTCGGCGACGGGCAGCCGGCTCACCGGTACGCCTCCTCGCTGCCGCGGGCCACCAGGTGCCGGTAGGCCGGGTCGTCGTCGAGCAGGTCGGCGTGGCTGCCGGTGGCGGTGATCCGGCCGGCGCTCAGCAGCGCGACCAGGTCGGCCCGGCCGAGCAGCAGCGGCGACGTGGCGATCACCACTGTGGTCTGCCCGGCCCGCGCAACCTGCAGCCGCTCGGCGATCCGCGCCTCGGTGTGCGCGTCCACCGCCGACGTCGGGTCGACGAGGATCAGCACCTCCGGTTCGATGCTCAACGCCCGGGCCAGGCGCACCCGTTGACGTTGACCGCCGGAGAGCGTCCGGGCTCGGGCGTCGATCGGAGTGTCCAGCCCGGCGGGCAGGGCGTCGACGACGTCCTGCGCCGAGGCGGTCCGCACTGCCGCGCCGATCCGTTCGTCGTCGCCGTCGGCCCCGGCGCACAGGATGTCGCGCAGCGTGCCGGCGAAGAGGTAGGAGTCGTGGTCGGCGACGAGGATCCGCGCGCGGACCTCGTCCAGGGCGACCTCGCGCAGCGGCACGGCCCCCCAGGTGACGTCACTGGCGACGTACCGGCCGAGCCGGTCGGCCAGTGCGACGGCCGCCGCCGGATCATCTGCCGCCACCCCGGTCAGTTGGCCGGCGCGCACGGTCAGGCCGGTAACCGGGTCGTGCAGGTCGGCCGGGCGGTCCGGCCCGGCCCGGTCGTCGGGCCGGCGTGCCTCGGGCACGGCGCCCGGCCACCGGCGGCCCGGACCACCGACGTCGTCCGGCGTCACGTTGAGCAGGTCGGCGATTCGTCGGGCGGCGACCCGACCGCGGATGAGCTGGTAACTGCCCTCCAGCAGAAACCAGACCGGCACGATCAGGGTCGCCACGTAGCCGTAGACGGCGACCAACTCGCCGATCGTGACGTCACCGGTCACCGCCATCCGGGCCGTCAGCCACACCACCGCCGCCAGGAACAACCCGGGGATGGCGACCGTCGCCGCGTCGATCCAGCTGTTGACAGCGCCGACCCGGTAGCCCTCGGCGCGTAGCTCCTGGGACCGGGCCGCGTACCGTCGGGCGAACAGGTCCCGGCCGCCCACCCCGGCGAGCACCCGCAGCCCGGCCACGATGTCACCGGATCGGGCGGTGAGCGCGCCCTGTTGCCGGCGGTAGACCGACTCGACCTGCTCCAGGCGGCGCAGCAGCGGCCCCACGATCAGACCGACGACCGGCACCCCCACCAGCACGCAGAGCGCGAGCATCGGGGAGATCGACCAGAGCACCACCGCTATCACCCCGTACGCGACGACAGCGCCGACGCCCGGCCCGGTCAGCGTCAGCACCTGCGCCGTCCAGTCGATGTCGGAGCCGCCGATGGTGGACACCTCACCCGCCCCGACCCGGCGGGGCAGCACCGCGCCGATGCGGGACAGGTGGCGCAGCAGGACCTCCGCCGAGCGGGCCTTGGCGTCCTCCCGGATGAAGGTCATCGTGCGGTGCCGCATGATGCCCAGGTACGACAGGGCCACGCCAGCGACGACGATCGCCGTGACCCAGAGCGCCAGGGCCCGGGTGTCGCGTTCGCGCAGCCCGTCGTCGACGGCGCGGGCGATCAGGTAGGGCCGGGCCGAGAGCCCGATCATCCAGGCCGTGCCGATCAGGCTGCCGCGCAGCACCCGCCAGGGTTGGCGGCGGACGAGCCACCACAGGTAGCGCATCGGACCGCGGGCGTCGGGGGTGCCAGGATCGGGATGCGGGATCTGCGGAGGCACCCGATCACGCTACCGACCGGCAGTGACACCCCACCGACCCGATCTTGGTGAGGTGCGCCTCCGTTTCTGTCGGACGGGGGAGGCAGAATCACGTTCGTGCTGGTGGCGGTGGTGTCCGACGAGCGGGGTGGGGGAGTGCTGTGCCCGCTGGACGCCACCGGCCGGCCGACCGGCCCGCCCGAGGTGGTCACCGATCTCGTCGCCGCGGTCGCCGCCCGCGAGGCCGCCGAGCACCCGCGCTGGGTCTGGGCGACCGCCACGGCGCTCTACCCGGCGCTGCTGCGCGCCGGCGTCCGGGTCGATCGGTGTCACGACGTGGAGTTGACCGAGGCGTTGCTGCTCGGGCACGTGGGCCGCTGGGGTGAGCCCCGCTCGCTGGCCGCCGCCTGGGCCCGGCTGACCGGCGCGGCGGTGCCGCCCGACCCGCCGGCGCGCGCCGCCGCACCGCCCGGGCACGGGCAGGGCGCGCTCTTCGACACGGTGCCCGGTCCGTCGGGCCCGGGCATCGAGGCACTGACCCAGGTGTACGCCGACCAGCTCACCCGCGTCGCCGCGACCGAGCACCCCGGCCGGTTCCGGTTGCTGGTGGCCGCGGAGTCGGCCGGCGCGCTGATCGCGGCGGAGATGGGCGTCGTCGGGCTGCCCTGGCGTGCCGACGTGCACAACGAGATCCTGCACGAGCTGCTCGGCGAGGCGTCCCCGGTCGGTGGTCCGCCACGCCGACTCGCCGAGTTGGCCGGCCGGATCGCCGACGCGCTCGGCGTACGCGGCCTGCACACCGACTCCCCGGCGGAGCTGCTGAAGGCGTTCGCCCGGGTCGGGGTGGAGCTGCCAAACACCCGGGCGTGGGTGCTGCGCGGGGTGGACCATCCGGCGGTGCCGCTGGTGCTGGAATACAAGGAGCTCTACCGGATCTGGACGGCGCACGGCTGGTCCTGGCTCGATCAGTGGGCGCGGGGCGGCCGGTTCCAACCGGAGTACGTGCCGGCTGGTGTCGTCTCGGGCCGGTGGGCCACCCGGGGTGGTGGAGCGTTGCAGATCCCCAAGGTGATCCGGCGGGCGGTGGTGGCCGATCCGGGCTGGCGGTTGGTGGTCGCCGACGCCGGGCAGTTGGAACCACGGGTGCTGGCCGCGGTCTCCGGCGACGCGCGGTTGGCGGCGGCGGGCGGTGCCGGCGACCTCTACGCGGCCCTGGCCCGGGACTCGTTCGGCGGTGACCGGGCCAAGGCCAAGGTGGCCCTGCTCGGCGCGATGTACGGGCAGACCGGCGGGGCTGCGGTGCCCGCGTTGGCGGTGCTGAAGCGCAGCTACCCGACGGCGTTCGGTTACGTCGAGGCGGCGGCGCGTACCGGTGAGACGGGTGGGCTGGTGCGGTCGTGGCTGGGGCGGACGTGTCCGCCCGGCTCGGCCGGGTTCGGTGATCTCGACGACGAGCCCGCCGATCCGGAGGGGGCGGGTGATCCGCACAGTCCGCGGGCGCGGGCCGCCCGGTCCCGGGGGCGCTTCACCCGTAACTTCGTCATCCAGGCCACGGCGGCGGAGTGGGCCTCCACGTTGCTGGCCACGTTGCGGACGGAGCTGTCCGGCACCGACGCCGAGCTGGTCTTCTTCCAGCACGACGAGGTGGTCGTGCACGCGCCGGCGGATCAGGCCGACGCGGTCGCCGAGGCTGTCAACCGGTCCGGGGAGCGCGCCTCCGCGTTGCTCTTCGGTGCGACGCCGGTCCGGTTTCCGCTAGATCTGTCCATCGTCGACTGTTACGCCGACGCCGCCTGACCCCTGCTCTTGCCATGATCAAGTGATGAAAAGTAGGTTCCAGGAGCTCTCCTGACCTACTTTTCATCACTTGATCAACGCCTCTCGGCAGGGGGCGGCGACGGTGCGGGGGCGCTGCCACGGTCCGGTGTATAACGGTTGTGCTATTTCTCCTTTTCGCCCCGCCACCCCCGACTGGCCGTCCTCGTTGCAGTGTCCGTAGGAGGGGACGGATCGGACACGGTCCGTCCCGTGCTGGAGGGGGCGCAGCTGAACCGGATCGCAGGAATGATCATCGCCGCAGGCGGGGGACGACGGATCGGTGGTCCCGAGGCGCTGCTGCACCAGGGTGACAAGCCCCTGGTGAATCAGATGATCGACACGATGACCGAGGCGGGTTGCGAGCAGATCGTGGTCGTCCTGGGCGCTGCCGCCGAGCAGGTCCAGGAAGCCGCCGACCTGGGCAAGGCGACCGTTGTGATCAACAAGGCGTGGGGCACCGGAGTCGGCTCGTCCATCCGGGCCGGCCTGGCCGCCATGGACGACGAGGGGATCGAGGCGGTGGTGGTGGTCCCGGTCGACATGCCGGGCCTTACCGCCACGGCGGTCAGCCGGGTGACCGCGCTGCCGTACCCGGACGTGCTGGTCTGCGCCACCTACGACGGTTTGCGCGGCTACCCGATGTTGTTCGGCCGCCGGCACTGGCCCGGCATCGCCACGCTGGCCAGTGCCGACGTGGGCGCCCGGCCGTACCTGTTGGCGCACAAGGACCAGATCGTCGACATCGCCTGCGACTCGGTCGCCGACGGCAGCCGGATCGACACCCCCGAACTGATGGAGCTCTACGGCCTCACCGTCCCGCCGCAACGGGTCGGCGTCTAGCCCGCCCACATGTTGCGGCCCGCGCCGCCCGGACAGCCGGAACTCCGGAACGGCTGGTCGGCTTCCAGTGAATGTCGCGGTGCCGGCGTCAGTGTGGACGGCGGGTGGTCAACCGTTCCACGACGTGCCACCGGTGTCGCGTCGAAGCGTCGGTGGACTCCCCGAGCGCTATGCGCGCGCAGTGTGCGCCCTGGTCGCGCAGGGACTGGGCCAAAGTGGTCAGTCCGGCGTCGGCGGCGGCGTCCGCGTCGTCCCAGCCGGTCAGAGTCAGGTCGTCGGGAATGCGCAGGCCGGCTCGTGCAGCGGCCCGCAGGGCCCCGAGGGCGAGTTCGTCACTCATCGCGGCGATGGCGTCCGGTGGCTCGGCGCCCTGTAGCAGCTCAAGAGCGAAGGCTTCCCCTTCGGCGCTGTGGTTCACCGGGCAGACAGCCAGTCGCAGCTGGGTGGCCGGGTGGCCCGCGCGCGTCCAGGCGTCACGAAATCCCTCCCACCGCTGGCGGGTGACCGGGAACTTCGCATCGACCACGTCGCTGCCGGTGAGCAGTTGGCGGGTGCGTCCCCGGTCAAGCGGAAAGCTGAGCACGATCGGGCGGCGGGCTGTGACGAACGCAGCCTGCCCGATGGCGGCGGCGGCGTCCCGGTCATCGATGCCGACCACCGGCATTCCCCGCCCGTGCGGCCCGGCGTGGACAACTGCGGGCAGCCCGGTGCCGGCGACGGCGTCCAGGACCGGATCGTCGTCGCTGGTGGTCCAGACGACGAACCCATCCACGGCTGCCTGCGCGACACGTTGGGCGTCGGTGGGCGCACCGGTGATCGGGACCAGGGTGAGTCCGACGCCCTCGGCGGCGCACACGTCGGAGACTCCGGCGAGGAAGCGCGCCGCCTGCGGATCGTCGAAGGCGTAGCTCAACCGCTCACCGAGCACGACGCCGAGCGTGCCGACCCGCCCACGGCGCAACCCGCGGGCGGCCGGGTGTGGCCCGGGATAGCCCAGCTTCTGCGCCGCCGCGCGCACCTTCGCCGCAGCCTCGGCGGAAACCCTTCCAGGCTGGGAGTAGGTGTAGGAAACCGTCATCGGTGAGACGCCGGCAGCGCTCGCCACCTGTCGCAGCGTCGGCCGCTTGGGGTTGTCGGCAGGGCGTTTCATGGCACAGACTCTATCTGTGTATCGATACACAACGCAGCAGCAGACCGAGACCGGGACGTTCGTACGGGATTCGCCGACTGTGCTTTCGTACGCCGCCCTGGCCTGTTGGACGTTCTGGCTGTACGCCTTCGGACCGGCACTGACCCTCCTGCGGGAGGAGTGGGGATTTTCCTACACACTGCTCGGCGTGTACGAGCTGCTCCTGGCGGCGGGCGCGGCCCTCGCCGCAGTTGGGTTCGTGTGGGCGGCTCGCCGTCTGGCGAGGGGTGTGCTGTTGTGGTGCTCGGCCCCCGCCACGGTCATCGGTGCAGGTCTGTTCACCCTCGGCGGGGGCGTACCGGCCACCCTGCTCGGCGCCGTGGTGCTCGGTCTGGCCGGGACCACGATGCTCACCGTGGTTCAGGCGGTTCTGTCCGACCGACACGGTGATCGGCGGGACCGAGCGTTGACCGAGGCCAACGTCGGTGCGGGCGCGTCCGCGGTGTTCGCTCCGCTGATCCTCGGCCTGCTGGCGGCCAGCGCGGTGGGCTGGCGCGCCACGTTCGCGTTGCCGGCCGCCGTCCTCCTGGTGCTGTACCTGCGCTACCGCCGCCAACCGCTACCGGCGGTGCCTCAACCCGCCACCGCGGCGGGAGCCGGAGGCTTGCCGGTGGCCTGCTGGCTGTTCGCCGTGCTGACCGCGGTCAGTTCGGCGATCGAGTTCTGTCTGGTGTACTTCGGCCCCCAGTTGCTCATCCACGCCGGCATGTCCGCCGCCGCCGCCAGCACCGCGCTGAGCAGCAATTACCTCGGTATCCTGATCGGTCGCCTGCTCGGCGCGCGGCTCACCCGCCGCCCCGGCCGCAGCGTCGCGCTGTTGTACGCCTCATTGGCGATCACCGGCCCCAGTTTCGTTCTGTTCTGGCTGACTGACCAGCCGGTTCTTGCCGTCCTCGGGCTGTTCCTGTGCGGGGTGGGCATCGCGAACCTCTATCCGCTCTCGCTCGCGCTCACCCTCGGCGCGGCCGGCGGACACGAGGACCGGGCCAACGCCCGCTCGCAACTGATCCTCGGCGTGGTCGCCGGCGTCTCCCCTTTCCTGCTCGGCAACCTGGCGGACCAGTACGGGCTGGTTACCGCCTTCGCCCTCGAGCCGGTACTGATCGGCGTCTGCCTTGTGCTGCTGTGGGGCGGGCTTCGTGCCCGCCGCACCAACGCCTGAGACGGACGCCGTTCCCGGTGGCAAGCCGGGCGGCGGAGTGCAGGTCAGGGTGCCGAAACGGCGACGCCGCCACCAGCCCTCGGCGGGCGGTGACGGCGACGCGCGAACGGTCAGTCCTGCGCCTGGTCCAGCTCGCCGGTGGCGGCGAGGCGCTGGTACCAGTGGGCGCTGTCCTTCCAGGTGCGTACCTGGGTGTCGTAGTCGACCCGGATGATGCCAAAGCGACGGTCGTAGCCGTAGCCCCACTCGAAGTTGTCCAGCAACGACCAGACGAAGTAGCCGCGCACATCAGCGCCCTGCGCGCGGGCGTCGGCCATCGCGCCGATGTGCCGACGCAGGTAGTCGATCCGCCGGTCGTCGTGGATCCGGCCGTCGGCCGACACCACATCGTCGAACGCCGCGCCGTTCTCGGTGATCATCATGGGCTGGCTGGGGTACTCACGCTGGAGGCGCAGCAGCAGCTCGGTCAGCGCCGGCGGGTCGATGTTCCAACCCATCGCCGTGTACGGGCCGGGCTGCGGCAGGAAGTCGACGTTCTCCGCAGCCACCCACGGCGTCGAGGTCGACGCGCCGTGCCCGTCGGCGTCGGAGCGCGCCGACACCCCGTCCCACGCCCGGACCAGGGTGCTGGAGTAGTAGTTGACCCCGAGCACGTCCAGCGGCACCGCGATCAGCTTCTCGTCACCCTCGCGGACGAACGACCAGTCGGTGACCGAGGCGGTGTCGGCCAGCAGGTCGGCCGGGTACTTCCCGTCCAGCATCGGGCCGAGGAACGCCCGGTTCGCCAACGCGTCGATCCGCCGGACCGCGTCCTGGTCGGCGGCCGAGTCGGACGCGCCCCGGATGACGTGCAGGTTCAGCGTCACCGACAGCTCGGCGGACGGGGCCAGCTCCCGGACCACCCGACCGGCCAGGCCGTGCGCGAGGTTGAGGTGGTGCACCGCGGCCAGCGCCGCCGCCGGCTCGGTCCGCCCCGGCGCGTGCACGCCGGAGGCGTAGCCCAGGTACGCGGAGCACCACGGCTCGTTGAGCGTCGTCCAGGTGTGCACCCGGTCGCCCAGCGCACCGACGATGCCCGCCGCGTACTCCTGGAAGCGCAACGCGGTCTCCCGCGACGCCCAACCACCGGCGTCCTCCAACTCCTGCGGCAGGTCCCAGTGGTACATGGTGGCCACCGGGCGGACACCCCGCTCCAGCAGCCCGTCCACCAGCCGCGAGTAGAAGTCGATGCCGGCCTGGTTGAACCGGCCCGAGCCGCCCGGCTGCACCCGGGGCCAGGAGATGGAGAACCGGTACGCGCCGAGCCCCAGGTCGGCGATGTGCCCGAGGTCGTCGGCCCACCGGTGGTAGTGGTCGGCGGCCACGTCGCCGGTGTCACCGTTGAGGGTCCGACCCGGTGTGTGGCTGTAGGTGTCCCAGATGGACGCTCCGCGCCCGTCCTCGGTCGCCGCGCCCTCGATCTGGTACGCGGCAGTCGCCGACCCCCAGACGAAGCTCTCCGGGAAGTGGTGTTGCGTCATCGTTCCGTCCCCTGGATCTCGCAGATGTAGCCCGTCGAGGTGCCGGCGACCAGTTCGGCGCTGGCTGTCCCGCCCTCGTAGCGCACGTCGAACTCGGCGCCCGGCCCGTTGCCGGGTGACGGTACCCGTACCCGGGTCCGCTGCCCCTCGGTCGGTGCGTACACCCGCAGCCGCACATCGTCGGCCCACTCGTAGTCCGGTCGGTCGGTGCGCGAGCCGAACGGGATGACAGCGCCCGGTCGGGCCAGCACCGGCAGGCTGTCGAAGCCGTGCTTCTCGGTCAACCACGCCGGGCCGGTGACCTGCGCGCCGGTGACCAGGTGCGTCCACGTGCCGGCGGGTACGTAGTACGTGACGTCGCCGTCGGCGCTGAGCACCGGGGCGACCAGCACATCCGGGCCGAGCATGTACTGCCGGTCCAGGTGGGCCGTCGCCGGGTCGTCCGGGAACTCCAGGAACATCGGCCGCATCACCGGCGTACCGTCGCGGTGTGCCTCCTGGGCGGCGGCCGCCAGGTACGGCATCAGGCCGAGCTTGAGGTGGGTGAAGTGCCGCAGCACGTCCACGGCCTCCTCGTCGTACGCCCACGGCACCCGGTACGAGCCGGACCCGTGCAGTCGGGAGTGCGAGGAGAGCAGCCCGAAGGCGACCCACCGCTTGAACACCGCCGGGTCGGGAGTGCCCTCGAAGCCGCCGATGTCGTGGCTCCAGTAGCCGAAGCCGGACGCCGCCAGGGACAACCCGCCGCGCAGCGACTCGGCCATCGCGACGAACGTCGACTCGCAGTCGCCGCCCCAGTGCACCGGGAACTGCTGCCCGCCGACGGTGGCCGAGCGGGCGAACAGCACCGCCTCGCCCTCGCCGCGCTCGGTCTCCAGCAGCTCGAAGACCGCCTTGTTGTAGAGGTACGAGTAGTAGTTGTGCATCCGCTGCGGGTCCGAGCCGTCGTGCCACACCACGTCGGTCGGGATGCGCTCGCCGAAGTCGGTCTTGAAGCAGTCGACGCCCATGTCCAGCAGGGCCTTGAGCTTGCCGGTGAACCAGCGGACCGCGTCCGGGTTGGTGAAGTCGACAAGCGCCATGCCGGCCTGCCACTTGTCCCACTGCCAGACCGAACCGTCCGGGTTGCGCACCAGGTAACCGGCCTCGCGGCCCTCCTCGAAGAGGTACGAGCGCTGCGCGATGTACGGGTTGATCCAGACGCACACCTTCAGGTCGCGCTCGTGCAACCGGCGCAACATCCCCTCCGGGTCGGGGAAGGTCGCCGGGTCCCAGACGAAGTCGACCCAGTGGAACTGACGCATCCAGAAGCAGTCGAAGTGGAACACCGACAGCGGCAGCCCGCGCTCGGCCATCCCGTCGACGAACTCGGTCACCGTCTTCTCGTCGTACGAGGTGGTGAACGAGGTGGACAGCCAGAGGCCGTACGACCAGGCGGGGATCCGGGCCGGACGGCCGGTGAGTGCGGTGTACCGGCGCAGCACGTCCTTCGGGTGGGGCCCGTCGATGACGTAGTAGGTGAGCGACTGACCCTCGACGCTGAACTGGGTCTGGGTGACCACCTCGGAGCCCACCTCGAACGACACGTGCTCCGGGTGGTCCACGAAGACCCCGTAGCCGGCGCTGCTCAGGTAGAACGGCACGTTCTTGTACGCCTGCTCGCTGGCGGTGCCCCCGTCGGCGTTCCAGATGTCGACGGTCTGCCCGTTCTTGACGAACGGGCCGAAGCGCTCGCCCAACCCGTACACCGTCTCGCCGACACCGAGGGCGAGCCGTTCGTGCACGTGCCGGCGGCCCTCGGCGTCGGTGACGACGCCGATGCTGCGTGCGGTGGATGCGGTGACCAGCCGGTCGCCGTGCAGGAAGTCGACCCGCCACCCGTCGATGAGCGCGACCCGCGCGGTCAACTCACCGGTGGTCAGCGTCGCGCTGAGCCCTGTGACGTCGACGGTGACCGGGTGCGTCTCGTCGGTGCTCAACCCGAAGTGCGGCTCGCGGGGCAGCCCTCCGGTGTGGTGGGCGATGGTCACTCCGATGACGCCGGGGGCGGGGGAGAAGAACCGGACGGTGACCAGGGGGCGGTTGAGGGTGTCGCCGCGGCCGGTGATCTGACCGGTCGGCGCGAAGACGGTGAAGCCGCGTTCGTCCGGCTCAACCGACTCCACGACGCCGGGGCGCAGGACACTGACGCCGGGTCGCAGCTGCCAGTACCCGTCGGTGAACTTCACTTCTCGGCTCCTGCCGTGATGCCGCGCGCCAGAGTGCGCTGGAAGATGAGGAAGAAGAGGATGGCCGGCACCAGGCTGATCAGCGCGCCGGCGTTTGTGGTCGGAGCGTCCATCAGCCGGTCGCCCTGCAACGACGCGAGCGCGACCGGAATGGTCTGCGTCTGGTTGTCGATCAGCATGACCAGCGGGATGAGGAACTCGTTCCACGTCCAGATGAAGAAGAAGATGAGCAGCACCGCGAGGGTGGGCCGCAGGTTGGGGAAGACCACCCGCCACAGCACGGTCCACTTGCCGGCGCCGTCCAGCGCGGCGGCCTCCAGCAGCGAGCGCGGGAACGTGCCCATCACCGAGGCGAGCAGGTACGTGCCGAACGCGCTCTGGATCACGGTGAAGATGATGATCACCGAGAGCTGGGTGTTGTAGAGGCCGACCTGCTTCGCCACGTAGTACAGCGGGTAGATCAGCGCCTCCTGCGGCAGCATGTTGGCCAGCAGGAAGAGACCGACGATCCACAGCCGGCCCCGGACCCGGCCGATGCCCAGCGCGTACGCATTGAGCAGCGACACGGCGACGCCGAGCACTGCCACCGAGCCGGCGATGACCGCCGAGTTCCAGAACTTCAGCGGGAAGTTCACCTCGGTCCAGTACGTGCGCAGACCCTTGGTGTAGAACTCCGTCGGCCAGCTCAGCGGGCCGCCCGACGAGTAGTCGCCGGGCGACTTGAACGCGTTGAGCAGCATGAACGCGAACGGCACCAGCATGACGAGCGCGCCGAGGGTGACCAGGGCGAGCACCACCCAGCGGCTGACGCCACGGTGGTGTCGATCGCGTACGGGCCGGGCCGGCGTCACCGGCACCGTGCTCGGTGTGAGCGTGACGGCCATGTCAGAACCCCCGGTCCCGGCGCTCGCTGCGGGCCTGCATCCAGATGAAGACCCCGGCCACCACCACGATGATCAGTGTCAGCACCATGGAGATCGCGGAGCCGTAGCCGACCTGCAGCTTCTTGAAGAACGTGTAGTAGGCGAAGTACGACGGCACGTTCGTGGCATTGTCCGGGCCGCCCCGGGTCAGGGCGAAGATCGGACCGAACACCTTCAACGCGGCGATGGTGCAGGTCAGGGCCACCACGAAAGTCTCCGGGCGGATCTGCGGAAGGGTGATCGCCCGGAACCGGTGCAGCCAGTTCGCGCCGTCGACCTCGGCCGCCTCGTACAGCTCGGGGTCGACCCGTTGCAACGCCGCCATGAAGACGACCACCGGGTAGCCGATCTGCACCCAGATCATCACGGCCATCACGGCCGGCAGGGCGGTGCCGGGGTCGCCGAGCCAGTCGTGGCGTAACGCACCGAGACCGACAGCGTCGAGGAGGCTGTTGAACGCGCCGTCGGGGCGCAGGATCCAGCCCCAGACGATGCCGGCCACCACGACGGGCAGCACCTGCGGGAGGTAGAACGCGGCCCGCAGCGCGGCGGCGGTGCGGGGCTTGAACCGGCGGCCGATGACGTCGAAGAGCACCGCGGCGAGCAGCAGCCCGAGCACTGTGGGCACCACCACCATCGCGACGAGCATCCAGACGGTGTTGCGGAACGACGCCCAGAACACGTCGTCCTGCAGCAACGCCTGGTAGTTGTCCAGGCCGACCCACCGGGGGTCGCCGATGCCGGACCACTTGGTCAGTGACAGGTAGAGGGTGCCGACCAGCGGCGCGCCGATGACCAGGAGAAAGAGCACCGCTCCGGGGAGCAGGTAGAGCCAGTACGCCGCGTTGCGGCCGCGGCGTCTGCGGCTGGGCGCGGGCGGGGTGGGGGTCGCGGCCGGCGGTGTGGCGGCGACCGTCTCGGAGACTGCCATGGAAGATCCTTCCCGGCGGGGCGGGCGGGCGCGCCGGTCGTGCCGGTCGCGCCCCCCGCTCGCCGTGTCACTTGCCGGTGATCTCCTTGACGCCATCGGCGTACGGCTTGGCGATCGTGTCGAGAACCTGGTCGGGCGACTTCGAGCCGTTGATCAGACCCTGGAAGCCGGAGACCAGCACGTCGTAGTAGCCGGGGACCGGCCAGTCCGGGTAGAAGGCGAGCCCGTCGGACTTGCTGACCGTGTTGAAGTCCTCGATCAGCTTGCGGTCCTTCGGGTCGCTGATCTTCGACGCGTCAGCGGCGACCGGAACACCACCGTTGTTGCCGATCAGGTCCTGGATCTCCGGACGCAGGGTGATGTCGATGAAGTCGTACGCCAGGCTCTTGGCCTTGCTGTTCTCCGGGACGACCCAGAGGTTGCCGGAGGAGCCGGCCTGCAGGGTGTTGCCGGGGAAGAGGAAGGTGTCCCAGTTGGCCTTCATCTCGGTCTTGAACCGGCCGTACCACCAGCTACCCGAGACGATCATCGGAACCTTGCCGCCGATGAAGGCCGTGCCCATGTCCTCGGCCTTGAGGCTGGCCGAGTTCTTCGCGACGTAGCCCTTCTGCACCCACTGGGCGAAGGTGTCCGCGCCGTACTTGAGCGGGTCGGCCTTGAAGTCGACAGGGTTCTTGTAGAGCTGGTAGTTGTCGACGAACTGCCTGTCGCCCTTGGAGAGGGCGAGCTGGTAGAAGAGCTGCCCGGCCGGGTACTCGGCGCCGGCCATGCCCAGCGGGGTGATGCCCTTGCCGACGAAGGTGTCCATCGCGGCGGTCATCTCGGCCATCGTGGTCGGGACCTTGACGCCGTTGCTCTGGAACAGGTCCTTGTTGTAGTAGACGGTGACGTACTCGCCGTAGTTCGGCACGCCGAACCACTTGCCGGAGCCCATCACGCCCTTGTCGCTGTACCGGGCGGTGGTCTGCAGGCTGGGGCTGAGCTTGCCGGCCCAGCCGCGCTTGTCGGCCTCGCTGCTCAGGTCGGCCAGCAGGCCCTGGGAGGAGAGCAGCCCGGCGGTCGCGTTGCCCTTGTTGTACTCCATGATGTCCGGGCCTTCGGACGAGTTGATGATCATGCCCGCGTTCTGCTGGATCTGCTCGAACGCCTTGCGCTCGAAGCGCACCTCGACGCCCGGGTGCTCGGACTTGAAGATCTCGATCGCCCGGTTCCAGCCGACCCCCATGGCGCTGTTCTCGCTCTCGTAGTGCCAGAGCTTGAGGGTCTTGGCGTCGCTGTTGTCCCCGTTGTCACCACCGCCGCAGGCGGCCACTGTGGTTGTCGCGGTCGCTGCCAGGGCGATCGCGGCGACGAGCCGGCGGAATCGCTGCATTAGCATCCTCCTCGTTGAGTATCTAGCCGGTACTTCACGGGGCCCGTCGTCGCGTTGCAGCGCGGCGGCGGGCCATTTACTGATCGGCCCCTACCGGTTGGTGGCGTCGGGGCGCGGCGGTCGACCCCCGGATCTCCAACGTGCACGGCAGCAGTTGCTGGTGACGAAGGTCAGCGGGGCCATCAAGGTGGCGCGTCAGCGCCTCGATCGCGATCCGGCCGAGCGCCGAACCGGGTGACGTCATGGCGGTCAGCGCCGGGGTGGCCAGTTCGGCGACCTGCGGCGAGGTGACCATCGAGACGACGGAGACGTCGTCGGGCACTGACAACCCGCGGCCGGTCAGCTCGCCGAGGATGCCGAAGATCGCCGTCTCGTTCATGGCCAACACCGCGGTCAGTTCCGGGGCCTGCGCGAACGCGGCGGCCAGGGCGGCCCGCCCGCCGGCGGCGCTGTCCTCGGCCGCGATCATGACCGGCTCCAGGCCGTGCCCGGTCATCGCCGCGGTGAAGGCGTCGCGGGTACGCAGCGCGGGCCCGTAACCGCTGGCCAACGTGGCGGCCGAGTGGTTGACGTAGACGATGCGCCGATGCCCGAGGCTGACCAGGTGCGCGACGGCCTCCCGGACGGTCTGGTCGAAGTCGATGTCGACGTAGGAGAGCGTGCTGGTGTCGCCGGTGCGGCCGATCAGCACCAGCGGCACCCCCGCCTCCTGGAGCACTGTGACCCGCTCGTCGGCCAGTTGGACCTCCATCAGCACGACCCCGTCGAGCATCCGCTGACTGGCCAGCCGACGCAGGTCGTCGAGGTTGCCTCCGCCGACCGGCGAGAGCACCAGGTGGTAGCCGGCGACGCTGGCCGCGGCGGCGGCACCTGTGACGAAGGCGGTCTCGGTGGCGCCGAGGCCGCGTTCGTCCATCGGCATCAGCAGGCCGAGGATCCGGCTACGGCGACTGGCCAGCCCACGGGCCATCGCGTTGGGTTGGTAGTCGAGCTGCGCCATCGCGGCGAGAACCTTGTTGCGGGTGGCCTGCGAGATCGGGCGGGTGCCGGTGAGCACGTACGAGACTGTGCTGACCGAGACCTGCGCGAGGCGGGCGACGTCATGCATGGTGGCCACCGCGCACCTCCTCCGGCCTGGGGTGGGACCGCTCCCGAACTTCGTCGAAGCGTTTCGACGAAGCGGTTCGACAGGACGCTAGGCCACCTGTTACGGCGACGTCAATAGCCGATGTCGAAAAGAATTCAGGAGGACGCTCGGCCCTCGTCCAGCCCGCGCTGCGCCTTTGTCGGTCGGTGAGGGGCGCGGCCAAGATCCGCGCAACATCGGGGATGGTGCCGCCTCCAACCCGCCAGGGGCGGCGCCATCCGGGACGTTGCGCGGATCTTGGCCGCCGGTGAGGGGGGCGACAGCAAGATCGTGCTCGATCCTGGATGTAGTCCCCTCGGGTCGACGCAGAGGCCACTACATCAAGGATCGAGCACGATCTTGGGCGTCGGGCGTCGGGCGTCGGGCGTCGGGCGTCGGGCGTCGGGCATGGGGACGGGGGCGCAGGCGCGGGGCGCGGGGCGTGGGGGCGTGGGGCGGAGGTGAGTGCGCGGGGCGCGGCGGTCGCGGGTCAGGGCAGGTCGAAGAGGGTGGCGGCGCTGTTCCAGCAGACCGCGCGTAGCCAGTCGTCGCCCAGGTCCAGTCGGGCCAGCCCGCTCACCTGGTCGGCGTACGGGTACGGGATGTTCGGAAAGTCGCTGCCCAGCAGCACCTTGCCGGCCAGCCCCAGGTCGCGCAACCGGGGCAGCTCCTCGGCGGGGAAGGCGACGAACTGGTCGAAGAAGGGCGTGAACGCCATTGTGGTATCCAGTCGGACCCGCTCGTACGTCTCGGCAAGGTCCAGGAAGGCCAGGTAGTCCGGGGCGCCCATGTGTGCCACCACGGCGGTCAGCCGAGGGTGGCGGGCGAGCAGGGCGGCGAACGGTTCCGGCCCGGTGTGGGAGGTCCCCACCGGTGCGTGCCCGGCGTGCACCACCACCGGCACACCCGCGTCGGACAGCATCCCCCACACCGGGTCCAGCGCCGGGTCGGTTGGCGCGAAACCGCCGACCTGTAGATGCAGCTTGAACACCCGGGCACCTTCGGCGAGGGCCGCCTCGACGTACCCGGGGGCCTCCGGCTCCGGATAGAACGTGGCCGAGGCCAGGCATCCGGGGGTGTCGCGGGCGAAGTCCAGCGTCCAGCGGTTGAGTTCCGCCGCCATGCCCGGTCGGTGCGCGTACGCCAGGGCGCTGAACGCCCGCACCCCGATCCGCCGCAGGTGCGCGACCCGGTCGGCGTCGCTCCACCGGTAGCGGATCGGCCACTCGGTGCCGACCAGCGGCCCGGCGGCGTCGAAGTAGGCCCACACCCGACGCAGCAGGCGCGGCGGCAGGAAGTGCACGTGCACGTCGGCGAGGCCGGGCAACCCGAGGGCGCGGCAGAACTCCGGTACGCGTTCGTCCTCGACCGGCGGGATCGCCGACGCCGGATCGGTCATATGTCGATGTCGAAACGGCTCAGCACCGAGGGCGCGATCAGGCCGACGGTGGCGAGCGCGGAGACGACGGTCAGTGCGATGCGCATCCCGACCACTTCGGCCTTGCTGCCGACGCGCAGGGCGATGCTGTTCGGCAGGCCGATCATCATCCACATGCGCCGCTTGATCGGGATCGGCCAGAGGATCGGCACACCCGCTCTGGTGATCATGTCGCCGAGGATGTGCACGAAGCAGCCCACGCCCAGCGCGGTGCCGATCAGCGGATAGCCGCGTCCGCCCGGCAGGTTGGCGAAGGTGAACCAGGCCGCGCCGGCCGACGCGAGGGTGATGATCACCCACCCGGCCCGCTCGGCCCACTCGTCGAACAGCCCACGCAACGCCAGGCCGAACATGAAGAACAGGATGGTGATGACCGCCCACTTGCCGTACGCGGCGCAGAGCGCTGTGGTGCCCCAGCCGACCAGCACGGTGAACGGCAGCGTGTGGGTCAGCGTCCGGTGCCCGTTGTTGCGGCGTGGGTCCTTGCTGAGCTTGGTGGCGTAGTAGACCCCGAGGGAGATCTTCTCCATCACCTCGGCGGCGAAGAGCGAGAAGACTCCGAAGGTGCGGGCCACGGTGGCCCCACCCTGGTTCTTGGTCACCTTGCCCGACATGTCGAGGTCGGGAAAGAGCGCGCCACCGGCGCACACCGCGGTGCCCACCGCCAACGCGAGCGGCGACTGGTGGTAGTCGGCGAACTGCTCCAGTGCCCAGGAGCCAGCCAGCCACACCGCCGCGCCGGACAGCGCGTGTTGCGGTCCCATCATCTCGGCTCACCCTCCCCAGGGATCTTGAGCGCCCAAAACTACGCCACTGTAGTCAGCGTCGGCGCCGCAGGGGCATCACCCGGAAGGTCCACATCGGACCGCATCACAGGGTGGGGGTGAAGCTCTGCCGGATCATCGGCAAGTATGCCGCGTTGACCTGCCAGTCGAACTCTTCTGTCAACCACGAGACGGTGTAGGAACGGTCGGTCGCGGTGTTGGCCAACAGCCTCAAGCTGTGCACCGGAACGCCGACGGCGTTCTGCCAGCCGCACTCCCACACCGCGCCGCCCTCGAAGATGTCCATCGCGGAGATGTCCACCTTGCGATAGCCCGGCAGCGCGGCACTCCCGGTCAGCCGGGCCTCCTCGGCCTTCCAGTACGCCACCGGATCCGGGCGGGCCGGCCCCGCTTCGACGCTGAGCACCCGGGACCCGCCGGATTTCCGGAAGCAGGTCACCGGGCCCTCGGCCCAGCGCTCCCACCCCACCGGCGCGGCGATCCGGAACCCGGTCGGGTCGTCGTACCAGGTCCAGCCCTCGCGCAGCCCGTACTTCACGTCGGGTGGCGGTGACACCGCCACCACCGGGGTCGCCGACGGGGGCGGGGACGACGTGCAGGCGAACGCCGCCGGCCGGGAGGTTGTCGCGCCACCACCCGAGCCGGACGGTGGGGTTCGATCATCGTGCCGGTTGACCAGCGCCAGCGTGACGCCACCGGCGACGAGCACGGCGGTGGCCACACCACCCAGGGCGAGCAGCCGCCCTCGCCGGCCAGGTGGACGCCGCGGGCGCGGGGTCGGGGTCGGCGTGGCCGGCTCGTCCGACGGGGCCACCGGTTCGACAGGGTGCGGCGTGATGGCCCGCCCGGCGCTGCGGATCGCCGCGACCGCCGAGGAGCGGACCGACCCGGCGGGCTCGTCGACGCTCGCCGCGGCGCTGCGCAACAGCGGCTCCGCCTCGGCGGCGGTCAACCGCCGCCAGGGGTCGCGCTGCAACAGGCCTGTGAGGGCGGGACGCAACGGGCCGGCTCGACGCATCGGATCCGGTGGTTCGGTGGCCAGCGCGCTGAGTGTCGCCATCGCGCTCGACCGCGCGTACGGTGACTTGCCCTCGACCGTCGCGTAGAGCGTCGCGCCCAGCGACCACATGTCGGTGCGGGCGTCGGACACCCCTTCGCGGGCCCGTTCGGGGGCGACGAACTGCGGCGAGCCGAGCACCGTTCCGGGCCCGGTCATCACACCCTCGCCGCCGTCGAAGGTGGCCAGCCCGAAGTCGGTGAGCACCACCCGCCCGTCGTCGGCCACCAGCACGTTGTGCGGCTTCACGTCGCGGTGCAGCACCCCGGCGGCGTGCGCGGCCCGCAACGCGGCGAGCACCGCCAGCCCGATCCGGGCGGTGCGCTGCGGGCTCAGCGGCCCCTCAGCGCTGATGATCTGCTGCACCGATCGCGACGGCACGTACTCCATCACGATCCAGGGGCTCTCCCGGTCGTGGACCACGTCGTAGAGGCGGACCACGTTGGGATGGTTGAGCCGGGCGGCGGCGCGTGCCTCACGCAGGGTTCGGAGCCGCAGCTCCTCGCGCTCGGTCTCGGCCAGCCAGGACGGCGGCACGATCTCCTTCACCGCCACGTCGCGATGCAACATCTCGTCGCGAGCAAGCCACACCCGGCCCATTCCGCCGGTGCCGACCAGGTCGAGCAGCCGGTACCGACCCGCGATCAGCAACTGATGCACGGTCGCTCCCCCTCGGTCACCCCGGGATCCACGATAGCCACCAATGCCGGCTTTCTCATCCACTGAGCGGCCTCGATCCACGACGGACGGTGGTCCGGATCATGGCCATACGGTGCAGGTCAGCGGGGTGGTCGGAAACTCTTTCGCACCAGTTGCCAGTCGGCGGCGGCCCCGGCCCAGTCCTCGTCCCGGGTGATCCAACCCAGCGTCCACCGGTCGCCGCCGAGGACCTGTTGTCGGGCGTGCAGCCACGTGCCGTGCGGCGTCTGCCAGCGGAGCTCCCACTCGGCGCCGTCGTCGCCCGTGGCGAGCCGGATCTCGTCGTACCCCGGCAGGGCGCCCTCCCCGGCCGCCGTCTCGCGGGCGGTCCGCAGACGCTTCAGGGGATCGGCGGCGCCGCCCTCCGCGACGCTGAAGGCCCGGCCGGTCGCCGGGTCCTGGAAGCACGCCACGGTGCCGTCGCGGGAGAACACCCACGTCGCCGGTACGGAGACCCGGAAGCCGGCGGTGTCGGCGTACCAGACCCAGCCGGGCGGCGGCCGGAGTTCGTCGCCAGGGGTCGGCGCGCCGGCCTGCACGGGCGATCCGACGACGTCCGGGCGGACACAGGCGAACGGGGGCGGCGGGACGTTCCGCCCCCTCGGGGGCGGGCCGGGGCCGAGTGGCCCGCCGTTGGGCGGGCGGTTCGGCCCCGGGGTGGACCAGCCGGTGGTGTCGCGGGGCTTGTCGTCGGCGACTGTCAGCGCTGTGGCGACGCCGGCCACGACGGCCACCAGCAGCGCCACCGCGACCACCGCCACCCGACGCGCGGTACGCCCGACGGCCGCCGGATCCGGGGCCGGCCCGGGGGAGGCGTCACCGGGTGCGGCCGGGTCGGGCAGCGGAACCGTGGGGTCCAGGTCGTCGGGGTCGTCAGTGGCGGGCTGGCCAACCGGCAGTGGCACCGGCCCGTCGGCCGAGGGTCTGTCGCTCGCCGACGGCGGGTCGGCGCGGCCGGCCGCGGCGGTCCTGAGCAGCCGACGGGCCGTCTCGTGGTCGAGGCGCTCGCGCGGGTCGCGGCGCAGCAACCCGTCAAGCACCGGCGCGAGCGCCCCGGCGTGCGGGGCAGGGTCCGGCGGACCGGCGGCCAGCGCGCTCAGGGTGGCCATCGCGGTGCTGCGCGCGTACGGGGACTGCCCCTCCACAGCGGCGTGCAGGGTCGCCCCGAGCGACCACAGATCGGCGGCCACCGTTGACACCCCTTCGGCGGCCCGCTCCGGGGCTACGTACTGCGGGGAGCCGAAGACCATGCCGGGGCGGGTCATCGCGCCGTCGCCGCCGTCGAAGGTGGCCAGCCCGAAGTCGGTGAGCATCACCCGTCCGTCGTGCGCCACCAGCACGTTCTGCGGTTTGATGTCGCGGTGCAGCACCCCGGCGGTGTGCGCGGCCTCCAGCGCGTCGAGCACGGCCAGCCCGATCCGGGCCGCGCGGGACGGCTCCAGTGGCCCTTCGGCGTCCACGACATCCTGCAGGGTGCGGGACGGGACGTACTCCATGACGATCCATGGGCTGCCCTCGACCGCGACGACGTCGTAGAGCCGGACCACGGCGGGGTGGTTGAGTCGGGCCGCGGCGCGTGCCTCCCGCATGGTGCGCGAGCGCGCCTCGGCCCGTTCCGGATCGGCCAGCCAACTCGGTGGAACGATCTCCTTGACCGCTACCTCGCGGTGCAGCATCTCGTCGCGGGCGCGCCACACCCGACCCATGCCCCCGCGACCCACCAGGTCGAGCAGCCGGTACCGACCGGCGATCAGCACCTGTGCACGCTCCTCCTCAGCCGCTGTCCGGGCTACACCCTAACCAGCGGATCGGAAGTCACCTATCGGTCGTCCGACTCGGCTCAGCAGGCGGCGTGGTGGGCGGCGGTGAGCAGGTTCCCTTCCGGGATGGCGATCCGGGCCCGCCCGCCGCTCAACCTGGCGGCCGCACGTCGGGCCTGCACGGGGCCGTGTTCGCGGCGAGCGGCGGCGTAGCTGGCGGCGGTGCGGGCCGCGATGGTGGCCCAGCCGTACCGCTCGCCGACCATCGTGCGGGCCCGGCGGGCCAGCCGCCTGGCGAAGACCTCGTCGCCGAGCAGTTGACCGACCGCGCCGGCGAGCGCATCCGGGTCGCTGTGCGGGAACGTCACCCCGGTCACCCCGGGTTCGACGATCTCGGCGAGGCCGCCGGTACGGGCCACGGCGAGGGGCGCTCCGGCGGCCGCCGCCTCCAGCGCCACCATGCCGAACGGCTCGTAGAGGCTGGGAACCACAGTCGCGTCGGTGGCGCCGAGCATCGCCGGTAGTTGGGTGGAGTCGAGGAAACCGGTGAACCGGACGGTCGAGCTGAGCGCCAGTCGCCGGGCCTGCGCCTCCAACTCGGTGCGGTACGGGCCGTCGCCGGCGATCACCACGCGCAGCCCCGGGTGTCGTTCGCGGAGCCGGGGTACGGCGTGCACCAGGTGCTGGACGCCCTTCTCGTAGACCAGCCGTCCGGCGTACCCGACCAACGGGCCGTCTCCGGCGAAGCGTGCTCGGGCCGACGCGACCGCTCTGGGTCGGGCCCGCCAGGCCCTGTCGTCGACCCCGTTGGGCACCACGTCGACCTGGGCGGCCGGTACGTCGAACAGCGCGGTCACCTGGTCGCGCATGTACCCGGAGCAGGCAATCACCCGAATGGATGAGCCGCTGAGCCAGTGCTCGACGCCGTGGATGGTGCGGTTCATCTCCTCCGGCAGCCAGCCCTGGTGCCGGCCGGCCTCGGTGGCGTGCATGGTGGTGACCAGGGGCAGGTCCAGGTGCTCGGCGAGCGTGACGGCCGTGTGGGCGACGAGCCAGTCGTGGGCGTGAATGACGTCGTAGGAGCCGGCCTCGGTGGCGCGCAGGGCGGTGCGGGTGAGGGTGTGGTTGAAGGCCATCGTCCAGGCCAGCAGCGAGTTGGTGGCGAGGGGGAAGGTGACCGGGTCCTCGGGGGCGCGCAGGATGCGTACGCCGTCGGCGTACTCCTCCAGGGGTGCGCCGTCGCTGTGGCGGGTGACGACGGTGACCTCGTGGCCGGCGGCGGCGAGGGCGACGGAGAGGGCGTGCACGTGTCGACCGAGACCGCCGACGAGCACCGGCGGGTACTCCCAGGAGAGCATCAGCACCCGCAGCTGTCGGGCGGGGTTGATGTCGATCACGTGGGCATCGAGTGACATGCGGCCCCCTTTGAGTTGTCCCCGGGCGCGCGCCGACCGACACCGAATCGATGTCGCCGTCGCGTCTGGATCGAGGCCAATCCTGCCGGGATCGCGATAACCAGCGGCGACACCACCGTTGCGGTCGTGTAAAGCGCTACTGGCTCTTTCGCCGCACCCGCAGCAGCTCGGCCACCGACCATGCCTGGAACGGGCACCCGGTAGCGGTGTGCGGCGCGAGGCCATCGGCCGTCTCGCTCACCGAGCCTAACCCAAATTCCATCAGATGGGACTCAATGCCAACGAATACGTCATCGACGGACATCTTCCCCCGGCGGGCGGCGTCCACGTACGGGCCGAGCAACCACGGCCAGACCGTGCCCTGGTGGTAGCCCCCGTCCCGGTCGGCCGGGCCGCCCCGGTGCCGGCCCACGAACTCCGTGGAATCCGGGGCCAGACTGCGCGGCCCGAGCGGGGTGAGCAGCCCGCCCCCGACCCGTCGCAGCGTCGCCTCGTCCGGCTCCATCGGCGCGTACGGCAGCGACCAGGCCAGCAGCTGGTTGGGGCGCAACGCGTCGTCGTCGTGCAGGGCGGCGCCACCCAACGGGTACGCCGGAGCGGGCGCGTCCAGCACGTCGTGCAGCCAGCCGGTCGGTGCCGGGAACCGCTCCCGGAACGAGGCGGTGGCCTGCCGGTGGCGTCGCCACAGCTCGTCGGCGTCCTGCCCGGCCAGCTCGGTCAGCTCCGCGAGCCCGGCCAGCCCGTTGATCCACAACGCGTTGACCTCGACCGGCTTGCCGGTCCGCGGGGTGACCGGCACCCCGTACACCCGGGCGTCCATCCAGGTCAGCGCGGTGCCGGCGGCGCCCTGGGTGAGCAGCCCGTCGGCCGGATCGACCCGGATCCCGTACCGGGTGCCGGCGGTGTGAGCGTCGATCACCGCGCGCAGCGCCGGCAGCAGCTCGTCGCCGAGGTCGGTGTCGCCGGTGACTGTGACGTGCCGGCTCACCGCGTGCAGGAACCAGAGCGTGCCGTCGACGGTGTTGTACTCCACCCGACCGGTGTCGGCCGTGTTGGCGAGCATCCCCTCGGACAGCGTCGCCGCGTACGCCCGCAGCAGCTCGCGGCCCTCGTCGGCGCGACCCGTGCAGAGGAACAACCCCTCATACGAGATCATCGTGTCCCGCGACCACGCCCCGAACCACGGGTAGCCGGCCACCACGTCCACCGCCGCCTGGTCGGTGCGCACCACGAACGCGTCGGCGGCCAGCGCCAGTGTGGCGTCCACGTCGTCGGCTGGCTTCGCCGTGGCCACCACCCGCCGGTTGCGCCGCCTCGCGGTCGCCACTATCTCAGTGGCCGGCGGCGGCTCCTCGTCGAGCCGACCGGCCCAGGCCCGCACCGACAGGGTGTCGCCGGGGCGTTCCAGCTCACCGGAGAAGCGGCCCGCGTACCAGAGGTCCTCGTCCGGGTGCAGCCCCCGGTTGGCCTCCTCGCGGTGGTGCACGCCCAGCCACCACTGCCCCTCGGGCGACCAGCCCGGTCCGGCGAGCCGGTACGCGCCCTCGACCACCGCGCCGTCGGCCACCGCCTCGACCTGCGGGATCGGGCCGTCGGCCCGTCGTTCTCCGTGCGCGTCCCGCCAGGTGCAGGCGGCCGACAGCTCCAGCCGGACCGGACCTCCGGCGACCAGCCGGTGCACCACAGCGACGCAGGAGCGGCCGGGCAGCATGGCCAGCTCCCGTTCGATCACCACCGCGCCGATCCGCCACCGCCACCGGGGCAGCCCGTCGACCAGGTCGAAGCGCTCCAACAGCTCGAAGCCGCGCGGGTCCACGTCGCCGGAGGCCCACTCGTGCGCGCCGAGGCGCACCCGCGCGCCGGACGGCACTGTGACCGCCGGATCGAGGCTGACCAGTCCCACCTGGCGGGAGGCCGGCGTTTCGCCGGGAACCACCAACAGACCGTGGTAGCGACGTGTCCGGAGCCCGCCGACGGTGCCCATCGCATAGCCGCCGAGGCCGTCGGGGACCAGCCACTCCCGGCTGGCGGCGCTGGTCAGGTCGCCGCAGATCTGCGGGCCGAAGTGAATGTCGATCAACTTTCCTCCACCGGCGGCGGGGTGTAACACGCCACGACGAGAATGGCCGCTGTGGTCAAGTACCGCGGCGACGTCAAAGATGTGCACGTGATCACTGACCGATCGTCCTCCGACGCCTCGCCACCCGACGCTGAGCGGCTCCGGCTCGCCCAGGCTGACTCGGGGGAGCAGGACTGGCGTGCATGGGGTCCCTATCTGTCCGAACGGGCGTGGGGGACGGTACGGGAGGACTACAGCGAGCACGGTACGGCCTGGGACTACTTCCCGCACGACCACGCGCGGTCCAGAGCCTACCGGTGGAATGAAGACGGGATGGCCGGCGTCTGCGACGAACGACAGACCTTCGCGTTCGCCCTGGCCCTCTGGAACGGCAAGGACCCGATCCTCAAGGAGCGGATGTTCGGCCTCGGCGGCGACGGCGGGAACCACGGCGAGGACGCCAAGGAGTACTGGTGGTACGAGGACTCCACACCCACCCACTCCTGGATGCGCTGGCGCTACCACTACCCGCAGGCCGCCTTTCCGTACGACGAACTCGTCGCGGTGAACGCGTTGCGCGGCCGCGACGACACCGAGTACGAGCTGGTGGACACCGGGATCTTCGACGACGACCGGTACTGGGCGGTGACCGTCGACTACGCCAAGGCGTCCCCGACCGACCTCTGCATGGTGGTGACCGTCGCCAACCGGGGCGACCAGGCGGCGACCCTGCACGTCCTGCCCACCCTGTGGTTCCGTAACACCTGGTCCTGGGGCCTGCCCGGCGGCGACCGGATCCCCCGGCTGACCGGCCAGGGCACCCGGCTCGTCGGCGAGCACCGGGTGCTCGGCCAACTGCTGCTGGAAGGCGACGGCGGCCCGGTGCCGCTGCTCTGCGACAACGACACCAACGCCGAGCGGCTCTGGGGCCTGCCCGGCCGCTCCCCGTATCCGAAGGACGGCATCAACGACCACGTCGTCAACGGCGCGGCCACCGTCAACCCGGCCCGGGAGGGCACCAAGGGCGCGCTGCACTACGTGCTCGACGTGCCGGCCGGCGGGCAGCGCCAGATCCGGCTGCGGCTGACCCGTACCGCGTCGCCGCCGGCCGCCGCGCCGCCGCCCCCGGCCGACCTCAGCGACGGCTTCGAGGCAGTGGTGTGGGCGCGGCGGGCAGAGGCGAACCGGTTCTTCGCCGCAGTGATCCCGCCGGCTGCCACACCCGACGAGGCGCTGGTCGCCCGGCAGGCCATCGCCGGGCTGATGTGGGGCAAGCAGTTCTACCACTTCGACGTCAAACGCTGGCTCGAAGGCGACCCGGGCTCGACACCGCCGCCGGCCGGGCGTCGACACGGGCGCAACAGCGCCTGGTGGCACATGACCAGCTTCGACGTCATCTCCATGCCTGACCCGTGGGAATACCCCTGGTACGCGGCCTGGGACCTGGCCTTCCACTGCGTGAGCATCGCCCGGGTCGACCCGGGCTTCGCCAAGGAGCAGATCCTGCTCCTGCTCCGCGAGTGGTACCTGCACCCCAACGGGCAGATCCCGGCGTACGAGTGGGCGTTCGGCGACGTGAACCCGCCGGTGCACGCGTGGGCGGCGCTGAAGGTGTTCGAGATCGACGGCGGCCGGGACTACGAGTTCCTGGCCCGGGTGATGCACAAGCTGCTGCTCAACTTCACCTGGTGGGTCAACCGCAAGGACACCGGCGGCAACAACGTCTTCGAGGGCGGCTTCCTCGGGCTGGACAACGTCGGGCCGTTCGACCGCTCGGCGGCGCTGCCGGTCGCCGGGGTGCTGGAGCAGTCCGACGGCACCGGCTGGATGGGCATGTACGCGCTCAACCTGCTGGACATGGCGATAGTGCTCGCCGAACACGACCGGACCTGGGTGGACACCGCCACCAAGTTCTTCGAGCACTTCGCCTACATCGCCGCCGCCGCGTACGAGCAGGGATTGTGGGACGACGAGGACGCGTTCTTCTACGACGTGCTGCGCCTCGCCGACGGCACGAAGGTGCCGCTGAAGGTCCGCTCCGTCGTCGGGCTGCTGCCGTTGGCCGCCACCACCCGGCTCACCGCTCGGACCCTGCACCACCTACCGGAGCTGGGCGCCCGGCTGCGCTGGTTCCTCACCAACCGCCCGGAGTACGCCCAGGTGATCGGCACCCGTCGCCTCGGCCCCGATGGCCGGCAGCAGCGGCTGCTGTCCATGGTCGGCCCGGAACAGGTGGTCCGCCTGCTCGCCCGGATGCTCGACCCCGACGAGTTCCTCTCCGACTTCGGCCTCCGTACGCTGTCCCGCGCGCACCTGGACAAGCCGTTCTCGGTCACCCTGGGCGGGCAGGAGTTCTCCGTCGGCTACGAGCCGGCCGAGTCGACGAGCGGGCTGTTCGGGGGCAACTCGAACTGGCGTGGTCCGATCTGGATGCCGACGAACTTCCTGCTGATCAGCGCGCTGCGCGACTACGCGGCGTTCTTCGGCGACGACCTTCAGGTGGAGTACCCGACCCGCTCCGGGGTGAAGCACACCCTGGACGAGATCGCCGACGACCTCTCCGCCCGGCTGATCTCGCTCTTCACCCAGGACGACTGGGGTCGACGGCCGATCTACGGTGCCGCTCAGATGTTCCAGACCCACCCGGACTGGCGCGACCTGATCGCCTTCCCCGAGTACTTCCACGGCGACAACGGGGCCGGCCTGGGCGCCTGGCACCAGACCGGCTGGACGGCCCTCGTCGCTGACCTCATCCTCACCCTGCGCCGCTGACGTTCCTGGTCGACCAACCCTGCGTTCTCGACAACTTGAGGGTCGCCGAGACCTGGGCTGCCGCGCGTTGCGGAACACGGCGGCTGTGTGGCAGTACGAGGTCATGCCGTGACGACGTGTCGAGGGGTCGCCACTATTCGGTGAGTACCTTCACGGAGTCGGCGAGCCCGTCGTTGCGGTTGATGCCCACGAAGAATTCGCTGCCGACATGGGTGACGTCTTCGATCTCGTCGGTCAGGTTGTTTCCCGGAATGCCGATGTCGCTCTCCACGTCGCCGCCGGACCAGTTGTACTGGTACACCCAGTTCCACCCGGTGGTCGGCGTTGAGGTGTTGATCGACTTGGTGTTCCAGATGTAGTTCTCGGAGCAGTCGATGCCCTGGTCCGAACGATTGTCGTGACTGGTCAGGTTGCTCTTGACCAGCGTCCATCCACTGGTCAGGGCGCCAGCGCCGGGATGGGTCCACAGGCTGCCCAACCGGCGGGCCGCGTATTTGCCGGCTCCGCCGGCTGCCGTCGCGCTGTAGCAGAGGCCGCTGATGTTGCCGATCGGCAGCCGCACCTCCCCGGTCGTGCCGACAGATCCGTCGGCGTTCAGGCGCACGATCGTCACCTTGTCGCTGAGAAACGCGGACTGGCTTCCCTGGGTGGCAATCAGTGCCGGGCCCTGGCCCAGATAGTTCGCGTTGTAGGCGAGGTCGTTGCCGTGGCCGAGCGTCGGTATGGAGGTGGGGGCCCCGGCGCAGACCCAGCTGGCGCCGTCCCAGGTCGAGCCGTCGCGCAGCCACCGGGACAGGACCGGCTCCGCGCCGGCCGCCTTCGTGAAGATGATGTAGAGCTGGCCGCCCGGCCCCGCCACCATGCCCTGCATGACAGTGCGGCCGTCCTTGCACGCACTGCTGTTCGGGATGTTCAGCCGTTCCGCGCCGCTCCGATCGGTGGCGGCGGAGGCAGCGGCCGCCGGGGCGACGGCGATACCAACGGCGAGGGCGAGTACGGACGCGACGCTCGACAGTTTCTTCACGTGGCTGTTCTCCTCGATGGGTGAGGCGAGGCAGCGTATCAGTCAGTGTCGACGTGTCTATCTCACAGCGGCGCGGCGGAAGACTGGCGCAAGCGCCCGGGGCTGGCGTCGGTTCGTCCCCAGGAACGTAAAGGAGTGGCTCTGTCGCCCGCCGCCGGCACCGACCAGTGCGTGCGTCACCGGGGGTCGCTCGCCCACAACTGCGGCCCCTGCCGCTCCGCAGCTGTTCTTACCGCTAAGCGATTTCACCACCGCTGCGCCGAGTGGGGATTACCGCCGTTGAACTCACTTGTCGTCCACGTCGCGGGCATCCGCGAAGACTTTCCATGCATCGGCTACTTCCGGGTCAATCGAATGGCGACCCGCTCGCCGAGCGGACGAAGCCGGAGCAGCAGGTCGCGGCCATGAGCTTGTGGGAGTCGCAGCAGAAGGAGTGCCGGCAGTGGGGAGACCGTAGCCGGCGAGGGCATGTATGACACAACTGGAGTCCGTCGCGACGCCACCCTCGCTCCACCTCGACCGCCAAGGACCGGGCAACGGCCTGCGGCGGCATGGGTATCGACTGAAGGGAGTGCCCTCGACGCCCAGATCAGTGCGTCATGGGTCCGTGATTGGCATCTGCATCACCTCGGATGGCTGGTTGGGCTGCAGGCGAACCAACGTACCGCGGTTACGGTCGTCTTCATCCGGCTGAACGGTCCATCCAGGTGGCCATTCCCGGTCGACGTCGCGGCCGCTTTCGAGGTACTCGTCGCTCGGCGGCAGTACCCGCGCGTCGTTGAACATGGCATCCAGGAGGGCATCGGATTGGAATGAGACTCCACCGCTGAAGGTGGCCCCTTCGAATGTTGCGCTATCACTGAAGTGGGCCATATCAAACCAGGCACCGCCGTTGAAGGCGACCTCTCTGAACACGGCATAGCCGCCGTAGCAGCTGTAGGCAAGGTTGACGTCGACCTTGAAAACTGCTTTGTCGAACCAGACACCGTCATGGAAGTTTGCACTGACGAAGCCAGCTTCCACGAAGGTCGCTCCACGGAAGTCGGTGTGGCCGGCGAAGGTCGCCTTGTCGAACACGGCTTCCTCCTCGAAGCTTGCACCGCGGAACCCCGCGAAGCCGAAGAAGGTGGCGTCGTTGAAGATCGTGGATGCTGTAAATCTTGCCCGGTCGAAGACTGCCCCGAGGACCGACAACCCGGCGAAGTCACAGTCGACGAGAGATGCGCCGGTCAAGTCCAGACTGATGCCAGGCCAGAAGACGTCGTCCTCAGATGGAGCCCGATGCTGCGCGCGTCTGGCGTCCGCAGCAGATACATCCCGGGGGAGACAGAGGTGGTCCACGAGGAGGCGTTGCGCAGTCAGACGCACTTGAAGTTGCTGCGCGTGCTCCTCGGTGGCGGCCGGCGTAGCTGGACCCGCGACCGAGTAGGGCATGCGCAAGTAGGCGCACATCACGTCGACCACGGTCTGCCGCTGTCCCGGGTTGGCCTGAGCGAGCTGCGCCAAGGAGTAAAGGGCACCGAGCCGAACCGGCGCTTGGGCATGACCGAGCTGCTCGATCGCCTTCATGTAGAGGTCGTTGACATGCCTGGCGACGCTGAGCCCATGTGATCGGTCTTGCTCAATCCGCCGGTCCGCTTGATCACGCTGGTTCTGGCGATAGGTGCTGTATGTGACAACGAGACCGCCGGCCACGGCAAGTCCGGCTAAAGCCTGCACAAGCGTAGTCCGTACGTCATTCCTGGCCTTGAGCTTCTGCTCGGCGGTCAGTCCCTGATGAGGGTATCGGGTGAGTAGCCACGGACCCACCACAAGCGCGAACGCGAGCAGGAGCCCACCCACGAAGCCGCCAACTGCCCATACCCAGGGACGCACGCCGCGTATCCGTTGCTCTGCCATGGCCCTCCGCATCTGCCCGAGGGGCCACTTTCCCACGCAGTGTTCGGCGGCAATGACCTCGGCCCAACCACTGGGCAGCGTGAAGTGCTGCGGCTGTCGCGGGTGGACGGTCAGCTCGTGTGGCGTTGGCGATGCCGATAACGGTCGTCGGCCCGCCGCATGTTGACTGTCGTCAGGTCCGTAGCCGCGCACCGCCAGTTGACCGCGCAGTACGGCTACACCAACCGGGATCACTAATTGGTTGCCCGGTCGGCGCGGGACTGCCTAGCGTGTCACCGTGCAGATCACTGGTACTGGTGCATGTGGGCGCATCAGGTGAGTGGCAATCTTCGCGAGATTGCTCGACAGACGGTCGCGATCGCCGAGTCGGGAAGCTATCGCAACAGCGCCGGAGATGAGGTTGTCATCGGCGGAGTCGTCGGTGCCGCGGTCGCTGGCACGCGTCATCACCTGCCAGACGAGGTGCTTCCCGTGGGAGAACCGGGGTCTGGCGCGGGCAAGGTGAAGGTGACGGACGAGTCGACGTTGCAGGCGGCCCACCGGCTTGGGCCGGGTGCGGCATGCCTGGTGTTCGCGTCGGCGAAGAACCCGGGCGGCGGGTTCCTGAGTGGGGCGAAGGCGCAGGAGGAGAGCATCGCTCGCTCATCGGCGCTGTACCCGTGTCTACTTTCCGCACCGGAGTTCTACGCGTTCCATCGGCGACAGTTGGATCTGCGATACAGCGACCGGATCATCTACTCCCCGAGCGTGCCGGTGTTTCGCGACGATAGCGGCAACCTGCTTGACCAGCCGTACTCGACGTCCTTCCTGACGGCTGCGGCACCGAACCTGGGCGCGATCCTCCGCAACCAGCCCGAGCATGCCGCCGATGTGCCGACGATACTGGCCCGTCGCGCCCGGCGGGTGCTGGAGGTCGCCGCCGCGCACGGGCATCGGACTCTTGTGTTGGGCGCGTGGGGGTGCGGGGTGTTCCGCAACGATCCCGTCACCGTGGCGGGCGCATTCGCCGACGCACTGCAGATGATCGACCGATTCGACCACGTGGTGTTCGCCATCCACGATGGCCTGCCCGGCGCACCCGTCTATCGCACGTTCGCTGCACGTTTCCCAGGATCTGCAGGGGAATCGGCGGGAGACCACGTCTGATCGAACGGCCCCTGGACCGGCCGTACGCTCCGACCTGAGGATTGCGGGCAGGCAAGAGCGGCAGGCCACCGCCACCGAGTTCGGTGCGTCGCCGGCTGATCTCAGCCGACGAGTCGGTGTGAGGATCCGCGAGTTCGGCAAGCTTTCCGCGATCGCGGTCTTGGAGGGCGGTGACGTGGGCGGCCACGGCCGCCGCGCGAGTTGGCGCCACCCGGGAGCCGCGAACCGAAGAAATGCGACCGTCACGATCACCACACATGCGGCGAAGATGCCACCGACAATGATCCATCTATGCCGCCTCGTGTCCGGTGAGCATACGTCGGTAGTCGTGGTCGGAGCCTCCGCGATCCTTTCCACGGAGGCTCCGACCACTGCCGGGTGATGCGGTGTGGCTAGCTCACAGGCGCGGGTCCTGTTGGACCTTCAGGGCGTTGAGGATCGGGTCGCCCTCGCCCTTCTCCCGGAGCAGTTCGATCGTCAGGTCGCCACCGGTGTGCTCGACGGTGACAGTGTTGAGGTCCGCGGTCAGCGCACCCACCTTCGCCTGCACGTCGTGGTCGTGGAGCACGGGCTTGCCGTCGACCAGGACATCGAAGGCACGCTTGCCGGCCTTGACCTTCTCGATCTCGGCGAAGTCGAGACCGATCCGGTACTTTCCGGCGGGGGCGTTCTTGAACACGTAGCTGAACGTCTCGCCGGTCCGTTGGGTGCGCAACAGCGCGTCGTCCTCCGTGCCGGCGATGTCGGCCTTGGTGTTACGCGCCTTGCCGCCGACGTAGCCCCACGACCGCTTGCCGAGTTCCTGGTCGGGCGACCAGACGAAGCCGTCGGCACCGACGTGCCCGGACCCGCCCACGTCGACGCCCTGCCAGTAGGCCGAGGTCGCCAGGCGGACCGACTTGAGCTGGGTCTCACCCTTGCCGGCGTTCGACGCCACGAGCACGTCCCCGAGGAGCAGACCGGGCTCGACGCCGGCGTTGTCGGCCGTCGCCCTGACCGTGGTGGACTCCCCGGCCGCGAGCGTGACAGTGCCGGTTGCGGCCGCACCCGCGAGGGTCAGCCACGGAAGGTCCGCGGCCTCGTGCCCGCCGTCGCTGGTGCGCTTCTGCTCGCTGAGCCGCACCTCGAGCGGGGCGGAGCCGGTGTTGGCCACTGTCACGTCGGCCGTCGCCTTCTGGCCCTTGTCGAGGAGCCAGTCGAAGTCGGCTCCGGTGACGGTGGCGATGCCAGTGGTCAACGCCGTGTCGACCACCTCGGCCTGGTCCTTCCTGGTGATGGTCACGGGGCGGCTGGCGGTGACGTAGTTCGGCGACTCGACCTGCACGGTGTTCTCGCCGACCAGCGCCTGGGCCTTCCACCGGCCCTTCACGTCGGTCGTGATGACCCGGTCACCGGCCGGTCCCTTGAGCGTGACGATCGCGCCCTCGATCGGCTTGCCGTCGTTCTTGTCGGTGACCGTGCCCTCGATCGTGCCCGCGGCCGGAAGGGTGTACTCCAGCCCCAGACCGGCCTTCAGGACCGGTTGGTTGAAGGAGTGCTGGCCCGCGGGGTTGCGCGTCAGACTCTCCACACCGACCGTCGCCGACGACCCCCGGGTCAGGGGGTTGTCGCCGCCGACGCCGTCGCCGTACCCGATCTGGATTCGTCCGTCGGCGATCAGGGTGACCGAGAAGCTCACGCGAGCCGTCGCGTCGTTGTAGAAGGCGACGTTGCGCCACTCGATGACCTCGGCCGCCAGGCCGTCCACCTCGGTCCTGCCGAAGTAGATGCCGGCCTCGTCGTCGACGATGAGGTCGTCCCAGAACGGATAGATCGCGTCGATCGGACTGGACGTGGGCAGTGCCGTGTTGCCTCCCGACGTGTTGGCGCGGTCGAAGGTCAGCGTGCCGTTCGTCGTCACGCACACCCCGTCCCAGGCGGTGTCGTAGAACGGGAACAGGAAGCTGGTGTCGAACCACAGCACGCCGCAGAGGTCATCGCCGTGCCACCCGGACTCCTCCGTGCCCTGACGGTAGAGCCCGTCAGTCACCTTCATCGCGTACGAGCGACCGGCGGGGGCCACCGGCACGGGGCCCGGCTCCGGCTGCTCGGGCTGGGGCTCCGGCTCCGCCGCGTCTGCGCGCGGGTCGAGCGTCACGCGCAGCGCGGCGATGGTCGGGGCCTTCAGACCCTTCGAGCCCCGCAGCTCCACGGTCAGCGGTCCGCCCTCGTGCTGCACCGCGGCGGTGCGCCAGTCGGCGGTGTTCGGCCCCACGGCCGCTGCCGGGTCGTACGCGTACTCGGTCAGTGCTCCGTTCACGAGGACGTCGAACACCCGCTTGCCCTTGGCCACCTTGTCGATCTCGGCGAACCCGAAGTCGATCGCGTAGGTGCCCTTGGGCGCGTCGGGGAAGCGGTAGAACAACTGCCTGTCCGGCGTGGTGCGCTGCGACTGGAACAGGGCGTCGTCCGTCGTGCCGTCGATGCCGGCCTTCGTGGAGGCGACCTTCGTCTTCCCCTCGTAGCCCCACGCCGTCTTGCCGGCGGCCTGGTCGGCGGACCAGGTGTAGCCGGAGCCGTCGGTGAACTTCGAGCCGCCGGCGTTGACACCGACCTGGTACTTCGTGGTCGTGAGCGTCACCGGGACGTAGGTCTTGGACTGGCGTCCGGAGTCGGATCGCACCACGATGTTCGCGCCGAGGACTCCCGGTTTGGCGTCCTTCGAGGAGATGGAGACCTTGACGGTGGCCGACTCGCCCGGGGCGAGGGTGCCGCCGGTCGAGGAGAGCGCCAGCCACGGCAGGTCGGTGATCAGGTCGTCCTCGACGTCGACCAGCACGACGTCATCGGCGATCTGGTCCGCCGCCCACAGCGCTCCGGTCGCATCGGTTTCGAGGCCGCCGCCCTGGCCCACCTTCTGGCCGGGGAACCACCACGCGTTCACCAGCGAGCAGTCGTCGGGGTCGACCTGCAGCAGGCGGGTGGGCCGGTTCGACGTGAGGTCGGTGTACCAGATGGTGTCTGACGCCTGGTTGTAGGCCAGACCCATCACCTCGGGCAGCGGCGGGGTGCAGAAGGACAGCAGCGCACCCGCGTTGTCGTGCGACGTCCCGGCGACCGTCCCGATCATGCCGTTCGCCCGGCCGCCGACGTAGAACACGTCCTGGGTCGGGTTGTAGGCGAGGCCGGTCAGCTGCAGCGTGGACCAGTCACCCTTGATCTGCCGGGTCTCCTTCCCGGTCTGCCGGTCGAAGCAGTGGATGTAGCTGGCCGGGCTGTCCTCCATCTGGCACATGTCGCCGGTCTTGGTGTCCAACGCCATGTCGAACGCCCGGTACGCGGGGTTCCACGACGCGTCGAAGACCTTCCCGGTCGGCTTGCCCGTCACCGTGTAGGCGGTGTTGGTCCGCTCGATGTAGTCGTGGACCCAGACGTCGCCGTCGTACCCGATGCCGGAGGGCTCCTTTTCCGCGATCGTGCCGGGGATGGCGATCCGGGTGATGACGTCACCGCCGGCGGTCGGGCCGACCTTGGCGGCCGCCTGTGCCTCCGCCGTGCTCTTCGTCGCGGCCTTGCCGTCGACGTTCGACGGCTTCATGCCGCTCGCACCGGCCTTCCACGCGGCGAGGTCGATCGTGCTGTCCGCGCCCTTCCCAGTGCGTCCGGTGGCGCCGGTGGCGTCCAGGTCGGGGTGGCGCGCGGCCTCGCCCAGGTTGTACGTGAGGGGGGCGGACCCGTTGTTGGTCAGCGTCAGTGAGCCCGCACCGTTCTGGTCGGTGCCCAACAGCGCGTCGAGTCCGTCGGCCTTCAGGCCGGCGGCACCCGTGGTCAGACGCGCGTCGATCTTGGCGCTCGCGTAGAGCTTGTCGAGGGAGAAGGGGTACGCCGCGGTGGTGTAGTTCGGCGCGTCGACCGTCATGGTGTAGTCGCCGACCGGAAGCTGACGGTGCACGATGCCCGTCGCGGTGGTCGTGACGGTCTCGACGAGCCCCACCTTGTTCGTGAAGGAGACCTTGGCCCCGGCCACCGGCTGTCCGTCGTTCTGGTCGACGACGGTCGCGTCGAGGTACCCGAAGTCCGGCATGTCGTAGGTGACTGTCATCCCGTCGCGCAGCACCGGGGCGCTGACGGAGAACCGGATGCCGTCGACGCCGGCCCAGCCCTGGATGCCGGTGACGGCGTGCGCGCCGGCGGTCACCGGGTCGTCGGCACCGACGCCGTCGCCGTACCCGAAGATCACCGTGCCGGAGCGGGTGAGCGTGGCCGAGAAGTTGACCGGCTCCGTGTACTCCGATCGGTCGGGATAGGCCCAGAGCTTGGCGTTGCGGTACTCGACGACGAACGCGTCCTCGCCGTTGACCTTGGTGGCTGCCGTGAAGACTCCGCCGCCGGGGGCGAACTCGACGGGGGTCTGGACGTAGAACGGGAAGATGCCCGCACCGCCGCTGCCCGGTCCGGTGCTGGTGTCCGGGGAGATCACGCCGCGCAGGCCGACGCCGAGGGTGTCGTGGCTGCCGTTGTAGAGCGCGATCGGGAACGGCAGCTTGACCGTCGCCCACACGCCGCTGGTGAAGGTGACCGGGTCGGTGCCGCGCAGGTACTCACCTTCGGAGACAGCGCAGCTGTAGCCGCCCTTGTCGACGACGAGCCCGACGGGGATCTCGGTCGACTCGTTCTGCGCGCCGACGGTCAGCGGCACGGTCTTCGGCGAGAAGCAGGCGTTGGGCTCGACGTTCAGCTTGTAGCCGCCCTCGGGCACAGCGGTGATCGTGAACGCGCCGTTGGCATCCGTGCGTACCGGCTTCAGCGGCGTGTTCATGACTGTGACGTCGGCGTTCCCGACGGGCTGCTTCTTGTCGTCGACGACCCGGCCGCTGATGTCGTGCCTCGTGGCGGCCGTGAGCGGCAGCTTGACGGAGGTGTCCTGGCCGAGGGTGACAGTGACGTTGGCGGTCGCGGTCAGGTAGCCGAAGACCTTGGTGCTGAGCTGGTAGTCACCGGCCGGAAGGTTCGTGGTGAACCGGCCGTCCTTGTCGGTTCCGATCGACCGGCTGAACGGTCCGCTGATCGTCACGTCGGCGGCGGGGACGGGGGCGCCGTTGGCGGTGACGACACCGGTCAGGGTGCCGCCCGTGCGGGGTGCCAGCTCAAGCAGGCGGACGAGGTCGAGCCGGCCTTCGCCGTACATGTTGTTGAAGGCGGCGGTGCCGCCACACTCGGTGTCGTCGACGTCGACGGCCGACGCGGCGAGCAGGCGGCGGGTCTCCTCGACCTGCCCGATCAGGGTCGGGTCGTAGCTCCACAGCGCCGCGGCGGCCCCGGCGACGTGGGGTGACGCCATCGAGGTGCCGGACATCTCGACGTAGCTGTCGTTCGGGTAGGACGACCGGACAGCGTCCCCCGGAGCGGAAATCTCGGGCTTGATCCGACCACCCTCACCCTCGCCCTTGCGGGAGAACGACGCGAGCGTGCCGTCCGACGAGTACGCGCCGACGGAGTAGGCGCTCTCGGCCGAGCCGGGCGAGGAGACGGTGTCGCAGGCCGCGTAGGGCACGGTGTTGCCCGATGACCAGACGCTGAAGATACCCGCGGCGGTCCAGGCCTCGTCGATGGCCTGGAAGAAGTCGTCGAAGCTGTGCTCGACGGTCTGGCCCCACGAGTTGTTGATGATGTGGGGGCGCTTGGACGGGTCGGGGTTGTTCCCCTGGACGTCGGTCGGGGCGAGCAGCCACCAGCCGGAGCGCAGCAGCGATTCGACGCCGCTGCTGTCGCAGCAGCCGTTCGTCGCGATCCACTGCGCGTCCGGGGCGACGCCGACGTGGTTGGTGCCGTCGTCGCCGACCATGGTGCCCATGGTGTGCGTGCCGTGTCCGTTGTCGTCGCACGGTGCGTCAGCGCACGTGCCTCGGGTGGCCATCCAGTTGTAGTTGTGGTCGACGGTGCCGTCGGGCTTCGTGCCGCGGTACTGCCGCATCAGGGCGGGGTGGTCGAATTGGACGCCCGAGTCGAGGTTGGACACGGTGATGCCCGCGCCGGTGGCGCCCATGGCCCACGCCTGCGGGGCGTGGATGGCGTCCAGACCCCACGAGACGGTGCCTGCCTCGGCGGCGGCCTTCGGGGCGGCGGGGCGTGTGGCCTGGTCAGCTGGGATCTTCTCGTCCACGGGCTCGACCAGCGCGACCTGCGGCGTCGCGTGGATCTCCGCGACCTGCACCTTCGAGGCCACGTTCAGGGCGAGCTTTTCGGTGCCACCCTTGACGAGCACGGTGTTGGCGATCGGGTAGGAGGTGTATTTGACACCTGCCCGGTCGAGTTCGGTGGAGACGGATGCCAGGGAGTCCTTCGCCGCTGCGGTCAGCGCCTGGTGGACGAACTGACCGCGAGCGTTCCAGTCGGCGATCTTCTTCGCCGGCCCGAGGTCGGGTTTGGTGTCGAAGGTGATCCAGAAGTCGGAGGCCGGCTCCGAGCGGAACCGGTCCTTCAGGTTCGACGCGATCTTGTTGGCGGCCGCGCCGGAATCCGGCTCGGCGGCGGACGCCGGTGTTGGCTGGATCATGCTCAGGCCGACCGCTACGGCAAGCGTTGCCGCGAGGGCTTTGAGTCTCATGGGGGTCCTTTGTCCTACAGGGGTTGGTAGGGGTCGTGGCTCTCGTGCTCGTCGGCGTCGCGGACGTCACGGGTCTCGTGGACGTCGCGGGGGTGGGCACCATTGACGCGCGGCTCGCGCGACAGCTCGGGTGGTGGCTGGTGCTCGATGGCGGAGTCGTCCGGCGCGGCAGGTCGCTCAGGCATGAACTGCCCTACGTCTATGGATCATGAGCTCATGCTCTGGTGGCCGAGCGGCCTTCGCTATCCAGCGGATACGTCAATTTTCACGACGCGTCGTGGAGGGAGTCCTCTTCGGCGAACACTCCAGCCTCCACCGCCTTGACCGCGAGCGCGGTCCGGGAGGTCACCTTCAACTTGCGCATCGCCGCACGCAGCTGTTGGTCCACAGTGGCCGGCGACTTGGCCAGGATCCGGCTGATCTCCCGGTTCGTCTTGCCGGCGACAACGAGTTGAACCACGTCGAGTTCGCGCGGTGAGAGCTGGTCGCCGTACCCCCGTCGGCCGCCGCGCCACAATCGTGGAACCTCGGCGCCGTGTTCGCGAAGCCGTTGTGCGACACGGTCGGCATCGCCGCGGGCGCCGAGCCTGAACAGTTGCTCGTACTGTGCGCCCAGCAGCTCTCGACCCTGTTCGATCTGACCCTGCGCGATCAGCGCCTCGGCTTGACGCTCGCGGGCGAGCATGACGTCGTAGGGGCGCGGCAACGCGCTCCAGGCGCGCGCTGCCCGGTCGTACGCCGTCGCCGCCCGGGCGTGGTTTCCGGCAGCGGCGGCCAGCAGGGCACGGCAGACGGTGAGGGCGGCGCGAGGCGCAGGCGCCGTACGGCCACGCAGTCCTCTGGCGAACTGGTCGCCCAGGCGGCTCGCGGCCTTGAGGTCGCCCACGGCGAGGTGCGCCTCGATCCGGGCGGGGACGAGGTCGGTCGCCCAGACCCAGATGCCCTTTCTCCGAACGGTTTCCATCGGCTCGTTCGTGATCTGTAGCGCTCGGCCGCTGTTTCCGTCCGTCAGCCACAGTCTGGCCAGCGCGGCAGCGGCCTCCATCGTGTCGTCGGCCGCGCCGAGACGGGCAGACTCCTCAAGGACCAGCCGGAACTGCTCCTCCGCGGCGCGCCGCCGTCCGGCTGCGGCTGCCAGCCGGGCCGCGAGCCGAATGCTGCCGAGGTAGTGCGCCGGCCGGTCGCGGTCGGCATCGGCGAGTGCCGCGCCTCGCTCGGCCAGACCCTCCCACCGGCCGGTGAACCACGCCAGGTTGGCCTGTTCGAGGCGGACGTTGTGCAGCAACCGGGACGCCTGCTCGGCCTCGGCAAGGCGCATTGCCACGGCGAGGTGTGTGTCCGCGTCGGCGTACCGACCCCAGAGCAGCGCGCCGGTCCCGACATTCGCGTGGATGCGGGCCACGTCGAGACGCGCCGCCGAGGTCCCGCCGTCGGTGGGCAGGTCGGCGACGACGTCCCAGGCCTCCTCCTCGCCGAGCATCAGCAACGCCGCGGCTCGGTTACCGGCCAGGTTCAGCCGTTCGGCGGGAGAATCGGATTCGGCGGTGAGCTCGGCGGCGCGATCCAGCCAACGCCGATGGGTCGACGCCGGCCACGGTCCCGCGTACGCCCATCCCAGATAGGTCATTGCCCGAGCCGCCTCGACCGGGTCATGGTCGAGGTTGGCCACCGCCTGCTCCAGCTCGCTGAGTGCGGCCTGCGCCTCGCCTCCGGTGATCATGAGCCGACCCAGGGGGTTGCGGATCTCGGCCTGCTGGCGGGCGGAGAGACCGGGGGTCTCCAGCACCGAGCGCAGGGTACGGATCACGCGGTGGTAGACCTCGTCGACCGGTTCACGGCGGCCCAGTGCGGCAACCCCGGCGATGCGCGCTACCCGGGCCCGATCCGCCGGCGGCAACACGGCCCACGACAACAGGTCGACCAGCAGGTTCACCGCCTTGGTGTGGTCACCCGAGGCGATGGAGAGTTCGGCGCTCTGCTCGGCGTACCGGGCCCAGGACTGCGTCTCGCCCGCCTCACGGAAGTGGTGGGCGAGGCGTGCCACGGGCGGCGGTTGGATGTCCTCCAACGCCCGGCCGGCCAGCAGGTGGAAGTGTCTTCGGTCGGTCAACGGGATCGCTTCGTAGACGGCGGTGGCGGCCAGCACATGGCGGAATCGCCACTGGCCGCGGTCGTCTCCGTCCAGAATGCCGGCCTCGGCCGCCTCCGCGATGGCGCCGCGACACGCAGCTGGGGTCAGGCCGGCGGTCACCGCGACCGTCGCCACCGATGACCGCTGAGCCAACGTGGCCGCGGCTCGCAGCACCTGCTGCGCCGTCGGCGACAGACGGCCCACCCGCTCCCGGGTGGAGTCGCGCACCGTCGGCGGTACCTGTAGCTCGCGCAGCTTCAGCCGGACCCACTGCCCGTCGCGGAAGACGAGGTCGCCCCGGTCGCACATGAGGCGAACCGATTCCTCCAGCGCCAGCGGAACGCCACCGGTCCGCTCGTGCATGAACGTCGTGAACTCCTGCGATATCGGGTTGCCGTCCAGCATCGACGACACCAGAGCTGCCGTGTCATCGGGTCGCATCGGCGCCAGGGCGATCCTCAGCTGGGTCACGCCGGCGGGCAACCGGGAGGTCAGCCGCAGCAACAGCGATCCGACGTCCACCTCCTCCGGCCGGTAGGAGATGACGAGGCTGGGCCCGTCCGACTGCTGTCGTGAGGTGAGGAACAGCAGGAACTCCAGGGTCACCTCGTCGGCCCAGTGGGCGTCCTCCAGCACGAGAACGTCGACACGCTGAGCCCGGAGCAGCTCGTCCAGGGCCCGGAACAGGCGATGCCGTGCCGCCTTCGCGTCGCCCAGGGGTTGCAGTGCGGGCGGCAGGTCCGAGGACCATTCGGGAAACAGGGGTCGTAGCGCGCCCGCGAGTTCGGTCAGCCGCAATCGCGACACCGGGTGGTCGATCCCACGGAACGCGTCGACGATCGGCCCCAACGTCAGCGACTCGCGAAGCGGTGGGCACACCGAGACCAGGGCGGTGCGCTGGTCCGGTGCGGCCAACCACTCGCGCAGCAGTCGGCTCTTTCCGATCCCCGCCTCGCCCTCCACCAGCACGATCGCCGGTGGCCGGGCCAGGGCGCCCCGAAGCGCCGTCATCTCTCGATCACGACCCACGAAATGCGGCGTAGAGACCGTCGGTGAAGTCCCGTCGTCCTCGGGCGAGGGGTCGAGCATGCGTGATGATCTCGCTTTCCGGCGCTCGGGCACAAGTGCCATCCCGGCGACTCGGGTTGCGCGGTCCCCAGTCGGAGTGCCGAACGATACTCACCTCATCCCAAATGTCCGAAATAGCATAACTTGTACCTTTCTTCCTCGTTCAATCGTTGGCGGGTGCCAACACACCGAGCAGACCCGTCAATCGAACTGAACGGGGGAATCGGTGAGTTCTGTCCTGCAAAGAGTCACGACCGCATCCACAGCGATGCTGGTCGCCGGCTTGGCGACCCTGGGAGCGGGGACGCCGGCACGGGCCGCACCGGGCGACGCGAACGCGCGGGGTGTCGTCGTCGACCTGTCCGCGGAAGTGCTCGGCATCGCCGTGATCAGCGCCGACGCCACCATCGGCTCAGCCACCGCACCGGCGGCCGGCGGAACTGACACCGAGACGCTGCTGGCCATCGCGATTCCCGGTGCGCTCGGCGTGACCGCCGGCGGCACCGTCGAGGAGGTCACCGCCACCCGGGCGGCGGCCTCGTCCTCGGCGTCGTCAAGCGTGAACGGCCTGAGCTTGGCAGTCCTCGGCGTCGACGTGCTCGACGCGGCCGAGGTCACCGCCACGGCGACCTGCCCGCAGGTCGGCGCGACCAGCGCGGACACCACGCTCGTGGGCTTGGAGCTGTTCGGCTCGGCGGTGACGCTGACGGCCAACGCCCCCGCCGTGGTGGGCAGCGCAGCCGTGGTCGTACCGGGTCTGGTGGGCGCGAGCCTGAACGCCTCATTGACCCGGGTCGAGACGACAACCGCCACCGGCGCCACCGCGATCGCCGTGCGGGCAGTGCTCACCCTGTCGGGCACCATCCTCGGCGTGCCGACGACCATTCCGGTCGGGACCGTGATCGTGGCCGAGGCCGCCTGCGAGCGTCCGCCGGCTGCGCCCACCGCCGCCACGATCACGCCGGACGAAGGCCCGCAGTCGGGCGGCCAGACGGTGACCATCACCGGTACGGGCTTCATTCCAGGCGGCACCACCGTCACGTTCGACGGTGTGCCGGCGACCGGTGTCACTGTGGCGCCCGCGGGCACCTCGTTGACGGCGGTCACGCCGCCCGGCGCGATCGGCCCGGCGTCCGTCGTGGTCAGCACGGTGAACGGCGCCGCGCCGCCGCTGGGCTACACCTACCTGGCCGACGGTAGCGCGGCCGTGATCACCGACCTCACGCCGACCTCCGGGCCGACCGTCGGCGGTACGACGGTGACGATCACCGGCACCGGCTTCATCGGCGTGGCGGGCGTGGACTTCGACGGGCTGCCCGGCACCGGGTTCACCGTCAACCCGGCCGGCACCACGATCACCGTGGTCACCCCGCCGAATCCCGCAGGTCCGGCGGAGGTCGAACTCGTCTTCCCGGCCGGGCGGGTGACAGCGCCGAGCTTCACCTACATCGCGCCGACGATCACCTCGATCGTGCCGGACTCCGGCCCGAACACCGGTGGTACGACGGTGACGATCACCGGGACCGGCCTCACCGGGGCGACCGGAGTGACCTTTGGCGACACCCCGGGGACCAACCTCGTGGTGGACCCGAGCGGCACCTCCTTGACTGTGGTGACTCCGCCTGGGCCGGTCGGTCCGGTGGACGTGACAGTGCTGATCCCGGGCGCCAACGTGACCGCGCCGGACGGGTTCACCTATGTGGCGGCGGCTCCGATCGCCGCGTCGATCACACCGGACGAGGGCCCGCAGTCGGGCGGGCAGACGGTGACGGTCACCGGCGCTGGCTTCATCCCCGGTGGCACGACCGTCACCTTCGACGGGGCGCCCGCCACTGACGTCACGGTCAACGCGGACGGCACGTCGTTGACCGCTGTCACCCCGCCCGGGGCGATCGGCCCCGCTGCGGTGGTGGTGAGCACCGGGAGCGGTTCGGCGGCACCACTGGACTACACGTACCTTGCCGACGGCAGTGACGCCGACGTGACCGGCTTGACCCCGACGTCCGGGCCGACCTCCGGTGGCACCACTGTCACCATCACCGGGACCGGCCTCACCGGCGCGACCGGCGTGAACTTCGGCAACACGCCGGGAACGAACCTCGTCGTGGACCCGAGCGGCACCTCACTGACAGTGGTCACCCCGCCCGGCCTGCCTGGCCCGGTGGACGTGACGGTGCTCCTGCCCGGTGACGACGTCGTCGAGCCGGACGGGTTCACGTACCAGATCGCCCCGCCGGTCATCGACGAGCTGAACCCGGGTCAGGGGCCGGCCTCTGGCGGCACGACCGTGACCGTCGGTGGCTCCGGCTTCGTCCCAGGTCGGACCGTTGTCACCATCTGCGGCCAGACCATCGCGGCGAGCCTGGTCACCGTGGCACCGGACGGGCGTTCGTTGACCTTCCGTACGCCGGCCTGCGTGGCCGGGAACACCACTGTGGTGGTGAGCGTCGACGGGCGCGCCTCCAACGCGCTGACCTTCCGCTACGTGCCGCGGATCCTGCCGGTTACGGGTGACACCGTTGCCGCGCCGCTGAGCGTCGGCGCGTTGCTGGCGCTCCTCGGCATCGTTCTGGTGCTGCTAACCCGGCGCCGGCAGCGTGCCGGTCGCATCGGCTGACCAGCAGTCCCGGCCAGGGCCCAACCCGGGCCCTGGCCGGGGCGAACAACGCGGCGGGCACTCGTTCAGCCCGCCGGGAACACAGCAACCATCGGCCCACCTTGGCGCTCACTCATAGCCGACGTGGACGATCAGCTTGCCCTCCCTGGGGGTGGCCCCCACGTAGACAGACGCCGGGCCGAACAGGGTCCAGGTCAGCCGGTGAAGGGCTCGGGTCCGAGGCGGCCCCAGGCCACGAACGCGGCCATCACGAGGTAGATCAGATTCAGCACGATGAACCTCGCCTCGCCGTAGCGCAGGTGGGTGATCATCGCGCCGACCATCAGCAGGATCCAGCAGATGGCGGTGACCGTCACCAGCACCGGTGCGATGTCCAGCACCGCGGGCAGGACGAGACCGACCGCGGCCAGGAGCTCAAGGATGCCGAGGGCCTTGACGAAGCCCACGCTGGCGTCGCCGGTCCACCCGCCGCCGTTGGCCGCGGCCAACTTCTGCTTGGGTACGAATGTCTTGGTGATGCCGCCGGCCAGGGCGAGTGCGGCCAGCAGTCCGGCCGTGATCCACAGTGCCAGGTTCATGCGTTTCCCTCCGTATCGGGTCGCTCAGGAGACACCACCGGCCGGTTCGCTGTGACAGCTCGTCGAGTGACGGAGAGCACGGGCGTCCGGCGTCACGGACGGCGGGTGGCCGGTGTCTGGTGGGCAACGCGGTCGAGTTCGACGAGACTGGAGGACGCATGGATGTCGGGGGCGGAATCATGGGAGCGGACAACCGGGGGGACCGGGCCGTCGACGCGTTCGTCACCCACCGGAACCTGCTCTTCACCGTCGCGTACGAGATGCTCGGCTCGGCCGCCGACGCGGAGGACGTACTCCAGGAGACCTGGCTGCGGTGGGCGGACGCGGATCTTCCGTCGGTGCGGGACCAGCGCGCCTACCTGGTCCGGATCACCACCCGACTGTCGCTCAACCGGCTGCGTGCGGTCGGCCGGCGCAGGGAGTCCTACGTCGGCTCCTGGTTACCCGAGCCGCTGTTGACCGCACCGGACGTCGCCGACGACGTCGAACTCGCCGAGAGTGTCTCGATGGCGATGCTGCTGGTGCTGGAGACGCTGGCACCGACCGAGCGGGCGGTGTTCGTTCTCCGTGAGGTCTTCGACCTTGGATACGACGAGATCGCCGAGGCGGTCGGCAAGAGTTCGGCGGCGGTCCGTCAGATCGCCCACCGTGCGCGGGCGCACGTCGCCGCGCGCCGGCCGCGCGGGATGGTCTCCTCGGCGGACACCCGGCGGGCGTTGGACGCGTTCCGGCGGGCGGTCGAGACCGGCGACGTGCAGGGCCTGCTCGACGTCCTCGCGCCGGATGTGGTGCTCCTCGGCGACGGCGGCGGGATCAAGCAGGCCGTGCTGCGGCCTGTCGCCGGAGCCGACAAGGTGGCCCGCCTGCTGTGCAGCACACACGCCAGGGTCGCCACCATGTCGCTGCACCCTGCCCAGGTCAACGGTCACCCGGCGCTGGTTCTGCGGCTCGACGGCGCGGTCGACACGGTCCTCGCGCTGCGTATCGACGACGGTTTCATCAGCGGTGTCTACGCTGTGCGCAACCCCGAGAAGTTGTCGCACATGCGGCGTGAGACCACCCTGCGGCGGTGACTGGGGGCTAGTACGGGGGCGTGGGCGTCTCCGGTGACCGGTGGCGGGAGCGTCGGGCGTCCGCCGCGGCGACGCCGAGCAGCACCACGGCGGCGACCGCGCCCGCGGTGAGCGGCTGGAGGTGCAGTGCTACCGGGATCAGCAGGCCGAAGGCCACCAGGCCGGCCAGCCGGGACCGGGACACCCGACCGAAGACCTGGTATTCGAGCGCCGATCGTCCGGCGAGGAAGAGCACCGGGCCGCCGAAGATGGCGATGAGCCAGGTCGCCGGGAGGTGCCCGAGCGGCTCGGCGATGAACAGTTCGAAGCCGACGCCGGTGAGCACGATCCCCGCGATCATGACCATGTGGGCGAACGCCATGTCGGTGGCGAGCCGGGCCGGGTTACGGGAACGGTCGACGGCGGTGCCCAGCATCCCTCCCGCCACGTGGAAGTAGATCCGCCAGAGCAGGACGGTGCTCGCCAGCGCCAGGACGAACCCACCCGTCTGGTCGGTGTGGAACTCGCTGCCGCTGAAGGCGAGGCCGATGACGAAGATCGCCTCGCCGAGAGCGATGAGGAGGAACTGTTGGTACCGCTCGGCCAGGTGCTCGGCCGCGATCATCTGGACGCCGAGCCGTTGCGCGCCGAGTCGGGGGGTCGGCCAGCCGAGGAGCAGCCCGGTGTAGTCGGTCAGCACGGCGAGGGTCCAGAGTGCCCCGCGAACCGTGCCGTCGTTTACCAGCCCGCCGACGACCCAGAGCGGTGCGCTCAGGCCGAACCAGAACAGGACCCGGATCGACTGTTGGGGGTCCGGCCGGCCGTGCCCGGCGACGTGGAAGAACACCACGCGGCCGATCTGGAGGGTCACCAGCGTGATGGCGAAGAGTGCGGCGCGTGCGCCGAAGCCGTTGGGCACGGCGACGGCCATCGTCATGGCGCCGACCAACGTCATGATGATGACGGTCTGGACGATCGGGGCGTCCGGGTCCAGCCAACTCGTCGACCAGACCGTCAGCGACCAGACCGCCCACAGCGCCAGGAACAGCAGCAGAGCCTGGCCGAGACCCGCGTACGCGCCGCGTTGGCCGTCGGTGAAGTCGGCGATCAGCCGCGCGGAGATCCGGGTGAGGGCGAAGACGAAGACCAGGTCGAGGAAGAGCTCCAGAAAGGTGGCCCGCTGGCGGGTGGCTTCGCTGCGCAACAGTCCGTCGGGGGTTTTCCTCATCGGCTCGCCACGCGCCGGTGTCGCCGAACGATCACGGGCCCTCCCGTCGCGGTGATCTCCATGCCTAACGAGCCAGCGTGCGGCTGTGGCACGTGGAGCGAAGGGGCCGGCGACAGACAACAGTCACCAATCCGTCACCCGACCGCCACGGCAGGTGTACGCCTCTACGCTCGTGGACGTGCCCGGACCTGCCGAGAAGGCCACTGAACAGGACCGGCGTGACCTCATCGTCACTGTCGCGCGAGAGTTGGCCGAGACGGAGGGCTGGGCGGGTGTGACCACCCGACGGCTCGCCGAACGAACCGAGATCGACATGGGTGACATCTATCGGCACTTCGCCGATCTGGAGGCGCTGATCGCCGCGGTCGCGGTGTGCGCCTTCGCCGATCTGGCCGCCGACCTCGCCGAGGCGCACGCGGAGACCGCCGGGAGCCCGGAGGGGGTCTGGCCGGCGGTCGCGACCGCGTACCTCGACTTCGCGTACACGAATCCTGAGGTCTATGACGCGATGCTCGCGCTGACCCCCGACCTGGCCCTCGGCGTGGATGGTGTGCCGGCCGCGCCGCGGGCGGTCTTCGCCGAGCTGCGGGCGGCCCTGACCCCGCTGGCCGAGGGACGGGACCCGGACACCCTCGCCGAGGTGGGTTGGAGCCTGCTGCACGGCGTGGTGATGCTCACCCGCGGTGGCCGGCTGCGACCCGAGGGGCAGGAGGACCGCGAGGCGTTGATCGCGCAACGGTTGCTGCGGTGGCCCTGACCAGGCCACCGCCGAACTCCCCGGATCCTGGTCAGTTGATGGGCTGGCGGTCGGCCGGGCCCTTGTCGGTGAACCGGAACGTGGTGTTCAGCTTGGCGTTGCCCAACTCCTTGAGGACGAGGCCGTTGCCGGGGAGGTGCTGGAGGACACGGGTCTCGCTGCCGATCGTGTACGTGCCGTCGCCCTTGGCGATGATGGTGAACCGCTGGATCGGGTCGTCCTGGTCGCAGACGACGGCCCCGATTGTCAGTTCGGGCTCGATGTCCAGGCCGTTCACCTGCCAGCAGGACGGGTCGTCGTTGGCGGGGTGGCCGTCCTTCGTGCCGAACGCCCTGATCACGTACCGGTCGCCGCCGATCGGTGTCGGCACGAACAGGATGCGACCGCCGGCGTCGCCGCCCTCCTCAAGCCGCCCGCTGATCTCCAACGGCTTCCCCGAACCCTGCACCCGGGTGATGGTGACCTCGCGCGTGCCGGACAGCAGTGGGTCGCTCGCCGCTGCCGATGGCGTGGTCGGCGCCGCTGCCGTCGGCGCGCCTGTCAGGGCGCCCGACGGAGTCGGCGTGCCCGCCGCCTTGTCCGCACCGCCCTGGCACGCCACCAGCACACTGGCGCAGGCCAGCATCGCCGCGCCGGTGACCCACTTCATGGTGGCCATGCCGCACTCCTCAACAGCCGTCCCGAACCTGGGCGGAAATCATCATGGATGTCGCCTCCGCATGACGACGGCCGCGCCGGAACGGTTCACGAAAATCCGGAAGATCTCACGTCGATCTCCCGCCTATCCTGTCTCTCGGTCTTGGCGGCGGTGGCACGGGGAGGGCATGGCATGACGGTCGGCGTGGCGGCGCGACGACAGGCGCAGGTGCTGATCTTCGATGCGGACGACACGTTGTGGGAGAACAACGTCGTCTTCGAGCGGGTGATCGACGACTTCCTGGGCTGGCTGGACCACCCGACCCTGGACCGGGCCGCGTTGCGGTCCGTCCTCGACGACATCGAACGGGCCAACGCGGTGGCGCACGGGTACGGCAGCAAGGTCTTCCTGCGCAGCCTGGCGGAGTGCCTGGAGCGGCTGCGCGAGCGGCCGGCCACCGACTCCGAACGTCAGGAGATCGACCAGCTGGCGGTGGCCCTCGTCGAGCACCAGGTGGAGCTGATGCCCGGGGTGGCCGACGCGCTCGACGAGCTGGCCGGTCGACACGAGTTGCTGCTGCTCACCAAGGGCGATCGGGAGGAGCAGCAGCGCAAGCTGGACGCCTGCGGTCTGCTGCACCACTTCGGCGCCGCGCACATCGTCGCCGAGAAGAACGTCGACACGTACCGGTGGCTCATTCGGGAGCACGGCTTCGCGCCGGACGACGCGTGGATGATCGGCAACTCCCCGAAGTCCGACATCCTGCCGGCGCGGGCCGCCGGGTTGAACGCGGTGTTCATTCCGAACGCGAACACCTGGGTGCTGGAGGATGACGAGCTGGACCCGACCGACGGCGGGGTGCTGCGGCTCGCCGCGTTCCGGGACCTGCTGCGCCACTTCTGACCGTACCGAAGCCAAACAGCGTCGGCGATCATGGTCGCGTTACGCCAACCTGCCCGATTTTCATCGTGGGATCAGTCCTGCCGCCGGTCGTCCGACGCGGCTTGTCCGGCCGGTCGGGGCGCGCCTAACCTGGTTCGGCGCTCACGGCCCTCCGGGGTGTGTCGGGAGCGCGTCGGCGTTCGGCGGGTGAGCACCGTGGAGCTGAGTGCGAAGTGGCTGGCTCACCCCGTTCTGGCGTGTGGCGTCGTGCCACGCCCGCGCGGCGGGGTGCCGGAGCTGTCCGCTTCCCTGCCGGACGGCCGAGGGTCAGGGCCGGGTAGTTGCGGACCCGGTCCTGACCCGGCCCGCGAATCGTTCGACAGCTCCGAGCGGGGCAGACCGCGCGCCGGTTCGACTGTCAGGATGGCGGCATGAAGCGCAGATCTCTCCTACTCGGCGCGGCGGCGGGCCTGGTCGCCCCGGCCGTGCTCACCCCGCCCGCGCCCGCACTCGCGGCGGTGGGGCCGAGCGTCGGCACGGCCCCGGCGCCGCGACCCCTGCCGAGGTGGCAGCCCCAGAACCGGGCCAGCGCATTGACAACGCTGCCGGCGGAGACGAAGCAGGTGATCATCGTCGGCGCCAGCAGCTACACCACCACCTACGCCACGCTGGAGGCGTTCGTGCGGGTGCGGAGCACCTGGCAGCCGGCCTCGGCGTCGTTGCCCGCCCGGATCGGCTCGAAGGGCTTCAGCGACAACCACGTGGAGGGTGTGCCGACCACGCCGACCGGCGTCTACTCGATCGGCCCCACCATGTACGGCATCGACGCCAACCCGGGCGTGCGCTTCCCCTACCACCGGCTGGTCAGCGGTGACTGGTGGAACGAGAACCCGTCGTCGGCGCTCTACAACACCTTCCAGCACAGTGCGACGAACCCGGGCGGGGCCAGCGAGGCACTGTGGAAGGAGGTCCCCGCGTACACGCACTTCGCGGTGATCACCTACAACATGCCGCCGAACGTGCCGAAGCCGGTGCCGAACGCGGGCAGCGGGATCTTCCTGCACCAGTTCAGCACCAGCGCCGGCAACGCCACCGCTGGTTGCGTCTCCCTCGCCCACGATCACCTTGTCGACGTGCTCAACTGGCTGGACCCGGCGCTGTCACCACGCATCGTGCTCAGCCCGTACGCCCAGCTCAGCCGATACTGAGAGCCGCCGCGGCTCAGCCGTCCTCGCGCCGGACGATCGCCACCGCCACCCGGCAGAACTCGTCCATGTCCGGGTTGAACCCGGCAGCGATGTCGGGATGCAACCCGGAGCGGGTCTCCTCCAACAGCCGCTGGCAGACCTGCTCGACCGGTTCGCCGGCGTAGCCGGAGCGGACCCGCTCGGTGGCCGCCTGAAGCGCCGAGGTCAGCTGCTCCTCCAGCGGGCCGCGCAGCTTCTGCTGCACAGGATCGAGCCCGCGGGGGTCGAGCGTGACATGTGGCTCCGACATCGGTGCTCCCTTCGTCGGCGTCCGCGATACCCCACCGCGGACGTCGGTCAAACCCCGGTCGGTGCGGCGGCGACCCGCACCTGGTACGAGAACTCCTCCGCCGGCTCCTCGTGGTACGACAGCCGACGGATCTGCCGGTCGTCGTCGTAGAGGGCGACGTCCACCAGCACGCCGAGGTGGGCGAGGCCGATGCTCGACACCCGCTTCTTGTCCTGCAACACCGCGCAGACGCCGCCGAGCAGGGTGCTGGCGTCGGACGTACGGTGCCCGGGCGGGCAACGCAACACCAGGTCCACCTCGATCGGCCCGGGCAACGGCGTCCAGCCGGTGCGTTGGGCCGCGGCGAGGGCGGCCTGGAGCAGGGTGCGGACCCTCGTCGCCTGCCGGTGCCCGGCGGCGAAGATGGACAACGCTTCGGTCTTGACCGGTGGCAGGCCGCTCACCTCGAACGTCAGGGCGAGAGCGCGGGTGTCCTGCACGACGGCACCTCCTCGTTGGGACGATCCTGCCGAACCGGGGGAGCGGCGGGGGGACGTTCCCGCGATTACCAACCGATCGGGCAGGCATGGGTCGGCCGGAGGCGTGTCGACGGCGGCGGCGAACGCGCCGGCTACGGCGCTAGGAAAACGCTAGCCGACGACGCCCGCGCTCGGTAGTCGGTCGTTCACCCGGTGGGGCGTGGGGCGAAGGCGCAGAACTCGTTGCCCTCGGGGTCGGCCAGCACCCACCACCAGTGCGCCTCGTCGAGAGGCTCCCGCAGCAGGGTCGCGCCCGCCGCGATCAGCGCCATTGGCTCCGGGTCGACCAGGTCGACGTCCCAGTGCAGCCGATTCTTGACCGTCTTGGGCTCGGCCACCCCGACGAACACCCAGTACTCCCACGGGAACCCGGCCGCGCCGGCCACCGACGAGGTGCTCAACTCGTGCTCGACGGTGCCGCCGACCACCCCGGCCCACCAGGTCGCCTGCGCAACCGGGTCGGTCGAGTCGACGACCAACTCGAACGGGCCCGGCAGGGCACCGTCGCGAGCCGGGAACGCGCAGAACTCGTTGCCCTCCGGGTCGTCGAGCACCCACCAGGACGCCTCACCGCCTGGGTCGCGTACCAGTTGGGCGCCGTCCGCGAGCAGCGCCGCCGGGTCCGCGTCGGCCAACCGCAGATCCAGGTGTACGCGGGTCTTGCCGACCCGAGGCTCGGGCACCTTGTTCACCCAGATCGACTCGGCGTTGGAGCGCGCGGAGCGCGGGTCCACCCGGGTGTCGTCGTCACCGGCATCGGCCACGTCACCGTCGAGCATGCGGGCCCAGAAGCCGCCGAGTGCGAGCGGGTCGTTGGCGTCCAGACAGAGATCCTTGAAGCGCGCGATCATGCTTCCAGCATGACTGGTGGGAGCGGATGTGTCCGGGCAGACGGTGCTGGGTTGACGCCCTCCTGGATAGGATATTTGACGTTATATAACGCCGCACGTATTATCCACGCATGCATGAATCTACCTTTCTCATCCTCACCGCTCTGGCCGCCCAGCCGTTGCACGGCTACGGGGTAGTGCAGGCGGTGGAAGATTTGTCGGCGGGCGACGTGAAGCTGCGGCCGGGCACCCTCTACGGCGCACTCGACCGTTTGGTCGAGCAACGCCTGATCGAGGTTGACCGGGAGGAGGCCGTCGACGGGCGACTTCGTCGCTACTACCGGCTCAACGAGGCGGGAGCAGCGGCCCTGCAAGCCCAGGCCGAGCGACTGCGTCGGCATGCGACGGCGGCCGATGACCAGCTGAGCAAGCGCCTCGGTGGTGCCCTGGGCTTCGGGGCGGTGTCCGCATGACCGCCGCCACGTGGTCGGCCGGCGACCGCAGTCTCGAACGCCACTACCGCAAGCTGCTGCTTGCGTACCCGGGCCGGCATCGGCGCCGGTACGGCACCGAGATGATCACCACGCTCCTTGAGATGGCAGCACCCGGGCAGCGCCGCCCTCGGCCCGGGGAGGCCCTGCACCTGCTCGCCAGCGGCCTGCGCCAGCGGCTCCGGCTCCCCACCCGCCGGCCGCTCGCGGTGATCGCGGCGGTCCTCCTCGCCCTGACGATGGGCGCGTTCGGTGGGGCCGTCGGGTCGTGGACAGGTTCCCAGACGTTCGCGGACCTGCCCGACGACGCCACGACCGCCAGCCTGGCCCAGCGGGCCAGCGGTGCCGCCAACGATTCCGTCCAGCTGCGCGTCGCGTCACCATGGCAGGAGGAGTCGATCTCGACGACTTCCGAAGTCGATGCCAACTGGGACGCTGAGCAGGCCCGGCAGCGTTTCTCAGCTGATGGCTGGTCAGTCTCCGACGTCACGCCACTCGGCGGCCAAGCGTTCGCGTTCAACCCTGACACCAAATCCTTCGTCGACCTCCCGATGCGCAACTCGACGTTCAGCGCCAGGTCGAACGGGCTGACACTCCAGGTGCGGAGCTACGTCAGCGCCGAGCACGGCTCTGTCCACCTCGACGGCTGGGTGCAGAGCACGTCCTTGTTCCTACCTCTGATCGTGGCGGGCATCCTGATCGGACTTGTCGTGGGGTGGCTGATCGCAGCGGCCCTCGCGTACCGGATCGTGGAGGCGTCGGCCGAACGGCGGCGCGCCTCCGCCGGGCTCTGGGCCGTAGCGCTGATCGCGCTCGCTCTGCCGGCAGTAGCCCTGTACGGCAACGTGCTGCGGGCATTCAGAGATCACGGCGACGTCGGCCCGGTCTTCACCGTGCACAGCGCGTTCAACCCCGGCCGCTATTACCCGGTCGGGCCAACTTGGCAGGTTCTCGCCCTGACCATCGCCGGGGTCATGCTCGCGGGTGCCGCGATTCTGCTCGCCCGCCCCGGCGCCCAGCAGGGAACGCAGACAGCGGTGATAGCGAGCTGAAACTCCGCCGCTGTTGTCCGACTCCCGGGCCCGTAGGGCGTGATCGAGCCCGGGAATGCGAGTAGAAGGCCCTCGGGTGGGGGCCTTCTACTCGGTTTTGGTCAGTGCTGTTTGGCGTACTCGACGAAGGTCTTCCAGGCCGTCGGGTCGACGTGCAGGGTGCCGCCGTCGCGGTCCTTGGTGTCACGCACCAGCACCACGCTCGGCAGGTTGTCGGCGACCTCGACGCAGGATCCGCCGTTGCCGCCGGACCGGGTCGACTTGCGCCACTGTGGGGTCAGCATGCCCATGACTTCGCCACTTCCTTGATCAGCTCGGTTGACTGCCGGCGGGGGAGCGCCTCGTTCCGCACGATCTCCCACGTCTTCGCCAGCTTAGCGACGTCGGCCGAGGCATCGACGAACTGCGCGGTGAGCTGGTTGTCGGCGTGAGCCACCCGCTCGCCGTCCGGCATCTCGGCGATGATGAACTGACCGGCCAGCCCCAGATACATCCCAGCATCCACCGGCACGATGTGCACCTGGATATGCTCCGCCGTCGCCAACTGGGCCAGGTGCTCGCACTGCTCGACCATGAGGCCCGGCTGGTCGAGCACCGGCCGGCGCAGCACCGCCTCGTCCAGCACGGCGATGAGCTGCGGCGGGCGCGGGCGGTGCAGGATCGCCTGGCGCTCCAACCGGGAGGCGACGATCCGGTCCACATCCTCGGCGTCGAACCGGCCACCGGCCAGCGTCGCGCGGGCGTACCGCTCGGTCTGGAGCAGGCCCGGCACGTACGCCAACTCGAACCAGCGCAGCGTGGTCGCCTCCCGCTCGAACTCGATCCACTCGCGCAGCCAGGCCGGCTCGGCGTCGAGCCGGGCCAACCCGTCCAGCATGCGCAGGAAACGTCCGCCGGTCCGGTGCTGGGTGTCGACCGCCCTCATGTACTCCTTCGTGGGCGGTCGCCCACCGGTCTCCACGGAGCTGACGTGTGAACCCGAATAACCGATGCCCCTGCCGAAGTCGTCCTGACTGAGCCCGGACCCCGTCCGGAACAGGCGCAACTCCTCCAGCACGTAGTCGGTGACGGTCCCCATTGATTCCCCAACCTTCGCTCAGTCTGGCTCGGCGTGTCCCTCATGGGTGCTCACCTGGACCGCTGAGCTGCACAGATGGCGCGAGCACGTATCGACGGTAGTCGGCTCATCACCACACTGTCACCAGTGGCGGGTCCGCTGGTGGCCGGAATGGCGGCGGTGGGCCCTGCCCCCGGGGTCGCTCCCGTTTCCCCCTTGCGGGAGCGGCCCCTTCCCCGTCCCCGAGGAGGTCGATGTGCTCACCCCGACAGCCCAGCAGCCCTCGGCGCGGTGGCGGTGATGGTGGTGGTCCGGCCGCCCGTCCCGCACGTCGCAATGCGCCCGCTGTGGCGGTGCCGGAACTGTGGCACCGAGTGGCCCTGCCAACCGGCCAAGCTCGCCCTGCTGACGGAGTACCGGACCAGCCGGACCGCACTGCTGATCTACCTCGGCACTCTGATGCACGAGGCGACGATCCAGCTCACCCAGCTCCATCCGGATCATCCACCGACCAGGATGACCGAGCGCTTCCTCTCCTGGGCGAGGGCCCGGGGCTGACGTTGCTCGGCCCGCCGTAGCTCATCCCGGGAAGTGGATCAGCGGCACCCCGTCGGTGTGTCCGGGTCCCTCGCCGGTGAGCACCGCGGCCAGGCGCAACCTGCCCTGCCAGTGAGAAGGTGGCGAGTGCCCGGGCGTCGTGAGACGCCCGGGCAACCGATCGTTAGATCCGGGCGAGGATCTTGTTCATGGTGGCGATCTCGGCCTGCTGGTCGTCGATGATCTGCTGGGCGAGGGCCTTGGCGTCGGCGTTGGCGCCGTTTGTGGTCTCGTCCTTGGCCATGGTGATAGCGCCCTGGTGGTGGGCGATCATCATGGTGAGGAACTGCTTGTCGAACTCGGTGCCGGTGGCGGCGGCGAGTTTGGCCATGTCGGCGTCGGTCATCATGCCGGGCATGCTGTGGTCCATGCCGGGCATGGCGCTGGGGCTCGTGCCGTGGTGCATGCCGGTGTTGCTGGCCGTCGGTGTGGGCGTGCCCCAGGCGGCCAGCCACCGGGTCATGGTGTCGATCTCTGGCCCTTGGGCGGCCTTGATCTGGGCGGCGAGTTGCTTGACCTCGGGGCCGGTGGCGCGGGTGGCTGCGAGGTCGGCCATCTGCACGGCCTGCTGGTGGTGCGGGATCATCATCTGGGCGAACATGACGTCAGCCGGGTTGCCGGCCCCAGGGCTGGTGTTCTGGCCGCTGGTGGCGGTCGGGCTGGCCATGGTGGAGCTGTGCCCGCCCGCGGCGGAGCTGTGGTCGCCGGCGCCGCATCCGGTGAGGTTGACGGCGGCGGTGAAGCTGAGCGCGGCCATGACGGCGCGGCGCAGGTGAGTGCGAGTCATCGCGGGTTGTGCCTTTCGGTGTCAAGGAAAACTGCGTGCATGGGACAGGCGCGCGACGCAGCCGACGGAGGTGCCCGCCGGGCAGCGCGGGTGCCCCTATGTGCGCAGCACCGACACCGAGGCCAGGTGTAGTCCGAGCCTGCGCGCGGGCGGTGCCCGGCAACTTGTGGCACAGCAGGCAGAGCGGATGCGGGTATGGGCGCGGCTGGTGTGCGTGAACAGCAGGAGACCGAGGACAACCGCGAGGCTGAGAGCGGTGACCACGGCCAGGCACACCTGCCAGCCGGGCATGTGCCCGTTGCCGTGGCCGGCCGGTGTAACCGTTTGCTGGTCGCAGGTGTCGCTGGTGCATCCGTCTTGAGCGGCGGGCGGGGCCAGTACGGCGGTGGTGGGGCTGCTGTGCCCGCTGTCGGATCGCATCGACAAAGGGTCGTGGCCGAGGCTGTGCATGGCGGCCAGCCCGATGAGGGTGCAGGCCAGCAGCACGAACCGGACCAGGTGTCCGGTTCGTGCTGCTGGCTGGGTCATGCGCTCCACGCTAGTGTGCCGCCGTCGGCTCATCCCGGCCGATCCCGCGATCGCCGCTTCTCACTCGCTCGCGGGGCGCAGGTGCACGCGGCGCAGGAGTTGGGCGTTGAGGGCGACCACGATGGTGGAGGCGGACATCAGCACGGCCCCGATCGCGGGGCTGAGGGTCACCCCGGCCCAGGCGAGGACGCCGGCGGCCAACGGCAGGGCGATCACGTTGTAACCGGCGGCCCAGGCCAGGTTCTGGATCATCTTTCGGTAGGAGGCGCGGGACAGGCGGATCACCCCTGCGACTGCGCGCGGGTCGGAGGAGGCGAGGACCACCCCGGCGGACTCGATGGCGACGTCGGTGCCGGCGCCGATCGCGATCCCGACGTCGGCGCGGGCCAGCGCGGGGGCGTCGTTGACGCCGTCGCCGACCATCGCCACTCGTAGTCCGCGTTTCTGTAGTTCGGCCACGGCGTCGTCCTTGTCCGCTGGCAGCACCTCGGCGAACACCTCATCCTCGCCCGGGCGAAAGCCCAGGTCCGCGGCGACCGCCTCGGCGACCGAGCGGGCGTCACCGGTGATCATGGCGATCTTGCGGATGCCCTGCTGGCGTAGTTCGGCGATGGCTTGCCGCGCTTCGGGACGGACCTGGTCTTCGAGGGCGAGGGCGCCGATCACCCTGGCCTGGTCGTCGTCGAGGCGCAGCAGGTGCAGCACCGCGGCTCCCCGGCCCGACCACTCGTCGTGCTGGCGGCGCAGGTCATCCGGCGCTGCGGCCCGCAGTTCGCGCAGCAGCGCGGGCCCGCCGACGGCGTAGCTGACGCCGTCGACCTCGGCGCGTACCCCGCGCCCGGTCAGTGACCGGAACCCCGTCGCGGTGCGCCGGGCCCCCTGCTGGGCGGCGGCAGTGACGATGGCCCGGGCGAGGGGATGCTCGCTGTCGGCTTCCACCGCCGCCGCGATCGCCAGGACGTCGGCGTCGCTGCTTCCGGTGGCGGCGGTGACGCCGGTGACGACGTGCTTCCCGCGGGTCAGGGTGCCGGTCTTGTCGAACAACACCGCGTCGACCGTGCGCATCCGTTCCAGGGCGAGGCGGTCCTTGATCAGGATGCCGCCCTTGGCGGCGACGGCGGTGGACAGAGCGATCACCAGAGGGATGGCCAGGCCGAGCGCATGCGGGCAGGCGATCACCAGCACCGTCACCGTGCGCACGACCGCCTCGTCGAGGTTGCCGAACACCGTCCAGACAAGCAGCGTCACCACGGCCGTGGCGCTGGCGATGTAGAACAGCCAGGCGGCGAACCGGTCGGCCAGCACCTGCGCCCGGCCACTGGACTGCTGCGCCTGGGCGACCAGGCGCTGGATCCCGGCCAGGGCGGTGTCCTCACCGACGGCCTCGACCCGGACCCGGATCGCCGCGTCGGTGGCCACCGTGCCGGCCACCACCCGATCCCCCGCCTCGCGCGGCACCGGACGAGACTCACCGGTAATCATCGACTCGTCAAGCTCCGCCCGGCCGTCGGAGATCCGCCCGTCGGCCGGCACCCGGCCGCCTGGGCGCACGAGCACCACGTCGCCGACGTCCAGGTCACTGACGCGCACCTGCTCGGGCTGACCGTCGCCACCGAGACGTTCGGTGTCGTCGGGCAGCAGCGCCGCCAAAGCGGACAGCGCGCCCTGGGCTTGGCCGATGGCCTTCATCTCCTGCCAGTGCCCGAGCAGCATGATCGTGACCAGGGCGGCCAGCTCCCACCAGAAGTCCAGGTCGAACGCGCCCAACGCCGTCGCCAGGGAGGCGACGTAGGCGACGGTGATCGCCATCGCGATCAGCAGCATCATCCCCGGCGCCCGGTCGCGGACTTCCCGCACTGCGCCCTGTAGGAACGGCCACCCGCCGTAGGCGAACACCACCGTGCCCAGCACCGGACCCACCCACCCGATGCCCGGGAAGTCCAACTGATAGCCGAACCAGTCCATCACCATGTGACTGGTCACCACGATCGGCACCGTCAACGCCAGACTCAGCCAAAACTTGCGCCGAAACGCCTCTGGGTCGTGCCCGGCGTGCTTGTCATGCCCGGCGTGCGCGTCGTGCTTCCCTGCGGGGGCGTCACGCCCGCCGGGTTCCTTCGAGCGACCGGGGTGGTCACCGTGTCCGTTCATCCGGTCTGTCGCCTGGGTGGAAGTGTTCATCTTGTGGTGCTGGTGGTCGTGCGACATCGTGATCGCCTCCTCGCCCTCAACATACCCCCGGGGGGTATCGGCGTCTAGGGTCGCCGATGTCTTGCACGTCACCTGAGCGGGCCTGTGCGGCGCGGCGCGGCGAGTCGGGGTGCCACCGGCAATGCTCGTGCCTATCGGCCTGATCCCCGCCCGGCCGAGGTTGACCGACTTCGCGTAGGTCTCGAACCTCGACACAGCGGTGTTCGCATGGGCGCCTTCCAAACTTGGCGAGGAGTCGGTGCGCTGCCGCTACCCGCCCGCGCGCCGATCATGCTCACACCGCCCGTCGGTTACTGCCGAACCCTCCGCTGCCAGCGCGAACACGCGCGGTCGGAGCGCACGGCACCGAGGGTCGATCGTTGTGTGCACTCTCGGTGTGACAGCCAGGTTTCGCGACTTCGCGGGTGGGGCAGAGTAGCCGCTACAGAGCATCCGGGCCGGAGTTTCCGCAGCTTGCCGACTCGGAATCGGCTCGCCGTGCGCCGGGGCACGGATGCCCTCCCCGGTCTTTCGCCGAGGAGAGGGGGAGGGCGATGACGGACCCCGAAACGGCTCGACACCGACGCCGGCCAGTTGTTCGGCTGGGCGCGGCGGCTGCCGCGCTGGCACTCGTGGCGCCGCTGGCCGCGTGTGGCGCTGACGACGCTGGTGGCCCACCGACGATCAACCTGTACTACCCGCCAGAGCAGAACCTGCAGAAGGTCGTCGACGACTGCAACGCGCAGGCCCAGGGACGGTACGAGATCGCCTACCGGGTGCTGCCCCGGCAGGCCGACGACCAGCGGGTGCAGATGGTGCGCCGGCTGGCCGCCGAGGACAACGGGATGGATCTGCTCGGGCTGGACGTCACCTGGACCCAGGAGTTCGCCAGCGCCGACTGGATCCGCGAGTGGACCGGCCAGGACAAGGCCGAGGTCGAGCAGGGCACCCTCGCCGGGCCGTTGGACACCGCCCGGTACGAGGACAAGTTGTACGCGGCGCCGAAGAACACCAACGTCCAGTTGCTCTGGTACCGCAAGGACCTGGTGCCGCAGCCGCCAACCACCTGGGACCAGATGATCAGCGCGGCCCAGCAGCTCAAGGACCAGGGCAAGCCGTACCAGGTGCTCACCATGGGCGCGCAGTACGAGGGTCTTGTCGTCCTCTACAACACTCTGGCCGAGAGCGCCGGTGGGAAGATCCTCAGCGACGACGGCAAGAAGGCAGTGATGGACGACGGCACTGTCCGGGCGTTGGAGCAGCTGAAGAAGTTCGCCACGTCGGGCGTTACCTCGCCGTCGTTCAGCAACGCCACCGAGGACCCGGTCCGGCTGGAGTTCCAGTCCGGCGCTGGCGCGTTCCAGGTGAACTGGCCGTTCGTCTACCCGGCACTCCAGGAGGCGAACCCGGAGTTGGCCAAGCAGGTCGGTTGGGCGCGGATTCCGGGCATCGACGAGGGCACCCCCAGCAAGGTCACCATCGGTGGGGTCAACCTCGCGGTCAGCTCCTACTCCAAGCACCCGGAGCAGTCCTTCGAGGCGGCCCGGTGCATCCGCAGCGCCGAGCACCAGAAGTTCTCCGCCATCAACGACGGTGTGCCCCCGACCATCGAGGCCGTCTTCAACGACCCGGAGATGACCGAGGCGTACCCGATGAAGGACACCATCCTTGAAGAGCTGAAGGAGCCGGCGACGCGTCCGCTGACCCCCGCCTACCAGAGCATCTCCACAGTGATGTCGGCGATCCTGTCGCCACCGTCGGGGATCCGCCCGCAGCAGACCGCCGACGAACTGCGCGGCGCCATCGCCGACGCCCTCCAGTCCAAGGGGGTCCTGCCGTGAGTATCAACGCCACGCCGACCGGCGCCGATGTCGCCGCCGACGAGACCAGCGAAGCCACCGGCCAGCGCGCCACAGTGCCCACCCAGCGTGGTGGCCGTCGCAAGCCCCCGTTGAGCGAGAACAAGAAGGCCGAACGCCGGCTCGGTCTGCTGCTCTGCGCACCGGCCGCGCTGGTCATGATCGCGGTGACCGCGTACCCGATCATCTACTCGGTCTGGTTGTCGTTGCAGCGCTTCGACCTGCGCTTCCCCGACCAGCGTGAGTTCATCGGGCTGGAGAACTACGTCACGGTGCTCACCAACGAGTTCTGGTGGACCGCGTTCGGGGTGACCACGCTGATCACTGTGGTCACCGTCGCCGTCGAGCTGGTGCTCGGCATGGGCCTGGCGATCATCATGCACCGCACCCTGGTCGGGCGCGGCCTGGTCCGGACCTCGGCGCTGATCCCGTACGGGATCGTCACAGTGGTCGCCGCGTTCTCCTGGCGGTACGCCTGGACGCCCGGCACCGGTTACCTGGCCGACCTGTTCAGCGACGGCGCGCCGCTCACCGAACGGGCGAGCTCCCTGGCGATCATCATGCTGGCGGAGATCTGGAAGACCACCCCGTTCATGGCGCTGCTGCTGATGGCCGGCCTGGCGCTGGTCCCGGAGGACCTGCTCAAGGCGGCCTCCACCGACGGCGCGACCGCCTGGCAGAAGTTCACGAAGGTGATGCTGCCGGTGATGAAGCCGGCGATCCTTGTCGCGTTGCTGTTCCGCACCCTGGACGCGTTCCGGGTCTTCGACAACATCTTCGTGTTGACCGCCGGAGGCAACGAGACGTCGTCGGTGTCGATGCTCGCCTACAACAACCTGATCCGGGGCCTCAACCTCGGCATCGGTTCGACGATGTCGGTGCTGATCTTCATCACCGTGGCGATCATCGCCTTCGTCTTCGTGAAGCTGTTCGGCACCGCTGCTCCGGGCAGCGACGACGGAGAGAGGCGCTGACATGGCTGTCGAAACCACTACCAGGGCAAAGCTGCGCTGGGGTCTGCTCGACGTCCTCGTGGTCGTCTTCGCGCTGGTCCCGGTGCTGTGGATCGCGTCGCTGTCGTTCAAGACGCCGGCCACCCTCACCGACGGGAACTTCATCCCCCGAGAGTGGACGCTGGACAACTACCGGACCATCTTCGACACCGACCAGTTCGTCCGGGCACTGGTCAACTCGATCGGCATCGCGCTGATCGCCACGCTGATCGCTGTGGTGCTCGGTGCGATGGCCGCGTACGCGATCAGCCGGCTGGACTTCCCCGGTAAGAAGCTGCTGGTCGGCGTCTCCCTGCTGATCGCGATGTTCCCGCAGGTGTCACTGGTGTCGCCGCTGTTCGAGATCGAACGTCAGCTCAAGATCTTCGACACCTGGCTCGGGCTGATCCTGCCGTACATCACCTTCGCGCTGCCGCTGGCGATCTACACGCTGTCGGCGTTCTTCAAGCAGATCCCGTGGGATCTGGAGAAGGCCGCGAAGATGGACGGCGCCACCCAGGGGCAGGCGTTCCGCCGGGTGATCGCGCCACTGGCAGCGCCCGGCCTGTTCACCACGGCGATCCTGGTCTTCATCTTCTGCTGGAACGACTTCCTGTTCGCGATCTCGCTGACCTCGACCGAGCGGTCCCGCACGGTGCCGGCCGCGTTGTCGTTCTTCACCGGCGCGTCGCAGTTCGAGGATCCCACCGGGGCGATCTGCGCCGCCGCCGTGGTGATCACCGTTCCGATCATCCTGTTCGTTCTCTTCTTCCAGCGTCGCATCGTGTCCGGTCTGACCTCCGGCGCGGTCAAGGGATAGGTGGGTAGTCATGGCTGACATCGTGCTGGACAAGGTGAGCAAGAGCTTCCCGGACGGGACCGTCGCCGTGCAGGACGTCGACCTGGAGATCGCCGACGGCGAGTTCGTGATCCTGGTCGGGCCCTCGGGCTGCGGCAAGTCCACCACCCTCAACATGATCGCCGGGCTGGAGGACATCAGCTCCGGTGAGCTGCGCATCGCCGGGCAGCGGGTCAACGACAAGGCCCCCCGGGACCGGGACATCGCCATGGTGTTCCAGTCGTACGCGCTGTACCCGAACATGACAGTGCGGGAGAACATGGCGTTCCCGCTGCGGCTGGCGAAGCTCGACAAGGAGACCATCGACCGCAAGGTCGACGAGGCGGCGAAGGTGCTGGAGCTGACCTCGCTGCTGGACCGCAAGCCGGCCAACCTCTCCGGTGGCCAGCGTCAGCGGGTGGCGATGGGCCGGGCGATCGTCCGCCAGCCGAAGGCGTTCCTGATGGACGAGCCGTTGTCCAACCTCGACGCCAAGCTGCGGGTGCAGATGCGCACAGTGGTGTCCCGCCTGCAGAAGCAGCTCGGCACCACCACCGTCTACGTCACCCACGACCAGACCGAGGCGATGACCCTCGGCGACCGCGTGGTGATCATGCGCGGGGGCGCGGTGCAGCAGGTCGGGCCGCCACAGGAGCTGTACGACCACCCGAAGAACCTCTTCGTGGCCGGCTTCATCGGCTCGCCGTCGATGAACTTCCTGCACGCCGCCGTGCAGGACGGCGAGCTGCACACCGCCCTGGGCAAAGTGCCGATCGGTGACCGGGTCCGCCGGGAGTTGGAGGCGGCCGACGCGCCCCGCGAGCTGATCCTCGGCATCCGGCCCGAGCACTTCGAGGACGCCGAACTGGTCGACGACGACACCCGTCGGCGGGGCATGGAGTTCGAGGCGCCGGTGGACATCGTCGAGTCGATGGGCTCGGACAAGTACGTCTACTTCACCGTCGAGGGTGAGAAGGCCAGCGCCGCCGAGTTGGAGGAGCTGGCCGCCGACGCGGGCGCCGCCGATTTCGCCGGTGCCGGCGGCAACCTGGTGACCCGGTTGTCCGCCGAGTCCCCGGTCGCCGAGGGGCAGACGCGACGGGTCTGGTTCAACCTGGAGAAGATCCACCTGTTCGACCCGGCCAACGGCCGCAACCTGACCCTGCACGAGGGTCGAGCGGCCGGCGCGCTCGCCGACTGACGCCCAGCACGCGCCGATCTTGCACTTTCGGTTGTCGATACAGGTGGAATGCCGCTTGTGTCGGGACAGTAAGTGCAAGATCGGCGGGGCGGGGCGGGGCGGGGCGGGACGGGGCACGGGGTGGCGTGTTCTGCGGGGTTTGGGTGGGCGTGGCAGGGTGGTTGCAGGTCGCGTCGTGAAGCGGGGGACGGGATGAACCGACGATTGGCCGCGCTGGCCAACGCGCACGGTGTTTCCACCTGGTACGAGGATTGGCGGCACCGCCGCGTCGCTGTCGCACCGGAGACCGTGGTGGGTGTGCTGGGGCTGCTCGGCGTGGACGCCACCAGCCCGTCGGCGATCGCTGACGCGCTCGCCGCCGCCCGTGCGGTCGACCGGAGCGCCCTGCCGGAGACGATAGTGCTCACCCACGGTCGCGGCCGTGCGCTGCCCGGCCCGGGTGTGGTGATCCTGGAGGACGGTGGCCGTCGCGCTGTCGACGGTGAGCTGCCGGCGGACCTGCCGTTGGGTTGGCACCGGCTGGCCTGCGCCGACCGCGAGGTGACACTGGTGGTGGTGCCGCGCCGGCTGCCGGTGCCGCCGTCGAGCTGGGGGTGGATGCTCCAGCTCTACGCGCTCACCTCGGAGCGTTCCTGGGGCATGGGTGACCTCGGTGACCTCGCCGACTTCACCGGGTGGGCCGGTGCCACCGGGGCGGGGCTGGTGCTGCTCAACCCGCTGCACGCGGTCGGGCCGGCGCACCCGGTGGCCACCTCGCCGTACTCGCCGGCCAGTCGACGCTTCGTCAATCCGCTCTACCTGCGGGTCGGTGACACCGCCGCGTACCGGGCGGCGGACCCGGCGACCCGGGCGGTGGTCGACGCGTTGCGTCCGGACCGGGGGCCTCTGATCGACTACGACGAGGTGTGGGCCGCCAAGCGGCGCGCCCTGGAGTTGCTGTACGCGTACGCCCAGCCGGTGGACCTTGCCGCGGACCCGGCGCTGACCAGCTTCGCCACCTGGTGCGCGCTCGCCGAGCGGCACGGCAACGACTGGCGGGCCTGGCCGGCGGATCTGCACCACCCGGACGCCCCGGCGGTCGCCGAGCAGCGTCGGCGCCTCGCCGACCGGGTCACCTTCCACGCCTGGCTGCAACATCTCTGCGACGAGCAGCTCGACGCCGTCACTGCGGCGGCCCGCTCGGCGGGGATGCCGGTCGGTGTCGTGCACGACCTGGCTGTCGGCATCGACCCGGGCGGCGCGGACGGGTGGCAGCTCGCCGACGTGCTGGCCCAGGGCGTGCGGGTCGGCGCGCCACCGGACGACTTCAACCAGCTCGGCCAGGACTGGGGGCTCGCCGCGTGGCGCCCGGACCGGCTCGCCGCCACCGGTTACGCCGCGTACCGGGACATGCTGCGCCGCGTCCTGCGGCACGCGGGTGGCCTGCGGGTCGACCACGTCGCCGGCCTGTGGCGACTGTGGTGGGTGCCGCCGGGCGGCGGTGCGGCCGAGGGCACCTACGTGCGCTACGACGCCGAGGCGATGCTGGGCATCCTCGCGTTGGAGGCGCAGCGGGCCGGCGCGGTGGTGGTCGGTGAGGATCTCGGCACGGTCCAACCGGCGGTGACCCGAGGGTTGCGGGGGCGCAACATGCTCGGCTCGACAGTGCTGTGGTTCGCACGCGACGAGGCCGGTGATTTCGTCCCACCGGCCCGGTGGCCGCGCAACGCCCTCGCCACCATCTCCACCCACGACCTGCCCACCGCGCCGGGCTTCCTGACCGGTGAGCACGTGCGGGTGCGCGACGAGCTGAAGCTGCTCGGCACCGACGTGGCTGTGGAACGGGCCCGCGCCGCCGCCGATCGGGACCGGCTGCTCACGATGTTGGCCGCCGAGAACCTGCTGCCCGAGCCGACGCCGGGCTCCGGGTCGGCTGAACCGGCGACGACGCCCGACGACGGTGAGGTGGTGGTGGCGATGCACGCCGCGCTGGCGGCCAGCCCGACCCGGCTGCTCGGCGTCTCCCTGTACGACGTGCTGGGCGAGGTGCGCCAACCCAACATGCCGGGCACTGTGGACGAGTATCCGAACTGGCGACTGCCGCTGCCGGCCAGCGTGGCGCAGATCCGCGCGGATTCCCGGGTGGCCCGGATCGTCGACCTGCTCAGCGCCGCCCGCCCACGACCGGCCGACCCGGCACCGCCGAAGCAGTGACGCCGCCGGGTCAGGTCAGCCAGTCGAAGCGGGCCGGCAGCCCGAGGAAGTCGGCGTAACGCCCGAGCGCCTGCTCCACCTGGGCCCGCGCGGCGACGTCGAGCGTCGTGAGCGGCTGGATCGTCACGGTGACCGCGGTGCGGCCGACCTTGCGCTTCCACACGCCCACCACACGACCGGCGCGGACCACCGTGGCCTGGAAGATGCCGTTGTTGCCCGGCACCACGGCCGCCTGGTGGGCGGGGTCGAGCATCAACGTGCGGTCCCGGAAACCGAGCAGATACTCGTCGAAGCCGGGCAGCGCGAACACGTCGTCCGGCGTGGTGCGTGGCACGTCGGCCAGGCTTGCGTCGACGTACATCGGAGTGCCGTCGACGCGTACCGTGCTCAGCGCGTCGCCAGCGGCGACCAGGCCGCGCCGTGCGTCGGTCAGCGTGAGGCCGCTCCACCCGGCGAACTCGCGGTCGGTGACCGGCCCGTGCCCGCGTACGTAGCGGTGGGCGAGCAGGGCCAGCGCCTCGTCCCGCTCCAGCCGGTGGGACGTGGGCGCCCACTCGTCGAGCAGGGCGAAGGTCTGGTCGGTGCCGACGTTCGGCGCCACGCAGGTCACGCCGCGAACGCTCGCATACCACAGCAGGTGGTAGCCACGTTGCCCGTCGGTGCCCAGGCCGGCCTCCCGCAGGGTGGCAAGGCACTGCGCGCGGGTGAGTCGACCGCCGCCGGCCAGTGCGGCGCCGAGCACCTCCACCGCCCGGTCCGCGTCGGCCTCGGTGAGGCCGAGCTGCGCCCGCCGGGTCGCCACGCCGGCCAGGGATCGTACGCCGGTCAGCTCCAGCATCCAGCGGGCGTCGGCGGACGGGACGAGGTGCACGGTGCCCCGCATCGGCCAGGTGCGCAGCGCCTCACGCTGCTCCAACGCGGCCTGCACGTCGGCCATGCCGCGACCGGGTAGCCGGGCGCCCAGCGACCACAGCCCGCTGGCCAGATCCTGTGCCTGCATCGCGCCGAACCACTCGACCACCTCGGCGACGGTGCCGGGCCGGACGCTCGGGTGTGGGCGCAGCAGCAGGCTGGTCATCCGCAGCGCCAGCGCGTCGGCCGCGCTGAGGTCGACAGGCATCGGGCGCTCCTTTTCCTGGCCGGGCGGCCAGCCTAGGGCCGACCACCGACACTCCTGCTGGTGGGAGGCGTAACGGTGGTCGTCGGGGGAATGCGGCTCGCCGGAAGTGCGCGCGCCGCGCGTACGGAAGGGAATCTCATGACTGCCGCAAGCGAGCCGGCGCGGGGCGCCGGCGTAACGGCCGGGTCCCGCGGCCATCGGGGGGACGCGCGCGCGAAGACGAGCGCCGCGGCGACCTTCGCTCTGGTGTTCGGAGTGGCCGGCCTGTTCAGCGTGTTGACGGCGATCCTCGCCTGGCTGGGGTTGGTGCTCGGCATCATCGGGATCATCCTCGGCATCGTCGGGCTCAAGATGGCGCGCCGACCCGGGGTCACCGGTCGTGGCGTGTCGATCGGCGGCCTCGTGCTCAGCATCCTGGCCGTGCTGATCGGGCTCGGTCTGGCCGCGGGCATCACCACGTTCGTCAACAACGAGAACGCGGTGGACCGCCTGCAGACCCAGGTCGACAAGCTGCGCGACAAGCTCGACTGAGCCGCGCGTGCCGGTCTGGGCCGGCCTGCCACCCGTCCCGGGCGGCCACAGTAGGGTGGGCGGCGTGCTCCGCCAGGTCACCGCGATCCGTTACGTCACCCCGCTGCGCGAGGGTGGGTCGCTGCCGGGCGTGGTGGAGGCCGCCGACCTCGGCACCTACGTGGCGAAGTTCCGTGGCGCCGGGCAGGGGCCCAAGGCGCTGATCGCCGAGGTGGTCTGCGGTGAGCTGGCGCGCCGGTTGGGGTTGCGGGTGCCGCCGCTGGTGGTCCTCGACATCGACCCGGTGATCGGGCGGGCCGAGCCCGACCAGGAGGTGCAGGAGCTGCTGCGCAGCAGCGGCGGCGCCAACCTCGGGATGGACTTCCTGCCCGGGGCGCTGGGCTTCGACCCGGTGGCGCACCCCGTCGACCCGGCGCTGGCCTCCCGGGTGCTCTGGTTCGACGCGTACGTGGAGAACGTCGACCGGAGCTGGCGCAATCCGAACCTGCTCGTCTGGCACCGGGAGCTGTGGCTGATCGACCACGGCGCCTCCCTGTACTTCCACCACAACTGGCCGCGCGCCGAGGCAGCTGTGCATCGGGCCTACCGCGCGGAGGATCACGTGCTGGCGCCGTTCGCGTCGCGGCTGGCCGAGGCCGACGCCGAGCTGGCCCCCCAGGTCACCCCGGAGCTGCTCACCGAGGTGCTGGCCCTGGTGCCGGGGGAGTGGTTGACCGCCGCCGACTTCGAGACGGCCGACGCGGCGCGCGGCGCGTACCTGGATCACCTGACCCGCCGGGTCGCCCGCACGGCCGACTGGCTGCCATCGGGGAGCGGGGCATGAGGCAACCCTTCGAGTACGCGCTGATCCGGCTCGTGCCCCGCATCGAGCGCGGTGAGCAGATCAACGTCGGGGTGTTGCTCTACTGCCAGCAGCGCGACTTCCTGGCCGCGCGGACGCACCTGGACGCCGACCGGGTTCGGGCGCTGGCGCCCGACGTGGACCTGCCCGCGGTGGCAGCGGTGCTCGACTCCTGGGACCGGACCTGCTCCGGTGACGGGCCGGCGACCCGGATGCGCCTCGGTGAGCGGTTCCACTGGCTGGCCGCGCCGCGCAGCACGATGATCCAGACGGGGCCGGTGCACACCGGTCTCACCGTCGACCCGGCGGCCGAGCTGGACCGGCTGATGGCGACCCTGGTCCGCTGAGCCGAGGCGCGGGAGCGGTGATCGTCCCCTGATCGCGCTACGCCAGCGCCGTTGCCGGCGGAGCGCGATCCCCCGTTCAGGTGCCCGGTGCGGGGCGGCGGCTCGATCCCGCCGGCACCGATGGCATCAGGATCGTCGTCCGCGCGTGACGTCGGGCCGGAACGACCGGGAAGTTGCGGAAAACTTGAGCCGGCGGACCGGTAGGCGGGGCGCCGGGGCTGTCGTTAGAGCGCGCCCACAGCGGGTAGTCGCGGGAGCTGATCCGAGACGAGAAGGGGACACTCTGATGGCTGCCCAGACCAAGGTAGCGGTGATCTACTACAGCGCCACCGGCATCACGTACCAGATGGCGCAGGCCGTGTGTGAGGCTGCTGGGGACGCCGGTGCCGACGTGCGCCTGCGCAAGGTGCGCGAGCTGGCGCCGGACGAGGCGATCCGTTCCAACTCCGGCTGGCAGGCGCACCGCCTGGAAACTCAGGACGTGCCCGAGGCGATGGTCGACGACCTGGCCTGGGCCGACGTGGTGATCCTCGGCGCGCCGACCCGGTACGGCATGGTCGCGGCGCAGCTCAAGCAGTTCATCGACACCACCGGCCCGCTCTGGGCGCAGGGTGCGCTGGCCAACAAGGTCTACTCCGCCTTCACCTCGACGGCGACGTCGCACGGCGGTCAGGAGACCACGCTGACCTCGCTCTTCAACGTCTTCTACCACTGGGGCGGTGTGGTGGTCACCCCCGGTTACACCGACACCAGCCAGTTCATCGCCGGCAACCCGTACGGCCCCTCGCACACCAGCAACAACGGTGAGATCGCCCCGGACGCCGTGGCGCTCGGGGCCTGCGCGCTCACCGCCCGGCGGGCCGTGCAGATGGGTGCCGCGCTGAAGGCGGGCCTGGCCGCCTGACCGACTGACAACCGAGGGCGACCGGTGGCGCGGGCGGGGGCTCTCGGCCCGTCCACGCCACCGGTCCATCCAGCCCTACCCCCGGGCCGCGGCCACTATGCGCCTCCGCGCGTAGCGGACAACTCATCCGGACGGGACGCGGGCAGCAACTCGGTCAGCAACTCGCCGAGCACGGCGAGACCGTCCGGGCTGAGCACCGACTCCGCGTGGAACTGCACCCCGGCGAAGCCGCGCCCCCGCAGGGCGTGCACGGCGCCGTCGCCCGGGTCCCGGGCCAGCTCCACCTGCCCGTACGCGGTGGCCAGCCGGTCGGCGTCCGCGCGGGCGGTGAACGTCGAGTAGAACCCGACCCTGCGGGTGCGGCCGAACACCGGCACCTCCCGCTGCAACCCCTGGTAGGGGGCGTCCCGGCGGTGCAGCGTCAGCCCCAGCAGCCCGGCCAGCACCTGATGGCCGAGACAGACGGCGAGGGTGGGACGGCCGGTGGTCAGCAGCCCGGTCAACAGCTTCCGCAGCGCCAGCATCTTCGGCTCGTCCGGGCTGCCCGGGTCACCCGGCCCGGGACCGGCGACCACCAGGTCGTAGTCGTCGACCGGGCCGCTCGCGTGCCAGGCGCGGGTGGTCACCGCGAGACCCAACGCGCTCAGTTGGTGGGCCAGCATTCCGGTGAAGGTGTCCTCGGCGTCCACGATCAACACCCGGCGGCCGACCAGCCCGGGCAGTCCGGGCGCGTCCGGTGACCGCTGGTCCAGCCAGAACCGGGCCAGCGGTGCGTTGCGGGCGGCCAGCGCGTCGCGTACCGCCGGGTCGTCGGCCAGCCGCGCGACCGGCCCGCGGTCGCCGACGGACGCCGCCGGCCCGAGGCCGAGCGCGGCCAGCACCCCGGCGGCCTTGGCGTGCGTCTCGGCCACCTCGCCGGCCGCCGTCGAATGCCGGACCAGGGTCGCGCCGACCGGCACCCGCAGTCGGCCGGCGGGGGAGATCTCGGCGGTCCGGATCAGGATCGGGGCGTCGAGCGTCTGCCGGCCGGCCTCGTCGTGGCCGAGCAGCGCCAGCACGCCCCCGTAGTAGCCCCGGCCCCGGCGTTCGTGCCGGGCGATCACCCGGCAGGCGTTCTCGATCGGGCTGCCGGTGACGGTGGGGGCGAACATCGTCTCGCGCAGCACCTCCCGCACGTCGCGGGTGCCCCGCCCGGCGAGCAGGTACTCGGTGTGCGCGAGGTGGGACATCTCCTTCAGGTACGGTCCGATCACCTGCCCACCGTGCTCGGCGACGGTGGCCATCATCTTCAGCTCCTCGTCGAGCACCATGTACAGCTCCTCGGTCTCCTTCGGGTCGGCGAGGAAACGCAGCAGGGCCGACCGGTCCGCGACGCCACCGGGGCAGCGGAAGGTGCCGCTGATCGGGTTCATCATCACCAGTCCGTCGTCGACGCTGACGTGCCGCTCCGGGCTGGCGCCGACCAGCGTCCGGGTGCCGGTGTGCACCACGAACGTCCAGTACGCGCCTCGTTCGGCGATCAGCAGCCGGCGCAGTGCGGCCAGCGCGGCCCCCAGCGGCGGGCCCTGCACCGTGGCGTGCAGGGCGCGGTGGATGACGAAGTTCGCGCCCTCACCGCGGCCGATCTCCTCGGACAGCACCCGCTGCACGGTCCGCGCGTACTCCTCGTCGCTGACGTCGAAGCCGGCGTCGGTGGTGCGCACCGGTTCGTCGGGCAGCGCGGCGAGGGCGTCGGTCAGCGTGATCCGTTGGTGCTCGCGGACCTGGAGGAACTCCAACGGGGCGGCGTCGTCGACGCAGGCGAAGCCGCGTTCGGTGATCTGCCGGTACGGCACCAGGGCCAGCGTCCGCGCCCCGGGCGGGCCCGCCGGCAGCGGGAGGTCGGCGAGCACTTCGACTGTGTCGACCGGGCCGGTGAACAGGTCCAGTTCGTCAGCGCCCTCGCGGCGCAGCAGCGCGAAGGGGCCGGGGTCGACGCCGCGCGCGACGGCGGCGAGCAGGTCGGTCAGGTGGGTCATCGGAGTCTCCGTCGGGCTGGGTGCCGCCGTCGGGCGGCCCCTCGGCCGGGAGATCCGGCGACCGCCTCGATGGCGGCCGCGTGGATGGAGCTACGCGCGGGAGATGGCCGCCGGGTCGGCGGGCCACCAACTGGTCAACTGCGCGAGCATGTGATCCACCCTACGCGCCCGTCGGCCGGCTGGCACGGGGTAACTTGACCGGCGATGAACATTCTCGCGCTCGACCTGGGCACCTCCTCGGTACGCGGGCTGGTGCTGGACGCGGACACCCAGCCGCTGCCCGGCGCACTGGCCCGCCGCAAGGTCGACCTCGCCATCGGCGACGACGGCACCGGCACGCTGTCCGGTCCTGACTATCTGGCGAGCCTGGTCGAGTGCCTGGACGAGCTGGCCGACTCGGGGCACCTGCACGACGTCGGCCTGGTGGCGGTCTCCGCCCAGTGGCACTCGGTGCTCCCGCTGGACCGCGACGGCGCCCCCTTGGGCCCGGTGGTCACCTGGCTGGACACCCGGCCCGCCCCGGTCGGGCGCACCGCCGGACCGACCGACCCGGACGGCTTCCACCAGCGCACCGGCTGCTGGTGGCACCGTTCGTACTGGTCGATGCGGTTGCCCTGGTTGCGGGAGCAGTCCGGCACCCCGATCGCCCGGTTCGTGGGTCTGCCGGAGTACGTGCTGGGCAAGCTGCTCGACACGGCGCCGATGTCGATCTCCCAGGCCTCCGGGACCGGTCTGCTGGACCTACGCACCCTGCGTTGGGACGAGGAGGCGCTGACCCTGGCCGAGGCGCGGCCGGCGGAGCTGCCGCCGCTGGGCGAGCTGGACTGGCACGGCCGGCTCCGGGCCGACCTGGCCCGTCGGTGGCCGCAGTTGGCGCAGGCCCGGTGGTCGCCGCCGGTGGGCGACGGTGGGGCGTCGAACGTCGGCTCGGGCTGCGTCGACCCGAGCCGGGCCGCCGTCACAGTGGGCACCTCCGCGGCCGTACGGCTGATGCAGCGGATCCCGGCGGGCGAGCCGTTGCCGCGCCTGCCCGAACGGTTGTGGCGGTACCGGGTCGACCACGACCACGTGGTGACCGGGGCCGCGTACGCCAACGGGGGCAATCTCTTCGCCTGGGCGGATCGGGAGCTGCGGTTGCCTCGGGGTGCCGAGCTGGACGCGGCGCTGGCGTTGGTGCCGACGGGCGGTGGCCGGCCGGCGGATCCCCGTTTCGGTGGCGATCGGGCGCCCGGGCTGGCGCCGGCGGGCAGCGGTGAGCTGCGCGGTCTGAGCTTCAGCACCACCTCGGTCGACATCCTGGCCGGGCTGATGCAGGGGTTGTGTGAGCTGGTCGCCGAGGATCTCGGGGTGCTGGAGTCCACCATCGACAAGCCGGTCGGCGTGGTGCTGGGCGGCGGTGCGGTGGCGGCCTCGGTGTGGTGGCGGCAGGCCTTCGCGACCGCGCTCGCACCGCGACCGGTGTCGCATCAACGCAACCCGGAGATCGGCGCCACCGGTGCCGCGTTGGTGGCGCTGGGGCGCTTCGGTGAGGCGATCGAGCTCGCCGACATCGGCCGGACGGACGAGCTGGTTTTACCGACCACGGCAGGAGGTTCCCACCCGCAGTATCCTTCCTGAACCTTGGCCTCGCCCGGGCCGTTGACAGCGGTACCGAGCCTGGTTGGATGGACTGCGCTCCCCCGACCGCGGTGGACGCGGTAGGACGGAGGAGGCAGGGTGGCGGCAGGTCCCGACCCGGCGAACGGCGCGGTGTCGAACCATCGCCGACGACGCTTCGATGTCCGAGTCGTTCCGCATCGACGGCGGTCACCGTTCCGGCTGCGCGACTGGCGGATGAGCACGAAGCTCGCCACAGTGCTGTTGGTGCCGTCGATGGCGTTCCTTCTGCTCGCCGGGGTGCAGACCAGCACCCTGGTGGGGCGGACGACGGCGTTGAACGACTTCTCCAGTCAGGTTGGCATCGGCCGGCAGATCACCGCGGCGGTGCACCAGCTCCAGCAGGAGCGTGACCGCTCGGCGGGGGAGCTGGGCGAGCTGCGTAAGGGTGGTGACCGGCAGGCCGCCGCGAACGACCTGAAGCCGTTGCAGGCGGCCACCGACAAGGCCATCGTGGACCTCAGCCGGGCCGCCGAGCCGTTGACTGACGCTGACGCGTCCTGGCGGGTGGCCTTCTCCGAGGCGCTGGAGGCGTACGACCAGGTGGTCGACATCCGCTCGGCGATCCCGCCGGCGGTGCTCAGCACCGAGACCATCCTGGGCAACTACCACCGGGCCGTCGGGGCGTTGCTCGACCTGCTCGCCGAACCGACGCCGGGGCAGAACCAGCCGGCGTTGAACGACGCGGTGCTGCGCTACGTCCAGTTGGCCCGGGTCAAGGAGCTCTCCTCCCGGGTGCGGGCCCAGCTCTACGCCGCAGCCCGCGCCGGTGCGTACGGCACCGAGGACCGGGTGGTCCTCGCCGACCTGCGCGGTCAGCAGCTCACCGCGCTCGGCGCGTTCCGGGTGGCCGCGACCAGTGAGCAGATCCGCCGCTACGACGAGACCTCGGTGTCGCCGATGTTCCTGGTCGCCACCGGGTTGGAGGAGCGCAGCCTGTCCTCCGGCGGCGCGTCGCCGCAGGTGCTGCCGTCGGAGCAGTGGTGGTCGGCCAGCCAGCAGCGTCAGGAGCTGCTGCGTCAGCTTGAGGCGGGTGTGCTCGACGACGCTGTCCGGCAGGCCGAGGAGGCCAGCGACGATCAGCTGCGGACGACCCTGCTGGTCGTCGGCGGGGTGGTCACGGTCCTGCTGGCCGCACTGCTGATCTCGTTGCTCATCGGGCGGTCGGTCGCCCGGTCGATGCGGATGCTGCGCAGCCAGGCGCTGCGGATCGCCCAGGTCGAGTTGCCGGACGCCCTGGACCGACTGAAGACCGTCACCGGTGGGGTGCCGCGCATCGATGTCGCGCCGGCGGTGGTCCGCTCACTCGACGAGATCGGCGAGCTGGCCGAGGCGTTCGTGGCGGTGCACCGCAGCGCGGTCACCGTCGCCGTCGAGCAGGCGCTGATGCGGCGCAACGTCAACGCGATGTTCGTCAACCTGGCCCGCCGTAGCCAGGTGCTGGTGGAGCGTCAGCTTGAGCTGCTGGACGACCTGGAGCGCGAGGAGAGCGACCCGGACCAGTTGGAGAACCTGTTCAAGCTCGATCACCTGGCCGCCCGGATGCGCCGTAACGACGAGAGCCTGCTGGTGCTCGCCGGCACCGACTCCACCCGCCGGTGGAACCGGCCGGTCGGGCTCGGTGCGGTGCTGCTGGCCGCCGCCGCGGAGATCGAGCAGTACCAGCGGGTCCGGATCGAGTCGGTGGCCGATGTGCACCTGGTCGGGCACGCTGTTGGCGAGTTGGTGCACCTGCTGGCCGAGCTGCTGGAGAACGCCACCGCCTTCTCCCGCCCGGACACCGTCGTGGTGGTGACCGCCCGAGTCGAGGCGGGGGGTGCGTTGATCGAGATCGTCGACCGGGGTCTGGGTATGAGCCCGACCGCGTTGGTGCAGGCGAACGAGGTGCTGGCCAGCCCTCCGGCCGCGGACGTCGCGGCGGTGGAGCGGATGGGGCTCTTCGTGGTCAGTCACCTCGCGGCCCGGTTGGGCGTCCGCGTGCGACTGGAGGGCGGCGAGGACGGCCTGGTCGCCCGGCTCGCCCTGCCCGCCGTGTTGCTGGCGCCGCCGGGCAGTGTGGAGCTGGATGCGCCCCCGTCGGCGCGGATGTTGGCGGCGAGCGCGGCGCGAGGGATGGTTCCGCAGTCCGGGGCAGCCCGGCCGGTCCCTGCCCCGATGCTGAACGGCTCGGTGCGGGACCTGCCGGTGGCCGGCCGCCCGCCGGGCGTCGGCGTGCCGCGTCAGGGCCGCCCGGTGCCGGTACGCGCCGAGGACGTGTTGACCCCCGCCGCTGCTCGCGGTGCCGGCGGGGGCTGGTATTCGCGGCAGGGCCCGACCGCGCCGGTGGTGCCCGCCGCGGCGGCGCCACCGACGATCCCGGTGACCGCCGGCACCAATGAGCGGGGATTGCCGGTGCGGGTGCCGATGGCGCAGTTGAGCGCTGTCACCCGTTCGGCACAACCGATGACGGCACCGACCCGCACCGACCCGGACCCGGAGGCGGTCGGCGGCATGCTCTCGCGGCTCTACAGCGGAGTACGGCGCGCCGAGGCTGAGGACACCACCGAGATACCCGTGCCACCGTCCGGGGGGCACGACGAAGGGGGACGACGACAGTGACGACGTTGAGCCAGGAGGCGCGTGACCTGAGCTGGCTGGTGAGCGCGTTCGCGGAGCGGGTGCCGGGTGTGGCGCACGCGGTGGTGGTCTCCTCTGACGGGCTGCTGGTGGCGATCTCCGATCACCTGCCGCGTGACAACGCGGACAAGCTCGCCGCGGTGACCTCGGGGCTGATGAGCATCACCGCGGGCGCGGCCTCGATGTTCGACGGCGATGTCGTCAAGCAGACGGTGGTCGAGATGGGCCGTGGCTACTTCCTGGTGATGCAGATCCGCGACGGTTCGATTCTGGCCACGCTGGCCGCCGGTGACGCGGACATCGGCGTGGTGGGCTACGAGATGGCCCGGCTGGCCAAGCAGGCGGGGGAGATGCTCACCCCGGCCCTGCGGGCGGAGTTGCAGCAGGCGCTGCCCCGCTGAGTGAGCCGGCCGGGGCCCGGACGGTCACGGCTCACCCGAGCCGAGCCGTCCGGGCCCGGCCATCCGGGTGGCGGCGCGGTCAGAAGCCGCCGTCGGCGATGACGGAGCGGTACCAGGTGGCGGAGTTCTTGAGCACTCGACGCTGGGTGGCGTAGTCCACGTAGACCAGGCCCCAGCGCTGGTCGTAGCCCTGGTCCCACTCGAAGTTGTCTAGCAGTGACCAGACGTGGAAGCTCTCCAGCGGCACTCCGTCGGCGATGGCCCGGTGCGCCGCGGTGAGGTGGTCGCGCAGGAACCTGATCCGCCCGGTGTCCTGGACGGTGTCGTCCGCGCCCAGGGTGTCCGGTGTGGGCAGCCCGTTCTCGGTGATGGTGAGCGGGATGGGCCCGTATTCGCGGGTGATCCGGGTCAGCAGGTCGTACATCCCCTCGGGGTAGATCTGCTGCCATTCGGCCTCGGAGGTCGCCCAGCGGTGCGCGGTGCCGCCGTCGCCGGTGACGTAGATCGGGGTGTAGTACTGCACGGCCAGCAGGTCGACCGGCGCGGAGATGGTCTCCAGGTCGCCGTCGCGGATGCCCTGGACCATCCGGCTCTGCGGGCCCAGGTCGGCCAGCAGGTCTTCGGGGTAGCTGCCCTTGAGCAGCGAGTCGAGGTAGAGCCGGTTCTCGTAGGCGTCGTAGAGGTGGGCGGCCGCGGCGGCCTGCGGGGAGTCGTCGGCGGGGTAGCAGGGGTGCAGGTTGAGCGCGGGGCCGATGCGGCTGTCGCTGCCGGTGGCCCGCAGCGCGGCGACGGCGTACCCGTGGGCGAGTTGCAGGTGGTGGGCGACCAGGTAGGCGGCGTCCGGGTCCTGCCGCCCGGGGGCGTGGTGGCCGGTGAGGTAGCCGTTCTGCACAACGGTCTTGGGCTCGTTGATGGTGAGCCAGACCGGCACCCGGTCGCCGAGGGCGCGGAAGACCACGTCGGCGTAGTCGGCGAAGCGGTGGGCGGTGTCGCGTGACTCCCAGCCGCCGGCGTCCTGGAGCGCCTGCGGGAGGTCCCAGTGGAACAGGGTGGCCATCGGGGTGATTCCGCGCTCGTGCAGGCCGTCGAGGAGGCGGCGGTAGAAGTCGAGGCCGCGTTGGTTGGGCGTGCCGGTGCCGTCGGGCTGGATCCGGGGCCAGGAGATGGAGAAGCGGTAGCTGCGCAACCCGAGGTCGCGCATGAGGTCGAGGTCCTCGGCGTAGCGGTGGTAGTGGTCGATGGCCACGTCTCCGGTGTCGCCGTTTCGGGTGCGACCTGGGACGCGGCTGAAGGTGTCCCAGACCGATTCGCCGCGCCCGTCCTCCTTGGCGGCGCCCTCGATCTGGTAGGCGGAGGTGGCCGCGCCCCAGCCGAAGTTGTCCGGGAAGCGCAGCGGGCCGGCGGGCCCGGTAGGTATCGACATGGATTCTCCTCATGGATACGGGGCCACCGCCGAAAGATTCGGGAGCGCTCCCATGATAGGGCAGACGCTGCCTGCCGGTCAGCCGGCCGTCAGGACGGCCGGCGCTGGCGGGTGGGAGGCGGGTGGTTGGCCCCGAGCAGCGAACGAGGCCGTCCGGGCGGCGCGGCGCGCCTGTCCCGTCGGCCTCTTTTCCTATCGTGTACGGGGGTTTAGTGTGGGGACGGGGGAGGGCAACCCCCGTCCCCACCGTAACTGCACACACACGGGCGAGATTTGGGTCCTGCCGTGCGTGTCGCGCGGGAGCCGGGCCACGCGAGTGGCTCTGGTTCCACCTCCCTCCCTGTGGTGGGACGATGGCTGACGACGGCGTCCGGGCTGGCCCGTCGTCGGCCCTCGGTCTGGTTCCCTGGGCCCGTCAGAAACGACCCCAGCGATCTTCTTGTTGGAACCTTGTCGATGGAAGCGCTCCCATCGACCGATGTTGCGACTGTAACGCCCGTCACGCCTTTGTGAAAGACCCAAAACGAGATCGAAACAAGGAGCTGATCCGGCGCTCCGTGCGCTTGTTGTGGGAGCGCTTCCATGGCACACTGTCGATTCGACGCGACAGGAGCCAGATCGCGTGAGTGCGGGTCCACCGAGGGCAACCGGCAGCACCAGCTCCGGTCACGGTCACCCGAGCGCAGCCGGCGGGACCCCCTCCCGTGCGGGCCGCACGCCCTACCCCGGCCGGGCCCGGGCACGACCACCTTCCCGGCGCCTCGACATCCCCGCGGACCACCACCACCCTCGCGGGCAGGCGCCTCGCCGGGGACCATCCCGGCCTGGTCCGAGGAGACACCGCGCACATGAGACAACTGGCAATACGCCGGCGCGTGGCGCTCGCCGCCGCCGCGCTGCTCGCCATCGGCGGGGTGACCCTGCCTGCCGGCGCCGCACAGGCCGCACCCGCCTGTGACGTGGTCTACGCGACCAACGACTGGAACACCGGCTTCACCGCGAACGTCACCATCAAGAACCTGGGTGACCCGGTGAGCAACTGGACGCTCAAGTGGACCTTCCCGACCAGCGGTCAGCGGGTCACCCAGGGCTGGTCGGCCAGATTCAGCCAGACCGGCAGCGAGGTCACCGCGACCAACGAGTCGTACAACGGCAACCTTGCCACCGGGGCCTCCACCACCATCGGCTTCAACGGCGCCCACTCGGGCAGCAACCCGAAGCCCACCTCGTTCACCCTCAACGGCACCCCCTGCAACGGCACCCCGGCCAACCAGCCGCCGACGGTCTCCCTCGGCCTGCCGACCGGGCCGTTCACCGCGCCGGCCGACGTGCCGCTGACGGCCACCGCCAGCGACCCGGACGGGACGATCAGCAAGGTCGAGTTCTACCGCAACGGCCTGCTGATCAACACCGACACCTCCGCTCCGTACGCGTACACCCAGGAGGACCTGCCGGCCGGCAGCTACACCGTCCAGGCCAAGGCGTACGACAACGCCAACGGCATCGGGGTCGACGAGAAGGCGTTCACCGTCGGGGCCGCCAGCGGTCCGACACTTGTCGCCACCCCGTCCGCTGTGAGCGTCGCCGAGGGTGGCAGCGCCACCTTCAACCTGAAGCTCAGCGCCGCCCCGACGGCCAACGTGCCGGTCACCCTCACCCGCAGCGGTGACACCGACGTCACGGTCTCGCCGGCCACCGCCACGCTGACCCCGAGCAACTGGAACACCGGGGTCACCGTCACCGTCGCCGCGGCGGAGGACGCCGACACCGTCGGTGGCGCCGCCACCATCACCGCCTCCGCCACCGGTCTCGCTTCCCTGGCGGTCAGCGCCACCGAGATCGACAACGACACCCCCGGCGGCGACAACGCCTACACCGCCAAGTTCCTCGAGCAGTACGGCAAGATCAAGAACTCGGGCTACTTCAGCCCCGAGGGCGTGCCGTACCACTCGGTGGAGACGCTGATCGTCGAGGCGCCCGACCACGGCCACGAGACCACCTCGGAGGCGTTCAGCTTCTGGCTCTGGCTGGAGGCCTACTACGGCAAGGTCACCCAGAACTGGGCCCCGTTCAACAACGCCTGGACGGTGATGGAGAAGTACATCATCCCCACGCACGCCGACCAGCCGACCGCCGGCTCCGCGGGCACCCCGCAGTACGCCGCGGAGTACAACCTGCCCAGCCAGTACCCGTCGGCGCTGAACCCGAACATCTCGGTCGGCCAGGACCCGCTCCGCTCGGAGTTGCAGTCCACCTACGGCACCGGCGACATCTACGGCATGCACTGGCTGATGGACGTCGACAACACCTACGGCTTCGGCCACTGCGGTGACGGCACCACCAAGCCGGCCTACATCAACACCTTCCAGCGGGGCACCCAGGAGTCGGTGTGGGAGACCGTCCCGCAGCCCTCCTGCGACACCTTCAAGCACGGCGGTCAGTACGGCTACCTCGACCTGTTCGTCAAGGACACCGGCGCCCCCGCCAAGCAGTGGAAGTACACGAACGCCCCGGACGCCGACGCCCGCGCCGTGCAGGCCGCGTACTGGGCGCTGACCTGGTCCAAGGCGCAGAACAAGCAGGCCGACGTCGCCGCCACCATCACCAAGGCCGCCAAGATGGGCGACTACCTGCGGTACGCGATGTTCGACAAGTACTTCAAGAAGATCGGCAACTGCGTCGGGGCCAGCACCTGCCCCGCCGGCAGCGGCAAGGACTCGGCGCACTACCTGCTGTCCTGGTACTACGCCTGGGGCGGCGCGTACGACGCCAGCCAGAACTGGTCCTGGCGGATCGGCTCCAGCCACAACCACTTCGGCTACCAGAACCCGTTCGCGGCCTGGGCGCTGACCAACACCCCGGAGCTCAAGCCGCAGTCGTCGACAGCTGTCGCCGACTGGACCAAGAGCTTCGAGCGGCAGCTGGAGTTCTACACCTGGTTGCAGTCCGCCGAGGGCGGCATCGCCGGTGGCGCCACCAACAGCTGGGACGGTAGCTACGCCCAGCCGCCGGCCGGCACCAGCACCTTCTACGGCATGTTCTACGACGTCGACCCGGTCTACAACGACCCGCCGTCGAACCAGTGGTTCGGCATGCAGGCCTGGTCGATGCAGCGCATCGCCGAGCTGTACCAGCAGACCGGCAACGCGAAGGCCAAGGCGCTGCTGGACAAGTGGGTTCCCTGGGCGATCGCCAACACCACCCTCGGCACCAACTGGTCGATCCCGTCGGACATGGCGTGGACCGGTCAGCCGACCACCTGGAACCCGTCCAACCCGCAGCCCAACACCGGCCTGCACGTCGAGGTCATCAGCAAGGGTCAGGACGTCGGCGTCACCGCCGCCTACGCCCGGATCCTGATCGCGTACGCGGCCAAGTCGGGCAACGTGGCGGCGAAGGACACCGCCAAGGGGCTGCTCGACGCGCTGTCGGCCGCCAGCGACGCCAAGGGTGTCTCCACCACCGAGAAGCGTGGCGACTACCGGCGCTTCGACGACGTCTACAACGCGTCCACCGGGCAGGGCCTCTACGTCCCGTCGGGTTGGACCGGGAAGATGCCGAACGGTGACACCATCGCCGCCGGCAAGAGCTTCCTCGACATCCGGTCCTTCTACAAGAACGACCCGGACTGGCCCAAGGTGCAGGCGTACCTCAACGGTGGTGCGGAGCCCGAGTTCAACTACCACCGGTTCTGGGCGCAGGCTGACGTCGCCATGGCGTACGCCGACTACGGCAGCATGTTCCCGAACGGCTGAGACGACCCGGGGTGGGTGGCGTGGACCGCCCACCCCGGGATCCGGCCCGGGTCCGGGGAACGACGGACCCGGGCTGGCGGGACGGCCTGACACCCACGGTCAGGCCGGGGTGGGCCGGCCATCTGGCCGACGCAGCGGATCGGCTGGCCCACCCCACCGCCCGGACTGGAGCCAGCCGCGAAAAAGCCCAGAAATTCGGGCCGTCGCGGGATCACACCGAGGTCCGTGACGGAGTAACGTACGTCACCGGAGAGGCCGCTCCCCCCGTGGCGGCCTCTCCACTTTTTTGCCCCGAGTCCGGCCGCCTCCCCGCCCCGAGTCGGGCCGCGCGGGGCCGGTCTCAGCGAGGCGGCGCGACCGGGTGACGCAGCCCCGGGTGCCCGGCCGGCAGCGAGCGCCGCAGCACCACCCAGCTCAGCGCCAGCGCCGCGGCGACCAGCGGCCAGGTCAGCGCCACCCGGGCCACCACCAGCGCGAGCACCTGCCCACCCAGGTAGAGCGGCACGAACACGGCCAGCCGCAGCAGGTAGGTCGCCGTCCACACCCAACTGGCCCGGCCGTAGCCGCGCAGCAGCACCGGGTCGCGCCGCCAACCGGCCCGCTGGCCCAGCACCGCGCCAACCAGCACACCGAGCAGTGGCCACCGCACCACGATGCTGACCGTCCACGCCAGAGCGCTCGCGGCGTTCGACAGCACCTGGATCAGGAAGAAGTTCTCGGCCCGGCCGGTACGTACCGCGATCAACGCCGCGACGCAGACGGCCAGCAGTCCGATCAGCACCGAGCGCGGCCGGTCACCCCGGCGCAGCCGTACGCCGGTCACCACCGCACCCGCGGCCAGCGCCGCACCGACGCCGCCCCACAGCGACTCGCCACCGAGCAGCCAGCCCGCCGCGAACGCCAGCGGCGGCACTGTGGCATCGATGGCGCCGCGTCGCCCGCCCAGCAGATCCGTCAGCGACTCGGCCCGCGCCGGCCCACCCGGACCGGTGCCGACGCCGGCCCGCACCGGCCCTCCCGACCCCGGGTTGTCGCCTTCACGCTGCTCCGCGCCGGGTTCGGCCGGGCCGCTGTCGCGCTCCGGTGTTCCGCTCACGACCGCCTCCTCGCCTCCGGCACAACCTAACCGGCGATTGGCGGCGGGCCACCGGTCGGAGCGCCGACACCTGCCGCTACGGTGTGCGGATGCGCGCGACGGCACGGGGTTGGACCGCGGTCTGGTTGGTCGTACTGGCCCTCGTCCAGGCGGCCGCCTTCCTCGCCGTGTGGCGGGTGGCCGTGCACCTTGAGATCGGTCAGTGGGTGGACACAGTCGCCCTCACCGGCAACCGGATCGGGCAGGACACCATCGAGGGTCCGGTCGACCGGATCCTCAACGCGATGTCGGTGGTCTCGCTGCTGGCCGCCACCGCGACGATCGGGTTCATCGCGCTGATCCGGGGGCGGATCGCCCTGGCGATCACCGCGACCCTGCTGATCGCCGGAGCGAACGTCACGACCCAGCTGCTCAAGTACGGGCTGAGCCGGCCCGACTTCGGTGTCGACCCGGAACGCGCCGCGGTGGGCAACAGCCTTCCGAGCGGGCACGCCACGGTGGCCGCCTCGGTGGCGGTCGCCCTGATGCTCGTGCTGCCGCGCAAGGTGCGGGCCGCCGGTGCCTTCATCGGCGCCGCCTACGCCGCCGTCGCCGGGGTCGCCACCCTCTCCGCCGGCTGGCACCGACCCAGCGACGCCGTCGCCGCGTACCTCGTGGTCGGCGTGTGGGCGGCGTTGGCCGGGTTGCTGCTGCTGGTCACCCAGCGGGAGCAGGCCGAGATCGCCCACGGCGACGCGCACCGGATCGCGGCGCTGGTGCTCGGGCTCGGCGGTGTACTCGCCCTGGTGGCCTGCGGGATCTCCCTGTCCTGGCTGCTCGACCTGCGCGACACCGGGCCGGAGGAGCTGGCCCGCCGTCCCCTGTTCGTCGGGTACGCGGGCAGCGCCGCCGGGATCGCCGGCACGATGGCGGTGGTGATGGCGTTGGCGCTCACCGTCGTGCACCGGCTGGTGCCCCGGGTCAAGGGCTGAGCCAGCCCGGCTCAGCCGCCTCGCGTGGGGACGGCCGGGGTCAGCTCGCTGCGCGGGGTGCGGGGACGTGCGGGGCGACACCGCGCAGGTGTGTCAGCACCACCGGGTCGATCCGCCCCGGCACCAGCCGCTCCTCCAGGTTCTCCAAACCGGCCCAGGAGATCAACGCCGCTTCGGTGCCGTCCTCGTGCACCGGATGGCCCAGCGCGCCGAGCAACGCCGCCACCTCGGCGGCGACCGCGCCGCTCAGGTCGAGCAGGGTGGCCGGGTCGGGCCGGCCGAACAGCATGGTGTGCACAGCGAGCAGGCGACCCAGCTCGGCGACCGGGTCGGGGTGGTCGTCCACGCGCAGGTCCACCACCACGTCGCTGGTGCCGCCGTACCCGCCGCCGCGCTCGACCACGAGCAGGCCGGCGCTCTGCCGGCCACGCCGGTCGCCACCGGCCTCGTCGCCGGCCCGCAGCGCGGCGACCAGCCGCTCGGCGAAGGGCAGCGCCGTTCCCGCCAGCCAGGCCGCCCCGAGGGCGTCGACGACCTCCGGGCCGGTGAGCACGTTGCCCTGCGCGGCCCAGCCGTCGCCGGTCCGCCCGCCGGCCCACTGGTGGCAGGCCGGCCCGGTCCAGCTGGCGCCCGCGCCGGTTGCCCCCACGACGCCGAGCTGACGGTGCTCCCGCTCGGGGTCGGCGGCGACCAGCCCGGCCACCACGTCGGCGGCGGCCACCCCGGTGCGCAACAGGGTGAGGCCCTGCGGTCGGTAGGCGAGATTGACGTGCGCCTGGGTGGCCAGCGCGCCCACCTCGGCGGCGGCGGCCGGCACCAGCGCCCCGGCGGCGAGGAACTTGCTGGCGACGGCCACGCCGTGCAGGCGGCCGTCGGCGGAGCGGGCAACGAGCGAGAAGGTCACCGGCCGAGAGTAACCGTCCACGCCGACGCGACATCGACGTGCGAGGCTCAGAACGGCGGCGTGGCGGCCTCCGGCGGGGCGCCGTGGGCCCGACGGGCGTCGGCCACCGCGACCCCGCCCAGCACCAGCACCGCGGCCGCTGTCGCGATCACGCCGGGCAGGTGCAGCAGCGGCACCGACGACGCCACCAGCACCGTGAGGGCGACCCACCGGGACGGGGAGACCCGCCCGAACACCTCGTACTCCAGGCGGGCCCGGCCGGCCAGGAACAGGGCCGGCCCACCGAGCACCATGGCCAGCCACGGTCCCGCGATCCGCTCCAACGGATGATCGATGATCAGCTCGTACCCGATCGCCGTGGCAGCGAGACCGATCACCATCACCAGGTGGGTGTCGGCCGCCGACCGGCCGATGGTGGCGGGGTGGCGGGCCTTCATCACCGCCTCGCCCAGGATCCGCCCGGCCCGCTGCACGTAGATGCGCCACAGCATGATCGAGGTGGCCAACGCCAGCGCGAACGCCCAGGCGTGACCCTTCTCGTAGGGCCCCCGGCTGTACGAGAAACCCGCCACCAGGATCGTCTCGCCCAGCGCGACGAGGAAGAACTGCTGGTACCGCTCGGCCAGATGTTCCCCGGCGATCTCCCACTTGGAGATCGTCGAACGACCCAGGCCGGGCACCGGCCAGCCACAGCGGGCAGCCAGGTACTCGGTGAGCAGCGCCGCCGACCAGAGCAGCACCTGAGCGTTGGTGGACATCATCGCGCCGCTGATCCAGAGCACGCCGCTGACGGCGAAGATCACCGCCATGCGCACCTTCAACCGGCGGTACGGGTGCGGCCCGAGCACGATCGACAGGATCACCGGCCGGGTCACCTGCGCGACGACGTACGCCACAGCGAACATCAGCGCGGTCTCGCTGAACGCCCGGGGGATGGCCACCCCCATCACCATGCTGCACACCAGCGCGGTGAGCACCACGGTCTGCAACGGCGCCCGGTACGGGTCGTACCGGCTGGTCGTCCACGCGGTGCCCTGCCAGACAGCCCAGAGCGCCAGCAGCAACAGCAGTGTCTTGCCGCCGCCGGTGATCGTCGCCCAGCCGTGCTCCCGGCCCGGGTCCTGGGTCAGGTCCTCGAACGCGCGCGCCGAGATCCGGGTCAGCGCGAAGACGAACACCAGATCGAAGAAGAGTTCCAGGAACGTCGCCCGGCCGGGCGCGGCCGCCGCCGGGACCGGTTCCAGGTGTCCCGCTGCCCTGGAACCCATGGTCAGCGGCCTGCGCCGTCGGTCCGGTCCACCACGAAGTCGTAGCACCCGGTGCTGGGGCGCACTGGCGGAAACCGGCGATTCTGCCCAACCCAGGGATCTTGCTCGGGCCCGCGTCAACGGGCACGATCGACCGGTGACGAATCGATGGGGCATGACGGTGCCGCTGAGCGGGATCGCGCTGGCGCAGCACGACGCGGCCTACGCGGCCCTCGACCGAGCCGGGTTCACCGACGTCTGGTCGTCAGAGGTCGCCGGGACCGACGCGTTCACCCCACTGGCGCTGGCCGCGGCCTGGCAGCCCGGCCTGCGGCTCGGCACCGCGATCACACCGGTCTTCACCCGGGGCCCCGGGTTGCTGGCGATGAGCGCGGCGACGCTGGCCGAAGCCGCGCCGGGTCGGTTCTCGCTCGGCATCGGCGCGTCCTCACCCGTGCTGGTACGGGACTGGAACGCGGTGCCGTTCGACGAGCCGTTCCGCCGCACCCGCGACGTGCTGCGTTTCCTGCGCGCCGCGCTGGCCGGCGAGACAGTCGACGAGGTCTACGACACGTTCGCCGTCCGCCGGTTCACGCTGGAACGACCGCCGGCGGTGCCGCCGGCGATCCTGCTCGCCGCGCTGCGCCCGGGGATGCTCCGGCTGGCCGGTGCGGAAGCCGACGGGGTCATCCTCAACTGGCTCAGCGCCGACGACGTGCCGCGCGCCCTCGCCGAGCTGGGCGAGCGCCGGGCCGGCTTCGAGGTCGCCGCCCGGATCTTCGTCTGCCCCACCGAGGACGCCGCGTACGCCCGGGCGCTGGGCCGTCGGCTCATCACCAGCTACCTCACCGTCGGAGCGTACGCCGAGTTCCACCGCTGGCTCGGCCGTGACGAGGCGCTCGCGCCCATGTGGGCGGCCTGGGCCGCCGGTGACCGGCGTGGCGCCAACGCGGCGGTGCCCGACGACGTGGTCGACGCGTTGGTGCTGCACGGCTCCGCGGAGCGGTGCCGCGCCGAGGTGCGCCGCTACGCCGACAACGGGGTGGACGTGCCGATCGTCGCGCTGCTACCCACCCCCGAGGTCACCGCCGGCGGCGCGGCAGCGCTGCTCAGCCTCATCGCCCGGTTGGGCACCAACGTCGTGGAGGCGTCCGCGTGAACCTCACCGACCGGATCGTGGTGGTCACCGGCGGGGCCGGCGGCATCGGCGCGGCGCTGTCGCGCCGGTTCGCCGCCGAGGGGGCCGCCGCCGTGGTGGTCGCCGACCTGGACGCCGACGCGGCCCGCGCGGTGGCCGAGGGCATCGGCCCGGTCGCGCACGCCCGCGCCCTCGACGTCACCGACGAGGAGCAGGTCCGCGCGCTGGTCGCCGACACCGAGCAGCGGTACGGCCGGATCGACCTGTTCTGCGCCAACGCCGGGGTGACCACCGGCGGGGGAGTGGAGGTCGACGACGCCGGCTGGGACCGCTCCTGGCGGGTCAACGTGCTGGCCCACGTCTACTCCGCGCGCGCGGTGCTGCCCGGAATGCTCGCCCGCGGCGGCGGGCACCTGCTGCACACCTGCTCCGCGGCCGGTGTGCTGACAGCGGTGGGCGACGCCGCGTACACGACGACGAAACACGCTTCGGTGGGGTTCGCGGAGTGGCTGGCCATCACCTACCGGGACCGGGGCATCCGGGTCAGCGCGCTGTGCCCGCAGGGGGTGGACACCCCGATGCTCGCCGACGGGCTCGCCGAGGGTCACCTCGGCGCCCGGGTGGTCGCCGCGTCCGGTGCGGTGCTCACCCCGGACCAGGTCGCCGACGCGACCATCGCCGGGCTGGCCGAGGAGAGGTTCCTGATCCTGCCGCACCCCGAGGTGGCCGACTACGCGCGCCGCCGGGCCGAGGACCCGGACGGGTGGCAGGCCGGCATGCGCAAACTCATCCGCCGGCTGACCGCCTGACCCGCTACCGCATCGGAACGCGCCCCACGGCCAGGAGATGAGCGCTGGAACCGATCAGCGCCGGCTCGCTGCTGTAGAGCCTGGCCAGGTCCAACGCCGCGGCGAAGACCGCGTCCCGCGCCGGCCCGTCCGCCGCCGCCTCCGCCGCCGTCCATGCCGGACCCTCCACCCCGTGTACGACGACATCGGTCAGCCCCGCCGCCGCGCACTCGTCGGTGATCTCCTCGATCCGGTGGAAGTAGGCGTGGGTGAACCCGATCCGCGGATCGTTGACACCGTCGCTCAGCAGCGCCCTGGCCTCGTCGAGCAGCCGTTCGTCGAGTCGTCCGGTGGCCGCGAAGTCCAACGGGCCGGCGAAGCGGGAGATGACGGCGGCCACGACGAGACCGCCGGGGCGGGTCACCCGGACCGCCTCGCGGAGCGCCTGGAGCCGATCGGCGCTGCGTACCAGGTGATAGAGCGGGCCCAGCAGCAGCGCGGCGTCGTATACGTCGTCGGCGTCGGGAAGCGCACGCGCGTCGGCCACCTGTGCCTCGACCGGAGGGTGCCCATCGCGGGCCTGCGCGACGTGGCTGGGCACCAGATCGACGAGGCGGACCTGGTAGCCGGCGGAGACGAGGGCCCGTGCGTACTCGCCGGTGCCCCCACCGATGTCCAGCACCCGGGCACCAGGGCCGGGTAGGAGATCCCGCAGGAGCTGCGTCGTGCGGATCCACTCCAGTCGCGCCTGTGGGCGGGCGGTGAGCCGCTGGTCTTCGCGGTAGCGCTGCGTGTAGTAGTCGACGATGTCGCTCGAATGCTGATCCACGCTCTGATGGTCAACGGTGTGCGGCGCACGGGCCACCTGATTTCACGCGCCGAGCTGGCCGGTCACTACCGCTGGCGGGTGGCGGTCATAGTGCGGGCTCATCAACGCTCCACAGTGGTCGGCAGTTGGTCTTCGAGTAGTTCACAGGATGAAGGACGCGGGGATCCCCCAGCGGCGGGACCGCACTCCCCTGCGCGGGGGAGGAGCCGACCGTCGGTGTTTCCGCCGTGCGCCTGCTCATCGGGGGGAGCGGCGTGCGCGGCGCAGCGGAGTGGGGTGCACCGACCAGAGCAGACGGCGCCACCAGGGGCGGGCCGAGCGCAGGGTGGCCACGTAGGCGGTGGCCACCTCGGCGGCCCTAGCCGCCTGCTCGGGAGTAGCGGCGGCGGGGGCGAAGCCCACCTGATTGAGCAGGGCCGCCAACTCGTCGACCGCCGGGCCGGATGCGTCTGCCCCCGCTGTGCCGACGGTGGGTGCGACGGTGACCGGCTCGGCGGGCTCATCGGGCGCGCTGCCTCCGGTTCGGCCGAGGCGGGCGTCGGCGAGGGTCCGGCGGGCGTGCCCGGCGATCTCGGTGGCGGCCAGGTCGTCACCGACCGGTCTGCCGGCCAGCCGGAGCGCGTCGGTGACCTCCCGCCAGGCGCCGGCGATGCGCTGACCGGGGTCGCCCCGCACGAGCCGGCTGCGGGTGAGGGAACGGCGCATCGCCAACAGGGTGAGCAGGAGTGCCCCCACCACCAGCAGCAGACCGCCGCTGCCGCCGGCGACCAGCACCGGCGTGGAGACCCCGTCCGGGCCGGGCGGGGCGTCGGCGGCGTCCGCCGGCTCCGGTGAGGCGCTCGGCTCCGCTGTCGGCGCTGGCGCCTCCGACGGCGGAGGGTCCTCCGGCGTCGGGCGGAAATCCTCCTCCACCGGTCTCGGCTCGTCATCGGGGCGGGGCAGCGGGTCGAACGCCACCCACCCCAGCCCGTCGAAGAGCACCTCCGGCCAGGCGTACGCGTCACCGGCCAGCACCGGCCCCTGCCCGCTGGTCCGAAAGCCCACCACCACCCGCGTGGGCAGCCCGGAGAGCCGACCGAGGACCGCGAAGGACGCCGCGAACTGCTCCGAGGTGCCCTCCTGGCCGCCGCCGTTGCGGGGCCCGAACAGGAAGAACCCCAGATTCGGGTACGCGTGCCCGCTCGGGGCGTCCGCCACCACCCGGTAGTGCTCGGCCAGGAACTGCTCGATCGCCAATGCCCGCGCGAACGGCGCGCCGTTCTCCTCAGCGAGTTGGGTGGCCAGCCGGCGCATCGGGTCGGGCACCCCGTCGGCGACCCGCAGCACCCGGGCCACCTCGTCGCCGGCGGGCACGTTCGCGCTGGCCAACAGGTTCGCGTCCGGCCGTTCCTCGGCGGAGGTCACCGAGTACCGCAGCCCCGGCGTCAGCCCTTCCGGCCGGATCAGCGTTCCGCTCGCCGGGTCGTACGCCACCCGCGCCCCACTGACCTCCCTGGGCGTCGCCACCGCGGGCAGCAGCCGACCGCTCAACTCGGCCACGCTGATCTGCTGCCGGACCGTCTGCACAGTGCTGTCGCGGGCCGCGGTCGCGGCCGGCAGGATCCGTCCGGCGTTGCGGTACGTCGCGCCGACCCGCCAGGTCACCCCGTCGTAGTCGCTGAGCACCGCCAACCGGATCCGCACACTGCGCGCGGTGTCCGCCGTCGGGTCGGCCTCCGGCGGGGCGTCGGCGGGCGGCGCGTCGGGGCGTTCGGTGCTCACGTCGAGGAGCTTCTGCTCCGGGTGCAGCGCCCAGCCGGAGATCCGGATCAACGGGTTCTCGTCGAGCGTCTGCACCTGCGGCGGCTCCACGTACCGGCGCGGGTCCACCGGCCGCCCGTCGACCTGCTCCGCGACGACCGGGCCGAGCAAGGCCACCAGCCCGACCACCACCGCCACCCCGAGCGCCGCGCTGGTGGCCAGGCGCAGTCGCACCGCCGCCCGTACCCGGGGGGCCAGTTCGGCGCTCGGATCGCCACCGTCGGGCGCGGTCCGGGTGGGAGTCGCCAGGCCGAGGGCCGCGACAGCGACGAACACCACCGTCGACCCCAGCGCCGGTTCGGCGTTCGGGCCGACCACATAGAGGGCGGCGGCGTAGAGCCCTGCCGCCGGCAGGTAACCCAGCAGCACCCGACCGGTGCGCAGCGCCACCTCCGCGCCGGTCAGCCCGGCCAGCCAGGCGGCGACGACAGGCACCAGCACGGTGTCCGGGGTGGGTTCCACCGGGATCATCGCGGTGAGCAACCGGGGGATGCCGTTGCGGGCGGCGTCCGCGGTGACCTCCAACAGGCCACCTGGCAACTGCGCGCGGGTCGCGGCCAGCCGCAGCGACCACAGTGTCCAGCCAGCCATCGCGGCCACCGACACCGGCGCCACCAGCCAGGACGGCAGCCGCCGGGCCGCCACGCTGACCAGCACCGAACCCGCCGCCGCGCCGACGACCAGCCAGGTCAGCAGGCCACCGGCGTACACCCGGCCGAGCACGACCCCGGCGAGCGCCGTCAGCCCGATCAGCGCCAGCGGCAGGACCGCCGCCCGCAGCACCCGCACGGCGACCGTCACCACCGGCGTACCCCGTCCCACTCGGCGGCGAACTGCGCGCCGTCGGCCGCGTCGACGATCACCAGGCCGGCGGTGCCCGGCGGCGTCGGCTCCGCCGCGCCGAACACCCCGACCACCACCGACGGGTACGCCCCGCGCAGCGCCCCCACGTGCCCCAGCTCGGCCCGGCCACCCGGCCCGGTCAGGAAGATCAGGGTGTCGCCGAGCCGGTCCTGCCGCAGCCGGGTGGTGGCCGCCCGCACCGCGTCGCCGTCGGCGGACAGGTCGGCGGCGGCGAGCCGGTCCAGCGGCCCGAGCGTGCCGTCGGCGTCACCGTCGGGCGTCGTCACCTCCGCCGGTTCCGCGGCGGCCAACAGCAACAGCACCGGCAGGTCGGCGCGGTGCGCCGCGGTGACGACCGACGCCGCCGCCTCGCAGGCCGACTCGAACGACTCCGCCACCCCGCCGACCCGCTGCGGGTGCGCGGCGGCACGGTTGTCCAACAGCACGACCAGGCGCGGCAGGCTGGTGTCCACGTTCTCCCGCACCATCAGCTCACCCACCCTGGCGCTGGTGCGCCAGTGCACCCGGCGCAGCTCGTCGCCAACCACGTACTCCCGTAGCGAGTCGAACGTGATCGACCCGTGCGGAACCCCGTCCACCCGGCCGTCGAGGCTGCGCCCCGAGCCTCGGGGCACCGCCGTCAGCGGATGGATCCGGGGGTGCACCCAGACCGGCACCGCCGCGCCGTACGGGCGGGCCAACGCCACCAACCCCAGCGGGTCGCGTCGGGTCACCCGCAGCGGACCGACCGGCACCACCCCACGACGGTCGGTCGGCACGTCGTAGCGGACGTCGGTGTCCCGGCCGGGGCGCAGGCGCAGCACCGGCACCGGCACTGTCCGCTCACCGCACCGGTCCTCGGCCAGCAGGTTCGCCGAGCGCAGCCGCCCGGTGTTGCGCACTGTCAACGTCATGCTCGCCGGCTCGCCGCGCGCCACCCGGTCCGGGTCCGCGCGTCGGGTCACCGTCAGCCGGGGCCGCCAGGCCGCGACCAACGCCGCGTAGCCGACGGCCGCGCCGGCCGCCGCGCCGAGCAGCGTCAACTCGGGGTACGCGAACCGGAAACCCACCCCCAGCAGCGCCACGGCGGCGACGAGCAGCCCGACCCCGCGGGCGGTGATCCCCATCGCGCTGCTGCCGGTCAGCCCTGCACCGGAGCGGGTTGCCCCGACGGCAGCGGCACCGGCACCGAGGCGACGGCCTGGCGCAGCACCTCCGCGGGGGTCATCCCGCGCACCTGGGCGTCCGGGGTGAGCAGCAACCGGTGCGCGAACACCGCCTCGACGAGCGCCTTCAGATCCTCCGGCATGATCCAGCCCCGCCCGTCGATCAGCGCGTACGCGCACGCCGCCCGGGTCAACGCAATCACGCCCCGGGGGCTGACCCCGACGCGCACCTGCGGGTGGGTGCGGGTGGCCGCCGCCAACCGGACCGCGTACGCGTAGAGCGGCTCGGCGATGTGCACCCGGCGGGCCATCCGGACCATCTCCCCGACGGTGGCGGTGTCGGTGACCGGGGCGAGCGCCTCGGGGGAGCGCACTGTCGCGCCGCGCAGCACCTCCACCTCGACCGCCTCGTCCGGGTACCCGACGGAGAGCTTCACCAGGAACCGGTCCAACTGCGCCTCGGGCAGCCGGTAGGTGCCGTCCATCTCCACCGGGTTCTGCGTGGCCACCACCAGGAACGGCGACGGCACCGGGTGCCGGACCCCGTCCACAGTGACGGTCCGTTCCTCCATCACCTCCAGCAGCGCCGACTGGGTCTTCGGCGACGCCCGGTTGATCTCGTCGGCGATGACGATGTTGGCAAAGACCGGCCCCGGGTGGAACTCGAAGTCCCGGGTCGCCTGGTTGAAGATCGTCACGCCGGACACGTCCGAGGGGAGCAGGTCGGGCGTGAACTGGATGCGCCGCCACTCACCCTTCACAGTGGCGGCGATGGCCCGCGCCAGGGTCGTCTTACCGACCCCTGGCACGTCCTCCAGCAGCACATGACCCTGGGCGAAGAGCGCGGTCAGCGCCAACCGCACCACCTGCGGCTTGCCGAGCACCACCGCGTTGACGTTCTCGGCCAGCCGGGCGGCCAGGGCGGCGAAACCCTGCACCTCCGGTTGGGTGAGCGGCTCGTGGGTGTTCACTGTCGGTGGTGCTCCTCGCCTGGTGGTTCAGCAGGTGGGCAGGACGTTGATGTTGTCGCCGCCCTCCAGGTTGAGCCAGGCCCAGGGGATGTAGTTCTTCCCCTCGTAGTTCACCTGCACCCACCAGGTGCTGCGCTTGTCACTGTTGTAGATGTAGGCGTACACCTCTTCGCCCGACTTCTTGCAGTACGCCTGCAACCGGCGGCCCGGCTTCGCCCAGCCCACCTGCTTGTCGTTGTCCTGCCGGGCTACCGAGAAGATCTCATTACCGTTGCGGCCGCTCACGTCCCTGTCGCAGTAGGTCGACTCGGGCCCGGACGCTCCGTTGCGGCAGGTCGCGATCCCGAACAGCGGCTGGGTGGCCTGCGCCTTCTTCGCGGTGCCCTTACCGGCGGCGTTGCTCGCTGTCACAGTGAACCTGTAATTCGTGCCCGGCGTCAGGCCCGTCATCGTGATGCTGGAGCACGCCCCGGCCTTCGCCGCTTCGCCCGTCGTGGTCAGCGTGCAGGTGGCCTGCCCGCCACCGGCGTCCACTGTGAACGTGACAGTCGCCCCGGTCGCCGTCGACGACGAGCCGGTCACAGTGACGCGTGGCTCCGCCACCGTGCGGGCGGTGGCGGTGGCCTCCGGGCCCGGCCCCGCCTCGTTCACCGCCTTCACCTTCACCGTGACGTTCTGGCCGTTGCCCAGCCCGGTGACGGTCGTACGGGTGTCGGTCACCTCGCTGACCCGCCCACCGACGTCCACCAGGTACTTCGTCACCGGCCGACCGTTGGCCTCGGCCGGCGCCCACTGCACCGTCACCGCGCCCGGCTGGTTGGCGACAGTGCCGGCGCGCAGGTTGAGCGGTCGACTGGGCGCCGCGAAGGGCACCACGGTGTTGCTGACCGGGGACGCCGCCGACCCGGCGCCCTTGCTGTTGACAGCCACCACCGTGAACGCGTACTGGGTGCCGAACTCCAACTCACCGGCGGGCACCACCAGTTCCGTCTTCGTCGACTCGCCCGCCGGGGCGTTCGTCCCCGCCGAACTGGCAGTCACCGCGTACCTCGCGATGGTGTTGCCCTGCCCGTTCGCCGCCGGCCACTTGACCAGCACCGTGCCGTCCGGCCGTTCCTGCGCGGTGACGCTCGCGGGTGCATCGGGCACCGCGGCGGTCGGCGTCACCGGGTTGCTGTTGCGCGGCGGGCCGTCGCCCTTGGCGTTGACGGCGTGCACCGCGAAGCGGTACGTCTCGCCGTTGGTCAGACCCTTCACCTCCACAGCACGCTGGTTGGCGCCCACCTCCAGGCGCTGCCCGGCGCCCTGCACCACGTACTTGATGATCTCGGCGCCGTTGGCGGCGGCCGGCCGCCAACTCACCCGCGCCTGGGCGTTGCCGGCGGCTGCGGTGACGCCGCGCGGCGCGCTCGGCTTGCCCACCCGCGGCTTCTTCGGCGGAGGCGGCGGCGGGGGAACCGGCGGCGGGTCACCGCCGAGCACGTCGTTGGCGTACTTGTTGACCTCACGCACCTGGTGCTTGTCGTCCACGACCCGGGCGGTCGCCGCGTCGGGGGAGTTGATGAACAGATGGTTCTCCCGGACCTCCAACTCCAGCGGCCCGTTGGCCCGCCCGCGGATGGTCTCGACCAGCTGACCCGCCGCGTCGAAAGAGTAGATGGTGCCAGTGGCCTCGTCGGCGCAGTAGAAGCGGTTCGCCCAGGCCACCGCCGCGCTGAGCCGATCCCCCTCACCCGGCACCGTGAACGCGCTCTCCTGCCCACCGTCACCCACCAGCAGCACCCGCCGGTCGGCGGTCACCGTCACCGGCACCCGTGGACCGCTGGTGCGCGCGGGCAGCGCCGCCGGGCCGGACAGCGTCAACGCCGTCGGGTGCACCTCACCGCGCTGCACCCGCACCAGCTTCCCGGCCGTGCGGTCGAGCACCGCCACCCCGTCGTCCAGGGTGGAGACCACCAGCTCGTGGCTGGCGTCGGCGACGTCGTACGACTCGACCCGCTGCGGGCTGAGCCCGGCGCCCGCGGGCGCGGCCGAAGCCGGCGCGGACGGCAGCTTGGCGGCGGTGATCGCCGAGACAGTGCCCTGGCTGGGCACCGCGATCCAGAGTCGACCCTTACCGTCGAAGGTGCCGCCGGCGATGCCCGGCGGATAGCGAACCGGCTCGCCGACCGGGGTCAACGATCGCGGGTCGAGCTGGCGCACGATGCCCTGCACGGCGTCGACGACGAACGCCGAGTCCTCGTGCAGGGCCACACTGACGCCCAGGCCAGGGGTGGTCCGGGTGGTCGCGCTGAGCTGGAGGGTGGCCAGATCCAGTGAGCTGATCTGCCCGGTTTGAAGGTCCCGCAGGATCAGCAGCCGGTCGGTCTGGGTGATCTGCATCGGGTGCTGCCGGGCACCGGGGATCTCGGTGCGGGTGTCCACCCGGGCGGTGACCCCGTTGACCCGGGCCAGCTCGCTGCGCGCCGCGCTCCACAGCCAGGAACTCGCGTCGTAGTTGGCCACCGCGTTGTCCGCCGCACCCAACCCGAGGACTGTCAACCCCATGGCGGCCAGCAGCGCGGCCACCGTGCCGACGGTCACCAGCCCGCCGCGCAGCCGTGACCGGGAGCGGGGGGCCTCGGTCGGTACGGCGTCGTCGATGCTGGCCACAGCCGGCTGCCTCCCCTGAGTCGTGGCAGGTGGCGCGCCTTCCGGTGACCCCTGCCCTGAGCCGGGTGCCATCATATGGCGCTGGTGGTGGCGGGGGAACCCGCACCGTCACCCCTGTGGATACCGAGAGTGTGCGTTGTGGACCTCCAGCTCAGCCCGGTTTCCGCTCGCCTCGGCGCGGTTCCGGCTCGGCTCAGCGCGGCGACGGTCGGCCGGAGGGCTCCCCACTTGGTGTGGCTTGGCGCTCCCGCGCGGTGCAGACCTGCGCGGAAGTCGCAAAGCTGTCAGTGGAGTAGACCGCCAACACGGTGAAACAGTGATCCACTCGGGAGTTCAATCCGTTGACCGTGTAGCTGGTCCGGCCCGGGTCCACCGTGGCGATCACGCCCAGGGCCTGCCCGGTCCGCCCGGCGGCGACCATGAACGGCACCGCGCCACCGGTCGGGTCCGTCCAGGTCAACGTGATCGTGGCCGAATCGTCGCGCAACTTCAGGTCGCCCGGCGGAAGCCCGGCAGCCGTCGGCGCCGCCGCCGTCGGCGCGGTCCCGGCCGGCGGCGGATCGTCGCGGGTCAGCATCACCGCGCCCAGGCCCGCCACCGCCACGACGGCCACCCCGGCGGCCACGACCGCGCCGATCACCGCCGCCCGGTTGCGGCCCGTCGACCCACCATCATCGGTGTACGCCGCCCGGTACGCGTCCGGGACCGGGTGGTACTGCTGACCCGGGTACGGCGCCTGGTGCTGGTCGTGGGCCGGGTACGGGGCCTGGTATTGGTCGTGGGCCGGGTACGGCGCCTGGTGTTGGTCCTGGGTCGGGTACGGCGCCGGGGGTGGCTGGTGGTGGTACTGCTGGGCCGGCGGCGGTGCGGCCGGCGGCACCAGCGTCGGGTCCGCGCCGACGCCCGGTGACCAGACCGGCTGCGCGACGGGGCTCGACTGCCCGGCCATCGGGCTCGCCTGAGCGATGCTCGGGTGTGCCTGGGCGGCCGTGAAGTGCGTTTGCGCGACGACGGTGCCTGCCGGGGTGACCGTTGGAGCGGGCTGGGCCGCGGCTCGCCAGCCCAGACTGGCCTCGCCCGCAGCCGGGCTGCCATCCGCCGGAACTGACGGCAGCACCACGGTCTGGTCGGACATCGTGCTCGGGGCCCGCTGGGGCGGCACCACCGGGGCGTCGAGGATGCCCAGCCCGGAATCACCGTCCGCACCGGTGCCGCCCGCGTCCATCATGGTCTGCCCGCCGGGCGTGTGCTGCCCGACGGGCTTGCTCTGCCCAGGGGGCGTGTGCTGCCCAGCGGGCGTGTGCTGCCCAGCGGTGCCGGCCTCCGCAGCCGCCGTGGTCGGCGTAGGCGTCGTGGTCTGTGCGGGGGAGTCGGTGCCTGGAGTGGGCAGGGGCTGTGATGGGGCGCTGCTGCTCCAGGGTGGCGCGGTCAACCCCCAGGGCGGCACTGGTGGCGCGCTCACCGGAGGCGCGGAGACTGGTGGTCCGTACGGCGGCCCTGAGGCGGGCGGCCCGAAACCCGGCGGCGCGGACACCGGGTAGGTGTGCCCGGGTGGTCCGGACACGGGTTGGGCGTAGCCGGGTGGCGCGGACACGGGGTAGGTGTGCCCGGGTGGTCCGGACACGGGCTGGGCGTAGCCGGGTGGCGCGGACACGGGGTAGGTGTGCCCGGGTGGTCCGGACACGGGTTGAGCATGGCCGGGCGATGCGGGGCCGGGTGGTGCGGAGACCGGGTACGGCTGGGCCGGTGGTCCCGAGACCGGGTATGGCTGGGCCGGTGGTCCCGAGACCGGATACGGCTGGCTGGGGGGCGCGGAGATCGGAGGCGGGGTCACCGGCGGGGCGCCGATGGGCTGGGTCGGTGGTCCGCTCACCGGGTACGCCGGCCCCGGCTGGCCAAGGGTATGAGAGGGCCTGCCCGATGATGACGCCTCGGCGCCGGACACATTGTGCGATTCGCTCGGAGCGGTTGGCCGGTCGACGGCTCGGGCGGCTTCCTCGGCGAGCAGTGGCTCGATCTGCCGTACCTGGATCGTGGGGTTGTCCCAGCGAGGTGCCGGCACCGCCGGTGTCGTCGGCGGGGCGGTCGACGCCGGGGCAGTCGGGGTCGACGGCGGGGGCGGCACGTCGGCCACCGGCGGGGTCGCGTGGTCACCCACCCGTTGACGTGGTGCCACGGCCGGCCCGGACGGCGGTCGGTCTGGTGACCCCTGCGCGGCCGGCGTCGTCGGCGGGCCTTCAGCCCTCGGCCGGGGCACCGGACCCACCGCTGGCCGGGCCGGTCCGGACGGTTGCTCGTCGGGACGTTGACGGGGTGGCATCGCATTCGCCGGCCGTGGCGCGTCGGCGAGCGGGCGGGGCGGAGTCGCGGGTCTGGGTGGGGCTGTCGGCGGGCCGGGCTGCACTGGCGCGATCGAGACTGGCGCGATCGAGGAAGCTGCCGGCTGAACGGGCGTCGCCCGAGGGGCTGGGACCGGTGCCGGGGTGGCGTGGCCGGGCGACGTGGGTGTGGCTGGTGCGCGTACCGCTGGAGGGGTTTGTCGGGGTGCGGCCGGCGGTTGCGGCGCCCAGGGTGAGACGGCGGGCGGCGGGCCACCGGCGGAGGGCCGCATCGCGGCGAGGGTCGCCAGCGACAGGGTGGGGCCGGAGAGCGCCGACCGGGCACCGGGCTCGGTCACCGGGACCGGACCGGGTGTCGGCGTGGGGTGCTGCTCGCCCGACGTCGACGGGAGTGGGCCGAGGTAGTCGCGGGCTGCGCGTACCGCCGGGTGGTTCTCCCCCAGCGCGGCGGGACCGGCGGTGGCGACGCGGGTGTAGTTGCGGCGGGCCTCGTGCCGGTTGCCGAGTTCCTCCGCCACCTCCGCGAGCTCGAAGGCGAGCGCGAGCATCAGCGGGTCAGAGTGCTCCCAGCGCCGCTCGCCCGCCGCGAACGCCTCCTCCAACACCCGGCGGGCGGCGAGCGGATCGTCCCCCTCCCGGTGCAGCCGCGCCAGCAGATGCGCGGTGTGCAGCACCTCGGGATGGTCGGCACCGTACGGCGGGGGAGCGGATTCGACGGCCTCCGCGAGCAGTTGCCGGGCGGCGCTGAGATCGCCCGCGGCGCGCAGGGCGAGGGCTCGGTGCTGGGCGGCTGCCAGGGGGGAGGGATGGGACACGTGGCAATGCTGCCGTCACAGGGCCGCCGGACGCTACCCGGACACGCTCCGACGGTGTGCCGGAGTGGCCGTTTTGAGGCGGCTTGCGCAGCGGCGGAAGCGGCCCGGGGGAGGCGCCGGAAGGCAATGTGCATGATCCACGAGCGGCGTGTACAGTAACTCCCCGTGCGGCCCACAGTGCCAACCACCGGATGGAAAGATCATCTGGTCGGCAAGGTAGGCTGAACGTGCAGGTCCGGGTGGCGGAATGGCAGACGCGCTAGCTTGAGGTGCTAGTACCCGTATAGGGTGTGGGGGTTCAAGTCCCCCCTCGGACACCAGTACGTCTCATATGTGCGACGTAGACGTAGCGGTGGTCAAGGATGCTTGACCACCGCCGAAACCCATCAGACACTCCGTCTGGCACTACTCTCAGTGACCAGCGCCGGACGAACTCCGCGATGACGCGCGGCGGCTCGTCAGTGATTCCCGCCGTTGCTCTGCCCGGTCTGGCACCTGGCGTGCGCGTTGCTTCTGGCTCCCCCTCGGCGTCCATGAGGCGTCCTCCGCTACCACTTCCGAGTCTTGCCGCCACGCGAAGCAGCGCAGCTGTCTATGGTGTGGCGACGCTCGACTCGCGTGGTCGGATCGCCGACCGGTGCGCGATGAAGGAACTCCAGTGGACCCCCGGATTGCGACTGAGCATTCGGGAGCGTCGAGGGCTGATCGTCGTATCAGCTGACAAGCAAGGCGTCTTCAAGGTAACGAAGGAAGGCCACATCCGACTGCCGGCAGTGGTCCGTCAATGGTGCGGCCTCGCCGCCGGCGACCGCGTACTCATCGTGGCTGAACCAGCCAGCAACCGCCTGGTGGTTCATCCGCCTGCAAAGCTCGACGAGATGATCGGGCAGGCTCACGATGCGGTCTTCGGGGGCGAGCATGAGTGACGCATCGGCGAGTCAAGCTGAGGTGGCAGCGGCTCGGCTCCTTCTTGCTCGGATGGGCATCTCGCCTGCCGACCTTCTGGAGGCCGCCGTGGCTCGGCCTCCGTCGCCGACCTTCGCCGAATACGTTCCCGTGGTGGCGGCTGCGGTCTCGGAAGGTACGAAACGTGCCTATGGCTCCTACTGGAACCGTGTGGTGGAACACTGGGGGCAACGCAGGCTCGACGAGCCCACGCCGTCGGAAATTGAGAAGTTGGCGGAGTACGTCAAGGCGCACGTTGTGGCTCGGCGGAATGCCCGCGGAGGCCGAAGCGCGGCGGAGCATCTGATTGCCGCCTTGCGGTGTCTCTACAAAAGGGCAGTAGCCGATGGTTTCATCGCAGAGGCTGACAACCCTGCTTTGAAGGTGGCGAAGCCGCGGCGTCTACCAAGCACGCGTCGGGCGGTGGCGGACACGCGGCTGGCCGAGATAAACGAGGTTGCGGCCAGCACAGGCAACGATCCGGCCCTCGACACCTTGCTCTTGCGGCTGCACACCGAAACGGCGTGTCGGCGCGGTGGAGCTCTGGCGCTCCGTCCGGTTGACCTTGACCCGGACCAATGTTTGATTCTGCTGCGAGAGAAGGGGGACTCGGTGCGTTGGCAACCAGTTTCCCCCACGCTGATGAGATACCTGCAGCGCCATGCTGAGGAGCGGGGCGCGACGGCGGCGGGGCAGCTGCTGCGCTATCGGGACGGTGCGCCCATCACGCGCCGGCGTTACGACCATCTGTGGGTGCGCATCGGCGAGCACCTGCCGTGGGTCTACGTGCAACAGATCAGCACCCACTGGTTACGTCACACTACTTTGACATGGGTGGAAAGGAACTTTGGCTACGCTATCGCGCGAGCCTATGCTGGCCATTCGGAGAGCGGCGGCGACGCTGGCACTACAGCCACCTACGTGAAAGCAACACCGCAGGAAATCGCCGCTGCCGTGTCAGCGCTTACCAATGAGCCGCACCCTCTAGCCTAGTCATCTGGTGGGGCCCGGTCTTGCAGGGCCGGACCCCACCGTGGGATCTGTCGGCGGCATGGAGGTACAAGTTGGGACTCGACCGTTAGTTGGGCGTCCTAATGGAAGATCGCGCTCCAGACGGTACCCGAGTAGGTCGGTGCGTCGAGAGTTTCCGTCAACCGTTGCGAGGATATGGCGGTCATCGAGAGTTCTCCACCGACATGAGATCCCAAGCCTTCGTGCGCGTGCTCTGGCCGCAGCCTGGCATACCCGAACGATGGGCTCCTGGACTTCGGTGTACGTGAACTGAAAGTCGAATCCGGCCACGCCATATTCTTGCAGGCGTTCACTAGTGGAGGTGTCCGGGGAGGCATGCTGAGAGGTAAAACGGGCGCTTGCCGCAGCCTGGTAGGCGCACCCAGTGGGTAAACAGACATAAGAGGATTAGCTAGACTCGAACGCGTGTCGTTGTCTAGGTCCTATCAAGGATGGTCGGTAAGGTGATGCCTTGTGGCTACTCTGAAGAACTCTCGGGGCAAGTTCTTTCACGAACACAAAATGCCGCAGGAGTTGAACTTTTGGATTCATCTTTTCCGTTACGCGAATCGACCTCTCCCGGTCGACGATAATGTCCTAGAGCGGGCGTTGGAGTGGAGGCCGGACCGGTCGAACTGCCCACAGTTGACGATCACCATCGAGCAATTGATCGAATCGGTCCCCGGTGAGTGGCGAGCGCTGGCGAATAACCTCTTCGTGGGTAGAGTGCTTAAGGGTGACCTGAACGCGATGGCTTGGACTGAACGTAAGGCTGGGGTGATAGAAATCAATGTCCAGTATTCCTTCACCTTGAGCGCGTATGCCGCCGCCTACGATGAGTTCTTTCACAATCTCAAATCGTTCGTGGGGGATGTTGCGGCGAAGCGTCCTGGACTCGAATCTATGGTGCATGAACTCGACAAGCGATTCGCCGAGCCTTGGGAGCAGCTCGATACTGCGCGATCTGATTGGGCGGACAGGCGACTGTTGGTAGCTGCTAACCCTGTCGCCGCTCGCTGGGCCAAGGGTCGGGAGATGTTGCAGGAGGATATGGTCGACGCGGCCGAGTCTTTCGTAATCGCGCACGAGTTGGCTCACCACCTTCTGGGGCATACCGTCTCTCGACGAGACAAGCGAAAGGCCAAGGTTGCGGTTGACGAAGCGATCGAACAACTGGGTGCCTTTCACATGATGTCTCAGTTCAATCAGTCGCAACGCGAGGAACTTCAAGCCGATATTCTGGCCTATCTGATTGTTGCGCAGGCATTGGATGGCACGCCTCAATTTCCCGACATTTACAGGGCCGTGGCGGGGGCGACCCTTGCGCTAGTTACACATGCGCATGTCACTGACTCTTGGGTGGAACTTGATAGCGCCGCAACGCATCCGGACTTCACTGAACGGTTCAATTTTATTTACCGGTTGACGGAGATGCTTTCTAGTCATCGGTCAGCGGATAATCAGATCGAGCATCCTATGGCCTTTCTCGCTCAGCTCTCGACGTTCGCCGCAGTCGCGCTTAATACATGGGCAAGCCGGAACTTCCCTGAGCGTCAGAAGCCTGCGGGAGTGCTACACGCTGCTGATCACCTATTACGCCTCATGAACGAGGTCTATGGCAGGATCCCGCAGGCTCGCGCATCGACTCGGCAAATTGAAGCTTGAGCACTGCGTTCCCCCTGCTCTTGGACTGGCGGCCGTAGTCGGATTCGACCTGGTATGCCCGCTTCTGTCTGGTGCTGGATGGCTTGCGGACTGGGTCCCATTGGTCGCCGTGTCGGTCACTCCCACGGCGGTCTGCGTAGTGATGCTCGACTACGACTTCTGGCACGCCGTCGGAGACGGCTGACAATGATCTCGAAGAAGGTAAGACTCCGCAAGTCATTAGCGTCCGCCTTGGCGGTGTTCCGAACGACCGTTTCATCTGCTCAATGGAGCGGTGCGGACTTGCCGCAATCGGGATAAGAGCAGTAGCCATTGGCTCCTGGGGTGTAGGAGTGACTTGGGCGGGTGTTCGATGAGCTTCGCGCGGTGGGACGATGTTTGTTGTTTGGACCCAGTCCGGCAGCCGTACTAGATCTGTCCGGCTGCCGGACTAGCGGTGGTGCTGTGGCCGTACCAACCCCTGAGCCGGTGGGAACTCGAAGGCGATAGGCGGTTCGTGCTTTTCTGCGGCGAGCGTCTTCCACTTTTGGCCTGAACCGGATGACCCAGCCCAATTTCTCAAGTCGATTCAGCCAGACTCCGATCGTGGAGCGGGCCAAACCTGTCGCACGTTCCAGGTCTGTCAAGCTCGGCGAGAATTGCGGAGGGATCACTGCGGTTGCGGTATCGGTCCAGGTCAAGAGCGTCAGGATAAGGTGGCGCCCGGAAGGGCTAAGGCAACAGTCAGCGTCTCGAACTGCACGCTCTACGGCCCATCGATCTACCATGCAATACGCCCCTTCCGGCCGTGGCGTTACTGGTGGCTCTTGACGCCGTCTGGCGTCGGAGCCTCGTGACGCTAGCGATGAACCTCAGCTCTGGCCAGGCGTGCACCTGCTTGTCATGCGCCTTCGAGGTGTCGGCGGCGACGGTGACCTGCGGCTTTGGCGTACGTGGAGATGCGGCCACCATTGGTTGGTTCGGTTCGTGATTCGAGCAGGTTGACAACTGCAGACGGGTAGCCCGCAGTCGCCGCAGGCGCGCGGCGGGGCGTCGCGGTGCAGGCGAGGGCGTGGGATTGCCGGGCCAGATTGTTGCTGCGGGCGAGTCGGCCAGTTTGGGTTGGTTCGCCGCGCCGGTCGACAGGTGGGGGGACGATCTAGCCGCGATCGAGGTGGCCGGGCACGCCCGCCAGGCCCTCGCCGATGCCCGAGCGGCTGCGACCGGCGGCGGCACAACCGGCGTCGCGCCGGCCGTCGACGTGTTGGCGGCACTGCTCAATCAGGCGGGCTTCGCTCCCGGCGTCGCGACAGCCGACGAGGCCGCTCGCGCCGCGGAAGTGTCCACTGTCTAGGTGGCCACCCTGCGCTCCGCCCGCCCCTGGTGGCGCCGCCTGCTCTGGTCCGTGGACCCCACTCCCTTGCGCCGCGCCCGCCCCCCGGATGGGTAGGAGCGTGGCCTCGACACCGGCGAGCGGCTCCTCCTCCCCTGCGCGGGGGAATGCGGTCCCGTCGCCGGGGGCTGGTCCGTTCCTCATCGTTGAAGTACTTAAGGCCAACTGCCAAGCAGGGTGGAGCGCTGATGAACCCGCACTATGGCGGCTTTCTCGCCGACCACTACACCTGGATCTTCGGTGCGCCCTACATGACCCTCGTCGAGGAGCAGTTCGATGCTCTCCGTCGAGCGGGCGTCGCCGGCCCGAACGGCACCGGCCTCGCGGTCGACCTCGGCTGCGGCTCGGGTTTGCAGTCGGTCGCACTGGCCAGGATGGGTTATCCGAGCATCCTCGCGGTCGACAGCAGCGCCAAGCTCCTCGCCGAGTTGGAGCTGCACGCCGGTGACCATCCGACGATTCGCATCGTCCACGACGACCTGAGCCAGGTCGTGGCGAACATCCCTGTCGGCACGGCGTCCTGGGCAGCGAAGATCAGTGTGCGTCTCGCCGGGCTTGCTCGGCGGCGAGTTGGGCGGCCTCCCGCGCGGCTTGCTCCATCCTCAAAGTGCTTTGGATGATCGCGTCGATGCCTTCCTTTGCCCCGTCGGATAGTTGTTCGATGGAGCGCGTCATTACTTGTACCTTCGCGCTGACCGGCTCCGGGTCAAGGAAGTAGCCCGCACCGACGCCGAAGAACTCGGCCAAGGCTGTCAGCGTCGATGCCTTCGGATTGGCGTGTTCGCCGGTCCGTAGCCGTCGGAGGGTCTCCCCTGAGGTGCCGTATCCCTTGGCTTTGAGGGCTTCCGCCACCTCGGTGTCGTTGTAGGGACGGTTTGGGCGATGGTTCTTGTACAGCGACTGAAGCCGTTGGCTGATCAGCGCTGAGCCTGGCCCGCCTGGTGGCTCCTCGTTCTGTCCCATCGTGACCCCACAATCCAACTAAAGTTGGCCATACATCCAAGTTTGTGTGGAACCCTGCCGTGATCTGTGCTTGACTCTCAGTGCCCGATCCACACAAAGTTGGACTCGCGCCAACTTTGGTCGGTTGAGGGTAGCGCATCGGTCGGCCTCCACGGAGGGGTTGCGAGGCCCGCGATGCGTTCGTGAGGACGTGACGCCCTGTGGCGAAGCGGACTCCGATTTGGCCTGATCGTGTGGTCGACGTCCAGGTCGTGACAGTAACGGGGGACCGGCCTGCGGCAGCGTCCTGCCGTCGCTGGCCAGTGCTGTGCGGCAAGCCCTCGGGGGAGGCGGACGTGTCAGATTTATCGACTGACCGATCAGGCCACCTCGCCGGCTCCGGGACCTCTTCGGAGGTGCCGGAGACCGGCGAGTGGAGGGCACTGGCGGAGCGGGCATCACCCGCTCCGCCAGGCGGACCCGGCCGATCTGTCGTGCCAGCTGCGACTGCGAAGAGCGGCCCGTGGTGGTCGCGGGAAGCAGAGCGGGCGCCGCGGGAGATTCCCCGCGAGTTCGGCGGCGGCGGTCAGGTGGAGTCGCTGTGGCTGCGTGCGGCGTCGCTGCGGGCGGGGTGTCCCTTGGTGGCCCTGTCGTCTGCGGACGGCGGTGTCGGACGATCGACGCTCACGGCGGCGCTCGGTGGTGTGCTGGCGCTTGCCAGCCCTGCTCCGATCGTGGCGATGGACGCAACCGGCCGTGCGTGGGGTGGGCTGGGCCACCGTGTGGCCCGGGGCAACTCCGCATCGACGTGGGACGCGGTGGCTGCGGAGGAGCGGCTGGCTGACCCTCTGGTCGCTGAAGGGTTGATGCAGCGAGGGCCGACTGACCTGCGCGTTCTGGTCGGTGAGAGCAAGATGACGGCGCAGCGGCGTCCAACTACCTGGCCGGAGACGTTCGGTGTGATCGGCCATTTGCGGTCGGTTTACACCATGGCGTTGCTGGATCTCCCTGCGGCGGACAACACGCCGACCTGGCGGGCGTTGGGGTGGTCGACGGTGCCGGTGTTGGTGACCCGCGCGACCGTTGATGCGTTGCAGCACACCATGCGGTTGCTGGCGCATCTTCGCGCTGCGGGACTCGATCAGGTGGCGGAGTCGGCGGTGGTGGTGGTCATGACGACCACACACTCCACCGCTCGCGAGGTTCGCGCGGTCGAGCACCTGGCGCGAAAGGCGGCGACGCATCTCGTGCGGGTTCCCTTCGATCCGGTGCTCGCACGCCCCGACCCGCTCGATCCGCGGTCGTTGAGCAAGACCACGCGGACCGCGCTGACAGAGGTCGCCTCGATCGTCGTCGAACACTGCCCCGCTGATCCTGGTCCATCACGCGAGAGGGCTTCTGTCGCCTGAGGACGGTGACTTCACACGGGGGAGGAACTAGTTGTGATCGTGCATTGGGTAGCTGCCGTGATGACGGTGCGGGCACCTTCGGTGGTGGCCGCGCTGGCGCCTGATCCGACGCCGACGCCGACGCCGTCCGGGGGCTTCGACTTCGGTCGGATCAGCCCTGACCCGGCGGCGGTGCCGCGTTCGGACTTGTTCTACAAGTTGGCAAACGCCGCGCTGTTCCTTGGCGTGATTTCCGCCGTCGCTGGTCTCGCGGCCGGCGCGATCGCGTTCGGCATCGGACCGATCTTCGGCGCGCACATCATCAGCGATCGAGGCAAATCGATGATGTGGAAGGCGGGCCTCGTGGCGATCGTCGTGGGTTCGGCGACATCGATCATCGGCTTCCTGTTGAGCGAGATTTAGGGGGTGCCCCGCGTGCGGGGAGCAACTTACAAGGCAACCGACGGCGGACGCGGATCGGCCGTAGTGTCGCTGGTTCTCTGCGTGGTGGTTGCCGGGGCGGCGGTCTTCGTTGCGGGCCGGGCGAGCGCACCCGAGCGGAGTGCGCCCGAGTCGAGTGCGCCTGAGCGCTACGGCGACCGTCTCGTCCGGGGAGTGCCGGTTGGCTTCGCTGGCACGCCTCGCGGCGCCGGTGACGCGGCGGCGGCGTACGTGGTGGCGGTGTCCGCCGCGGCGGGCCGCCCGGACGTCGAGCGGCAGGCGCTGGTGGACACGATCGCAGTCGACGGTTCGGGCCCGGCGGTGGCCGAGATGATGGGCGGCGGCTCACCGTCGGCCGACGGTGAGGGGATCTCCCAGACCGTGGCTGCCCGAGTGTGGGTGCCCGACGCGGACGTTGACGCACGGGTGCAGCAGGGCGCCGAGGTCACGGCGCGGCTGTTGCTCTGCGCGCTCAGCGGGTCAGCGACCGATGGTGTGGTCGCCGGCCCGGAGGCGGGTTTGGCGGGTGGCTGGTACGTCCAGTCGGTGACGGTGCGCTGGACGCTCGACCGTTGGCGTGTGGTGGCCGCGCAGCGGCCGTTGCCGGTACCTCCGCCTGATCAGCGCGGCACCCGACGCGACGGCGGTCCGCGCGACACTCAGCCGCTGCTCGACGTGCTCAGCGGTCGCTCGTGGGTGCCGGGGACGGTCTGATCTCATGTCCTGGGTCAACGCTTCCTGGCGGGGGATCGGCGTGGCGATCAGCGTGCTGACCTTGGTCTGCGCGGTAGTGCCAGCGCAATCTGCTGCGGCAGCACCCGCACCGACGTCCGCCCCGGGCAAGCCGTGCCCAGCGTCGTCGTCTAACGGGCAGTCGTCAGGACCTGGCCAGGAGCAGGCGAGACCGCAGGTGAACTGGTGCCTGCGGTGGGCTGAATGGGAGTCCGGCGACGGGTGGATCACCGACTGCGGTAAGGCTGTCGGTGCTGTAGAGCAGGAACGCTGCGACGCGGTGTCGCTCACCCTGCAGTCACCGCCGCCGGCGGACACGGCGTCGGTGCTCGACGATCAGTTTCCGAAAGACGGCGCTTCGCCCGTGAGGTGCGAGCGGTTCGCCGACAGCGCCGCCGAGGACGCGGGCAACGCCGAACGGTGGACCGCCAAGAAAAATCGATGCGAAGCGTTGCGTACGTCGCTGCTGCCGTTCTCGTCCGTCAAGCCCGAGGGCTGCAAACTCAGTGTGAGCTGCAGAGTCGACGAGAAGGCCAAGGATATCGTTCGGTCCGGGTTCGAGGGCTTGGCCGACATTGCCGTGGCAGGTTTCGCCTGGGCGTTGAGCAAGCTGGCCGAGGTGGTGTTCGAACAGTCCTCCGCCGTGCCGGACGAGCCGTTCTACGACGTCTACAACGACATCTCCGGCGTACTGATCTTGATGGTGCTGCTCATCTTCCTCATCTCCACGGCGATCAACGGATTGCGCATGAACGGCCCCGGGCCCCTGGCCACCCTCGGCGGGTTGGTGCGCGCGATGTTCGGGATCGCCTTCGCCGGCGGCATCGCCTACATCCTGATGGCCGCGTGGGACGAGGCGACCGTGGCGCTGATCGCCCGCAATCAGGAACGCGACTGGCAGCCGAGCATGTGGGTGGACGCGCTCAACGCGCTCACCGCGGACACCAGCACGATCCTGCTGGCCTTCGTCGTCGCGGTGATCAGCGTGATCGGGCTGGTATTGGTGTTCGTGATGCTGTTGTTCCGCTCCCTGCTGGCCGCCGGGGCAGCGTTGTTCGGGGCCATGGCGATGACCGGTCAGGTGATGGCCGAGACGCGCTCCTGGGGCCGTAAGTGGTTCTGGACCTGCAACGCCCTGGCCAGCTCGAAGTTCTTCATCGCCGCCCTGTGGATCTACGGCACACGCAGCACCTACGAGAGCGACAACGTCCTCAACGTGCTGCGCGGCATGTTCATGATCATCCTGATGGTGCTCGCGCCGTGGATTCTGCTGCGGCTGACGAGCATGTGGGACGGCTACCTGGCCGACGTCGACGCCCGAGGCTTCCTGACCTCCGCTGCCGGCGCGGTCGGTATGGACGCCGCCGCCCGCCGCCTGGCCGATCCGCTCAGCGGTGGAGGCGACAGCCCAGACGCCGCATCTCTGATGCAGGGCAACGCCGACGCGATTCCGACAAACCCCACCAGTGGTGCTGGCCCGCTCGGCACGCGGCCCAGCGCCGTTCCCGAGGCGGTGGAAGCGCTGCAAGGAAGCGGCGACGGCGACCAGGTCGGAAAGCCGAGCGGTGAACCGGGGGCTGAACACGACGGCGGAGAGAACGCCCAAGAAGCTGAGGGGATCGAGCGCGACTCCCGCACCGCTCAAACCGATGTGGCCGAGGGGCAGCTCACCGCGCCCGGAGACGCCAGCGGGCAGCCCGCGCTGCCGGTCACACCGAACGCCATCGGAGAGAAGGCCACCGGCGCGGCAGCCGGCAGCTCGCAGGGCGAGGACGCCCCGCAGGCCACGAGCGGCGGGGGCGCTGCCACCCCGACCGGTGCACCTTCTGCCGCCAGCTCGCCGTCCCCGGCGGCTCCGACGCCAGAGACGTCCGGGCACAGCCCAGCAGCCGGCTCAGCCGGGCCGTCCAGCTCGGGCCAGCCTTCGCAGGGCGGTGCCGCCTCCGGTGCCGGGGCAGGTCGCGCGGGGGGCGCCGCTGCGGGTGGCGCCGCCGAAGTACCCATCGTCCCGGTCTAGGTGAGGAGTCCAGGTGACCCAGTTCCAGTTTCCGCCGCGGTCCACGCGTGGCTCGATCATGGGCTTCTCGGCAGGGCAGATCGGCACGGCTGTCGCCGGCGTGATCTGCCTAGTCGTCGCCGCGAACCTGCTCGCGACCGGCCGGCAGGGCGCTGCCGGTGGCATGCTGCTCGCGGCGCTGCTCCTGCTCACGGTAGGCCTGCTGCGGCTACGCGGGCGGCGGGTCACCGAGTGGGCGCCCATCGTCGCCGGGGCGCTGGCGCAGCGCGCCGCCCGTCAGGATCGCTACCGTGGTGGTGCCTTCGCCGCCACCCCGGGCAGCACGCATCTGCATCTGCCCGGTCCTGCCGCCGGCTACCGCTGGCTGCCGGCGGTGGCCGCCGACGGATTGACCGAGGTGGGGCTACTGCACCACCGCCGTGAGGGCACCGTCACTGCCGCCCTGCTCTGCGCGGGCAGCAACCTGGTCCTGGCCGACACGTCGGTGCAACAGCAGCGCCTGGCCGCGTGGGCGGACGTGCTAAACCTGCTGGGCACCGAGTACGCCGACAGTGGTCTGGCCAGGTGGGCGCTGACGGCCCGTGCGGTTCCGGACTCCGGTAACCGGGCGCAGCGCTACCTGGTGCAGAAAGCGGTCGACACCGACACTCGCGCGTACCGATCGCTGGCGGAACTGACCGCCGCGGCGGCGCCGTCGACGCAGCGCCACGAGGTGTACCTCAGCGTCGTGTTCGACACCAAGAAGCTATCGGCGGAGATCACCGACGCGGGCGGCACCGACGCGGCCATCGCCACCGTCGTGCTCGACAAGATCGGCGGGGTGCAGGCCGCGGTCGCGGAGGCCGGCGTCGACACCGTCGGCTGGTTGACGCCCCGGGAGTACGCGGCGGTGCTGCGCACCCAGTTCGACCCCGAGGACCAGCCGCACGTGGACATGCGGGCTTCGGCCACGCCTGGAGTGGCACCGCACATGGCCGGGCCGATTGCCGCCGAGAATATCGGCTGGTCGTCCTACCGCCACGACTCCGGGTTCTCCCAGAGCCTGTGGGTCTACGAGATGCCGCGTCAACCGGTCGCGATGACGTGGATGACCGCCCTGTTCACCCGCACCGTCGGTCGACGCGCGGTCACGGTCATCGCCGAGCCGGTACCGGCGCAGCTCGCCCAATTGGCGACCCGCCGGGACAAGGTCGCCCGCGCCGGCGACGAGATCACCAAACGCAAGATGCGCTTGGTTCGCACCGCCCGGGAGGACGAGGAGGCCCGCTCGGTGGAGCAGGTCGACCGGGAGCAGGCGGCCGGGCACGTGCGCTACCGCTACGCGATCCTCGTCACCGTCACCGCCGACAGCGAAGAACAACTCCGCCATGACGTGCGGGCGATCAAACGGGTGCTGGGCCGCACCGGCTGCCAGGCGGTGGTGCTCTACGGCGAACAGGATCAGGGCTTCATCGCCGGGGCGCTTCCCTTGGCCCGCGGGCTCAAGCCAATGCGGGGATGGTTCGCGTGAGCCGCGCACGGGTGCAACGAGAAGGATCGCTCGCGCACCGCATCGCACAGTCCGCGGACCGGCGGGATCTCGCGGCGGCGCAGGCTGAACTGGAACGCGAGCAGCGCGCTCTGCGCCGAACATCGGAGCGGCTGCTGGGCGCACCGCCGGTTGACGGGCGCGGTGCGCTGGGCCGGGCCGCCGGGCGGGCGTTCTGGCGGCTGCGGCTACCGCCGCTGGTGACCACCAGCGCGCAGCTGTGCAGCGTGTACCCGTTCGTCGCCGACCCCGGCCTCGGGGTGGACGGACCACTCATCGGTCAGGAGGTGTACTCCCGGACGGGGTTCGTGTTCTCGATGCGGGAGTTGTACCGGGCAGGGCTGCTTAGCGCACCGAACATGGTGGTCACCGGCGAGATCGGCTCGGCGAAGTCGTCGCTGCTCAAGAGCATCGCATTCCGGGGGATCCCGTTCGGCACCCGATTCTTCGTCGTCGACGTCAAGGGCGAGTACGACGCCCTCGCCGACGCTGCCGGGATCCAGCCGGTGCGCGTCGGCCCCGGCGCGGGTGTCGTGATGAACCCCCTCGCGGGCATCCGCCGCCAGCCGGGGCAGGGCGAGCCGGAGTGGCTGCAGATCCAACGGGCCCGCCGGCTGCTGCTGCTCGAAGGGCTGCTAGAGATCCAACTCGGCGGCGCCCTCAGCGAGGCAGAGCGCTCGCTGATCGAATACGCCCTCGACGCCGTGACCCACAGCGACGACGGCACCAGCGCCGAACGGCTGGCCACTCCGACCCTGTCGCTGGTCCTCGCGGCGATGGGTGACCCGCAGGCATGGGCGCACCGCCTTGCCGGAGTGAACTACGACATCGACCAGTTCGCCGTCGATAGCCGTCGGGTCCGCCTCGCGCTAGAGCGGCTGATCACCGGCGTCCTCGGCGGAATCTTCGACGCACCGACTGCTGCGACGCTGACGGTGGACTTCGAACAGCCGGGGGCGATCCTCGACCTGCGGGCGGTGCGGACCTCCGATCAGATGACGGCGATGGCGATGACCTGCGCCCAGTCGTGGCTGGAGGCGGAACTCACCCGCCCCGACGCCCCACCGAGGGTGTGCCTGTACGACGAGTTCGCGCTGATCACCCGTCACCTCGGCCTGATACGGCGGATGCGCGAGCAGATGAAGCTGGCCCGGGCGCTGGGCACGGAGAACATCCTGGCGTTTCACCGATTTTCGGACTTAGCAGCCAGTGGCAGCGCCGACTCCGAGCAGGTCCGCATCGCCCGGGGCCTCATCGAGGACACCGGTGTGCGGGTCTCCTACCGGCAGGCGCCGGGCTCGCTGGACGCCGCCCGCGAATTCTTGGGCACCACCGATGTGGAGACAGATCTGCTGCTGCACCTGCGCCGTGGTGTCGGGTTGTGGAAGGTCGGGCTGCGCTCCTACGTCGTCAAGCACCAGCTCTCCAGCGTCGAGCAGGCCATGGTCGACACCGACAGCCGGATGCGCGACAACCCCGAGAACGAACCGCGGGAGCTGACCGACTCCGAGTACGAGGCGCGGGAGTCCGCCGCGGTGGGGCAGGTGCGCTGATGGCCGGCTCGCTGATGTCCCCCGGAAGCCGGCTGCCGCGCCGCGGCATGCCCCGCGCCGACATCCTGGCCCGGCTGGTTCTGCTGGGCATTGCCGTGTTCTGCACGCTGCTGGGCACCTTCACTCTGTGGCTGGCCGGGCAGGTCGGTGGCGTGCTCACCCACGCCGCGTGGCCGAACACCTCGCCGACGGACGCGCCCGGCATTGCCGGGCGGATGATCCTCAACGGCGGCGACCCGGCGGCGGCATGGCCCACTGCGGCCCGGGCGGACCTGCCCCCGACCGCGCTGCTGTACGTGCTGTGGTTCGGCCTGTTCATTGGAGCCTTCGCTGGCCTTGGCATGCCGGCGGTCCGGCTCGTACAGCGGCGGGTGCAGCGGCGAGGGTTCGCCGGCCGAAAGGACCTTGACCGGGTGGTGACCGCGTCGGCGGTGCTTCGGCGCGTCGACATCCTTCGGCCTGGCCTGACCATTCGAGCGACCGACCGCCCCGAGAGCGCGCACGCAAAGGCCCAGCGCCGTCAGGACCCGTTGGAGGTGGCGCGGTTCCTGGGGCACCACGCGCTAACCGGGGAGCCGCTGTACCTCGCCAACGAGTACACCGAGCTCCTCGCCGGAGCCGCCCGGTTCGCCAACAAGACGTCGCGCTACATCGTGCCCCGGGTCGCCGACGCCCGAGGGGCAGTGATCTCCACCTCCACCCGCCTCGACGTCGCGGCGGTCACCTACTACCTGCGCGCCGAGGTTGGTCCGACATGGATCTTCGAACCGCAGGAGCAGGTACCTGGACTGCCCCGGCTGCGGTGGTCGCCGATCGAGGGGGCGCACGATCCCGACATCGCGGCGCTGCGCGCGAAGGGCTTCGCCGCCGGTGCCGGCCTCAAGGGTGATGTAGAGAACGGTCAATACTTCCAGGATCAGGCGGCATCGATCATCCGCGGTCTGCTGCACGCCGCCGCTCTTGATGAAAAGGCCACCCTGACCGACGTAGCCAGTTGGGCGGCCAACCCCAGCGACCCGCGGGCCGAGCGGATCCTGCGCCATCACCAGCAAACGGCGTGGGCCGACCGGTTGGCATTCCACCGCGAGTCCACTGGCCGTGGCCGCGAGAGTATTCAGTCGGTCGTCTTCGGAGCCCTGGATCCATTCAGCAACGCCCGGATCTTGCGCGCCTGCTCCCCACCGCGCGGCGAGCAGTTCCAGCCCGAGCAGTGGCTGGATGAGACCGGCACCCTTTATCTGGTCGGCACCCGCAGCGGGCAGTCGCTGGTCGCGCCGCTGTTCAGCGCGATCGCCGAGGACATCATCTACCGCACCCTGCAACGCTCCTTCGTCGCACCGGGCGGACGGGTAGAGCCCTGCCTGTACCTGATCGGCGACGAAATCACGAACATCGCGCCGTTGCCGTCGCTGCCCGCACTGGCCTCTGAGGGCGGGGGCGCTGGTATCGCCTTGTCGATCTCTTGCCAGAACACCCACCAATTGGAGGAGCGGTGGGGCCGCGACGGTGGGCAAGCCCTGCGCGACGGCGCGAACGCCCGCTTCGTGATGGGCGGCACGCAGGACGTGGCGGCCCTCAAGGACGCGCAGTCGCTGCTCGGGCAGGTGCAGGAGCTGTCGTCGGCGGCCAGTTGGGGCGGAGGACGCGCCAGCGTGCAGGAGAACGCTCGACGGGAGAACCTGCTCGATCTCGCCGAGTTGCGGACCCTGCCGACCGGCCACGCCCTGGTGTTGCTCGGCAACATGCCACCGGTCGAAGTCGTGCAACCGGCGTGGTGGGAGCGCCCCGACGCCGATCGTTTCAAGTCCGCCCAGGCCGCGTTTACCGCCCGACTCGAAGGGCGGCGCCGCTGATGACCGACCGCGCGTTCCTGTTCGATGTCCCGGCCGAGGCGTCGGGAGAGCAGCGGGCGATCGCTGAGCTTGCCGAACTCATCGACTCGCTGCGTGTCAGCGTAGAACGCCTCGCCGAGGCGCACGTCGCGCTCGGTGAACGCGTCGAGGCGATCGACGGTGACGCGGCATGGGCGCCGGCGGGCCACTACTGGCGGAACGTGGACGCCGATGCCGCGCGGCAACTGTGGGCGTGGCTGATCGCCTGGACGCGGTGGCTCGTCGACCGCTACGGCCTCGCCCAGGACCTCGGCGCGTGCTGGCCAGCACACCCGGCCCTGGTCGAGGAGCTGACCGCGCTCAGCGTGTCCTGGCACCACGCGTACTCCGGCAAAGCCGACCCGGACGCGCCGCTGCGCTGGCATGAGGCGCTGCACCGGGCCCGGCACCGGTGGCAGGCATGGGACAGCACCCGCTGTCGGCACGGGCACCACACACCCCGCAGCACCGACGCCGTCTGGTCCGCGCCATGGCCCGACGACGCCGAACAGGCCGTCACCGGCGACATCGAAGCTCGGCAGCATGCGGCGCCGGCGCGCTCAGAAGGAGGGACGACATGACTCAGCCGGCAGAGGTCACCAACGTCTGGGACTGGCAACGCTTCGAGGCCGCCTTGTTCGGGCTGCGCGAGGGCGTCGACTCGCTCCAGGACTACATCGCCGAAATACACAACGCGCGCTACGACCGGCGCGACGACCAACAGGAGGAAAGGCAGCAATGGACAGAGTTGGACGAGACGACGCGGCGCGAGACGGAGCTGGACTGGGCCAGCGACGGGCACCTCGACGGGGACTACACCCGCGACGTCGACGAATGAGTGTCACCGTGCGCACCGCCAGCGCTCCGCTAGCCCGCATCGGCGTCGGCCTGGAGCAGCTGCGCCACGACATCGACGCTCTGGTCGAGGTCGTGGCTGGCCAGCCGCAAGCGCGCCCGCAGCTCGTGGAGATCCACCACCAGGTGCGCCTGCTGGGACAGCAACTCAACGCCGCGCTTCGGTCGCCAGCCGAGCCGGTCCCGCCCGAGGAGCGGCAGTGACACCACGTTTCGTCAGGGCGACCATCGCGGGAGCTGCCACGCTGCTGCTCAGCGCGTGTGCCGGGAGCGGTCCCGCTGCGAGTGGTAACACGCCTGCCACCGGCCCCCATCCCGAAGGTGCGGCGCAGGCCGAGACGCTGGCTGCGGATCCCGACGGCGTCTTGCCGGCCACGCCAGGCACGGCCGATCCGGCGGCGGTGACCACCGCGCTGAGGTTCGTGCGGGCCTGGGCCCGCCCTGACCTGCCCGCCGAAAGCTGGTTGGCAGGGGTGCGTCCCTACGCCGTTCCCGCCTACGCCGATCTGCTCGCCACGGTGGAGCCGGCCAACGTGCCCGCCGCCCGGGTTACTGGCGCGGGCCGGGCGGCGGCGGCCACGGCGCAGCGGGTCGACGTCGATGTCAGCACCGACGCCGGGGTGTTGCGGGTGGTCTGTGTGCGCAGCGACGCCCGGTGGCTGGTGGCCACGCTCGGCGTCCGCGAGGAGGCTGCGGCGCGGTGAACCGCGGATGGATCGGGCTCGGCGTGGTGATCGTGGCCGCGTTGCTGCTGTGTGGGCTACCCGTGGCGGTGGTGCTCAACAACCCTGCGCCGGCGTCGGCGTGTGCCGCCACCGGCCCCTTGCGCTCGGCCATCGGGGCCGTCGAGGCGGTGGGACGGTGGGACGCCGAACAGGTCGGCAACGCCGCGCAGATCGTTGCCGTCGGGCGGGCGAATGGCGTGCCGGCCCGCGGGTGGGTCATCGCCGTGGCTACGGCCATGGTCGAGTCGAGCCTGCACAACCTGAACGGCGGTGACCGCGACTCCCTCGGGTTGTTCCAACAGCGCCCCAGCCAGGGGTGGGGCACACCTGCGCAGATCATCGACCCGGTCTACGCCGCCACGAAGTTCTACACGAAGCTGCAGCGCATCGGCCGGTGGGAAAGCCTGCCGCTGACCGTCGCCGCGCAACGCGTTCAGGTCTCCGCGTTCCCCGACCGCTACGGCACGTACGAACACGCCGCCGAACAGGTCGTCGCTGCCGTCGTCGGCGTCGCGACCGTCGCCGACCTACCCGGAGCCAGCCTCGCCGAATGCTCGCCAGATCCAGTGACGGTCACGGCGTCAGGGTGGACGGCGCCGCTGCGCGCCGCAGTGGGCAGCGGCTACGGACCGCGCGACGGCAGGCTCCACGCCGGCGTCGACATGGGCGCGGCCCGCAACACGGTCATCCACGCGGCCAGTACCGGGCGAGTGGTGTGGGCGGGCTGCGACTCGAGCACCGGCAACTGTGACGTCGACGGCAGCCCCACCACCAAGGGGTGTGGCTGGTACGTCGACCTGGTGCACGCCGACGGGTATGGCACGCGCTACTGCCACATGGTCCGCCGGCCCGACGTCAGCGAGGGCGACACCGTGCAGGCCGGCCAGCCGCTTGGCCTGGTCGGCACCAGCGGCCACTCGTCCGGTCCGCACCTGCACTTCCAAACCCACCAGAGCGTGTGTTCGGGATCGCGGTGCGACCTGGACAACTCCAACTCCACCAACCCGGTCGAGTTCATGCGCCAACGCGGCGCCCCGCTCGGCGAGAAGAGGGGGTGAGGCGTTGGTCGGAGGCGGCAGGTAGGTCATCAGAAACAGCACGGGGGAGAAGACATGTACGACGAGGATGAAGGCATCGAGCGTCCGCGCCGGCCGGCGCCGCAACCGCCGCCGCCGCAGGACCGCGGCGGGCAAGTCGGGCAGCGGCGCAACCGCAAGCCCAACCGGCGCCCGGCACGGCGCAGGTGGATGGAATGAGCGCCGCAACGGACCGCCGGCCACGTCGAGTCGCGGGCATCTACCGACCGCCGGTCAACGCCTCTCGGATGCCGCCACCGCGGCCGGGGCCGCTGGCGCAGCTGGTCCGCACCGCCAACACCGTGCGCGCCCAGGTGGAACGCGGCGTCCTGCGCGACGAGGGACTGACCTGGACCACCTACGACGTGCTGGTGCTGGTGTGTGCGCGCCGCGCGGTCGAAACCCGCACGGCCGCCGCCGAGGTTGGCATCGCCAAGGCCACCCTGACCAACGCCCTCGTGTCGCTCGTCGACCGGGGGCTGGTACGCCGGGACCTCCAGGAGGATGACCGGCGGCGGGTGGTCCTTCGACCGACCCAGGCCGGCATGGACCTGGCCCGCCGCGTCCAGGGCCCCGTTGAAGCCGAACAAGCACGCCTGTTCGGTGAGCCTGGCATGCCATCGGGAGACAGCCTGGCCCGGGTTCTGCGGTCTCTGGCCACCCGCTCTCGTCAGGACGGCGCCACCGACGAGCCGGACGCGACCCGGTGAACGGGCGCATCGGTGTAGCCCGCGGCACCGCCCTGTACGTCGGGGCGGTGCTCGGGCCCGGCGTCCTCGTCCTACCCGCGCTGGCCATGCACGCCGCCGGACCGGCATCGCTGCTGGCCTGGGCCGCCATGCTGGCCGTGTCGGTGCCGATCGCGGCGGCGTTCGCCGCCCTCGGTATCCGCTACCCCGACGCCGGTGGGGTGGCCACCTTCACCCGGCGGGCATTTGGACCCACGGCCGGAGCTGTTGTCGGATGGTGGTTCTTCACGGCGGTGCCGATGGGCATGGTCGCCGGCGCGATGGCGGGCGCCCGGTACGCCGCCACTGTGCTGGGCGTCGGGCCGAGCGGGGCGGCGGGGATCGCCGCAGGCATGCTCGCGGCGGCATACGCGATGAATCTCGTCGGACTGCACCTGTCCGGTCGCCTGCATCTGGCGCTCACCGGTGGCCTCTGCGCGCTGCTGGCCACGGTGATCGTGGTGTCGGTGCCGCACATCGACGCCACTCGGTTCACACCGTTCGCTCCGCACGGCGTCACGGGTATCGGTAGCGCCGCCGCGGTGCTCTTCGTCGCGATCTGCGGGTGGGAAGCCGCCGCTCATCTGGCGGGCGAGTTCGCGCACCCCCGCCGTCAGCTGCCGATCGTGGCTGCCGGAAGCCTGAGCATCATCGCGCTGCTCTACGCCGGACTGGCCATCTGCACCGTCGGCGTGCTCGGCGCGTCCGGCGGTCAGAGCGAGGTGCCACTGCTGCGCCTACTCGGCCCGCAGGCCGGCGTCGGCGCAACGGCGGCGGCTGCGCTCTGTGCGCTGCTGCTGACCTTCGGCGCGTGCTTCACTTTCATCGCCGCTGCCGCCCGCGCCGGCGCGGCCTTGGGCCGCGACGGCGCCTTTCCGGGGTGGTTCGCCGTCACCGGCGCCGATGGTGTGCCCCGGCGCAGCCTCGCTGTCCAGGCAGGCGGCGCGGCCGTGGTCGCTGTCGCGGCGCTGGCCGCACCGACAGTGGTCGACGTGGACCTGCTCATGCGCGTGTTCTCAGTTTTGGTGGCATCGGTCACCCTGCTGGGGCTGGCCTCGGCCGTACGGCTCCTCGGCTCGCCGCTGATCCGCGGTGGCGCGGCCGTGGGCGCGACTGTCGTTGGCGGGGTCGCCGTATGTGCTGGCCCGTTGGTGGTCCTCCCGGCGGCGGTTGCTGTCGCGGCCCTGATCTGGCGGCGACGCCACTCGGCCCCGCGCGGCCTGCCGGCCGGAACGCAGCCGGCCCGGCCCAGCCCGGCCACAGCGTCACGGCAGATGGCGGTGATGGATGTTCAGCCTCGCCGGTCGTACGACCTCGTGAACCCGGGTGCCGGGATATCCGCGTCCACCCGAAGCCGTCCCGCCAGCGAGCGGTGACGGTCGGCGGCGGTCGTCGGCACTTCCCTGGCCGGCGACCGTCGCCGTCTCCTGTCCAGCGTCCGGCAAAGGAGCCGTCTGATGGCCACCACAGTCGTACCCACTGCCGCCTCGGCGACCACTGTGGGCTGGCGCCTCGGGATCCTCTACGGGCCGGCGATCTACGGCGTCAGCGCGGCAGCCGTCGCCCTGCCCGTCGCGGCCAAGGGGCTGCACTCCGCGCCGGCAACGGCCGTATGGATCCTGACTATCCACGCTCTGGGCCTCGGCGTCGGCGCCGCCGTCGCCGGACGGGCTACCGACATCTGGGGCCCCCGGCGCGTACTCAGCATCGGGGCGGTATTGCTGGCGGCAGGTGCGACGATCTGCGCGCTCGCGACCGTTCTTATCGTGGCTGTAGGAGGCCGAGGCGTACTCGCCATGGGATCGGGAGCCATGACCGCCACCGCCCTGACGCTCGCCGCCGGCCGGCCGCCGTCGCAGCGGCCGGCAGTGCTGGCCCGGTTGGGTGCCGCGATGGCCCTGTCGTCTGCCACCGCGCCGTTTGCCGGGGCACTGGCCGTAACCGCGTCATGGAGAGCAGCTCTCGTCCTTCCCGCGCTGTCACTTACCGCCATCCCTCTGTGCTGGCCGCTCGCCCAATCCCGACAGGCGTTGCCGACACGGGTCGACTGGATGGGTGCAGGCTTGTTGGCACTCACCGCGGCAGGGCTGCTCCTGACGATTCAGTCCGCCACGTTGCACTTCACGCCGCTGTCCGTTGCCGGTCTTATTGCGGGAACGTGTGTACTCTCGTTCCTTCTCCATCAGCACCGCGGGCGACAGCCCGCCGGCTTCATCCCCGAGGTGATTAGCCAGCGGCGGTTCCTCTTCGCCGGTCTGAGCGGCGCTGGCATCTACGGTGGGATGTTCGCCTGCGTGTACGCCGTCCCGCAGCTGCTCACCCCCTTCGGTCACAGCGCTCGGAGCATCGGACTGATGCTCTTGCCGGGGGCGATCGTGGCTTCAGTGGTAGCCCGCGTTGCCGGCTACGCAGCGAGTGATCTGACCCGGCGCCGGGTATTGGTAGCCGCAACCATGTTGTTTAGTGCCAGCATGCTGTTCGCCGCGGCGGACCAGCGCCCCGCAACGCTGATGTTCGCAACAACTGCCGGCTTCGCCGCCTTCGCCATCGCGCAGACGAGCTTGACTGCCGCCATCACGGCTCGCGTCGAACCTCGGCAACGAGGGGGCGCGCTCGGCTTGCTGAATCTCATGTTCTTCGTAGGAGGCGCATTGGGCGCGGCGACGTGTTCGGCCTTATGGCAGCCGTTGGGGCTGCATGCTGCCCTTGCCATCGTCGCGGCGATGCCGGCGCTGGCGGCGGCTGGAGCACGAGCGGCGCTGCGAGAACCAGAGCAGGCAAGCTGAGCTCTGGTGCGCCAGCGCTGTGACCACGAACGTTCACGGTGTTGGGTGACACGCCGCCTGGCTAGGCTGAACGCATGACTCATGCGGCGGGACCGATCGAGCCGTCCGGGGTGTGGGCCACGGCCGTGGGCGTGGCCCGGGTGAGGGCAATGGAGACGGCACGCGAGCAGCCGCTGTTCCGGGACCCGCTGGCGTTGGCCTTCGCGACGGCCGGTGGGAGAGGCCCCGGGGCGCCGCCGCCCCCGCGCGCGGACGAGGCGGCGCGGCGCCGCTGGCTCGGTGTGGCCTTCTCGATCGTCATCCGGACGAAGTTCCTGGACGATCTGCTGGAGCGTGCGGTCGCGTCCGGCGTCCGGCAGGTCGTGCTGCTCGGAGCCGGGATGGACAGCAGGGCCTTCCGGATGGAGTGGCCTGCGGGTACGCGGTTGTTCGAGGTCGACTTGGCTGAACCGCTCGAATTCAAGGCCTCGGTGCTGCGTTCCGAGCGTGCCGTTGCGCGCTGCGAGCGGATCACCGTCCCGGTCGACCTCCGCGAGGACTGGCCCGGCGCCCTGGTCGCGGCCGGGCACGATCCGGCGCAGCCGACGATGTGGATCGCCGAGGGACTGCTGATCTATCTACCCGGGGACGCGGTGGAGTCGCTGCTCGAACGGGTCGGCGCGCTGTCCGCTGCAGGCAGCAGGATGGGCCTCACGCTGGGCGCGCGCGGTGTGGTCGAACGCTTCCGCGGGGATGCCGCTTCGGGATCGGCGGCGTCGATGTGGGTCTGGGAGATGCCGGAGGACCCGGTCGGCTGGCTGGACGGCCTCGGCTGGAAGGCGGAGACCTTCAGCCTGCGTGAGCGCGGCGAGGCCTACGGGCGTCCGGTGCTCACCCCGCCGCAGCAGGACGAGGGCGTGGGCGGGCTCGTCTCGGCGGTTCGCGCCGCGCCCTGATCACTGACCCGCGGCACCCGTACAAGATCTGCCACCGACACAGCCTGACCGCCACGACGCCGTCCGACCAACAGCCCAGACGGCGTGTCAGCCAACACCGTGAACGTTGGTGGTCACGGCACTAGACCCGTCGGTGCTCATAGCGGCGCCGGGACTGGGACCGATCAGCGGCTTGCTTCAGTTCAGTGCGTGGTCAGCCACCCGGCTAGCCTCGCCGATCGATGGTGCTTTGCGCCCTCAGCTTGGCGACGAGGTAGAGCGCTGTCGTCACGACAACGGCCCCACCCAGCAGCACTGTTAGGACGGCGTAGGCGCGGCCAAGAGCGCGGCTGAACGGGTCATCGGCTGGCAAGCCGGCAAGCGAACCGACCGCGATCCAGCAGGCCAGGCTAATGGCGAGGGCTGCGGCCAGTGATCCGCGGTTGGCGGCCAAGCGAGCCAGGTCAGCCTGAGACTCACGGCCGCGCGTTGCACGGGAACGATCGGACCGCCAGAGGAGCGCGGCCAGGACGAGCAGCTCGGCCGCAACGAGGCCCATGACCCATAGGCCAGTAACCAGCTGGCCATGGTATGGGTTGGCGGGGGGTGGCGCGGCGAGCAGGAAGAGCGTCGAACCCATGGGCTCATTAAACGCATGCCTTGCAAGCCACGGCGTGGGCCTTTCAACCTCGCAGGGCGTAGAGGCGGGAGATCGCCTCGGGGTGGCCCGCCAGCGCTCACTTCTGATCGGTACCCGGGCTCGTTGACGGTCCTCGGGAACGGGCCGCTGCTTTGGTCACCACCGGCGTGCTTGGGACGGTGACCTGGGCGGAGTCGCGGGCGATGGGCGGGCCTCGACGTCTCGGAGGACCTGCCCGGCGGTCACGTGGCGGGTTCAGTAGCGTCGGCTGGGTCACCGTTGGTGGCCTGGGTCGCGCCAGGACGCGGTGGTGGTGCCGGTCAGCCGGCGGACCAGGTTCGCCGTGGATGCCCACCAGGTGCGTGACACCGCCGAGGCGGGTCGGCTCTCGTAGTCGCGGACCAGACGGCGGTGCAGCATCAGGGTGCCGTTGGTCTGCTCCACCACCCACCGGCGGGCGATCGGCACGAACCCGGCCGTGGTGTCGGACCGTTTGACCTGCTCGACGTCGATACCGTTCACCGCGCCGTGAATCTGCACGTCGTCTTTGAACCCGGCGTCGACCCATGCCTTGGTCACCGTCGGGGTGTGCGCCAGGACGGAGTCCAGCAGCTTCACACCGATCGCGTTGTCCGTGACCGACGCGGCGGTGACCACCACCGCGATGATCAACCCCAACGCGTCAACCGCCAAGCCCCGTTTGCGGCCCGGCACCTTCTTGCTGGCGTCCTTGCCGGTCGTCGCGGCCGGGACGTGGTTGGCGGCCCGGATCGACTGGGTGTCCAACACCACCGCGTTCGGGTCCTCCGCCCGGCCGGCCTTCTCCCGCGCCTGGCAGCGCAGCAGATCGTGGATCACCTGGTCGGTGCCGTCATCGCGCCACAGAGCGAAGTAGTAGTACGTGGCCGACTTCGGCGGCAGGTCGTGCGGCAGGTACGCCCACTGACAACCGGTCCGGTTCTGGTAGAAGATCGCGTTCACGATCTCCCGCAACTCATAGCGACCCTGATGCCCCGACACCGACGGATGCCGGTCCCTCCACGCTTGCAGGAACGGCCCCACCACCGCCCACTGCCCGTCAGCCAGGTCACTCGGATACGCCGCTCGCTCGTGTCGGTACAGGTTAGCGGGGCCGATCATCGCGGGCCGTCCACGTGACCGCAGGCCAGCAGGAGCCACGGTGTATGGTCAGCGGCCTGCTTGCGCGTGATACTGGTCAACGATTTCTACCGGGATCCGCCCACGGTCGGAGATGTTCTTCCCGGCTTTTTTCGCCCAGTCCCGGATCGCTCTGTTCTGCTCCGGATCGGTGGTGTTGGCTCCCCGTCGTCCCCCGTTCGCGCCTGCCGCAGCCCGGGCGGCCCGCCGGCCGTCGCCGACCGAGACTACCCGGCCGATCTTGCTGCCTTTGCTCACGTAAGGGGCGAGGACGTCACGCAGCTGCTTGGCGTTGGCGTCTGACAGGTCGATCTCGTACTGGACCCCGTCAAGGGCAAACGTGACAGTCTCGTCGGCGTCTCCACCGGTCAGGTCGTCGAGCAGTTTATGAATGATTCGCCGAGCCACGTTACTGCTCCTCTAAGCCGATCTAAGTCCTAACGCTACTGCAGAGTAGTCCGTTTGGGTCAATTGTAAAAGGCTTGGTGTGGCAAGCGCGCTGGTTAACGGATTCAGGGTGTTGGGGCATCAGAGGTAGTGGTGTTCCCTGGTGCCCATTGCTGTCACAGGGTAGGCGCGGAGTTGCTGGTTGTCTCTGTGATGCGGTTACGAGCTGGCACCGCTGCCGGCTCCCTTTGCCGTGGAAACTTCACTGCTGGGTGGGCTTACCGGGGTTCGGGTTTTCGGTAACACTCCGGCGGAGCAGAAGGGCGAGGACTTTGCGGGCGTCGCGGCGGCGGGCGGGAGTGGGTGCGAGGAGCGCAACTCACCGATCCGGCGTCGGCGAAATGCGAATCGCGCCGGACGGGACCTGGATGGCCACGATTGGCCGCTACGACCGCATCTACAACCACCGCGACCCGATCATCGAGGTCTGGGATCCAGCCACCGGCGAGCGGATTGACCGGGTCGACACCTGCATTGCCAGCGGTCTTCGGCAGTTGCTCATCGGCCCTGACAGCATCTGGCTCACCGTCGTTGGCGACGACGCTGTGGCCGTGTGGTGCCGGGAGCGGTCGACGCAGGCCGCAATGCGGATCGGGTCGACCATTCGGGACTGCGCCGTCGCGCCGCGCCGGCGCGTCATCTTTGTCGTGAGCGCGGCGGGTCTTCACGGCTTCGATGTCCAAGCGTAAAGACAGCACGGGGACGGACCACCGCCGCCGTCGACCCTGGCCATCAACGACGTCGTGCTGCTGCTCGGCGAGGAGGAGGGCTACTTCGGCGAGTCGTAGTGGGCCTCCAGCTGCGGGGCGACTCTCATCGGCCGTGAGATGCAGGATTTCCTGAGCGCGCCGGCTGCCTGGCCTGGCGCCCTGCCCGCGTAGGCTGCCCCCGGGACTGAGGCAGCCTGCTCAGGGTTACAGGGTGGTCGAGAAGGTGTGATGTGAGCGACGACTTGGAGAAGCTGGGTCCAACAGGCTTCCAGGACCTTGCGGCGAGCCTGGCGGTCGCTTCCTTCGGACCGGCTGTCCAGGTGATGGGCTCAGGCCGGGACGGCGGACGGGACCTGTACCACCGGGGTTCGCTCATCTGGAAGCCGACGGAGGATCAGCCTGCCGAGGTGTGGGAGGGGTACACCGTCCTGCAGGTGAAGCACCGGGCGACCCCGTCGGCCAGCCACAGAGAGAATGCGGTCTGGCTGTGGGGGCACGTCCGCGGCGAGCTCGATGACTGGGCCAACCCCTACGGCGATCGCAATCCGGTTCCCGATTTTCTGATCATCATCACGAACGTGATGCTCACGCCGTTTCCGCAGGTCGGCGGCCATGACTTTCTCAACGAGAACATCAAGCGCTATCTGGAGCGCCTTGCCGATAACAGTCGGGAGGTCGATCCCGAAGCCGTAGAGGAGCGGATTGCGCGCCTGGCGAGGCTGAAGCGCATCAAGAAGATGCGTGTCTGGGACGGCAACCAGATCCAGGCCTTGCTCAGGGTGCACCCGGGCGTCCGCAATGCGTTTCCGGGGTTCCTCACCGCCGGCGACGTGTTCGCCGCGTTGGCACAGCTCACCGACAGCGTGCCGCCGAAGGACCTCGAAGAAGGGCTTCGGGAGCACGCCAAGACCACGCTCATGGGCGAGGGTTTCATCTACTTCGACGAGGCGGGCAGTGGTGACGGTCAGGGGATTCCCGTCCACGAGGTGGCCATCGACCTGCCCATCACCTTCGCCGCTGGCGCGCGGCGTGCAAGCGTGGTGCAGTACGTGCTCGACCGCGCCGAACATGTGCTCGCTCCCGGCGTCACCACCCAGGAGGCGCCCCGGCACTTGATCGTCACCGGCGCGCCCGGCAACGGCAAGACGACGATTTCCAAGTTCCTCGTCCAGGTGTTCCGAGCGGCCATGCTCGAACACGCCGAAGACCTCAGCGACGGGCACCGCGACGTCATCAGGGGCACTGCGGCAGCCCTGAAGCGCTTCGGCCGTGAGCTGCCGAAGAATCGCCGATGGCCGATGCGCGTCGACCTGGCCCTGTACGCCCAGGAAGGAGGACTCAGCGACGACTCGACCCTGCTTCGGTGGATCGCCCACAAGGTTTCGCGCCGCTCCGACATGGGAGAGGTTAAGCCGTGGGCGCTGAAGACCTGGATGCAGAAGTGGCCGTGGCTGCTCGTCCTAGACGGCTTGGACGAAGTCACCGAACCGGCCGTGCGCAAGCGCCTGATTGAGCGCGTGACCGAGTTCGTCAACACCGCTGAGGCCGACAACTGCGACGTGCTGGTTGTTCTCACCACTCGCCCGGTCGGCTACACCGAGAACATCGCACCCGCGCACTTCGAGCGGATCGACCTCGACTTCCTCGAACTCCCCGAGGCCGTCCGCTACGGCAAGCTCGCGACCAAGGTCCGCCTTCGCACGGACCTCGATCGCATCGAACGAGTGCTCACACGCCTGCACAAGGCCGCGGACGACGAGGCGCTGCAACACCTGCTGAGGACCCCGCTGCAAGTCCTGATCCTGACCATCATCATCGATGGCGCCGGTCAGCTGGCTCCGGACCGCTACAGCCTCTTCCGGGGCTACTACGACGCCGTCTTTAGGCGAGAACGTGATAAGTCCGGTGGGTTGCACAGGATGCTGCAGGAGTTCGGCCAGCAGATCCAGCAACTACACGAGCGGGTTGGCTTTGAGCTGCAGGTGCGCGCCGAGACGGGCGACCGCTCCTACGCCAGCCTTACGGCAGCCGAGCTGCGGCAAATCGCGTGGCAGGTCCTCGACGAAGCCGGGTTTAAGCCCTCAGGCAAAGACGCCCCCCTGCTGGACAAGATCTTCGACGCCGCCACCAAGCGGCTGGTCCTGATCGCGCCTCGCGGCACGGAGGGCTACGGCTTCGATGTCCGCTCCCTGCAAGAGCTCATGGCGGCCATGCACCTGACCACGGGGCTGCTCGACGACGTCCTACAACGCCTCCGCTACTCGGCCGCCAGCCCGTACTGGCGGAACACCTGGCTGTTCGCAGCGGGCCAGCTCTTCTCCACTCCTCAGCCGCATCAACACGACGCCCTGGTCCGTCTCGTCGAGACCATCGACGACAAGGACGCCGACTCCCGCCTCGGCCGGGCCGTACCGATCGGTCCGCGGCTTGCGCTGGACATCATCGACGACGGCATGGCCCGCTCCTACCCCAGGTGGCGCGACCGGCTCGTCGCACACGGCTTGAAGGTTCTGACAGAGCCCAACCCGCCAGATCTCTCCCCGATCACCAAATGTCTGGTGCGCTTCGCCAGCACCGGCGACGACCAGCGCGCGGCAGTGGCAGAGGGACTGCGGGCCTCGCTGGCAGGGACGTCCACGACGCGAGAGACCGCAGCGGCACTTCAACAGCTGGTTCCGGCGATCGTCGAAGAGGTCCGCGCGCACAGCAGCGTGCGCGGCCTCTCTGGTGTTAGGAGGCACCCGGATGCGGTGCTCCAGCCCGACCCGGCGAGGGGTTGGGAAGACTTCGAAGTCGAAATCCTCACCAATCCGTGTACCGGCGAAGAAGCGGACCTATTGCACGACGCCGCCGCCGCGCTTCGTCACATCTCCGCGAACGGCGGCCGGCCGGAGGACGCTGTCGCCATTCAGCGAGCGCTGGAGGTAGAGCCAGTGGCGGCAGGACTTGCAGCGGCTCTGGTGCACGTGATCGGCCATGAGCGGCTGCTTGTCGAGAACCTTCGAGATGGCGTTGTGCCAGCCGTGCATCGTCGTCTTATTGGTGAACAGTTGCGCTCGATGTCGGTCGGAGGATCTTAGCCAGCGGCGTTCGTGAGAGGGCTGCTGTCCAGGGCAGCCCGGTCACCAACGCAGTCGCCGTCCACCGCGACGCGACCCGCCCGCACACGGCTTGCGGGCTGAAAGCGAGGTGTGGGGAGCGTCGTGCCAAATGTGAGCACCCCCGACGAGCGCGGTAGGTTCGCACCGGCCATGCTGCCCGAGGTCTTCCCGGTCGTGGTCGATGCCAATGCTCTGCGTGACGACCTGCTACGAGTGGCCGCCGGCAAGGGCCGCACGCTCATGCTAAACGCCGCCAACAGCGGCGTGTTGCGCTTCTGCGCGCCACACGTTGTGGAAGAGGTCGAGGAGCACCTTGAGGAGTGGTCGGCGCAGAAGCGGCTCGAACCTGATGCGGTTCGCGCGGCCTGGCGCGGCGACGTGGCGCCGTTGTTGCGGTGTGTTCAGGTACCCGATGGGTTGACGACCGCTGTCGAGCAATGGCGTCTGGACATCCTGGCTCAGCCCTCCCACGTCGGCGACTACTGCGACCCCGATGACGTCCCTACCGCGGCCTTGGCGATCCTGCTCAATGCAGCGCTGTTGAGCAGAGACAGAGCGCCACTCCGAGCCGTGTACGGCGAACAGCACGACCATCTGGCCCACGCACAGTGGCTGAACGAGCTTCGTGCCGTTGGTGATCTCGGCCCCCTCGGGGGCCTGATTGGCGCACTCAACGCACTTCTCGGTGTGGCAGCCGAGGGCTTGTTCCATGGGGTCTTCGCCACGGCGCGGCGGGTGCCTTGGCCGTGGCTCGTGGTCGGTGCATTGGCCACGGTCGGCACGATCCGCTACTTCGTTGCACCGGAGACCCGGCGCAGGTTGCAGACGGTGTTGGGCACGGGCCTGTCGAGTGTCTCTGCGGCCGTGGCTGAGGTCCTGGCGCACCGGGAGGAAGCGAAGCGCCAGTTCGCAACGCTCCTGCCGGTCCAGCCCGGCTGGACCGAGATCACCGAGGACCGCAACCCTGCAGCTACGTTGACCAGGGCGTGCCTTCACCACTTGGCGCGCAGCCCTCAGAGCGATCTGAGTGCGAAGGAATTGACCGAATTGCTGCGGCGAACCGATGACGTCGCCGCTGGCGAGGCGAGGGTAAGGGCCATGCTCCGCAGCGTGGCCGCCTTCAGCGAGCCGTGTCGAGGGCGCTTCCAGGTTGGAGGTGTGGTCAGCGCGCCGGGCGTCGGTTAGCACCATTCGTGCGGCGACTGTCAGCCGACCGCCGGTCACTGTCGAAACCTTGGTCGAAAGTCGGTGCATGGATCCTTCGTTTGCAGTAGCGCCCGTGCCATGGCGCAGGCTTGAGGCGCAAGCTCGGGTGCGGATCGGTGGAGTGGGCATGGTGCTGACCGCGGAGATCCTCGACGGCCCACAACACCCGATTGAGGTCCGGTTCGTGGCCTTGGCAGATGTGGCGCGGATCGCGCACCTTCGACTGTCGGCAGTAGCGAAGCCTGCGCTTGCCGTCCCTGGTGGCCTGCCGGCCGGGTCCGTTCTTGACGTGTTCACAGTCGAGAGCTTCCGCAGGTTAGGTGTCGCCCGCTCGCTGTGGTCTCTTGCGTGTGACACCGCGACCTCCGAGCATTGGGCCTTCCAGCCGCGGCACTCTGCGTCGCGCACTCCTGAGGGAGACCGGTATGCCAAGGCAGTCGGTGGCTTTGTTCCGCCGCTGGCTGGCGCTCGTTACGTTGAATGTTCGGATGTCGTCGACCCGTCGAGCGCTCTCTGGCGCGGTCGTCTGCATCTGGACTTGGAGGCCGCCCGAGGTGGGGCATGGTCAGCGAGCAGCTGATGCTCTGCAACGGCTGTGAGGTTTGCTTTAAGAGCGCTTGTCTGGTTAATGCTCGCGGCGGCAGTCGAGCAGCCACCCATGGCCAGTCGACCCCCCCCGCGGCGGTCGGCTTGAGCGGCTGAAATCAATCGTCAATCTCACGATGGCGCGACACGCTGAGATCGTTCTGTTCGGCGCTCTCGGCTTGGGGAGCGGGTGGCCGTGCGGATTCGCTGGCTGGTCGCGGAAGGATGTGGTTGACGGAGTCGCTGAGCTGTTCGACGCGCTTGGCGATCTGCTGCACGTAGCCGAGCACTTCACGGGTCAGTTGGTCAGCAGGTGCCCTTGCGTGCTCGGCTTGCGTGATAAGGCTGTTCAGGATGGCGCCGGCATGGTGGTCCGTTGACGAGGCGGAGTACAATACGGCTGAGGACATGGTCTGGGCTCTTTGGCTCAGGTTGTGGGGGTCGCGTTCGCCATCTGGTGGAGCGGCCCCACTCGCGTTTAGGTGAAGTTCGGTGCCGGTGTTCGCTTCGAGGATGGTGGCGACGTCGGCGATCCGGTTCCACCATTGCGGTTCGTCGGTGCGGATGGCGCGGCCTGCGGACCATGCGACGGCGTCGGCCATCCAGAGTCCGGGATCGTTGCGGCCTTCGACGTGGATGAGTCGCATGCGGTGGCTGATGGCTCCTTGGTCGAGGAGTCGGCGGTAGGCCCGGATGTCGTTGCGGTCGATGCTGGGCAGCCGGCTGCCGGTTTCCCGGGCGTCGCGCCACTCTGCGGGACTGCCCCGCGTCTCGAGGTAGACGTCGCGGACTCGTTGGCCGTTGAGGTGGCGCAGGAGCCGCTCCAGGCTGAGTTGTCGGGCATGCTCGCGTTGGCCTTCCAGATGAGCGTGTAGGTGGCGTGGGTTGTTCGGTACGGCGGCCAGGTTGCCTGGTTTGATGGGTACTTGGGCGGAGACGACGGACCATCCGGCGTGTTCGGCGACGACGTCGAGCATCGCTTCGATGGTGCCGACGTGTCCGCGGTGGTAGAGCGCGGTCGAGTGGTAGCCGTCGTGGATGCCGGCGGCGTTTGTCGCAGCGGTCTCAGCGGCGGAAACGGCGTCTTGGTCGATGATGACGGTGGCCATCAGGTAGGCCCCAGGTGAGTTGCGTTGCTGGAACCAGGACTCGTCGACGAACGCGGTGGGGTGAGTGGCCATTAGTCGATCTCCGCTTCCTCGATGGTCCCCAGGTCGCGGGTTTTGGTGCGCTCCCGGGCAGCGGTGGCGTGTTGGGGCAAGCTCTCGGTGATGGGTGTGGCGTGCGGTTGCGGCCGGGTTTCGTCGATGGCCCGAACCCGGGCGGTGGTGGTGGCGACGGCATCGGCCAGGTTGGTCCGGCGGGTCGTGGTGCGGCGGGCTTGTTCGGCTGCGGCGGCGAGCCCGGCGTAGCGGGTGGGCAGGGCGCTGGTGTACCAGTGGCTCCAGGTGCGGTGCCGGGATTCGAGGTCCGTGACCCGCGCTTGGCGCTGGTCGATGACCTCGCGCAGGCGGGTCAGGTTCCCCCGGAGACCGGCGGCCCGGCCGGTGGCAGCGTCGACTCGCTGATGACTTTCGCGCTGGGCAGCGAGAATCCGGGTGCGCGACGGCCCGCGTTGCCACCAGCGAGGGCGCAGTTGTTGGACGTGCGCCGTGGCGCGCTGGCCGGCTGCGTCGACGGCGGCGAGGAGAAGCGCGAGGTCGTGGTGGCGCTGCTCGACGTCGGTAAGGCGGAGGTGCGCATCGCGCAGCTGGTCGGCGACGTAGGGGGGCGCCGCGTCGTCGGCGGCGTGTTGCGCGGTGATGAGTCGTGTGAGTTCCTGGTCGTCGGTGGTGGTGAGGTGGCCGGCGAGGGTGGCGGCGCCGACGACGACGCGGGCGCGGTGCCAGGCGTTCCAGCGGGCGATGTCACTGGTGGAGGGTTCGGCTCCGATGGGGTGATCGCTGGTGAGTTGGTACCGGTCGCGGTAGGTGGCGACAACCTCGGCGCGGGCTAGCCACTGGTCGCGGCCCGCTGGATCGTCGGGGACGTCGCCCAGGGCGCGTGCCCAGGCGGGCTGCTCCTCGGCGGCGAGGTCGGCCAGGGCGCGGACGCGGCGGTCGCAGATGCCGGCGACTTGGCGCAGGGCGTCTCCTATGTCGCCGGTGAGGTCGGCGGGCATGCGCTCGGTGTAGGTGCCGGCGAGGTCTGGTGTGGTGGCAATGGTGGGGTCGGCGGTGGCGCGGCCGATGATGCGGCCGATGCGCCAGGACAGCACTGCGGCGATGTCGTCGGCGGAGTCAATTTCGCGGGGTCGGATGGCGCGGCGTAGCACGTCGGTGGGGTCGTGGCCGGCTTCTCGCAGGGTGGTGAGGCGGGCGATGAGCGCGGGCAGCGCGAGGTCCTGGGCGAGCCGGTCGGCCAGCTGTCGTCCGCTAATCTGCCGGACGATGGCGAGGTATTGGGGGATGCGGGCGCGGGCGGACAGGTCGTCGTAAATAGGTGTCCAGGCGTGCAGTGCGTCGACGTCGGCCCAGAGTTGTTGTTCGGTTTCGGTGGCGGAGCGGTCGGGTGTGGCGCGGCGCATGATGTCGGCGAGGACCGCGACGCGGGCGGTGGGCGGCTGCGGTGGGGTTCCTTCGCGGCGTACATCGTTGGTGACGACGTACGCCTCGTTGAGGGTGGTTCCGCGGGTGAGCATGACGTAGAGGCGGGCCAGGGAGGTGTTGTCGTCGACGAGCGCGCGGGCGGTGTGCACAGTCTGGCCTTGGACGGAGTCGACGGTGAGGGCGTAGGCGAGTTGGACGTGCTGTGCGGCGTACGCGGCGGGCAGCACGGCGGTCGCGGTGGTCCGTAGATTCGTGACCTGCACCTGTCCGGTGCCGGCGATGGCGTCGACGCGCCATTGGTCGCGGTTGGCGACGTAGGTGCTGCCGGCGCTGATGCGCCGGTCGTTGCGGCGGGTGACGATGATGTCGCCGACGCTGGCCAAGTTGCCGTCGCGCAGGCGCACGGCGGGGCCGGCTCGGACGAGGCCGGCGTGGATGAGGATGTCGCGGGCGCGGCGGGCGATGTCGGCGGCTTCGTCGGCGGTTTCGACGAGGATCATGCTGCGGTGCTCGGTGGTCATGTCGGCGGCCCACCGGTCGAGCATTTGGCCGATGAGGTGCTGGCGGTGCCCGCCGATGAGGCGGCCTCTGCGGTCGTATTCGGCGAGGACGGTGAGGTCGCCGCCGCGTAGCCGCAGCGACGCGGCTCCTTCCCAGGGTTGGGTGAACCGGCGGACCTGGGAGAGGTGGATGGTGGTGCCGAGGCTGTCGAGGTATCGGAACAGTCCGCCGGGCCCGATCGCGGAGATCTGTTCGGGGTCGCCGACGAGGATGAGTTTGCCGTTGACCTTGTCGAGGTGGGTGACGAGGCGGGCGAGGTCGTGACTGGACACCTGCGATGCCTCGTCGATGATGACCCATTGCCAGGGTCGGAACTGCCATTCGGCGGCGGTGGTGCCGGGTGGCGGCCGGTGTTGGGCGTGCAACCACCGGGCGATGTTCTCTGTCCGCAGCACCTGTCCGGGCGCGGCGGTGGCGTCGGCGAGCAGTTGGGCTGCGGACTGTCCGACGGTGAGGCCGAGCACCGGCACACCGGTCTCGCGGGCGGCGGCGACGACGGCGCGTTGCAGGTAGGTCTTGCCGGTGCCGGCGGGCCCGACAACGCCGGTGACCCGCCGGTCGTCGCTGACGAGCCAGCGCAGCGCGGTCTCCTGCTCGGGAGACAGCCGCAGGGCCGCTGTGGCGGAGGTGATCGCTGCTGCTGGGGCGGGGATGGCTCCGTGGCGGCCGGCGTAGGTGAGGACTTCTTTCTCGGCGGCGAGGACCGTGTGGGTGGTCATCTGCAGGTCCCGGTGCCGGGTGTATTCGCTGTGCCGGTCGCTGCCGCGCAGCAGGCTCGGCCCCCATTGCACGAGGGCTGGCGGTGTGAGCACGCGCAGCCCGGCCAGACCCTCGGTCATGGCTTTCCCGGCAAGGTTCTGGACCCGTTGCCAGTCGGCCTGTGGTGACTCGCCGGGGGTGATGTCGAGGGCTCGACCGATGGCCAGTTCGAGGTGTTCACGGCCGAAGACCGCCCGCTCGCGTCCGAGGTCGCGGACGGCGCGAGCGAGAGCGAGGCGCACGTCGGTGCGCACGGCCGCGTCGATGACGCGGTCGTGGTCGGTGGCGGGGACGCCGAGCTGCGCGGCGACCGTGCGGAGCGCTGCCTCGTCGACGCCGTGCGGGTGTAGCCGGGACGCGCGACGAAGGATCCGGCTTGCGGTGGCGGCTGTATCGTCACGGGCGGCGCCATCGAGGACGAGGCGTACCTGCCTGGCGGTGTCGAGTCGTGCAACCCGATCCTCAGCCTGCCAGCGCTGCACGGCCTGGTGGGTGGACTCGGCGCCCTTGTGCGGCTGGCGGGTCCGCAACGTCGCGTCCTGCGCGCGGCGACGCCACTGCGCGGCCACTGATCGTGTCGCCGGGGCCTGCTTGTCGGTGCGGCGGTTCATCTCCTCGGTGATCGCGCCCCGCCGCTTGCCGTAGTGGCGCAGCGACGCGTCGCTGAGACCGACGATCTCGCGGATCCCGGACTCATCCCGCGCGGCGGCGAAGCTAACCCCCAGTCGGTGGTGAAGCTCGACTTCCACCGCGCGTTCGTACGCGACACGGCCGGCGGTGGTCGCGCGGTAGAAGGCCTTGCCGTCGAGAGCCAGCCACTGCGGATCGCCGTCCGCGGTCACCGTCTGGACCTTGCTGGAGACGACGACGTGCGAGTGCAACTGCGGGTCGCGCTCGCGGCTCATCCGGTGGTCGAAGACCAGCGCCGCCAGCCCCGCGGTGTCGAGTTGACGGACGCCGCCCGCGCCGGCGCGGGCGAACGCACCGTGGCGCTGGAGGTGATCCAGGAGCGATCGCACCCCGGCGTGGTGGGCGGCCACGACGTCGTGCTTGACCGCGTCGTCGCCGAACGCCCACAGCAGCGATACGGATTTAACGGGGGAGACGGTGACGTCGTATGCGGACACGGCACGCCGCTCGGGCGCGTGCATGATGTCGTGCCATACCTTGTCGCGCTGCTCCACCGTGGCATCGGCGGGCAGGTGCGCCAGCGCCCGCTGGACGGCCTTTTCGCGGTACTCGTCGGTCATCGGCGTGTAGATCCGCCATTTCTGCCCGAGCCGGTAACCGGCGTTCGGGTGACGTCCTTGGCCGATGAGGTACCGCATTTGCCGCTCGTTGACCCAGCCGGCGACGCCAAGGACGGCAGCGCCGTCGCCGGCCCACCAGCCGGGGCTCTCCCCCCGCGCCGTGTGGTTGATGTAGTAGGGCGTTGGCCCCCCATCGCCCAGGGGGCGCAGGTCATGGCGGCCAGCGGCCACCTGCTCCATCACGTAGCGGTAGCCGTCCCCGGGCGAGATGCGCGTGACGGACAACATGACTCGACCGTAGAAGATCAACTCGTCGATGCGCGGTGGAGAATGCAAGGGGGTGTGTCCCCCGTAAGCGAATGAGAAACGAGGCGGTAGCCGTTTAGGCAGGCCACAGAGTGCGTGGCCGGGGATGAACGGTCGAGTGGGGAAGATGTCGAACTGCGGCCAGCATCGAACGAATAGCCGAATTGGCGTGGTGCGTGATCTGGTGAGCTGCCGGGAGTGGTCGCTACGGTCGGGGAATGGCGAGTAAAACGGGGAACGACGCGACTCGGGCGCTGCGGCGGCGGCAGGAATTGGAGCTGCGCGCGGTGCGGGCGGTCGAGCAGGCTGCCGGGACGGTGCAGGACGCCGAGCGGCGTCGGCGTGAGGTCGTCGCGCGGCTGGATCAGGAAGTCGGGGCGGCTGCGGCGGCGCACGGGTTGGCTGTGGTGGTGCTGGCGACGGTGCTGCGCGATGACGCCCTGGCGGCGGACTTGACCGGGGTGGATCTGGCGCGGGTGCGGGCGTATCGGCGTGGCGCGGATGGAGGCACGGTGCGGGCTCGGATCGCTGAGTTGGGCGAGGTAGTGCCTCGTCGTCGACGTACGGCTGTCCCGGTGCCCGGAAATGCGGGGCCGGCTTCTGCTGGTGATGTCTCGCGCGGCGCTCTGTCCTGAGGTGGTGGGGCTGGCCGGTCCGGGCTAGAGCCCGAACCGGCCGGCGTTGCGGGTTAGGTCCAGTCGAGTCCGCATCCGGTGCAGACGAGAACCGTCCCTTCTCCTACCCATTCCATGAGTTCGTCGTCGGTGGCGGTGCAGTGTTCGGGGATGGCGGCGGGCCAGTCACCTTCGATGACCATGTGGCCGGGGTAAACCCATCCCCTGGCCTGGCTGCCGTGGTACCTGACGGGCGGCCCGGGGTGTGGGCCGGCCAGCGGCAGCGTGGCGCGGTGGCGCAGGCCGGTGCCGGTGAGGTCGGTCGGTGTTGCGGGTGGAAGCTTCTTGTGGACGGCTCGCCGGTACTGGGTGAAGTCCTTGAAGGTGGGCGAGGCCAGTTCCGCGCGGTCGATGAGCGCGAGCGCTTCGTATGGCTCGGCGGCTTGGTGGTGGTGCAGTGCGGCGCGTAGGTAGGCGTCGGCGCGTGCGTTGCGGGCGTCTTCGCGGGCGCTGCGTTCGGCGCTGGTGGTGAGTGGCGCGGTGAGTGTGTCGGGGTTGGCGTCGAGGTGGGCGGCAACGGCTTCCCAGATTTCGGGGCGGCCGTATTTCATGGTCAATGCGTCAAGGTGGTGGTCTGCGATGTAGCGGACGGCCGCGTCCGTGCCGCCGTGGATGGGGCTGTGGAAGTAGTTGGGTGCCCAGTCGGCGCAGACGTAGGCGATCATGACGCGTTCGGGGTGGGTCAGTCTCATGCTGGTGCCTCTCGTGTGGTGCGAGGGTGTGCGCTGCGGGGCGGGGCAGTGGGTGACGGGTGCGGCAGCCGGCGGCGGCGCGCTCGATGCGCGTCGGTGACTTCTGGGGTGTCCTGGCCCGGCCGCTGAAGGGCGGCCAGGCGCTGCGTGGGCAGACGTTTGGCGATGTTGCGTCGTGAGTGGGCGACGCTGGCCGGTCCGGGCTTCAGCCCAACCGGCCAGCGTTGCGGATGCTGTGTTTAAGTGCAGTCGAGTCCGCACCCGGTGCAGACGAGAACCGTTCTGTTGGCGATCCAGTCGGTGAGTCCCTCGTCGGTGGCGGTGCAGTGCTCGGGGATGGCGGCGGGCCAATTGCCTTCGATGACGAGGCGTCCGGGGTAAACCCATTCTTGGGTGTGGCTGCCGTGGTGCATGACGGGCGGCCCGGGGTGTGGGTTGGCCAGTGGCAGCAGAGCGCGGTGGCGCAGGCTGGTGCGGGTGAGGTCGGTACCGGCGAAGGGCCGCATCCTCTTCTGGATGGCTCGCCGGTACTGACTGAAGTCCTTATAGGTAGGTGAGGCCAGTTCCGCCCGGTCGATGAGCGCGAGCGCTTCGTAGGGCTCGGCGGCGGCGTAGTGGTGGTAGGCGTATTTCAGGTAGCGGGCGGCGGTGGCGTCGCGTTCGGCTTGGCGGGTACGGCGTTCCCGGTGGCTGACGCGGGGGGCGGTGAGGTCTTTGGGGTGGGCGTCGAGGTGCGAGGCGACGGCACGCGAGATCATTTCTCGGCCGTGGCGCGCGCTGAGGGCTCGAAGGTGGTGGTCGGTGAGGTAGCGAACGGTGAGGCTCTTGGGCAGGTTCACTGGTGCGGCGGCGTAGGCGGTGGCCCAGTCCTGGCAGACGTGGGCGATGGTGATCCGATCGGCGCGAGTGAGGAAACTCAAGGTTTTGCCTTCCAATGGCGATGCGATGCGATGTGGGGTGAGGGGCGGGAGCGGTAGCCGGCGGCGGCGCGCTCGATGCGCGTCGGTGACGTCTGGGGTGTGGTGGCCCGGCCGCCTTGCCGGCGGCCGGGCGATCCGCGCGGGTCAGACGTGCTGGCCGAGCAGGCGGCCCGGGTCGCCGGTGGTGACCCATCCGGCGGTGTCTCGGAACAACCGTCCAGCGCTGTGGGCGAGCGTGAGGGGGTACAGGTCGGGGCGCTGTACGTGGTGTTTGCCGTTCTGCCACAGGTCGAGCAGCAAGGCGGCCAGTCGCAGCGTGGCCCGCATCCGGCCGGGGTTGCAGGCGTCGCAGCAGTGTCGGCGGGCGTACATGATCAGGGCGACGGTGGCCGCGCGTAGTTCGATGGCGGCGGCGGTGTTGTGGGTGGGTGTCGTGGGCCAGGCCGGGGCGTGCTCGCACAGGTGCAGGAAGGTGATGACCTCTGCCATGCGGCGGCGGGCTGCGTCGAGCAGGTGCAGGATGTGTCGCGTGTGGGGGTCGGCATGAAGGGCCGGGAGCGCTTCGGTGGGAGCAGCTAGCGCGGGCATCGTGAGACTCCTCGCATGGGGTTTGGTGGGTGTTCGAAAGGGGTTCGCCGTCCCTGTCGAACAGCTATTACTATACCCGGTTATGAGGGTTGTGTCTATCCGGGTGGCCCGAAACCACCCGGGGTTCCGGGCCACCCGGTGCCGGCTAGAACCGGTAGCGGCGGCGCTGCATCGGGAGCGTTGCCGTGACGGTCGCGCCGATGTTCTCGTGCCACTCCCTGACGCCCCCGCCGCGTCGCTTGGCTGCGTACATGGCGGCGTCTGCTCGGCGGATCAGGTCGACGGCGGTGATGTCGTTGTGGTCTGCGAGGGCAAGCCCAAGGCTGGCGTAACAGCCGAAGTTCGTTGCCCCGAGGATGACGGTCGTTGCGTCGAGCGCCTGGGCGGCGGCTTCGGCATTGTTGCGAGCGGTGTACATGCCGTCATCGACGATGATCATGAACTCGTCACCTCCCATTCGGCCGACCATCGTGCGCGGTAGGCGAAGCCCTCTCAGGGTGTCCGCCACCCGGCAGAGCACGAGGTCTCCGGCGGTGTGGCCGTGCTCGTCGTTGATTTCCTTGAAGCGGTTGAGGTCGACAAGGGCCACGGCTACCGGACGGGTCCGGTCGGCAAGTAGGCCGTCAAGGTGCAGGAGCAGGGCGCGGCGGTTCGGCAGCCCGGTCAGGGCGTCGTGGTGGGCCTCGAAACGAGCGGTGATGAGATCGGTGCGAAGCTTCCTGTTGCGTGCGAGAAGCGCGATGCACGACGCGGTGGTGGTTGCGAGCAGGAACGTGGATGCGGTGCTCATGCGCACTCTCCCGTGGTTGGGGGTTTGTGTGGTGTGCGGTGGGGGTTCGCCGTCCCCTCCGAACAACTATTACTCTACCCGGTTTGGCGTCCTGTGGCTACCCTGTTTGGCCTGTTCGGACATCGGATTTTATGACCTTGAAAAGTGGATGCCGGCGGGTACGCCGACCAGCGCGCGGGGTGCGGTCGTGGCGCGTCCCCCCACTTCTTCCGGCGGTGGGGGCGAGTTCACTCGACCCGTGGCGCGCGCAGTGGAGGTCAAGTCTGGGCGCGGGGTTTCGAGGAAAAGATCATGCGGGGTGTGCATGATGTTTTGCGAGCCGCGGCCGGACTTGACCGGAGCGAGCACGTCGCTAGCCTGTTCGGCCCCCACCGAAGGAGAAGGGGTTTTGAGCAGTGCGGCCGCAGGCCGCTTCCGGTTTCCGGTCCGCTAGGACCGGGCCTGAAACCCGACGCCACCCGACGGCGGCCCAGTGCGGACCGCCGTCAGGCGATGTTAGCTACTGGTCCGGAGCGGGCGGCCTGATCCGCTGTACCCGCTGCAAGAGTTCAATGGGGATCTCGGCCGCCGGAGTCCGGGTCCGGGGGTCCAAAGTCGTGCGATAGCCGGTCGTCCACAGTAAGCGCCATTCGTGGGCTCTGTGTCCGGGGCGAGCCCCGTGCGGGTCGCCGGCAGATTCGGGGGCGTCCGACGCCTGGGCGCGGTAGTGGGTCATGTGGCCCGCGATCATGGGGCACGCAGTCACGCTGTAGCGGGCGCACTCGGGGTGCATGGCCGGCTCGGTGCTGATGAGCCGTTCAAAGTCGACGGTGCGCATGGCGAAGACAAACAGCCGGGACATCTGTTCGCCGCAGATTTGGCAGAGATGGTCGATGAAGGCGGTTCGTAGCCGGTCGGCGTCGATCGCTCCGAAGCGGTACCGGCCGTCCGGCATCTGAACGGTGATCCACGGTACGACCAATCCGCCGACGGTGGGGCGGTGTCGCAGCGGAACGGGAATGTCAGTCTCGGGCATGGGGAGTCTTTCGGGCTATGTGGTGCCGGCCGGGTCGTCCGGCCGGCATCCTGGCGGTCGGAGAGCTGGGGTGGGCGTCGCCCGGCCTATCGAGTGATGTCCGAGCCGAAGCGGTGGACCATGTCGTCAGGCGGGATCGCCTCGCGGGTCGTGCTGCCGTCGTCGGCGACGCTGAACGCGTGGAAGACCTCGCCGGTCTGATGCGGCGTGCACTCGATGTGCTCGACCTCCTGCCCGTCGAAGGTGACGCGCAACAGGGCATGGATGGTGGAGGCGTGCTCCGTGATTGGTGCTCGCTGCGGGTTGGTCCGGCGGGCCAGTGCGCGGATGAGTCGCTGCGTTCGTGACGGAGTGCGGGAGGGTACGTCGGTGACGACCACCGCAACGGAAAAGATGCCGGTGCGGTACACCCGTAGGGCGCAGGTGGCCAGGGTTCCGCTGGCGGTTGTGTAGAACAGTTTTCCCGACGTTTCGAGGGGGGCCGGGCCGGGGACGACCGGGGCTGTCCGCGCGAATCCGGGCTGGTCGCGGGTGCCCTCCCAGGCTCGATCCGCCTCAAGGTCGGCGCGCAGGGTGTCGGGGATGACGGCGTACGGACGCACTGCCTCGATGATCGTGTACGGGTCGGTGATACGCGTGTCCGCGCCGAGCCAAAGCGGCATGTAGTCGGGGTTGTCCTCGTTCAGCTCACCCTCGTTGATCACCTGGGCGAAGTAGCTGTCTAGCGGACGATCCCACCCCACAACCACGGTGTAGCCGCCCCGGTTGGGCAGGGCGTCGAGTCGATGTCTGCTCACGAAATCTCCTTGGGGTTTGGCGGTTGTCCTGGTGGGGTTCGCCGTCCCACCTGAACAACTATTACTATACCCGGTTAATGCCCGGGTGTCTATTTGGATAGCCTGGGACGAGTGGGGCGACCGGGGGGAGTCGCGTGCGGCGACTCCCCCCGGTCGCTGTCACTGCTCGTTCTGGTTCCTGGGGTTGCCGAGCACGTGTACCTGTTGGTTCAGGATGAGCGGCGCGTCGTCCGGCCCCTTAATGTGCGGGCGTACGTAGGTGCGGCGGCGCAGCGCGCGGCCTGGGCCGTAGGGCTGCTCTCGGTAGAACCCTTTGACCCACCATCGGCGGGTGTAGACGCGCGTGGGCGTGTCGTCGGTGGTGTCGCGTCGTGGCTGCTGCTTGCGGCGCAGTCGCACGAGTCGCACGAGTGGGGCGGGCCGGTTGGCGCGTTGGTACGCCCTGCGGGTTGCCTTGTCGGCTGGCTCGTCAGTGACCTCCGCGTCAGGCTGCGTGGTGAGGATCCACGTAGCGATCAGGGAGCACAGCATGAGGCGCGTCTCTTCGCTGGCGGGCGCGTAGGGCTGGCCAAAACGCAGCCCTTCCCCAGTGCTTATGGGGATTAGCCAGCCGACTTTCTCGCGGAAATTCTGCATCCGGGTTTCCGTGAGCCGCTCGCCTCTCATGATCCATTCGGCGTGGGTGTAGAACGTGGTCCAGATGCCGCCGGGCACTGGTCCCCACTGTGCGGCGATGACCGGAATTACTAGGCAGGATGCCGGATCGGTCGGCTGGTAGATCGGCGTGTGCCAGATGAGCAGCCCGTTGGGGGCGGGCAGCTCCACCTGTTCGATGCGAACGTCAGGCAGATCGCGTGCCGCATGCGCGGCCAGGGCGGTGAAGTCGGGGTCGATCCAGAAGATGCGCGCGTCCTCCGCGTGGTTGGCCATGAGGGCGGCGTACTGCCGTAGTGGCTCGGGGTTGCGGTGGTCGACGGTGGCAGCCGGCGCGTCGAGGGCAGCGCCAGGGGACATGTGTCCGGGCACCTTGTACGTGTGGCCTCGGGCGAGGGCGTCAAGCAGGAATGCCGGGCCGGCGGTCCGCCAGAAGCGCACAAGCCTGTCCCGCACCTTTGGCAGCATCTGCGGGCGGAGTGACCGCACCTCGGGAGCGGGGGCGGTGTCGTCGCCGCTGGCGTTGCCGCGATGAGTGGCGCTGCCGACCGACGCGATCGGCTGCCGTACGGGCGTGGTGGGCGTCGCGGTGAATAACGCTTGGTGCATGGACCGCAGCACTTGCAGATTAATGGTGTGGCCCTTGCGGAGAAACCGCTTGTAGGCGCGTTGGGTGAGACCTTCGGGGTTCCGCTGCTCGACCAGGCGCGCACACGCCTCGCACGCGTTCCACTTGTTGCCGAAGTTGTGCAACTGTGCATCGGCGCTGTCGGTTGATACGGCTAGGTCGACGTTTTCGAAGGTGAAGGTTGCCACGGGGTGCGGTGCCGAGCAGAAGTCGCACACGGGCTGCCAGTTGGCAAGTTGCGCCAGTGGGACCGGGTCGGGGTCGTGGTCCTCCGCGTTGCGGCCGGGGTGGAGAAAGAACACCTCGTCCCTACTGGTGATAGCCGTCAGGGATAGGCCGCAGGTGGCGCAGCCGTACTCTTCCATGATCGGCGGGGCGTCGTCATTGGTGCCCATGCGTCTCCTTGGTTGGGGGTTTGTGTGGTGTGCGGTGGGGGTTCGCCGTCCCCTCCGAACAACTATTACTCTACCCGGTTTGGCGTCCTGTGGCTACCCTGTTTGGCCTGTTCGGACATCGGATTTTATGACCTTGAAAAGTGGATGCCGGCGGGTACGCCGACCAGCGCGCGGGGTGCGGTCGTGGCGCGTCCCCCCACTTCTTCCGGCGGTGGGGGCGAGTTCACTCGACCCGTGGCGCGCGCAGTGGAGGTCAAGTCTGGGCGCGGGGTTTCGAGGAAAAGATCATGCGGGGTGTGCATGATGTTTTGCGAGCCGCGGCCGGACTTGACCGGAGCGAGCACGTCGCTAGCCTGTTCGGCCCCCACCGAAGGAGAAGGGGTTTTGAGCAGTGCGGCCGCAGGCCGCTTCCGGTTTCCGGTCCGCTAGGACCGGGCCTGAAACCCGGCGGCACTCGATGATTGGTGTGAGTGTTGCCGGATTCGAGTTCCGTTGGGCGAGCTACCGGCGCTGCTCTGCTTGATCCAGGATCGCCCACAGCGTCGCGCGCCTCCACCTGCGGCGGTGGCGGCCTCTGGGGCCGACGTTGTCTTCGTCGGCTTGACGAAGCACGTCGTCGGGCAGGGCGTTCGGGCTGTTGTATCCGAGGACGCGTGCGGCCTCGGGGGCGCCGACGAGTTCATCGGGATCACCGGAGCGGTCGGGGTGGCCTTGGGGTGTGGCGCGGGGGCGTCCGGTGTGGGGTGCGCCTTGCCCGGTGCGGCTGTCGGCGATGTCCCACACGGTGCGGCGCTTCCAGCGCCGGCGCTTGCGGCCGGTGGGGGTGAGGGATTCGTCGTCGACGCGCTCAAGCAGGAGCGGCCAGATTCGGTTTTGTCCTTGCAGTGAATCGGCGCTTTGGTAGCCCAGCATGCGCGCGACGGTGGTGCTGTTCACGAGCTCGTCGGGATCGCCGCTGCGGTCTACGGCGGCGCTCGCGGCGCGTCGGGCTCTGACTCGGGGCAGCTGGTAGGAGGCGATGCTTTCGGCGAGCCATGTGGTGCCGTCGACGCGTTCGGGAAAGCCGTTGGTGGCCCGCTCGCCGTAGAGCTTGTCCAGGTGGCTGAGGGAGATGCCGAGCATCGTTGCGGCCTCGGCACGGCCTACGCGGCTGCTGTCGTCGGGATTGCGGGTGGGCATGCGCCGATGATGCCGCATCGGCCGGTTGGGCGGCCGTAGGGGCTGCGCGAGCCGCCCGACACGTCCGTTGATCACTTTCTTGCTCCGATGGCCGGTGACGGGTGTCGTAGGATGGGCGGCACGTGTTCGGCGTATGGGCCTTTGGGGGCCTGTGTGGCGTCGGCACCAGGCGGCCGGGGGGAGTTCGCCAAACTAACCCCCCGGCCGTTGCCCTGCCCGCCGTCGCGCGGTGGTGTGAGCGGTGGTGCCGCGCGGTCGGGTGACGGTAGGCCGGCGGGCGTCACTGGCTCGATGGCCCGCGAGCGGCGAGGTGAAGGTATCGGCGGGCGGTCCGGGCGAGTAGCCCGTACTGGGTGTCCCAGTGCGCGATGGTCCGCCCGCTCGGCAGGTGCTGTGCCACATACTCGCGTCGCAGTGCGTTCCAGCCCCCGACGCACACGGGCATCGGATCGGCCACCAGTTCCCAGCGCTCGCCGTCGGCCGATGTGACGTGGGCGTACCGCTCGCGGGTCAGCGACCAATGGTCGCCATCGGCGTTGAGGACCAGGCCGTGGTCGGTGCCGTCGCGGAACAGGTGCTGTCGGCCGGCGCAGTCGCGGATCAACACCACGTCTGCCCGTGCGTCGAGTGGCTGGGGCGGCGTCGCGGCGCACTGCCAGTGACCACACAGCGGCAGGTGGCGTGCCGTCGTGCGTTCGGGGTCGGTGAGGGGAGTGGGCGGCATGTCTAACTCCTTGGGGCAGGTGTGTGAATTCCGGTGTGGGTTCGCCTTCCCATCAGAGCAACTATTACTATACCCGCTTCCCGGTGCGTTGTCTACGTGCGGGCGGCGGTTGGGGTGCGGCGGCTTCGCTCGATGGTCAACGGACGGCGGAGCTGGCAGGCCGATGCGGCTGGTTGCGAGCGGAGCGAGTGGCCGGGTCGGCCGGTGTCTGCGGGAGCAGCGGTCTGTACCGGCGCGGACCGGAGTCCAAGGCTGGTTTGACGGGGATCGGAAGCAGCTGCGGAGCGTCGGATGGAGTTGTTGTCGTTATGGCAGGCTGGTCCTGGTCCTGGTGCGTGGCGGGTTCCCCGCTTGAGGTGGGTACGTTGCGCGTCAATCCGACTGCTCGGTGGGGCTTGGCCCGAGTAGGCGTTCCTTGTCAAAGAAGGGGACCGCTCCGTAGCGGCCTTTGAGGTACCTGCCTGCGACATCGTCCAAGGCGTTGCGAACTCTGAACTCCGTCAGCGGGTAGAGCCGGGTTGCGCCTGCCTGGTCTTTCTCGGTCAGCCAGACCTGGTCCCGGGCGAGTCGTATGTTCTGGTGTCGGCCGAGTAGCCCGATGTCGTGCGTGGTGAAGATGATCTGCGCACCATGAGGATTGATGCCTCCGGAGTATTGGACAACGTGCAAATGGTCGGCAGAGCTGCCCGGTCCTGGGCGGGAGGGTGGGACTTGCGAGGCATGGCGGTCCGTTCGGGGCGTGGCCTCGGGCCACGTGGGCATTGAGTGCCGGTCGGACGGCGGGTGAGCGCCGAGCCGGGGGAGGCGAGGGGGCGGCGCGTGAGCGCTCCTTGTCGGAGCCGGGGCGCTCGATGCGCCCCGGCTTCGGCACTGCGTGTGAGGTCTAGCGGTGCTGGCCGGAGAACGACCAGGGGCGGGGCAGGGCCGTCGCGGCCTTGGTGGCCGTGCCGGCCGGGGGCCTGGTATGGCCCCCGACCGGCAGGTTTATGCGGCGAGCGTGGTGTCCAGCTCGGAGCCCGAGGGCTCGTCGCTGTCGTCCCGGAGGGCGCGGGTCGGCCCCTCGTCCGGTCCGTCCGCGTTGGTGCTGCTGTCGATGGTGTCGGCGTCGCCTCCGATCAGCAGTTCGTCGGGCTCTGGGGCGGCGACGACGCTGAGGCTGGCGCGCTGCTTCGTGTGGTTGGCGCTGGCGTCGATGATGAGCTGTTCGACCTCGCCGACCTGGAAGCCGTTAGCGACGCACCACTGCAACCACTTGCCGACTGCCGGGTCGGGTGCCCGCCACGAGGATCGGGTGATGCCGCTTTCGTTGGCGGCGGCGATGGCCGCGAGGGAGATGACGGAGTAGCGGCCGTCGCTGACGCCCCGGGCGGGAACGCGCTTGGTGCCGGGCCGCTTGGCCTTGCCGGGCGACAGAAGGTCGTCGAGCATTTTCCGGCCGCCGTTGACCCAGGTCGAGAGGATGTAACCGGAGTCGGCCAGCATCTCCGCGATCAGCTTCGCCGTGCCCTTGGGTGGGGTCTTGGCGGTCAGGAACGTGGCCAGCCATTCGCGGCGGACCGTGTTGGCGATCTCCATGGCCTTGTTGTTCCCGATGACCAGTCGCCGTTCCGCCTTCTCCTGCTCGGTCATGGGACCGCTGCGAGTGGAGGTGACAGCGTGGGCGGGAAGGGCATGGCCGTACTTGCGCCAGTCGGCGCAGTAGCTCGTCTCCGACAGTCGGTCGTCGTAGGCGAGGAAGAGCCGCACAGCGTGTCCGGGGCAGTCGCTGTGCGCCTCGGCTTCGACGCGGTTGCCCTCGGCGTCGCGCAGGTCGGTAACTTCCTTGATCTTGGGGTCGTTGTACCGAGGGTGTTCGGACAGCAAGGTCACCCCGGCGGTGACGAGTTCGGCGCGGCGGGCCGCCTCTGCGGCGATGGCGGCGCGGGTGCCGCGATAGTGCTCCACGGCACGGGCGAACGCGTATGGACCTTCTTCGGCCTCCTTGAGCAGGGCTTCGACGCGATCGGGCTCGTCGGCGAATTCGGCGAGCGCGGCGACCTGGGTGAGGTCGAGCCCGAGGGTGTGCGTGCGCTCGGCGGTGCGCTTGTCCAGGGTGGCAAGTCGCCGGCCGGCCTTGATTTGCTCGGGTTGGTAGCCGGTGCGCTGGGCGATGTCCTCGTCGTTCATGCCGTCGAGGGCGAGTTGTTCGATGGCTCTTGCCTGCTGGGTGGCGGTGAGTTCCGTGCGGTGAACCTGCCGAAGCATGCTGATGATCTGTTCGCGGTTGGCGGCCAGGTCCTCGCGAACGATGACCTGGATCCATTTCTGGTTCGCCTCGACGGCGGACCAGTAGCGCTGCTCGCCGTCGATGATCAGATACGGGCCGTCCTCGTCCGGTCCGAGCGGGACGACGATGAGGGGTGAGAGGAGGCCGCGAACGCCGTCCTGGTGCAGGTTCTGCACGATGCCGGGCAGGGCCTGCGCATCGTCGCGGGCGTTGCCGGGGTTCGGCTGGATGTTCTTGACCCGGACCATGCAGTGCCGGCCGGGCAGGGCGGGGGCTTCCTGGGCCTCGTCGGTCTCCTCGACGCCCACATCGGTAGCGGTTGCTCCGTTGGCTTCGGTCAGGGGTGCGGCGTCTTGGGGGTCGTTCGGGGCCTCGGTCTCAACCGGCGGGTCGAGCTGCTGTGCGGGTGCGGTTTCCGTAAGCACGGTTCGTGCTCCCTTCGGGCTGTGGGTGTGTTGGTTGTCCGGTCGCGTCTGGGGTTGCCGTCCAGAGCGCGCCAGGGCTTGCGGGATAGTTGTCGGTAGCGGCGGTGGCGGGCTGCGCGCGGAGCGCTGTGGAGTTGTTAAGGAACGGTGACCGATCGGTCAGGCCGCTGTGGGTAGCGCGGTGAGGTACGGGCGGTTGGGCGGGGCCGGCATGGTGCAGCCGGTGCATGTGCTGTCGTCCCAGCGGTGCGGGCTCGCTCCGTCGCCTGCCGGGCACGGCCGGCGTTGTAGGTCGCTGATCGCCGCGCGGTTTAAGCAGATCGGGCACAGTCCCCAATTGGCGGTCGGCGGACCGGAAATCGGGGTGTCGCAGTCAGCGCAACACCGGCCGGCTTGCCGAAGGGCGCGACCGATGATGTCCGCCGTGGAGATCGCGCGGCGGGCAGCGGGAAGGAGGCTCTTCCACGCGGCAGTTGCCAGCACGCGCTGCCAATCGTCGTCGGTTAGTGCAGGGAGGTTGGCGGGGTCTTCTGCCTGGGCGTGGAGGTATGCCTCGACCTCCGCGCGGCCGAACAGGGGGCCGGTCCATTGGAAGGTGCGGGCGAGAATGGATACGAGGTGCCGGGCGTCGGGCTCGGCGAGGTTGCGGGGAAGTGACACGCCGTGAGGAAGCCCGATGAACAGGGGCATGGTTTCTCCATTGACGGTGGAATGACGTCACGGGGCGGCACGCGTCGGACGTGCGCTGTCCAGAGCACGGCCGGTGTTGGCGCGGTCCGTCGATGAGCTGGTGAGGCCGGGGGCCGGGTGCCGGCGGGCAGCACCCGGCAGACCGGTCAGACCGTGGCCGCGATCTCCATGGCGCGTACGCCGACGTTCTCCATGTCGAACGCTGCATCGGGGTCGCTGAGCGTCTGCGCCGCGCTGGTGACCGCGTGCAGCATTCCCCCGGCGGTGCGGTCCCCACCGTCGATGAAGTGGTTGAGGATCAACCGCTGTTCATCCTCGGTGAAACGCAGCCGCTGCCCGACCACCCGAATGGTGGTGTCGGGGTCGGGGATCCGCCGACCCGCCTTCTCTTCAAGCTCCTCGATCGCCCGGCGAACGTAGCGGACGTCGAGGAAGCGGCGTACGGCGTCGCGGGCCTGCTTGCCGATGAGACTGAGGTTTGCCTCGTGGGTGTCGTTGCTCCACCGGATCGTGCCCTCGTCCATCTTCGCGCCGAGGTGCACGGCGCGAAGCACGTCCTTGGTGATGGTGACGCCGTTGTCGCAGACCTCCACGACCATGCGAGGGGTAACGCTCATGGCACCGGAGCCGGTTTCGCTGTTGGCGAAGACGATTCCCGCGAAAACGGTCGGATTGTCCGCGCCAGTCGCCCCGGTGAAGGGACTGCGATAGTTGCGCAGCAGGGTAGGGGCGAGGGACCTGATGGCCTCGGAGTGCACCCGGACGACCATGCGCCGCTCGCTCAGGTCGCACGCGAGCTCCACCCGCAACCCGGACTCGCGGATGCCGGACAACACCGACATCAAGACATCAAGGTGATCGATGATCTTGTAACCGTCGCTGAGGAAGGCGCGCAGGACTCCGCTGCCGTTGCCATCGGACAGGCAGCGGGCGAGGTATCGCTTCCCGCGTTGAAGATCAAGCCAGCCGTTGACGTTGGTGTCGTAGAGGTGAAGAGCTTGGGCGCGGGTCTTGCGCAGGTACGCGGTGGGGATGCCGAGTTTTTCGCCGAGTCCAGCGTCGCCGATTTCGGTGGGCAGGTAGAGCCCATCGGAGGGGGTGACGCCGGTGTCGGTGAGGATCGGCTCTGCGCCCGTGATGTGCAGATGACCGGCTTCGGCGCGCAGCATTCCAGCGCCGGCCACGATGTCGAGCTTGTGGGCCTGCTGCTGATTGAGGATGGCAGTCAGGTCTGCCAGGCTGGCGTGACGGGCGGTCAGGGGTATGGCGCTAAGCGTGCCGCTCACGATTGTTCCCTTCGAGTGGGATTGTGGGAATTCGGTTGGGGGTTGCCACCCCTTCCTCATGTATTTAATGATACATGATTGATCGTGTGGCGTCTACTTGGATTTCGGTTTTGGGAGGGCTTCCGGCGGGGTGGAAGCCGATTGTGCGTTGGCGTATTCGAGGGTGGCGAGGGAGGGGGCGTGATCTGGATTGAAGTTGTCTGCCAGGGTGGCGGGGGTGGCCTGAGCGGTTTCTTGGGGCCTAGGAAGGCTGTCTAACGGGTCTGCCCAGACAGAAGCGGCCAATTGCGGAGCATGGGTTCGAAAGGAATTGAATTACGCCGGTTTTGTTGTTCGGGGGCGTACGCGCGCATTCAGCCCGGTGTCAGAGATTCTTCCCGGCGGCCTGATCTCTGATCCACCATGTTCGGTGGTGAGGGGCAAGCCTGGGGTGTGGCTTGCGGCTCACCACCGAACATGGTGCCCTTGGGCAGGTCGCCGGGAAGAATCGGCGCTGCTCTGGTTCATCCCGGAGCCTGCCTCGCCGGCGAGGCGACGCGGTTCAGCGGCGGGACGCTGACCGGGCCGGAGGCCGTCGGCCGTAGGTCGATTCCAGTCGACGGTGGTTGCCAGGCGCATAGAGCCTGTCGGTCAGAGTGGCGAAGGCCCACCGTCAGACGCCACCCGCCAATGGATTACCCGGACTGCTCGGGGCTCTGAACGCTTCCGCCCCTGCGGTTGATCCACTCTTGCGCGCGACGGCGCTTCCAGTATTTGACCGAACCCTGCACGGGCGCCTGCTTCTCGTCATCGAAGAAGGGGAGATAGCCATCCTCGCCGCGGCTCCACGCGGGCCTGCTGAGGCCGACGTAGTGGTCCCATGCTCCTTGGCTGAGTTTGAGGATCTTCCGAAATTCAGTAGCGGATATCAACTCGTCGGGGTCGCCGTCGAGGTCGACAAGGCTCACCCGTGCTTTGGCGGCCTCGACGATCTGCGGTAGGAGGATGTCCCGGACGCGCTCTAGCTCATCGACGGGAAACCATGCCTTCTTGTCCTGCTTGACCGACGCTGGCCAGCCGGAACCCTGCTGCCGCTGCTTCGGTGATGTCCTGAGTCGGACGGTAGCCTCGGATCTTCGGGTCAACTCAGCTGCGCCGGCAATGTCTGTGTGAGGCCGGCCATCGATGTTTCGGATCTCCATGCCTGTCCCTGTCCGCGAGTGGCCAGCGGATGGAACGACCGGGGGAACAACGTCCGCAAGCGAACGAAGTGGCAACCCCCCGGCCGTGTGAATCACCCACAACCTCAACCTCGCGCCTCGCAGGAGCGCGGTGAGCGTGAGGCCGAAGAGGCTCCGATGTTAGCAGCCGGTCGATGACCGCGATGGCAGCGGACGTCGGGGGCTCGGAGACACACACAGGCCTGGAGGCAGGAGGTTCGATTCCGGCCGCCGGCTTCACCTTCGCCGCATTCGTTGTGGCGGATCTCCACCCGACGCCGATGACTGGTCCCTCACGATGACCTGGGGGGCGGAGAATGAAAGGTGTTCACAACGGGCGTGGGCGGTGAACCCCGCTCGACGCCGGGCAGCGGACCCGGCGCTGCGGCGGCCAATCGCACCGATGCTTGCCGCCCCGGTCGACCAGGTGCCCGAAGGCCCTAACCTGGTCCACGAGCCGAAGTGGGACGGATGGCGCGTGATTGCCTTCCGAGACTCGGAGGGGGTGTACCTCCAGTCGCGGGCCGGGAGGAACCTCACCACCTACTTCCCGGACATCACCCGAGCGATCCGAGACACCATTCCCGCCGGGGCGGTCCTAGACGGTGAGCTGATCGTGTTCGAGCGCGGCAGGACGAACTTCGCGCAGCTCCAGCGCCGCGTAACCGCCGGCCGAGGGCTGCTACGTCTGACTCGCGACTGCCCCGCTCACTACATCCTGTTCGACCTGCTCGCGGACTCCAGTGGGGGAGTGATCGTGGACTTGCCGCTGACGGAACGGCGGGCACGGCTGGAACGGCTGCTCACCGACGCGCCCGCGTCGCTGACGGCCACCCCGCAGACCGCCGACATGCGGCAGGTGTGGGACTGGCTGACCCACTGGACCGTCGCCACCGGGATCGAAGGGGTGGTGACCAAGCGGCTGGATGGCCGGTACGAGTTGGGCCGGCGCGGCTGGGCGAAGTTCCGCACCCGCATCGTCAGCGAGGCGATCGTTGGCGGCGTGACGGGCGCCGTGCGGTCCCCGAGCACGGTCCTGCTGGGCCGGTTCGATCGGCGCGGGAAGCTGCGCTACACCGGCCGTACTCACCCACTTTCCGCGGATCAGCGGGCCGAGCTGTCTGCGGCCCTGTCTCTACCAGGGGCCTTACAGCATCGCCGCGCGGCCGTCGTTCATCCGTGGCCGCATCCGCTCCCCGCCTCTTGGGCGGGGCAGTTCGACCGGCCGGACCCACTGCGGTACGTGCAAGTTGAACCGACCGTGGTGGTCGAGATTGAGGCCGACGTGGCGTTCGAGCATCAACGTTGGCGACACGCGGTCCGCTACGTCCGGACCCGCTCAGATATGTCGGTCTACAACGTGCCGTTGCTCTTGGGCGAAGTCGAGGGGTACTTCGGCGACGCGTAGCCCAGCGGCGATGCCAGCGAAACTCACCAGGCAGTTCGCAGCTAGGTTAGTTGCAGGTCGGTGAGGAACAGCAGCAGCTCTCCGACCGAGCTGACCCTTCGCAGCGACCCGACGGTCAACTGAGTCGTATCTCCAGGCAGCAGGAACGGCGTGAAGGGGAGCACGACGACACCGGCGATGGTGACCTCGGTTGGCACGGGTACCGCCAGCTTGGTGCGGTTGTCATCGATGGTGGTCACCCTGTCTGCCCAGGACGTCCACGCCTTCTCCGCCTTCTCTCGCAGCGTCTTGATCGCTGAGTACTCGCCTGCTGCGAGTCGGGCGTTGCTCTTGTAGGCCTTGCAATCGATGAGCAGCAGCACTCCGTCGTGGTAGGCGACCGCGTCGATGTCGGTGATCATCGCGCCGTCGATCTTCACGTTGCGGCGGATCAGCGACCGGTACTGCTCCGGTGGCCGCCACATCGTCAGATCAATGAGCTGCTGCACCTCGTCCTCGAACGCACCGGCCCACACGTTCGCGGCGTTGTCGTCGCCGGGCCGATGGAAGACCTCCGTCAGTGCCGCCGACGCCATGGCGCCGTTGAGGACCAGGTGCCGGCGACCGACTTCGTGGATCAGCCCGCTGTCGATGAGGTAGACGATCGCGTCGTCTGGGCCCCCGTTGAGCCAGCCGCCTCTCAGGACGGGATGCCCGGCGGCAGCCTTCGTAAATGCCCGAAGAAACTCGCGTCGGCTCCGCACCACGTAGCCGAACCTCGACCAGGCCCGCCGGGAAATTCGAAGGACTGCGCCGCGGGCCACCACCAGGTCGCTGTATGCCTTCAGGAATACCGCGACTGTTTGAGCCTCGCCGGTGAGCCCGAAACTGCCGGGCAGGAACGCGGCGGGGACCGTCTGCTTGAGGTCGGTGAGGATCGGGAACACCGGGTCCCAGTCGCGTAGTGCCTGCCGCAGCAGCGGACCGTGCAACGCCGGCTGGTTGATTAGCGAGCCCCAGACGATCATCGGCCACTGCGCGGTGAGCGGCGCCAGCGCCGTGCCGTACGCGCCGAGCGCGGCGGCCGGCCCGTGGTGGGCGGCCGAGACCCGCTCGTCGAACAGGTCGATCGCTGCGGCGACCTCGGTGCGAGGTTCGAACGAGGCGTGGAACAGCCCTTCGTGGACCAAGGCGACTTCCTGGCCCTTGCCGACGCGGCGTTTGGCAATCTCGATGTTCGCCAGGACCAGCCCCAGGTAGATCAGGTGGTCAAGCTCGGTCATCACGCTCGGCGGGACCCGCCACGGTGCTGTCAGGAAGCCAACCAGGGTGGACTTCCGCGGGGACGAAAACACGGCCGAGCCGATCGCTGGTAGAGCGAACATTGCCACGTTGCCCAGCCAGGCGATCATGAGTGGCTGTGCCCTTACGAGCAGCGCGTACCAGAAGCCTGGGTCGTGCCGTGCGGCGATCGGGCGCATCATCTGCCGGATCTCGTTGGCGAGCTCTGCCAGTATCTGCCAACCAGCCAGCTCGGCCAGCGGTTGCCGGTGCCCAGCACCGAGGCGGGTGGCGGTGGCGCTGATCTGCGGTCCGAGCACCCACCCGGCGCGTAACCGGAACCCTTGGCCGTGATCGCCGAGGAACCCTTCGATCAGGCTGGTGGCCAGGTCCCCGCGCGATCTGGGCTTGAGCGCCTGGGTGAACCCGCCCAGCAGATGCGGGCCGATCCGCTCACCGGGCTGCGGCTCCCCGGCCGCCGACCCGGGCACGCCCGGCGCCGGGCTCGGCTCCCAGCAGAGGATCAGATGAGGGCGGCTACGCCGTACCCGTCTTCTGCGCATACATCAGACTCTATCGACGGGCCTCGGGCGCCTTGAGGGATCCCCGTCTCGCGTGCACCGCCGTCCTGGCATGTGTCCGGCACACTGCTGCAATTGCGCTGGACCGCACGAGCGGGCCACCGCCAACCGGGCTGAGAGCCGGTTGGGCATTCGCACCGCTGTGCGTGGGTGGCACGCGGTTGTTGGCAGCGGATCGGGACGGCCTCGACGGTGAGTGCCGCGATCGGCGGCACATACCGTCGAGGAGTGGATGTTCTGCCGCGGAGGGGGCCCGGGAGGCGGACACGCAGTGTCGGGGCGCGGTGAGACGGTCGTGTGGCAGGCATGCTTTACGAGATGACCGGTCCGGCCACCAGCGCGGCGGCCGGATTTTGCGGATGTATCAGTCTTGTCCCGACTGCTGCGGGCCCTATAGACGCGGCAAGCGGGGACCGCTGTAACAGGCGAGTGACACCTAACCGCTTCGGCTGACATCCAGGCAATCGAACGTGTGTACGATCAGGCCGTGGCGGAGGAGGTGGCGAAGCGGTGGTGGAACGGCGTTTGGGGGCGTCTAACTCGGCGTGACGTCTGGTTGATCCGTCAGACGCGGTGGAAGGTGATTGCTCGTACCGGCAATAGCGAGACGGGTCAGGTGCTGCGCTGGACGTACGACTCGAAGGACGACGCTGCGGCGATGGTCGAGCGTCTCCTGCGCGCCGACTCCGCGGGGCGATGGCGCGAACAACAAGGTGGCGCGCCACCCGTAGAGACTGATGCTGATCCGAGTAAAGTGGCACCTCGTGCAGCAGGGCCAGGCGGACGGGTGGAGCGGGGTAGGGGCGTCGCCGCGACTCCACCTGCGGATGCGCCGATAGCTTCCACCCCGCCAGCCCAGAACGGCAAGTCAATGCAGCGTTAGACGGTGATCAGCGCCCTGCCGACGCGTGGTACTCGGCGACAATTTCCTGAGGGATTCGGCCGCGATCCGAGATGTCCTTGCCGGCCCTCTTGGCCCAGTCCCTGATCGCCTTGTTCTGATCCCGGTTCGCGACTCCGCCGGTACGGGCACCCCGCGAACTGCCTACACCCGCCGCGCTATGCGTGGCGCGTGCGGATCGTGCGACGCCGCCCCGTCCCACCTTGACGCCGTGGGTGGTGTACGGCGAGAAGGCGTCCCGCAGCTTCTCTGCGTTCGCGGCTGACACGTCGATTTCGTACTGAACGCCATCAAGGGCGAACCTGACGGTTTCGTCCGCGCTTCCGCCGTCCAGGTCGTCGACCAGCTTATGAATGATTTGCTTAGCCACAGCTCTACCCCCTAATTCCGCAGGATCTACTACTGAACAGTAGCCTTCTGTATGGCTGATAGAGAAGTGGGGCCAGCTGGCTGCGCTGTCGTCCCCGAGGAAGCAGCCGATCTCTGGTAGTCGAGCCATCGGCAACGTTTGCCAGAGCGCCTGTATAACCGCATCGCATCGACATCGCCAAGCGCTCCCCTGGCATTGGTCCGGTTACAGCTCGCCGATGATGCGGGAGCGTTGCTCAGCGTACTCACCGTCGCTGATCAACCCCTGCTGGTGCACGGCGGCCACTTGGCGGAGTCGGTCGGCGATCGGGGTGGACGGTGTTGTTGTCGGGTCGGGGTGTGGATGCGCGGCACGGTTGTCGGGATCGATCCCGACAAGGTCCTCGGCATTCGGTGCGCTGTCGGGGGAGGGAGTGGTGTCGACGGCGCCGGCGATGCTCCAGAAGTGTTCGTCGACGGCGGTGGCGCTGCTGGCGGCGCTGATGAGGGAGCGCAAGGTGTCCGGTTCGCAGTTCAGCACGGTGGTTAATTGGGTGGCGTGGCCGGCGGTGGGTACGAGGCGCCCAGCGAGGATGTCCATCGTCACCGTGGTTGCGATGTCCGCCCTGCGAGCGAGCTCGGTGGAAGAGACGCCAATGAGCTCGGCGTAGACACAGAGGTAGCGGGCCAGCGCCCGGCGCGCCGGTGGTGCCTGGGTGTCGATCCCAGTGACCAGGAGGCCGAAGCGGACCCGACGGCGGGTGACGGGCAGCTTCGGCAGGTCGATGACCGGCGTCGAGCGCAGACTGGGCGCGGCCACCAGTTCGAGTGCGACGCACTGACGGGCGTACTCCTCGCGGATCGTCGCGACCTCCGCGGCGATGGTGCGAACCCGCAGCAGCTCCTCCCGTGTCTGGTGGAACTGCACTTCGAGCTGGTTGGCCACGCGGACCGCGTCGTTGCGGGCATTCTCCGAGGCCCGCAGGTTGCTGACATGGCGCTCGGCTTCTGCCCGGAGGCGTTCCTGCAGACGGGCGACCTGGCGTTGCAGGACTGGAATGGCGGGTTCGCTCTCCGGGACGTTGCGCTGGCCGGGTTTGCCCGGCGGGCGGCTGACCGGACCGTTGTAGCCGTGGGGGAGCTGTCCTCGTGCGCATTGGTACCAGCCCGCGGCGAGGGCCCGGATCCCGGCGGTATCGCAGCTGTCCGGCAGGCACGCGATGATCAGCTCGGTCATCTCCCAGGTCGGACCGAGGCGGTAGCGGCTGAGCTGCTCCGATACCTTCTGGCGGTTGAGACCGGGGTAGTGCAAGCCCCGGTTATGGGCGTGCTCAAGGATCTTCGCCTGTCCGCCGACGCCCAGGTGATCATCGATTAGGCGGCGCACGTAGAGGGTGTACTCAGCGGCGTCCGGATTGGCGGACCGCGTTCGGATGGTGCCCTCGTCGACGGTGTACGGGCGGGCGTTGCGGCGCGGCTGGCGCTGGCCGGTGCTCATGCGGTCGGTCGTCCTTGTTGCACGAGGGTGGTCCCGACAGCGATCGATGTTGTCGGGAGTTGATCCGGACCCCTTTCCCGACATTAGGGACGTCGAGGAAAGTTATCCACGCCGATCTGCTGACTGGTTGGTCGGTCAGGGTGCTCCGCGCCGCTTCGTTGAGCGCCGGGTTAGCGCGGAGCACCCGCCATCTATACACCATGCGAGAAGACGGTGACAGAGTGCAGCCCTCAACGAGAATCCGGCGTGTTGCCAGCACCCTTGGCGCACTGGTTGTGCGGACCTGGCAACGCCAGGCCGGCGGAACCAGTCGTCCAGCCAGGCCGGCGCGTCATCATCCCAAGCACCGTCGTCCACGTCCCTGGCCGCGGCGCCCGCGACGGCGACGCCCGTAGGCGCGGCTGTGGCGCCGAGCCACCGGTTGAACCACCGATGACGCGCGCCGCCTCGGCGAGTCGCGAGGCCGTACGTCTCCGCGTCCACCGTCAGGGGCGGCGCGCCCATCGGACCGGCTACGGGCGTGGCCGAACCGGACCACGCGACCATCCGCTGAGCATGCAGGTGGAGATCCCGTCTGCCGCCAGGCTGTCAGCCTTCCAACAGAGCAGGCTTGCCCCAGCTGCGCTGCGACACCAGGCCATTGAAGTCCAGCCAACGCCGACAGCAGTGTCACGGGTGCGTCCCAGGGATTGGCTGCCGCACCTGGAACGGAGATCCGGAATGCTGGCACCGTCAGTCGGGCCGGGCGAGTTCGAGCGACATCTCTGCGCCGTCACGCAAGGGGAGCGGCTCCCATGCGGGAGCGCCCACAATGGCTGTCTGCACGCTCGATGCGACTGCAACTCAGAGGGCAGGCGTGGAGGGGAGGGGTCAGTTGGGTGCCAACGACGGGGAAGGCGATGGCCGGGACATGGGTGATGCCGAACAGGCAGCACAGGACCGGTTTGCCCAGTTCGTGCGCCGTGCAGTCGACGCCGCTCACGACGACCATGACTGGTCGATCAAGCAAGTGGCGGCCCGTTGCGGCATCGGACGCTCAACCATCTTCCGGTGGCTATCCGGTGACTGGCAGCATCATCCAGAGCTGCCCAAAGTGCGGGCGTTCTGCGCGGCCCTGGACCTCCCGCTCGGCGCTGCCCTGCGCGCCCTCACCCCGCTGCCGCAAAAAACACCGCCGCCGGAGGTGCCCGTGGCAGATCCAGCGATGGAAGCGCTTCTTGTGGCCGTCCGCGACCGATTCACCGACCCTCGCACCACACTCGCCGAGAAAGAGCAGCTTCTTGCCGCTTTGCACCGTCTCGCATATCGGAGGTTGTGGCGTATTGGTTGATGGGCTTGTGGCAGCGGTGGGGGTCAGCCTGAAGTCGGCCACACCGAGTAGCCCGGCCCGGATGGACTGCTCGTCCGTCAAGCGATGCGGGTCATTCCGCCTGCAGTCTCTGGTACAGGCGGACGGGGTATAGCTCGACACCCAAGGCGACTTCCAGGCTGGCGAGGGTGCGCAAATCGACGTACCGGTCGCCATTCAGCGCCGACGCGATGGTCGGATGACTTAGAACTCCTAACTCTTTGAGTGTTGGAGCCGGCGCCAGCAGATGATGGCGCAGGCGAGGGTGAGGTTGGGTGACGTCGTGGCGGTTGCCGCCGGTCAGTGTGACGGCGAGGGGGATGCCGCCCGCGTCGGTGATGACGTGGTGTTTCGAGCCTGGCTTGCGGCGATCGACCGGGCTCGGACCGGTTTTGGGCCGCCCTTCAGGGCCCGGATGTGCGTGCCGTCGATCACCGCCCGAGACATGTCAAGCTGGTCGGCGGCCCTCAGCTTGCCGAGCAGTGTTTCGTGCAGGCGTTGCCACACCCCGGCGTCGTTCCAGTCCCGCAACCGGCGCCAGCAGGTCATCCCCGCCCCGAACCCGAGCTCTTGGGGCAGGTACTCCCACGGGATCGCGGTGTAGAGCACGAACAGGATCCCGCACAACACCTTGCGGTCGTCGAGGGGCTTACGGCCGGGGAACCGGTGCCGCCGTGGTGGTCGGGGCGGCAGCAGCGGCGCGATCTCGGCCCAGAGGTCGTCCGAGACGATCCACGGCGGCTGCTCACCCCTCCTCACGTTCAGGCAGAACGACCCTCACGTCCCCGCGTTACGCCCAACATCATTTCGTTAGGAGTTGTAAGTGGTCGCTGATGTCGATGCTGGTCACGAGGCCGGTGGCCCCGGCTCGCGCGGCGAGCAACGCGCCGGAGTATCCCGTGCCAGTGCCGATCTCCAGCACGCGGGCGCCTTCGTTGACGTCGAGGGCGATCACGTCGCGTTGGATGGCTTCTGCTGCGGAGCGGTGCAGGGTTTCGCCTCGGTGCTCATTGTGGGTGTAGTAGCGCTCCGGCACACAGGCGAACACCGGATCGACAGCGCTCACAGGACCCCCTCCGCTACGCGAGATAGCCTTGCCCACGTCACGCAGAAGCGATCCGCCTGCGGATATCCGCTCGGCCAAGGAAACGTGCGGCGTGCTTCTTGCGCGATGCCAAGCAGCGGGCAAACGCGAGCACACCGAGCCCGGTGAGTGTCCACCGGTGATGCCGCGGGCAGGAGACATGCACGACCTTCCGAAGTGATCACCGTGCGGGTGATGTCCGCGGCAACTCACGAATTTCACGGAGGATGTCGCGGACCGCTGGTGAGCGCGGTGCGGCGGGGGCGAGTTCGTCGTGCAGTCGGTGTAGCAGTGCGACGCTGCGCACGGAGCTGACGGCGGGTAGGCGGCCAAGGGCGAGGCGGGCTGTGCTGACCGCGAGGTCGAGGTCACCGGCGGCGTGGTGGGCGAGGCTGAGCCAGGCACCGTGGCGTAGTGCGGAGCGTTGCGGGGAGTCGGTGGGACTGGTGTGCGCGCGGGCGTGGAGCAGCCGTTCAGCTTGGCGAAGGATCGCTGGCCGTTGAATCGGTACCCGCTCGGCCAGTACAACGAGGCCTCGGCCGGTGATCGCGTCCAGTTCGACCCGATCGATGTACGACGCCCATGGGGGAAGCGGGGCGTCGGGGGCGGTGTCGACGAGTGCGAGGGTGTTCTCGCGCATGTGGAAGAAGCTGGTGAGGTCGCCGGCGACGGCGTGGGCGAGGCCGCTGCGGGCGGCTACCAGCGAGCGGACGGCGGGCGGAGCCTTTGCCGCCGACTCTTGGGCTGCTGAGGCAAGTTGCAGGGCGTCGAGAGCGTGGCCTCGGTCAGCGGCTTGGTTGGACATGAGGGCCAAGATGCTGGCGGCTAGGCCGGGATCGCGAGCGGCGTGCGCGGCGCGTAGAGCAGTGAGGTACCAGCGTTGGGCGAGGCCGTCCTCGTTGGCATCGAACGCCATGAACCCAGCGGTCTGGGCGAGCTGCGCTAGTGCGGCGGCAAGGCGGCGGCCGGCCTCCGCGTTGTAGGACGCGCGGCGCAGGAGCCGGGCTACGGCGGTGAACTGGTCACTGACGAATCCGCGGGCGGCGCCGCCCTGGTGGTCGTCGAGCCGTTGTGCGTGGGCGACGACGGTGTCGATCATGTGGAGTAGCGGTGGGGTGACTGGTCCGCCGTCTCCGGCAGCCGCGATCAGGTCTGGGTGTGGCTGGTGAAGCGCGGTCCAGGCGTGGGCGGTGAGCGCGGCGCCGGTGACAGCGATGACGGTGCGACGGGTCGGCACGGGTCCTCCTACGAGGCTGAGCAGTCCGTTGCTGTCCCAGGGTAGATCCATCGCGTGATTCGCCAGTAGCGCTGGATGCGAACGCGGGGCGGTTACCCCCCAGACGTCCTCGAACATCAGGTCGATTCTGAGCTTGGCGGAAAGCACCTCGACGACGAGTTCGGGTATGTCACCGTGCGGCACAGCGCCGTCTGAGACCCATTTGTAGGGGGTCTTGGGGTGGACTCTGCGGGTGCTGCCGCGGGCCACCAGAGCCGAGTTGATTCGTCGGGCGAGGGCCTCGGGCCCCCATTGCGCCTCTCGGAGCAGGCCGGCCAGACGTCGGTTGGCGCGGGAAGTTGTGGGTTCGGCCTCCACGGTGGGATCCCCCTTCCGGGTGCCGGTAGTGCAGCCGCGGGCCTGACAGTAGCGGCCACGGTCAGTGGCGGGCAGCGAAGCGCACCATCCGCACCAGGTTCCGAGCGAGCGGCACCAGTGGCACTGCTTTGATGCCTGCCCCAGGCGCTGCGAACCGACAAAGGTCGATGTGTGGGCATCGTCAGCGCCTCGGATGTCACTCCGGCGTCCTGCGGTTGATGCTCGCTAGTCGACCTGCGGTCGCGAGGGAGAGCTGCCATGCCACGTCTGATTCCCGGCCAGCCGGTAGGAGTCGATCCCGTCCTTACCGCTGACATTGATCTGCTGGTGCGTCCCGGCCGGATGTCCCTACGGCCCGAAGATTGCGCTCAGTCACTGCACGAGCAGGCCGGCAGTGAGCCGGGCCGAATCAGTAAGGCCATCGTCGCAGGCCCGGCCCGGCTGAGCCAGGTCACCCGGACGGCGAGCGAGAACTCGGCCTGTTCGCTGCCGCTGTTGCTGAGCGTGAACCAGGAAGGCGGCCGGTTGAACGCGCTGGACTGGCCAGGCGCGGCCCAGTTACCGGGAAACCTGGCGCTCGGGGCTGCGGGGGACGAGGACCTGGCCGAGCTCGCTGGGGCGACGATCGGTGAGCAGCTGCGCGCGGTGGGGTTGACCTGGAATTTGGCGCCGGTGTGCGACACCACGGGGTGGCCGGCGGCTGCTGCTGTTGGCGCTCGCGCCTTCGGCTCCGATCCTGAACGGGTTGGGCTGTTGGCGGCAGCGTACGTACGCGGATTGCAGCGGGCCGGCGTCGCGGCGACCGCCAAGCACTTTCCCGGTCTGGGCGGGGTTGGTGGGGACCCGCACCACGTCGCGCCGGTGGTCGACCGACTCGGTTCAGGTGCGCTGCTGCCGTTTCGAGCGGCGATCGACGCGCAGGTGGCGTGCGTGATGGTCGGCAGTCACACCGTGCTCGCCGTAGACAACAAGCCGGCATTGGCATCGCCGCGCGTGCTTGGCCTGTTGCGTGACGAGCTGGGCTTCGGCGGCGTGGTGGTGAGCGAGAACTTGTCGATTCCTGCGGTGCACGAGCCGCTCGGGGGGGTGGCGCGCGCGGCGGTCGCCGCGGTGGCCGCCGGGGTGGACATCGTGATGCTGGACTCGGAGGTTTCCCGGGGGCGTAGCTCGTTGGCGGCGCGGATGGCGGCGGTTCGGCGGCGCGCGGAGGTGGTGCAGGCGCTGACGACGGCGGTCGAGCAGGGCGTGATCGACCGCCAGCGCATCGGCGAGGCCGTGGACCGTGTGCAGGCACTGCACCGGCGATACGGCCTGACGCCTAGCTCGCTCCGACCGGACTGGCCGTCGGCGAACGCGGCGGCCTGGCGTGCGGCGGAACGGATTGCTGACCGTTCGGTGGCGGTGGTGCGCGGAGACCGGGTCCTTCCGCTGGACGTGCCGTCCGGCAAGGTGCTGGCCTTGATGCGGGTGCCTGACGAGGGGCAGCGGCGGGCCGACAGTGCCCGCTTAACGCCGGACTATCTGCCCACGCTGCTCGCCGCGCGTCACCGTGTGGTGCAGGTGCCGGTCGGCGCTCCAGTGCCGACGGCCGGTCCGGTGATCGTGTACGGCTACGACACCCGCACCACAATCGCGGGTCCGAGCAGAGCTGCCCAGGAAGCCACCCGGCTGGTCGAGCGCGGGCGGACGGTAGTTCAGGTCGCGTTCGGTGATGTCGACGACCTGGCCGGTTCGCCCGCGCCCGTGTTGGTGGCCGCGTTCAGCCCGCACTGGGCCTCCGTCGCGGCGGTGGCCCGAATCCTGCTCGTCGACGGCCGCGCCCACGGTGTCGTACCCGTCTCCGGTGTGTCGTGGTGACCCGGGTTCCGGCCGGCCAGCTCGCCAGCTTCTTGCAATGCCTATATGAGGCCGCGGGGATGACCCGAGCCGGGGCGCGCGTGATGGCCGATACGCACGTCGAGGCTGACCTTCGTGGCATACCCGGCCACGGCAGCCGATTGGCCCCCGGCTACCTGGACAAGCTGCGAACCGGGCACCTGAACCCGCGTCCCCTGATTCGGATCGTGCAGGACGAGGAAGCGGTCCTGGTCGTGGACGCCGACCTGGCCCCGGGGCCGGTAGCCGCCCGCTTGGCGGTCGCCGCGGCGATGCTCCGTGCGCGGCGTTGTGGCATCGCCGCCGTGACCGTTCGTCGGGCCGGTCACGTCGGCGCGCTCGGCATTCCCGCCGCTCAGCTGGCCCGGCGTGGCCTGGTGGGCGTGGCCGCCGCGCAGGCGTCGGCGCGCAGCGTGGCCCTGCACGGCGGCAGTAGCGCGCCGGTCCTGGGCAGCAGCGCGCTGGCGGTCGCCGTTCCAGGTCCGGACCCTCAGCGCCCGGTGCTGGTGGACCTGGCCGCTGCCGCGATGTCCTGGGGCCGCCTCCACCAGCTGGCCCGCACGGGACAGGCGTTGCCCAACGGATCCGCGCTCGACGCGAGCGGGCATTGGGTCCACGATCCGGGCCTCGCTGTGGCGCTGTTGCCGGAGGGCGAGCGCGGCCAAGCCCTGGCGATCGTCTTGGAGCTGCTGGTCGGCGCGCTGACCGGGAACGCCCCCTTGCCGACGGGTGACGACGGTCGAGGGCTGCTGGTCGTGGCGGTCGACCCTCACCGCCTCGCCGTCGCCGAGTCGCTCGCTTCGGGCGTAGCCGCTGTCGCCCAGGCGGTGCGCGAGCAAGGTGCCCGGATGCCGGGGGATCGCGCCTGGTCCCAGCGTGACCGGGCCCGCCAGGACGGCATCGCCCTCGACGCCGGCGACATGGCCGCGCTCATCGAGGCCGGTCGTCGCGTGAACGTCCGTGCTCCCCACGGATGGATCCAACCCGAACCCCTCGACGCCACCACCGGATCACAGAAGGAGCAGATGTGAGCAGTCCGACCAGCACACCGACCCTCGCCGGCCCCCTGGCCGCCGACCAACCAGCCCTCTACCGAGGTGCGGCCCGATCCGAGGTCGCCCGCCGCCTGCAAGCCGTCCTCGACCTATCCGACCCCTACCCGGTCGTGAACGCGGCGCGTCAACTCGCCGCCGGGGCGTTGGAGCGGGCCCTGGCTGACGTCGTTGCGGGCCGGCTGCTGCACGAGCCCACCGGTCGCCGCATCCCGCTACAGGAACTACCCGCCCGCACGATCGCTGCGCTCACCCGCACCCACCACCTCGACGCGGACCAGAGCGACGCCCTGGGATTCGCGCTGCGCTGCGCCTTCGCGTGGCCCGGCGTCGTCGGCACCCCGGACGCCCCGTACGCGCTCAAGTCGGTGCTCCCTGCCGGGTTCGTGCCGAAAGCCACGGTCGAGCAGATCGCCGCGAGCCAGGCCACCGCCGGTCCCGACGGGTTGAACACCAGCTACATGATCTCGCAGATGAAGGGCGGCATGTCCGCCGACTTCGGCATCGGCTGCCCCCTGATGTGCGCCTACTGCTATCGGCGCGAAGGCGACACCGTCGACGGCTACCTCGGCTCCTGGGAGCCGACCGGGTTCCTCGAGCCCGAGGATGTCGTCGCGCGGCTGCTGTCGCACCCGTGGTTCACCCCGCACCACACGCCCATCGGCCTGCACATGTCCACCTCCGAGGCGTTCCTGCCGAAGCTGTGGCCGCGGACCTGGCGTGCGTTGCAGCTGCTCGACGAGCTCGGCCTGACCAACCGCGTCTCGTGCATCACGAAGTACACCCTCTCTGACGAGCAGATCGACTGCCTGGAATCCCTCGTCCACGTCGACCTCGACATCAACGTCTGCTACGCCGCCATGCCCGAGTCAATCGAGCCGCCAAACCGTGGGCGCAGGCTTCGGTTCCTGCGCCGCATCCTGCACTCCGAGAAGATCAACGTGCTGGCGTACTACCGGCCGATCGCCGAAGGGCTCAACACCACCGACGCCCACCTGCGTCACGTCTGGCAGACCTTCAAGGACGCCGACGCCCGCACGGTGGTCCTCGGCGGGCTGAAGTTCGCCGACGACCACGTCCAGTCCTTCATGTCCTACGGCCTGCCGCTGCCGGCAGGGTCCTTCACCCCCGGCAAGAAGCTGCTCACCGCCGGCACGGAAGCGCGGATCATGGCGGCCTTCGACGAGGTGTACGCCGACGTCGCCCCAGACTGGCGCCCCGCAGTCCTGAAACGATCCTCGTGCGGTCGAGCGGTGGAACGCGGCAGCCACATCCCCGACTACAACGGCCACTACGACCAGCCCACCACCAACTGCCGACTGCGCTGCCCCGCAGCCCAGCACGAGGTGTGCGCGGCAGCCCAGCCGCCGGACGAGGGAACAGTCCGGCACCTCCTGGCACGCATCGGCCGGCCCGACGCGCGCGTGGACATCACCGGCATCACCACCGTCGTGCACGCCGAGCTGAGCCCGTTCGAACGAACGTTCTTGCGCCAGAACCTGCTCTTCCCGGTGCACACCGCCCGGCAGGCCGCCGAACTCGTCGCCGGAAGGATCACCCGATGACCACCGCCGCACGCCCCACGCCTAAGCGGATCTTCCTGCCCCTGGCCGAGTCCCCGTTGCTTAGCCACCACGGCGACGAGGACGTCGACCTCGCCGTGCTCCTGGCCACGACCGCTGACCCCGAACCCGCGACCGTGCGGGCGCTGCTGTCGATCACCGCCGCCCTGGCCGCCGATCGGATCGCCCGCGCGCTCGACGAGCGAACGGACCTACCCCTTACCTCACTGGCGCTACTCGTGGCGCACCGGCCCGACGCTAAGCAGGCGACCGGTGCCCTGCGCGGCCGACTCTTCCCCGACAGCACCTCACCCGGTGCATGTCATCGATTCGCCCGCACCGTGGCAACGCTCGTCCACCAGCCCGCATCGGTCGACGACGCCTACCTCGACAGTGAACGATTCCGCGCATCCGCCGCCGCAGCCGACCCGGCTGTCCTGGAACAGCTACTGGCGCCGATTCTGGACGGGGGCACCCTGCCCGGTCCCGCCCAGACCGGGCTGCTCGCGCTGCTCGACGCCCGCGCCGGCCGCGTCCCAACGGCCCCCCTCGATTTGGCGGGCGCGACCGCTCTCGACCGCGCCCGCCAGCAGCAGGTACGCGCCGCGCTTCTCGCACGGCGCGAACAGACGATCCGTGACCTCGCCGACCACACCGCGGGACTGACGCTGGCCGCCGAGCTGTGGTATTCCGCTCTCACGGCCACCGCCGACACCCCCGCCCAAGCCAGCCAAGCCCTCGCCCTGGCCGAGAACGCCGCCAACACCCTCGCCTCGGGAGAAGACCCGGCCTGCGCCTGGCCTGCCGTCCGTCGCCGCTGGCAGCACGTCACCGCCGCCGCGAGCGCCGCCGGAGCCCAGCCGGGCGGTTGGGAGCAGGCGTGGCAGGCAGCCGAGTTCACCGACGAGGGCGCTCGATGGGACGACACTCAACGCGCCCTCGTGGCCGGCTATGACCTGCTCGCCAACCACGTTCGCAGCACCTGGGGATCACCCGACACCCCGCCCACCCCTGACCACTACTGGGCCGCCGACCCCGCCGGCCGCGCGCTGCTACACCTGGTCGCCGACCACCTCACCGGCCACCAGACACACAGCCCCCTCCCGCACTACAACGACCAACTCCTCATCGCCTTTGTGCACGGCCTCGCCAAGAACCGCCACGACAACATCCCCGCGGACCTACACCTGCACGGCCTAATCGCCGCCATCAAGGCCGCCCGGTCCAAAGCCGCCATCCTGGCCCGGCAGGTCTCCGCCGACTTCGGCATCGTCGTGCCGATGCGCGCCGAAGCCCACCGCCTCATCGCCACACACTGCGACGACGCGCTCACCCTCAAGGTCGCCCAACTGGGCTGGCTCCTGCAAGCCCGTCCTGACGCCCACGCCGACATCCTCCTGGTCGACGAGAGCACCGACGGCGCCTCCGCCCGCGCCGCCCGCGCGATCGACGTCGACCACCCGCAGATCCGCGTGACCGTCGCCCAACGCCCCGACGACACCAGTGCAAAAGGTGGCGCCGTGCTCTGGGGCCTCGCCGAGCTCGCCGGCGCCGGCCGCACCATCCTCGCCTACACCGACCTCGACCTCACCTACCCCCTGGAGCAACTCGGTCTCCACGTCGCCGCCCTCGACCAACCCGGCGTCGGCGCCGTCATCGGTTCCCGCCGCCGCCCCGACTCCCACGGCTACTACCCGCCCAGCGGCCCGACCCCCACCACCCGGCTTTACCAGCGAGCCGTCCAGGATCTCCTGCAACTCGACGCCACCGACCCGCAGGCCGGCTTCAAAGCCTTCCCGGCCACCGCCCTGCGCACCGCACTGCCCCTCACCGCCGACCACAGCTTGGCGTTCGACACCGACCTACTCGCCGCCATCGCCCGCTGCGGACACACCGTGGCCGAGGTCGGCGTAGCCGCCCTCCACCAGTACACCGAAGGTCACCGGAGCACCCCGCACGACTACGACACCATGCTCAACGGCGTTCACCGGCAGGCCCTGCGCCACGGCCTCGACCCCGAGACACGCCGGACCCCGACGTGGGACCGCATCCGTCAGGCCGGCTCCCTGGCCGCAGCCGCTGGCGAACCCACGACCACCACCATGCTCAAGGCACCCGCCTCACGCTGACGAGATATCGCGGGCCGCCGGCGTCGACACGCCGGCGGCCCGAACCCGTGCGCGCCTTCCCCATGTGCCCCGAATCGGACCAGTGCGATGCGTAAACTGGCACAGATCCGCCCGGCTCACTGTCGCCTTAACCTTGACGGCCGGTGCAACCCAACCGAAAGGTAAGCGCGTGAGGGCCGTCATCGCTGTCGCCGGCATGGGCAGCCGCTTCTTCCCCATCGGCAAAACCATCAACAAGTGCATGCTGCCGATCCTCAACCAACCAGTCGTCGCCTACGCAGTCGCTGACTGCGTCGCCGCAGGCGCCCACGAAATCGCGATCGTCACCGCCCCCGGCGAGATTGGCCGCCAGGTGCGTCATTACTTCACCGAAGACCACGACCTGAAGGACTACTTCACCGCACGCGGCTGGCAGGACAAGTACACGCCCCTCGCCGACCTGCACAGCCAAGCCGACTTCACGTTCATCGAACAACCACGCGACGATCGGTACGGCACCGCGCTGCCCGCGATCGTCGCCGCTGACTTCATCGCCGGCGACGACTTCCTCCTGGTGGCCGGCGACGACCTTTTGCTTCGCAACGACGGCGGATCGGACCTCGTCGACCTCGCCGCTGCCCGGGCCGCCGCCGGAGTACCGGCCGCACTCGCCGCCGCCACGGTGCCCGGCGCCGAGGCCCACCGCTATGGCATTTTGGCTCCGCGAGTAGCGGAAGGTCACCAGCTACTCGATCAGCTGCTGGAGAAGCCGACCACCTACGGCGAGCTGACCGCCTACATCAACATCAGTCGCACTCTGCTACCCGCCGACGCGATGGCCTACTTCCAGAAGCTGACCCCGGCGCCGAACGGCGAGTACCAGGCCACCGACGCCGTCATCGCTTTCGCCCGCGACAACGACGTACTGATCCACCCCGTCACCGGCGAGTACCACGATTGCGGCAATCCCGCCGGCTGGTTGGCGGCCAACAACGCCGCAGCCCAAGCGATCGTGGCCTCTGGGCCTCGCGCATGATCACGAATGCCGGCAGGGTAAGAGGCTGGTCGGTCGGTCGACACGCCCGCAGCGCCCTGTGTAGATAATGTCGGCATATGCCGACATCAAACTCCGACAAAACCTCGACATTGTGGCCCTGCCATGGGCTGCCGCCACTGTCGATAATGGGCATCTGACGATTTTGCACGGTCTCTCAGCGATCAACGGTTGCACCGGTGCATGCTGAGATGCTCGTATGCTTCGCCGGACCGCGAGATTGTCACAGGCGACACTGATGGTCTCCACGGACCATGGCCACAGTGTCTGCAGTCGACCGGAGGTAGCAGCGATGGCTGACAGCGACGAGATCAAGGCTGCCCGCCGCGCACTCGGCCGCCGACTCGCTCAATTGCGTAGGGCTGGCAATCTTACCCAGCACGACTTGGCGCGGCTCGTGCAATACGGCCGCAGTTCCGTGGCGAGCACCGAGACTGGCCACCAGCACCCGGACCGTGCTTTCTGGGCGCGCTGCGACATCGTCCTGCAAACCGGTGACGCGCTCGTCAGTGAGTACGACCGCATCACCGAGCTGGACCGCCAACGACGACGGTCAGCGGCGATCCAGGCGGTCAGGAGCACGTCAGTGCCGGTGACGCCCGACGCTGGCCGCGAAGTCCCTGCAGCGAACGGCGGTGCTGTCTTCTGGGAGCGCGAGGACACCATCAACGCCCGCCGTCTGGCACTGAAGTCTTCCGTCGATGACAACATTCGTCTCGCATATCTGGAACGCGAGGTCCGGCAGGCGATCGCCGACAACGAGCGCCTCACCCCGGTTATCCTCATGGCGCGTATGCGACCGCTTCGGTCCTACGTCGACCAGCTCATGGCAGGCCGGCAGCACCCACCGCAACGCGCCCGGCTCTACGCCGTCGCCGCTCACCTGTCTGGCCTTCTCGGCGCACTCGCCCTTGACCTCGGCGCATTCGGTGCGGCGCACGCCTATGCCGCCGAAGCGTTCGACCTCGCCGAGGCTGCCGAGCAGTCCGAAGCGCAAGCCTGGGCACGGGCCACGCAGAGCCTGATCGCCTTCTACGCCGGTGACTACCATGACGCGCTGGCCTACGCCCAGGACGGCCTGCGCCGTGGCGGCGCCAGCGCGCACCGGATCCGCCTCACGATCAACGGTCAGGCGCGGGCACTCGCCCGCCTCGGCGATCGGTACGGCGTCGACCGCGCCGTCGATTACGCGTTCACCATGCTGTCCGACTACCCGGCCGGCTCCTCCGTCAGCGCTAGTCTCGCCCTCGGCCCGTACTGCGCGGCCAGGACCGCGGCCAATGCGGCGACCGCCTACCTGGCGCTCGGCCGTACCGCAGGCGTCACCAACCATCTCACCACCGCGATCACCGCGTTCGACACCGCAGGATTGGCTGGCCCGCGTGCACTCAGCCGCCTCGACCTGGCCACCGCACACCTGCACGCCGACAACCCCGACCCCGAGGAAGCAGGCGCACTGGCGGCGGAGGCCCTCACTCTCACCGCGGACCAGCGTTTCGAATCGGTCCACCAGCGCGCCCGTCAGTTCCTCGCTGCCGCCCACCCCTTCGCTCGCCACCCACAGCTACGGCACGTTGCCGACCTGCTTGTCGACCGCACACAGGTCGCTGCCACCGGACAGGCCGCTCTACCATCGCTGTCATGAGCAGCCGGGAACTGGCCAGCCTGCACGAGCGCTGGACCGCCTACCAGGCCCTGCCCGAACTCACCAACCATTGGTACTGGCGCCCGGGCTGGCGGGCCGACCGCCAGTTCTACACCTGGCACCTCACGTTTGAACATCAACCGGAACTCGATCACCTCGTCAGCGACGTGCAACGCCAACTCACTCTGCCCGGACTGGACCTGGTGCCGCTCGACGGGCTCCACCTGACCATGCAAGGCCTCGGCTTCACCGACGAGGTCACCGACAGCGACCTCGAAGCAGTCGTCACCGAAACCCGGCGACGCTGCGCCGGCATGTCGCCTCTAGAGCTGTCACTTGGCCCGGTCGACCCCGACGCCGAAGGAATCGGCTTGCTCGTCCGTCCCTGGGACCGCGTCGAACAACTCCGAGCCACCATCCGCGATGCCATCAACGCGGTATGGGAGACCGTGCCGGAGGCCTCAGAAGGATTCCGGCCACACGTGACGATCGCCTACAGCGGCTCGCAAGCGCCTACCGCACCAATCCGCGACCGCCTCAACGCCATCCGCCACCAGCCACCAGCCTGGGTGACCATCCGGCAAGCAACGCTGATCGCGCTGCGCCGAGAACATCGCAGTTACGAGTGGACAACGGTGGCGACCGCGCCCCTTGGCTTGTGACCCACTGACCATTCACTTTAACGAGCCTACGACTGGCCGGCGAGGCCATGGCTCCGGCGCCGAACGGTGAGTGCCAGGCCACCGACGCCGCGATCGCCTTCGCCCGCGACAACGACGTACTGATCCACCACATCACCGGCGAGTACAACGACTGTGGCAATCCCGCTGCCTCGTTGGCGGCCAACAATGCCGCAGTCCAAGCGACCGTGGGCTCTGGGCCGCACGTCTGATCACGACTGAGCCGGCCGCGCCAACACCTGCGACGCCAACTCCGCTACCGGCAGCTCACCATCTAGCACCACCGTGTCAACCGGCAACAAACCGACAGCGGCAACGCAGCGGTTCACCTGCTCCAGCCGCCACGTACGCACCTGCGCATCACGAGCCGGGTCATCCGGCCAGATCGACTGCGCCTCAATTCGAGCCTGAAGGACGCGGAAGGGCACGTCGATGAAGAAATGGTCGACGCCCACGCTGTGGGCACGCAACCGACCGAAAATTTCCTCAAGATACGACGGCACCACCACGGTCATCGGTACCACGAGCGTGCGTCCGTACTCCTCCAGTAGTGCTATCGCCGTATCCGCCACGCTACGACGCCACACTCGTAGATCCTGGAAATCGCCGCTCGCGGGCAGCGGAACTATCTCGCGGAGCATGAACCCTGGCAACTCCGCATCGAACATCAACAGCCGAGGATCCTCCGCAGTCAACCTCTCCGACAGAGTGGTCTTCCCCGCGCCGAACGCACCGTTGATCCAGATCAACTTCATGTACCGCTCCTCACGCGCCGATGGTGTACGACTCAAGAACCCGGTGAGGATCACCCCGCTGCCCGGCGTTCGCCGAACAGTCTCCGTGAAGCGCTTGGGCGGCCTTGGCTAGGAGGGTGGTGGCCGGTTGGTGGTTGTCCAGCCCGATGGTGATGCCGTTGCTCGTCTTAGCGCTGGCGGCCCGCGCCCGGTGGCTGGTCTGGATCGGGGTCCGATGGTCGGGGCATTTCCGGGCCGGTGGCGCCCATGCGCAGCAGGGTCTCGATGCGGGTGACCCGGAAGTGGCGTCCGAGCGCGGTGACGTCGTCGACAGGGTTGGTATCGAGGGTGTCGGCGGTTTGTTGGTAGGCGGCGGCCTGGTCGTCGGTCAGCCTCAGCAGGCGCGGTTCGATGTGGCGCAGGCCGAAGGCGATCTCGTCGCGGGCCAGCTGCGGTGTGGCCACCGCGCGACTGTAGGGCCGCCACGACCCGCCGACGGATTCGGCTGCGGCGTAGCGGGTCGGCAGGATGACCCCGACTGGGTGGGAGGCGACGGCGGCGACGCTGTCGGCGTATACGTTGGCGGGCACCTGGGCGCGGGGGTAGTGCGAGGTCGTCAGCTCGGCCCGCAGCATTGCCTCACTCAGGCCGGTCGCCCCGTCTGGGTCGATGACGATCTCTGGGGCGAGGAAGCTGTCGTGGTCCTCGGCGTCGCGGGGGTCGCGGTCAGTGGGTCGGGGCGGTTCAGGCCCGTCCGGGCCGAACCGCGCGAACGTGTCCACCCGCACGATGCGGTGCACGCGACCGTTGATCACCACCTCGTTCACCTTCTCCCGGTCCAGGACGCCGAGCGCGGTGGTCAACTCCGCAGCCAGCGGGGGGTCAGTGGTCTCGTCGAGCTGCTCCATGAGGTGGTGCGCAAGCTCGTCCCGCGCGGCCTGCGGCGTATCCGACATGACGGCGTACACCTGCCACCGCCCGCGATCTATGTGCACCGCGTGGCCGAACAGTGGGGCGCCGATGCGGATCTTCGGGTAGGTCACCGTTCGCCGTGCCGCGTCCTCCTCGGTGACCGCGCCGACCGGGTCGGCGGGCTGCTGCACCCGCAGGATGACCGGCGGCCGCACTTCGTCCGCACTCATGCCACGGATTGTGCGACGGCCCGATGACCTGTGTCACGAGGGCGCGCCTTACCGCGGTGGCGTCGTGCACCGTCGCCCTGCAGGAGCACCCGGCGGCTGACCTGAATCCGACGGCCTCGCCTGTCTGCCACAGTCGTCACGACATCCGTTTCCCCGACGAACTGGCCGTTTGCGTCGGCCACCAGCGTGGATCAGGGCCTAGCCGGCGACCAGGTCAGCGAAGACGATCGGAACAACGGAATCCACCATCGAGGCATGAGCTGCCTTGCGAACCAGAGTCGCAACAACGTCGCCGGTCGACGTGGGCCTGCTCATCTACCCCTATTCACGTTAGGTGTCCAGTGAGGCGCTGGGCGAGTTCCTCGGGCGTGATGGCTTCGATGCCCAGTGCCCGGGCCTTGTCGCGCTTGCTGCCGGCCTTCTCCCCGGCGACGACGAGGTGGGTGCGGGCAGAGACACTTGAGGATGCGCGTCCCCCTGCCTTGGCGATCAGTTCGGTCATCTCGGTTCGAGATAGGTCCGAGAGAGGCCCGGTCATCGCGCCGGTCACCACCACGGTCATCCCCGCCAAGGGCAGCTCGCTCTTCGCCTCCTGGGCGGACGTCTCGGCCTCGCCTTCAGCATCTGTGGGAGTAGAAAAAACGAAGCCCGGTTGGTACATATTCACGCCTGCGGCGACGAGCTTGTCGATGACAGGGGCCAGGTCAGCCAGTTCTTCGACGATCACGGGGGCCTTCTCGTTGCCGATGCCGTTGACCTGCTCCAAAGCGACGGCGTCGGAGTCTCGGATGGCTTGCATGGACCCGAAGTGCGCGGCGATGCGCAGCGACATGGAACGGCCGGTACCGAGGACGCCGAGGGCGCAGAAGACGCGATTGAGGGGCTTGGACTTGGCCGTCTCGATCGCGGCCATCAGGTTGTCGGCGCTCTTGGCCCCCATGCGATCCAGGGCGAGTAGCTGATCGCGAGTGAGGGTGAACAAGTCGGCGAAGTCCTCGATCAGCCCCATGTCGACGAGTTGCACGATGACTTTCTCGCCGAGGCCGTCGATGTCGAGCGCGTCGCGGGCCACGGCGTACCGGATCGCCTCTTTCTGGCCACAGGAGCGCCCCCGCGCGCAGCGCCACCGCTCCTGACTGCGGTCGATGCCGGAACCGCAGCGCGGGCAGAGTTCGGGGAAGTCGATGGGCTCCTCGGTGCCGGTGCGCAGGCCGGCGACCGCGCCTTCAACGCGGGGGATGACTTCGCCGGCTCGGTAGACGATGACGTGGTCTCCGAGCATCAGGCCCCGGCGAGTGATGTCGGCCGGGTTGTGCAGCGTGGCGTAGGTGATGGTGGTGCCGGCGACGTCCACGGGGTCGAGGACGGCCCGCGGGGCGATCACACCGGTGCGGCCCACGCTCCACTGCACGGCGCGCAGCACAGTGATCTTCTGGGCGGCCGGGAACTTGAAGGCGGTGGCCCAGTACGGGGTGCGAGAGCCCATCCCCGCCCGGATCTGGTCGGCAGGGCTGTCGGCCTTGATCACGGCACCGTCCAGTTCGATGTCGAGCCCTGCACGCAGGGCACCGATCTCGCGCACCCGGTTCACCACCTGGTCAAGGGTCACGTAGGTCCGGGTAGCGAGCGGGGTGTCGGCCATCGTCCCCAGCCCGAGATCGGCGAGGCGGGCGATGAGCTGGGTGTGGGTGAGCGCGGCGAGGCCGGGATCGTCGGTGTGCTCGGAGTGGGTTAATGCGGCGTAGGCCAGGAAGGTCTGCCCGATTCGGTAGGCACGGTCCTTGGCGCGCAGTGAGCCCGAGGAGGCGTTGCGGCGGTTGGCGAAGGCCGTGGCGCCGTGCGTGATCCGCAGCTCGTTCGCAGCGGCGAACTGGTCCTCGGTCATGAGGACTTCGCCCCGCACTTCGATCGTGACCGGTTCGGTCAGGGTCATGGGCAGGCCGATGATGTCCCCGATCGCGTGGGACACGTCTTCCCCGGTCGTCCCGTCGCCGCGGGTGACGAGTTGAACCAGCCGGCCCTCGCGGTAGCGGGCTGCCAAGGCCACACCGTCGAGCTTGGGTTCCACCGCCCAGCCTGCCACTGCGGCTCCGCCCAGCCGCCGCTCCAGCGACGCGGCCCAGGCCGTCAGTTCCTCGTCTGAGAAGACGTTGCCCAGGCTGAGCATCGGCACGGGGTGCGCGACGTCGCCAGTTGTCACGCCTCCCGCGACCTGCTGGGACGGGGAGTCGACCGCGACCTGCCCGGGGTGCCCGTCCTCCCACGCGGTGATACCGCGCAGCAGCCGATCGTAGGTCTCGTCGTCCAAGTCAGATTCGCCGGAACCGTAATAGGCATCGGCGGCCTTCCGCGCCTGCGCGACGGCTTCAAGGTAGGCGGCGTCGTCAGCGAGGTCGACAGCGGTCGCCGCTGCGGAAGGTGTGGTCATGCTGTCCATTCTGCTGACTGCCCCTGACAGCCTGGAGGTAGAGCTGGTGGGACTCATCCCGGATGTCGCGTCGTTCTGCCTGCTGGTCCGCCGCACACATGGCAGGGCCGCCCTCCACCTGGCCCTACGGGCCTTCCGCATCGCGCGGGCGTACGTCTGCGCGGCGTTCGACATGGCCGTCGCCGCCCAACAGCCCGACGTATGGGCCTGGTCCCGCAGCACCCCTAGCTGATCACCTACTACACCGCCGACCCGCCACCCCTCTTGAGGTAGTCCCAGGAGGCCCCGGTTGGTCGGCCGGCCGCAAACCAAGGCGGGCCTACTGTCGGTGGGCGTGGCGAGGGTGCCACGATGCTTACATGAACCACAGCAGCGCCGGCTTGGTCATCTGGGACGTTGACGGGACGCTCATCCCCGCGGACTTGCGCTGGCTGACGCGCGCGATTGCTCGTGCGTACGGCATCGCGCAGTCCGAGGTTGTCTTCCCGGACAACAAGGTACATGGGTATACAGACGAGTCGATCGCCGTCGACACGGCGATCGCTTCGGGCGTGGACCCGTCAGCTGCGGAGGCGGGCATACCCGCCTTCCGTCAGGCCATTGCCGCGGTGATGCAAGAAGGTCGGCAGGAGTTGGCTGAGGTTCAGCCGCCGTATCCAGGCGCCGCGGCGAGCATCGCGGAGTTGCACGATGGTGGCTTCATCCAGACCGTGCTGACCGGCAATCTGCGTTCGGCCGCCGACGTGAAGCTGAACGTGGCGGGCTTGGATGAGTTTCTTGATCTTCGCATCGGCGGGTTCGGGTCGGACGCGCGAGATCGCTTTCAGCTTCCGGCAGTCGTGGCTCAGCGCTACTCCGCGGTCTACGGTGAGCCGCTTGATTCCGATCGAGTGATCCTCATCGGGGATGCGCCCAACGATATCGCTTGCGCGCGTCACGCCGGGTTTCGTGTCGCCGTCGTCGCTCACCGGATTGGGCGTCGAGAGCTGGTGTCCTACGAACCTGACCTGATACTTGACAGTCTCGACCCGACGACAGTGGTGGCCGCCGTCAGTTCGCTGCTGAATGCGGGCGGGTCGCCGGCTGCTCGTTAGGCGGCCATCTGTTCATCGAGTTCGAGGACAACCCGCTCGTCGTGCCATCGGGCCAACCGCTGTCGGGCTCGTTGAGCTCGAGCAATGCCACGATGATTTCCACCTGCTTTCAGCTGGTCGTAGGTGTTGCCAAGCAGGGTGCAGGATTGTTCAAGTTCGCCGGCCTCGGCGTAGGCACTGGCGAGATCCACGACTGCTGCCAAGGCGACGTTGACGTTGGCATGATCGTGCTCCAGCATCTGTGCTGCATTTTCGAGCACGGTCACAGCCTGGTGGGGCTGGCCGAGAAGAAGATGGCATGTGCCCGCATAGACGTGGAGGCGAGCGCTGCTCCAGTCGCTGTAGAGGCCGACACAGTCAACGGGTGACAAGTCGTTGACCGCTTCTTCTGCCCGCTTCAGGGCCGCCGTGGCCTCGCGTGGAAGTCGCAGGGCGGCGAAGGCTTGGGCCTGCTCGGCGGCCACTCGAGCTCGTGCGGCGGGACTGAGATCGGCGGACGCTTGGGCGGCCTCATTGAGTAGCCGCAGGCCGATCATGGTGTCGCCGTCTGCTCCGATCAGGGTGGCGGCTTCCGAGTGGAGGTTGCTCTCGAAGATGCGTGCAGTCGCGCTGATCCTGCGGTTGCCGAGCCGGTCACCGAGTTGGCGAGCGTAGGCACAGTGAGCGAGCGCGAGGGCACGGTTGCCCTGTGCGCTCCACAACCGGCTGGCGACGATCGAAGCTTCGGCGAGCATCGCTCCGATATCAGCGCGGACGGGCGCACGGCCTGCTTTGCGGTACAGCGCCGACAGGCAATCACGGTGGGCCTCGATCAGGCCAAGTAACGCGTCGGGTGACACGGCCTGGCGCTGCTGGGCCAGCATGCTGGTGAGCGTGGAAAAGCTGTTCCACTCGCCCATCAGGTAGTCGGTTCCGGACGGGCGAGCAAGCATCTCCCCAGCGGTGAAGGACGACGGCTCGGCAGCGACCTGAGATGCCTGATTGGCAGCCATGCCGCTGGGCATGTACCGGGTGCTGGCGAGCCGGATGCGATCGTATTCCTGGGACAGTCTCCCGCCGGTCCCCAACAGTTCGTCGCTTCGGGTCCAGAAGTCGCGCCCCACGCGCTGCCGGCCGGTTTCCACGTTTGCGATCGTGCTCCGTCCATAGCTCACCCGAGCCGCATACGTCTCTTGCGTGTAACCAACGGCTTTACGGCTGCGGGCCAGCATCTGACCAAGGGCGACCCATGCTTTGGCCACGTCTTGTGGCGGCACGCTCGACATCAGCAGCTCCCGATGAGTACGGACGCTCGCGCGAGGCGAGACACGGTGGCGTGGGGGCACTGTAGTGCAGGTCGGTGACGTGACGGCTACTCAGCGGCTTCCCCAACATTCTTCCAACAAAGTTCCGACATCGCCCTCGCGGTCCTCTGAGGTTGCGTGACCTGCGACTCTCGTAGGCTTCCTGCTCGTGACCCACGAATCAGCCAACAATGATCATGAGGTTGAAGCCAAGTACCGCGTTGACGACCCGAGAGGGTTGATGGCGGCGCTCGCCCGGCGGCAGGTGGTGTTGACGGAGCCGTCGGTGCAGGATGACCAGGCGTACGCACCAGCCGGCTGGTCGTACGGAATGTCGAAGGTCGGTGTGCCGTTCGCGCGTCTGCGCACCCAGGAGGGTCGCCATCTGTTCACCGTGAAGAAGCCGATCGACAACGAGATGGCGTGTCTAGAGCACGAGTGCGTGATTTTCGACCGCGACGCGATGCACGCTGCTCTCGTCACGATGGGTTGGGTGCCAACAGTGCGGATCGTCAAGCAGCGCCGGACTGGCGATTGGGACGGCGCGACAGTCTGCGTGGACGTCGTCGACGGGCTCGGCGCGTTCGTCGAGGTGGAGCGGGTGGTCAGCTCCCAACACTCGGGTGAACAGGTGCAGCACGGACTCGACGCGATGATTCGCTCGCTCGGTGTGCCGATGCTGCGGGTCGTGGACACCTACGACACACTGATCTGGAATCTGACGAGCGTGGCTGTTAGGACGTCGGCACCGATCTGAGGTGGTCGGGTCCGCGGGTGTTGGCGCCCCGGCTGTCCAGACTGTGAACCTCGGCCGCCGTGCTCAGCTGTCTTCAACTGAACTGCAGGAGTGGCATGTCGTAGCGGTCGGTTTGACGGACGCGCGGCCGCCGTGGCGATCGTTCAGAGGATCACGCGCCTATTCTGCCGCTCGTTCAGGAAGACGTACGGGACGTTAAGGAAGCTTCGGTGTTGGCAGTACCGGCGCCGCGCCCGCCGGTACGCCGTATGTCGATGTCGGCGCTATGCGCCCAGTGGTCGGTGAGGCCATCAAGGCGAGGTTGGTTCAGGTAGGCGGCGGTTGCCAGATGGGGCAGTAAACCAGCACCGGCGTGGAGATAGTCGAAGCGGTAACCGTTGCCGGCTCGGCCGATCCAGCTGTGTGCCTGCACCTTGGGGTACAGAGTCCGGTGGACGTCGGTGAGCCCGAGTGCGGTGAGAGCGTCGAGAAAGTCGTACTCGAAGGGTCGGAAGCCGGCGTAGCGGGGCTGGTGGTCGCGGCTGATGACGTTGTAGTCCCCGCCGACCACCAGGTGTGCGCGGTCGGTGGTGGGTAGTCGGCCCAGGGTGTCGGTGACGGTGGTGAGGAAGGTCCGCTTCTTGGCGAGCTTGGCCGGCGCCCGGTCGCTGGAGGGGACGTAAAGGCCGAGGATCGTCACGGCAGGGTCGGTGTCGAGGGTGAGGGCGGGGGCCCGGCCAGGCAGGCTGATACCCGCGGTGAGGTGTGGGGCTGAGCGGGTGGGGATACGGCTGGCGATGGCACAGCCGCGGTCTCCGTCCGCTGAGGGCTGGTGAGTGATGAACAACCCGGCTGCGCGCAGGCCGCTGAGCAGGTGACGGGTGCCGGGTCCGTTGCTGGTTTCGGTCAGGATGACCACGTGGTCGTCGCGCTGCAGCAGCCAGGTCAGAAGGTTCTGCGCCCGGGCGAGCGCAGTGGCCTGCACGTTGATCGTCAGGATGGACAGCACGGTGAGCCTCGCTGGTCAGGGGCCGTCGGCGGGTAGCAGGCCGAGGATAGTGTCCACCACCTGCTCGGGGGTGAGGCCGTGACAGACGACGACGTGTTGACGCCACTGCTGGCGGCGCAGGTGAGCCGCGGCGTCGCGGTAGAGGATGAGTTCCTTCTCGGGTGAGCCGGCCAGCTCCAGCCTGGTCAGCTGCGGTCGGGCTGCCAGTCGGGTGCGGATGACCTCTGGGTGGTCTTCGAGGTAGATGACGGTAGCGGGCAGGACGTAGCGGTTGTAGGACCAGATCTCACCGAGGTCGAGGCCGTCGATGCGCTGCAGCACCAGCGAGGAGGCGACGTAACGATCGGTCACGACGTGGAGTCCGTCGTCGAGCCGGGGGATGATCTCCGTTTCGATGTGCGCGGCCCGGTCCGCCGCCACAGCGAGGGCCAAGGCCTTGCCGTGTAGGAAGGATTCCTGCCGGCGCAGGAGTTGACCCAAGGGTGTGCGGGTGGGCTCGCCGGTCAGGTGAACCCCGGCCGATCCGAGTTCGGCGAGACGGTCGGCTAGAAGGCGGGCGATCGTGGTTTTGCCGACTCCATTGGGCCCTTCGACGGCGATGAACAGACTGCTCACCCCTTCGACGGGGACAGCGGCAGCAAGCGACGGCCGTTGGGTTTGGTGATGGGGCACTGGTCGCTGTCGACGTCGCCTATGCGGCCACCCGCGGCGACGACCGCAGCCGGGCAGCCCTTGCCGCACTGCCCGGCCACCTGGCAGGAGCCGCAGGTCGGGTTGGCGCCGACTTTGTAGCGGGTGTGGAAGTCGTAGGCGTCGAGGCTGGGTCCAGCCTCCCCGTCGAGGATGTTGCCCGTCAGGAACTCGGTGTCGCGGTGCGCTGAGGCGGGCGTGCGGGCGGCGAAGACCAAGTAGGGGCAGACGGCGACCTGGCCATCGACGAAGACGTAGATCAGCTTGCCGGCGTCGCAGCCACCCAGCGGCAGGTTGTCGTTGGGGAAGCGAATACGGACGAGATCGAGCTGGTCAGCGAAACGGTCGGTCACCGCCCGGATCGCGTCCATGGCAGTCGTGGTCGCGGCGAGCTTGCTGCGGCTCTTCACTCCTCGGCCGAAGGACGACAGCGGGTTCATCAGCACGTATTCCGCGCCGACGTCGACGGCGAACGCACACAGGTCGGCGAACTCCTGCGGGGTGGTCAGCGCGTTGGGTGTGGACAGCAGGCCCTTGAGTAAGCCGGCATCGGCGAACTTGCGGGTGGTCGCGACGGTGGTGTCGAACGACGACCGGTTACCGCGGAACTTGCCGTGGCTGTCGGGACGAAATCCGTCGAAGGACACGTTGACGTGGACGTTGCCGAGGGCGGCCAGGGCGTCGATGTCAGCGTCGCGGGTCAGCGTCGCGTTGGTGCAGATTCCCAGCGGTAGGTCTCGGTCGGCTACGGCCTGGCACATGGCGATCAGGTCGGGGTGCACAAAGGGCTCGCCCCCGGTGAGCGTGAGGCGTTCGACGCGGGCGTCGAGCAGCCGTGGCAGCACGCGGGTGGTGAAGTCGACCCCGGACAGGTCGGACCCGGCTGCGGTCGAGGAGACGAAGCAGTGGGCGCAGTGCAGGTTGCAGCGTTCGGTGATCTGCACCAACGCCTTGCGCCCGTCGCCGCCGACGGAGGTACGGAAGTAGCAGGACGAGGCGTGGGTGTCGACGATGAGGCGCTTCACGAGAATCTTCCTGTAGTAAATGATGAGCGGCTGGCGCTGATGGGCGGTGCTCCGAGCAGTTCCGCTGCGCCGTGGAGTTGCCGGAGGACGACTTGGGTGTGGCGCCGATCGGTGGGAGCTTGGTAGTGGCCTGCGGCGGTGGTAGTGAGCAGCCAGCAGGCTGCCCACACCCGGTGCCAGCCCAGCGCCCATCGGGCAGCGGGAAGCCCGCCCCGGTCGGCTTCAGTGTCTGGATGCCCGCCCGCGGCGACGTAGGCGTGGATGAGTTTGGTGAGGAGTCGAGGTTCGGTGGGTGTGCGGGTGCCGAACCAGGTGGCCAGGTCGAGTAGGCCCGGCCCGTTGAACGCCTTGGCCCAGTCGACGACGCGGCAGCCGGTGCGGCTGACGTGCAGCGACGTGCGGTGGAATTCGCCGTGACACAGCCCGAACGGTGGCCGCTCGGCACCGTCGGCTCTGTGTCGTGCGGTGGCAGCGAGTCGCTGCAGCACCGCTTCGATCCCTTCCGCGTCGTGGGAGAGACGCCCTTGCCGACGGAGCTCGTCTAACACGTCGAGTCCATGCTCTGGTAGCCCTGCCAAGCTCGCTTCGTCGAAGGTAGGGAGGTTGGGGATGCCGGCAGTTGCATGGACCCATCGGGCCGCGGCGGCCGCCTCTGCGAACGTCGCGATCCGGCTCGGCTCGCCCAGGTCCTCCATCAGCATGCCTAGCCCGTCAGGGCGCAGGGTGTAGCCGTTCAGCAGCGGGACTGGGTCTTGCTGGTTGTTGAGCGCGCGAAGGACGGTCGCTTCGCCGGTGAACGGTGCGGTGGCGATCTTGCAGATCAGGCTGCGGCGGTCGGGGTAGAACCAGCGTTCGACGGAGGACAACTCCCATGCCTGAATGATTTGTCGCTGCGTCGGCACTCGTCGTGATGCGGCGAGCAGGTCGCCTCGTAGCTGCGTGCAGAGCTGCTCGTCGAGCGTGCCGCTGCTCACCGCGCACCCACTCGCTGCGGATAAGCGGTGGCGCGCTCGAGCGGCGTGAGGGCGGCGTCGAGATGCGCCGACATGCTGGCGGGCAGCCGAGGATGTGCGGCGCGTTGGAACGCCCGAAAGTGCGGCAGTAGTCCGCGTAGCGCCGCGCGCCGGTCGAAGAAGTCCGGTGCGTTGCCCGAGCTTTGGGCCCGACGTAGCAGCGAGGTCAGGGCGACAATCTTGTCGGCGGTGGAGGCGAGTAGCACCGGTTGGTCGTCGACGCGGATGGGCGGGTCGGGTTCATCAAGGGCGCGGTGTTCGACCTGGAGAGCGGCGATGATCCGGGCGACCTCGGTCCCGTAGTTGGCGGTGAGGGTCTGGTAGACGCCCCGCTCTCTCGGGGCGAATTCCGGTGCGTCGTGTAGGAGTGCGGCGATGATGACGTCCTGTGCTGGGGCGGGGACGTGTTGCCCGATGGTCACTGCGACGCGCAGCGCGTGGACCAGGGCTGGTCGGTCGTCGATGGTGTGTCCCGCGCACCAGGTTCGAGCGTCGCGGAGGGCGCGTTCGATGGCGGCGGGGCGGGAGGGCGATAAGACCGTCATACCCTGGTACCTCCTGATTGTCGTACGATCGTCGGCATGTCGGGGCCCCTTCCGCAGTGGTGTGAACAGACCTGCGTGGTGTGTCCGGCTCAGCAACTCGGGCCGGGCCAGTTCGATGTCATCGACCGGCCGGGACCCGAATTCGCGTACCGACCGGACCTGGGATGGCGGGCAACCGCGGACGGTGTCGCCATTTGCGTTCATCCGTTCCGGGTGGGCCTTCCCGCCGGCCGGTACGCCTCGCAGGGGGAACTGGTCCCCGATCAGGCGCCCCGACCGGCGCCGACGGCGGCGGCGCTGCAGTTGCCCACCGACGTGGTCGATTTGGAAGGTTGGCTCGTAGCCGTCTTGCGGCAGGCACCCGCCGAAGAGATCTTCGCCGCTGTTGCCCGCGCCGAGCGACTGGCCGCCGAACGATTCGGAGCGAAGAAGGCGGTGACGGCCCTGCGGCGGGTGCTGTCGGTGGAGTTGGCTAACCGCTGACCCCGGCGGCGAGCGGCTCGTTGAGGTCGAAGTCGAAGTCGTGGCTGCGTCCATCCCGGCCGAGGCCGGCCGCCTGGTAGCGCTCGTTGAGCAGGCCGAGACGTCGATTAACCTCGGCCGAGTCCAGCCAGTACCGCAGTGGCTGCTCTCCCCACCCGGCGGCGGCGTAGTAGGCGTCCGTGATGCCCCCGCGGATGTAGGTGAACTCCTCCAACTCGGTGGCATGGGGGAAGGTGACGCCCAAGTCGCCTTGCAGGCGCATCATCAGCGTGAACTGGGCCAGCACGGCGTGGATCATCTCGTCCACCGGCGCCGGCACCAGCAGTTCGGCGGCGCGCTCGTCGCCGCCGGAGAGCTCGAACACGGCCGCTTTGAGCGCCAGCACGCGCAGCGCTTCGTCCAGCAGCGGAGCAGCATCGCGCTCCAGCGACCAACGGCTGATAGCCGGGTAGCCGGTGAACGTGGCCCAGCAGGTGGAGTACTTCATCGACGAGCTCAGCAGCCGACCATAGGCCGGGTGCGCCTGCATCTTGTCGAGGATCTCGGCAGCCCGATGGCCAACCTCTCTGACCTCCGGCATGGATGAACTGGTCATGGTGCATGCCCTTTCAAGCGGTCGTGGACACGACGGGCCGTCGCGCCGCCAGGCGGCTGCGGCCCCTCACCGCCTGCTCAGTCGACGCGGACGGTGACTCAAACATCAAAAGTCGTCGACGACCGTGTCGATAAGGGATGTCATCCAGTTCCGACAATCCGCTGACATTCGTCTCTGGGTGGATGTTGTCGATGCCGGGAATGTTGGCGGATTGTCAGAACTGCTTGGCAGGGCTGGCCGACATTGATCGATCTCGTCTTAGGTCGCTCTATGCCGGCGTCATCGCCGCCGCTGCGCTGCTTTACCAGCCAGCGATACCAACTCACCGAGGGAAGGTTCGCCGTGCCTGTTGCCAGGAGGCTCATGCCCCTGCTGATCACGCCGCTGGTGGCGCATTTGGCCATCGCGCCGCAGCTGCTGGTGTCGACCGGCCGGCAACTTTCCACCAGCCGCCCTGTCAGCGAGCAGGCGCTTGTTATGACGACTCGGCCCGCGACCGGGCGGCGCTCGCCGCGTGACACGGCGTGGAGCGGGCGTGGTTGCCGGGCCGCATCCACGGACAGCCGGGCGGCGGTGTGAGCGCGTCCAGTGGCGGTGCGATGCGGATCTCACGGGTCAGAGTGGGCCGCCGGTTGGCGGATATCTCGGTGCGGTGGAAGGCCGCGCTAATCGTGCTGCCGACGGTGCTGGTCGCGATGGTGTCGGCGGGTTTCGGACTGTGGTCCTCCGTGGGGGAAGCCCGGGCCGCCGAGGGGGCCGGGGACTTGTTCTCCGTCGGTGCGTCGGCGACAGAGGTGACTCAGCGACTGCAGGCGGAGCGGATGACCGCAGTGGGTCTGCTGCTGCCGGGGTCGAAGGTGACGCCAGCGGATTTCGAGCGGGCCGTGCAGCGCGCCGATGAGGCGATCTCCCGATTCCGGGTGCTGCGAGGAGAACTCGAAGATCCGCCGGGGGGTGTGCGCGCTGTCCTGGCCCGCGCTGACGCCGGGTTGGTGGATGTGCAGGCGCAGCGGCAGCGGGTGCGCGGAGACGGCCCGGTGGCGCTGTCCGCCGTGGCATTCGGGTACCGGATCGTCATCGCCGATCTGGGGGATCTGCTGTTGGCGGTGGCTCAGAGCGGCGTGCAGCCGCAGCTCGCCGATGAAATGCGCGCGTCCGCGGCGGTGTCGCGGGCCCGTGAGGCGGTGGGTCAGCAGCAGGTGGCGGTGTTGCAGGCGGTGGCGGCGCGGCGGTTGACTCCGGCGCTGCACGCGGAAGTCGTGGCCGCTCGTACCGGCCAGGACGAGGCGTTGCGCGAGTTCGACGCGTTGGCGCGCCCGTCATGGAGGGCGCGGTTGGGACGCACCTTGACTGGCGGGGACGTCCTCGCCGCGGTGCGGCTGGACGGGCTGGTGTCCGGCACCGGGGTGTATGAGCCGGTGCGGTTGCCGGGCGGGGCCGGGCAGTGGAGCCGAGTGATGACCAGTCGCGCGGATCTGTTGGCCCAGGTGCAGACGGCGGTGAACGATGACATCGCGGCTGCCGCCGACGACCTGTGGATAGCGCAGGTCCGGGCCGCGGCGGTGCAAGCTGCGGTGCTGTTAGTGATGTTGCTGGTCGCCGCAGTAACGGCGCTCCGGGTGGCCCGGTCGCTGGTCGCGCAGCTGTCGTCGCTGGAGCAGGGCGCCCGTCGGGTCGCGGACGTGGAGCTGCCAGCCCTGGTGGCGCGGCTGCGGGCAACGTCGGATCCAGCGGCGGCGCAACGGCTGGCCGAGGACACCGGACGCGTGGCGGTGCCGGTGGTTGGCGGGGACGAGGTCGGCCAGGTCGCAGGCGCTTTCAATCTAGTGCTGGACGTGGCGGTGAACGCGGCGGTGGGGGAGGCACGGGGGCGTGCCCTGGTCATCGCCATGATCACCTCCGTTGGTCGACGCGTGCAGGCCCTGACCGACCAACTACTGGGCAGCATCGATCGTCTTGAGCTCGACGAGGAGGACCCGGACCGGTTGGCGAGGGTGTTCGCCGCAGACCAGCAGGCCACCCGGCTGCGCCGTTATGGATCGAATCTACTGATCGTTGCCGGTGGTGGCCCCGGCCAGTCGCAGCCACATCCGGTGGTGCTCGCGGACCTGGTGAACGCTGCTCTGTCGGAGACCGAAGGCTTCGCCCGGATCACGATGGAGCAGCTGGTCGAGATCGAGGTCGACGCCCGCGCGGTCGACGCCGTGAAGTCGATCCTCGCGGAGCTGCTGGACAACGCGACCCGGTTCTCCGCCGCGCAGGTGCGGGTCTTCGCGGGGTGGTCGGGGCATGACGTGCGGATCCTTGTCGCCGACTCCGGTCTCGGGATGAGTGTGGAGCAGTTCGACCGCGCCAACGCGCTGCTGGCGAGCCCGGAGATGGAGGTTGCGGTCACTGACCAAATGGGCTTGGTCGTGATCTCCCGGCTGGCGGCAGAGTTCGGGGTGCGGGTACGGCTGGGCGCTACCGAGCCGACCGGCGTCACCGCCGACGTTCTGGTGCCGGCTGAGTACGTCACACGGGTGCACGTTCGGGAGATCGTCGTGCCCGGCCACATTGAACGGCCGTCCCGGCGGGCTCCCGCGCCGGCGGCTCACCCGGTCGCGGCGCCGTGGGCGGGGACCGAGTGGACTGGTCCAACACGGCAAACCCCCGTGGTGCCGGAGCCACCATCACCCCCGCGCACGGACGTAACGATGGAACTGCCGCCCGTGCCTCGCCAGCGGGGCCCGGTGTCATTGCCGGTGGGCGCGCCGCGACCGCCGGACCCGCCGATGTTCCAGGCTATGGCGGCCCAATCGCCGTGGTTGTGGCCGTCCGCCAGCGACGAGCGTGGTTTCAGCACCGACGCCGACGCGGGCTGGCAGGCGGCGGCGTCCGCCGCCGAACCAGCAACCGATGGACGCACCACCTCCGGTCTGCCTCGACGTCGCCCCCAGGCGCACGTCGTCCCGGGCGGCCTGACGGCACAGCGGACCCCCTCGGAGCCCTCCGTGCAGATCGACCCGGCGGCGATCCGGGCGCAGGTCGCCGGCACGATGCGCGGCCTGCGAAACGCGCCGTCAACCCCTCCCCTCCCGACAGGAGAACGCCGATGAGCCCCGCCACTACTGCCCGCAATTCGCAGCTGTCCACTGTTCTGAACAACCTGGCCAGCCAGATACCCGCAGTGGCGCACGTCGTCGCGGTATCCGGCGACGGGCTGCTGCTGGCCAGCACCGACAGTCTGGACACCGACCGCGGCGATCAGCTCGCCGCGATCGTGTCCGGCCTTGTCAGTCTGGCGCGCGGCGCCACCGACCTGCTGCAGACCGGCGGCGTGCACTTCCAGATGCTGACGATGCGAGACGGGATCCTCGTCGTGCAGCAGGTGCCCGACGGGTCGTCACTGGCGGCGCTCGCCCGCAACGACTGCGATACGTCGCAGGTCGCCTACGAGCTGGCCACCCTGGCGGCGCGCATCGGCGACGCGGTCAGGCCAGGGCCGCGAACGGCCGGCTGAGCCGGCGTGCGGGCGGCGAAGAGCATGAGCGCGAACTCGTGGGTGATCGGACCTGCCGCCCCGACGGTCAAGGTGCTGGTGACCGGCGGCGCGGGTGTGGGCAAGTCCTGCTTCCTTCGGGCCGCGCAGCGTGGCCGCGCAACGCTGCCCGGCCAGCCGGGCGCGGTCGGAGAGGTCGGCTACGCAACCCTGTCCTCCGGGGTCACCGTCGTCCTGCATGTGACGCCGGAGCTGCGGCGCTGGTGGTGGGTGTGGGACCACCTCGCTCTCGGCGCCACCAGCGCAGTCGTGCTGGTCGACACCACCCGGCTGCCGGTGTCCTATCCGGCGTTGGACTACCTCGACGCCCGTGCCCTGCCGTACCTAGTCGCGATCAACCGGCCGCTCGGCGGTCCCCGCAACCGCCACGAGATTCGCGATGCCTTACGGGTGAGCGCGCAGGTGCCGGTCCTGACCTGCGACGCCACGGAACCCGCCTCCGTCCTGGCCGTTTTGCACCGCCTGGCCAGCCCTGTCATACCACCCCAGCACCACGTACGGCCCTCGCACCATCCCCTCAGAACGGAAGGACGTCCAATCTCGTGACTCCTCAACCAACCGGCCGCCGGCACCATCGCTGGCGAACGGCGATCGCCTCCATCGTTGCCACCGCCCTGCTCGCTGTCGCCGGCTGTGCCGGGTCGAGCCTCAGCGACGCGGATACCAACGCCGCCGAGATCCGCATCGGCTTGATCGTGCCCAAAACCGGCAACTACAAGGCGATCGGTGATGACCAGGCCGCCGGGTGGCGGCTGGCCCTGGACAAGCTGGGCGGCAAGCTCGGCGGTCGACCCGTGAAGGTGATCGAGGCCGACGAGGGCGACGGCAAGGCCACCGCCCTGGCGTCGGCGCGCAAGCTCATCGAGCAGGACAAGGTCCTTGCTCTCGTCGGCGGGGGGACCGCCGACACCGTGCAGACCTTGTATCCGCTGCTGAACGAGTCCAAGGTGCCGCTGATCGGCATGGGTGGGCGGCCCTCCACGATCGCCGATCCCACCTATCTGTGGTCGACATCGTGGCTGAGCCAGGAGACCGGCGCGTCGATCGCCGGCTACCTGCGCACGACGGTCGGCAACGGCCGGGTGTGGGTGATCGGCCCGGACTACATCGGCGGCCGTGATCAGATCGGCGGCTTCGTCACCGCCTTCCGCAAGGCTGGCGGGCAGCTGGCGAACCCGGATGGAGAGCCGACCTGGACGCCGTGGGCACCGGCGCCGACGACGGAGTTCTCCCCGTACCTGACGAAGATCAAGGAGGCCAAGCCGGCGGCCGTCTACACCTTCTACGCCGGCGGGTCGGCGATCGAGTTCGTCAAGCAGTACCGCCAGTTCGGCATCACCGCGCCGCTGTACGCCTCGGGCTTCCTGACCGAAGGCGCGCCACTGGCGGCGCTTGGCCCGCAGGCGAAGGGCATCTACACCGCCCTGAACTATTCGCCGACGCTGGACAACGCGGCCAACAGAGACTTCGTAAGCCGGTTCACCGCAGGTAACGACGGGAAGCTGCCGAACGTGTACCACGTCTGCGCGTGGGACGCAGCGCTCGTGTTGGACAGGGCCATCTCGGAAGCACTCGCCGAGCCTGATGCCCCCGCGACCACACCCGCCGGCCCCGGCACCGCATTCGCCTCCAGCAGCCCTGCATCCAGCGGCAGCCCGGCTGCCAGCCGCCCGGTTGCGTCGCCTGCCGCCGCGAGTTCGGCGGCCACGGGGCTGACCTCGCAGACCCTCACGGCGGCGTTGCCGCGGGTGGGGCAGGTCGATTCGCCGCGGGGCGCCTGGCAGTTCGGGCCGGTAAACCACACCCCTGTGCAGGCGTACTACCTGCGGGAAGTGGCCCAGGACGGGCAGGTGTGGGTCAACCGCACCGTGCAGACGCTTACCACCCTCGGTTCCTGACTCCGAAAGGCATAGACACCATGAGCGCGACGACGACCGGTGCGCAGGCCGGGTACATGTTCGACAACGCCACCGACGAGGCCGCCAACCAGCTGCGTCACCTCGCTGAGATCCTCGACGCTGGCACTCGCCGGACCCTGTTCGAGCTTGGGGTCGGGCCGGGCTGGAAGGTCACGGACATCGGCGCCGGGGCGGGCACGCTGACGACCTGGCTGGCCGACCAGGTCGCCCCGGATGGGCACGTCACCGCCGTGGACCTCGACCCCCGCTACATCCCCGAGGGTCCCAATGTCACCGTCCGGGCCGGCGACATCCGCGAGCTGGAGCTGCCGGCGGGGTCGCAGCAGGCAATCGTGGCCCGGCTGGTGCTGATGCACCTGCCCGAGCGGGAGCAGGTCCTCGCCGACCTGACGCGCGGTCTCGCTCCGGGTGGCGCGATGGTGGTGGCGGACTGGGACTGCACCTGGCGCGACATGATCCGCCGCAGCCCGAGCCCTCGGGCGACCGAGCTGATCGAGCGGTTCCAGGACGCGCTGCTCGCCTACGGGGAGTCTCGCGGGGCGGAGATGGGCTGGGCGCAGCGGGCGCCGGAGGTGATGCTGCGCCTCGGCCTGGTCGACGTCGACAGCCGGATCGAGTCCCGCTCGTGGCGCGGCGGCACCGGCATCTGCCGGCTGCACCACTCCAACTCGATTCAGCGTGAGGCCGAGCTGGTCGCTGCCGGCATGAGCCGCGACGACTTGGCCGAGCTGCGGGAGGTGCTGATGGACCCGCAGCTGATGCTGTCGGGCTACCTGATGCACACCACCATCGGCCGGCGCCTCGCCCCAGCCTGACCTGACCGACGTCTGGAAGGAGAGTGCCGTGGGCCTGAGCGGGCTCGTCAACCCCTACACGATCACCGCGCTGGACGGAGTCGCGTACGGACTGCTGTTGTTCGTCATCGCGGCCGGACTCACGCTGATTTTCGGCGTGGCCGGCGTGTTCTCGATGGCCCACGGCACCCTCTACCTCGCTGGCGCCTACATCGCCTGGCAGCTTGCCGACGGCGGCTGGGTCGGCCTCGGCCTGGCCCTCGCCGCGGCGGTCCTGGTCGGCGCCGTCGGGGGAGCGGGCCTCGCCGCCGCGGTGCGACCCCTCACGGACCGGCCGCTGGACCAGGTGCTCGCCACCCTCGGGGTGGCATATATCGCCGCCGACGGGTTCAGCACCGTCTTCGGCGCCGAACCGCGTTCAGTCGACCCACCCCGCGCGCTCGCCGGGTCGGTCAGCCTCGGCGGCTACCAGTACCCGGTCTACCGACTGGGGTTCATCGCGGTCGCCGCCCTGATCGTCGTGCTGCTGATCTGGCTCGTCGAGCGCTCCCGCACCGGAGCGGTCGTTCGGGCCGTGGTCGCCGACCCCGACATGGCAGAGGCCACCGGACTACGCACCCGCAGGACCCGGGCTGCCGTGCTGGTCGGTGGGGGAGTCCTTGCGGTCACCGCCGGCGTGCTCGGCGCCCCGGTCATCGGCCCGGCCCCCGGCGTGGACGCGACGATCCTGGTCTACTCGCTGATCGTCTGCGTCGTCGGCGGCCTCGGCAGTATCCGCGGCGCCCTGCTCGCCGCCCTCGGTGTTGGACAAGTTCTCACGCTCGGCGTCGCTCTCGTCCCCGGCGCCGCAGCGTTTGTCCTTGCCGCCGCGATGCTGGTCGCGCTGACTGTCCGGCACCGCCCTTCGCTTGCGGGACGGCCCGCGTGACCACCACCCTCACGCCCCCCAGCACGGCCACGACCGAACATCGACCCGTCGGCCGGGCGGTGCGCCTGGTACGTGTCGCTTCGGGGATCGTCGTCGCGGTGGCGGTGGCGCTGCCGTGGATGGTCAACGCCTATGTCGTCTCGCTCGCCGCCACCGCCTTGGTGATGGCGGTGCTCGCGATGAGCGCCCAGCTGCTGGTCGGGCTGGCCGGGCAACCACCGCTGGGGCAGGCCGCGTACCTGCTCGTCGGCGCGTACACCGCAGCCACCCTCGCCACGCTGACCAACCTTGGCCCGATCCACCTGCTCGCAGCGACGACTGCCGGGGCCATCGCCGCGGCCGTGACCGGCCTGCTTGCGGTGCGGGTTCGGGCCACCACCTTCCTCATGGTCACGTTCGGTGTCGGTGAACTCGTGCACGCCGCCGCCAGCCAGTGGGTGCCGGGCGGCAGCGAAGGCACCCACACCCCACCGGTGGTCGCGCTGCCCGGCCTGCCGCCAATGGTCCGGCCCGGCTGGGTATACCTGTACGTCCTCGCGTGCACCCTGGTTATCGGCGCTGCCGTCATCGTCCTTACCCGCACTCGCTTCGCCCTGCTCCTGCGCGGCATCGCCGCCCACGAGCCCCGCGTGCAAGCCGCCGGCCACCACACCAGCCGGCTCCTGCTCGCCGCCTACACCCTCGCCGGTGCGATCGCTGGCGCGGCCGGTGCGCTGCTCGTTGCGGTGACCCGCTACGTCTCGCCCGCTGACGCTGCCATGGGCATATCCGCGATCGCTCTCGCCGCCGCGCTGATCGGCTCGGGCAGCATGATCGGCGCCTGCGCCGCCGCGATCCTCCTCGTGGCCGCCCGGGACTGGGCCGGTGGGCTGCTCAGCGGCCACGGGAGCACCCTGCTCGGCCTGAGCTTCCTCGCCCTGGCCTACCTGCCCCGACACCGGCTGGCCGGGCTCTTCACCCGACGCGACCGGGAGGGGACATGAGCGCACCGCTGCTTCGACTGGACACCGTCAGCCGCGCCTACGGCGCCCGCCGCGTCGTCGACGAGGTCAGCCTCGACCTGCACCCCGGGGCCCGGCACGCGCTCATCGGACCCAACGGCGCCGGCAAGAGCACCCTGCTACACCTGATCGCCGGCACCCTGCGGCCCACCTCGGGGCGCATCCACTACGCCGGACACGACATCCACCGCTGGCCGGCCCACCGCCGCGCCCGGGCCGGCATCGCCCGTACCTGGCAGCATCCCACTCTCGCCCGCCCGCTGACCGTCGTGCAGAACGTGCTCCTCGCCGTGCCCGGGCAGCACATGGCCGTGCTGCGCGAGCGGCCTCGCGCGTCGGCGGCGGCCCTGGACGCCCTGGCCCAGGTCGGGCTGGCCGAGCACGCCCAGTGGCCCACTAGTCAACTCTCGTACGGCGACCAACGCCGCCTCGAAGTCGCCGTCGCCCTGGCCGCCCAGCCCCGACTGCTCCTGCTCGACGAACCCTCGGCCGGCCTCGCCACCACCGAGGTCGCCCGCCTCGTCGAGCTGATCCGCGCACTGCCCACCGACATCGCCGTGCTGCTGGTCGACCACAACCTCGACGTCGTCAGCGCGGTCGCCGACACCGTCACCGTCCTGCACCACGGCCGACACCTCACCACCGGCACCCCCAGCGACGTGCGCGCCCACCCCGACGTGCGACGCGTGTACCTCGCCGAGGCAGACCACACCGACCACGTGCCCACAACGCCTGGCGCCGCCAACGGCCCATCTGCAGCTGTGCCGCCCGTCCTGCGGGTGCGCAACCTGCGAGCCGGCCACCACGGCGCACCTGTGCTCACTGGCGTCGCCCTCGATGTGCAGGCCGGGAGGGTGAGCGCCGTCGTCGGCCGCAACGGCGCCGGCAAGACCACCCTGATCAACACCATCGCTGGCCTGCACCCCGCCCTGTCAGGCACTGAAATCGTCCTCAACGACCGGCTGGTGACTGGCCTCTCCGCCCGCCGCCGCTGCCGCGCCGGCATCGGCCTCGTTCCGCAAGGACGCCGCCTATTCGCCGGCCTCACCGTCGCCGAGCACCTCGCGCTACCCCGACCGCACCCCGGCCGCCCCCGCACCGTCACCGCCCGGCAGATCCTCGACCTGTTTCCCGCGCTGGCCGAGCGCCGTCACCACCGGCCCCACCAACTCTCCGGCGGCGAACAGCAAATGCTCGCCTTGGCCCGCGCCCTGCTCGCCGGGCCGCAGGTGCTGCTACTCGACGAACCCTCCGAAGGCCTCGCCCCCGCCATCGTCGGTCAGCTCGCCGCGATCATCACCGGCCTCGCCGCGACCGGCAGCGCTGTCCTGCTCGCCGAGCAGAACCTTGCCCTCGCCCTCGACATCGCGCACGACGTCGCCGTCCTCGACCGGGGCACCCTCGCCCTGCACGCCCCCGCAGCAGACCTGCGTGCAGATCCCGCCCGCCTGCACGACGTGCTTGCCGTGCCTACGGGATCCACATGATGACCACCAGCGCCTCCCTTCACAGCCCAGCGAGGCGACCTCCGCGCCTCGCTTGCACCCCTGCATCTGGCGGGTCCGGCCCCACCAGGTGCAGGGCCGCCGTCCGAGCATCCATCGCGGGCGGTGGTGGGTGGTTGGCGTCGTCGACCCGAACGGCGTCGCCGACCACTCCAGCCACCTGCAAGCAGGCAAGGGCGGTTGCATCGTGAACGACGACGACACCAGCCTCTGGCTGCTCACGGACCTGGCCAGCTGCACCACCTGCCGAGGTCTCCTCCAGCCCTTCGCCGCCGCTCCCCGTCGCCGGTTCTATGTCTGCTTCTGCCCTGGGGCCCTGTACGACGCGCAGCACCTGGAAGCACTCGTTGTCGGCTTCGCCGCCGCCTACGACCGGCGCACCGCGGCCACCCGGCCACTCATTACCTACCAGCGATGGCAGGAATCCACCCGAGCCGACCTACGCCAACACCTGATCCGGCTTGTCGAGCAGGCCCTCGTCCATAGTCCCGAGTCCGTCGAGCTGCTCTGGACCCACAGCGGCACCAGTGTTCTCGCGAACCAGGGTTGAACCTAGGAGGAAGCGATGACGTCCACCCAGCAGCGCAACCAGATAAGCAGCAGCACGCCGCCCCGAGACCTCACGAAGGTGTTCGACCCGATCGCGACACGTGAATTCGCGCGTATCGGAGTCCGAACCGGGCAGCGAGCTCTCGATGTCGGCGCTGGAGCTGGTTCGCTCACGCGTTACCTCGCCGGCCTGGTCGGATCGTCGGGTCGCGTCGTCGCCCTAGACGACGACGCGAAACTGCTCGACCCCACCGCGATCGTCCACGTCTACGAACGCGACCTGCGCCACGGTCTGCAACTACCCGCCGAAGCCGCGCCGTTCGACCTGATCAATGCGCGCTGCGCACTGGCGCCGCTTGCCAACAGAACCGAACTGCTCGACGAGATGATCTCCCTACTGAAGCCGGGCGGATGGCTGGTCCTCGGCGACATCGTCTACGCCCAGATGTGGGTGCACCGCGCTCCCTCCCCCGAAGACGCGGAACTACTCGCCACCGTTGTGCACCGCGTTCTGGACGTCCTCGCCAGCCAGGGCGTCGACCTGCACTGGGGAGACAGGACAACCTCCCTGTTGCTGCACGCCGGGATGAACCACGTGCACGCCCGCACCACCGCCCGCACCTGGACCGGCGGAGGCCCCGGCTGCCAGCTCTACGCCGACAACGTCCACCAACTGGCCGACCAACTGCTGGTCGACGGCGCGAGGGAGGAGGACCTGGACCGCTTCGCCGAGCTGATGGCCGACCCGATGGTGGTGCTGCGTTCCTACCAGTTCACCTCCACCATCGCCCAAAGCCCCGCCCACTAGCGCGCCGGGCCAGATCGAACCCATCGGCTGGCTGCCACTTCACGCCCACCGACGTGAGCAGCACCTGACCGGCGGCTCGCGCCTAGCCGCACAGTTCCCGCCAGCCCCTCGACGAACGCAAGGGAACAACCATGCACCTCACGATGCCCCGGGCACCGCAACCGGCGCGAGGGCTCCACCAGATGCCCGCTCGGAGGGCAATCGACCACGCCGCCGCGCGGCAGACACTGGGTGATCTCCATGACGCCTACCAGTGGGCGATCTACGCTCACACGCTCGCCGACCGCACCAATCACCCCGCAGAGCGCCTCGACGCGGCGGCGATGCTGGCACCCCTGGCCGTGCTGACCGGACACGCCGACCAGGCCGTCACCGCCTACCGCGACCTGGTCGACCTCGCCACCGCCGAACTCGGCCACAGCCACGAGCGGACCCTCTACGCCCGAGCCGGCATGGCCGAGGCACACCACCGCGTCGGCCGCTGCGAAAAGGCAATTCGAGACCTCGCAGACGTCTACACCACTGCCACACAACGGCACGGACCCGAAGCGCCGGTCAGCCTGAAAACGCTCACACAACTCGCGTGCCTTTATCGCGACTGCGGATGGCGCGACGTCGCCCATCGCTGCCTCACCGTCGCCACGACCATCGCCACCCGCTACCTGCCCAGAGGTGATCCACATCGCGCCCGCATCACGGACATCGTTGCGACGCCCGCCAGTGAAAACCACCGCGCCGTCTGCACCCAGGCAACCCCCTCATGGCCAGCACTGACCGGCTTGCCAACCGTGAGAACCATCTGATCAGGAAAGGGACACGCTATGCCGTCGCGGAGCACGCCGGTTACCCCATGGACGCCTGCGTTCGTTGCCGACGCGGTCGCCGCGACGCTCAAGCGTGCCGTCGAGCAAGACCTACACCAGGCGATCAGCGAGGTGGCCCGCGAGCGCGGCCTATCATCCGCCACGGTCGACGAGTGGGTGGCGCGAGCCCGCTCGGTGCCAGCCGCCCCCGTCCCGCCGGGACTGGTGACCTGCCATGACTGCGACCACCCGATGATCCTGGTGCAGCTTCCCGGGTGCCCGCCGGTCTACCTGTGCATGCCCGCCTGCGGGCGCGCACCCGTGCCAGCGCAAGCGCTGCGCGACGCGGTCGCCCAAGCCGTGCTGCACCGCGCCCCTCACCTCGTACCTCCCGGCAAGACTCATTGCGCTGCCGCGTACGCACCCGGTGGCATCCACCGCGTCGCGGTCGGCGCCGGGCCCACCGACCTGCACGTCACGTGGCGATCCGAGCCCCGACAGCTCGTCGGACCACGGATGTCCATGGCACAACGCCTCACCTACGCCTGGACCCGCGCCGAGCACGGCGACCATGCACGCGCGATCGAAGCTCTGCAGACCGGCCTGCTGCACACCGATCCCACCAACGACCTGCCCGCCCTGGACGTCGCCACCGCAAACGCCGCCGCTCTGCTCGCGGAACTCACCCTCACCCACGGCGACCCCAGCGCCGCCCTGTCCTGGGCCCGGTGGGCTTGCCGCTCCTTGCGACGGCTGCGCGGCGGCACATCACCGGAGGCACGTGCCGCCCTCAAGGTCCTGGCCACCGTCTACCGCCGTACCAGCAAACTCCCCGAAGCGGCCGACTGCTACCGCGATCTCGTCCGCCACCACACCCTCGCCGACGGTCCCCGGGCATTGCCTACCCTCGCTGCCCAAGCGACCCTCGCCCTCGTCCTCTATCAAGACGGGCACTGCGTCCAAGCGCGTCAACTCCTCGCCCGGACCACCGCCGAGCACCGCGCCACGCACCCGGGTCACCGCGATGGCCCGCGCCTGCGCCAAGAACTAACCCGCATGCGTGCCACCTGCGTCGACCAACGCCACGGCCACCCGGCCGGAATCGACGACCCGCCACACGACTCCACGGCGGCATTCACGATGGGAGCTCAACGCCATGATTCCTAGCACTAGCCGCGCTGATCAGAACAACGACACCGACGCGCCGACCGGCGGACAGCAGTGGCGTACAGCGGCACAGACAACACTCACGCGACTACTGACCGACCAACTCGAGCGGGTCAACGTCAGCACCGGTCACCGAGTCTTGGACCTCACCGGCGCCGCCGACATCGCGCACGTGTCCCGCCTGGTCGGCGCGAGCGGACACGTCACCGCCGTCGACGCTTCAACCGGAACGGATTCACCTGCTGATCCACGTGGCTACGACATCGTGATCGCCCACCGTCAGCCAGACCACCTCGACGCGCTCGCACCGGTGATCGCGCTGCTCCGCTCCGGGGGCTGGCTCATCCTCGCCGGCACCATCGTCGCCCCGCCGGTCGTGTACACCGCTGTCCCGGGTGGCACCACAATCATCGACAAGGTTATCCGGGCGATCAACGCCCTCACTCGTTCGCCGGCGGCCTGTCCCTCGACCGACGCCACCGTCCGGCTGCTCGTCGCCCTGGACATGGACCAGGTGTGCGCCACCACGCATACCGAGACCAGCCGCGGCGGCGGACCCGGATGCGTCCTCTACCGCCACGCCGCCCGGCACCTGCGGGATCAGCTCACCGGCACCGTCGGGTTCACCAACGCCGAACTCGACCGGTTCGACCTACTCATGCAGGACCCGGGGGTCCTGCTACGCGTCGGCAGCAACGTCACCCTTCACGCCCGCATGGCCACCTGATGCTGACTGCCCCGAAGCCGGCAACCATGCGCGCGTATCGGCCTAACGCAGGGTCGCGACCACCATCGGTTCGCCCGCCAACGTCTCCGACCAGCCAATTCGAGAGTCGCTCGTCGCGACCGACACGTCGCTCAGTGACCGCAGCCCCCAATCTGTGCCCCAGGCCAATCTGACCAGGCGGTGAGGAATTGCGCTTGGACGGTGGGTCGATGGCGGGCAAGCGGCGTCGCATCTACGCGACGCTGCTCGCGGATCCCACGCGGACATGGACGGTGCGTGAACTGGCCGCCACAGTGGATACCCCTTCTGAGGACACCATCCGCCCTTCAGAGGGCACCGTCCGCGACACCTTCAACGTGTTGCTCGCCGACGGACACCTGCGGCAGGTGCCACACCGGCGATCCCTGACGGCCATGCTCACCGACCGCGGCCGACAGGCACTGGCCAACCTGCTCAGCAGTGCCACCTAGCGCCTACAAGCCAAACAACAGACCGAGCGACGTCCGTGCGCATACGTCCCGCTGCCAACCGACCACACCGACGCCGGGTCGCCTCAACGTCGAAGCGTGCCAGCGCCAGCTCTCTGACCACTTACCTATCCAGCGAGGAATCATCGCCGCGATGCCCATGCCCCGAACGACTACTCTCGCCCACCGGGTGACTGCGAGCGCTCTCGGAGTCCTGCTCACTGCCTGCCAATCAAGCAGCCCCACCGGCCAAACCGGCTCGCACCCTGCGTCCGCACCTCCACAGCAGCAGGGCAGCACGTTGCCCGCAACGGCCGCCACCGATCCCGGCCTCACCCCGGACCAACGCCTGATGACACTGGCCTCGAGCGTCGCCAGCACTCCCGCCGATGCCTCCACCGGCCTGCCGTACACCTACCTGCACACTCAGTCGTGGACCCGTGCCACCAACGTGATTACACGCTCTGATGTGCATCGCTGGCGCCGCGACTCCGACAGCTCCGGCCGAGAGTTAACACGCCAGCTTCCCAATGTGCCTGGCCTCACCCACCGCCCGACACCGGCGGAGCGGAGCAGGTTCCCGGCAGCCCCAGAAAAGACCACGCGATACCTGGCGGGCGAACTGCCGCCGTATCTGGCAGAACCGCTGCCCGCCGATGCCACCACGCTCGCCGGCTCCCTAGCACCACGGGAGCTGGCTAACGAGCCTGCCTACCCCCGAATGCTCGTCCACGGCGTCATCGGCCTCGCCACCAGCCAATATCTCAGTCAGGAGCAGCGCGCGGAGATTCTGTGCGTCCTGGCCGGCGTGCCGAACATCTCCTTCGGAGGCGAGCAGACAGACCTGGCCGGACGGGCCGGCCTTGGATTCAGCGTGACCGCCGACGGCTCCACAACGCAGCTCATCCTCAACCCTGGCACCGGTGAAGTCCTCTCTGCCCACGAACAGGTGACCGGCGCTCGGGCGGGCCTCTTCTCCCTTGTGCTGATCCTCGATCGCGGCCGCGCCGCCACCAGCACACCGTCCTCACGACCCTGACCTAGCGGCTCGTCGGGCGGGGGAGGCATGAATCGACCGCGCAAGATCGGCCGGGGCACGGATCTGCCACCCGCGCTCGTCCTGCAAGCCGCCGCGCAACAACGGCACCTCGGGTCCGCTGGCCCACATCTACTGCACCGTGGGCCATCCCTAAATACCCGATATCAGGACGATAGCGCCACCAGTGCGGACGCGGAGCGGCGGCAGCGTAACTGCTGGCCAGGGTGTCTACGAGCACGTGAATGACGACGAAACCTGGCTGCCCCCAAGGCCGGGCATTGTCAGTTCGTGGATCCCGTCCCCATCCCCTTAGTCATTTGTCCGTTACATGGAGTGACCAGGCTGCGGGGCGCTAAGGGTGATGGCGCACCTCATGTGGCTGCGAGGTTGCACTGGGCTACCAATGCTCGCCTCGAGTGCGCAGGCGGTTGACTTTTCGTTACGTCGGTGCGTCCCAGTGCGCGGTAAGTGACGAAAACGACTCTTTGCAGTTGATAATGGTCGACACGCGGTCATATGTTCCAACCATTAGAGAGGCGGGAGAGGGGGTTCAGTGATGCGCAAGGGCGTTGAGTGGGACTAAGGTTGGCTTCACCTGTTAATGTGGACGATCTGTTGCAGGGAGGGCTGAGGTTGATGAATACGGGGGAATGATTGATGTCATCCCGACGACGCGGGCCTGCGCTGGTGCTGCTGACGATCACAGTCTTTGCGGCAGCGCTCTCAAGCGTTCTGTGGGCGGCGATAAACCTACATCAACCGACGCCGTATTATTTGGTGTACCCAATAATGGGTACGGCCGTGATGGCGGTCGGTGCCATCTTCTCGGCGCCTGTGCCGCCCCGTATACCTTTTCGGATCACGCTGACGCCGACGGCGACGCTGTTGTGCGCATCAGTCTTGCCTGTCCCGTGGGTGATTATCTGCGCCGCCGTCGGCGTCACCGTGGCCCGAATCCTCACACGATACCCACGTTCCGCTGGCGTGCATAAGGCTATCCACAACGTCAGTATGGATGTCGTAGCCGCCGCGCTGGCCGCCGTAACTATGCACGCCTTCGGTATACGTCCGAGATTTGAGGACTCGGGGCTGGCAACTTCCCGGTGGCAACTTTACATACTGGGATTCCTCGTCGCAGGGATCGCGGTGCTAGCTCTACAAGAAATAGTCACGACGGCCGCAGCGACGCTGGCTACTGGCCGTCCCGTCCTGACGGTTCTGCGCTACATGTGGCGTACACGACTGATCGTGGGCTTCGCTGAAATCGGCACGGCAGGTTTGGTTTCGATTCTCACCGGCCTCGATATGCGGGCATTGATAGCTCTGCCTGCCGCAATGTTAGTCCTGCATCTGGTGCTGACACATCGCCTTCGGATCCGTGACGAACGGCGCGCGTGGGAACACCTTGCCGTGCTGAGCGATGCCTTGGCCAGCCGGGACATCGATGTCGTGATCCGGACTGCGGCTGCCGGGGCGGTGAAGCTCTTCGGTGCTCAGGCCGCGGACATCGAGATTGCGGGCGGCGGCCGGTTGGTTCGTGCCGACCGCGACGCGGCGGTGGTGTTCGACGGTCCGGCGGCAGAAGTCCCTGTGTACGCCGCTGGCGCCCCACTGCCGATCGCACACGAGATTGGCGCCAAGACGACTGGACTGCAAGGCACGTTGAGGCTGTACCTTCGTGGTCCTCGCGACAGGTTGTCCGCTCGCGAGCGTTCGACACTGCGGGCGTTTTCGGCGACGCTGTCAACGAGCCTGGACATCGCGCATGCCTACGCCTTGATGAGGCACGAGGCGCATCATGACCGCGACACCGGCCTGCCGAACCGGGCGACGCTGCTCACCCGGGTTGCTGAGAAGGCTGCGGACACCTGCCACGTGGTGGCAATCCGGCTAGAGAACTATGAGTTCCTGGCTGACGCGGTTGGTCGCGATCGTGCTCTCGTCCTGCTGAACGAGCTGGCGGCACGGCTCAGTCGCATATCGAGAGACGCGGCGGAGGTAGCCCGGGTTGGCGACGCGGAGTTCGCACTCGTGATGTGGGCTACGACAGAGATGAGCGCCTACCAGCGGGCGTGCTACGCCGTGGCAACCCTGCGCCGACCCATTCACATCGGAGGCTCGCTGCTAGCGGTCCGGGTGAGCGCAGGCATGACCTCAGGCGCCCCCGACGAAGCCGCCGCTCTACTCGACGCGGCGGAGCGGGTGATGTGGTGGGCCATCCGGCAAGGCCAAGACCGTTTGGTCACGTATCAGGCTGGCCCGATTCAGACCTTTCCGCTCGCACGAGAGCTCGATGACGCACGCATGTCGATCTCCTTCGAACCGATCGTTGATCTCGCCTGCGGTAGCATCACGATGGTTCAGTCCGTGCCCCGTTGGCTGTACTCGCGCTATGACGTGCTCGCCGCCGACGGGTACGCGTACCAACTCCTTGACGACCAAGACGCGTTGGAGGGTCTCGCGAGAACCGTGCTGACCCGATCGATAGCCGCCGCCGCGACGTGGCGGAACGCGCTCCCGCACGCTGCGCTGGTCGTGCCAATCCCTGCCCGCGCCGTGACACCCCGGTTCGTCGATGGGTTGCGCGATGCGCTGCACGGTGGCCTGGCCGGCTCCTCGCTCGTGCTTGCACTAGGCCAGCCAGCGGATCTACCTCCCGGCGATGCCTCGGAGCAACTCCGTCATTTGGGTGTCCGGCTGCTGTTAGAGGACTACGGCAGCAGCACGCGGAGCATTGAGTCGCTGAACGCGGCACCGTGGCACTTTTTGCGAGTGCACCCGGCCTACGCGCTGGACGCGGGTTGGCGCCCCGCGCGTTCGGTAATCCGCGCGGCCGTTGACCTAGCGATCGATCTCGACCTAGCAGTCATCGCACCGGGCATCGCCAGCGACGACGAGCGACGCGAACTATCGGCTCTCGGTTGCGCCCTCGGAAGCGGCCCGCATTTCGGCGGCGAGATGTTCCCGTCCCAGATCAGGGATCACGCGACCCTCTGGCAGCCGTCCGCTTTGGACGCCGCTGGAGCGCAGGTCCTGCCGCTCCGGCTACGCCGCGCCGGCCCAGCCGTTTCGAGTCACAGCCCTGTTCAACGGGGTGATCGGGAAACTATCGAAGGCCGTGGACCCAGGTTCCTCGGGCCGCGAGCCGTAGGCCACCGGGCTCCAGCGAGCGAGTTCCGCAGCGACGAGGGGGGAGTCATGTAGCGCAAGACCCACCAGCGCCAGGCGGCGGGCCTCCGCGCGTATGTCGTATGCCGCAAGCCGCCGCTGAGGTAACCGTGGGACGTCGTCCGAGGGCGGCTCGGTCTGATGGCGCCGCAGCGCCACCGCCACCTGAGCCGCCTCGACCACCGCAGCCGTACTCGTGGCATCCAGTTGATAGCGCTGGGCACGCTGGGTCGCGCTGTCGTGTACCTGCCGCGAATACCACGGACGCAGCAACCGCAATGCCTCGTGCACCTCGACGGCCCGCCGGTAACGCTGCCGGCTGCCGCCAATTTCTACCGGGACCCTTTCAGCAGTAGTGGTGGTGATGATTGCGGCCTCGGGCATGCCCGCTCGTAGGGTCATCCACAGCTGGTTGACCTGCCAGTCCGTTCGGCGATCGATCCACCAACTCGTAGGCCACCACAGCCGCTGGCTAAGGATCGAGTTGGCGGTGCCGGAGGTCAATGCCCGGCTCGCGACCGTCGCAGCATTGGACAGCCGCTGGAAGAGCAGGTCCGCTGCGAGCTCCGCTTCAGCCTCGACGGCTGCGTCGACCTCGGCATGCAGGGCGTCGCCACTGTGGTTGAGGACAAGGTGAGCCAGCTCGTGCAGGATGCCTTGCGTTCGAGGCAGCATCGGTAGGGCCGAGTCAACAATGATGACGTCTGCGTGCTCGAGCTTGATGAGAAACGCAGAGGGGAGGTCCATACCGAGGTGCTCGCCGCGAAGGTGGATCGGGCGGCCTCGGCCGTGGGCGATAGCCTCGCACCAGGCATCGACGGTGTATGGAGCGGGCGGAGGCGGCAGCCCGGCATCCCGTAGGCGACGTGCGATACGGCCGCGCGCCCAAATCATGTGGGTCTCCTGGCATTACAGCCAGTATGTGACCAGAGCCTTAGCGACGGTCGCCGGCGATGTGAAGACGGCCGTCCAATGCTCAGCTGAAGCCGCTGAGCGCGACGGTCTGCGGGACCAACGTTTTGGGAAGGTGCGCCGCTCCCGCTGTGCCACGTGTGGTGCTGTTGCAAGTCGCTGCCACCGGTGTCGACCGGTATCGGCAGCGGCCCCGAAGTCTGCTGCTCCGAGGCCACTGACGCCAGCTCGCTTCGACGCAGGGGTGCCGCGTGACGGCAACCGCGGCGGCATGTGCCCCGCGGGTTTCTGCCTGGCGAAGGCTCTCCGGCGCGCATCGCGCATCCCCCCGATCCCGCTTCTTCGATGCGCTGCCCGTCTCCGATCCGGCATCGCCGGTTCCGCCAGGTGTCGAAACAACGGACACCTGTTGCAACACTATGGTTGTCCGATACCGTGTCACTGCCACAGCAGTGGCCGTGCTTGAGCAAGCTTCGCACTGGGCGGTACGGCTCCGCAACTGTTGTGGTCGGAAATTCACTTTGCCCACGATAGTGGCGCGTCGAGGAGTTGGGGAATGACCATGACGGACTCTGGGGGTGGACCAGGGTCGCACCCTTCGGCTGGGCCAGGCTCTGGAGGCTCCACGTTCGCGGGTCGACTCCAAGCTCTCTTCGACGAACGCCTGAACAAGGACACGGAGAACAAGTTCACGCCGGAGGAGGTCTCCGCCGCCACAGGCCTGTCGGTGTCCTATTTGAACTATCTTTTGAGCGGCGAGCGGGACAACCCCACCATGAAGAACATCCAGCGCCTGGCTGACTTCTGGGGTGTTAGTCCGAACTACTTCTTCGACTCAGCCGAGCCTGCCGGCCATGCTTCGGCTCCCGAGGTGGACCCTGACCTCGCTCAGATCACAGTCCTGGCGCGAAACCTACCTCCCGGCATGCCAAGGGCTACCTTGCGGGCGATTGTCGAGGGGGTTGCCGCTTTGGAGGCGCGGCGGAACCACCCGCCGCGTCGCGGCGGTCGACCCGGATCGGCCTGACACCCCTGAACTGAACGGCAAGCTCCTGGTGGGCGTGGACACGCCGTCGGTCAAGCCAGCACAAGGAATATCGGCATCGAGATGACCAGGCCCGCGCCGGTGCCAGCCACCACCTGAGCAGGCGTGTGGTCGCGCAGCCGGATGCGGGACCAGCCGATAAGGGCTACGACCGGAACAGCGAGAAGCAGCAGCGGTGGACCAAGCACGCTCACCAGCACGGCGGCCGAACCAGCCGCGACTGCTGCGTGCACGCTGATCTTCCAGGCGAGGTTGACCGCAGTCAAGGTCAGTCCAATCGCGAACGTCGCGACGACCAAGGCTGTCAGCGGACGTGGCGCGCCGAAGCCAACCAATATCGCAATTCCGCCCAAGACCGACAACAGACCCCACATCATTGGTGCTCGGCGCTGCTCTCTACGCCCGACGTGCCGGTCGGTGAGCTGACCCCGGCGGACACCGAGCCACACGACGCTCGCTGGAAAAACCGAGCAGAACAGCGCAGCCGTCAGGCCCCAGGCGAGTCCGATGCGAGCAGTGGCTGCACTTTGGATCCCGATGACGATCGGCATAGCACCCGTGAGATGGGTCGGAGCGAACACCTCTGTCGCGACGAGCGCCACCCTGTCGGCGAGTTTGGGCCGCTGGGGCAGGTCGATAGTTACGTTCAAGGGGTAGGCCTCTCCGTGGACGCGTCATCATCTCGGTGGGCGCGTGCGAAGTGCGATTCGCCCCGTTTGGCGATGCTTCAGGACACTCGTTTGTGGAAGTTCCATGGCTGCAAGCGGTAGAGGGGTGCCTCCGGAGCGTGTTGGTGGCTATGCTGCCCCCTTAGCGTCTCACCACTATTGTGGTCGGCTCTTGAGCGTAGTCACTGAGCGGCCACTTAGTGGGGCCGGGGCGCTGCTCGGCGCACGGTGTGCCTCGGCGCGCCCGCCTCAGGAGGTGAAGGTATGTGGCGGCGGCAAGAGCGCCGGGCTGAGTGGTTGCTCCGTCGGGTGGCGGTTGAGCTGCCCGTGCCGTTGACGGTTCAGTCCTTGATCGCGGCGCTGGAGGCTGCACGAGACCGTCCGATCCAGCTGGTCGCGATGACATCTCAGACCTCGACCCTGCCGTGCGGCCTATGGGTGGCGACGCCCGAAACGGACTACGTCCTCTACAGCAGGGCGACGTCGATGGTCTTGGAGGTGCAGACCCTCCTGCACGAGCTCATGCATATGGCACTGGACCACGTAGGCAGTCCTGTAATAGACGGGGCCGGCGAGGTCATGGCTGAAATGTTCAGCGTCGAGGGCGTCGACTCTGTGATGGCTCGATCACCAAGGACCTATGACCAGCAGCAGGAGCGAGACGCTGAGGTGGTCGCGACATACCTAGGGGCGCGGTTGGATGGCCTGGGGGATGTCGTCAACGTCGCTGGCCTTCACGACGACGCCGCCGCAGTGGTGTACCGCATTGCTGCAGCTTTGACGGACTAGACGGGGCCAACATGCTGGTGGCGATCGGTCATATAGTCACTGCGGTGCTCGCTATGGCGGCGTTTCTGGTCAAGCTCGGAGCGCTGAGGCGAGACCCTGAGGATCCCAAAATTCAGGCGAGCGTGGCTATCTGTCTTGGCTGCGCAGTGGCCGTCATCGTGGGCTGGGCGCCGGTGTATGCCGCAGTCGATCAAGCCACCGGTATACCGAACGTCACGAAGATCCTGGAGAACGGCTCCGTTCTGGTAGTTGCTGCTGCGGTGCAGATATTGTTTCTATATCTCGGTGACCCGGAGAAGGCCCCGCGCCGGCTCCGGGTCCGGTTGGTGCTGCTTACCGCCGTACTTTGTCTGATGGTAGCCATGTTCGTGGCGGCCGACGTCGCTGTATCCGAGCCTCTGCGCTTCGCGGAGAGGTATGCGGAATTGCCGGAAATCGGCATTTATATGCTGGGCTATCTAATTTGCCTAGCTGTAGCAATTGGCGACATTCTCCGAATGTCGATCCGCTATGCGAAGTTCGCCGAGCGTCGGCTGCGTGTCAGTATGAGACTCCTCGCGATTGGCGCCACTTTCGGTGCCGGGTACGTAGTGCACAAAGGTCTCTTCATTGCCTTGAAGCTAAGAGGCATTGATCCTCCGTGGTCTGAACCGATCGTGTCGCAGGCGCTAATCACGTTGGCACTGCCCCTAGTGTGTATCAGTCTCGTATTTTCGTCCGCATGGAAATTCGCTGATGCGATGCGAGCGCTGCCGCGACGACGCCGCCTGTATCGGCGACTACATCCACTGTGGTACGCCCTCTTCCAGGCGACGCCTACTATCGCGCTTGACCCTCCTCGTAAACCCGAGCGGGCCAGAGGTGTACTGCTGAGCGCTGGACCGCACTTATATCGGCGATGCGTAGAGATAGCCGACGGCCTACAAGCGCTCGGCCCGCTGGACGCAGGAGTCATTGCTGAGACGAAGCGAAGCGCGGCATGTGCCGGTTACAGCTTCGACCGGGCTGCGGCAGCTGGCGAGGCAGCGGCAATTCTAACCGCCATGCAGAGGCTCAATTCACCGGCAAAAGCCGGGTCGGAGCCGCAGGAAGATCCCGGTCTGGAGCCGCAGGAATCGCGTGTTTTACATCCGGATGTCGAGGCCGATGCGCAGCGGCTGGCCTTGGTATCGGACGCGCTCGTCGAGCTGCTGGCAAGGGATTCCAATAGCCCCGCGGTAGTGCCCGCGCATCGAAAGTAGGAGAAATCTTGACTGACCAGCGGACTGCTGCCGGCGGCGTGGACTTCGGTCGCGCCACGGTCGCCCGTATCTACGACTACCTCCTCGGTGGTGAGAGGAACTTTCCCGCTGATCGGGCGGCGGCGCATCAGCTCCTGCAGGCCGTCCCGGAGGCACGGGATATTGCCTGGTCGAATCGCCTGTTCCTGCGCCGAGCCGTACATGTGCTGGCCGAGGCCGGCATCCGGCAATTCCTGGACCTAGGATCGGGCATTCCTACTCAAGGTAACGTTCACGAAGTCGCGCAAGCAATCGCGCCAGACAGCCGGGTGCTCTACGTCGACATCGACCCAGTCGCGGTTGTCGCATCCAACGAAATCCTAATGGGCGGCCCGCACCGCGCGCTGGAAGGCGACTTCACCCAGCCTGAGCTTCTGCTGGACACCCTCAGCGACAGTGACCTAGCAACGGTGATTGACCTGAACAGGCCAGTCGCCGTGCTCTACTGCGCGGTGCTCCAGCAAGTGCCCGACAATCGGATAGATGCCGTTATCGCACCCATCCGAGACCAGCTTGCTCCAGGAAGCGCGATGGTCATTTCGCACCTGAGCGCCGTCGACGTAACCGACGCCTATGACGAGACAACCGTCTCCACGGCAAAGAGTGTGTTCAAAGCACAAGCGGCCACCGAAATCACACTCCGAACGGACGCGCAGCTCGGCGCCCTGTTTGGTGACTTCACCATTATGGCACCCGGACTAGTGCCACTCAGTGATTGGCGTCCAGAGTTGAGTGGGCCCGACCCCTACTCCACTGCACCGACTCGTTCGCCGATGCACGGAGCCGTCGCTGCCCGCTGACGCCTGATCGCCGGAGCTGACGAGCTACCGGTACTGGTCGAGGTACCTCCGTGGGACCAAAGCTGTCCGGTCGATGACGTAGTGAGGAGCGAGCCGGGAACCGCGGAGTTTTGAGGCTTGGCGCGCTCCCATCCCTCATCGATCTAATGAGCTAGGCCAGATGTCGGTGGCTCCGGCCATAATCGCCCTTCGTGAGTCTTGGTTCGGGATGCCCCAACTGCGTGCAGCTCAACAGCCGGCGAACGTCACCTGCCATCTACGCGGCCGGGATACGAGTGACACGGACGCGCAGCACATATGGCGCCCGTACCTGTGGACGGCTGCTCGCCGATCGCTACGATGGCCACGTTGGACGGTCTAGCACCGGTCATCGCATTGTCGGTGCAGGCGTTCATACTCGTGATATGTCATCTCTTGCCGCTAGCCCGTGTTGTGGCGCCACCGGCGGTCGACGCCATTTGGCTTCGGTCTACGCCGCAGGGATCAGGACGACTCACACCAGCACCACCATGTTGGCACCGCGAGTTCTGGTGGTTCGGGGTCGCAGCGTAACGAGGTCGACGACGGGGCTGGCGCATCTCCTGCGGCCGCCGGTCCAGCCGCAGTCACCTCGCCGGCCGATGGTGGTGGCTTGGATCTGCTGCGGGTTGCTGTGTCTGCTCGCGTACGGCGTTGTCGCAGCGCCGGCAGCTGACCGTGCTGCATGCGCCCTGATGATGGGCCTCGTCGGTTTGGTGGGTGCTCCTGCCGCGGCTCTCGCACTGGCTCGGTCGAGTGGCCGCGGCAGCGGCACGCTGGCTGGCCGGGCTTGGCAGGTCTGGCAGGCGGGATCGTGGTGCGGGCAGTGCGGGCAAGCGACACTTCCCGTGCCGTGGGCGGGCCGAGAGGTCGTCGTACCGGGGTTGGCTGTGCATCACGCCGTCGAGGAGATCGCCGCCGGGCGGCTGCCGGCGCAGGCTGCCTACCGCTGAACGGGCGTTGTGGTGGCCTGTGCCCATAGGTCACGTAGTGGTGCCCACGAAGATGCCAGATCAGCCCAGTAGCAGGTGAAGACTCCTGCGATGGGCTTCGTGGGGTCGCTCCACCAGATGGCGGCCACGACTTGTCCTGCCCGGTTGCCGGTGGGAATTCGGTAGGCGTACTCGATGTACTGCATGGTGCGGCCGGCCGCGGTGCTCTGCTGCGTCGGAGCCGCCGCACCTGCGGCCAGGGCGGCCGCGTTCGCCGCCTGACTGCGGTATCGGGCTTCTGCGGCCTCCCGGTCGGCGAGGTTGCGGTACGTGATCCAGTAACTGGTGACGATTCCTGCCGTGCAGCGGGTTCGAGTCGTCTCACCGTTGCCGCGCTGCGCTTCGCTGATGGCATCGACCGAGCAGCCTCCGATCGTGCCGAGCCAAGGTCCGGCGAAGTCCGCGATGTCGGGCGTCGGCAGGGTAGCCCGGTTGACCGTCGCTTGGCGTTGCGCGAACGCTGCGCCAGCCGATGCGGTGGGCGCCGTTGTTATCGGCGTGTGACGCGGCGGTGGCACGACCGTGTAGTGCAGGCCGAATCCGATGGACGCGCCCGTGAGCAGGGCCGCTAGGGCGAGCGCCGCAGGTCCGCGCGGCCATCGCCTCCGTCGGCCGCTTCTGTCGCCGGACACCAAGGACCGTCGCTGGTCGGAGTCAGGGGGATGCGAGCCGGTGCGGATGCCGTTGTCAGGTGGGGTAGCGGTGCGGCGAACGGGTTCGACCGCAGGCACCCGGCCGGGCGCGGTGGTGGGGACGTCCTCGATCGAGGATGGCCAGACCGCCCGATCCGGGTGCTGCGTCGTCACTAGATGCTCCTTCCGCCTGCGTCAGCTGGGCCAGCTTGTGCTCATCGTGGCTTGCGGCGGCCGGCCCGCAGCAGCGCGATGCCGGCGATGAGGGCCGCGCCCCCAGTGGCCGCGATCGGAGCGATACTCCCGCCGGTCACCGGGAGCGACGGCACCGACGATCCTGCGGTACCGCCGTCGCTGCTCGGCCGGTCGCCACGGTCCGTGGCACCCCCGCCGGGCTGCTGCGGAGTCCGCCCCCCGCCTGGCGCACTGCTCGACGGCCGAGGACTTACCCGCGTTGGTTCCGGCGCGGGCGGGGAGTCGGGCGGGGGAGTACTCGGATCGGGCTCCGGCGGCGCGGTGGTCGGATCGGGCGGGGGAGTGGTGGGGTCGGGCTCCGGCGGAGGATCGGTCGGGTCGGGAGTACTGCTGGCGGCCGGCTTCGACGCCGAGGGCTCCGTCTCGACGGCGGACCGTTGCGGCTTCGGCTTGTCAGGACTGGCCGTAGCGGTCGCCGAACTCGAAGGGCTCACCTCCGCCCTCGCCGGTGACGCGGAAAACGCGCCGATCGTCGCAAGGGCGAACGCCGAAGCCGCCAATGCCGCAAGGCGTTGCCGCACCTGAGATTCAGGCTGATTCACGATCTATTACCTCCCCGTGTTGCACGTTCCTGGCCGGCGGTCATGCAAACTGCCGCCGCATCCAATGGCGGATTGGACGCTAGCGTTTCCCCCACCAGGGCACCAGCTTCACCATCTCCGCGATCTACCTTTATAGCCGCTGTTTGTGCAGCTCAACATGGTTGCGGCTGGCCGATGTGGTTGTTTGGTATCCGGCTAGGTGTAGTCGCATTAGTAGACACGCACAAAGGTGCTGTGGTGGATTCGATGCCGAACGACTCAGTCCTCGACAACGGGGGAGGGACCTGGGTTCGGGCTCGCCGCCATATTGCGGTGGGCTGATGCGCTGTGCCCCCAGTTAGGTGCTGCCGAATGAACGGTCGAGCAAACCAATCCATCTCTGGCATGAGGGGCAGCCGAGAACGGCAGGGAGCTCTCGCGCTGATGCCCTCCGCCCACGGCGCAGGGCACCGCATGAGCCTGCCTGCTCGCCGAGCTGCTGCAGCTCTTGTCATGCTCCTCGGGCTTGCGGCGTCGGCACTGACCGGCTGCTCGGAGGCCGACGACACGTCCGTGACCGCGCCGGTGGCGTCGTCCAGCACCGCCGGGTTCGGCACTGCTGGGACATCCACGGGCCCGCCAGCAACCTACCGAAGCGTTGACGCGCTGTGCCCTGCGCTGGATTTCCGGCCGCTGAGCGAGCTGTTCGGCCCGGTGGGACAGCAACAGCACCAGAACCGTCCGGTCGGTGCCACCACCAACCTGACATGTACGGCGACACTCGGTCAACTGCCCGGAGGCGTCGTCGTGACCGTGGCGGCCACCATCGGGGCGCCGGAGGCCGGGCGGGTCATGTATGAGGGACTGCGCCGCGTTCATACCGAAGCCGAGTCCGTTCGGGACATCGCGTCCCTGGGTGCTGGCGCCTACGCGTACACCGACGCGGCCGGAAGCCACATCGTCACCTACGACGCCAATCTCTACCTCACGCTGACGGCCGCGCCGCTGCGCCTCAACGCAAACCCGGACCCCGCCCTGGTGGAGCCGACGTCCCGCGTGGCCGCGTCCGCGTTGTCCGCGCTACACGGCTGACCCCTACCTCACAACCCGTACAGCGTTTTCGCCGGGCCGCGGCGTAACCGATCCGAACCATGCGGAGGACCACCCTTGTCCACGACACCCCTGCCCGCAGTGCTGCCCGGCACCGCAGCGACCGACTACGCCCGCTACATGCGTACCGACGTACTGCTCTCCCTGCAACGCAGCACCACCGAGGGGGCGCACCCCGACGAGCTGCTGTTCCAGGTCGTCCACCAGTCCTCGGAACTGTGGTTCAAGCTGATCTACGACGAGTTGGCGCGCGCGCTCGACCACATCGCCGACGACCACCCCGGCGCGGCCGAACTGCTCATCCAGCGGGCGGCGCAGAGCCTGCGGCTGGTCACCCACCAACTGGACATCCTGCGGCACCTGCACCCGCTGCAGTTCGCGTCCTTCCGCGCCGAGTTGGGCAACGGCTCCGGCTTCGAATCGCCCGGCTGGAAACTGCTGCGCCAGGCCACCACCGAACTCGACATCGCGCTGAGCGGGCTACTGGCCTCACTCGACCTCACGCCGATCGACCTCTACCGCGGACAGCCATCCGACCCGCTATACCGGCTCGCCGAAGCGCTCGTGTCTCTCGACGAGCAGATCGCGCTCTGGCGCACCCAGCACTACACCATCGCGACCCGCATCATCGGCCACGGCGTGCTCGGCACCCGCAACACCCCAGTCGACAGCTTGAGCCGGCTCATCTCGCATCGCTGTTTCCCCACGCTCTGGGAGGCGCGTACCGAGCTGACCGAATCCAGCCCTCGCGGTCGCCAGAGCAGGCAGGCCCAGCAGTGAGCGCCACAGCTGTCCCGATCCCGGCGGGCATCCGCAGCCGATTACCGAGCCTGGAGCAGACGGTGCACCTGGCCGCGTGCAGCATCGGCCCGCGCAGCACCGCAATGGATCAGGCGCTGGCCGCGATGCTGGACGACCTGTCCCGCCCCGGCTTCTGGAGCGCCGCCGAGGAACAGGTGACCGACGCCCGGCGCCGATTCGCCCGCCTCATCGGCGCCGAGGTCGACCAGGTCGCGATCCTGCCCAACGTCAGCGTCGCCGCCTACCAAGCCGTGTCCAGCCTGCGCTGGCGGCGCCGACGCGACCTGCTGACCACCACCGCCGAATTCCCCGGCGTCGCGCACGTATGGCTGGCCCAGGAACCCCGTGGAGCGCGAGTGCTCTGGTGCGGCCCCCGCGCCGGCCGGGTCAGCTCCGCTGACTACCTGCGCGCCATCACCACCGACACCGCGCTGGTCTCCGTGCCCGCCGTTACCCATCACGACGGGACCCGCCTGAACATCCGGCGCGTGGCAGACGCCGCTCACGCCGCCGGCGCCGCGGTGATCGTCGACGCCTACCAGGCCGCCGGCGTCATGCCCTTGAACGTCGACGCGCTGCGCTGCGACTACCTGATGGCCGGCACCGGAAAGTACCTGCTGGGCCTGCCGGGGATCGCCTTCCTGTACGTGCGCCATCCCGGCGGACCCGCCCCGGCCCTGACCGGCTGGCTCGGCCGCATCGATCCGCACGCGTTCGACGCGACGCAACTCGACTTCCCGGCGCACGCCCGCCGCCTCGAGACCGGCACACCATCGGTGCCCGCGGCGTACGCCGCCGTGGCCGGGCTGTCGCTCATCGAGGACCTGGACCTGACCGCGGTCCGTGAACATACGCAACGGCTCCTGGCCTGCGCCGCCGATCGGCTCACACGGCAAGGCGAGATCGTGGACCTGGCGCCCATGGAGGACGAGCGAGGCGCGCACCTCACGCTGAGGGAACCACGCGCCTGGGCGATGGCCGCCTGGCTTGAGGACCACGGCATCGCCGTCGCCCCCCGCCGCGGCGTCGTCCGCATTGCCGCTCACGCCTACACGAACGCCCGCGACATCGACGCGCTCTGCGACGCGATCGGCGAGTACCGAGTCAAATCCCGCAGCGGGACACCGATCGGAGCATCACGGTGACCAGCGCGCAACCCCTGCACCGGTGGCTGGCGCAGCGCCGCCCCTCGGCCGACCGGTTCCCCTTCGACGCGGTCGTGACCGCCTACCAGCACTACGGCAAGCACTTCGTCCCCGACGAGTGGACACAAGCGCTGATCGTCGCAAGGGACCGGCTTTCGCAGCTCAACGGCACCAGCACCAGCTACCTGTCCGCGTTCCTCTCCGGTGCGCTCGACAAGATCGACGGCACCTTCGACTACCGCTCATACCTCGGGTTGGCACTCCTGCCGATACCCGACCCGAGCCGGGGTCCGGGTGCGGCCGCGCAACAGCTCGCCCACCGCGACCGCCTACACGCGATCCTGCTGACAGACCTCATCGCCTTCGAGCTCCGAGCTGCCTACGACGACCAAGCGCCGCTTCCACAACTGCGCCCGACACCGCCCGTGGCGGCCAAAAGACTGCGACACGCGCTCCGCGCGGTGATGCCAGCGCTGCGGCGCCTCAGCTTCGTCGAGGACACAACGGACCCCTCAGAGATCGCTCAGCTACGACGCGTGACCGCCGCCGTCAACGTGGACCTCACCGCCGAGGACCGACGGGCCCTGCAGGTCAGCATGCTGCCGGTACACACGGTGCACGACGAGTGGATGTTCATTCGCGTCTTGCAGGCTTTCGAGACGACCTTCGCGTTGCTGGCGACGGACCTTACCGAGATCATCAACGCCGTACAGGCCGGCCGGATGCCGCTCGCCGCGACCAGACTGTCCGCAGCGGCGTCGCTGCTGCGCGAGAGCGCTTCGCTCTGGCCGCTGCTGGCCACGATCCAGCCCGAAGCGTTCCACGCCTTTCGCCCGTACACCGACGGCGCGAGCGCCATCCAGTCCCGCCACTACAAAATGCTCGAATCGCTGTGCCGCACGCCAGACGGCAAGCGTCTGAACTCACCCGCGTACCTGTCAGTTCCCGAGGTCCGCACGGCAATCCTGCAAGGCCAGGTCAGTCTCGATGACGCCCTGGCGGCGGCTCAGCAGTCGGCCTCCACCGACACATTCCTTACCGCCGCGATGCGCGAGTTCACCGCAGCGATCACCCAGTGGCGCCAGACCCACTACCGCCTCGCCGTGCGCGTCCTCGGACCCGAGCGCAGCGGCACCGGCTACACCCAAGGAACCCCCTACTTGCACGACGCCCGCAACGAGCCGGTCTTTCGCCACCGCCCACCCGCCGACCCGGACGCCGGAGTCGACGGATGAACACTGCAGACGTCGCCAACCCGTCTACGTCGACGACGCAGAACTCTGTCCTCGACGAAGCGCATGCCTTCCTCCGCTTGCTGCACCATGAGACCGGCCAAGCGGGGTTCACCCGGCGCTGGCGTGATGTCCGCGCGGAGATCACCACAACCGGCACATGGCGGCACACCACCCGGGAATTGACCTACGGCGCCCGGGTAGCGTGGCGCAACTCCGCCCGCTGCATCGGCCGGCTGCGCTGGCAGAGCCTGCAGGTACACGACCACCGCCACGCCACCGACGTCACCGCTGTGCAGCGCGCACTCGTGAGCCACCTGCACCAAGCAACCAACGCCGGCCGCATCCGGTCAACCATCACCATCTTCCCGCCCGTTCCGGCAGGCGGCTCCGCGCCCGTACGAATCATTAACCCGCAGCTCGTCCGGTATGCCGCCTGGACCGGTCGAGGACACATCCTCGGCGATCCTGCCAATCTCACACTCACGCGCCTGGCTACCGCCCTCGGCTGGCCGGGCCCGCCAGATCGCAGGCCGTTCGACATCCTGCCGTGGATCGTCGCCACCGATGACGGCCACCTACACGCGCTACCCGTCGACCAGAGCGACATCCTCGAAGTTCAGATCCAGCACCCGGAGCACCGCTGGATCGCCGACCTCAGCCGGCGGTGGCCGGCGGTGCCCGTCATCAGCAACATGCTGCTCTCAATCGGCGGCGTGCAGTACCCCGCCCCGTTCAACGGCTTCTTCATGGGCTCCGAGATCGCCGCCCGCAACCTTGCCGACGCCGACCGATACCACCAGACACCCGCCGTCATCGACGGCCTCAAGCTCGACGAGAACGACCGTCTGCGACACGACAAAGCCTTGCTCGCGCTTCAGGAAGCAGTCCTGCACAGCTACGACCGCGCCGGCGTGACGATCACCGACCATCACCGCGAAAGCGAGCACTTCGCGCGGTTCGTCCGCCGCGAAGAAGCCGCCGGCCGCACCGTCGCCGGCGACTGGACCTGGTTGAACAGCTACCCCATGACCCCCCAAGACCCGTCCTGGAAGCGCTACTACAGCCTGGCCGCCCTCCGGCCGGCCCTCTGCCCCGATCCCGCCGCGGCCATCCCCGCCGCCGGGACCGGTCTGAAGGTCCCCCACACGGGCTCGACGGCAACCGTCGCCGAACCCAACCACGAGCGCGCCGCTCCCTCCACGGCCGCTGCCGTTTGTCCCGCAAGAACCTAGGAGGAGCAATGTCAGCATCCATCCAACCGTCGCCCGAGATCGACCAGCAGCCGACGACCGGCAAGATCCGGCGGACCCTGTCCGCCATCGTCGGCCTGATGGTCATCGCCGCCGGACTCGCCGTAGCGGCGGCACCGGCACAGGCCGCGTCCGGATGCCGCAGTGCGCCCTACAGCGCCAGCTTCGGCCTGGCCGACAACTTCATGGTCTTCGACGGCGTGGAGGTCGCATCGGCACCGCGCACGGGGACCTACCGCACCACGAGTCAGTGCCGCGACATCCAGGTCAAGAACACCGGAGACGGCGGCAGCTGGGGCGCACCCTTCAATGCGTGCGTCGTCTACTCAGGCCGGGCGACGTGCTCAAACGGCTGGACCTATGTGCCGCCGGGGCAGTGGAGGAACTTGGCCACCAACGTCAAGGACGGCACCCGTTTCAGCATCTGGATCAGTGTCAACCTCGGCACCTACAACGGTGCCTACGCGGTCGGTGACTGGTGAACCAGCCGTTGACTATGCCGACCGATCAACCTCGACTGGGCGGCGAACGGGAGGCAGCGTCGGGACTTCGGTCCCGCGCTGCCCTCCGGGCAGCCAACGACACCCAACGGGCACCAAACCAAGCTGGCAAAATCGCCGTCATCACCGGCGCCAACGCCGGCATCGGCTACCAAGCCGCCCGTCAACTCGCCGCAGCAGGAGCAACCGTCGTCCTGGCCTGCCGACACCCCGGCCGGATGGCAGAGGCGGCCCGAGCCATCCGCAAGGAGTTCCCCAACGCCGCAATCGATGAGGTCAGCATCGACTTGGGAAGTCTTCGTTCCATCAGAGCGGCGGCCAGCATCATCAGCGACAGCCACCCACACGTCGACATCCTGATCAACAACGCGGGGGTGATCGGCGAGCCCGGATGGCGAACCCTCGACGGCTTCGAATCCTGCTTCGGCGTCAACCACCTGGGCCACTTCGCGTTGACTGGGCTCCTGCTGGACAAGCTGATCGCCGCGGCCGACGCGCGGATCGTCACCGTCAGCAGCACCGCCCACCGCGTCGCACGTCTGAACCCGCAAGAATGGCCCAGCCCACAAAGCCCCAACATCTACCACGCCTACGCCGCGAGCAAGCTCGCGAACCTCTTGTTCGCCTACCACCTGCACAGCCTGATTGCCGCAGCCGGAATCCCGATGCGCAGCATCGCGTGCCAGCCGGGCTGGGCAGCAACACGGCTCCTGTCGCCCCGGCCGCGAAGCACGAAACACCGAGCAAGCGTGGCGGCGCTACAGGCAATCGGCGCCCTCATCGCTCAGCCGGCAGAAGACGGCGCGCAGCCCCTACTGCGCGCTGCCACTGCCGACGTCCCGTCCGGCGTATACCTCGGGCCAAGCCGTTGGTGGCGGACGCGAGGTCCCGCCGCAATCGAGGAATCCAGCGCAAACTCGCACGATGCGCAGGCGGGCCGCCTGCTGTGGGACCTGTCGGTCGAACTGTGCGGTGTGGACTACTCGCCTCTTGCGGGGGCCACGGCAGCCAGCCTCACTCTCGATCTTCCCGGAGATCGCGGGGCCTCCGAACTACGAAAAGTGCCTGATCAGCCGGACGTGAGACCAGAACCTCTTGTTCTCCCCGATGGTGAAGTCCTCGCTGTACGGCCCTCCACCGCAGCAGACGTTGAGGCAGTAGAGCAGCTGCACCGAAACTGCTCAAACCGAAGCCGCCATCAGCGCTACATGGGGGGCTCATCGCCCACACCGGAGAAACTGCGCCGCCTGCACGATCCACCACAGGGCCTCACCCTCCTCGTGACTGAGGACCGGTCAGAGCCCGGCCAGCCGATCATCGCTGTGGCAAACCTGATCGCTCAAGGTGCTGACGCAGAGATTTGTCTCCTTGTGCGAGATGACTGGCAGCGGCGCGGCATCGGGACAGGCCTGCTGCGGCGCCTGCTGGACTACGCAGAGAAGTTCGGCCGAAGGTCCGTTGTGATGCATGTCCAATCACAGAACGCGCCGATGCTACGAACCGTGGCGCAGCTCGGCCGTCGATCTGAAGTAAAACGAGAAGGTTCAGTTACTTCTCTAAGGATCCCCTTGACTGCGGCCTTTAGCTCCCGCGAAGGCAACAGAGCGGAAGGAAGAGCAGCATCAGAGTAGGGAGCGATGCCGCCGTTTGGCAGCTGGCCGGGCCCGGCGTTCGCCAAGGCCGACCCGGCCAGCGCAAGGAGAGGGAGCAAATCAGTGGACAATTATCACTGTCCTAGGACGGTCTAGCGCGTGTTCAACAATTCACCATCGTGAGAAGGTGCTTTTTCAAGTCTGGTTCTCGAAGCGAACCTAGCCAGAGCCGACGAGTGGGCGGCGCAGCGTGGCACTTCTCTGCGGGAGAGGCTCCTACGGTGCCGCAGGCCGGTGGAGGACGAAGGGAGGCGACGGAAGTGGGAGGAGTGCTTCCGTCAAGCGAGGATTGGCCCAATTGGGAGGATGGCGAATTTGGCGATCAACACGGCTCGGTTGACGCTGAGGCCTCGATTCGAGCACGCCATCGCGGCTTCACCCTCGCCGACCTGATCGAAGAAATTGAGAAATCGCCATTCTACTATTGCGTCACCCCAATTAACGATCGAGGCCGTTTGGCCGACCGATCGGCGCTCCGCCTTATGCAGTGGAGCGCCCTTCAATCAATCGAATACGAGGTGGAACCCGGGATTGTCCGCGTGACAAGGTCAGGTTCAGGAATGTGGACAGTCACCCGGCAAGGCCACCTGCGCATTCCGTCAAGCGTCCGACTCGCCGTCGGAATCAGGCCGATAGATCGCCTCCTGGTGGTAGCGGACTTGCGAGGCGTGGAACTCCGGCTATTCACAATGAATAGGCTCGACCGTGCGCTCGGGCTCCAGCAATCTCTGAGAAAGGTGACAGAGCATGGCTGACGACGCAGGTGGACGCCTGGGAGGCGGCGCGGAGTTGGAGGCGGTGCGGTTTTTGATCGCCCGGCTGGGGGTGAGTGCCGAAGAAGTCTTCAAAGGCGTTACGCCGTCGAAAGAAATTCCAACTTTTGGCGAGCATATTTCAAGGGTTTCCGGCGCTGTCGCCGAAGGCACACGGCGGGTATATGGGACTTACTGGCGTAAAATTGAAGAAGTTTGGGGTGATCGGCGCATAGACGAGCCTTCGCCCATGGAGATAAGGCACCTTGCCGAGTTCATCAAGAAGAACGTCGTCGTGCGGCGGAATTCACGTGGCGGACGAACCGCAGTGGAACATTTCATATCAGCCATGCGTTGCCTATACGGCTACGCGGTAGCTGATGGGCTGATTTCGGAAGCGGCGAATCCCGCTGCGCGGGTCGCCAAGCCTCGTCGCCTTGCAAGCACTCGCCGGGCGCTTACTGACAATCAGTTGGCTGCGATAAACAAATTGGTGGCAAATAGTGGAAATGATCCCCGGCTTGATTCGATTCTGCTCAGGCTTCACGAGGAGACGGCCTGTAGGCGAGGTGGTGCTCTCGCGCTTCAACGAGAAGATTTAGACCTCGACGGCTGTCTCGTGCAACTGCGCGAGAAGGGTGAGACGGTGCGGTGGCAGCCAATCTCGCCAACGCTGGCCCGTTCGCTTGTTCAACTCAACAAGGATCGAGGGTCTGGCGGCCAGTTGCTGAGGTATCGGAATGGGGCACCGATCACGCGCCGTCGCTACGACTACATCTGGCAGCGGCTAGGCAAATCGCTGCCTTGGATCGCTGCGCAGCAAATCAGCACTCACTGGCTCCGCCACACAACTCTGACTTGGGTAGAGCGCAACTTCGGCTATGGCATCGCTCGCGCTTACGCTGGGCACGACGGCAGATCTGCCGCCGGGACGACAACGACCTACGTTAAGGCGGACATATATGAAGTAGCGAGAGCACTTAGCGCCCTTTGCGGTGAAAAGCACCCACTAGTCGCTGAGCTTGCGTCCGGCACTCTACGACCGCGGCTCTCACGAGATGCCGGCGATGCCCCGGCCGCGCCATCGTGGCTGGATGGACCCCAGTTCTAAGTGGTTCAGCGACTGGCGATCCAGATCGTCTTCGAGGGCATCCGGCGATCTTCCCGCCGGCGGTTGTCGTCAACCAGGAACGTCTCCGCAGGATCCAGTTTCAACCGGCCGTCGGCCCGCAGGCCAGCGTAAACGGCTAGCCGGACTCGTCCGTGTCGTCATCCGTCTACTCGAAACAGCGCAGTAACCCGCTGCTGGACGACGCCAGTCCGACACCTCGTCTTCGGTTGCCATCAGGTGACCCCTTCGCGGCGCCGCCCTGTCGACCATCTCAACCGTTGACGTCCAGGCCGCAAGGCGTCTGACGGTACGCCTTCCTACGCGGCTGCTGTCACCGTCCGCGACAGCGTGAAGAAGGCCGACGCCTTGGCGGCGTTGCTGCTCGCTCGGATGGCGTGCTCGCGAAGCGCCGCAAAACGACGGGCCGCCTGTACGGCTTTTAGTCCGCGGCTCTCCCTGGCGTGTCCACATCGGTTTGCAAGCGTACGAGGTTGGCATGGCTGATGACGCTCACGGCGTAGACCAATTCGTCACCCAGCACCGGATGGGGCGTAACCGAAGCATGGCGTTGCATCCGAATGAAGACATCTGCTGGAAGCGCTCTTTCGCCTTCGCTGAGGGCTTCCAACGACGTTCCCTGATCTTCCCGACGAAGGTCGGCTCTGTGCTTTTGCCAATCCATTACCACCCCGAGCCCGGTTTTAAGCAGTCCCATAGCTACCACCGCGTACCCAAGGGGCTTGACGTCGCTCGCTACCGCCACGAGCACCGCTTCCAGCGGGCTTGCAAGGCTCAGCCGATCAACAAATATTCCCTCCGTAGGCCGACGGCGCACAAATCCGGACCTGCTGGACCGTTGAATTGTCCCTTCGATGTTGCCGGGGTTGCTAAGCATTTGCTTATTGCGGTCAGGGTCGTCGTCTCGGATTCCTCCATAGCGCTCGCTACCGGGGTCGGGCGGCCCTTCTCTTGGCGGCAGCCTGGGCACGGGTAGGTTGTACGCGTAGTCAGCCAAGGCGCCGAGCGCAGTCAAGTATTGGCCGACTCGCACCGGCCGTGGTCTATCGCCGAGATCTGCGGTCACAACCAGAAACGGCGCCTGCGTTGCGGCGCTAGGGATGGCTCGGGTCATACCGCATTCAAGCACATGCCTCAGAAGGAGGCCTATACGTGACTCTCACCGACGGCGCTGTGATCGGCCACACCGAGGAGCTGATTAGCGAGCACGCGAAGCTCACCGGTGACCCGAATGCCGGCCTCGGGAAGATCGCCCGGTACCTACGCGGTGAACATGACTTGCCGAACATGCCGCGCGGCGCCAAGGCCGAGTATCGGTCGCTGGCGAGAGCGTACGTCACGCCACGCCGTGGCTCCCGCTGATCAGCGAGACCCACGTGAAGGGGCCTCTTCGTGGACGGCTACCGGCCGGCGAAGTCGACCACGAACGCCCGGCCGTGGGAGTTCGAGGCGAACCGCATGGGCGCCCGGCAGACGATCGCGACCCGGAACGCGCTGGAATACGGCGCGTCGTACGTCCTTGTCCTACCAGGCGAGCCGGCCGCAAGGATCGGGAAGAGCTACAACGGCGTCGCAGTCCCCCGACGCGGACATCGTGCTCGGCCGCCTGAACTCAACCCTCACCATCGGCCAATTCCTCACCTGGCCCAGTGTCCTGGTGGAGAGGTAGCATGGCTGGCCCCGTCGGCCCGCCACGCCGGCGATCGCCAGGGCCAGGCGCAGCCGGCTGTAAGCCGCTCCCCATCTACAGCCACCGTTACCAGATAGCCCTTGGCGTAGCGGGAACCCGTCTGCTCGGGCGCGAGGAATGAGCGCGGTTCGGCTGCGCCGCAGTCCGATTCAATCCTCTCACCGGCATCACGGTACGACTGCCGACGATGTCACCGTCCGCAGGTGGGACAGGCTCCCGCCGCCCGGGCGATGACAGCGGCTGACCTGGCTGGTCGTGCTCCGCGGCAGGCGGCGACCGCCGCTGTCAGCGTCACCGCGCTGAGGATGTCGACTATGCCCGTGGTTGCGGTGGCGACCTGGAAGTCGGGGTAGCTGGCGCCGACGAAGTCGGCGGTGATCTCGCTTAAGGGGTACAGGCCGAGCAGCCCGATCGGGGTGAGTAGTGTCAGCAGGGCCCAGAGTCCTCGGGTGTCGTGGCGTAGGGCGAGGATGGCGGCGGTGAGCATGGCCGTCAGCAGCAGCGCGACGGCGGCCTTGGGCAGGAAGGTGCCCCACTCGCCTGACCGGTAGGGGGTATTTCGCTCGGCCATGCCGTGAGCTGCGGCCAATCCAGCGGGGCGACGACGAGCGGCATGAGCCGCTGCCACCGTGGCGGGTCGGTGGGCATGGCCAGTGCCAGAAGGCCGAGCGCGGCGTGGGGTACCAGCACGAACAGCGGCGGTCGCGGTAGACCGACTAGGGCTCCCACCGGGAGCGCGGCGGGGCTCAGCAGCAGCGCCAGGCCGATGGTCATCCGGGTCCAGTGCAGCGGGGCGAGGGCGTGCACGACGCCGGCCAGCAGCCAGACTGCCCAGACGATGATCCCGGTGGTGGCGAACGGTCCGAAGGTCGGTACAACCCAGGGCACCTGACCGGCGATCGTCTCGGCTGCGGTCCAGATGCCGGCGAGGGTGGTCGCGGTGGTGAACGCGAGGGTGGCGGCGAGGCGTACTCCGGTGATGAGGGTCGGCCGCGCCAGCGGCCCGCAGCCGCTCCCGGCCGCCGCCAACCACTACGTCCGACGCGGTGCGCGCCAGCGACTTCGAAGCCCTATGCGGCAGGCCGCCGCGGGTGCCCGCCCTCGCCGGAACTCCCGAAACGGCCGGCACGCCGGCGAGCATCTCATCGCCGCCGCCCGCGCCTTTTACAACCGCGCCATCGCCGACGGCTACCTGACAGGCGTGGACAGCCCTGCCCACCGGATCCGCAAACCCCGCCAGCTGCCCAACACCCGCCGCGCTCTCACTCCCGACGAACTGTCCGACATCAACGCCGCCGCCCGCAGCGGCGGCAATGACATGTGCTCGACGCGCTGCTGCTGCGCCTGCACACCGAAACGGCCTGCCGGCGCGGCGGCGCTCTCGCGCTGCGCCTGATCGACCTGGACACCGACCACGCGTTGATCCGCCTGCGCGAGAAGGGCGGCACGCAACGCTGGCAACCCATCACACCGATGCTCGCCGGCCGGCTGGACGACCATGCCCGAGCCCGCGGCGCCGTCGCACCGACCGAGGCGCTGTTGCGCTACCGCAAAGGCCAACCCGCCATCCACCGGCGTTACGACCTGATGCGGAAACGCATCGGCCGACAGTTGCCGTCGGTCGCCGCCCAAGGGATCACCACGCACTGGCTGCGCCACACCACCCTGACCTGGTTGGAACGCCACTGCGGCTACGGGGTGGCCCGCGCCTACGCCGGGCACACCGATCGCCGCGGACCCGCCACCACTACCTACATCAAAGCCGACCTACATGCCGTCGCCACCGCCCTCGCCGCCATTACCGGCTAACCCCACCCACTTGCCGTCGCATCAAACCGGCAGGCCCTCTGTCTGAGGGGTGACGGCTACCGGCCAGCCTCCCGCGGGCACGGTCCTACAGGCACCGTTCGACCGCTGCGGGGCTGTCTCGCTAACGGTCCTCACCGGGCTGGGACCCTCAAGCCGGCTGGAACGCCGATCCGTTCGTGTTTCGGCGCCCGGAATCGAGGCCCAGGACCTTGACCTCGATGGCACCCTGCTCCGCTGTTCCGGCCGGCAATGGGGTGACGTAGTCTGCGGTCATGAGGTGGGCCGGGCCAACTGAGGCGACGCGGGCGCGGTCCCGCATCGTGGCGGTGGTGGTCATGGTCGCGTTGTTAGTCGTGCTGCACGCCCTGCAATGCGCTAGCGGATCGGACGGACCCCGCTCCGTGGCGGCTACTCCGGCGGCCGCCGTGACGCAGTCGCTCGCTCATGCTGGCGATACGGCCGTAGCCCTCGTCGACGCTACAGCTATGCCTGCTTCTGCCCTGGTGCACGGGCACCACGGGCCGATGGACGGCGCAGACATCGCCGTCACCGCGTGCCTGATCATGATGGTCGCCGTCGGCGTCATCGTGTTGGGCGCCCTGTGGCGCCGGGTCGCTCGAGGTGCCCCAGGTCGGAACTTGACCGGGCGGCTTAGGGGACGGTTCGTGGGTGGCTCTGCCTTGACGCTGCTGTGCGTCCTGCGAACGTGATTCAGGCCTGAGGTTTCCGACCGGCGACACCGCCAGCTGATACACCCATGCAGGGTGGTTCGACTGACAGCGGCGGTGGGCGTCGTCGATGTCCCCTCGGTGCCGTTCTGCCGGTGCCCGCGACCGGCGCGGCGTATGCGCTCGGCCGGCGGCGGCGGTACGGCTTCTCACGTCGTGCCAGAGGACCTCATGAACGAGACCGTTACCTACATGCTCACTGTCCGCGGGTTGTGTTGCGACCGCGCGGAAAGCGCGGTGCGGCGAATTCTGGAAGCGCTGCCGGGTGTCCATCGGGCCCATGTGTCCGTTGTCGCCGGCCGGGCTGTTGTCGACGCCGACCCGGCTGTCGTCACGGCATCGGTGCTGGCGACGGCCCTGGCAGCCGCCGGTTATCCCGCCCGCCTAGACGCTCTCTGACCCCTACCGCCTGCCCCTGCCTGCGGCGCACGACTGCGTGCCGCAGGCAGCGAGGCGGACATCTTCCCCGGATTCGTCTGGAAGGCTCATGGCTGCACTGTCGAACCAACTGTTCGTCCTTTCCGTTGTGGCGTACCTGGCCGCGGTGATCGCGTTCGCCGCCGCACACGCCCTGCGTGGGGCAGGCCGGTCACGCCGGCCAACCCCCGTCCTTGCCGGCGCGTCCTCCACGCCGTCACCCCCCGACGCGCCAGCCCCGACGCGCCCGGCGAACCATCGCCGGGCCGGGATGGGCGCGGTGGCGGCCATGGTCGTGGCCGCGCTCGCGCAGACCGGCTGCCTCATCACCCGCGCGGCAGCTGCGGGGCGGGTGCCATGGGGCAACATGTACGAGTTCATCGTCGCGCTCACCCTGGTCGGTGCGACCGCCTGGCTGGCCCTGGCCGCCCGCCGTCGCGAGGTTCGGCCGCTGGGCTTGTACGTGGCGGCGGGCGCGGTGGTCCTGCTGGGCGTCGCGGGCCTGCGCGTCTACACCCCGGCGGGTCCGTTGGTGCCGGCGCTGCAATCGGTGTGGCTGGCCGTGCACGTCAGCGCCGCGGCGATCGCCTCGGGCCTGTTCCTGCTCGGGTTCCTCGCCGCGGTGGCGCTGCTGCTGCGGGCCCGCTACGACACCCGGGGCGCAGGGCGACCGACGGATCTGCGCGACACCCTTGCGATGCGGCTGCCGGCCCTGCAGCCGCTGCGGCGGATGTCGTTCCGGTTGCACGCGGCCGGGTTCCTGGTGTGGACCTTCGCGGTGATGGCTGGCGCGGTGTGGGCGGAAGCCTCGTGGGGCCGCTACTGGGGGTGGGATCCGAAGGAGACGTGGGCGTTCATCTCCTGGGTGGTGTATGCCGCCTATCTGCACGCCCAGGCCACGGCCAGCGTCCGACCCACAACCGGGGCGTGGATCGCGGTGGCTGGCTGGGCGACGATGGTCTTCAATCTCTTCGCCGTGAACCTGGTCATCTCCGGACTGCACTCCTACGCGGGAGCGTGACGGATGCGACCAGGGGAAACGCAGCGCGGTGCGGGTCGACCGCCGCGCGAGAGCTGCGAGGCATTCTTGTGCACGCGCGACGCCGAATGTGCCTCTGGTGCTGGCCACGGCCGACGTTGGCGGCGGGAACGCGGGCTTTACGGGGTCGGGGTGGGGGCTTTGTCGGTCGGCGCTGCCACGGCAAGCATCCGCGCGAACAGCTGCGCCGTACGCGGGCCGGCCGTGCCGGTCGCGCTGAAGTGGCGGGTGGTGCCGTCGGCGCGCTCGACGGTCACGGTGACCCGTCCGTCGGTGGCGTCACTGCGGGCGAAGCTCACCTCGTCGGCGCGCAGGCTGTCCGTCGGGAGTCGCTCGGCGCGCCAGATGACAGCCCCTGCGGTCGCGGCGCCCACAGCCCCGGCGACGACGAGTGCCACGGCGACGCCCAGCAGCCCAAGGCCAACTGGTTCGTTGACGGCGTGGGTGACGCCGTTGGCGACCGCCGCAAGGCCCAGCCCGACCAACACCGACCCGGCAGAGAAGCGCAGCAGACGCCGCCACCGCGACGCGCTGGGGGTGATGAACACTGTCGCGGCGTCCAGGCGCAGGCTGACGGTCTCGCCCGAGTCCAGGGCAACGGGGAACACCTTCACGCCGCCACGGTATGCCATCACCGGTCGGGGCGGGTCGCCGGCCGGCCGGTTTGGGCGGCTATTGTGGCGACATGTCGGCTTGGCTCAGACCGCGGTGGCTGCTCGGGCACCTGGTCATCGGTGTGATCGCTGCGGTGTGCCTGCGTCTGGGCTGGTGGCAGTGGGAACATGCGCTACGAGGCGACGGGCGAAGTCTCGGGTACGCGTTGCAGTGGCCACTGTTCGCCGCGTTCGGTGTGTTTTTCTGGACCCGGGTGGTGCGAGAGCGCCTGAGCCGCGTCGCCCGCACGTCTGGGCCGCCCACCACGGCGCCCACGGTGCGCGTTGGGCAGTCCTGGTCGTTTCGCCGAAGCGACACCGACGCGGGTCCGCTGCCGCTGCTGATACCGACCGTCGAGGTGGCCGGCCAGGACGAGAGCGACCCGGACGCCGCCGCGTACATGCACAGACTGCGGTGGCTCAACGCCGACCCGCGCCGGCGCCTGTCGGATTATCCCGGCTTCGACGGCCGCTGACCCCGACGCCGGCGACCGGCCGGTCGTGGCGGACAGTTCGCCGACGCGACGGCGGCGACGCTGCCGGTGTGCCCGACACGAGTCGGGGCGTCGTTCGGGTTGACGCAACCGGCAGCGGGCATCGGATCGACGTGCAGGAGCCGCGGAACCGGCTCGGGCCGGGAGGCGACCACCCGTTCATGGGGTGTGAGCGGTGGCGCGAGATCCTGTCGGCGCAGTTGGACGGCGAGGAGACAGGCGCGCAGGGGGCCGCTCTGCGCAGGCACCTCGTCGCGTGCCCGAACTGCCGGCGCTGGCACGACCGCGCGGCCGAGATCACCCGGCTGGTCCGAACCCGACTGGTGGCGTCACCTGCCGAGCTGACCGATGTGATCCTGGGGTCCGCGCCTGCGGCACCACGGCGCCGCGAGGACGGCCCGGCGCGACGACGAATGGTGGCGGTGCCGCGCGCCGCGCTGGGAACGCTCGGGGCGGTGCAGGTGGTGCTCGGGCTCGCGCAGGTCGGGCGCGGCGCCGCCGTCGGGCACCTGCCCGGCGGGCAACATCTGTGGCACGAGTCCGCAGCCTGGAACATCGCTGTCGGCGCCGGGTTCGTCGTCGTCGCGGTGCGGCGGTCCGCGGCGGCGGACCTGGTGCCCCTGCTGCCGGTTTTCGTCGCCATGCTCGGCCTGCTGTCGGTCAACGACCTGCTCACCTCGGCGGCGGCGGTGCAGCGCCTGGTAAGCCACGCGTTCCTGCTCGCCGGTTACGCCATCACCCTGCTCCTGGCGTGGCGCGGGTGGCACGGCGACGGGCCGGTGGCGTCCCGGCGGCACGCGGGCCCACGGTGGCAGCTTCGCCTGCACGACAACGACGACCCCGCGCCGCCGCGGCTCGTGCCACCGCCGCCGCAACCCTCGGCGCGCGCGGTGCGGCCAGGAGCCGCCTGGACCCGCGAGCCGTTGGCAGCGCGAAGGCGTGACCACACCCGCACCACCGCTGTGAACGCAAGGACTTCGGAGGACACATGCGAGACATAGCGCCGCGCGGACACCAGCGCCGGGCAGAGGCCCAACCGGGGGAGGTGGTGGTGTTGCGTCCACGCCGGGTCCGGTGGATCAGCCTCGCGGCCGCCGCCGTGATCCTCGGGATCAACGCGTTCGCGGGAGTGACGCTCAGCGGCACGACCTCCAACGGTGGGACCCTGTTCCCGGCTGACAGGTGGGCGGTGGCCGGCATCGGGTTGTTCTTCGCCGCGCTGGCCCTGGTGCCCTGGCGGCTGCGGGTTGAGGCGGACACCGACCATGTCCGGGTGCGCAACCTGCTCGGTGACCACACCGTCGCGTGGGCTTTGGTGGACCGGGTGCGCTTCGACCGCACGGCACTGTGGGCGTCACTGGAGCTGGCTGACGGCGAACCACTGCCCCTGTTCGCGGTGCAGCTCATCGACGGCGACGCGGCGGTGGCAGCGGTGCGACGTCTGCGCGAACTCCACGCAGCCGGCCGCGCCCAGCATGCCGGCTCCGACCCGGCTGCGGCGGGCGAATTGCCACCAGCGCTCAACTGATCCGGCCCGGTGCCGCGACCCGGCCCGAGCAATGCCGGTCAGGTCGGTCGGATTACCGCTCCCGAGCGGCTCGACCGGGAGGAGAGCGGCCACGAACAAAGCCCGCTCGGACGTATTGCGATGTCAGCACATGCTGGCGTGCGGACAGGACCCAGGAAAGGGATGGGGTGATGGGCGCCGGAGCTTCTTTGTCGAACACGCCACCGTGCAGGCCGAGCCAGCCGACGCCGACGGCGTCTGCGACGGCAGGGAATGGTGACATTTCATGAGGAACTATCCGGCAGGTGGCGACGACTACCTGACGAACTGTCGGCAATCCAGGGAGTCCCGTTGAACCGCCCACAACCCTTCGGAGCTCTCGGCCGCTTCACAGCGGCGCTGTGTGCCACGATCGCAGTCCTGCTGGTGCCTGCTGCGCCGGCGTGGGCGCACAACGCGTTGCGGGAATCCAGCCCGACGCGGGACGCATCGGTCGCGTCGGCGCCCGCACGTGTGGAGCTGACCTTCGCCGAGCGCCTCGACCCGCGGTTCACCACGATCGCGGTCACCAGCGCCGACAAGCAGCCGGTGTCCACCGGGAAGCCAACAGTGTCCGGGGTTCGCGCCACCCAGCCACTGACCCCGGGCCTGGCCGCGGGCACGTACACGGTCGCGTACCGGGTGGTCTCCGTCGACGGGCACCCGGTACAAGGCTCGTACACCTTCACCGTCACCACACCGTCTGTCCCCACCCCGTCCGTCGCCGCCTCCTCCGGGTCGCAGGCCCCCACCCCGACCCCGACACCGGACTTTGCCCCGCCGTCGCCCGCCGCTGGTGCTGTCAGCGACGATGACGGCGGCCTGGGTATCGGGTCCGTTGTGGTGCTGCTGGCCGCGTTCGCGGTAGGGCTGGGGCTGCTGGTGTGGCGGCTGAGGGCAGGACGGCGATGAACCGCGCAGGTGTCCTGCGCCGGCCGGTCCTGGTATCGGTTGGGGGAGTGCTGGTCGCGGCCGGTGTCGGCGCGGCGCTGTTGCGCTGGGGTGGCGGCGCGGTCCCGCAGACCGCGCCCGGACTGCCCGACCCCGGCCCCGCCACCGCCTGGTTGCTGGCCACCGCGCGCCTCGGGATGCAGGTCGGCGCGGTCACCACGGTCGGGCTGCTGCTCGCCGTCGCGCTGCTGTCCCCCAAGGAGAACGGCGGGAGCCTGTCCGCGCTGGGCTACCGGCGGCCGCGCGCCGCGGCGATCAGCGCCGCGCTGTGGTCGATCGCCGCCGCGGTGGCGCTCTGCTACACCCTGGTTGACCTGTTCGGCCTGCCCGCCTCCCAGGTCCTCTCGGTCCGCGCCGTGCTCAACTTCGCGACCACCGTGCCGCTGGGTAAGGCACTGGCGCTCAGCGGTACGCTGTCCCTCACCGTGATGATCATCGCGGCTCGGAGTCTACGGCCACGTGGCGCGGTGGTGGCGCTGCCGCTGGCCCTCGCGGCGGTCATTCCTCCGGTGTTCACCGGCCACGCCGCCGCGGCGAGCAACCACCAGCTGGCGGTATCCGGGCTGCTCCTGCACGTCCTGCCGGTGATCGTGTGGGCTGGTGGACTGTTCGCCCTGGCCGTCACCGCCCGGGGCACTACCGCCGACCTCGCCGTCGCGGTCCGCCGCTTCTCACCCCTCGCGCTGGCCTGCCTGGTCGCCGTCGGCGCCTCCGGGCTGCTGTCCGCCTCGGTGCGCCTGACCGGGCCAACAGACCTCGTCGACACCCGTTACGGGCAGCTTCTGCTGGTCAAGACTGCCGCGCTGACCGCTATCGCGGTGGCGGGGCTGGTGCACCGCCGCCGGGCGATACCCGCACTCAACGCCGGGAGACGGCTACCGTTCCTGCGGGTCGCCCTCGTCGAGTCGCTGCTGTTCGCCGCGGCCGTCGGTACCGCCGTCGCCCTGTCGCGGACCCCCGCACCGGTCGGCGGCGGCGAGGAGGACCCGGTCACCAGCCTCCTGGGCTTTCCGATGCCACCGCCGTTGAGCATCGGCGCGCTGGCCACGGCGTGGCTACCCGAGCCGCTGATCATCGCCGCCGTCGCGGTCGCGGCCGGCCTGTATGTGGCCGGGGTGTGGCGGCTGCGCCGCCGCGGTGACACCTGGCCGGTGGCCCGGACCGTGACCTGGCTGGCCGGCTGCGCGGTGATCGTCGTGGCAACCTCCAGTGGTCTGGCCCGCTACGGACCGGTGCTGTTCTCGATCCATATGGCCCAGCATCTGCTGCTGATGATGGTCGCGCCGATCCTGCTCGTGCTCGCAGGCCCCGTCACCCTCGCGCTGCGCGCCCTGTCCCCGTCGACTGACCCGCGCTGGCCGGGCCCCCGCGAGTGGCTGCACAGCGCGCTGCACTCTCGGATCTCCCGGGCGGTGACTCACCCGGTGGCGGCGTTGGCCCTCTATGTCGTCAGCCTGTACGTGCTGTATTTCACCGGCCTGTACGAGCTGGCGGTTCGTTCGCACGCCGCGCACCTGGCCATGGTCGGACACTTCCTCGTTGTTGGCTACCTGTTCTTCTGGGTGGTCATCGGCATCGACCCCACCCCGCGCCGCGTCCCGCACCCGCTGAAACTGATCCTGGTGCTGATCAGCAGGGTGCTGCACGCGTTCCTCGGCGTCGCGCTCATGCAGTCCACCACCCTGCTGGCCGCAGACTGGTGGACGGCGCTGGCCCGGCCGTGGGGTCCCACCCCCTTGGCGGACCAGCGCACGGCCGGGGGGATCGCCTGGTCCTTCGGCGAACTACCCACGGTCCTCGTTCTCGGCGCGCTGATGCGGCAGTGGATCCGCGCCGACGAACGGGAAGCGCGCCGCCGTGACCGTGCCGCCGACCGCGCCGAGGCCAACGGGCGCCAGGACAGCGAACTGGCCGCCTACAACCGGATGCTGGCCGACCTCGCCGAACGTGACCGCCAGGTCCGCGGATAACCACATGAAACTGGGGAGACGGTCGCCGCCGTGCTCCAGGCTGGGTCGCGGCGGGAACTGGCGGACGCGCGCAAGCGACTACCAGAAAACAGCACCCCGGGACTATCGAAGATCAGCCCGAGCAACTGAAGGACGAGGACAGTCATGAGGCGTCGGTACTACGCTCTCGCAGTCACGATGCTCGCCGGCGCCGCGTCCGCGGTGGTCATCGGCACTCCGGCATCGGCGCACACCGGCGTCACGGTCAGTCCGGCCCGGGCCGGTGCGAGCAACGCCGTCGTGACGGTCAACGCCGAGGCTGAATCCGACAGCGCTGGCGTCACCTCGGTGCAGGTGTTCCTGCCCGACGGGATCACCGCCCAGGACGTCACCCTGCTGAAAGCCCCCAAGGGGTGGAAGCTGAGCAGCACGGCGGCCGACAGCTACGCCGTCGGTGGCACGGCCGTGCCCGTCGGTAAGGACGCCGAGCATCAGGTGCGGGTACGGCAATTGCCGAACGCGCCGCAGGTGTCGTTGAAGATCCTGCAAACCTACAGCGACGGCCGCGTCGACAGGTGGATCGAGGTCCCCAGCGCCGGGAATCCCGAACCCGCCAACCCCGCACCGACCGTCAAGCTCGCCGCCGCGGCGCCACCGGCCGGCGCGGCGCCCACCACGGCCCCTGCCCCCCCCGAGCGCGGCGCCTAGTAGCGCCGCCACCGACGCCCCTGCCACCGACGCCGCCGTCACCGCGTTCCCCTCGGCCGCCGACGAGCCGGCCGCGGGCAATGGTGGGCTCTGGATAGGTGCGGGGGTTTTGCTGGCAGTCCTCGCCGCCGTGGGCGGCGCGTTTTATTTGCGGCAGCGCCGCCGCCAGCTGTGACAGGTGCACCCTCGCGGACCGCTGGGACTGGCATCGACCGCAACGCCCGCAGCGACCTCGGATACGGCGGCTAGGATCTCCCACGATGACACGGTGCGAGTCAGCAACGACGCGGCGAGCCGTCCGGCTCAGCCGGCGGCTCTGCCTGCTGGTGGTTGTCCTCGTCGGACTTGTCCTCGCCCATCCCAGCACTAACATCACCGATACCTCGGGCCATGCGCCGTCTGTCACGGCCGGCGGGGCGAGTGCCGTGCACGACGGCCGTGACTGTCCCGGGGAGCGTCGTGGTCATGCCGACCAGGTGTGCCCGGCTCTGTCGTCGAGCACCGTGCCGGTGACGGTCACTGTCATGCCGTCGGTCGCGCCGGTGGCCTTCCGCCTCACCCCGACCTCCGTGCCCCGGGTCGGTACCACCCAGGCGGGCAGCCACCTGTGTCCCCGGCTGGCGCAGCTCGCCCTGTGGCGAACGTAGGCCGCTCGACACTGGCGACACGCCGGCGATCAGACGGCTGAGCCCGTCCCACCGATGCCCGGCGACGGGAAGCCGCGCGCCGTGCACGGATCTGCGCGTCTGGACCCGCGTCGTTGCGTCATGGTCGTCGCACACCCGCAACCTGGCCCAAGCCCGCGACCGGGTCCCACGACCGAAGCAGCGTCGTCTCCGGGACGGGTCGCTCGTGCCGGGCCACCCCTTAGCACCCAGCCGTATCCCGACAGCCGTTGTCGTGCGGTCCGCCGAGCCTGGCTTCCTGCCAGCGGGTCCGGCCGTCACGCCGCCAACCCGAGGACCTCCCACACCCCGGCTACCGCCCCTTCTACTCACTACGCCATTGGAGAGACATCGCGATGAAACGCTCGAAGTCCTCAGCCCGCACCCGGCCCGCCAAGGTCCTCCCGGTTCGCCCCGGCCGGCCCTGGGGGGCGATCGCCGTCGTGACGGCGGTGAGTGTCCTGGTCGTGTCCATCATCGGCTACGCCGCGGTCAGCACCTGGCTGGGCACCCGGCCGTGGGCGGACCGCCTGACTGCCCTGTCCGGCGTGACGGACTACGCGTCGAAGAAGCCGGCATGGCTGACCAGCGAACACAAGAGCGGCCCGCTGACCTACGAGGTGACTCCCTCGGTCGGCGGCAGCCACAACACCGCCTGGCAGAACTGCACCGGCGACATCTACGACGCGGCAATCGCCGCCGAGCACGCCACCCACAGCATGGAACACGGCGCGGTGTGGATCACCTACCGGCCCGACCTTCCCGCCGAGCAGGTGCAGCGCCTAGCCGAGCGGGTCCGCGGCGTCGACTACATGATGCTCAGCCCCCACGACGCGCTCGACGCGCCGATCTCGCTGCAGGCGTGGGGCTACCGCCTCACCGTCACCTCCGCCGACGACGAGCAGATCGACGAGTTCATCCGCTCCGCCCGACTCAACGCCGGACCCGAGCAGGGCGCGACCTGCTCCGGTGGGATCACCGCCACCGGCACGACGCCCCGCGAACTGCCCCAGCAGGGCCAGCAGGAGCAGCGATGACCAGTCCCGAGACGCCCTCGCCACCGCAGCCGGAGCCACCACGCAGGTGGTGGCCGCTCGCCGGCGCGGCCCTTGTCGTGTTCGCCCTGGGCCTCACGGTGGGGCTGCTCGCCCCCGCCGTAAGAACACCAGGCGATACGTCCGCCGACGCCGGGTTCGCCCGAGACATGGCAACCCACCACGCCCAGGCGGTCGAGATGGCGATGATCGTGCACGCCCGCACTGACGATCCCGAAGTCGCCACCCTCGCCATGGACATCGCCCTGACCCAGCAGGCCCAGATCGGCATTATGCGGACCTGGCTGACCCAGTGGGATCTGCCACCGACCGGCAGCCAACCGGCCATGACCTGGATGCGCGACATGACCGGCATGGACCATGGCGCCGGGGAGCCGACCCCCTCGGCGGGCACGATGCCGGGCCTGGCCAGCAAAACCGAAATCAGCCAACTGCGCGAAAGCACCGGCGCGAACCTGGACATCAGGTTCGCCGATCTGATGGCCCGCCACCACCGGGGCGGGATCGCCATGGTCGACGCGATCCTGTCCGCCGGCCCCCGTGCGGAGGTGCGCGACCTGGCGACGCGGATGCGTGCCGGCCAACAGGCCGAGATCGCCGCCCTGGAGACACTGCGCAACCGGCTACACGCGAGCGCCCCCACCGATGCGTCCACCGACTGACGTGCCGCGCGGACGCGTCGTCGCACCGGCCGCCGCTACGGCTCGACCTGGCGTCTCCGCCTCGGGAGCGCAGGCAACTAATACGTCACGTCCTGACCGCATCATCCGATGCCGCGGACGACCGCGCCGCTGCGACGCGAGCCCACGCGAACAGTGCACGCCTGTGCCGCCCGGTCGGGCTGGCGGCAGCGGTCGTTGCCGGGTCAGACCAACGACACCAGCGGCGATGAGGCCGGACCTACACCGGGGGCCGACCAACATGGCCCCCGCCGCGCTGGTCGGCGCAGGTCGACGCCGACAGCGCGGGCCCTCCGGCGGCACGTCGGAACGGGCGCCGGGTCAGATGCCGATCTGCCCTGGCCCGACCGTGCTCCGCAGCCAGATCATCAGTCCGCCCCACGCTCCGGTGAGCAGCGCCAGCCCGATGGCGACGAGCAGCGCCCCGCCGACGCGGGTGACCCACCGGTGGTGGCGGCGCACGAAACCGGTGAGGGTCAACGCGCGGCGTAGACCGAGGCCGACAAGCAGGAACGGCAGGCCCAGACCGGTGCAGTAGGCCAGCGCGAGAACGGTGGCCCGGGTCGTGGTGGACTCCACCGCGGCCAGGCCGAGCACCGCACCGAGAGTGGGGGACACACACGGCGTCCAAGACAAGCCGAACGTCGCGCCGAGCACAGGTGCGCTCGCCAGCCCGGCCGAAGGCAGCCGGGTGGCGCGGACCTGCCGTTGCAGCAACGGGAACGCCCCGAGGTACCCGGCGCCGAGCAGCACGGTGAGCGCGCCCGCGGCGATCTCGATGGTGCGGGCGTTGGTCACCAGGGCCCGGCCGGCGGCGTTGAACGCCACGGCGACGGTGACGAACACGACGGCGAACCCGGCGATGAACCCGAGCGTGCCGGCCACGACCCGACCACGCGCGCGCCGCCGGGCCGCTAGGGCAACCGCGCCGGTGCCCGGGTGCGGGGCGGGCTGCGCGGCGGCGTCCAAATCGGTGCCGGCCAGGCCGGTGACGTAGGACAGGTAACCCGGCACCAGCGGCAGGACGCACGGCGACAGGAAACTCACCAGTCCCGCCACTGCCGCGACCGCCATCGCGGCCAACAGTGGCCCGGACGCGGCGATGGACGCGAATTGTTCGCCCACGTCAGCGTGCTCCGGCGGTCGTGCTCGCCGTGATGGCCGGGTCGTCCAACATTGGCATGCCGCCCTCCCTCAGGTCCTGCTCGGTGCGACCAGACCAATCGTCTCACGCCGCTACTACCCGCCGTAGTATCGGGTCGGTCCGCGGAGTGGTGACGCGCCCAGTCTCAGGAATCTGACAGGAAGTCGGTACAGCCGTCTCTGTATCGTCCGGATCGAACTCCGCCGCTTGTGTGCGGGCGGGCTGATCACGTTGTGCACGCGGCGGACGAGGACGGGAAAATGACGAGGAACACTCGCTTGACCTTGGCGTTGATCGCGGTGGTGGTGCTCGTGCTCGGCGGTCTGCTGGCCGTCAACCGTCCCGCCCAGCCGCCTGCGGCGATCACCGACACTGGCGCGATCGAATCGACGGTGCTGGTGCGCGAGGACAGCCACCGGCTGTCCACCGCAGTGGACGGCAAGGTGACTCTGGTGGAGTTCCTCGACTTCGAGTGCGAGTCCTGCGCCGCCGCGTACCCGGCGGTCAAGCAGGTTCTGGCGACCTACCAGGACCGCATCACCTTCGTGGTCAGGTACTTCCCGATCCCCAGCCACCCGAACGCCGATCTGGCCGCCCGGACGGCTCAGGCCGCAGCTAACCAGGGCCGTTTCTCCGACATGTACATCCAGCTGTTCGAGAACCAAACCAGTTGGAGTCACAAAGAGCAGGCGCAGACGGAGGTGTTCCTCGGCTACGCCCGCACCCTCGGCCTGGACATGTCGCGCTTCCAACGTGATCTCGATGATCCCGCCACTGCCGCCCGGGTCGCCAAGGACAAGACCGACGGCGCAGCCGCCGGCGTGCAGGGCACCCCGACGTTCTTCCTCAACGGCCGGCACCTGACCGACCTGCGCGGCCAGGACGACCTTGTCGCCGCCATCGACGCTGTGCTGGCTAAATGAGCGCCGCCACCGTCGAGCACACCGAGCGGGCCTCACTCGAGCAGGGTTTCCTGTCCCGGGCCGCCGCCTGGATCTGCGCCGTCGGTGGCGTTGTCGGGTTGCTCGCCGCCGTAATCCTCATTGTCGAGAAGATCAACCTGCTCGCCGATGCCGGCTACGTGCCGAGCTGCAGCATCAACCCCGTCCTGTCCTGCGGCTCGGTCATGACCACACCCCAGGCCGAGGCGTTCGGGATCCCCAACCCCCTGATCGGCATCGCGGGGTTCGCCGTGGTCACCACGATCGGCGTCGTCCTGCTGGCCGGTGCGCGACTACCTGACTGGTTGTGGCTGGGACTACAAGCCGGTGTGACCCTCGGCGTGGTCTTCGTGCACTGGTTGATCTATCAGAGCCTCTACGTCATCGGCGCGCTGTGCCCGTACTGCATGCTCGTCTGGGCCGTCACCATTCCGATCTTCGTGTACGTCACGCTGCGCACCCTGCGCCAACACAGTGGTGCGCTTCCCGGGTCCGTGCGGCGGGCCGCCGCCGTGGCTGCCACCTACCACAGCCTCATCCTCACCGGCTGGTACGCGATCATCCTGCTCGCGATCCTCCACCGCTTTTGGGAGTACTGGATCACCCTCGCCTAGCCCGTCCGCTGCTTCAGGACCGGCGGTGCTGGCCGAAGCAACCGAACACGTCCGCAGGGTCCCTCTCAGCGGTTGTCGGTGGTGCAGCACCCGTCGTCGCACCCGCTGGCGTCGCCGTCTGCGGCGGGGGAGCGCAAGGCGGCGCCGGGGGCGCAGCAGCTGTCGCCGCGCCAGGCTTCGCGGCCTTCCTTGACTGCGACCGCGGCGATGATCAACGCGGCGGCGGGGTCGGCCCACCACCAGCCGAACAGCGAGTTGACCGCGAGCCCGACCAACAACACCGCCGAGAGGTACGTGCACAGCAGGGTCTGCTTGGAGTCCGCGACGGCCGAGGCTGATCCGAGTTCGCGTCCCGCACGGCGTTGCGCGGCCGACAGGACCGGCATCACCGCCAGGGACACCGCGGCCAGGACCAGACCGATCGTGGAGTGCTCCGCGCGGTCCGCGCCGACGAGCGCGCGCACCGACTCGACGGACACGTACGCGGCGAGGGCGAAGAACGACAGCGCGATGACACGCAGCGCGGCGCGCTCGCGGCGTTCGTGGTCAGGGCCGGAGAACTGCCAGGCGACCGCCGCGGCCGAGGCCACCTCGATGACCGAGTCGAGCCCGAACCCGATCAGCGCGGTCGAGGAGGCCATCCTCCCGGCGCTGATGGCGATGACCGCCTCGATGACGTTGTAGGTGATCGTCGCGGCGACGAACAGGCGCACCCGCCGGATCAGGATCGAGCGTCGCGCCGGTGCCGGGCCAACTGACATCAGCGGAAGTGGCGCGTTCATCAGCAGCACCCCTCGGAATCGGCGACCGGGCAGGCGGCCGGGTCGACGGCCAGGACCAGGCCGAGGAGGTCTCCGAGGGCGTGCGCGAGTCGGGCGTCAGCCAGTTCGTAGCGGCTACGGCGGCCCTCGGGCACGGCGACGACGAGGCCGCAGCCGCGCAGGCACGCCAGGTGGTTGGACAGGTTCTGCCGGCTCGTGCCCAGCAGGTCGGCGAGGTCTGATGGATAGCCGGGCCCCTCGCGCAGCGCGAGCAGGAGTCGGGCGCGGACCGGGTCGGACAGGGCGTGACCGAAGCGAGCCAGGACCTGCCCGTGCGTGAGCGTCTCCACCTACCCGACAATACATCACTGGGTGAATAAACAGAATACTGAACTATTTCTTCGCGAGCCTTGACGTGGCCCGATCAACTCATCTTAGTATGCGCATGTGCGCATGATTTCTAGTGTGGTCGACGAGTGCGGCACTGGCCGCACCGCGAACACGGTGAAGGAGAGCGACTGATGGGGCACGACCACGGCCACAGCCATCAGGTGACGGCCACCGGGCAGCACCGCCGAGCCTTGGCCGGCGTGCTCATGGTGTCGGTGGTGATCTTCGCGGTCGAAGTCGTCGGCGCGTTCATCACCGGCAGCCTCGCGCTGCTCGCCGACGCCGGGCATGTCCTCGCTGACGCCGGCGGTGTCGCCCTCGCCCTCGGTGCGGCCATGCTCGCCGCCCGACCAGCGACCGGGCGGCGCACCTTCGGCTGGGCGCGGGCGGAGATCCTCGCCGCCGCCGTCAACGGCCTGATCCTGGCCGGGATGGGCGTCTACGTCTTCGTCGAAGGCGTCCGGCGGCTCCTCGAACCAGCCGACGTGCAACCCGGCGGCATGGCCGTCTTCGGTGCGATCGGCCTGGTCGGCAACCTCGTCGCAGTGGCGCTGCTCTACCGCGCCCGCGACGCCAGCCTCAACATGCGCGGCGCGTTCCTCGAGGTCGCCACCGACACCGCCACCTCCGTCGGCGTCCTCGCCGCCGCAGCCGTCATCGCGCTGACCGGCTTCACCCGCGCAGACGCGATGGTGTCCCTACTCATCGGCCTCGTCATCGCCCCACGCGCGCTGCGGCTGCTGCGCGAAGCGGTCAACATCCTGCTCGAAGCCGCCCCAGCAGAGGCCGACCTCGAACAGATCCGCCAACACATCACCGACGCCGACCACGTCCTCGGCGTGCACGACCTACACGTCCACACCGTCACCTCCGGACTGCCCGTCCTCACCGCGCACGTCGTCGTCGATGACTCCTGCTTCCACGACGGCCACGCACCACAACTACTCGACGCCCTGCAAACCTGCCTGGCCGGGCACTTCGACGTCGAACACAGCACCTTCCAACTCGAACCGGCCAGCCACGCCGACCACGAACACCCCACCCACCCCTAGCCGAACCCCACCACCGCAGCGCCGACCGCCCCGACAACGGCCGGCAGAACCCGCACGCCCCCAACACCCCTTGAACGAAGGCTGCCACTCATGACCGCGACAAACGCGCGCCGACACCGCTGGGCCCTGGCCGGACTGACCGTCGCCGTCGTTGCCATCGGCTTCGACATCACCATCCTCAACGTTGCCCTGCCCACCATCGCCACCGACCTCAACGCCGACACCAGCGCACTGCAATGGATGGTCAACGCCTACGTCCTGCTCTTCGCCGGCCTACTGCTGCCCTTCGGCGCCCTCGCCGACCGCTACGGCCGCCGCCGCGGCCTGCTACTCGGCTTGGCCGTCTTCGCCGCCGCGTCCATCGCCGCAGCCTGGGCCGACACCGCCCCCCAGGTCATCGCCGCCCGCGCCGGGCTCGGTATCGGCGCCGCGCTCATCATGCCAACCACCCTCGCCTCCCTCACGGCCCTGTTCACCGGCGCCGAGCGCAGCCGCGCCGTTTCCGTGCTCGTCTCCGGCATGGGCATCGGCATCCCGCTGGGTCCCATCATCGGCGGCTACCTCCTCGAGCACTTCTGGTGGGGCACCATCTTCCTGGTCAACCTGCCCATCGTCGCCCTCGCCGCCATCAGCGTCGCCGTGTTCCTGCCCGAGTCCCGCGACCCCAACCCACCACGCCCAGACCCGACCGGCGCCGTCCTGTCCACCGCCGGTCTGGTCGCGTTCGTCTACGCCGTCATCGAAGCCCCTGAACAAGGCTGGACCGCGCCCACCGTCATCGCAGCGCTGCTCGCCGCCGCGATACTGCTCACCGGATTCACCTGGTGGGAACTGCACAACCGGGAGCCCATGATCGACCTACGGCTGTTCCGGAATCGACAATTCCGGTGGGGCTCCATCAACGCCACCCTCGCCAGCTTCGCCCTGTTCGGACTGCTGTTCATTGCACCCCAGCACCTCCAGTTCGTCCTCGGCTTCGACGCCCTCGACACCGGGCTGCGGCTGCTGCCACTCATCGTCGGTCTCGTCGCTGGCGCCGGCATCGCCACCCGCCTCACCGCCCGCATAGGTCACCGTGCGCCGATCGTCGTCGGGCTCGTCGTCACCGTCGCCGGACTGCTTACCGGCGCCCTGACAAACGCCGCCAGCAGCTACGGGTTCATCGCCACCTGGTACGCCGTCGTGGGACTCGGCATCGGCGCCACCCTCGCCCCGGCCATGGACGCGGTGCTCGCGGTCATGCCACCCGAACGCTCCGGAGCCGGCATCGCCATCACCATGACCATGCGCCAAACCGGCGGAGCCCTCGGCGTTGCCCTGCTCGGGAGCCTGCTCTCCGCCACCTACCGCGACCGCATCGACACCACCGGCCTACCGACGCCAGCCGTCGACGCCGCGACCCACTCGATTGCCGGGACGCTGGCCGTCGCAGACCGCTTGGGCCTACCGGCGCTCGCCGACGCCGCTGACCACGCCTATGTCGACGCCATGGTCTACGTCCTCATCGCCTGTGCCACCGTCGCCGCGCTCGGCGCTGCCGCGGCCACACTGTTCATGCCCGCCCCGAGTAAACGAGCGCCCGACCTGGGGGACCACCCTTTACGGAATCGGGGTGGGAGTCTTGTCGGTCGGGGCCGTCACGGCGAGCATCCGCGCGAACAGCTGCGCGGTAAGGGGGCCGGCCGTGCCGGTAGCGCTGAAGTGGCGGGTGGTGCCGTCGGCGCATTCGATGGTCACGGTGACTCGACCGTTGATGGCGTCACTGCGGGCGAAGGTCACCTCGTCGGCGCTGAGGCTGTCGTCGGGTCGACGATCGGCTCGCCAGATGAATGCCCCTGCGGCCGTGGCGCCGACGACTCCTCCAATGAAGAGTGCCACGGCGGCGCCCATCAGCCAGAGGCCAACTTGTTCATTGACGGCGTGGGTGACGCCGTTGGCGACCGCCGCGAGGCTCAGACCGACCAACACCGATCCGGCGGACCAGCGCAGCAGGCGCCGTGACCGCGACGCGGTCGAGATGATGAACACTGTCGTGTCGTCCAGGCGCAGGCTGGCGGTCTCGCCCGAGTCGAGAGCAACGGGGAACACCTTCATCTCGTCACGGTATGTCATGACCGTTCAGGGTGAGTCGCCGTCCGGTGGGTTTCGGCAGCTATTCTGACGATATGTCAGCTTGGCTCAGACCGCGGTGGCTGCTCGGACACTTGGTCATCGGTGTGATCGCTGCTGTGTGCCTGCGGTTGGGCTGGTGGCAGTGGGAACACGCGCTGCGGGGCGACGGCCGCAGTCTCGGGTACGCGTTGCAGTGGCCGCTGTTCGCTGCCTTCGGTGTGTTCTTCTGGACCCGGGTGGTGCACGAGCGCCTGAGCCGCTCTGCCTGCACGTCTGCCCCAAACACAGCGCCGCGCAAGACGCCGGTCGGACATTCCTGGTCGTTTCATCGGGGCGACACGGTCGCTGGCCCCGTGCTGCGGCCGGTGCTCATCGGGCACGCGCAGGACGACGAGGACGACCCGGACGTCGCCGCGTACATGCACAGACTTCGGTGGCTCAACGCCGACCCGCGCCGGCGTCTGTCGGACTATCCCGGCTTCGACGCCCTCTGATCCCGGCCCGCGACGTCGTCGTACGGCTGGACTTGGCGGGCAGAGCGTCGGCGCCGGGGTGGTGACGCCGCGGGACACACCGCGCCGATGCCCACGCCTATCGGCAGTGGGTTGCGCTCAGGTTGCCTGCTACGTCTTAGAGCACCGTTCGGATTCGACCCTCCGCACGCGTTCGTCGGATCAGTCCGGGTGAGCGCGGTAGTCGGATGAGAGCGCGACGCGACTACCCGAATATGCGGTGTAAGCGGTGGCGCGAGATGTCGGCGCGGGTGTAGCGGGTCGCCGCGCCGGGCCCCACGGTTTTACGGTCGAGCGTTGGTACGTCGACAGGAATGAGGTCGAGACGGGGCTCGCAGGTGAGCCGACTTCGCTACCTGCTGTCATCGTCACCGACCGACGGGATGCCCGACCATGGCCCCCACTCCTGCTGGCTGACTAGAATGCGACGCCGCGTCTGACCCCGGCCGGCCGGGCTATCGGCTGACGGGAACGGCGCTGGAGTCCTGCCGAAGCTCTGTTCGCCGGGTCGGCAACTCCGGCGCGGCCTGAAGCTGGTACGTCGGATGGCAAGCCTTTGGCAGCCGGTCCGTGTGGCGGCGTCAGCCGCGCGGCGCCTACATGATCACGACGACGCCGATCAGGCAGTGCAACGCGCCGGTGATTAACCATGTGGCGGGCACCGGGCAAGTGGAGCAGTGCTCGATGAGGGCGAATAGCTGCGCTCGAACGGCACACCGGACAGCCGGGTCGCCAGGGGGAAGGTCCTGCCAGGTCCATCCACTCCTACCAAAACGGGCACGTATGAGAATGGATGTTTCATTCACGCCAGTAGGCGAAGCGCGGAGAAAAGTTGCTGTAAGGCGCCGGCGTGAATCTTTGAAAAGTCCGCCTACTATCGCTGCTTCGTAGAGAGAATGTGACGAAGGGAGTCGCATATCCGGGGGGACGCATCATGGAGTTGAAGCGGCGATTGACGTTGTGTGCGGTAACTATTGCGGCCGCACCGTTGGTCCTCGGCGGGTGCACCGCGGACCGCAAGCCGGGCGCGGGGGCGGTTAAGGGCCAGGCGGCGCCGCTGGAGCTGGCCCTTACGCCCGCTGACCGGACGCGGGATGTGCCAGTTAGCGCGGAGGTGGGCGCCGTCGTCAAAGGTGGGCGCGTGACTGCGGTGCGAATCACCGACGACAAGGGCAAGGAGGTCAAGGCGGAGCGGCGGGAGGACACCTCGGGGTGGGTGCCAAGCACCACGTTGCAGCCGGAACGGACCTACACCGTTGAGGTGACCGCCACCGGCGATTCCGGCGCCACCACCACCCGCAAGACCGCCTTTACCACCATGCCGAAATCGTCGAAACCGACGATCACTAGTACGTTGTATTTCACCGAAAATCGGACGTACGGCACCGCCATGCCGGTAACGGTCGCGTTCGACCCGCCCATTCCGAAAGACGCCAGGGTCGATGTGCAGCGGCGCCTGTTCGTGAAGACGGACCCGCCGCAGCCGGGCGCCTGGTCGTGGGTACCCGACGGCACCCAGGTCTATTACCGGGCGCCCGATTTCTGGCGGCCCGGCACCACCATCAGCGTCCGGGCTGGCCTCGAGGGCCTGCCGATCGGCAAGGACCGGGTCGGTGATGCCGACCGGAGCGCCACGTCCAAGATCGGTCGGCAGGTGTCCCTAGAGGTCGACAACGCCACCAAACAGATGTCGGTACACCAGGACGGAAAACTGATTCGCAAGATCCCGGTGAGCCTCGGCAAGCCGAGCACACCAACCTCCAGCGGCAAGATGGTGATCATGGAGAAGCACCAGAATACGACGTTCGACACCCGGGGATCCGCCGACCCCTACGTAATCGACGTCGAGGACGCGCAGCGGCTCACCTGGGGCGGTGAGTTCATCCACGGGGCACCGTGGTCGGTGGGGGACCAAGGGAACACTAACGTCTCGCACGGCTGCACCAATATCTCGGCCGAAGCCGCCGATTGGCTGATGGGCGTCACGCAGGTCGGTGACCTGGTCACCTTCAAGGGGACCGAAGTGCAACTGCAGCCGGGCAATGGCTGGACGGCTTGGAACGTCAGCTGGGAGGAGTTCGTCAAGGGCAGCGCCCTGCCCGTACCGGCCGGGCTCCGGCCGGGCCCGGCCCAGGTGCCGCATCCGGGAGCGGCGGCCGGCGGATCGCCGGCGCCAGCGGTCACCGGCGGCTGACCACAGGAGCATTGGACCCGCCCGCCGCCCCAGCGGGCCGGTCCAATGGATGCATCAGTCGCTAGATGTACTGCCCACGCCCGTTCGTAGAGATCTTGTGACGACACGATCTGATGTCGTAGGCGAGTGAAGGCCTCCAGTTCTGGAGTGGATCTGTCTACGAACCGCTCTCGCAACAGGAGACCTTTCTGTCCCGGCTAACGCTGCCTCGACCCCTCGCGCACGTCTGCGGCTGGCGCGACTGATCGTGGATGAGGGGCGGTCGGACACCCGAGCAGCCGGACCTGTGACGTGTCCTGGCCAAACGGCGAGCCGCTGGTCGCGGTGATACCGGCCGCAGAGCGCCGAGGGCATGTAGGACGTTCGTCGCGGCCGCATCGTGACCCGGCCCCCGCGTCCGCGGGTACGCAAGATCGTGCACCCGCGGGTGGAAGCAACGCCTGGGACCGGTGCAGTTCGGCGGGCGCCTGGGCATGGCGGCCTCGACCGTGCACGCGGTGCTGACCCGTTGCCCACAGCATCGGCTGTCACACATCGACCAAGTCACCGGAGAACCGATCCGCCGCTACCAACACCCGCATCATGCAACGGCGTCTACGAACCTCAGACGGGCACTGCGTTCGGGCGCAGCGTTGTCGATGATCACTCCCGGGTCGCCTACACAGAGATCCGCCACAACGAGAAAGCCTGGGATCACCCCGAAGAAAACCAGCCCATACCGGCCACAAGCCAACGGCAAGGTCGAACGGTTTCACCGGAACCCTGACCGACGGCTGTGCTACGCCCGGTTCTGCAGCATGCGAACAAGCCCGCAGGAAGGCCTACGGGCTCTCTGCATCACTACAAGCTGCACCGGCCCCCCCGCAACCGACGGTCGGCCCATCAGCAGGTTGACCAACCTCCCTGGACGGCACACCTGGGCTGGGGGTGGCTTATCGCTGGAGGAGTTGCCTGCCGGCAGACGTGTGCCGCAGGCGCTACTGCTACCGGCGCGAGCCCGACGTGCACCGCGCGGGTCGAAGTTCGGATCGGCCGATCCGAACGGGCGTAGGCCGGCACTGGCCACCGCAGCAGCGAACGGCCCCCCACACCCGGAACCCTCGGCGGGCACCGCCGCTGGGCGAGCCCACCTGCCGATAAGCAGAGTTGACCAAATTGTGATCTGAGTTCCCATGGTTCGAGCTGCTGAAAAGTCGAAACGGTCATATCGGCCCAGCCGGTGCGATTGACCCAACGAGATTAGGGTTTCGCCTCAATGATTGTCCGGTTGTTGACCGCCGGGCCCGGTAGTTCTACTTGTCCCATGGAATGACGTCAGTGATGGACCGTTCCGGTCAGAGTAGTGAGGCTCAAAGTTTGTGCAGGTGGTGGCACTTGGCCGGAGGAATGGGATTCAGTAACGTCGGCGCGTCCGATGCGGTTTCCGGTCGCAACAGGCGACGCCGCTCGGACCCGCCGAATCGTTACCGACGAACCGGGGACCCACTGCATCATCGGGGTGAATCCGCGAGCCACGGCCTGCGGTAGGGCGATCTTCCCGCCCGAATCCGTCAGCTAACCCGGTAGGCGGCGTTGGAAGGAGTTCCATGCTCATGCAGCGCCTCCCCCGATTGATTCACCTTCACGGCGCCGCGGTGCCGTCGCTTCCCACCGACTGGCTGGCGAGCTGACCTCGGTACCCGCCACCGCGCCCGGCCGACCGGGCGCCCCCCTTTCCGAGCGGTCCAGTGCCGGCCACGTCGCCGTACACGTCGTCGCGCGTGAGCTCCTCCGCGCGTTCCGGCCGGCTTTTGCCGCTCTCGCTCTGTGGAGGATTACGTGAAGCACCACCTCAAGCGTCAGCTGCGCCGTCTGGCCACCGAACGCTCGTCCCAGATCGTCGCCGGCTCGGCTGCGGCCCTCGTGCTGGCCTCCGGCGTCGGCGCCCTGCTCACCACCACCGATGACGCGCCTGTCCGCCAGGGGGCAGCGGCCGCTGTCGCTGAGCTGGCTCCGCGCACCGACGGCGCTGCCACCCGCAGCCAAGTCCGCGTCGCGGCGTCCCCATCGACGTCGCCCAGGGCCACCTCGGCCAAGCCGGACCCGGATCTGACCCGTACAGCGAAGCCGAAGCCGCCATCGACCAAGGTCCTCGACTACAACTATCAGGCGCAGACCAGCTACTGGAACTGCGGTCCCGCCGCGGTGCGCAACGCGCTTAGCGCCAACGGCATCGAGCGGACCCAGGACGAGCTGGTAGCCCCGCTGCGGGCGACCGAGAACGGCACCAATTCGGCCGAGGACACCACCCGCGGGCTGAACCAGATGGTCAAGGGCAATCCTTACCGGACCCGCATGATCCCTGGTGCTCCCACCTCGGCTCAGATCGATCAGCTTCAGAGCGACATCGTGAACGCGGTGACGGACGGCCGTGCCGTCGTCGCCAACACCGTCGGTACAGGTACCGACACCGATGGCGGCTGGCACTCGTTTCCCGGCGGCCACTACATTGCCGTCATTGGTTACAAGGACAACGGCCGGACCGTGCGGATCGCCGACTCGGCTAATCCCACGACCGCGGCCTACTGGATGACGACTGTCGATCTGGCGAACTGGGCGGCGACCCGAGGCTACTCCGCCTGATCCAATCCGAGGCTCGGGCACCGGCTCCATAAGGGAGCCGGTGCCCGAGCGTGATGTGCCCACCCGATGGGAGACGTCGTTAGCGGGATGGGGCTGACGCGGCACCGCCTGCCTGCTGGCACCTCTCCCGGAAATCTCCCTCGAGTGGCCGCCATCCCTGCCAGCGGTGTCAGGTTGGCGCCGCAGTCGGTTCGCCGGGATGGCGGCCGTCACCAGTGACGCCCGACCCTCCGCACAGATCAAGTTCAGAATGGACCTGTCCGAGCCGAGCACCGCAATGCCACCTATCAGCGGCCGCCTGCTCCTCCACTCGACGCGGGTAGCGCCCCGAGAGGGCGCCGCCCACATCCGGGCGGGCCCTTCACCCAGGTGAAGCGGACCCCGCCAACAACTCGCCGAACAAACTCGCGCTGATGTTGCCGCCCGAGGCGACCACAGCCACCCGCCGGCGAGAGACCCGCACGCGTCCGGCGAGCAACGCCGCCACACCGAGAGCGCCGCTTGGTTCGACGACGAGCTTCATCCGGTCGAACAAGAACGCCATCGCCCTGCGGATCTCCTCGTCAGTAACCACGATCACGTCGTCTACCAGCCGCTGAATAATGGGAAAGGTCAGTTCACCCGTGCGCTCCCCGGTCACGCCGTCGGCGATCGTGCGGGGCACGGGGATACGAACCGGCTGGCCGGCACGCAATGACTGCCGATTCTTGTCGCCCGTTTCGGTTTCCACGCCAACGATCCGGGTGGCGGGCGCGATGGAACGGAGCACGGTAGCGCAGCCCGCCAGCTGTCCGCCGCCGCCGAGTGGGACGACCAGGGCATCGAGGTCGTCAATGTCGTCCCACAGTTCCACGGCCGTCGTGCCCGCCCCAGCGATCACGTCTGGATGGTCGTAGGGCGGGATGACGGTCAAGCCGCGTTCGGCGGCTACCTGAGCGGTGATTTCGAATCGGTTCTCGGTGTACCGGTCGAAGGTGACAATCTCCGCGCCGTACGCGGCGGTGGCGGTCACCTTCGACCTCGGCGCGTCCCTCGGCATGACCACTACGGCGCAGGACCCGAGCACGCGTGAGGCCAGGGCCACCGCCTGGGCGTGGTTGCCCGAGGAGAAGGCGATAACGCCACGACGGCGTGCGTCCCCGTCGAGCCGCGCGACGGCGTTGTAGGCGCCCCGAAATTTGAACGCTCCTACTCGTTGCAAATTCTCGCACTTGATGAACACGTTGGCACCGACCAGACGGTCGAGACTGCGTGAGGTGAGAACGGGGGTTCGATGGGCCACGCCGGCGAGCCGTTTCGCGGCTGCGTGCACGTCATCGACGGTGACAGAGAGATGATGTGTCATCGGGATACGGCTCCTTCTGGGACGGCTGCGCTGGTCGGGTTGACTGCCGCTTGGGACCCGGGCTCTAGCCGCCGCGAACGGGCCATGCCGGCAACCGCCGTGGCGCAGGCCGCGCCCGTCGCTATCAACACCAACCAGGGCAGCGCAGGTATCTCCCACCGCTGTGCAAGCCCCCAGGCGGCGCCGGTGGCAAGGTTCCCGACGGTGATGCCGATACCAGCGAAGGTGTTGTATAACCCGTAGTGCGTGGCGACGAGCCGGTCGCGTGCCAGCGCCACGATGGTGTCCATCTCGAAGGGATATGCCACCACCGTCCCAAGGGTCAGTAGCAGGGTGGCGATCAGGGTGGGAACGATCGCGACTGCCGCCATAGCCAGTGAACCGTCCTGAGCGCGAACCCCGGCGGTCGCTGCCAGTGGCAGGAATGCCGCCGTCATCAGGGCCAGGCCGACGGCAATCGCCTTGCCGGAGTTCCAGCGTCGCCGCGCCCATGCGGTCAGCCGAAGCTGACCGATCACCGCTACGACTGCGGAAAGCGCGAACAGAGCGCTGCTGCCCACATCGCCGCCCCTTCCCAGCACCCGGGTCGCCTGTAGCGGAAGGGCTAGATAGATCTGAGACGACAGCACATAGGAGCCGATCATCGCCATGGAGAACAGCAGGAACGATCGGTTGCTGACCACCTGCCGCCAGTCGGTCCGCACCCCGCCCAGGCCGGCACGGCGCCCGGGCTGTGGCGGTGCGGACCGCGCCGGTAGCGCGCGCATCTGCACCACGGTCAGCAGCAGGAAGATCATCGCCGCGGACAAGCAGACGACCCGGAAGTTCAGGCTGATCAGCGCGAGTCCGACGACCGGGCCGATCAGGATGCCTGCCTGGTAGAAGACGTTGAACATCGCAAACGCTTCGACCCGGCGCTGACCGGCCTCCGCCGCGACGTACGCCCGCACGGCGGGGTTGAACAACGCCCCGGCGAGCCCGGTGGCCACCGCCGCTGCCAACAACATGGGCAGATCGGACACGACGCCGAGCAGCGCGAAACCGATGGTCCGCAACCCGCACCCGGCTACAATCATGGTTTTGTACCCGAGCCGGTCGGCCAGGATGCCACCCACGAGGAACATGCCCTGCTGGCTGAGGGTACGCACGCCCAGCACCAGGCCCACGGTCCAGGCGGCCATGCCCAGACCAGAGGACAGATGATTGGCCAGGTACGGCATCAGCATGTAGAAGCCGAGATTGATACCGAGCTGGTTCACCATCAGTAGTCGAAGGCATCGGTCGAAGGACCCGATCTGGCGCCACACGCCCCTCACCGCGGGCTGTCCGGGTGGGAGGCGTTTTCGACACCGCGACCTGTGTGGTGGGGGCCGCTACCGGAGGGGGCTTCGACGTCGGCGCGGGGACGCGGCGCGGGGTCGATGACGGTGGTGCAGCTGGTCCAGCGGGTCACCTCGCGTTCCTGAGGGTGGTCGAGGCGGTCGGGCTGTGGCGCGGGCGGCCGGTCTAGCAGGTGATGTTGGCGGCAGTAGCCGTCGTTGAAGATGGTGTCGACATAGCGGGCGCCGCCGTCCGGGAAGATGGCTACCACTCGAGTGTCTGGTGGGTAAGTGCGGGCGGCCCAGGATGCCACGACCGCAACGGCGCCGACGCTCCACCCGCCCGTGAGATAGCGGGTGGCAGCCAGACGCCTACATGCCCATACCGCCTCAGGCGGGGCCACCCAATGCACCTGTGAGAAGGCCTGGTAGTCGACGTTGCGGGGGTAGATGCTGCTGCCCAGCCCGCGCATCAGCCGAGGCCGATCCGGTTGTCCGAAGATCGTCGAGCCGATGGTGTCGACCCCGAGGAGCTGCAAGCCAGGGTTCGCCTCCCGCAGCACCCGGGAGACGCCAGCGCTGTGCCCTCCGGTGCCGACGCTGCAGACCAGCACATCAACGCGGTCGAGTTGGATGGTGAGTTCGTGTGCCAAGCCCTCGTAGGCACTGACGTTGTCGGGGTTGTGGTATTGGTCCGGGCACCACGCGCCTGGTTGCTCCTCCAGCAACTGCGCAACCCGGTTCCTGCGCGCCTGTTGCCACCCGCCTTTCGGGTCCGGCCGGTCGACGATGTCGACCGTGGCGCCGTAGGCGGTCAGGAGGCGCCGCATGTGCGCCTCCATCCCCACGTCGGTTACTAGGGTGACCGGGTGGCCGTAGAGCATTCCGGCTAGAGCCAGTCCGAGGCCGAGGGTGCCGGAGGTCGACTCGATGACGGCGCCCCCCGGAGCCAGGTCTCCCTTCTTGCGCGCCTGATCGAGTAAGTAGAGCCCGGGCCTGTCCTTGATCCCGCCCGGGTTGCGGCTTTCCAGCTTGGCCCAGAAGCCGGCCTCGGTCTCCCCGGTCAGTTCTGGTATCCACAGGACAGGTGTGTTTCCCACCAGGTGCTGAGGGGTTTTCGCGGTCGATGCCGCACCGGTTGCAGGGTGATCTGCCACGCCGTGACCGGCGTGGTGCAGGTAGTTCGTCACAGCAAGCCTTTCATCGTCTTCGTTCTAGGGACATCGCGGAGATTCGCGTGAGTGCGTCAAGCACCTCGCTCTTTCTGCGGCCTATATGCGAAGGACAGGCGAACCGGCTGCTGCTGAGACTGGGTGACCAATGGAGCGGCCGGAACCGTGTAAAGGCCAGCTGCTCTGCGAGTAGTCAACGTTCCCGTCCGCCGACTGGCGAGCCAACCGCCCAGCTTGAGGGATTGCCATCTCCAAGATGGACCGGGTGGAGATTGCGGCAGCGCTGCTGGTGAAGCGTGGGCAGTCAAGATGACGCTGACCGGTGGAGGAGGATAGGTCGCTATCTCCTGTGCCTGACGAATGGGCATCCTTGGCTGAGGGCGAGTGGTGCGCGGCCGGCGTGGACTCAGCCCGGCCGGCGGACAGGCAGACCGTCGACGGCATGATCAGGGCGGCTAGGGCCAGGGCTGCCAAGAGTGCGGTGAGGAAAGCTTGCGGCAGCTGCGTTGTCGCGTGATGCGGCGGCATAAGCCCTCCCGCGAAAAGCGTTCAAAAGGGCCGAAAGGCGGCGGTCGGTTCGGAGACAGCCTAACGCTCTAGCAGGTAAAACTACAGGGCGAAACTGCCTCATTACCCAGGGTCCTGATGGGGAACGAGGGTGCCCTGTCTTGCGTCGCCTTCGTCTCGACCCACGATCGACGAGGCGCGGGGGCCGCTCGTGCCGGCCAGGTGGCGTCGATGACGTGGTCGGCTGGAGGAGAGGATCTACCGGACCAAGGGCCTGGGCCATTTCGGCCACGAGCCCCGGACGCCGGGGATGGCGCAGAGCGGCAGGGGTGCAGACGGCGGTCTCGAATGTGGCATCAGCGAACTTCAGGGGCTGTGCTGTGCCGTAGGTCCACGTCGTGTCCGAGTTCCGTGGCCCGCCGCCGTGCGATGTCCAGCATCGCCAAGCTCAGTTCCGCTCTGGATGGCGTCTGGCCTGAGGGCGCCGGCTCCCAACAGGACGAACCAAGCTTCCTGACGCTCCGCGTCAGGCGGCATTTGTCTCGGGCGGGGCGTCGCCGGGTGACAGGAACGGCTCGCGGTGTGCACCTACAGGGCCCAGGGGTGCGGCCACGAGCGGTCGTGATGCGCCAAGCCGGTGGAGGGATGGTTGCTTGCCTCCTGATCTCGCTGTTCACGCCGTGGGTGCCGGGATGGTGACGTCATCAGGAAGGGCGCCTCACGAGAGGCGCCCTTCCTGATCATCTACTTCACATGCGTCCTGCGAGCCAGGTGCGGAAGCCCACGACCTGCGACTCCTGATTGACGATGCCACTGGCAGCGGCGAACCGAAGTTGTGGGTGTGGTGCCCGGGACTGCCGCTCGATGAACTCGACGATGCCTGCCTGTCTCATGCTGTGCGGGTACTGGTGGAGCTGTGCGCCGATGCGGCTGCCGCTCGTTCGTGCGGCGCACCTGCGGTTCGCGGGGTGCTTATCGCGCTCGCCGGCTGTCAGCTCCGCTCCTTTGGATGGCGGGGCCGACGCGTCTGCGGCTGCGCTTCCTGCCGGGCACACGCGCTCGGCGTCGATGCATCTGGCGCTGTCGCTGGTCGCGGTAGGCGCGCCAGCGTTGGTGGGCCTTGTCGCCGCCATCGTGCTCCGTGATTAACTGCGGTCCCGCCCGCCGCGCTAGGTGCCACTGCGGTGGTCGCTGGCATCGGTGTTCGGGCGGAGACGCCCGGGGGTGGGCCAGCGGCGCACCCCCGGGGATCGGGTCAGATCAGCGCGAGTCAGTTCGCCCAGATCACTCGCGTAATGGTGTAGTTGCCGCGCCCGTGCTCACGCACGTACGTGGCCACACCGCGGCCGTCGGTGCCGCGGACCCGTTCGCCCCAACTCGACCGCGCGTTGCCCGCAAGGGCACTGGCACCGGACGGCGCGACGGTGGGCGTGTTGAACGAGTCGAGGTGGCTGTAGATGGTCTGTAGTTGGGTGAAGTCGTGGGAGTTTGGGTGCTCGTTGCTGGGCGGCCCGGCCGGATTGCGGCTGTAGTCCATGCAGCTGCCGAGGTTGGTGTTGGTTTGGTTGGTGTCCTGGTGGTCCAGGCCGAAGGTGTGTCCGACCTCCTGGCACATGACCAGCCGGCGGTAGGCGGGGGTGTTGTACTGCGCCTGGCTGAAGTAGGTGTCGTTGACCTTGACATAGGCCGAGCTGATGTGGTTTCCGGTCGTGGAGATGGAGGCGATTCCCAGCCACCCGGTGCTGCCGTAGGCGCCGTTGCAGACCTCGACGTGGCCGGTGGTCGGTGCGCAGCTGCTGCGGCTGCCGAACGAGCCACTGACCACGGTGGTGTTCAGGACGCTAGAGGGTGTCCAGTCCGAGGAGGCGGTGTTGAGGTAGTTGCTCCATGAGGAGTCGACGTTGTTGTCCAGCTTGAGAGTGAACGGGTTGGCCGTGCGGGCCCAGTGGTAGTTGCCCCACGAGTGGCTCGCCTGTGCGGGCGCAGCGAAGGTGAGAGTGGACACCGCGGTGGCAGTGAGGGCGGCGAGCAGCCTGCGACGCATGGAGACTCCTTCGAGGTCCGAGGGGGTTACGGACTGAAATAGAGTCCCATCAATGCAAGCCTGACGCAATACTAAGTGATCTTCGTAGGAAGCTCCTTGAGTCGTTCGCGCAGGAGTGCCGGAGACGTCCCGTCGCGGGGGTGGTCATCCTCCGACGGTGCACCTCCCTAGGGGCGGCGCAGAGAGCCATCAGTGATCGCGGGGTCGGTCGCTGGGGCAGTCCGAGGCTCGGCGGACACAGAAGTAGTCCGCCTTGCTCTCCCCGGGTCGCATCTCCGTGAGCTTTCCGCCGCCACGGCCGTGGGTGCCGGGGTTGCGGCGGGCGAATCGGTTGGCTGGCCGAGTCTGGCGTCTTTACGCGTGCGGGCAGGCCTGCCGCGACCTATTGGCAAGCACCAGCTGACGCGTTGCACACCCTGGGAGCCGCCGGCGCCTGGACCACTGGTATCGCCCGATCATGTTTCAGAAGGGGCGCTGCTGGTCGGCGCCGACGGCCAAGGTCACGAGCGGACGGGCTGGGCCGGCACCTCTCGACGAGCGGCGCGGGAGAGGCGACGCCCCCCGGTACTGGCGAGCACCGCGATGAACGCCACGGTGCCGGTGAGCACGATCGTGGTCCCAGAGGGCACGTCCAAGTGGTAGCTGAGGTTCATGCCGATGAACCCGCAGACGGCGCCGATGCCGGTGGACCAGGCCAGCATGTGGGCGAAGCGGTTGGTGAGCATCCGCGCCACCACGGCGGGAATGATCAGCGTCGCGGCGACGAGGGTGACACCAATGACGGTCAGGGTCGCCAGGATGGCCAGAGACAGCACCAACATGAGCAGTGCGTCCACCCGCGCGACCCGGACGCCGCTGACGTCGGCGACCTCGGGATCGAAGGTGGCAAACAGCAGCGCCCGGTAGTTGATGAGAACGGCGACGCCGGTGAAGGCGGTGATACCGGTGAGGATCCAGACATCAGCGCTGGAGACTCCGATGATGCTGCCGAACAGGGCGGCGTCGAAGCTCGGGCCCTTGGTGCCGAAGACGGTCAGCAGCGCGACACCGAGAGCGAAGGACGCAGTAGTGACGACGCCGATAGCGGCGTCGACGCCGATGCGTCGCCGCCGCGTGACGGCGTTGATGGCCAGCGCCGAGGCCAAGCCCCAGATCCCGGCACCGAGGTAGTAGTTGACGGTGATGATGGAACTCGCCGCGAATCCGCCAAAGATGGCATGGGACAGGCCGTGGCCGATGTAGCTCATCCCACGCAACGTGATGTACACGCCGATCAGCCCGCAGAGCCCACCGGCGAGGGTGGCGACGATAACCCCCTTGACGAAGAAGGCGTAATGGAACGGGTCGAGCAGGGTTGCCATCACGCCGCGGCCCGCCGGCTGTCGGTGGCGGTGAAGGGGTCGAGCACGACGGGCATGCCTAGGTGCTGCAGAACCTGCATGGGGGCACCGAACGTTTCCTCAAGGACGGGTGGGCAGATCACACGGGCCGGACTGCCTGCGGCGATCACGCGGTGACGTACAGCGACCAGCTGCGGTAGGTGGGCCGCGACGCCGTTGAGATCGTGGGTCGTGATCAGGATCGCCGTGCCCTCCGCGTTCAGATCGGCGAGCAGATGCAGCATGTCGTGGCGGCTGGTGACGTCCAGGCCGGAGGTGGGCTCGTCCATGACAAGCAGCTGCGGGCGGCGCAGCAGCGCCCGAGCGATGAACATTCGCTGCTGCTGCCCGCCGGAAAGTTCCCGGATGTGCCGATCGGCGAGGTGGGCGATGCCGAGCCGTTCCAACGTCTGCATGATGTCGGCACGTTCGCCGCGGCTCGCCCAGGGCCAACCGCGCCGACGGGCCATGAGGACGCACTCCGTCACAGTGACAGGGAAGTTCCAGTTGACCGTTTCCAGTTGCGGCACGTAGCCAACGGTGAGCCCCTGATGGCGGGTGATGGTGCCGGCGTGGGGGCGCACAGTGCCGAGTAGCAGCCGCAGCAGGGTGGTCTTGCCCGCGCCAGACGGCCCGACCACACCGATGAGGTCACTGGCCCGAACCGTCAGGTCGACGTCGCTCAGGACGGGGGTGGCGTCATATCCGAATGTGACGCCGGACAGCCGGATAAGCCGTTCACTTGTGCCGCTGGTGTCGTTCACTGCGGATAGCTCGCCGTGTCGGAAACCTTCGGGGCGGTCACCAACGCCTCCAGTGCGGAGGCGGTCCCTCCCAGTGCCTTGATCATGGTGACGTAGTCGTAGCGCATCAGGCCCATCCAGGAGTGCTCCGCCTCACCGGGCTCGCCAGGAAGGTCGTCGTCGCGCAGGGTGTCCTCGTACCGGGCGCCGGTGGCCCGCCCGATCTCTGCGAGCGCCTTCGACGGAAATACCTCGGACCCGAAGATGGCCGGCACCCGCTCAGCCTTGATCTGGTCAATCAACGCCGCAACCTCCTTCGGCGTGGGGTCGTCGAAGTTCTCTGGCTGGATCGCGCCGATGACCTTCCAGCCGTAGGTCTTGGCGAAGTAGGCGTATGCGTCGTGATAGGTGAGCAGCTCACGCCGATCGCCGGGGATGGTGGCCTGGTCGGAGCGCAACGCCGCGTCGAGGGCCTTCGCCTGCACATGAAAACTGGCGTAGTTGGCCCGGTAGTAGTCGGCGTTGGTCGAGTCGGCCTTGACCAAGGCGTCGCGGATGACCGCCGCGTACTTGACGGCGTAGGTCGGGTCGGTCCACAGATGCGGATTCGGTTTGCCCTCCTCCTCCGGAAAGGAGAAGTCGTAGATATAGTCACCCTCTGGCAGGACAGAGCTGCCGATCTCGACCAGAGTCGCGTCCTTGCGCATGTTCGCCGCAGCGAGTTCCTTGGTCGGCTCTTCCAGCTTCAGGCCGTTGACGAACACCACGTCCGCCGTGCTGAGGAACTTCGCGGCGCTCGGCGGCGGGTCGAACGTGTGCGAGTTGGTGCCCTCCGGCACCAGCCCTTTGACCGTGGCCCGGTCGCCGGCGATGCTCGCCGTGATCGAGGTGATCGGCGCGACCGTCGTCACCACCTGAAGCTTGCCCTCGCTGGCCGCCGTGTCGGTGGTACCGCACCCGCTCAACCCAGCCGTCGCCACAATGATCAAAAGCGCGGACGCAGCCAGGCGCGATCGCGTGAGTGTCATGCGTGCACCGTATTGCGGCAGCACTGCACTTGCCAACGTACTGCAATAGCAGTTCGGCGGAGATCACATCCTCAGAGGCGTCACCGGGCCGGGCGGCGAGGCCCGCCTCCCATGACCGGCGCGCTAACCGGCTTGCCAAAGGCTGAACCAGCGGCACCTCGCCGCTCGCAGATCCTTCTAAATCTCACCCAGACTCTTGCTGGACGCCGCCGCGACAGCCTCTGGCTGCTCACCCGAACGTCCCAACCCGTGTCACCATTCAGGGTCGGGGCTGTGGTCGAGGTTCTCCCAGCTGGTTCCTGCCGCCCGATCCGATACTCGATCGCCAGCGCGCCCGGTGCTCAGCGCCTCTAGGGCCATGTTTCGCTCGGTGATCGGCCGGCGGCCAGCTGAACCGGCTGTAGTCAGGGATGCCGGCATTTCGATGACGGCCATCGTGGTGTTGGATGCCGCCCGCCCGGCGGTCGTGACTAGCGCGGCCAGTCCGGTCGTCAGCGGTACGGCGGCGATCAGGCCGAGCGTGGCCACCGCGCTGCGGACGATCTCCTGGGCAAGGAACTCGCTGGTGAGGATCTGACTGACTGGTCGGGAGTCGGCGACGAGCAGGAGCAGCAGCGGCAGGGAGGCACCCGCGTACGCCAGCACGATGGTGTTGACCGTGGACGCGATGTGCGCCCGACCTACCCGGGTGGCGGCCCGGTAGAGCTGCCGCCGGGACAGCGCGGGATTGGCATGCGCCAGCTCGGTGACCGTGGCCGCCTGGGTAACCGTGACGTCGTCCAGCACGCCTAGCGAGCCGATGATGATGCCGGCGAGCAGCAGCCCGTGCAGGTCCACGTCACCCTGGAACATCGACAGGGTGGTGGCGTCCTCGCTGCCGAAGCCGGTCAGGTGGGTGGCGGCCGTCGCCACCGTGCCGAGCACCCCGGTCAGCACCAAACTGCCGAGCGTGCCGAGCACGGCCACCGAGGTCTGCGCGGTGATCCCGTGGGTCAGGTAGAGCACCACGAACATGATTAGCGCAGCGCCGACGATCGCCACCAGTAGCGGCGGCTGGCCGGCGCCGATCCCTGGCAGCACGAAGCCGAGCAGGATGGCGAAGCTCCCCACCAACCCCGCCAGCGCGGCAAGCCCGCGCCACCGGCCGAACGCCACGATCGCAACGGCGAACAGCACCGCCAGCCAGACCAGCGGCGTGCCGCGCTGGTGCTCGGCAATGTTGTAACTCTTCACCGCCGGGTCGGCCGGGTCGGTCAGCTCGACCAGGACCACCTTGTCGCCGACCTCAACCCGGGGCGCGCCAGGGCCGGAGGGCACCGGCGTCTCGACCTGTCGGCCGGCGTCCGGACCCTGCTCGGCGGCGACGGTCACCGTTCCGCACAGGCCGACGGACCCACCTGGGTCCCCGTCCGGCGCCTCCGGTGTCGGCGGGCACGGCTCGGTCACCACCCGGGTCACTGTGCCGTGGTAGCGGGGCAGCGCCGGCCCATCCGTCGACTCACGGCCCTGCCGTGGCCAGAGGACCAACGCGGCGACCACCGTGATCACGAAAAGTGGCACCACCGTCGCGACGAGGATCCGCCTGACTCCTGGCGTGGCGGACGGTGCGGGACGGGTGTGGTCGGAGCCCATGGCGTTCTCCCGATGGTATTGGTGAAACCTAGAGCTCTCGCGCATCTAGGGGAGTAACACCCGTGCGCACATGTCGATGTGCGCCCCGATGAACAATTACCCCTGGCTCGTGTTTGACCTCCTACGGCACCACGAGCGGCGCGTCGGCGTCGGCCTCATCTCGCAGCTGACGACGCTTCCACTACCCGGGCATAGTAGAAGAGGGTGGTGGATAGGCCAACAACGCCCACGTCGGACGCGCAGGGCGGAGCGGACGATGGTGGTGGAATCGACACGCAGTAGGACGGCACCAGTTGGTCGTAGTCGTGATGATGCGGGTGCTGGTTGCTGCTCGGGTCGTCGGTGTAGACCATGCAGGTGCCGATGCCGGCCTCGTCGAGGTTCTCGTCCTGGTGGTCGAGTCCCGAAGGTGTGGCCAACCTCTTGGCAGGTGACCAGGCTCCCGCCAGACGCGGATGTTGTACTGGGCGATGTTGAACTACGCGTCGTTGAGCGCGCCAGCACCGGCGTAGGCGGATGCAGCCCTTTGGTGATGCCGACACGCCGCCGAGCCGGAGTCATCGCAGAAAACACCTTTGACGAGCAATGCGAATTCCAATCACCTCCTGGCCGCGAACCACCGCAGCGAGCCGCGCCTCCGGCCAAGGGCAGCGCACCTTCGGCCTGTACCGCACGCAGGTCCTCGCCGCCCTGGCCACCGCGGTGCTGCTGTTCGGGGTTGCCATCTACGTCCTCGTCGAGGCAGACCGCCGCTTCGCCGAGCCGCCGGAGGTCCTCTCCGGGCCGATGCGGGCGGTGGCAGTCACGGGCCTGATCGCCAACCTGGTGGCGTTCCATCTGCTGCGTTCATCACCGACACTCAAGGTCGACGCGAGTCAGCGTCCGGTGGAACCGACAGCATTGCTTTCAGGAGGGTGGCACGCTGCTGCCCGCCTTGCTGGCGCCCCAGTCGGGCCCATACGCCCTGCTTGAGCGACTGAGGTGCTGTGAGCGGTGATCCTCGGCGGGGACCAACGCCCGCCGGGGATCACCGCGGGGCTCACTGGCTGGAGCGGGTTTTCGGAGTGAGGATCAAGGCAAGGATCGCCGCAGTGACGGCGATGACGGCACCGGTGGTGAAGCCGCGTGCGAAGCCGGCCGTGTTGGTGCCGGCGATGCTTGCCGCGGCGATGCTGGATACGACAGCCGCGCCGAGTGAAGCTCCGAATTCGTGGAAGGTGCTGACGATTCCGGATGCGAGACCGGCTTCGTGCGGTTGAACCTGACCGAGTGCGGTAGCGGAGGCGACGACGAAGACCGCGCCGGTGCCGGCGGAAGCGATGCTGACACCTACCACCATGGTCAACGTCCCCTCCCAGAAAGCGGGGATGGCCATGCCGGCCGCCGCCACGACAAGTCCTAGCACCGCGAGGGCCCGAGCACCCGCACGACCGATGATGCGACCTGCGGTGTTCGCCCCGAGCATGGTCGCGAGCGCCACAGGGAGGAAGAGCAACCCGGTGCGTAACGGGCCGTATCCCCGGTGGTCTTGGAGGTAGAACGTTCCCAGGAAGAAAACGCTGATCATCAGAGCGGTCGCGACCAGCATCAGCAGCGTTCCGGCTGCGACCGGTCGACGTAGCAGAAGTCGTACATCCATCAGTGGGCTGGCGGCGAGGCGCTGGCGGGCGACGAACGCTGCGTAGAGAGCCACTGCCGTGCACAGCAGAATCAGGGTGACCGGCGTGCCCCAGCCTCGGTCTCCGGCCTGGATCAGGGCGTAGATCAAGGACCCGGTGGCGGCTGTTACCAGCACCGCGCCCGGCACATCGAGCCGACCGTCTCCGATCGGCTGAGGCTGCGGCGGAAGCTGAATCCGGAGGGTGAGCAGGAGGACAAGTCCCAAGGGGACATTGATGAAGAACACCCAGGGCCAGCCGGGCCCGGCGGTCAGCAGGCCGCCGAGGAGAACCCCGAGAGCCGCGCCGCCGCCGCCCAGCGCCGACCAGATTCCGAGGGCCTTGTTGCGCTCCTCGCCGTCGAAGATGGTGACAACCAGGGACAGCGCCGCGGGGGAGAGGATCGCCGCGGCCAAGCCTTGTGCGACGCGACCGCCCAGCAGCATAGGACCGTTGGTCGCGAGCCCGGCGGCGAGCGACGCGGCTGTAAAGAGCAGGAGCCCGGCGAGGACCAGGCGGCGGGCGCCGAACAGGTCGGCGGCGCGCCCGCCGAGCAGCAACAGGCCACCGAAGGCGAGGGTGTAGCCGCTGACCACCCAGGTGAGGGCCTCCCGCTCCAGGCCAAGATCCGCGCCCATGTGCGGCAGGGCGATCGCGACAACAGTGACGTCCAGGATGAGCATCAGCTGCGCGACCCCGACGAGTCCGAGGATTTTCCAGCGCTGCGGATGGGGATGCGGGGGTGCGGTGGTGACGGTCAGGGGTTGGGCCATGACGGCTGGCCTCCTTCAGTAAGTCGAACAGGTGTGTTCGAGTTTCGAGGAGATACCATAACCCGAACAGTGCTGTTCGAGTTGAGGGAGTTGCATGTCTCACCCCCCGGCAAAGCCGACCCTCCGAGCCGACGCTCAGCAGAACGTCACGAAGATCCTGGACGCGGCGGTGGCCTGCCTGAGCCGCAACGCGGACGCGAGCGTGAGCGAGATCGCGAAGACGGCAGGGGTAGGCCGAGTGACGCTCTACGGGCACTTCCCTTCCCGACAGGCCCTGGTCGACGCCGCGCTAACCCGGGCTATAGCCGACGGGGAACATGTCCTGCAGGCGCTCGACCTGACCGGCGACCCCCGTGAGGCCCTAGACGCCCTGATCAAATCCAGCTGGCTGCTGGTCGCCCAGGCGACCGCTGTTCTCGAGGCGGCGCAGGCGACGTTGGCGCCCGGACGGGTGCAAGAACTCCACGCCGGACCCGCCCAGCGCGTTGATGACCTGATTCGCCGCGGACAGGCAGATGGGGCCTTTCGAGCCGATCTCCCAGCCAATTGGCTGACCAGCGTCCTGCACCACGTCATCCATGGCGCGGCCATCGACGTAGCCAAGGGGCGACTGGAAAGCACAGACGCCGCCCGATTCATCTCCCAGACGATCCTGGCCGCCTATTCGAAGGCTGGCGCCTGACGAGTACCTGGTCAAAGGATTGCCAGTCCCAGCGTCTGACCGCATCACCGCCGGCCACACCCCGCAGAGGAACTCCCGCCAGAGCCCAACTCCTCGCATGGCGGAGACAGCACCCACCCTGCCGGCGGGCTCCTCAGCGGCTGAGGCTTCGACGGCGACCCAGGTTGCTGAAGGCGAAGCTCCCGACGCTCGGCCGCTGCGCCACATCGGCCAATCGGCCGCGTTCGGCTGCGCGACAGGCGCCTCGACGTCGCTAGCGGCGGCCGAGTCGGGTCATCGACCATATTTTGGCAGCCCGGTCCGGTAGCCGCAGCTCTCTGAACACCACTCGCACCGAGACTTCCGTTGACGAGGTCTAGGGCCACTCGCACCGAGACTTCCGTTGACGAGGTCTAGGGCCCTGTCGTTGACGCACTCGGGGTCGGGGTGGAGGTAGGGGTGGGGGTTGAACTGCTAGTCGACGGAGAGGGCGTCAGTGAGCGGGTAGGGCTGGGTGCGGTCGGGGTCGGCTCGAGCACGGTAGGGGTGGGGCTGGGTTGAGTAGGCGTGGGAGTGGGCCTGGGCGACGCAGTGGGCCTGGGCGTCGCCGCGGGCGGCGGCGCCGAAGGCGACGGGGTAGGCGCGGGGACCGCCGGGATCACCCTCGTCGCGGCGTAGAAGCGCGACCACCAGACGGAGGAAATTTTGACGACATCGCCGGTGGTAGGAGCCTGGACCATTTTGCCGTCGCCGATGTACATGCCCATGTGGTGGATTGTGGTCCAGCTGGAGCCCGAGGCGAAGAAGACCAGGTCGCCGGGGAGCAGCATGGAACGGTCAACGGTGCGACCACGAGTGGCGTTGTACTGATCCCGCGACACCCGCGGCAACTGGTCATAGTCGGCGCCACGGGATCGGTACGCGGCCCAGATGAGCCCGGAGCAGTCGTAGCGATTGGGTCCCTCAGCGCCCCACTCGTAGGGCTTGCCGAGTTGAGTCCGAGCGAACCGGACCGCCGCGAGAGCGCGAGGGTTCGCGACCATCCCAGCGACGCTCTCACCGTCACTGGTGTTCGGACGCAACTGCCGCTCGGCGGCGTCACGCTGTCGCTCGAGCATCTCGATCTTGCCGGTATTGCGCCGCTTAAGGTCCAGCAGCTCGGCTTCCCGCTTCTTGAAGGTCGCCTCTGCCGTCACGTAGGTCGTGCGCGCGGCCCGAGCGGCGGTCAACGCGGCAGTGCGCGCGGCAATTACCTGCTGCTCCGCCGCTTGCGCGCGCAGCAGGGCACGGGCGCTTCCTTGGGAGTCGCCGGCGCGCTGCTGGCCCTTCCGAAGGCGCAGGAGGGCGCCGAGATCCTGCAGATGGGAGCCGACCTCGCCCGGCGGCAATTCCGCGCCCCGCTTCATCGCCTCAACGGCGGCCGGGCCGAGGTTCTGCTGTGCCTTCACAAGCGCGGCCCGCGTGATCTGTAACTGCCGCTCAATTTCCTGCGTCGCGATCTCGGTCCGCGTCTGCTCCTGTTGGAGCGTCAGAAGCTGCTCGCCGAGGGTGGCTACCTCGGTCTCCTTGGCAACGATCTGGGCAGCGAACGGTCCCAAGCCAGTCGGTGTTGTCACTCCGAGGGTGGGAGGTATGGCGGCGCCGCCGGGTAGTTGGACGGGGCTGGAGGGAACCGGCCTGGCGCCCGTGTCAGGAATGGCGTTGGGCAATGCCGGATCCGCGTACGCCGGCACCGTGATCACCGCGGTGGCCACTGCAATGAGCAGCGCCGACCAGAGGATGGGGCGAAGGACTGCCAGGCTTGGCCCCGGTCGCCTCGTCGGCCGGGCCTTGTGCCTCTTCGCCATCTCGCTCCTCATGCCGAATGTCAGTGGACCGCGCCGGCGTGAAGGGTGCGCAACAGCGTCGGTACGGGGGTGACCAACCCTGTCACGCACCTACTAGTCGGCGATAGTAGTTCGATCACAGGAGAGATCACCACCCTTGACCCCTTGGCCCAGGCACCTTGGATGGCGATCCGGCGTCGCAACAGGACCGTCACGTCCCGCCGTGCCTGGCTCACGGCTGGCGCCGCCTTTTGCCGGCAGCACGCCGCGCGTTGACCGCGGTCGTCGTGGCGCACGTGGGATCTCGCAGGGGAAGCCCCGAACGCGAGTGCAAGCATGTTCCGGGATTCCCGAGCGAACACCTGATTACGTTCCCCAGCAGGGCATGACGGTGGGTAGGCGTCCTTGCTTGAGTGGGCTGCCTGCGTTAGTAATCAGAGTGACCCGGCGGCGACCTACCTCATCCCACGATCGGGGTGCTGGCAAACGTTCACCGGAAGTGAGGTGAAGCCGGAACCGGGCAACGGGCGGACCGCGTTGAATTCAGTTGGGCCGAGTTTGTCAAGGCAGCGCCCTGCCGGTGCCAGCCGGGCTGGGCCACGGACCTAGTCCCGCGCACCCGGGCACGATTGCGAGCGGATCGCCGGGCCCCGTCTGTGGCCGGCGGCTGAGCTACGAGTGCTCGCCGAAGGGCTGGTCCGCCCAGGCGGACCAGCCCTTCGGGCTCTGCGACGTCTGGCCCGTCCGCAGCAGCCACGTGCTCGGAACTGGCCGCAGCGAGGGTGCGGGTAGTCATCCACGCCAGCACTGCCGCCAGCCTGGCGTCGGTCGGTGTTGCATCGATGACCTAAACGCGATCCTCGAACTGGACCCATGCCGATGTGGGAGGGGCAGGCACGGGGCGTAGCGATGTGGCAGCCTCAGCGCAGCCTTGGTCATCGCGTCGCGGGATGGTGCATGGGCACCAGGGGCCTCCGAGCGCGTGCCACGCTGCCTAGTGTGGCGCTCGTGTCCGCGGGCAGGGATGTGCTGGCGGGGTGGCGCCCCACAGAGGCCGTCGCGCGGCTGCGACGGTCCCTTCCCGCTTCTCGGCGGTTACCGGGGTAGCGGGTGGGGCGTGACCCCGAGGTAGAGGCACGGGAGGTCCCCGCGACCTTTGCGGCGGGTCGCTAACGAGGCCGCGCCGGCCTTGGTGCGATGCAGAGGGTGCGCCGGTGGCGCGTCAAGCTGGTGGGGCCAGCCGACGGAACTGGATGTGGCTACGCCGCGCAGTGGGCCCCGCGGATGGGACCTCGGGCCCGACCTGTCGGCGTTGGGTAGCCGCGGTTGCGGCTGGCTCGTCGCCGGGTAGGCGAGATGCCGAAAGCGCCCGTAGCTGCTACGGCATTCTCCTGCTGACATGACGCCAGAGCCGATTACTACACCGACGTAGTAGACGGCGTGCGTAGATCAGGGTACCGTCCATCGCTGTCCACCGACCTGCCGTCACGCCATGTGATGCTGGCTCGGCTGTTTCAGTGAGGGGTACCAGGAACGTGTTGTTGCGACGTGGACGCAGAATGCGTAACGGCCTCGCGGCTGTCGCAGTGGTTGTGGCGCTCGGGGTGTTTACGCCCTTCGCGTCCCCCGCGCTCGCGGTTCCTTCTCCTGCCGAGGTCGAGAAGCAGTTGGACCAGGCGTGGGAGAAGCTCGAACCCGTCATTGAGCAGTACAACAAGGTGCACAGCGAGCTCCTCGCGAATCAGAGGAAATCGAAGGAGCTCCGCGAACGCCTGGAACCGGTGCAGCTGCGCGTGGAGATGTCGCTGGGACAGATCGGTGACATGGCAGCACGGCAGTACAGGATTCCTCGGGCCTCGGCGGTCAACGCTGTTTTGGCAAGCAAGTCCCCGGAGATGGCGACCGACCGGCTGGCGCTGCTCAACTATGTGGCGCGGTCCGATGCGGCGAAGATCGCCGACGTCGTGAAGCTGCGCGATGACCTCGTCGCCCAACGCGCCCAGGTTGAGGCGCTCGTCGTCAAGCAGAAGCGTCTGGACGCCGAGCTGGTGCAGCGCAGGAAGGTCATTCAGGCCGAGGTGGATCGGTTGGAGGGCCTACGGCCGCGAGCAGCAGCCGGTGGCGGCAGCTCTGGTGGGTCACTGCGAATCGGCGCGTGTCCCGCTGTCAACATCGGCGGAGCAGCCGGCACCGCTGTGCGAACCGCCTGCGCACAGATTGGCAAGCCCTACGTCTGGGGCGCTGGCGGGCCGTCGAGCTTCGACTGCTCTGGCCTGACGCAGTACGCGTGGAAGGCGGCCGGGGTGTCACTTACCCATTTCACCGGGGCGCAGTGGCGTGAGGGAACTTCGATAGCCCGCGCTGACCTGCGACCTGGTGACCTGGTCTTCTTCTACAGCGACCTCCATCACGTGGGCATGTACGTCGGCAACGGGCTGATCGTTCATGCATCGAGGGCGGGGGTACCGGTGAAGATGGCGCGCATGGACACCATGCCGTACATGGGTGGCCGCCGTCCTTGACCTGTATTTCGGCTGCTTCTACTCGATCTGACTTCTGGCCTGGCCGAAGGTAGGACCTGAACCCCTGCCGACGCTGCCCGAGCATTAACGCCTGCTGGTCTGAAGGTACTGCGCCTGATCCAACCGGGAGCGGAGGCGACCTCGCGGCGTTGCATGGGCTCCCCGAAGGATGCTCTAGAGCATCGGACGAGTGACTCCATTGCGTTTTCTCAGCGTCGAGACCTGGGGGGCCATACTGTGCGAACGTGAACAAGGTGCGTCTGCCTCGCCGGTTGCTGCTCACGGGAGCCGGCTCGGCCGCCGTGGCCGCACTGACCGCCTGCCAGGCCAGCCAAGCCACGGCTCCGACACGGTCGCCGTCCACCCGAACTGCTCGACCTACCGCCGGGCAGGTGGATGAGGCAGCGCTCCGCCGGAAGATCGCCAGCCTGCTCGTGGTGGGCTTTCGCGGTGACCGGGTGAATCGTGACGACTGGATCGTCAGGGCGATCAGGGCCGGACTCGGCGGAGTGATCCTGTTCGATCGGGACCTGGAAACCGATTCTGAGCGCAACATTCGGTCACCACAGCAGGTGACCGCGCTCATCAAGGATCTGAAGGACGCGTCGCCGGGCCGGCTCATCGTGTCGATCGATCAGGAAGGGGGGCGGACCAGCCGGCTGAACCCGGCTAACGGCTTTGCCGCGACCAAGTCACAGGCGGAGATCGGCGCCGAGAACTCGGCGACGGCGACACGCGAATGGGCGCGCGGCCTGGTCGCCAGCCTGACGCAGATCGGGGTCAACCTCAACTACGCGCCGGTCGTGGATTTGAACGTCAACCCGGAGAGCCGGGCGATTGGAAAACTCGGCCGTAGTTTCTCCGCCGATCCCGACGTCGTCGTCAGCAACGCCACCGAGGAGATCCAGGTTCATCGGGCCGCCGGTGTGAAGACCACGCTCAAGCACTTCCCAGGATCGGGCAGCGCCGCCGGTAACACCGACTTTGAGGTCGTCGATGTCAGCTCCACCTGGCAGCCCGTCGAGCTGGAGCCGTTCCGACGACTCATCCGGTCCGGGCTGGCGGACTGTGTGATGGCCGCCCACGTGCTCAACACCCGGTTGGACCCGGACCGGCCGGCGTCGCTGTCGCGCCCAATCGTGACGGATCTGCTCCGCGGTGAACTCGGTTGGCAGGGGCCAGTGGTCAGCGACGACATGCAGGCTGTTGCCATCACCCGCCGCTACGGGTCCGCGGAGGCGGCCCACCTGGCGCTGCAGGCGGGTGTCGACCTGCTGGTCTTCGCCAACCAGCAGGTGTACGAGCCAGACGTTTTCGACAAGACGCTCGACACTGTGGTTGCTCTTGTTCGACGCGGACAGCTCACCGAGACGCACATCGACCAATCTGTCGCCCGCGTTGATGCCCTCCGCCCGAAACGCTGACCGTCGCCTGCCGGGGCAACAAGCAGGTGCGCAGCATGCTGCCCCGGCGCAACACGGGAGGCCATCACCAGACTGACGAGATCCCCGTTTGGCGGGGGGAGTCAGGCGAGGCTGCTATAGCAGTGACACGTGGACGTGGTCGGTGTGGTTGGAGGGTCCGCTGTAGGACTTCCAACCGGTGGCCGGGAACCAGATTTGGCGGTTCCAGATGACGTAGTAGATGCCGAGCCGGTCGGCGTTGCGCAGGAGGAACGCGGCGAGATTGTTGCCGTACATTCGTGTGTCGTTGTTGTACCAGGGGCGGAAGCCGCTCTTCTGCAGCGACCAGTCGCAGGCTAGGCCTTTGGGATGCTCCCAGGGGCCGCCCGGGCGGTAGCAGCCGACGAACCGGTTGAAGCCGGCCCGCTTGACCTCCTTGTACATGTGCAGTGTTCGGGGGGTGATGCAGCCGGAGGTGGTGGGGTCGTTCTCCGTGCACGACTCGGGTCGCCAGTCCCCGTCGGACGTACGACCGGGGGCGATGCGGGCCACGGGCGACGTCGCGGACACCAGACCTGCGGTGAAGCCCTGACCTCCGACGAGCGAGAGTGCCTTCTCCGCCTCGCGTTTCTGCCGCGCCATGTCGTTCGCAAGCTTCTGCTGCTTGCGCACTTCAACGTCGAGTGCCAATTTTGCCTGCTCTGCCCGGTTCCTAGCCGCTTTCACCTCGGCCAATCTCGCTGCGTTAGTCATGTTGAGCTCATCGAGAGCCGCGGCTCGCCGGACGAATGAGTCGGGGCTGTTGCTGTCCAGCAGCATCGCGACCGCACCGATACGGCCAGTTCGGTAGGACCGTGCGGCGATCTGGCTGACCTGGGGCGCCAGAGCATCCAACTCGCCCTGCGCCCGGTTTGCCTCCATCGCGAGTTCCAACTGGCGTTCTTGTGATTTCGCGAGATTGGCCTTGGCCTTGCTGTAGTCGCGGTTGCGCGCCTTGACGACGTCGCTGAGCAACTGAGGTTCGTTGTCCTCCTCGTGTCCTGAAGGGGTGGGCGTGGAGGGGGCGGCGATCGCTGGCGCCGGTCCGAGATGGACCGTCAGGGCAGCGAGTACGGCCACCACAGGTGTCAACCAGCGGCGTAGGGGTGCCGTCACAGTGTTTCCTTCCATCGTCCGCGGACCGGGTTAGCTGTCGGGTTCGGAGCGGAAGTAGCCCCTACCGCTGGCGCGGATTCACCCCAGGGGCTCGGGTCCCCGGCTCGCCTTTCGGCGATTACGCGGTGGCACCGCAGGCGCCATTGCGCGCTTTCGGCGGTGACCGACAGTGAGACTATCCCATTAGTGTTCACACCATCTAGTCCTAAAAGCGGATCAAGCGGCCGGTCGAAGGTGACTGTCTGTGACCGGCCGTGGCGTCTCCGCCGCGATGCGGTTGGCCTCGCTGCGGTCCCCATCGAGGCGGCGACGCGCGCGCCCGGACCGTTCCGAGACAGGCAGCTCTTGTCACCGCTCTTCGGCTCGCCGCGCCGCGATCTCCGGATGCCTCTCTTACTATTGTCCAATAGTAGGAGAGGATGTCGAGGTTTCCCCATCCGGGGCAGGGCACCAGATGGCAATCGACGATGCAGGCCACGATGCGCGACGACGGCCTCCGGCGTCAGCCGCTGGCGACCTGAGTGCGCGGACGGTGGATCCTCGCCCAGGTCGGCCCCGCCGGCCGGCCGTGGCGGAAGGATCGAGACGGCGGGGATGGGCAGCAGGATCAGGACCAGCAGCGCCGGAGAAGCGACGCCCATCCGGCGGTGAACTACGGGAGCGGCAATGTACGCAGGCGCGGCGGGCATGGCACTGGTGGCTGTGCTGATCGTGGCTGGCCTGTACCTGGCCCACCGCGCTGTGGCAATCGCGTCAGCGCCGCTGACCGTCCTGCCGTTCCAATCTGGCTGGCCGCCAGAAGAACATGCCCTCTCGCGTTACCACGTGAGGTGGTACCTGGCGACCCTGCTGTTTCTCGCGTTCGACGTTGAGATGCTGTTCATGTACCCGTGGGCGGTCGTGGTCGCCCAGCTCGGGATCACGGCCATCGTCGAAATGTTCATCTTCCTCGGCAGCGCCTTCATCGCGGTGCTGTGGGCGTGGCGCGAAGGGGCGCTGCGGTGGGCCTGAACAAAACATGGGCCGAGCTCGTGGCCCGCCACGCGCACGTGCTGCTGATAGAGGTCCCCGGACACTGGCTCACGCGCGCCGCGGTTGAGCGCCACATCCTCGACAGAGGCTGGCATCTAGCCCAATCCCCAGCGGACGCCGATGTCCTGGCCGTCTGCGGCGCACCAGGCCCGGAGCTGTCCGAGGTGGCCAACCGCCTGTGGAGCCAACTTCCCGGGCCGAGGATCCGTGTCGACGTCGACTCCCCGGACACCGCCCGCACGGCGCTTGACGCCGCCGAAGCCGGCCTGCGCGACAGCGATCGTCAACAGACCGACAGCCTCGATCGCCGAGCCGACCGCGGCGCGGAGGCGCGCCATGAAGACCACCCGGCCGAGCACCGGGGCGCACACGGGCAGCACGCCGAGGATCGCGGCAACGAACCTGCCACCCACTGGGTAGACCTGGCCCGACCGCAAGACGCCCGACGGCATGGGGGTGGTGAACAGCGCACCGTTACCGAGCAAGGCCGCCACGCCGGCGAAGGCCAATTAGATGCTTCTGCGCACCCCCAGCATCACGGGGGCGCGGGCCAACCCAGGCAGGGGCCCGGCGAGCAGGGTGGGCAGGTGGGTGGACACGGCGACAACGACGCCGTTGGGCAGGCGGGTCACGACGCGATGGGCCACGGTAGCCACCGCCCGCAGCACGACGATGGCCGCAGTACGGAGTCTGACGACGACCACCACACCCCGCAGCGCGGCCACCACGGCAAGGGACACGGCGGTGGCCATGACATGGCGCACGATGCCGTGGGCGGTGGCGAGCACACCGGCCACGCCGGCATGGGACACGGGGCGATGGACATGGCTCCGGCCGGTATCCCGCTCGCCAGCGGCGCTGAGGACCGCGACGGCCTGGAGTTGGACGTCCTGCACGCACGGCTGGGTCCCGTGCTCGCGCACTGGCCCTCGGGTCTGGTCCTGCGATGCACCCTTCAGGGCGACGTCATCGTCGACGCGGAAGCCCGTCTCATCGATGCCGGGCCATCCGCGCCCAACCCTCGGATCAGTAGCAGGCATCTTTTCGTAGCTCGTCGGTGTGACAACGCCGCTGGCCTGTTGGCGCTGGCGGGCTTCGACGACGCCGCATCCCATGCCCGCCGTGTCCGCGACGCCGTGCTGAAAGCCGGCGGTACCGCGCACGCCTCGCGGCAGCTGTATCGGTTGAGGCGGATGGTGCGGCGTTCGTGGTTGCTGCGGTGGTCCCTGCGACGTGTCGGTCCTCTCACCGAGCGGGACCTGGCGCGGTGGCACCTTCCCGAGCATCTTCGCGGTGATGTTCGCGACCGGCTGCTGAGCATGCTTGATCGCGCCGCCCAGGGACTAGCCCAGGCGGACGGTCAGTCAACGCACGACCAGCCGGCGGTGCTGATCGAGGCGGTAGCCGATCTCGTACGGGGATGGGACCTTGCCGCCGCGCGGCTCATCGTCGCCAGTCTCGACCTGGAGGCGTTGACGGCGGACCGCGAGGTGAGCCGTGTCTGACCCGTCAGTGAGGGTCGTAGCTCCGCTCTGGGTGCTGGCCGCGGCCGGTCTGCTGGGTCTGCTCGTGCTCGCCGCCGCGGTTCTCGACGGTGCCCTGTCCGCCCGAGCCGCCGGCGCTGATGTCCGTACCGGCCTGACCCGCCCCATCGGCGAAGTGGCCCGGTTGATGCGGCAGCGGCGCCGTGTCACCGTCGCCGCGGACACCCTGCTGTGGCGCGTCGGGGGTGCCGGCCTACTGGTGATGGCGATGATGATCGTCACCGTGGTGCCGCTAGGCGATTGGACCTTGTTCGACCTCGACGTCGGGGTGGTGTGGTTCAACGCCATGGACGTCCTGGCGTGGGCGTTCGTGTGGCTGACGGGTTGGGGCGCCAACTCCGCGTACTCACTGGTCGGCGGTTACCGCTTTCTGGCTCACGGACTCGGCTATGAACTGCCGCTGATGTTTGCGCTGGTAGCGCCGGCGGTGGCCGCGTCGAGCCTGAATGTCGGTACCATCGCGGCCGCTCAACAAGGTCTGTGGTTCGTGGTGTGGATGCCGGTGGCATTCCTCGTCTTCTGTATGGGCGTGTTGGCCATCGCTGTCTGGGGGCCATTCTCCCCGGCATTGGGGCCTGACGTGGCCGGTGGGGTGAGCGTGGAGTTGTCGGGTGTTGACCGGCTGCTGTTCCTCAGCGGCCGGTATGCCCTGCTGGCCGCCGGTGCGGCGTTCGCGGTGCCGATGTTCCTCGGCGGCGGCGCCGGTCCGCTGCTGCCCGCCTGGGTGTGGGTGCTGGTCAAGACCCTCGCCCTGCTCGCCGTGTTCGTCTGGCTGCGCCGCCATCTCCCGGCGGCGCGACCGGACCTGTTCATGGAAGTCGGCTGGGTCGTGTTGCTGCCCGCCGTGCTGCTGCAGGACCTCCTCGTCGCCGGCATCGCCCTCGGTAGGAGCTGACCATGATCACACACGTGGCGTTCTGGGCACTGGCGGTTATCGCGGTGCTCGCCGGGGCGGCCGTGTTCATCGTGAACTCGATGGCCCGAGCGAGCTACTCCCTCGCCGTCTCCTTCATCTGCGTGGGCCTGCAGGTACTGCTCCTACAGCAGAACTACGTCGGTGTGGTGACGATCCTCATGATGGTCATGGAGATGGCCATCATGGCCGTCTACATGGTCATGTTCATGGGCATGAACCCGGCGCTGATGCCGATGAGCATGGTCCACGACAAGCGCCACGCCCTGGCGGTGTCGATCGCAGTGTTCGTCCTGCTGGCTACGGGGGTTCTCCTCGAGCCCTGGCCGGCGCGCCGCGGAACGCCGCCGGACGACGTCACGGCGGCGTTGGGCGAAGAGCTGATGGGTCCCAAGATGTTGGTCATGGCCGCTGTCGGCGTGGTCATGGCAGTCACCATCGTCGCCGGTGTCGTGCTGGCCGCCCATCGCGGTCGCTACGACCGGTTCGGCGACGACCTGCGCCGTCGGCCCGCCCGCGATCCGCAACCAGGGGGTGTCGGACGGTGACCCTGCAGACCGTGTTGCTCGTGGCCGCGGCGCTGTTCAGCGTCGGTCTCTACGGCGCGCTGTCCCAGCAGGTGGTGGTCATGGTCATGATGGGCCTCGAGCTGATGCTCAACGGGCTCATCCTCGCCGCCGCCGGGTTCTGGTGGTTCCTCGCCCCGGACCCGTCGGGACAGGTGCTGTTGCTGGTCATCATCGTTGCGATGACCGTGGAGATGGCGGTGGGTTTCGCTGTGGCGACCGCGTTGCATCGGGTACGGCGCGTGGACATGACCGACATGGCCGCGGACCTGTCCCGATGACCACCCTCGGGCAGGCGGCGTTGTGGTCGCTTGTCGCCGTGCCGGCGGTGGCGGGGGCACTGCTGGCCCTGGGCCGGCGAGCCGAGCGGGCCGCCGCGCCGGCGTCGCTTGCCGTCGCCGCGGCGTCGGTGGTGCTGTCGCTGGTAGTTGCGGTCACGCAGCCGGCCGTGTCGGTGCCGTTCCTCGCAGGCGCTCGTTTCGAGCTAACCGTCGATGGGCTTGGCGCCGTCGTGCTGCCGATGCTGACGGTGGTCACTCTGCTCGTGCTGCTTGCCGCAGCGGGCGAGATTCACCGCTCTAAAGCCCGTTTCCACGGACTGATGCTGCTGTTCGCCGCTTCCGCAGCACTTACCGTCACCGCAGGCACATTGCCGACGCTGCTGTTCGCCTGGGAGATCATGGGTGCCGCTTCATACGCCCTGATCGGCTTCTGGTGGCGCGACGCCGACCGGGTGTCGGCCGGCCTGACCGCGTTCGTCACCACCCGCGCCGCAGACGTGGGCCTCTACCTCGCCGCTGGGGCGGCCCTCGCGGGCGGCGCCGGCCTGGCCCTGGCCGACCTACCCGCCAGCAGCCCCGGCTGGCGGCACCTGGCCGCCGCCGGGATCCTCGCCGCGGCGCTCGGTAAGGCCGCGCAGCTGCCGGTGTCGTTCTGGCTATCCCGGGCGATGGCTGGCCCAAGCCCGGTCAGCGCGCTGCTGCACTCGGCGGCGATGGTCGCCATGGGTGGCTACCTGCTGCTGCGAGTGCAACCGCTGCTCGCCGCGACCGGTTGGGCTGCTCCGACGACCATGTGGGTGGGCGCGGCGACCGCGCTGCTGCTCGGCGCGGTAGCGGTCGCCCAACGCGACCTCAAGCAACTTCTCGCCGCCTCCACCGCGGCCCAACTCGGATTCGTGGTGCTGGCCGCCGGTGCTGGCGCGGTTGCCGGCGGCGCCGCCCACATGGTCGCTCACGCCGCCACCAAGGCGCTGCTGTTCCTCGCCGCCGGGGCGTGGCTGAGCGCGCTAGGCACCAAGCAACTCGCCGGCCTGCGGGCAGTCGTGGCGCGGTGGCGGCTGGTCGGCTGGTCGGCCACCGTCGGCGCGCTCGCGCTGGCCGGGATTCCGCCGCTGTCGCTGTGGGCGACCAAGGACGTCATCCTCGCCCGGGCCCTCGACCAATCGCCGTGGCTCTACGCCGTGGGCCTGGCCGCGTCGGCGCTGTCGGCGGCCTACGCCGGGAAGATGCTCGTCATCATCTGGCGGCGGGTGCCCGCCGACGAGCAGGCCGACGTCGACGCACACCAGCACGGGGAGCAGAAGGGCAGCGGCCGGATCAGCGGGCTTGAGCAGGCGCCGCTGGTCGTGCTCGCGGTCGGCGCTGCCTACTCCGGGCTGCTGGCTCTCCCACCGCTTGGCGCGACGGTCTCGGCAGCAGTTGGACGTCCAGGAGAATTCCGTCTCTCGCTAATCGAGCTCGCGGTGTCGGGGGCGATCGCCCTCGCCATCGTCCTGGCGGTCGCTCGCCGCCCGGTCCCTGAACCGCGGTGGGCGCTGCGCTGGCTCGGGATGGAGACCGCGGCACAGGTCCTGGTTGTCCGGCCGACGCTGCGCTGCGCCGAGGCGCTGGCCCGCTTCGACGACCGGGTGCTGGACCGGGCCGTCACGGGCCTAGCCGGGGCGGTGCTGAAGCTGTCCCGCCAGGCCGGTCCCTTCGACGACCGGGTTCTCGACCGGGGCGTCGAGCTCGCCTCGACCGGGGTGGTACACGTCGCCCAGCGTGCCGCCCGGGTCGACGACCGTTGGCTCGACGGTGCCGTGGAGGCGCTCGCCGCCGGGATGCGCCGGCTGGGACAGCTCGCGCGTCGGCCGCAGAGCGGCCAGCTGTACCAGTACTACCAGCAGGCCGTGGTCGTGCTCGTCGTCGCTGTCGTCGTCCTCGTGGTGTTGGGGTGAACTGATGCTCAGTGTGATCGTCTTTTTGCCCCTGGTCGCCGCGGCGGCGCTGGTCGCCCTGCCGCGCCTGGGTGACAGGCTCGCACGCTGGGCCTGGGTCGCGGTGGCCGCCGTCGACCTCGCCCTGATTGTGATCCTCTGGGCGCGATACGACACCCCACCGGCCGGCGGGCTGGCCTTCGCCCAGCAGGTGGATTGGATCCCGGGCGTGAACAGCAGCTACCACATCGGAGTGGACGGCCTGTCACTACCGCTGGTGGCGATGACCGCGGTGATCTTCCTGGCCTGCGCGGTATACGCGCTTCGCGAGCGGCACCGGCCGCGAGGGCATGCCGCGCTGTTCCTGTTCCTGCAGACCGTCAGCCTCGGCCTGTTCGTGGCCGCCGACCTGATCCTGTTCTTCGTCTTCTTCGACCTGTCCATCGTCGGCATGTACTTCGTCATCGCCGGCTGGGGACATGGCAACCGCGCCCACTCGGCCCTGAAGTTCTTCCTGTACACCTTCCTCGGCTCGCTGGCACTGCTGGTCGGCTTCATCGGCCTCTACGTCGCCGCCGAACCGCACACCTTCGACATGCCGACGCTCGCCGCCGCCACCCCGCTGGCCGCCCGCCCCCTCGCCGGCGGGCTGGTGCTCGCCGCGATCCTGCTCGGCCTGGCGGTCAAGACACCCACCGTGCCGTTCCACACCTGGCTACCGCCCGCGCACACCGACGCACCGGCCGTCGGCTCCGCGGTCCTCGCCGGCGTGCTGCTGAAGATGGGCACCTACGGCTTCGTCCGCATCGCCATGCCGATGCTGCCCCAGGCGTGGCGCGCCTGGGCCTGGGTGATCATCGCCGTCGGGGTGGTGTCGGTCATCTACGGCGCCCTCGTGGCCCTCGCCCAGACCAACCTGAAACGGATGGTCGCCTACACGTCGGTCAACCACATGGGCTACATCGTCCTCGCCGTCGGTGTCGCCGGTCTGGTGGCCGGCGACACCATGCAGGCCCGGACGGTGGCGGTCACCGGCGCGGTCACCCAGATGGTCAGCCACGGACTGATCACCGCCGCGCTGTTCCTGCTCGCCGGGGTCCTGCGCGAGCGCGCGGGCACCGACGACATGCACGACTACGGCGGGCTCGCCGCTCCCGCACCCGTCTTCGCGACCCTCTTCGCCGTCGGTGCCTTCGCCGCCCTCGGCCTGCCCGCCTTCTCCGGGTTCATCGCCGAGTTTCAGATCTTCACCGGCAGCATCGCCGCCGCCCCCGCCACCGCCGTCGCCGTGCTCGGCATCCTCATCACCGCGGCGCTGTTCCTGCGCGCGTTGCAACGCGTCTTCACCGGCGAGACCCGCGGAAAGTCCATCGGCTTCACTGACCTGCGTGCCGGCGAGCGGTGGTCCATCGGGGCGCTGCTGCTGCTCTCACTCGTGATCGGTGTCCTGCCCCGCCCCCTGCTCCAGGTCATCGAACCTGCGGCACGCACCGTCGTCGGCCTGCTTGGGCGCTGAACAGTGGAAACGGAGATGATGCGGCCGGCGCTGCTGCTACCCGAGATGCTGCTCGCCGCAGGCGCCCTCGCGGCGCTGATCGGGGGCTCCTTCGTTGCCCGCGACCGGCAGTGGTTCATCCGCGCCTTCACCATCGCCGTGCTGGTGGCCACGATCGTGGCCGCGGCGATACAGCTGCGCGAACCGGCGACGAGCGCGTTCGACGACTCGTTCGCCGTTGACACCGCCACCGGATTCGCCCGCATCCTCGCCGCGACCGGCACCCTGCTCATCCTCGCGATCGCCGCCGACGAGATCTCCGGCAGCCCGAGGGAGAGCGAGACGTATGCCCTGCTGCTCTTCGCCACCGTCGGAGCGGTGCTGCTCGCCGGTGCCAACGACCTGCTCGTCCTGGCCGTCGGCTTCCTACTCGCCAGCATCCCGCTGTACGCGCTGATCGGTCTCGCCGCCACCGCCGCAGGCGCCGAGGCAGCCATGAAGACGTACCTGATGGGTGCGCTCTTCGGCATCCTGCTCCTGCTCGGCGTGACCATCCTGTCCGGGCTGGCCGGTACCACCGGATACACCGAGCTCGCCGAGCGGCTGCCCGACGCGCCCCGGGCCGTCGCCACCGTCGCAGTCGTCGCCCTGATCGCCGGCCTGATGTTCAAAGCCGGCGGCGTACCGGCTCACTTTTGGGTGCCCGACGCCGCCCAGGGCGCCACGGCTACGGCGGCGACGTTCCTGACCACCGTGCCCAAGATCGGCGCACTGGTCGCCGTCTACCGGCTCGCCACCGTGCTGCCCACGTCGACCTCGTGGCCGATCGTGGTGGCCGCCATCGCGGTGGCCAGCATGACCCTGGGCAACCTCGCCGCCTACTGGCAGTCCGACCCCCGCCGGCTGCTCGGCTGGTCTACGGTCAGCCAGGTCGGCTTCGCCCTCGTCCCCGTCGTGGCCGTCGACCGCAGTAATCTCGCGCTGCCCTCACTGCTGGTCTACCTCGCCGGTTACACGGTGACCAACATCGCCGCGTTCGCGGTCAGCGCGGCCCTGCCGCAGCATCGCGACCTCACCGACTACCGCGGCCTGGCCGCCCGACGCGGCGGCCTTGCCGCAGCCCTGCTGGTGGCGCTGCTCGGCCTCGTCGGCACCCCGCCCACGGCGGTGTTCGTCGGCAAGCTCACCACCGCGGCCGCCGCCTGGGACGGCGGGTACGCCTGGCTCGCCGTCGTGGTGTTCGTCAACACCGTGATCAGTCTCTTCTACTACCTGCGCTGGATCGTCCCGGCCTACCGCGACGCCGCGCTGGCGTCATCCGGCGGCGATCACTCCGCTCCGCCGCCCGAGCATCCGGCGAGGCGGTGGTCGGCGAGGCTCGCGGTGACAGGTGCCGCGCTCAGCCTCGTGGTGGGTGTCGCCGCAGGCCTGCTCTGGAACGTGGCGGCGGGCATCTGAGCATCGACCGTCGGTCTGGTAAACAGCGGGGAACCGGCGACGATCACCATTTGGAATCGGGATCGGATACGGGCGAATCGGCTGATCCACCCCGCCGTGGGTTCCAATAGGCGGATACGATATCACCTGAAAGGATGAGTTAGTGGATCACCTGGCGAGGGGCGTCCGTGCGCGCCGTTCGTGCCCTGCGCTGTCGGGCGGCAGCGGGCCGGGCGGTATGCCCGGATGGCGAGGGTCCCTACCGGCGCCGCCGGACTGGTGCGGAAGATCCCGTTGCGCGGAATGAAGTGTGAGCATCGCCACCTGATCACCCTGGGTGACCATGGTTTCTCCTGCCTAGCCTCGGCGGATGCGTAACGACGGCAACCCCGACAACCCGCGCGGCTTTGGCGGCGCGACTGACCGTTCGGACGATATCCCCTCCATCGAACAGCCAGCTAGCACGTTCCAGCCTCGACTCACGATTGGATGGCTGCGTACCCGCCTCGGCGGCCTCGGTAACCTCTTCACCGCCCGGCCGGGCCGGACCCGCATGGCGGTGGCGACCGGGGCCGTGTGCTGCCTCGGTCTCGTGGGCGTCACGTTCGTAGGCGCCGACCCCGCCGGGGAGTCACCCCGCCCGGACCAGCGTGCCGAGATCGCCCAGCGGGCCGAGGTCGACGCGGCCTCCCGCGGGCAGGCCCGCCATCCCGCCGCCCCGGTCACCTCAACCCCCACCCCGGAAAGCTCCCCGTCTACGACAACTCCCGTGCCCAAGCCGAAGGCGACGTCAAGGCCCAAGCCCAAGCGGATCGTTCCGGTCGCCGGCCTGGACCAGGCGCAGATGGACAACGCCAAGACGATCGTGCGTACCGGCCGCGAGATGGGCGTGCCGCGCCGCGGGCTGGTGATCGCGGTGGCTACCGCGATGCAGGAGAGCACCCTCTACAACTACGCCAGTGGCGTGCTGCCGGAGTCGCAGGACTACCCGTACCAGGCGATCGGCTGGGACCACGACTCTGTCGGGCTCTTCCAGCAGCGGCCCAGCACCGGTTGGGGCAGCGTGCGCGACCTGATGAAGCCGGAGTTCGCGACGCGCCAGTTCCTCACCGCTCTGCAGGCCATCCCCGGCTGGCAGGACCTTCCGCTGACCGTCGCGGCCCAGACCGTGCAGGTCTCGGCGTTCGGTTGGCTGTACGCCCAGCACGAGTGGCGGGCCACCGAGGTCGTGAACGCCGTCCTTTCCTGACCCCGAGCAACCGACGCCGCGCTCCTCGCGACCGCCTGCGGAGGGCTCGGCGTCGGCCTGCTCGTCGGTGGCCGGTCGGTAGAGCTCGTCGGTCGTTTCTTCCCCGTTCCGGCCTTGTCAACTGCCGCCAGTGGACGAACGCTCGCCGCAGCGGAGTGCCTCAGGTGCGGTAGGCGAGCGTGGCCATCATGCCCGCCTCCGCGTGGTAGGCGTTGTGGCAGTGCGCCATCCAAAGGCCGGGATTGCTGGCGTCGAAATCAACGCTCACGCTCTGCTGGGGAACGACAACGACGGTGTCCTTGCGGGCACCGCCGCCGGTAAGAGCAAAGGTGTGCCCGTGCAGATGCATCGGATGGAACATGTCGCTGCGGTTGATGAATTCCAGCCGCACGCGCTCTCCCTGCTCCACCGGCAGCGGGTCAGCGTCGTGGAAGGTCGCGCCGTTGATGGTCCACCGGTAGGGGCTCATCGATCCGTCGAGCTCCAACCGGTGCACCCGGTCCGGACGTCGGTCGACCAGCCGCACGCTGCCGGCTGCGTGCAGCGTTGCGGTGTCGAGCACCTGTCGTTCCAATTCGGGCACGCGGACAGCGGCAGGTGGTGTGGAACCCGAACCGGTTCGCACCAGAGCCAGACCTCGTCCGGTCTTGCCCTCCGCGTCGGCGATCAGCGGGAAAACCCCGTCGCCTAGCTCCACCATGACGTCGACGCGCTCACCCATGCCGAGCAGGAGGGCGTCCGTGTCCACCGGGTGGACCGGGAATCCGTCGGTGTGCGTGACGGTGAGCCGGTGTCCCGCGAGCGCCACCCGGTACGCGGTATCCGAGCCGGCGTTGATGATCCTCACCCGCGCCCGCTGGCCGGGTCGCGCACGGAAGACCCTCGGCGCCGCCGGGACTCGACCGTTGACCAGATGGTGCGGGTACGACACATCGCCAGCACCGCCGAGCAGGGGAGAGGTCATCATCTCCATTCCGCCCATGTCCCCGTGGCCAGCGGTACCCGGGCCGCCGTGGCCACTCGTGTCGGACCCCTCGTCGTGGTGCGAGGCGGGCTCGCCGCCTTCCCCGTGCGCGCCCGCGGGATCCATACCCTGCATGTCTGCATGGCCGCCCGTCTCGCGCAGGGCGGCGAGCACGTCATCGGGAGTGCGGCCGGTACCATCGATCCAGTCGTCGAGCACCACGATCCACTCGTGGTCGTACCGGCCGGCCTCCTGCGGGTCATCGACAATGAGGACGCCGTACAGCGCCCGGTCGAGCTGAACGCCGGAGTGCGGGTGGTAGAAGTACGTGCCAGGGTGGGGCAGGGTGAACTCGTAGGTATACCGGCAGCCCGGACGGATGGGTGGTTGAGTCAGACCGGGAACCCCGTCCATGTTGTTGGGCAGCGCGATCCCGTGCCAGTGAACGCTGGTATCCGTCGGCAAGCCGTTGACCAACTCCACCCGCAGCAGGTCGCCGGCGCGGGCCCGGATAAGTGGGCCGGGCAGATCGTCGGCGTATCCCCAGGTGGTTACCTGCGGTCCACCTAAGTCGACGGTGATGGGACGGGGGCGAAGCGTGGCCGTCACCCGGCTACGGGTGCCGCCTGTGTCTCCGCCACGGACGCGGTTCGTGCCCACCGCTCTCAATCCCGCTGGGAATGCCAGCCCACCGAAGACGTCACTGGTGCCGACGAGACCCACCGCGCTCGCGACGCCGGCCAGCAACCGGCGGCGGCTGATCTCCGGTTTCATGGCTGCTCCTCGACTGGGTCCGCTTGTCGGTGGACGGTCCCGCTATCCGCGGCCCTTCGTGGATTTTGTTCGCAATACGTGCCGCATGCGGGCTTTTTCGGGCACTGTTGCCCCTTCGAGTGGCCCAAGTGGCGCCCTGCACTTGTGCCGGTCGGGGCCGCCGGTCTGCGGTGGTGGCTTGCCGGCCATTGCGCGGCCGCATACCCGTCAGGGGTATTTGTCTTCTACCCCCGGGGGGTATATGGTGCTGGGCGGAGGTGGACGGCATGACTCGAGAACGCATGGCGCATCACGACGCGGCCCGTATCGATGAGGTGGGACGTGGCCAGCACAGCCACGGTCACGTGGACGCGACGCAGCGCAGCACGCGAACACCGCACCCGCGAGGCGGGCACCACGAACACGACTCGCCCCACTCCGCGTCATCCCAACAGGGCGCCAGCGGCGCCCACGGGCACCACGGCGGCCACGCCGGGCATGGGGGGCACGGAGGGCATGACAAGCACGCCGGACACGACCCGGAGCAGTTCCGCCGGAAATTCTGGCTCAGCCTCGCGCTGACGCTGCCGATCGTGGTGACCAGTCACATGGTGATGGACTGGTTCGGCTACTCCCTGGACTTTCCCGGCATGACTCTGGTCGGTCCGGTCCTCGGGTCGGTGGTCTTCCTCTACGGCGGGTGGCCGTTCCTGGTCGGTGGTTTCCACGAGGTCCGGGACCGGGCCCCGGGGATGATGTTGCTGATCACAATGGCGATCACGGTGGCGTACGGGGCGTCGCTGGCCACCAGCCTTGGCACGTTCGACCTGGACTTCTGGTGGGAGCTCGCCGCGCTGGTGACGATCATGCTGCTGGGCCACTGGCAGGAGATGAAGGCGATCGGCCAGGCGCAGGGCGCGCTCACGGCGCTGGCCGCGCTCCTGCCCGACGACGCCGAGCGGATCGACGACGACGGTGAGCTGCACCGCGTGCAGGCCGCCGAGCTGCGGGTGGGCGACCTGGTCCTGGTGCGCTCCGGTGCCCGGGTGCCGGCCGATGGCCGGATCATCGACGGCTCGGCCGAGCTGGACGAGTCGATGATCACGGGGGAGTCCCGACCGGTCTCGCGTGGTGTCGGAGACCGGGTGGTGGCCGGCACCGTGGCGACAGATTCCGCCCTGCGGGTACGGGTCGACGCGGTCGGCGATGACACGGCTTTGGCCGGCATCGGGCGGCTCGTCGCCCAGGCGCAGGCGTCCAACGGCCGCGCCCAAGTGCTCGCCGACCGGTTCGCCGCAATGCTCTTCTACGTCGCCGCTGCCGCCGCGCTGGTCACGTTCGGCGCCTGGTGGGCGCTGGGTGACCTCGACCAGGCGGTCGTCCGGACCGTGACGGTCCTCGTGATTGCCTGCCCGCACGCCCTCGGGCTGGCCATTCCGCTGGTGATCGCGCTGTCCACCGCCGTGTCGGCCAAGGCGGGCATCCTGGTCAAGGACCGCCTCGCCCTGGAGCGGATGCGCACCGTCGACGCGGTGCTGTTCGACAAGACCGGCACCTTGACCAAGGGTGCGCACACTGTCACCGCCACGGCCGCCGCGACCGGTGTCACCGATGATGAGGTGCTGCGCATCGCCGGTGCGGTCGAGGCCGACAGTGAGCACCCCCTCGCCAAGGCGCTGGTGGGCGTCGCGCAGGAGCGGGGACTGGAGGCGAGGGCCAGCGACTTCCGGTCGCTGACCGGCCGAGGTGTGCAGGCTGTCGTCGACGGCACCAGCTATGCGGTGGGCGGTCCGGCTCTGCTGCGGGAACTGGCGGCCAGGGTGCCCGACGAGCTGGTTCGGGTCGCGCAGGTCTGGTCGGCGCGCGGGGCTGCCGTGCTGCACTTGGTCCGACTGCCCGACGGCGGGCAGGCGGAGGCGGTGGGGGCGTTCGCCCTGGAGGACGAGATCCGTCCCGAGGCCCGCGAGGCCATCGCAGAGCTGCGGGAGCAGGGCGTGCGGAAGATCGTGATGATTACCGGAGACGCTCGGCCGGTCGCCGAGGCCGTCGCCGCGGACCTGGGATTCCGTCCCGGCGTCGACGAGGTCTTCGCCGAGGTGCTGCCCGCCGACAAAGACCGAGCGGTCGCCGACCTGCAGGCCCGAGGGCTGACAGTGGCGATGGTTGGGGACGGCGTGAACGACGCCCCGGCCCTGGCGCGCGCCGACGTCGGGCTCGCCATCGGCGCCGGCACCGATGTGGCGATCGAGTCCGCCGGTGTCATCCTCGCCTCGTCCGATCCGCGCGGCGTCACCGGTGTGATCCGCCTGTCCCGGGCGTCGTACCGGAAGATGACTCAGAACCTGGTGTGGGCGGCCGGTTACAACGTCGTGGCGATCCCGCTCGCCGCCGGCGTCCTCGCCTGGGCCGGAATCAGCCTCAGCCCGGCCGTCGGCGCGGTGCTGATGTCCGTCTCCACGATCGTGGTGGCGCTCAACGCCCAGTTGCTGCGGCGAGTCCGCCTGACTGCGCAGGGGCGATAGGCATGTGGTGGCGGCCCGAGATGGGTCGCCACCACATCGCTGCCGGCCTCATCATGGACCGGACTTCCGTACGCGGTCGGCGGGGAATGGCAGGGGGCGGGCGAGGATCACGACAGCGATGTCTGCATGGGTTGCCATGTCGCACCCGCGTCCCCGCTGCGTAGTACTCGACCATCACGTGTGGCGACGAAGAGCAGGTCACCGTGGGTGGTGAAGGCGGCCGGCGCATCGGGAACGTGACCCCCGGTGCCCGACCAACTCACGGCTGCGTCATGGGACACGAGGATCTGGCCGTCTGCCGCAATTCCCAGCAGCCGGTCGCGGCCGGCCCAGTGCAACAGCACGAAGGCCCGTCCTCCGGCGGCCGCCCAGGTGCGCCCCCCGTCGACCGAACGTTGCAGGCCCTGCTCCGCTGTGGCCAGAAGGCTGTCAGGCTGTCCGGGTTCGACCGCCAGGTCATACGCCTCGATCCTGGACCGGGCCTGCCAGGTGACCCGGTCAGTGCTTGCCAGCAGGGAGCCAGTGCTGGAATCGACGCCGTAGGTGACCCCGTCGGCGCTCCGAAGGGCGTGGAAGTCTGCCCTCCCGGCGAGCGACACCGATCGCCAGGTGCGCCCACCATCGGTGCTTTCGATCAGGCCCAGATGCGTCGGTCCGGCTTCCCCGGGCGCGGGATGTCCCGAGGCGAGGAAGTGGTCCGGTCCGATCACCGTGAAGCCCATCGTGTCCTGCCGACCATCACCGACGTGGGCGGCCCCGCTATCAGAGACGCGAACGACTCCGTGGTGAGTGGCGACGTAGAGCTGTTGGTCCGACGGGTTCACGGCCATGCCGTGCACGTGACTCAGAGCGCTTGCGGTCGAGACGTCAGAGCTGCGAGATGCGTCATCCCAGTTCACGAACGCGATGACGGCCGCGATCAGCAGAGCGACACCAAGCGCCGTGCCCGCCCACGTCATTCGGTTGGACCGTTCGCCGGGCACCTGGCCTCCTCCTGTGTGACCCCGCGAACCGGGGCTCTGCGATGGCGCCAATCTACTATGAGATGTTAGTAGTATTGGCGGTCGGCCCGGCACGCCGCTTGGGGCGGAGCGGGTCAGGTAGCGAACCCAGCGATTGTGAGGTGATGGGCGGATGCGACAGGTGGCCACGCTTGCGGACCGTGCGGCGCAACGATGGGCGACCCTCGGTGCCGCCGCTGCTGTACTCGCCGCTGGCGGCTTCGTCTCTCGCTTCAACCCGACCGATGGTGTTGCTGACCCCACCGGTCCCTGCCTGTGGCATTCGTTGACCGGGATCAACGGACCAGGCTGCGGCGGAACCCGGATGTTCTATTACCTCCTTCACGGCGACCTGGTGCAGGCGGCGCGCCATCACCTCGCCGCGCTGGTTGCGGTCCCGTTCCTCGTGTATCTCGGCCTGCGGTGGGCGGCCGCGGTGTGGTTCGGACGTGAGCTTCCCGCGCTACGGTTGTCGCCGCGCGTGTACGGGACGTACGTCGTGGCTTTCGTGCTCTACAGCACGGTGTTGCGTAATCTTCCGTGGCCGCCGTTCGCGTGGTTCGACATCGCGAACCTGACTCCCTGACAAGGCGCCACAGCAAGCTGCTGCGAATGCTTGTGACGCGACAACCGTAGCCAGACCTACTACCGTGGATCGGGATGAACAGGACGACAGTGATGAAGCCGGCGGCAGGCCGTTTCAGCCTGCCGCAGTTGATGCTGTTCGTCCTCCTCGCGCTGGGCGTCGCTAGCATGCACACCCTTGGTCACGTCGGTGATACGGGTCATCACCCTGCCCCCGCTGTCGCGGCCGACGGCAACGATGGCATGGTCGTGCAGCCCCATCTGGGAGCCGATCAACGCAGGGCGGGATCTGACGCCGGCGAGACACCGGGGCATGGACTGAACCTCGACCTGTTAGCGGTATGCCTGGCCGTGCTGGGCGCGGTGGGCATCATGCTCTGGGCGGCGCGCATAAGCCGTTTGCGTCGCAGCCCTGCCCGACTCCTGCGCAACGTGTGGACCACCCCTGCCGTGGGTCGCGGACCACCCACCGTGCCTATCAGATTGAGGTTGGCTGTCGTTTCGGTGTCCCGAACGTAGGAATCGTCCGGGTCAGGCCGAGCTGGCCTGCAACCCGACCCGCCTCCTACCGAAATCAGATACCGAGCGAGAAGGATCTTTACCTGATGAAGCGCACCACTCTGCGGCGCACCGTTCTGGCCGGCGCGGCACTGTCCGCCCTACTCGTCACCGCGGCCTGCGGCGGCAACGACATGGGCATGGACCACGGCAGCGGCAGCCCGGCGGTCAGCTCCTCGTCCTCCGACAGCGCCGCCTTCAACGACGCGGATGTCATGTTCGCGCAGATGATGATCCCGCACCACGAGCAGGCAGTCGGGATGGCGGACCTGGCGTCCACGCGGGCCAGCGACCCGGAGCTGAAGGACCTAGCCGCGAAGATCAAGGCGGCACAGGATCCGGAGATCAGCACGATGAAGGGCTGGCTGACGGCCTGGGGTAAGCCGACCGCGGCACCGGCCGACCACAGCATGCCGGCCATGAGTTCCGCTCCCGGGCACAACATGTCCGACATGAGCTCTCCCACCCCCGGCGCGTCTGGTATGCCGGGCATGATGTCTGACCAGGAAATGGCGGATCTCAAGGCAGCTCAAGGCACCGAGTTCGACAAGATGTTCGCCCAAATGATGATCGCCCACCACAACGGCGCGATCGACATGGCCAAGACCGAACAGGCCCAGGGCAGCAACCCCGACGCCAAAGCCCTGGCAACGCAGATCGCCTCGGACCAGGCAACCGAGGTGCAGACCCTGCAGAAGATCCTCAACCGCCTGTAATCACACAGCCAGTAGCGCTGGCCGGGCCCGACTGATCGGGCCCGGCCAGCGCGTCCTGTCGAGCAACCGAAGTCACAGATCCTCGGTGCCCGCGTCGAACCAGCCCGCCCGGAATGCCCGAGCCTCAGCCGCAGTTGTGTTTCCCAACGCCGGAGCCCGACGCCCGGCGTTAGGTTCTCCGGCGCGTAAGCGCGTGCCAACCCGAACCCCGAGACGAACAGACGCAGCCACCGGTCGCTCTGTTCACCCCGAGGAAAGGCGAAGCAATGAACAACCTCGTACGGTGGCTTCCCGCCATCACCAACACCGGTTCCTACGTTCGCGGAACCGTTGCCAGGAGCGCGCTCGGCGTCGCCGGTCTCGCGTGCCTCAGCGCTGTCGCGGTCGGCCCCGCCGCCGCTGCACAGGCCGTCCCCTCCTCGGCGGCAGGACCCGCCGCTGCCGCACAACAGGCGGACCAGCGCTCCACGAAGAGCCTGGAGGACTACACCTTCCAGGCGCAGCCGAACATCTACTACTGCGGACCGGCGTCAACCCGGATCGCCCTGAGCGCCAAGGGCGAGATCAAGAGCCAGGACGACCTGGCGGGCAAGCTCGGCACGACCGTTGCTGGCACCGCCTCCGCGTTCGACATCACCCGCGTCCTCAACAGTGAACTGGGCAAGGACGTCTACAAGACCGGTGAGATCCCGACCGACACGGCCCGCCCCGAGGAGGTGCAGCGGCTGAGAACCGACCTGCGCAAGGCGATCGACGAGGACCGTATCCCGGTGGTGAACGTCATCGGTTCCGCCGTTGACGCCGACAACGTCCAGCGGTCGTTTCCCGTCGGGCACTACCTCACGGTCGTCGGTTACCAAGACGACGGCGACATGGTGAAGCTCGCCGACCCGTGGCAGCCGGTGGGCGACGGCACCTACTGGATCCAGGTCGACGAACTGGCGAACTGGGCCGCTTCCCGCGGCTACTCCGCCTGACCATTTCACGACAGGCGGTCCTCGACGTTCAGTCGAGGGCCGCCTGTCCCCGATCCAGACAGTGCCGCGGCCAAAGGCCGTCGGTCCTCGCCAGAGACGAACTAAGGACCTCCGCACAGCTGCCCTGGGCGGTGTGAAGCTAGCCCAACTGCGCTCGCAGGTTGTTCATCTCAGTGACATCTTGAAGCTGTTGGTCCCGGATTTGGCTAGCGAGGTCGCGAGCCCGGGTGTCCGCAGAGTCCCGCTGAAGGTCCGACATCATGATCGCTGACATGTGGTGGCTGCTGAAAGTGTCGAGCCACTTGCGGTCGAACTCCGTGCCGGAGAGCTGTTGCAGCTCGGCCATCTCCTGCTCATTGAACTTCGCCAGCGGTGCTTCTGGCGGTTGAGGGCTCATGCTTCCGCTCTGCGCGATGCTCTGCAGCTGAGGCAGCTGCGCCTGCTGGTTCTGCTGCGCGCGTTGCGCTACGGCTCGCACTCCGTCGTTGGTCGACTTGTCCAGCGCCATCTGCGCCAGTTCGATCCCATCCTGGTGATGTGACGCCATCATCGCGGCGAACATGGCTGCTTCATGCGGAGTTCCGGAGGGGCTGGGACTCGCAACGGCGGCGGGTACGGTGGCCGAACCTGCCTCAACGCTGCCGACAGCGACGACGGGAAGCGACAACCCCGCCAGCGACGCGGCAAGGATGATGCCTGATCGTGTACGTCTCATTGGTCCCCCTGGTGCCTGTTGGCCTGGTCAGGCGAGCAGTCTGTGCTCGGGCACGGCCGTCAGTCGTGCGGGCCGCGCTTACCCCCGGACGGTCGCCCCTAACGCCTGGCATGGGCGTGGCGCCACACATCCGCAGCCACCGGTCACCCGCTGGTGGGCTGGGGGGCGCGATGCGATCGGCGTTTCTGCCAAGCGGACCCTGCGGGCAGTCCCGCCCTTGCGCGGTGTGGGCGTAGGCTGGCGCGGACGTGGGAGGGGTGTTCGGTGAACGGGTTAGGCGAGCTGGAAGCCACCGTCATGGACGTGCTGTGGCAGTCAGGCGAGCCGTTGCGGGTGCGGGAAGTCCTTGATCGATTGACCGGACGAACCCTGGCTTACACCACCGTGATGACGGTGCTGGACAACCTGCACCGCAAGCAGTGGGTCCTGCGTGACAAGAGCGGCAAGGCCTATGAGTACCGACCGGCCGGCAGCCGGGAGGAACTCGTGGCACGCACACTGCGCCGCATGCTGGAAACCAGCCGCCAGCCGGACGTCGTGCTGTTGCACTTCGCTCGTTCCGCGTCCGAGCGGGAACTGGCGGTGCTGCAGCAGGTACTCGATGAAAGGTCGAAGAGGCAGTGAACGCGGGTGTCGCGCTCCTTGTCGGGGCGCTCGTCGTTGCCTGGCTGGCGCCGCCGCTGCTGGAATGTGTCACCGGTCGCCAGGATCCCTTCGCGGTGCTCTTGTCCTGGTGCGGTGCGATCGTCGCCGTCATCGGCTCCTTCGCCCTCGGCGTGGTGCTGCTCCTCGTACCCCGCGCAGGTGCGCAGGGATGGACCGAGACCCTTGCGCATCACTGCTGGGTTGCCATGCGTCACGGGCATCTGCCCGCACAGCATGAGCTGGTAGGAGCCCTTGGCGCCCTGACAGCTGGTGTGCTCATCACGCGCACGGTCGTCTCCGCGGTGCGTCAGCGCCGCGCCCAGCGCGCGTCCCATCAGGCTCATCGAGATCTTCTGGCTCTACTGGGTGGCCCGCCCACGGCGCTTGCGCGATCCGTGCTGAGCGTGCCACACACCACCCCCATCGCCTACAGCATCGGCGGCCGTGACGGCCTGGTCGTGCTTTCCACCGGTGTCCAGCAGCTACCACCGGCGCAACGTGCGGCGGTCCTGTCTCACGAGCGGGCTCACCTTCGTGGACGCCACCACCTGCTCGTCGCCGCCGCCGAGATCCTTGCGGCAGCCATACCGTGGGTGCCCATCACCCGTCAGGCGCCCCGCGCGGTTCGGGTCCTGGTGGAACTGTGCGCCGACGCGGACGCGGTTCGCGCGTGCGGCGCCTCCGCTGTCCGTGGTGCCCTGATCGCCCTCGCGGGATCACCCAGTCCCGCGGGCACCCTGTCGATGGCAGGCGCGGATGTTCCGCTGCGGCTACACCACCTTCGGGAAGACCGTTGCACTCACAAAGTGCCGTCGCGCCTGTTGCTCCCACTGGCGGCGACCGCCGCGCCGGCCTTCATCGGCCTCCTCGCGGTCCTCACGTTCTGCCCGTGAGCATTGCCCGCGGCGTCACTGGGTCGGTCTCGCAATCACCTCGGACGTCCCCACAAGCGCCATCATGCAGGGGCCTGGGGCCCGGATAAGCTCAGGCAGCCAACATCGCGCGCGTAGCCGTGTGGTTGTCCCGGCCTAGTTCGGGCATGCAGGTCCCTATCCCGTGCCCGTCCACACGCGCGGACAAGCTCACTCCAGCTCGGCCTCGCGCTGCCGGCAAACGCCAGATCCAGCACGAGGGCGTAGAGCGTCGTGGGCGGCCGCGCCCCTCCGTTATGCCGGGCGGGCGCGGCCGATCCTGCGGTCAGCTCACGAGTTGGTAACCGGCCTTCTCGACGGCCGCGCGGACGTTGGCGATCGCCAGCGGGGTGTGACTGGTGACCGTAACCCCGCTGGCGGCCACGTCGATCTCGACGCTGGTGACGCCCTCAACGGTGCTCAGCTCCCGGCGCACGTTGCTGGCGCAACCGGTGCAGGTCATCCCCGACACGGTGTAGGTGACCTGCACGCCGCCGACGGTGTCGACGGTGGCCGGTGCGTTGTCGGCGGTCGCGGTGGCGCAGCCGCAACTGGATCCGCTGGTGCACATGGCTCTCTCCTGTCCGAGAACGTGGGGCGCCGGCTTACCGCCGCGATGCGGGCAGCTTGGTGGCCGTTGAGCCGCAAGACGACGCCCTCTGACGAACGATGAATATACCCATAGGGGGTACGGGAATCAACCAGATGCGTGGGATGCGGCGAAACGCGAGTCCGTGAACAGTTGACGCTTGACATGGAATACCCCCAGGGGGTAGACCTTCACCGCGTACCCATACCCCCCAGGGGCATGAAGGAGTGGTGGAGATGTCACACGGATCCAAGCGTTGGTGGGGCCTCGGGCTCATCGCGCTCGCCCAGTTCATGGTCATCATGGACACCTCGATCATCGGCGTCGCCTTACCGCGCATGCAGGACGATCTCGGCTTCTCGCCGGAGAACCTGTCGTGGGTGTTCAACGCCTACGTCGTAGCCTTCGGTGGCCTGCTGTTGCTCGGCGGCCGGCTGTCGGACCTGTTCGGCGCGCGGCGCATGTTCACGGCCGGCTGGCTGATCCTGTTGGTCGGGTCGGCAGCCGCAGGGCTGGCCGACAGCGTCGCGGTGGAGCTGGCCGCCCGTGCCACCCAGGGTGTTGGCGCCGCCCTGATCGCACCGTCGGCGCTGACGATGCTGATGATGCTCTTCGGCGCCCAGCCCCGAGAGCTCACCAAGGCGCTTGCGCTCTACGGTGCGGCCGCGCCGGCGGGCGGCACCGCGGGCGTCTTCCTCGGCGGGGTCATCACCGAGTACCTGAGCTGGCAGTGGGTGTTCTACATCAACATTCCGATCGCCCTGATCGCGGTGCTCGCCGCCCCGGCGCTCATGCCCGCCGGCGGCGCCCGCCGCGGCTCGCTTGACATCGCTGGGGCGCTCACCGTCACCGCTGGTCTCGGCGCCACCGTTTATGCGATCGTCCGGGCGCCCGAGGTCGGGTGGACCTCCGGGCAGACGTGGCTGGTCCTCGCCGGCGCGGTCGCCGCGTTGGTGGCGTTCGTGGCCATCCAGGCCGCCCGCCGGCAGCCGCTGATGCGGCTGTCAATCTTCCGTGTCCCGAACCTCGCCGCCGCAAATGTGGCGCAACTCCTGCTGGGCGCGGCGTGGATTCCGATGTGGTTCTATCTCAACCTCTACCTGCAGCAGGTGCTTGGCTACAGCGCCTTCCCCAGCGGTGCGGCGCTGCTTCCCATGACCATCCTCATCATGGTCGGGATGATCGCTCTGGCACCGCGGGCCATCAACCGGTTCGGCCCGAAGCCGATGGTGATTGCCGGCCTGGCGGTACTGGCCATCGGGCTCGGGTGGCTCGCCCTCGTTCGCGCCGACGGTAGCTACGTGGTGGACGTCCTGCCCGCCTCACTGGTCGCGGCGTTGGGTATGTCGTTGGCGTTCATCCCGTCGCTCGGCACGGCGATCTCCAGCGCGCCGCCCCAGGAGGGTGGCCTCGCCTCAGTGCGTGTTTGACAAGGTCGA
>NZ_JAKKFH010000061.1 GCF_022230925.1 Micromonospora alfalfae | reverse complement strand
CAACCTCGAGGCGAGTCTGGGGGTAGCGGCCGCGGCAAAGGGGGTGGAACGGGGCATAGAGGCGACAGTATCTGCAAGATCGGCGAGGCAGGGCGAGGCACGGCGAGGCACGGCGAGGCACGGCGAGGCACGGCGAGGCACGGCGAGGCACGGCGAGGCACGGCGAGGCACGGCGAGGCACGGCGAGGCACGGCGGGGCGAGACCGGGCGGGGCGGCTTCGAGGGTGGGGTGGGGTGGCGGCTAGCCCAGGACCAGGCCGGGGTCGGGTTCCGGGTCGGGGGTCGGGCCGGGGATCTTGTACTCCTCGGTGAGGGTGGTCATGGGGCCGGGCCAGGTCGCCTGGGACACCTCGATCGGCTTGTGGTGCGCGTCGTACGCGATGTGCAGCAGGTGCAGCACCGGGGTGTCCGGCCGGATCTGGAGGGTCTCGGCCTCCTCCCGGCTCGGCTGGCGGGCGCTGATCGTGTCGGTGGCTGAGGCGTACCGCCGTCCGGTCGCTTCCTCGGCCTCCTGGTAGAGCGGCCGGCCGAACGCCTCGGTGCGCTCCAGCGACGTGCCGGCGGTGTCGCGGGGCAGGAACCAGGAGGCGCCGACTTCGACGGGGGAGTCGTCGGTGCGGACGAGGTGCCGGCGGCAGAGCAGGTTGGTGCCGTCGGACACACCGAAGGCGTCGGCCACCTCGGCGGGGGCGGGGGCGTGCCCCACGGAGACGAGCTGTTGACGGTATCGGGCGGCCAGGTCGGCGTGGTAGCCGCGGAAGCCGCCGTACCGGCCTCGGGAGAGGCGGTTGAGGCGGCGGCGGGTGCCTCGGACGTACGTACCGGAGCCGGGTTTGGTGATCAGGATGCCCTCGACCCGCAGCTGGTCGACGGCGCGTTGCACTGTCTGCTTGGCTACGCCGAACATTTCGGCGATGGCCGGGATGGATGGCAGCCGCTCGCCCGGCCCCCAGTCGCCCCGGCGGACCTGGGCCTTGAGCTGCGCGGCGATCTGTCGGTGCGGGAACTCGGCGGCCCCGGGATTGATCTGCACACTCGCCTCCTTGATCACATCTAGGTTCCTAGGATGCCCTAGCGGGTGTGACGGTGCCACCCCGGACACGCGAAAACGGGCCCCCGGACCACAAAAGGTCCGAAGGCCCGCAGCTGAACAGTGCTACCAGGAACCGGCGGTGGGGCCGGCCGAACCGCCCCGGCGGCGCAGGTACTTCTCGAACTCCTGGGCGATCTCGTCACCGGTCAACGGGGTGATCCCCTCGTCGCCGACCCGTTCTTCGAGCTCGCGGACGTACTCGCCCAGCTCGGCGTCCTGCTCCGCGGCACTGCGCACCCGCTGCTCCCACTCGGCAGACTCCTCGGCCAGGTCGGCCATCGGCACCGGCAGGTCGACGACCTCCTCGACCCGGTGCAGCAGGGCGAGGGTGGCCTTCGGGCAGGGCGGGTTGTTGGCGTAGTGCGGCACGTGCACCCAGAACGAGACGGCGTCCACCTCGGCGCGGGTGCACGCGTCGTGCAGCACGCCGACGATGCCGGTCGGCCCGTCGTAACGGGTGGGGGTGAGCTGGTAGCGCTCGGCGGCCTGCGCGTCGGAGGCGCTGCCGCTGATCGGCAGCGGCCGGGTGTACGGCACGTCGGCCAGCAACGCGCCGAGCAGCACCACCCGTTCCACCTCCAGGCTGTGGCAGATCTCCAGCACCTGCTCGCAGAACGTCCGCCAACGCATGCTCGGCTCGATGCCGCGGATCAGCACCACGTCGCGGTCGGTGCCCTCCGGGCTGGCGACCATGAACCGGGTCGTCGGCCACTCCACCCGTCGGGTCTCCCCGTCCGCCATGGTGATGGTGGGCCGGCTGACCTGGAAGTCGTAGAAGTCCTCCGGATCCAGCTCGGCGATCTGCCGGGCGTTCCAGACCTGCTCCAGGTGCTCGACCGCGGCGGTGGACGCGTCGGCGGCGTCGTTCCAGCCCTCGAACGCGGCGATCGCCACCGGGGACCGCAGCACCGGCAGTCCGTCGAACTCGGTCACGCCGTCACCTCACCCTGCTCGTCGCGGCTGGCGCCGGGACCGCGCCCGGTCGTCATACCGTGTGGCACGGCGGCGTCCCTGTTGTCCTTCACGTCCGCCAGCCTACGTGCAGGGCGAGGGTGCGGCCCGTCGGCCGCGCCGGTCGGCCGCTCCGGCAGCACGTCATACCCGAACGAACCGGACATGGTGATCCCCGTGACACAATATGGGATCGCTCGAGGACGGTCGTGGAGTCCGACCGAATCGCACTAACCTGAATGAGTGCGGACTTCATTGATGGATGTGCTGGCTGATCGCATTCTCATCGCCGACGGCGCGATGGGCACGATGCTCCAGGCCGCGGACCTCACGCTCGACGACTTCGACGGGCTGGAGGGGTGCAACGAGATCCTCAACGTCACCCGCCCGGACGTGGTGCGTGGGGTGCACGACGCCTACCTGGCAGTCGGTGCCGACTGCGTGGAGACCAACACCTTCGGGGCCAACCTCGCCAACCTCGCCGAGTACGACATCCCGCACCGGATCCGTGAGTTGTCCGAGGCGGGTGCCAGGATCGCGCGGGAGGCCGCCGACGCGGCCAGCACCCCGCAGCGGCCCCGGTTCGTGCTCGGCTCGATCGGGCCGGGCACCAAGCTCCCCACCCTCGGGCACGCCCCCTACTCGACGCTGCGCGACGCCTATCAGGAGAACGCCGCGGGTCTGATCGTCGGCGGCGCGGACGCGCTGATCATCGAGACCTGCCAGGACCTGCTCCAGGTCAAGGCTGCGGTGGTCGGGTCGAAGCGGGCGATGGCCGAGCTGGGCCAGTCGGTGCCGATCATCTGTCACGTGGCGGTGGAGACCACCGGCACGATGCTGGTCGGCAGCGAGATCGGTGCGGCCCTCGCCGCTATCGAGCCGCTCGGCGTGGACCTGATCGGGCTCAACTGCTCGACCGGCCCGGCCGAGATGAGCGAGCACCTGCGCTACCTGTCGCAGCACTCCCGCATCCCGCTGTCGGTGATGCCGAACGCCGGCCTGCCGGTCCTGACCGCCGACGGCGCGTACTTCCCGCTGACTCCCGTGGAGCTGGCCGAGGCCCTGGAGCGGTTCATCACCGAGTACGGAGTGGGGCTGGTCGGTGGCTGCTGCGGCACCACCCCGGAGCACATCCGGGTGCTGGCCGAGCGGCTGCACGGCGTCACCGCCCCGGCCCGCGAGCCCCGGCACGAGGCGGGCGTCTCCTCGGTGTACCACCCGGTGCCGTTCGCCCAGGACGCGTCGGTGCTGATGGTGGGGGAGCGGACCAACGCCAACGGTTCGAAGGCGTTCCGGGAGGCGATGCTCGCCGGTGACTGGCGGGCCTGTGTGGAGATTGCCCGCAGCCAGGCGCGCGACGGCTCGCACCTGCTCGACCTGTGCGTCGACTACGTCGGCCGCGACGGCACCCAGGACATGCGGGAGCTGGCCGGTCGGTTCGCCACCGCGTCGACGCTGCCGATCATGCTGGACTCCACCGAACCGAACGTGGTGGAGGCCGGCTTGGAGATGCTCGGTGGCCGCTGTGTGGTCAACTCGGTGAACTTCGAGGACGGCGACGGCCCCGAGTCGCGGTACGCGCGGGTGATGCCGATCGTCCGTGAGCATGGCGCGGCGGTGGTGGCGCTGCTCATCGACGAGGAGGGCCAGGCCCGTACCCAGGAGTGGAAGGTTCGGGTCGCGGCGCGGTTGATCGACGACCTGACCGGTCGGTGGGGTGTGGACCGCTCCGACATCCTGATCGACGCGCTGACCTTCCCGATCGCCACCGGCCAGGAGGAGACCCGCCGCGACGGCATCGAGACGATCGAGGCGATCCGGGAAATCTCCCGCCGCTACCCCGGTGTCAACTTCACACTGGGCATCTCGAACATCTCGTTCGGGCTCAACCCGGCGGCCCGGCAGGTGCTCAACTCGGTGTTCCTGCACGAGTGCGTGCAGGCCGGCCTGACGTCGGCGATCGTGCACGCCAGCAAGATCCTGCCGATGTCGAAGATCCCCGACGAGCAGCGGAAGGTCGCCCTGGACCTGGTCTACGACAGGCGTCGCGAGGGGTACGACCCGGTGCAGCGGTTCCTGGAGCTCTTCGAGGGCGTCGACGTGACCAGCGCCCGGGCCAGCCGCGCCCAGGAGTTGGCGGCGCTGCCGCTGGACGAGCGGCTCAAGCGGCGGATCATCGACGGTGAGCGCAACGGCCTGGAGGCCGACCTGGACGAGGCGATGGCCGGCGGTCGCTCCCCGTTGTCGATCATCAACGACATCCTGCTGGACGGCATGAAGGTGGTCGGTGAGCTGTTCGGCTCCGGCCAGATGCAGTTGCCGTTCGTGCTCCAGTCCGCCGAGGTGATGAAGACCGCTGTGGCCTACCTGGAGCCGCACATGGAGACCGCTGAGGACGGCGGCAAGGGCCGCATCGTGCTCGCCACCGTCCGCGGCGACGTGCACGACATCGGCAAGAACCTGGTCGACATCATCCTGTCCAACAACGGCTACGAGGTGGTGAACATCGGCATCAAGCAGCCGATCAGCGCCATCCTGGACGCCGCCGAACAGCACCGCGCCGACGCGATCGGCATGTCCGGGCTGCTGGTGAAGAGCACCGTAATCATGAAGGAGAACCTGGCCGAGATGGCCACCCGCGGGGTAGCGGAGCGTTGGCCCGTCCTGCTGGGTGGGGCGGCACTGACCCGCGCGTACGTCGAGGACGACCTGCGGTCGATGTTCCCCGGGCAGGTGCACTACGCGCGGGACGCGTTCGAGGGTCTGTCCCTGATGGACCGGGTGATGACCGCCAAGCGTGGCGGCGCCCCGGTGATCGACCCCGAGCGGGAGGCGGCTCTCGCAGCCCGGCGGGCCCGCCGGGAACGGCAGCGCTCAATGGTCACCACGTCGCTGCCGGAGCTGCACGACTCCTCGGTCCGCTCCGACGTGGCCGCCGACGTGGCGGTGCCCACCCCGCCGTTCTTCGGCACCCGGGTCGTCAAGGGCGTGCCGATGGCCGACTACGCGGCGCTGCTCGACGAGCGGGCCACCTTCTCCGGGCAGTGGGGGCTGCGCGGCGTCCGGGGCGGCAGCGGACCCTCCTACGAGGAACTGGTCGAGACCGAGGGCCGGCCGCGGCTGCGGTACTGGCTGGACCGGCTGATCGCCGACCAGGTCCTTGAGGCAGCAGTGGTGTACGGCTACTTCCCCGCGTACTCCGAAGGCAATGACCTGGTGGTGCTCGACGAGAACGGGCACGCGGAGCGCGCCCGGTTCTCGTTCCCCCGGCAGCGGCAGGAGCGGCGGCTCTGCCTGGCGGACTTCTTCAGGCCCCAGGGCGACCAGCTCGATGTGGTGGCGTTGCAACTGGTCACCGTAGGCCAGCCGGTCAGCGAGTACGCGGCGAAGCTGTTCGCCCGCAACGAATACCGCGACTACCTGGAGGTGCACGGGCTCTCCGTGCAGCTCACCGAGGCTCTCGCCGAATACTGGCACCAGCGCATCCGCGCGGAGATGACACTGCCCGACGGTCGTCCGCTGGGGCACGACGACCCGGCGGACCTGGCCGGCATCCTGCACAACGACTACCGGGGCTGCCGGTACGCGTTCGGCTACCCGGCCTGTCCCGACCTGGAAGACCGGGCGAAGATCATGGATCTGCTCGGCGCGGACCGGATCGGGGTCGAGCTGTCCGAGGAGTTCCAGCTCATGCCGGAGCAGGCCACCGACGCGATAGTGGTCCACCACCCGGAGGCCAACTACTTCAACGCCAAGTAGCTGGCGCAGATGGCCTGACCTGCACCTGAGGTCGTCCGGAAGGCCGCTGCCGGGCCGCGCGGCCACGAGCCCGCGCGGCGTAGGGGAGCGCATGCCGGCCGCGTCGGCGAACTGGCGGCCGCCGGTGGCGGGGTTGCGGTTACTCGCCTCCGGCGGGGGTGCTCGGCCTCCGAGAGGGTTACAACCCCGTCGGCGTGTTGCGGTCCGTGGGTGGTTGCGCGAGCCATCCCGCCTGCCACCAAACCGGGGCAGGCCGAGCACACCCTTGCGCGCTTCTGCGATCGTTGGCGGCAGACGTCATGTGCCGTTTGTATCGGCCCTTGCGGGTTCGAGGCAGGTTTGGATGGTCAATGATTGTTCTTGTCCAGCAGCTTCCAGCGTTAGTCGGCGTGATTGTGGGAGCCCTCGCGTCTTACCTCGTTAGCAGCGCAGGAGAGCGAGCACGATGGCGACGCAGCCAGCGGGTCCGCTGGGACGAGAGCCGCATGCGGGTGTATGCCGAGTATGGCGGCGCGGTCAAGCGGTGGGCCTACCTGTCATGTCGCATCGCGGCAGCACGAGGATTCGACCACTCCGCGGCCCACCTGGCCCCGGAAGAAGGGCTCCCGCTCTTGGCCGCTGCGGAGGATGATCGTGGAGCGCGGTGGGAATCGATGCTGCTATTGGGCAGCCCGGAGACTGTTACTGCCGCACGTGATTGGCATCAAGCTGTCCACCGTCTCGATTGGTACGCGCGAGGGCGGTTGACGGATGCCGAGCAGTGGCGGCCGGCAATTCAGGAGATGGAGAAGTGCCGCGACAAGTACTACGAATGTGCACGAAACGACCTTGGTGTAGGTGGTGGAATGTTGCCGCCGCCGGCATGGCCTCCTCGTTGGGTTCCCAAGATCGGGGCTGATGCAGCAACCCGAGGTTGAAGCCCGCAGTGCAGGCGGTCGACGGGGCCTTGATGCTCTCCCCGCAGCAGTGACGGCCGGCGGCGAACAGGCCGAGCGCACGAGCGGCGGCGTGAGTGTGCGTCAGGCCGGGATGGTGGGGTCGGCTCGATAACCAGTTGCGTCTCCGGGCACCGCTGATGCAGCGTACGGGCATGATCAATTCTGCTCGACTGCTTGCGGCCTACGACGAACAGCTTCGGACTGACGCCGAGACGCCGAGCGCGGTTTCAGTCACCCGACACGGGCCACTGCGTCTCGTGACCTTCGCGGGTGGTCGTGGGTTTGTCACCTACCGCGATCTCGGTGGGGTGGACGCCGATACGATTCGTCGGCTCGTCCCCGAGGCGCTCGCTCACTACCGGGCAGATCCTGAGATCGGGCGGGTCAAGTGGAAGGCGCGTGGGCACGATCATGCGCCGGGGTTGCACGAGGCGTTGCTGGAGAATGGGTTCACTGCGGATGAGCCTGAGTCGATCATGATTGGCGAGGCGCGGCTGCTGGCCGTTGACGTCTCGCTGCCCGAAGGCGTGACACTGCGTCGGGTCAGCGAGGAGGCGGACGTCCGCGCCATGAGTGCGATGCAGGACGAGGTCTTTGGGGACCCGGTCAGCGATGACATGGCGAACGCCCTCCTGCGCCGCCTGGCCCGCGATGACGGGATGGAGTTGTGGGTTGCGGAGGCGGAGGGACGGATCGTCAGCGCCGGCCGGCTGGAGCCGCTGCGGGGGACCGACTTCGCCGGGATCTGGGGCGGCGCGACGCGAGCGGAGTGGCGCGGCCGTGGGATCTACCGCGCGTTGACGGCGGCGCGGGCCCGCTCGGCACTCCGTATGGGCAAGACACTCATCAACAGCGACTCGACCGAGTACTCGCGCCCGATCCTTGAACGCTACGGTCTGATCAAGGTGTCGACGACGACGCCCTACAACTGGCAGCGGTGATCGCCCTTCTCACGGCCCCACGTGGTCCCATCCCATCGCAGCGGGTGTCCATCCCACGTGCGCAGATGACACGCTGTGCGGATGCGACAGGTAACCGTGCTCGGCAGTTCCGGTGCCTTCCCCGAACCAGGCCGTGCCTGTAGCGGCTTCGCTGTGGACTGGGACGGCTACCGCTTGGTGCTTGACCTGGGCTACGCCACGCTGCCGCGGTTGCTCAGGCACTGGCCCGATGGTGCGGTGGACGCCGTCGTCATCACCCACGAGCACCCGGATCACTGCGTCGACCTGCACGGTCTGTTCAGGATGCGGTTCTACGGTCAGCCGGGCGGGCCACGGCTGCCGTTGTACTGCCCGCCCGGCGTGCTCGACCGGCTCGGCGGCCTGGAGCCCGATGTCGACCTGCACGCGGTCTTCGACCTGCACCCACTACCCGGCAGCTACCGGGTCGGGCCGTTCGACCTCACCGGGCTGTCTCTGCCGCACTTCGTGCCCAACGCCGGCATCCGGCTTCAGGCCGACGGAATTGCCGTGGCCTACTCGGGGGACACGGGGCCGACTCCCGCGTTGGCCGAACTGGGCCGTGGCGCCGACCTGTTCATCGTCGAAGCGACGGACTACGAGGGCGAGGCCAGCCGTCCCACCCGAAACCTCATGACCTCCACCGAGGCCGGTGTGTGGGCTCGCCGCGCGGGTGCCCGCCGCCTGATGCTCACCCATTTCTGGCCCGGCAACGACCGGGCAGCCGCGGTGGCCGCCGCGCAGGTGGAGTTCGACGGTGCGGTGCTGGCGGCCGAGGAAGGGCTCACCCTGATGCTTGGAACACCAGACAGCTGACCTTCCTCTGTCGCACCGTGCGCGACTGCCCGTCGAGCGGCAGGCTCAATGACGTCGGAGCGCAGTCACTCGACGAATGTGCCATCCGCATTCATGATCTCGTCTCGCACCAGCGGTACGAAGGCCGACCGGGTCCCGTCATCCACGGCGACCGACATGCGGATGCGCCCATCGCCGTCATCAAGGGCGTGGCTGACCACGTGGTACCGCTTGCCGTCATCGCCGATGGCGTGGCGTACGTCCCTGTCATCGAGCATCGCGCACCAGTCGCGGTAGTTGACGCGTCGCCATTCAGCCAGGCGCACCTCGGCGAGCCCTGCCGCCGACTCGTTCTTCAGCTCCATCTGCTCAGCCTCTCAGCCGCGTTGTGGCCGTTAGCTTGTAGTAGTAGCAAGACAGCGGCACGAGCTGGAATGCCGAGTCCCCAGGTTGATCGGCACGAGTACGCCGACCAGGACGTGCTGGAGGAAGGCATCGTCTTTGGGCAGCGAGCCCTCCGTTCAGATGTCGAGAACGGCCGGGCGGGTCCGTCCTCGGGGAGGATGCGGTCACCGTGACCGCACCAGAGCAGGGAGATCCAGCATGGCGATCCAGCGGATGGACAACGTCCTCATCGTTGTCGAGGACCTCGACGTGGTCATCGCGTTCTTCGTCGAGCTCGGCATGGAACTGGAGGGGCGGGGGCCGGTCGAGGGGCGGTGGGTGGAACGTGTCATCGGGATCGATGACGTCCGGCAGGAGGTCGCGATGCTGCGGACCCCGGACGGCCACGGCAAGGTCGAGTTGGCGATGTTCCACCGACCGACGGCAATCGGCGCGGAACCGAAGAACGCGCCGGCGAACACGCTGGGCATTCGACGGATCATGTTCGCCGTCGACGACATCGAGGACGTGATCACTCGGCTGCGCGGCCACGGCGCCGAACTCGTGGGGGAGTTGGAGCGGTACGAGGACGCCTACCGGCTCTGCTACGTCCGCGGCCCCGAGGGCATCCTCGTCGGACTGGCCGAACAGCTCACCTGAGACTCTACGCAGCTAACTACGGATCCGGCTCGCGGCCCTTCACCGCGGCGTCTCCGGCATAGCCACGTGCATTCCGAAAATACGGGCTTAATCAGCCGATCCGTCAGGTCGACCGGATGCTTGCCCTGCTGGCCGGTCCATCCGTCGCATTCGAATTCGTCCAGTTCGGCAGTTCGTACCGCCCGCACACGTTTGAGCCTGTCGCACAAGTCGATGAGATGACGTGTGATCACCGAGGCCATCGGCGTGATCCCACCTTGTGGTCGCATTTCGAAACGGACTTTGGCCTGTCCAGCATTCGAGATCGACCCCTCGTAAGTCCTGGATGGACCGTGTCTGGACGAGCCACCGGAGCGATCTTCGGAGCGTTCGGATCTGGTCCACACGACCCTGCCCGTCACCTAGCGGACGCCCCTTGAACAAACTTTGTGGGAAGCTTGAATCTGCTGGTGGGAGCAGGTGCGAACAGCGGGGGCTCATGGTCGCGCAATTCAGGCTGCTGGGCGATGTCGAGGCCTTCATCGACGGCAATGCGATTGACCTGGGGCATGTCCGTCAGCGATGCGTGCTGGCAGTTCTACTGGTCGAGGCGAACAAGGTCGTTCACGTAGACCAGTTGCTCGACAGGGTGTGGGTGGACCGGCCGCCGCAACGTGCACACGGTGCGCTCTACAGTTACCTCTCCCGGTTACGGCGCTGTCTGCGGAGCGCCGACGACGTCGCCATCGTCCGGCAACAGGGCGGTTACCTGCTCAAGGTCGATCCCATGATGGTGGATCTGCACCGTTTTCAGGAGTTGGTCTCCCGCGTCCGGCTCGCGGTGGACGACGACGACGCGCTGCGGCAGTTCGACGAGGCGATCGGGCTATGGCGCGGTGACCCGTTCGCGCGCCTGGACACCCCCTGGTTCAACACCCTGCGTACCGCTCTGCGTCAGGCGCGGCTGGCCGCCGAGCGCGACCGTACCGACATCGCCCTGCGTCGCGGTCGGCATTCGGCGTTGTTGTCCGAGCTGTCGCGTGAACTGGCCGAACAGCCATTGGACGAGCGTCTCGCCGGCCAGCTCATGCTGGCGCTGTCCCGCTCCGGTCGACAGGCGGAAGCCCTCGAGCAGTACCAGCAGATCCGGCAACGCCTGGCCGACGTGTTGGGCATCGACCCGGGGCGTGACCTGCAGGAGCTGTTTCTCCGGATCCTCCACGGCGATCGTGAGTTCGCCGCCTCGGCCGTGGTGCGGGCATCTACGGAGCCGGCCACGGCTCATCCGCCCCGGCAACTGCCACCGCCGCCGGCGCACTTCGCTGGACGGGCTCGTGAGCTGGCGGCGCTGACCCAAGCCGTGGACCGCCAGCCCGAGAGCGGGCCCGTCATCATGACTGTCGCGGGGATGGGTGGGATCGGTAAGACCTGGCTCACGTTGCGGTGGGCCCACGACAATCTGGACCGGTTTCCCGACGGACAGTTGGCTGTCAACCTGCGCGGCTTCGAGCCCACCGCGGAGGCGCTGCCATCGGCGGTAGCGCTACGCGGCTTCCTCGACACCCTCGGTGTACCGCCCGATTCGGTGCCGCTGGATCTGGACGCGCAGGTCGGGTTGTACCGCAGCCTTGTCGCCGGTCGGCGAATGCTGATCGTGCTCGACAACGCCCGCGACGCCGAGCAGGTCCGTCCGTTGCTGCCCGGTGTCGCGGGCTGCGTGGTGGTGGTGACCAGCCGACAGCAGTTGTCCGGCTTGGTGGCGGTCGAGGGCGCCCACCCGGTCACGCTCGACCTCCTCAGTACCGCTGACGCCCGGGAGTTGCTGGCACGTCGACTCAGCGGCGACCGGGTGGAGTCCGAACCGCAGCCGGTGGACGACATCGTCGAGCGGTGTTCCGGGTTGCCGCTGGCGCTGGCGATCGTGGCGGCCCGCGCGGCGACCCAGCCCGAGTTTCCGCTCGCCGCGCTCGGCCGGGAATTGGCCGAACTGCAGGGCGGCCTTGACGGCTTCTCAGGCAGTGGGGACCCGGCCACCGACCTACGGTCGGTGTTCTCCTGGTCGTACCGCGCGCTCGGCGAGCCGGCGGCGCGGCTGTTCCGCCTGCTTGGGCTGCACCCCGGGCCGGACACCTCGGTACGGGCTGCCGCCAGCCTCGCCGCCGTGCCGGAACGGCAGGTACGTGGCATCCTCGCTGAGCTGAACCGGGCGCAGCTTCTGGTGGAGTGGGCGCCAGGTAGGTACACCTGCCACGACCTGCTGCGGGCTTACGCGGCGGAACTGGTCGAGTCGGAGCCTGCGGAGGTACACCGCGACGCCCTGCACCGGATCGTGGAGCACTACCTCCACAGCGCTCAGTACGCCGACCGGCGGCTGTCCCCGCTGCGGAATCCGAGCGAGCCGCCGCCGGTCCAGGTGGGCGTTCAGCCGGAGGAGCCAGCGGACAACGCCCAGGCGTTGTCCTGGTTCGCCGAGGAGTACGCCGTGCTCAGGCAGGTGGTCGAGCTGGCCGCCAGGCACGGGCTCGACCGGTACGTCTGGCAGCTCGCCGGGGCACTGACCACCTTCCTGAGCCGCCGGGGCCACTGGGAGGACCTCATCGCCGTGCAGAACCGCGCGTTGGCTGTCGCCGAGCGCAATGGTGACCGGGCGGCGCAGGCCCAGGCGCACCAGGACATCGTTCCCGCCTACTCGGAGACGGGCCGGCTCGAGTTGGCCCGGGCTCACCTGGAACGCGCACTGATGTTGTTGGACGAACTTGCCGACCGGGTCGGCCAGGCGCACGCGCTGTTGACATTGAGCTGGGTCAGCGACAAGGAAGGCGATCAGGCGGCAGCGTTGCGCCATGACCGGCACGCGCTGAGACTGTTCCGCGACAACGGGCATCAGGCAGGCGCGGCCCGCGCTCTCAACGCGCTCGGTTGGGATCACGCAATGCTCGGGGAATACCAGGAGACGATCCGCTACTGCCAGCAAGCTGTCGTCCTGCAACGTCAGCTCGGGGACCGGACCGGCGAGGCGAACAGTTGGGACACGCTCGGCTATGCCCATCACCATCTCGGTCACTACCAGCGGGCGGCCCGCTGTTACCGCCGGGCGCTGAAACTCAACCGGGAACTGGGACACCGCTACAACGAGGCGGAGGCCCTACGGCACCTGGGTGACACCCAGCAGGCCCTCGGCCACCCGGAGGCGGCCAACCTCTGCTGGCTGCGCGCCCTGGAAATCCTCACAGCGATCGGGCATCCGGAGGTCGAACAGGTCCGCGACAAGCTCGCCGCGAGTCAGGGCGTGCCTGCCGATGCTCGCCCGCGGTCGGCTGGCTTCGCGAGGCTGCCAGCCGACCCGACTGCGTTGACCAAACCTCGCTGAGCAGACAGCCAGGTCAATCCACGGGAACGGCTTCTCTTCGTTGTTCGGGCAACAGTTCGGTCGGTATGCCGGGCCCGGCTGGCAGCCGGTCGGAGGTACCGGTCGCGGTCACCTTTTCGTCGGCGAGCACCACGACCCGGTCGGCGGCCCGAATCGTCGAACTCCGGTGCGCGATCATCAGCACGCTGCATGAACGCGAGATGTTCCGCACCAACTCCGCCAACCCTGCCTCGTTGGCCGCGTCCAGATGCGCGGTCGGCTCATCGAGCAGCAGCAACCGAGGTCGGGGCAGCAACGCGCGAGCGATCGACACCCGCTGGCGTTCCCCACCGGAGAGCATGCTGCCGTGCTCGCCCACCTGGGTGTCGAGCCCGTCAGGCAGTCGGTCCACCACTTCGTCGAGGTTGGTCACCCGGAGCACTTCGGCGAGCTCATCCTCGTCGGCATCGGGGTGGGCGTACGTGAGATTGTCACGGAGGGTGCCGGCGAGCAGCGGGCACTCCTGCTGGACATACCCGACCGTCGACCGCAGTTCGTCGACCGGCATCGACGCGATGTCCCGGCCGTCAAGCAGGATCGTTCCCCGGGACGCCTCGTAGAAGCGCTCGACCAGGGCGAAGATGGTGGTCTTGCCCGCACCGGACGTACCAACGAGAGCCACACTGGTATGCCGCGCGACGTCGAACGACACCCCCCGCAGCACCTCCCGGCCCGGACCGTAGGAGAAGTGGACATCGCGCAGTTCCAGGGCCGGCGTCTCTGGTCCGGCAATCGAAGCGGGCGGCCCGTTCCCGTCGTCGGCACCGTCCCGCTCGACGTCGGCGGTCTGCTCAAGGTCGAGCCCCATGGTCTCGTGGATGCGTTGCAGAGCAGCCATCCCCTTCTGCACGGCGCTTCCCCCGGCGAAGACGGCGACCAACGGGACGAGCAGGAACGACACGTACAGGAGGAAGGCGACGAACTGGCCGATGTCCAGGTGGCCGGAGGCGACGCGAGCACCACCGAGACCGAGTACGAGAAGGAATGAGCCGTTGGCGCTCAGGGACACGGCCGGAACGATCATCGCGTCCAGCCGAGCCACCCGGATGCCCGCGTCATACGCCTCCCGGGCTCGTCCACCGATCCGTTCGGCCTCGCGATCCTCGGCCCTGGCGGCGCGAACCGTCCGCATCGCCGCCAGGGCACGCTCGAGATCGGCGAGAAGCAGACCGATTCGCCCCTGCGCGTGTTCCGACCAGCGCCTGATCCCGATCATCACGAACGCGAGAATCGACCCGCCCAGGGCCACCGACGCGACCGCGAAGACGAACAGGAACCAGTCGAGCCAGAGCATCAGCGCTACCGCACCTGCCAGTGACGCCACGCCGATGACCGCGTTGACGATCCCGTTGGCCACCACTGCCCGTAGCAGGGTGGTGTCGGTGCCGACCCGGGACAGGAGGTCACCGGTGCGGAGTTGGTCGTACTCCCGCATCGGCAGCCGCAGCAGCCGGTCGGTCAGACCGAGTCGCAGCCGTAGCACCAGCGCCTCGCCGCCGCGTTGCAACAGGAAACTCTGCACACCCGAGATCGCTGCGGCGGCGAGGAAGAGGAGGACCAACCAGATCGCGAGTGACGTGACCGGTTGGCCGAGCAGCATCGCGTTGATCGTGCGCATGGCCAGCAGCGGCTGGACCAGGGCGAGACCGGCCGACACGATGCCGAGGACGGCCGCCACCAGCAGTACCGGCCGTTGTGGGCGGAGCAGGCCGAGCAGCTCACGCAACGGCACCGCGACGGGATCTGTCGGAGGCACCGGGCCGGCCTCCAGAAGGTTACGGCGGATATCGGTACGCACTGTGGGACTCCCTGGGTTTGACGAATGGACAGGGCGGGCGCGCTCGGCGCGTCCGGAACCTCAGGCGGCGGATGTCGCCGATACTCGCCGAGCCTCGGCCGGCGCCTCCTCGCTGACCCGCCGCCGGCCGGAGTCGACGCCGAGCAGCGGCGCGCTGAGCACGACGAGGTTGTAGAGTGCGTGCGCGACCAGGGCGGCAACGATCCCGATCTCGATGGCCACGAGCCCCAATGACACGCCGATGAGGGTCAGTTCGGCGAATCGGATCCACCGCGGACGGACCATGCTGCCGCTGTGCGTACCGGCCCACAGCAGCGCGGCGACCAGGGCGGCGAGCAACGGCTGACCGGTCAGCCAGAGGACGACCGGCACCGCGAGAAGCCGGAAGACCGCCTCCTCGCCGATCGAACTCTGCGCGGTCAGCGAGAGCACGTGGGGCAGGTCCATTCCGACCGTACGCAACGAGCGCCGGTCCGGGTTCGGAGACACCCGGGCGAGTCCCGTCCGACGCAGGAGCGCGTACCCGGCCGCGGCGAGTCCCAGCCAGATCGCTGCCAGGCAGGCGCCCCAGATCAGTTGCCGACCGAGATTCGAGGTTGTGGGAATCCCGACCCGCTGGGCGACCAGCGATCCGGCCAGGGCGGCGACCACCACCACGGCACTCATGGTCACCGCCGTCACCGCCGACGTGAGCGCGTTGATCGCCCTGAAGGCGGCCCAGGACTGCGTCCCCTCGTAACCGTGCACCGCTGTGTACCGGAACCGGTCGCCTTCACCGAAGAGGACCGCCAGCAGGACCGGCACCGCCAACAGTGCGGCCAACGACGCCTGCGCGGTACCACCGGCGAACGCGAGGAGGGCCACCCCGCCGACCAGTGCCAGCACCGAGCCGAGCAGCGCCCCCGCGCCGGCGAGGACTTCCCGCTGCTCGGCCCGCTCGAGTGCCGGTACCTGCTCGTTGGTCAACTCCACCAGGGAGTCGACGCGCAGCACTGTCGCGCCGAGTGACTCCACCTCGAACTCGATCCGGACGTCCGGACTGGTCGCCCGGAACCGGCGGGTACGCTCGGTCGACTCATCCTCACGGGTCCAGTACCCGGCGCCCACCGGCTCCGCCCCGGCCCAGACCCCGTCGCGGACCCCCAGCCGCTGTCGCAGCCCCGTGTCGTCGCCAGTGTCCGACGCCGGCCCGACGTCGGCGGCCCGATCCGCGCCGTCGTCGGTCGCGGCGTCACGCGTGCGAACAGGTACGACACGGTCGACCACTCGACCGCGCAGATCACCGGCGAGTTCGAAGAGCACCACCTCGCCCCGGGGTGAGAGTCCGACCAGGACGCTGCCGTCGGCGCCAATGAAGCGGACCCGCCAGGAGCCCTGTAGACCCCACCCGTTGAGGAACGCCCGTTGCCGGCCGACGAGCCCGAGGTGGTGCAGCCGGTCGACGATGCCATCGAAGTGCAGGACGGCGAAGGAGCGCCAGCCCGTGGTGTCGAGACCGCAGAGGCGCCATACCGTCGCCGCGGCCTGAACCGTTGCGGCAGCGGCGTCCATCACCGGGGGCATCGGCTCGGTGGGGTACGCCCGGGTCCGTAGGACGATGAAGAGCGCACCGAACAGCAGTCCGATAACGGCCAGAACGACACTCTCAGTCATGACCGCACCCCGAGCCGCAGCGCGCCGTACCGCAGCAGCCGCTGGTCGCCGCGTCCCCACGGATCGACGGCCCCGGCGTCAGACCGAACGGCAGGTCGACGTCTTCGGTGGGATTCAGCCGCTGGATACAGCGGCAACCGCGGGCAGTGGACCGGACGGCGGCCAGCCGACCAGGTTCCCCGATCAGCTCGAGTGGCTCGGTGAGGATCCGACCGAGGGACTCCGCCTCGATCTGGCACGGGGTCACCTGGCCATCGGCGCGGACGTGCCAACTCAGGTAGCCGGGGGTGAGGAACTCGACGGGCAGCCCGATCGGCGCCAACTGCTCACCGAGATCCACGCACTGGTCCCAGCCCAGCGCCTCGAGGTTGAGGTGGCGTGTCTCCTGGAACTGCCGGATCACATCCGCGACCTGATCCGGTGTCAGTCCGAACCCGTCCTGGTCGCCCCTGCCCACCGGTACCACCCGACCTGCCCGGAACAGTCGGGCGCCGGCGCTGTCCACGTCGGAGACGACGGCGGCGACGTCCCGGTAGTTCGCGGGGGTCACCGTCATCGCGACGATCACGGGTATCCCTGCTGCGGTTAGGCGTCGCATCGTGTGCAGCGACTCGTTGTAGGCCCCGGCCCGGCCCCGGATGAGATCGTGCCGTTCGGCGCGTCCGTCGATGCTGATCTGGGCCCGGATGTTGCCGCAGGCGGCCGCCATCGCGACCAGTTCGTCGGACCAGTGCAGGCCGTTGGTGAAGATGTCGACGTGGTCGACCAGCGCGCTGGCGGTCGCCAGGATGCGGCGAAAGTCCCGGGCGATGGTCGGCTCACCACCAGTGAGGGTCACGGCCGCGATGCCGGACTGGGCCAGCCGCTCCAGCACCTTGACCCAGTCGTCGGCGGTCAACTCGCCGGGCAGGGCGGCTCCGGAGCTCGCGTAACAGAACGAACAGCTGAGGTTGCACCGGTTGGTGAGTTGGAGCGACGCCAGCAGCGGCAGGTACGCGTCGGTCGAGCCAGACACCCGCAGGGGCTGGTCGAGCGCCCCGTTGAGCCAGGAGGAGGTCAACCACGACCCGCTCAGTGCCTCGACCATCTCCGCCTGAACCTCGTCCGGGTCACGGCGGGAGGTGCCGGCCCGGATCCGGGCGGTGCGGGACACACTGCGCGTCCGTGCCAGTTGAAGGGCGATCTCCAGCGCCTCGCTGGACAGTCGTACGTAGTTCAGGCTGTTGCGGTCCACCAACAGTCCACCGACGGGTTGCAGGTGGATGCCCCAGTCAGGCGATGGTGGGTCAGCGGTGCCGGCGACCGAGTCACCGGAGGCGTGGGAAAGCGCGGTTGTCATAAGGGGTTCCCTCAGGATTGGCCGGCCGTCGGCTTGGCGGCTGCGTCGGCACCGTGTTGGTCTGGACCGGCGGATTTCGTCGTCTGGAGAGGTGCGGCCCCGACCGTCCGGAGCGGGCGTCACGCCCGCTCCGGACGGTCGGTCGGAATCGGTCACATGGCCTGCGAGTACGGCGGCGGCCCCAAGCACGCCGCGACGAACGGCGCCCAGCCGCTGGCCCAGCAAATGCCGCAACCCACGGACTTGATCATCGGTTCGGCCCGCTTCTCCGAGCCGAGTCGGTTGAGCGTGCTGCTCGACTTCTGCATGTCAATCACCCCCTTCCCGGATCACTCGGTCGACATCCCCGGAACAGTGCGACCCGTGACGAACCGCTCCGCAGCGGGCCATCCAGCGCCCGACTCCTCGCGAGCGAGACGAACCTCTGATCCGGGCCGCGCGTCGCCCGGATCCCCCCGTGTCGGTACTGTTCATCGGGGCCGTGACCGCAAATGTGCCGGGCGACCATGCAGCAGATCTGCAACTAACCTTGAATCGACTGACCAGCAGGGTGTCTACGGCTAGCGCCGCACATGGGGTCATGCGCCGAGTGCGAGGCCCCGATTCGGCCACTGTTGGTTAGGCTTCCGCCATGTTCCGTGCGGCCCGGTCGGACGACTTCGAGCAGATCATCGGCCTCTACCGGCAACTGAACCCCGACGATCCGGTGCTGCACGACGGATCTGACGTCGCGGCCTTCCAGCAGATCCTGGGCTCGCCGGCGCTGCATCTCTTCGTCCTCGACGTGGATGGAGTCGTCGTCGCCACGACGTACCTCAACGTGATCCCGAACCTCACCCGGTCGGCGTCGCCGTACGCGGTCATCGAGAACGTCGTCGTCGAGGAGTCGCGGCGCGGCACCGGCCTGGGGCGGCTGATCATGGCCGGCACACTCCAGGCCGCCTGGGATGCGGGCTGCTACAAGGCGATGCTGATGACGGGTTCGCGCACGCCTGCGACGCACGCCTTCTACCGGGCCTGCGGGTTTTCACCCGACGCCAAGAGCGCATATCTGGCCCGACCGTCGCAGCGAAGGCCAGGCTGCTAGGCAGCGGGGAAGGTTTCGCGCAGCGCCGGGTCCAGCGGCCGGCCGCTCGTCGGTTCGATGAACAGGTCGGCGAGCAGCAGGTCGGCGAGGTAGGTGGGGTTGATGCCCGACTCCTTGCGGCCGAGGGACTGTAGCGCGCCGCCCAGTCGCAGGGCGGCCTTCGCGGCGCCGGACGGCAGGCGACGGACCCGGCGGGGTCGGCCCACCGCGTCAGCGATGCGGGCGATCATGTCGTGCCAGCTGAGGTTCTCGTCGGCGACCGGGAGGTCCGCGCCGCTGGCCTGCTCCAGGGCGTCGACAGCGACCTCGGCCACGCTGTGGGCGGAGGCGGCGGCGCTGCCGCCGGTCGGGGCGAGCAGCGGGGTACGCGAGCGGGCCCACCGGTCCAGCGGACCGGCCCAGTTGGGCAGTCGGTCGCCGGCCCGACCGAAGACGAAGGGCAGTTCGAGTACGGCGACCGGCAGGCCGTCGCCGGCTGCTGCCCGCCCTTCGCGGGCCTGCTCCAGGCGGCACCTGATGTACGTGTGCCGTTCGGCGAGGCGCCACTGCGGGTGGAGCCGGTCGAAGTAGGTGTAGTAGGAGCCCATCACGACGCCCCGGGTGAGACCTTCGAGGCGGGCGGCGGTGAACAGGCGTACCACCGGGTCGACGTTGTCACTGCGGAACTCGGCATAGATCGGCTTGGGCAGCGGCCGCTGCTCGTCGGTGCGGGTGGCGTAGACGACGCCGTCGTGGCCGGCGAGCAACGGCCGCAGTTGCTCGATCGAGGCCGACCCGACATCGAGCAGATGGTCGACGCCGGGCTGGGCGGTACGCGCCACGGTGGTCGCGACGTGGCCACGCCCCCGGAGAACGTCCACGACGTGAGCGCCGATCAGGCCGCTGCCACCCACCACAAGAATGCGCACGGTGCATCGTCCACTCTGGAGGCAGGCCTTTGTCAAGCGGCTGCGCCGCGATTCGACCAGAATGGCACCCGGAGGTGATCGAGCGTGGTCGACCAGGAGAGCGTGCCCAAGCTGTGTTCGGTGGTGCTCGACTGCACCGATGCGAGGGCGTTGGCGGAGTTCTATCGACAACTACTGGGCTTCGTCTACCGGGCCGGTGACGAACCGCCAGCGGCCGGCCAGGCCGACGAACGCGGCAGTGACTGGCTGGTGCTGCGGTCACCCGGTGGTGGACCCCAGATGGCGTTTCAGCAGGTGGAGCATTTGCCGGAGGCTACCTGGCCGACGAACACAGTGCCCCAGCAGCTGCACCTGGACCTGACCGTGGAGTCCGTCGAGGAGTTGCTGGTCCAGCATGAGCGCGTGCTGCGCCTCGGCGGCCGGCTGTTGTACGACCGGATCGACGACCCGGACGAGCCGCTGCGCGTGTACGCCGACCTGGCCGGGCATCCCTTCTGCGTCCTCGTCGGCTGAGTGGGTTGCCGTCACGTTGCCGGAGCGCAGGTTGACAACGGGCGAGGATGACGTCCGCAACCCCGACGTTCGCATAGGTTCGAGGTACGCAACACCATCGCTGTGAAACGGGGTTGAGGATGCCGGAACCGCGCGCCTTCTGGCTGGACGAGCAGTTCGACCGTGAGCACGGCACCGACGGGCGCGGCCGGTACGAGGCCGAGTTGTTTCGTCGGATCGACGAGTTCGGCGACACCTGGGGTGACTTCGCGCCCGTCGCGTTCGCGGTGACCGCCTGGCGGCTGGCCGCCGAGCTGTCGCCGGGCTTCGTCCGCTGGCACCGGCGGATCATCTCGGCGACCTGCGCGCGCAGCCCGTGGGACGGCAGCCTGGTCTGCGCGGTGACGGTGGCCTCGCGCTGGCCGGCCGAGCTGACCTGGACCAAGCAGTGGCAGCGCGACCGTGGTTGGCAGGACTGGCCCCGGTTGTTCGGCCAGTTCACCACGCCCACCGAGGAGGACCGGACGCGCCGCCCGCACCTGCGCGCGCTGCTGCAGGTGGAGGCGCCGGTCCCGCTCGACGACCTGCCGCCGACGCCCGACGGTCCGGACGACGAGGTCGCCGCAGCGGCGCGCCGGGCAGTGGCGGTGGTGGCCCGCGAGCTCAACGACCTCCTCGCGCCGATGATCGGGCAGCTCGACGCCGGAGTGCCGGCGGACTCCTGAGTTGCGCGCTCGCCGGTAGGGTCGTCGGCGTGGATCTGGACGATATCGCCGCCCGGCTCGCAGTGCCCGTCGAGGAGGTCGACCGCGTGCACCGGCTCGCCGGTGACCGGCCGTCAGCTCCGTTGCCAGCCGCTGCCGACGCGCCCGCCATCCTCGACCGGCTCGCCGTGCGGCCGGACGACGCCGCCGAAATCATGGCGGGCTGGCCCGACCCCGACTCTCCGCACTGGACTCCGGAGCTGCGCTGGCTGCTCGACCGTTCGATCGCCCTGGTCCGCGCCGACCTCGCCGGCTACGACTGGCTGTCGCCCGGCCCGGAGCTGCCGCGAGAGCGAGGGCCCGCCTGGCGGCACCTCTACGTGTACGCGTACCTGGCCCTGGTCGACGTGGTGCGCGGTTACCACGGCGACCACGGCGTCCCCGATGCCGTGACCTGGGTGACCCTTGCTGACCTGGGCCGCAACCTCGCTGTCGACCGACGGATGCGCGGCGAGGGTTGGCCGATCATGCAGAGCTGGCTGACGCTGCACTCGCGCGGCAGCGTCTACGAGCTGGGTCGGCTGCAACACCAGCGCGGTGACGGCGCCATCGGCCTGCACGTACCCGAGTCGGGGCCGTTGACCCCGGAGGCGATCGAGGCGTCCCTCGACGAGGCCCGCGCGTTCTTTCCCCGGCACTTCCCCGACGAGCGCTACACAGCGTTCTCCTGTGCCTCGTGGCTGCTCGACCCGCAGCTGCGCGACTACCTTCCCGAGGACTCCAACATCGTGCGGTTCCAGCGCCGGTTCGAGCTGGAGCCCTACGACGAGTCCGCGGGGCCGGACGCCGACATCGAGGTGCTGCGGTTCGGGTTCCGGACCCTGACCACGCCGCTCGACGAACTGCCACGCCGCACTGCGCTCCAGCGCGCGATCATCGACCACCTGCGGGCCGGTGGCCACTGGCACTGGCGCCACGGTCGCTTCCCGATCTAGACACCCGCGTTCCACCACGCGCCGTTGGCGGCCGCCTGGCCTGCCGGTTCGATGACTTCCCACACCTGCGCGATGAGTCCGTCGGCGATCCGCAGCACGTCGACCACCACGATCTCCGGCCCTCCGTCGGGGAGTCGGCGTCGTGAGTGCACCACGACGTGGTCACCGTCGGCCAGCAGGTGCAGGATGTCGACCCGCATGCCGGCGGTCGGGCCCACTGCGGCGCGAACCGCGGCGAGCCACTGCGCCCTGGTCGAGGTCGTCGAATCCGACCGGTGATGGGTGAAGTCCTCGCTCAGGTACGAGGCGAGCGTGTCGACGTCTCCGGTGTCGACAAGCCCCGCCAACGCACGTCCGACGATGCTCTTGTTCTCGGTGGTCATGGCCGCAAGTGTTTCCCCGGCCTCGTGCGCTTGTCGATGACATCGCACTTCATGGCGCCCGGAGCGACGATGAGTAGGCTCATGATCATGTATGCGGTCGGGGAACTCCTGCGGCAGTGGCGCAAGCGCCGAGGGCTCAGCCAACTTGACCTGGCGATCGCCGCGGATGTCTCGGCTCGGCACGTCAGCCTGGTCGAGACCGGCAGGTCCACGCCGAGCGCCGACATGATCATCCGGCTCGCCGACCAGCTCCACGTGCCGCTGCGTGACCGCAACCAGCTGTTGCTCGCCGCCGGCTTCGCACCCCGGTACGCGCAGCGCCCGCTCGACGACACCGCCCTGTCGGGCGCCCTCGACGCGGTCCGCAGGGTGCTCCAGGCGCACGAGCCGTATCCGGCGCTGGTCTTCGACCGCCGGTGGAACATCGTGCTCACCAACAGCGCCGTCGACCCGTTCTTCGCGTACGCGGCGCCCGACCTGTTGCGCCCACCGGTGAACCTGGTTCGGCTGGGTCTGCACCCGCGCGGGCTCGCACCCCTGGTCGTCAACCTGGCGGACGTGCGGGCGGTGTTCCGCAGCCGGATCTCGCGTCAGCTCGCCGCCGCTCCCGACGCGGAACTCGCGGCGCTCTACGACGAACTGCTGAACCCGCTGCCCGAGGAGCCGCCGGACCAACGGGTCGACGCCGACGTGGTGATCCCGATGATCCTGCGGATCGGTGGGCGCGAGCTGCGGCTGTTCTCGACCATCACCACGTTCGGCACGCCGATGGACATCACCATCGAGGAGATCGCTGTGGAGTCCTACTACCCGGCGGACCAGCAGAGCGCCGCCTACTTCACACGGTAGGGCCCGGCCTGGTCAGCGACCAGACCGGGCCCCACCACTCGTTCGTCAGCCCGTGGTCAGGATGAACCTCTCCCAGGAGCCAACCGAGGCGCGGTTGGCGATGAGCGATCCCGCCCCGGCGTTCTCGGCGGCCACGATCTGGTTGTTGATCGTGGCGCGCAGACTGACCGTTCCGTCGGAGTTGTTGATGAGCTGGAAGGTCTCCCACGCACCCACGGACGTGCGGTTGGCGATCAACGGCTCCGCGCCCGCGTTCTCCGCGGAGACGTAGAGCCCGTTGGCGCGCGACCGCAGGGCGATGTTGCCGTTGCCGGCGTCCACCCGGTCGAACTGCTCGGTCGTGCCGACGCTGGCCTTGTTGGCGATCAGTGCCGTGGTGCCGACCGCCGACACGTACTGGCTGTTGACCTGCGCCCGCAGGGTGCTCGCCGGTGCGCTGCTACCGGTGCCGGTCGCGAAGGTGAACGCGTCGACGTCGAACAGGTAGCCCGACCCACCCTTGAAGACCAGGTACAACGTCGTCGACGCGGTGGGTGGGTTGCTGATCGTGCCGGACGCCTCGACGAAGGTCTCCCAGTTGCCCGTCACCGGCACCGTGACGGTGCCCAGCAGGCTTCCGGTGGCCGACCCGGCCCGGACCTCGATGGTGCCACCGGCGCCGGCCGACGACGCCCGTACCGTGATGCGGTTGGCGTTGGACAGGTTGTACGGCTGGTAGGAGATCCAGTCGTTGTTCTCGATGAACCCGGCCGTGCGGCCACCCTCGGCGCTGGTGTGGTCGGTGGCCTGGACGCCGGACTGGGCGCCGAAGTGCTCACCCTGGCGGTGCTTCGGTTGCAGGGTCTTGATGCTGTGCGTGGTCAGCCCGCCGTTGTCGGTGTACGCGGCGTCGAACACCCCGTAGATGTTGGCGGCCGAGTCATGCTCACCGTCGGTCGGCAAGGTGATCGAGCCACTGCACCCGGTCTTCGAGGTGATCTGGTGGGCGTGGCTGTCGTGGCCCAGCGCGTACGTCAGGCTCACCTTGGAGCAGTCGATGGTGCCGTCCTGCGGGTCGCTCACCGAGATCTGGTAGGGCACCGTGTCACCGAAGGTGAACAGTTGCCCGTCGCTGGGCGCGGTGAGGGACACCGTCGGTGCGGTGTTGCCCACGGTGACGATCAGGCTCGCCGTGCCGGACAGGCCGGTCGGGTCGGTGACCTTCAGGGTGGGGCTGTACGAGCCGTTCGTGGTGTACGTCTTGGTGGGGTTCGCCGCCGTCGACGTGGTGCCGTCGCCGAAGGTCCACAGGTAGCTGAGCGCGCCGCCCTCGGGGTCGGAACTGCCGGCCGAGGAGAAGTTGACGGTCAGCGGGTTGGCCCCCGACGTGGGGTTGGCCGAGGCGACAGCGATCGGGTTGCGGTTGCCACCACCGATGTACTCGATCCGGAACAGCGCCTGGTTGTTCGAGCCGGTGCCGTAGTCCAGCACGTAGAGCGCGCCGTCCGGGCCGAAGGCCATGTCCATGACCTGCGTGCCGCTCCACGGGAAGTTGGAGATCTCCCCGCGCGAGCCGTCGGAGTTGACCTTGATGGCCTTGATCCAACGGCGGCCGTACTCGCCGGCGAAGAACTGGCCGTCCAGCGACTGCGGGAACTTGATGCTGGAGTTGAGCGAGGCGTTGTACCGGTAGACCGGCCCGCCCATCGGCGACTCCGAGCCGCTGCCGAACTCCGACGGCGAACCGGAGTCACCCGCGTACTTGATCCAGGCCGGCTTCGCCGCGGGCAACGTGCCGAGCCCGGTGTTGCGGAACGAGTTGTTCGTCGGCCCGCCCGTGCAGTTGTACTTGGACTGCGACGGCCCGGACGGGAAGGTGTATTCATTGTATGTTTCGGTGCTCGTGTTGCTGCCGGTGCAGTACGGCCAGCCGAAGTTGCCGGGCGCCGCGATGCGGTTGAACTCGACCTGACCCTGGGGGCCCCGGCTGGAGTTCGTGCTTCCCGCGTCCGGGCCGTAGTCGCCGAGGTAGACGACGCCGGTCCCCTTGTCGACGCTCATCCGGAACGGGTTGCGCAGACCCATCGCGTAGATCTCGGGACGGGTGTTGGCCGTGCCGGGCGCGAACAGGTTGCCTGACGGGATCGTGTACGTCCCGTCGGCCTGCGGCTTGATCCGCAGCAGCTTGCCCCGCAGGTCGTTGGTGTTGCCCGCCGAGCGCTGGGCGTCGAACTGCGGGTTGCGGTTGGTCCGCTCGTCGAGCGGCGCGTAGCCGGACGACTCGAACGGGTTGGTGTCGTCGCCGGTGGTCAGGTACAGGTTGCCGGCGGCGTCGAAGTCCAGGTCACCGCCGACGTGGCAGCACTGCCCACGGTCATTGGCGACCTGGAGCACGATCTTCTCGCTGCCCAGGTTGAGCGTGTCGTCGCTGTTGAGGGTGAACCGCGACAGCCGCAGGTGCCCCTTCCACCGGTCCCAGTCAGACTGCGAACCGGTGGTCGGGGCGTCCCCGGACGGGGTGCTCAACGTGGGCGAGTAGTACAGGTAGATCCACCGGTTGGTGGCGAAGCTGGGGTCGACGGCGACGCCCTGCAACCCCTCCTCGTCGTGGGTGTAGACCGACAGGGTGCCGGAGACCTTGGTGTTGCCGGCCACGTCGGTAACCCGTAGGACACCGTTGCGGGCGGTGTGCAGCACCGAGCGGTTGGGCAGAACGGCCAGGGACATGGCCTCACCCAGCTCGCCCGAACCGGTGGCGAGCTTGACCTGCTGATAGTCGGAGGCGGGAATCACCGCAGCCTGCGCGGTGGACGGTGCAGCCACAGCGAGGGCCGCGCTTGCGACGGTGAGAACCGCCGCGAAGAGCGCCCGGGGCCAGCGCCGGGGATACGAGAGCATGATCGTCCTTTCTCGACGACCGGGGGACGGGCGCGCGGGGGCGCGCCACGACCAGGTGGTGGTGGAGAGCGAGCGGGGGGATCAGGTCAGTTGGTGGTGACCAGGTCGAACTTCTCCCACTGACCGATGGAGGTGCGGTTGGCGATCAGCGGTGACGCGCCCGCGTTGTCGGCGGCGACGTAGCGGTTGTTCACGGTGGCCCGCAGGCTCACCGTGCCGTCGGAGTTGCGAACCAGCTGGAACGTCTCCCAGGCGCCAGCGGTGGCACGGTTGGCGATCAGCGCGGCGGCCCCGGCGTTCTCGGCCGCGACGTACTGCGAGTTGCTCTTGGCCCGCAGCGCCACGTTGCCGTTGGCCAGGTTGACCAGGTCGAACCGCTCGCTGGTGTTCACCGAGGTCTTGTTGGCGATCAGCGCGGTGGTCGAGTTGGGCGCGCTGACGTACTGGTTGTTGGCGCGGGCCCGCAGGGTGGAGCCGCTGACGGTGGGCGGCGGGGTCGTGGTGCGCGGCGAGCAGTCGGCCGTCACGGAACCCGCGGCGACCTGGAGGCCACCGAGCAGCATCCGGGTGAAGTTCGGGTCGGTGTACGACGCCTCGGTGTGCCCGAGGCCCGTGTACCAGGCACGCCCGCCACCGTAGGCCTTGCACCAGGTGATCGGGTGGTCGCCGTTCATGTTGCCGCCGCTGTAGGACGACTCGTCGAGGCTGGCCAGCACCCGCGCGCTGGACCGGGGGTTGGTGCGGTAGTTGTACCACTCGTCGGAGCGGACCCAGGTGGTGCCGAGGTGGGCGGTCGAGGGGTTGGTCTGGTCCTCGATCCGCACCGTGGCGTTCTGGATCGCCGGGTGCGAGTCGAACCATGCGCCGACCAGCGAGCCGTACCACGGCCAGCTGTACTCGGTGTCGGCAGCGGCGTGCACGCCGACGTAGCCACCACCGGCGGCGATGTACGACTCGAACGCGCTCTGCTGGCTGGCGTTGAGGACGTCGCCGGTGGTCGACATGAAGACCACCGCCTGGTACTGGGCCAGGTTGGAGGTGGTGAACTGGGCGGCGTCCTCGGTCGAGGTGACGGTGAAGCCGTTTGCCGAGCCGAGCTGCTGGATCGCGGCGATGCCGTTGGGGATGGACGAGTGCCGGAAGCCGGCGGTCTTGCTGAACACCAGGACCTTGGTCAGTGGTGCCGCCGAGGCGGGGGTCGGCAGTGCGACCAGGCTGGCCAGCATGACGGCCAGGCCGGTGACGAGTGCCAACAGGCGGGGACGGGAACGCATGGTCTTGCTCCTCTGCTGAGCGTCTACCTCAGGCTGTGCGCACGGGCAGGCCGGAGGCCGCGATGGCGGTGGTGCGGAAGCCGGGCCGCCGATGCTCGGCTGAGGTGGTGGTGGGGGTGCAGGGGTTGGGCGGTGACACCGGCCGAAGATGCAGACGTCCCACAATGGACGATCTAAATTCATCGACTGGCATCGTTGACGCAGTAAACCTCCGATGTCTAGGCCCCGTCAAGCCCACGTGTTCCGGTCCGACTACGCCCGTGCACGGCCGACGGCGGGGTGGAGGTAAGACGTATCGTCGGTGCGATGAGCACCGACGAAGATCGAGAACGGCTCGCCGAGCAACTCGTGGCGCTGCCGGTCCGCGAGCTGGTCGACGTCCTGCGCCGGGCCCTGCCGCACTACACAGCCGAGGCGTACGGCATGCGAACTGCGCTGACTCTGGCGAGCGTCACCTACTACGCGGACGAGGTCGAACCGGGCCTCAACGTCGAACTGGTCGCCTGGCCGGACCGCGACTACTACGACGGGGGCCTCGGGATCGACCAGGGCCTGTGGGAGAACGGCCACTGCGCGCTGTGCGACATCGAGGTCACCTCGAATGCCAAGCGCGCGTTCTGCCCGTACTGCGGATCCGCGTGTTCCCTGACCTGAGCACCACGTCGGCAGGCCGTCCCGCGGCCAGCCGCTGCCGCCCTACCGGGTGCCCCGGGTCGCCATCAGAATGAGGTCGGCGATCGTCTCCGGGTGGGTGACCATGGCGAGATGCGACGATTCGACCTCGATGGTCGTCGCGTTCATCCGATCGGCCAGGAAACGCTCCAGTTCCGGCGCGGTGGTGCGGTCCTGTGTGGAGATCGAGTAATAGCAGGGCCGGTCCCGCCAGGCGGCCGTCGTCGTGCGGCCCTCGAAGAGGTTCTTGGTGATCGGGCCCTGCACCGCGTACAGAGCGCGGGCCCGGGTCTGCTCGATTCCCCCGGCGAAGTCGGCCAGGAAAGCGCTCTCGCTGAGCTGCGCGTACCCGTCGTGGTGCACGAGGCCGGCGTTCGCGGGCGGCGTGGGGTACCTGGCGGCGAGCGCGGCGTAGTCCTCGCCGGCGTCCGGTGCGCGGGCGGCGACGTACACCAGGGCGGTGACCCTCGGGTGGTTGCCGGCCTCGCTGATGACCGTGCCGGCCCACGAGTGGCCCACCAGCACCGTCGGCCCGTCCTGCCGGTCGAGGGCGCGGTTGGTGGCCGCGACGTCGTCGGCCAGGGAGGTCAGCGGGTTCTGGACCGCGGTGACCGTCAGCCCGGCCCGCTGTAGCAGCGGGATGACGTCGGACCAGGAGGACCCGTCGGCGTACGCGCCATGGACCAGGACGACGTTGCGGGCGGGCCTGGCCGAAGACGTGTCGCTCATCCGAAAACCTCCGCATGACGCCGTGCCGCCGCCCGTTGCTCGACGACAGCTCTCGCCCACCACTCTTCCCCACGCCGGTCGGGGCGGTGGGTCAAACGTCCAGGCTTCAGCCGCTAGAGGGCGCCGGGTCCGCAACCGCGGACGGTCAGCGGCCGAGGACGAGGTAGCCGAGGCCGAGGACACCCCGGTAACCGCCGACGTACTGGCGCAACCTGTCGTCGAGTTCCGCGCGGACCTCGGCCGCGCGGGGATCCTCCGGGTACGCCAACAGCCACTCCTGCCGGCCGGCGAGCCAGGTCGACTCGAAGTCGTCCCACTCCCGCTGGTCGGCGGTGCTCAGGTGCAGCAAGCGCCAGCCCCGCTGTCGGGCGGTCTCGACCAGCCCGGAGAGGGTCGGGACCTCCGGACCGAAGATTTCGGCGATCTCCGCCGTGGGGGACCGTTCCCAGTACGCGTCGCCGAACAGCAGCCGCCCGCCGGGCCGGACCACTGCGGCGAGGGCGTCGAGGGCGGCCTCGGTGCCGCCGAAGGCATGTGCCGAGCCGATGCAGAGGACCCGGTCGGCCGGCTCCTGCCAGGCCGCCGCTTCCCCCATCACGAAGGCGACGTGCCGGTTCAGCGACCGCCCCGCGGCCAGCCGCCGCCCTCGGGCGAGCGCGGCCTCGTCGGTGTCGACGCCGACGCCGCGCGTCGCGACCGGGCCGGAGACACCGCCGGCGGCGACCGCCCGCAGCAGCAGCTCACCCCAACCACAGCCGAGGTCGAGCACCCGTGCGCCGGGGCGAACGTCGAGCCGTTGCAGCAGCAACGCGGCGTGCTCCGGCGAGAGCGGAGTGTTCCAGCGCATCCGCGCGTGACGGCTGGCGGCGAGGTGGTCGGTTGACTGCATCCGTTGAGAGTGTCAAGCCGTGTGCCGGGTCTGGCACCGGGGCGTACGGCAGGATCGCTGAGATGGACGCGGAGCGTGTGGGGCCAGCGCGGCGGCCGACCCCGCAGGAGGTGGCGGCGGCGGCCGGTCGGGGTCTGCCGGACATCATCGGTCCCGGGCTGCGCGTGCTGTTCTGCGGCTACAACCCGGGCCTGTACTCGGCAGCGGTGGGGGAGCCGTTCGCCCGCCGGGGCAGCCGATTCTGGCCGGCCCTGCACGGGGCCGGCTTCACCGACCGCCAACTGCACTCGTGGGAACGCGACGAGCTGTTGCGGCAGGGCCTGGGTATCACCAGCCTGAGCAACAGGGCCACCGCCCGCGCCGCCGAGCTGACCCCGGAGGAGCTGGTCGCCGGGGTGACCGGGTTGGCGGTGAAGGCCGAGCGCTACCGGCCGAGCTGGGTGGCGATCCTCGGGGTGACCGCGTACCGGATCGCCTTCGCCCGACCGAAGGCCGGGCTGGGCCCGCGACCGGACCGGCTGGGCCCGGCCCAGGTCTGGGTGCTGCCGAACCCCAGCGGCCTGAACGCGCACTTCCCGCTGCCGGCGTTGACCGCCGAGTTCGCCAAGCTGCGGCAGGCCCTCGACCCCTAGCCGGCCGTAGCGACCAGCCCCTGGTAGTAGGGCTGCATCGCCGGGTGGTAGTCGTCGAACTCCGGGCGGGGCGAGCCGTCCCGGGAGGCGACCAGCAGGTCCAGGTAGTACTCCCAACCGGCACCCACCTCGGCGATGCCCTCCACGCTGCTCAGGTGCTGCACGAACCGCAGCTCGGTGGTGCCGTCGGTCTCGGTCAGCGACAGCTCCAACAGCCAGCTGCCGTAGTCGTCGACCATCGACACGGCGAGGTGCTGCTGCGGTTCGCACGCGTCGATGCGCACCTCGCACCAGGGTTGCTGCTCCTCGTACGCCATCTGGACCCGGATGGTCCGTCCGGGCCCGGCGTCGCCCTCCCACGGGCCGAACCAGCGGGCCGTACGCTCCGGCTCGGTCAGGCTGGCCCAGACGTCGGCCGCCGGGGCGCGAAAGGTTCGGGTGAGGACGAGATCGTGGCCGGTGTCGGTCTGGAACAGGCGTCCGGCGGGCGTGCGGGTCATGCCGTTTGCTCCCTTCGGTGCTCCGCCGGGCCGCGGCTGCGGCGCTCTCGGCGGGTGCGATAGACCTCGGTCTCCAACGCGTCGAGGTGCCGGCCCCACCGGTCGCTGGCCGCGAGCGCGGCGAGCCAGTCGACCAGCGGGGCGAGCGGGCGCGGATCGAGTCGGTAGATCCGCTGTCGGCCGACCATCTCGTCGTGCACCAGACCGCTCTCGCGTAGTAGCCGCAGGTGGCGGCTGATCGCGGGTCGGCTGATCACGAATCGCTGGGCGATGTCACCAGCGGACAGCGACTCGTCGCGCAGCAGGGTCAGGATGTGCCGTCGTACCGGGTCCGCGATCGCGGTGGCCACCTCGTTCACCTGGAAAGCGTAACCTGTGGGTTACGGGTTGGCGTGGTGAAGGCCACGGACGGCCGCATGTCGCCGCGTCGATGGTGGGCACATGATCACTTGACCTGGCACTCTTTACGCCATGGCCGCCCTCCTTCGCTCCCGCCTGACCGACTGGACGTTCGTCGTACCTGTGCTCGCCGTCCTGATATTGATGGTCACCTGGGGGCGGAGCCTGCCTGGGCCCGTCATCGTGGTTGTCGCGGTGCTGCTGGGCGGCGCGGTGCTCGCGGCGGTGCACCACGCTGAGGTGGTCGCCCACCGGGTGGGGGAGCCGTACGGGTCCCTCGTGCTCGCCGTCGCGGTCACAGTGATCGAGGTGGCCCTGATCGTCACGCTCATGATCAGCGGGCCGGAGAAGACCCAGTCGCTCGCCCGCGACACCGTCTTCGCCGCCGTCATGATCACCTGCAACGGAATACTGGGCCTGTCCCTGCTGCTCGGGGCGCTGCGCCGCCGCGTGGCGGTGTTCAACCCGGAGGGCACCGGCGGAGCCCTGGCCACCGTGATCACCCTGGCCACCCTGAGTCTGGTCATCCCGACCTTCACCACGGCCCGGCCCGGCCCGGAGTTCAGCCCGGCCCAACTCGCCTTCGCCGCCGTCGCCTCGCTGGCGCTCTACGGGCTGTTCGTGCTCGTGCAGACCGGCCGGCACCGCGACTACTTCCTGCCGGTCGACAGCCGGGGCCAGGTCATCGAGACGGAGGAGCACGCCAAGCCGCCCACGACCCGTGCGGCGATGGTCAGCCTGGGGCTGCTGCTGGTGGCGCTGGTCGCGGTGGTCGGCGACGCCAAGACCGTCTCGCCGACCATCGAGGCCGGCGTTGCGGCGGCGAACCTGCCGCACGCCTTCGTCGGCGTGATCATCGCCCTGCTCGTGCTGCTGCCGGAGACCCTGGCCGCCGCCCGCGCCGCCCGCCGCGACCGCGTGCAGACCAGCCTGAACCTCGCGCTCGGCTCGGCGATGGCCAGCATCGGCCTGACCATCCCGGCCATCGCGATCGCCTCGATCTGGCTGGACGGCCCGCTGCTGCTCGGCCTGGGCGGCACCCAGCTCGCCCTGCTCGCGCTCACCGCCGTCACCGCCGTCCTCACAGTGGTGCCCGGCCGGGCCAACGTGTTGCAGGGCGGCGTACACCTGGTGCTGATGGCCGCCTTCGTCTTCCTGGCCGCCAGCCCGTGACCCGCGCGGTCCGCCGGCTCGTCGGCCCGTGACCCGCACGGCCCGTCGGCCCGTCGCGTGGCCCGCGCGGCCCGTCGGCTCAGCCGGTGGGCGGCGGGTCGCCCGCGAGGCGCTCCGCGCGGGCGTTCAGGTAGCGCTGCTGCGCCAGGTTCGTCGAGCGCGCCGACGCCATCCGGTACGCCTCCCGCGCCGCGACCCGCTCGCCCTCCAGCTCCCACAGGTGGGCGCGGGCGGCCGGCAGTCGAGGGTCGTCGGCGAGACGGGGGTCCTCGGCCAGGTCGGCGAGCAACGCCAACCCGGCCGGCGCGCCCCGGCTCATGGCCACCGCCACCGCGTGGTTGAGCGCCACCACCGGGTTGTCGGACATCCCGAGGAGCACCTCGTACAGCGCGGTGATCTGCGCCCAGTCGGTGGCCGCCGCGCTGGGCGCCTCGTCGTGCACGGCCGCGATGGCCGCCTGGAGCTGGTACGCCCCGACCGCCCCGCGCGGTAGCGCCCCGGTGATCAGCTCGACCCCCTCGGCGATCTGGTCGGTCCGCCACCGGGAGCGGTCCTGCTCGGCCATCGGCACCAGCTCACCGTGCGGGCCGATCCGCGCCGGGGCGCGGGCGTCGGTGAGCAGCATCAACGCGAGCAACCCGGTGACCTCGGGGTCCTCGGGCGCCAGCCGGCGCACCAGTCGGGTCAGCCGGATCGCCTCGGCGGTCAGGTCGGCGCGCAGCAACCCGGGCCCGGCGGTGCGGGCGTACCCCTCCGTGAAGATCAGGTAGAGCACGTGCAGCACGGCGGCGAGCCGGTCGGCGCGCTCCGTGCCGGTGGGCGGCGCGAACCGCAACCCACTGTCACGGATCCGCTGCTTGCCCCGACTGATCCGCCGGGTCATCGTCGCCTCCGGCACCAGGAACGCGCGCGCCACCTCGGCGGTGCTCAGCCCGCCCACCGCCCGCAGGGTGAGCGCGATCTGCGACGCCGCCGACAGCGCCGGGTGACAGCACAGGAACAACAGGATGAGCGTGTCGTCGGCGTCCGCCGGCGGACGGTCCGCGGCGGGGGCGCGCCACTGCTCCGGGAGCACCCACCGGGCCACCGTGTCCTCCCGCCGCATCCGGGCCTGCTCGCGACGCAGCAGGTCGGTCAGCCGACGGGACGCCACGGTGATCAGCCAGCCGCGTGGATTCTCCGGTACGCCGTCGCGCGGCCACCCGTCCGCGGCGGCGATCAGCGCCTCCTGCACCGCGTCCTCGGCCGTGTCGAAATGCCCGTAGCGGCGGACCAGCGCGCCGAGGACCTGCGGCGCCAGTTCGCGCAGCAGGTCCTCGGCGGGAGTCTCCGGCACCGGGTCAGCCGGCCAGGTCCTCGACACCGTCGAGCACCGGCCGGACGTCCACGTACCCACCGGGGGCGTCCGGGTCGACCAGGCCGGCGGCGATCTCGGTGGCCCGGTCGAAGCTGGCGCACTCCACGATGGTGTAACCAGCGAGGACCTCCTGCGTCTCCGGGTACGGGCCGTCGGTGACCACTGGTGCCCCCTCGCGCACCTGCACCCGGCGGGCGTGCACCGGCTCGCTCAGGCCCCGGGCGTCAACCAACTCCCCGGACTCGGCCAGCGCCTGGTGGAAGGTCTCCATGTGCTTGTGCATCGCCGCGATCTGCTCGGCCGACATCGCCGGCCGGTCGGAAGCCCGCCCGGACAGCACGTCGTAGTCCTGCTGCGACCCGTAGAGCAAAATCATGTACTTCACGGTTCTTCTCTCCTCCTCCGGTGAGGACACCACCCCGGCGCCCTCACCGGAAACGTCGAACCTCAACCCACCACCCGGACATCCCACCCACCTCGGATCTGCCTCCCACCCGAACCGGTGATCGTGAAGTCGGCGTCGCGACACGCCGAGCGGGGTGACGCCAAGTCCATGATCACCGAGGGGCGCTGTGGTGGGTGGGGCCTAGGTTGGCGGGATGACTGTGGTGTGGGTGGTGGTGGGGGTTTTCGTCGTCGTGGCGGGGGTGGCGTTTGGCGTCGTGGTACGGCGGGGGCGGGTCGGTGAGGTGGGGGGCGACGACTCTCGGGCTGGGCGGGACGCTCGTGCTCGCCAGCACAGGTACGAGGCAGAGCGGCACGGTGACCAGGGTGACACGTGGCAGCGCGGCCGCGAGTCGGGCGGTTGACGTCGGCTGCGACTGCCCGCCCAGGCCCGGGGCACGTGAACCGTCCGGCCGTGCCGTGCGTGAAACCGGTGACGGGCGTTGCGGTCCTATCGTCGGGGTACTACCAGCCTGAGTACCGATGTCTGGGGAGGCACAGTGGGGGCACGGTTCGGACGTGACGCGCGGGGCCCGTTGGCGGGGCTGCTGATCGCCGCACTGGTCTCCCTCGCCTGCGCCGGCGGTGGGCTGGCCGAGCCGGAGGCCGAGCGCCCCGGGGCGAACCCGTCGGCAGCCTCACCGGGGCCGAGCACCACCAGGGCCGACAGCACCACGAGCGTCGCCGAGTTCGAGCAGGACGTCGCCGACGCGCAGGCGGTCGCCGAGCGGTACTGGGCGGCCCAGTTCAAGGAGTCCGGGCAGCGATTCCAGCCGATCCGGCGGATCATCCCGTACCAGCGCGACGGCGAGGTGTCCTGTGGCGGTCAGGCGTTGCCCCGCAACAACGCCGTCTACTGCTCGCGGGGCGACTTCATCGCGTACGACGTCGCCTGGTCGGTGGCGGCGTTCCGCCAGGTCGGCGACGCGTTCGTGTTCTACCTGCTCGGGCACGAGTACGCGCACGCCATCCAGGTGCGGCTCGGCATCAACTACAGCTTCACCATCCAGCAGGAGTTGCAGGCCGACTGCATGGCCGGGGCGTACCTCGGCGACTCGGTGCGCTCGGAGGCCCTGACCCTCGCCGAGGGCGACTTGGACGAGTTCCGGGAGGGGGTGGCGGCGGTCGGTGACGACCCGGACCAGCCGTGGTTCGCGGAAGGGGCGCACGGCACCGCCGAGCAGCGCACCGACATGTTCTTCCGGGGTTACGAGGGTTCCCTGAAGGAGTGCGACCTGGGCTGAACGGGTTGCCCGGATCACCCTGGCGCCCGTTGCCGCCACCAGCCCCGGCGGCTGCTGGCAGGATCGCCGGTGTCGGTCACGACCCTGGAGGTTCCGCTGAGCAGCCATCACCCCGCCGCTGTGCTCTTCGACATGGACGGCACGTTGGTCGACAGCGAGAAGCTGTGGGACGTCGCGTTGCAGGAACTCGCGAAGGAGTACGGCGGGGAACTCTCCGTCGACGCCCGCCAGTCGATCATCGGCACCGCCATGGCCGAGTCGATGCGCATCCTGCACGACGACCTGGGGCAGCCCGAACGGGATCCGGAGATCAGCGCGGCGTGGATCAACGCCCGGATCCTGGAGTTGTTCCGCACCGGCCTGCCCTGGCAGCCGGGGGCGTTCGAGCTGTTGCGCGCGGTCCGCGCGGCGGGAATCCCCACCGCGCTGGTCACCTCCAGCCCCCGGGCGCTGGTCGAGATCGCCCTGGACACCCTCGGTCGGGACAACTTCGACACTGTGGTCGCCGGCGACGAGGTGGTGGCGGCCAAGCCGCACCCCGAGCCGTACCTGACCGCGGCCCGGCTGCTGGGTGTGCCGATCGAGCGTTGTGTGGCGATCGAGGACTCACCGACCGGGGTGGCCAGCGCGCTCGCCTCGGGCGCGGCGGTCCTGGCCGTACCGGCGGAGGTGGCGTTGCCGAGCACTGTCGGCGTACACCAGGTGCAGAGCCTGACCGGTGTCGACCTGGCGCTGCTCGCGGAGCTGCTGACCGATCGGGCCGCGGCGACCGGCTGACCGGCCCACCGCGGGCCCGCCGCGCACGGCGAAGTCCGGACGGCCGAGGCCCCCGGTCGCGGATGGCGACCGGGGGCCTCGGCAGTGCCGATCAGTCGTGGGCGATGGCGCCCAGGACGTTGATCCGGGCCGCCCGCACGGCCGGGAGCACCGCGGCCACCACGCCGATGATGGCGGCGAGGCCGAGGAAGACACCCATCTGCCCCCAGGGCAGGATCAGGTCGGTGATGCCCTCGTCCTTGAGGGCCTCCACCACAGCGGCGCCGAGGCCGGTGCCCACCACCACGCCGAGCAGCGCGCCGAACACCGAGATCACCACCGCCTCCACGGTGATCATGCCCATGGTCTGGGACCGGCGCAGGCCGATCGCCCGCAGCAGGCCCAACTCGCGGGTCCGCTCCAGCACCGACAGGGCCAGGGTGTTGATGATGCCCAGCACGGCGATCACGATGGCCAGCGCGAGCAGGATCTGGATCATCGTGAGCAGCCCGTCGAGCGAGCTGGTCTGCTGCTTGATGAACGCGTCCCGGTCGGCCACCGACACCTCGGGGCTGTCCGCGAGCAACGCCTCCACCTGCGGCTGGACGTCGGACACCCGGGTGCCCGGGTCCAGCTGGATGAAGCCCTGGATGGGCTGCGGGATGGCGAAGTCCTTCGCCGCGGTCACCGGCAGCGTCACCGGGTTGGTCAGCTGCGACGACTCGTAGATGCCGCTGATCGTGTAGGTGCGTGCCTCGCCCCGGGTCAGTTGCACGTTGACGGTGGAACCCACCGACCAGCCACGGGACGTGGCAGTGTCCGAGCTGGCGAGCATCTGGGTCGGCCCGAGCCGGTCGATGTCACCGGCGGTCGGCTTCGCGCCGAAGATCTGCCGCAGCGACGCGATGTCGCTGCTCGCCGCGACCCAGGTGCCCTCGCCGTCGATCCGCCCCATGTCGCCGTACTCGCCGTCGACCAACCGCACACCGGGCAGGGCCTTGGCCTGGTCCAGTACGCCCGGGTCGAACGTCGGCGGACGCGGGCCGCCCTGCTGGCCGGCGATCACCAGCTCGGCCTTGATGGTGTCCTGGGCGAGCGCGCTGATGCTGCCCTTGGCCGAGTCGAGGATGACCGTGACGCCGGTGACCAGCGCGATGCCGACCATCAGCGCGGCGGCCGTGATGGCCGTACGACGGGGATTGCGCCCCGAGTTGAGCCGGCCCAGCTGGCCCGGCACCGACCAGGAGAAGATCGCGCCGAGCAGGCTCACCACCGGCCGGCTGATCAGCGGAGTCAGCAACGCCACCCCGATGAAGGCGAACAGCACCCCACCGAGGATGGTCGACAGGGTCTGACCGCCGGCGTTGCCACTGAGCCCGAGGAACAGCAGCACCGCGCCGACACCGGTGACCAACGAGCCGGCCACGGTGATCTTGGTCAGCGGTCGGTCCGGGGTGGCCACGTCCTGCATGGCAGCGATCGGCGGGATGCGGGACGCCCGCAGCGCCGGCAGCAGCGCCGCCACCACGGTGATCACCAGACCGACGGCGAACGAACCGATCACCGCCGCCGCCGGCACGCCGATCCCGGCCAGGGTGAGCCCACCGGCGAGCTTGCCGAACAGGAACGCCAGCAGCGCGCCCACCCCGATGCCGGCGGCGAGGCCGAGCACCGACGCGATCAACCCCACCGCGATGGCCTCCAGCACCACGGAACCGATGATCTGCCGGCCGCTGGCCCCGATGGCGCGCATCAGCGCCAACTCCCGGGTCCGCTGCGCCACGATGATCGAGAAGGTGTTGAGGATCAGGAAGGTGCCCACCAGCAGCGCCACAGCGGCGAAGCCGAGCAGGATCTTGTTGAAGAAGGACAGGCCCTCCTTCAGGCTGGCCGAGGCGTCCGCGGCCACCTGCTCGCCGGTCTTCACCTCGAAGTCAGCGCCCAGGGTGCGGGCCACGTCGTCGCGCAGCTTCTCGTCCGAGACCCCGCCGGCGGCCTGCACGGTGATGCTGCTGAACACGTCCGGCTCGCCCAGCATCAGCCGCTGCGCCACCGGCGTGGTGAAGAAGACCTCGTTGACCCCGCCGATCGAGTCCCGATCACCGCTGTAACCGAAGACGCCGACCAGTGTGAAATCCCGCTTCTTCGACTCGAACGCGGTCAGCACGCCGACCTTCTGGCCGACCTGCACCTTCGCGGCAGTGGCCAACGCCTTGTTGATGACGATCTCGTCCTCGGCCTGCGGCGCGCGCCCCTCACGCAGCTTCAGCAGCTCGCTCTCGCCGGTCCAGTTCTCGCCCAACTGCGGCGGACCGAACGAGGTGACGACCTTGCCGTTACTGCCGATCACCCGGGCGCCGTCGGCGTTGACCACACCGGTCGCCGAGGCCGCCCCCGGCACCTGCTTCACCCGGTCCACCAGGGCGGCCGGCAGCGGGGCGACGGTCTGCTCGCCCTCCATCTCGTTGACCTGCACCTTCGGCTTCGCCGCGACGTTCACGTCGATCTCGGAGAAACCGTCGGCGAAGACCGAGTCGAAGGATCGACCCAGCGTGTCGGTGAGCACGAACGCGCCGGAGACGAACATCACCCCGAGCACCACCGCCAGGCCGGACAGGATCAGCCGGACCTTACGGGCCAGCAGACTCTTCAGCGTCGCGCGGAACATCAGTTGCCCACCTCGGCCGGAGTGTCCAGCTTCTTCATGGTGTCCAGCACCGTCTCGGCGGTCGGCTCGATCAGCTCCGAGACGATCTCGCCGTCGGCGAGGAAGACCACCCGGTCGGCGTACGCCGCGGCCGTCGGGTCGTGGGTGACCATCACGATGGTCTGGCCGTGCTCCCGAACCGAGTTACGCAGGAAGTTGAGCACCTCCGCGCCGGAGCGCGAGTCCAGGTTGCCGGTCGGCTCGTCCGCGAAGATCACCTCAGGGCGGGAGACCAGCGCCCGGGCGCACGCCACCCGCTGCTGCTGCCCACCGGAGAGCTGCGCCGGCCGGTGGTCCAGCCGGTCCTTCAGACCCACCGTCTCGATCACCGTGTCGTACCAGGCCGGGTCCGGCTTGCGCCCGGCGATCGACAGCGGCAGCAGGATGTTCTCCTTGGCGGTCAGCGTCGGCAGCAGGTTGAACTGCTGGAAGATGAAGCCCACCTTGTCGCGGCGCAGCTTCGTCAGCCCCGCGTCGCCCAGCCCAGTGACCGTCGTCTCACCGATCGACACCGTCCCCCGGGTCACCGAGTCCAGACCGGCCAGGCAGTGCATCAGCGTGGACTTACCGGAACCCGACGGGCCCATGATCGCGGTGAAGCGGCCACGTTCGAACTCCGCGCTGACCCCCCGCAGCGCGATGACCTGAGCCTCGCCGCTGCCGTACACCTTCCACACGTCGTTCGCCCGGGCCGCGGCCTGCGCCTGCTGGCCTACCGTCGCGGTCACGTCATCTACCTCTTCCGTCTGTCCGAAAATGCACGCCGCCCCCCGATGGTCCGGCGCGACTGTTCAATCATCGGTGCTGCATACGCCCGCCCCGTCCGACCCTGGGGGGACCTGGCGCGGATTTCCCGCTGCGGGTGCACCCCCATGTCGGATCAGGGTTGCCCCTGAGTCGACGGCCGGTCGACCGTTTTTCACCCCGGCGGCGGGCGGCAGCACCGACACTTGCACCTGACGCCACAGGAGGGTCAACCGAACTACGCCATCTCCGGTCACGGTAGGTGACGACGGCAACGGCAGCCGTCCCCCCAAGGAGGGATCTTCGAGTACGCCGGGTGAGGTACCCGGGCCGGCGGAACTACGCCCGGGGGCGGACCAGGCCCGACTCGTACGCCAGCACCACCGCCTGCACCCGGTCGCGTAGCCGCAGCTTGGTCAGCACATGCCCGACGTGCGTCTTGATGGTGGTTTCGCTCACTGACAGGACCGTCGCGATCTCGGCGTTGGACAGCCCTCGGGCGACCTGCACGAGCACCTCGCGCTCTCGGTCGGTGAGCGCGTTGAGCGTCGCCGACGGCGTCGCCGCCGGGTCGGGCAGCAGTTCGGCGAAGCGGTCCAGCAGTCGCCGCAGGATCCGAGGTGTCACCACCGCGTCCCCGCCGGCGACAGTGCGGATGGCCGCGATCAGATCCTCGGCCGGCACGTCCTTGGCCAGAAATCCGCTGGCGCCGGCCCGCAACGCGCCCACCACGTACTCGTCCAGGTCGAAGGTGGTGAGCACCAGCACCCGTACCGGCAGTCGGGCGTCGACGATGGCCCGGGTCGCCGCCACCCCGTCCATCCGGGGCATCCGGATGTCCATCAGTACGACGTCGGGCAGCAGCCGGCGGGACAACTCCACCGCCTCCACGCCGTCACCGGCCTCCGCCACCACGTCCAGGTCGCTCTCGGCGCCCAGCACCATCCGGAACCCGGTCCGCAGCAGCGGCTGGTCGTCGGCGAGCAGGATCCGCACCGGCCGCGCCGAGGGCGCCTGATCGGTCATCTCGTCTCCCGTCCCGCCGACGTCGTGGCGCGCACCGGTCATCCTCGCGTACCGGAGCCGGTACGTCGCGGATCACCGTAGAGGCCGGCCGGTCGACCTGTCCCGACCGCGGCGGCACCGTTGCGGTCGGGTCGGCGGCGACGGAGTGCGGCAGGCGGTCCGAACAGCCGCGCCGTACGCGTCGCTCAGGAGGCCGTCACTCGTCAGCGCCCGGCGCCACCGGAGTGGACCGGGAGTCACGCAGCGGGTCGGCGCTCGCCGCGGCGACCGGGAACGGCGGCGGGGTGCCGCCGAAGCTGGGACAGAGCGCCTGGTGGCTGCACCAGTCGCAGAGCCGGCTCGGCCGGGGCCGGAAATCCTGCCGGGCGGTGGCCTGCTCGATGGCCCGCCACAGCGCCACCACTGTGCGCTCGAAGCGGACCAGCTCGTCGGCGTCCGGGGTGTAATCCAACACCTCGGCGTCGCGCAGGTAGAGCAGCCGCAGCACCCGGGGCACCACCCCTCGGGTGCGCCACAGCACCAGGGCGTAGAACTTCAGCTGGAACAGCGCCCGCGCCTCGAACGCCTCCCGCGGGGCGCCCCCGGTCTTGTAGTCGACCACGCGCAGCGCGCCGTCGGGCGCGACGTCGAGCCGGTCGAGGTAGCCGCGAATCAGCAACTCCTCGTCGACGACCGCGGAGATCAGGCTCTCGCGTTCGGCCGGCTCCAGCCGGGTCGGATCCTCCACCGCGAAGTAACCCTGCAACAACCCGGCGGCGGAGCGGAGGAACTCCACCGGGCCGGCCGGCTCCGCGCCGTCGAAGATCCCGGCCAGCTCCGGCTGCTCGGTGACCAGCCGGTCCCACTGGGGGGCCACCAGGTCACCGGCCGCCTCCGGCGTGCGGCCGGTGGCCGGCAGGTCGAACAGGCGCTCCAGCACCGCGTGCACCAACGTGCCCCGGGCCTGCTCGATGGTGGTGCGCTCGGGCAGCCGGTCGATGCTGCGGAACCGGTAGAGCAGCGGGCAGGTCTTGAAATCCGCCGCCCGCGACGGGGACAGCGAGGCCCGCACCGTCGGCGGCGCCTGCGCCGCGGGGGAGGGCTGGGAGGTGGTGACCGATTCCGCCGTCATGTCGGCAAAGGTTAGGGCACCGGTGTGACACCGACCGCCGCCCGCCCCACCCAGCGACGGTCCGTAGCATCGTGGCGATGGAGCAGACAACCAGGCCGCCACGCCGACCGGACCGACGCCTCGGCCTGAACGTCGGCAAGGTGTTCGGGGTGCCGCTGCACCTCAACGGCTCCATGGTCCTGCTCGCGGTGCTCATCGCGGTGCTCTACGGCGAGTTCGCCCGTCGACAACTGGACCTGCCGCAGCTCAGCGGCTACCTGATCGGCTTCGGGTTCGTCGTGTCGCTGCTCGGCTCGGTGCTGCTGCACGAGCTGGGCCACGCCCTCACCGCCCGGCGGTACGGCATCGGTGTGCGCGGGATCACCCTTGAGCTGCTCGGCGGTTACACCGAGATGGACCGGGACGCCCCGTCGCCCCGCGTCGACCTGCTGGTCTCGCTGGCCGGCCCTGCGGTCTCCGCGGTGCTCGGCGTCCTGGCGGTCGCCGCCACGCTCGCCCTGCCCGAGGGGACCGTGGCGCACCAGCTCGCCTTCCAGCTCGCGGTCAGCAACGTCATCGTGGCGGTGTTCAACAGCCTGCCCGGGCTGCCACTCGACGGCGGCCGGGCGCTGCGCGCCGCCGTGTGGGGTCTCACCCGCGACCGGCACCTCGGCACCGAGGTCGCCGGGTGGGCCGGCCGGGTCGTCGCCGTCGGCACCGCGGCCCTGGTCCTGCTGCTCACCGTCGAGCGGCGGCTGGCGCCGCTGGCGCTGCCGCTGATGCTGCTGGTCGCCGTCACCCTCTGGCGTGGCGCCGGGCAGTCGATCCGGGCCGCCCGGGTCAGCCGCCGGTTCCCGCTGATCGACCTCGCCCGGCTGGCCCGTCCGGTCTGGCCGGCGGCCACCGGTACGCCACTGGCCGAGGCCCAGCGCCGACGCGACGAGAGCGGGCAGCCCGCCGCCGCGCTGCTGGTCACCGACTCCACCGGCCGACCGGTGGCGCTGGTCGACCCGGCCGCCGCCGAAGCCGTGCCGGTCGAGCGCCGACCGTGGCTGGCGGTGGACGCCGTCGCCCGGTCGCTGGGCACCCTTCCCACGTTGTCGGTCGGGTGGGACGGCGAGCGGGTGATGGAGGCCGTACAGACCCACCCGGGCGCACAGTACGTGGTGACGTCAGGCGAAGATGTCGTCGGCATTCTGCACATCGCGGACCTGGCACAGCTCCTCGAACCCAACCGGAAGATGACACCGTGACCGCAACTCCCTCCACCGTCGCCGCCGACCCCGCCAACCCGGCGCTGACACCCGTGCACCGCGGGCCGTTCCGGCCCGGCGACCGGGTCCAGCTGACCGACCCCAAGGGGCGGATGCACACAGTGACGCTGGAGCCCGGCAAGGAGTTCCACACCCACCGCGGCATCCTGGCGCACGACGCGCTGATCGGGCTCCCCGACGGCAGCGTGGTGACCACCTCCGGCGGCGGCACCGCGTTCCTGGCCCTGCGGCCGCTCCTGTCGGACTACGTGCTGTCCATGCCGCGCGGCGCCCAGGTGATCTACCCCAAGGACTCGGCGCAGATCGTGGCGATGGGCGACATCTTCCCCGGCGCGAAGGTCCTCGAGGCCGGCGCGGGCTCCGGCGCGCTGAGCTGCTCCCTGCTGCGCGCCGTCGGCACCGAGGGTGAGCTGCACTCGTTCGAGCTGCGTGACGACTTCGCCCAGATCGCCAAGCGCAATGTCGAGGCGTTCTTCAACGGGCCGCACCCCTCGTGGAACCTGCACGTCGGCGACGTCGCGCAGTGCCGCGAGACGGGCTTCGACCGGATCATCCTGGACATGTTGACCCCCTGGGAGACCCTCGACATGGTCGAGCGGGCACTCGTGCCCGGCGGGGTGTTCATCGGCTACGTCGCCACCACACCGCAGCTCTCCGAACTGGTGGAGGCACTGCGCGAGCGCGGCGGCTGGACCGAGCCGCGGGCCTGGGAGTCCCTGGTGCGCGACTGGCACGCCGAGGGCCTCGCCGTCCGTCCGGACCACCGGATGATCGCGCACACCGCCTTCCTGGTGTCCGCGCGCAAGCTGGCCCCGGGGGTCACCGCGCCGCCGCGCCGACGCAAACCCAGCAAGGGCACCGAGGCGTACGCGCAGCGCCGCCAGGACCTGCGCGCGGCGGAGGCGGCCCGACAGGCCGCCGCCGCGCAGGCCGCGGACGCGCAACCCAACGGTGCGGGGGAGATGGACAGGCCGTGACCATCGAGCTGGGTGTCGGCAGCGCCGAGCACTGGGAGACGCTGGCATGAGCCGACCGGGCTACGGCGGTGGAGACCTCCCCGCGGTCTTTCCCGACTGGTCGCCCTACCAGGATCTGGAGTCGGCGGCGCGGGCCTACCTGCGCGACCCGGACGTCGCCCTGGAGGCGCTCGGCGGCGTGCTGCGCGGCGCGTCGGTGCTCGGCTTCACCCTGGAGCGCTTCGTCAACGAGGTCAACGGGGTGTGGCAGGAGGTGGTGGTCTGCGACGGCAGCCGGCTGATCCTCTGGCACGGCGAGGACGTACCGCCGGAGGAGGGCCCGCCGGGCTCGATGACCTCGTCGCTGCGGGTGGTGCCGGTCTCCACAGTCACCGAGGTGGGCTGCCGGCGGCGGCTCAACCGTGCCGAGAGCGGCGAGATCCGGGTCGACAGCATCGACGTCTACCTGCTGCTCACCTCGTTGGACGAGGCGCCGCCGACCGAGGAGATGGCCGGCACGCCCCGGCACGACGCGCTGCGCTTCGGCAAGACCCTCGACGACGGCGGGGCCGGGCAGATCGCCCGGTTGGAGGAGTTCGCGCGGTTGGTCGCCTCGGTGGTCGGCCGTCCGATGCTCTGAGGCGTACCCCGAACTGGGCCCGGCCGGGCCGTCGCGGCCCGGCCGGTGGGTCAGTCTTCCTCGGCGTCCGGGCCGGCGACCTCGACGCCGTCGCCGCGCACCACGTGGATGCAGTCGCCCGGGCACTCCTTCGCGGAGTCGATCACCTCGAGTCGCAGGTGCGCGGGGACGTCGACCCGGCTGCCCGGTGCCATCCGCAGCTCACCGTCGACGCCCTTGACGTAGGCCAGGCCGTCGATGTCGAACTCGAAAACCTCCGGCGCGTACTGCACGCACAGCCCGTCGCCCGTGCAGAGGTCCTGGTCGACCCAGACCTGCAATTCGTCGGTCGCGACCTCGGCCACCTGTGCACCCCCCATGTTCTCCCGTGCCACGCTCCGACGGTACCCGAACGCCGGTAACGGCCCGTCAGGCCACCCTTGGCGATCAAGGTTCGGTGACGAGGGTGTTGCGTGGGACCGAATCGGCCTCATAGCGGCTAGTGTTAGGGCAGAACGTTCAAGCCCCCCGGGGAGGTGGGACGTGGCAGCACGTAGCGACGACGCGGACTCGCGCGCCGCACGGTGGGAGAAGGAAGCCCACGATCTCTCCACGCAGGTCGCGTTCCTGCAAGAGGAACTCGCCCTGGTGCGGCGCAAGTTGACCGAAAGCCCCCGACACGTCCGGCAGCTCGAAGAGCGGCTGGCGGCCACCCAGGCACAGTTGGCGCGGCTGACCGAGAACAACGACCGGCTGGTGAGCACCCTCAAGGAAGCTCGCACGCAGATCGTGACGCTCAAGGAGGAGATCGACCGGCTCGCGCAACCGCCGAGCGGTTACGGAGTCTTCCTGGCGAAGCACGAGGACGGCACGGTGGACGTCTTCACCGGTGGCCGCAAACTGCGGGTCGCGGTCTCGCCCTCGCTCGACGTGGGTGACCTGCGGCGCGGCCAGGAGGTCCTGCTCAACGACGCGCTCAACATCGTCGACGCGTTCGGTTACGAGCGGGTTGGCGAAGTGGTGATGCTCAAGGAGATCCTGGAGGGGCCGAACGGCGGGCCGGGCGACCGGGCGCTGGTGGTCTCCCACTCCGACGAGGAGCGCATCGTGCACCTCGCCGAGACGCTCATCGGCTCGGCGATCCGGGCCGGCGACTCGCTCATGATCGAGCCCCGCTCGGCGTACGCGTACGAGCGGATCCCGAAGAGCGAGGTCGAGGAGCTGGTCCTGGAGGAGGTGCCCGACGTCGACTACGGCGACATCGGTGGCCTCCAGTCGCAGATCGAGCAGATCCGCGACGCGGTGGAGTTGCCCTTCCTGCACGCGGACCTGTTCCGCGAGCACCAGCTCCGCCCACCGAAGGGCATCCTGCTCTACGGCCCACCCGGCTGTGGCAAGACGCTCATCGCCAAGGCGGTGGCCAACTCGCTGGCCAAGAAGATCGCCGAGCGGCAGGGCAAGGAGAAGCACACCAGCTTCTTCCTCAACATCAAGGGCCCGGAGCTGCTCAACAAGTACGTCGGTGAGACCGAGCGGCACATCCGGCTGATCTTCCAGCGTGCCCGGGAGAAGGCCGGCGAGGGCACGCCGGTGATCGTGTTCTTCGACGAGATGGACTCGATCTTCCGGACCCGCGGCTCCGGTGTCTCCTCCGACGTGGAGAACACCATCGTCCCGCAGTTGCTCAGCGAGATCGACGGCGTGGAGGGGCTGGAGAACGTCATCGTCATCGGCGCCTCCAACCGGGAAGACATGATCGACCCGGCGATCCTGCGCCCCGGTCGCCTCGACGTGAAGATCAAGATCGAGCGACCGGACGCCGAGGCGGCCAAGGACATCTTCTCCAAGTACATCCTCTCCGGGCTGCCCCTGCACCCGGACGACCTGGCCGAACACGGCACCGACCCCCAGGCGACAGTCGCGGCGATGATCGACGCCGTGGTGCTGCGGATGTACTCGGAAACCGAGGAGAACCGATTCCTCGAGGTCACCTACGCCAACGGTGACAAGGAAGTCCTCTACTTCAAGGACTTCAACTCCGGCGCGATGATCCAGAACATCGTCGACCGGAGCAAGAAGATGGCCATCAAGGAGTTCCTCACCTCGGGTCGCAAGGGGCTGCGCCTTCAGCACCTGCTCGACGCCTGCGTCGACGAGTTCCGCGAAAACGAAGATCTCCCCAACACCACCAACCCCGACGACTGGGCGCGCATCTCCGGCAAGAAGGGCGAGCGGATCGTCTACATCCGCACGCTCGTCTCCGGCGGCAAGGGCGCCGAGGCCGGCCGGTCCATCGAGACCGCCAGCAACACCGGCCAGTACCTCTGACCCCAACAGCGAGGGTGCCCACCATCCGGTGGGCACCCTCGCTGCGGGTATGTGAGAGCGTCGGTCAGGCAGCGAAGATCCACCGCTTCGACACCACGTAGTTCGCCGCCGACAGCGACGCCGTCACCAGCAGCTTCGCCAGCAGGTACGGCGTGCCCGCCCAGGTCAACGCGGACACCAGGACCACGTTGGCGGTCAGGTTGGCGAGGACCAGCGCGAAGTAGCGCCCCACCTGCGGCACCATCTGGGCGGACGAGCCGAACGACCACGCCCGGTTCAGCCCGAAGTTGACCCAGAACGAGGTCAGGAACGACATGCCGGCCGCAACCGGCAGGACAATCCGGAGAACTCCGTGGTACACGAAGAGTGATCCCGTGTCCACGGCAACGCTCAGACCTCCGACGACCAGAAACCGCACAGCACTGTGTCGGGACAGGTGGCGGACGGAATCGGCAACAGGTGACAGCAAAGAGTTCTCCAAGGGGGGACCCGGAGCGGTGAGGACGACGAGGGAGTCTATCGTCTGTCCATCCACCCAGCGGGGCCTGCCCGCGCGAGCCGCGAGGTTGACGTGCCTGATCCCGGAAGAGTGACGCCGCCGGCCACCGACGGAAGCCCGGCAGCCACCGTGAGTACAAGCCGACGGCACTGGGCCCTCGCCTTCGCCGCGTTCTTCCTGATCATCTTCGCCTGGTCGATGGCCGCCCCCTACGACGGCACCCCGGACGAGCGCGAGCACATCGTCCGAGCGGCCGGCGTCGCCGCCGGGCAGATCGCGCCCCCTCCCGCCGATGCGAAGAAGGGCACCGGCGCCTTCCAGACAGTCCCCGGCGGTCTCGTCCGCGAGCAGTGCTGGCAGTTCAAGAAGGAAGTCTCGGCGGCCTGCGCCCAGCCCCCCGGCAGCGACGACACACCGACCCGTGCCGGCACCGGGGCCGGTCGTTACTTCCCCGCCTACTACGCCCTCGTCGGCGCACCCACAGTGCTCTGGCCCGGCTGGTCCGGCGTCCTGCTCGCCCGCATGATCAGCGCCCTGTGCTGCGCCGCGCTGCTCGCCTGCGCGTACGTCGTGATCCGCAACCGCTCCCGCCGCGGCCTCATGATGGGCGCCCTGCTCGTCGTCACCACCCCGATGGCCGTGCACATGGCCAGCGCAGTCAACCCGAACGGCCTGGAGATCGCCGCCGGCATCGCCTTCTTCAGCGCTGTCATCCCCCTGTTGCTCGGCCCACCCGGCCCACGGCGGGGCCTCATCGTCCTCGTCGGAATCAGCGCGCTGCTCCTCGCGGTGCTGCGCCAGACCGGCCCGCTCTGGCTGGCGACCGCCTTCATCGCGTTCGCCTTCCCGTTGCGCCGCAGCAACCTCCTCGGCCTGCTGCGGGACCGGGCTGCGCAGCTCTGGGCAGGTGGCATCGTCCTGTCGACCCTCGCCGTGCTCGCCTGGTCCGTCCGCCAACAGACCTCCGACCTCGGCAACTACTCAGCCGACCGGCTCACCTACGGGCAGGCGGCCCTGCGCGAGGCCGACCGGTGGCGGGGATACCTCGACCAGATCGTCGGGGTCACCTCCTGGCTGGACACCCGGATGCCCGCCCCGCCGTACCTGATCTGGCAGCTCGTCGCCGGAGCGCTGCTGCTCATCGGGGTCGTCTGGGGCAGCACGCTCGACCGGTGGCGACTGCTCGTGCTGCTCGGCGGCGGCGTGGCCGTCCCCTCCCTGATGCAGATCGCCCTGGTCAACGAGAGCGGCTTCGTCACCCAGGGCCGCTACATGCTGCCCATGCTGGTCGGTGTCCTGCTCTACGCCGCGTGGATCGCCGAACAACGCGGCTTCGAGGTCGCCCGGGCCCGCTCGTTCACCCGACTCGCCGTGCTGCTCCTGCTGCCGATCCAGCTCTTCTGCCTGGCGTACACGATGGTCCGCTGGCAGAACGGCCTGCCCGCCAACATCGGGCTGAGCAGCCTCAACCCCCTCGCCGGCGACTGGCATCCGGTGGTCGGCTCGGTGATTCCGCTGCTGAGCGCCAGCCTCGGCCTGGTGCTGTTCGGGTGGCTCGTCTGGACCACCCGCCCCGCCGCCACCGACGAGCCGACGCCGCCCGCTGAGCATTCCGACACCGAATCCAGCGAACTGTTCCGGCCCGCCGGCACTCACCTGCAGAGTGCAGGTGCTCAGGGCGGACTACGCTCGACCTGACGGGGGACCGGGTCGGGCGAGCGAAGCGGGTAGGTCGATGAGCGTAAGACGGATCATGGGCACCGAGGTCGAATACGGCATCTCCGTGCCCGGGCAGGCCGGAGCCAACCCGATGGTCACCTCATCGCAGGTGGTCAACGCCTACGGGGCACGCCCGGAACTCAACCGGGGCGGCCGGGCCCGGTGGGACTACGAGGAGGAGTCGCCGCTGCGCGACGCTCGCGGCTTCACCTACTCCGGCGCCGCGTACGACCCCGCCGAGGCTCTCGCGGACGAAGACCTCGGCCTGGCCAACGTGATACTCACCAACGGTGCACGGCTCTACGTGGACCACGCTCACCCCGAATACTCCACCCCCGAGGTCACCACCCCCAGGGACATCGTGCGCTGGGACAAGGCCGGCGAGCGGGTGATGGCCGAGGCGTCCCGCCGGGCCGCCACCATCCCGGGCACCCAGCCGATCCACCTCTACAAGAACAACACCGACAACAAGGGCGCCAGCTACGGCGCCCACGAGAACTACCTGATGCGCCGGCAGACGCCGTTCGCCGACATCGTGGCGTACCTGACTCCGTTCTTCGTCACCCGGCAGATCGTCTGCGGCGCCGGCCGGGTCGGCATCGGCCAGGACGGCGGCCAGAGCGGCTTCCAGATCTCCCAGCGCGCCGACTTCTTCGAGGTCGAGGTGGGGCTGGAGACCACCCTCAAGCGGCCGATCATCAACACCCGGGACGAGCCGCACGCCGACGCCGACAAGTACCGCCGGCTGCACGTCATCATCGGCGACGCCAACCTCTCCGAGATCTCCACCTACCTCAAGGTCGGCACCACCGCGCTGATCCTCACCATGATCGAGGAGAAGGCCCTCGGCGCCGACCTCGGCATCGCCGACCCGGTCAGCGAGCTGCGCGCCGTCAGCCACGACCCCTCTCTGACGCACCGGATGCGACTGCGCGACGGTCGTCGGCTCACTGCTCTCGACCTGCAATGGGCGTACCTGGAGCGGGTCCGGTCCTTTGTCGACGACCGGTACGGCACCGACGCCGACGAGCAGACCATCGACGTGCTCGACCGCTGGGAGAGCGTCCTGGACCGGCTCGGCCGGGATCCGATGCTCTGCGCCGACGAGCTGGACTGGGTGGCCAAGCTGCGGCTGCTGGAGGGCTACCGGGAGCGGGAGAAGCTCGGCTGGGGCTCGCACAAGCTCCAGCTCGTCGACCTGCAATATTCCGACGTCCGGCCGGAGAAGGGCCTCTACCACCGCCTGGTCAGCCGGGGGGCGATGAAGACGCTGCTCACCGACGACGAGACGCGCAGCGCGATGACCGAGCCGCCGGAGGACACCCGGGCCTACTTCCGCGGCCGCTGTCTCGCCCAGTACGCCTCCGAAGTGGTCGCCGCGAGCTGGGACTCGGTGATCTTCGACGTGGGTCGGGAGTCGTTGGTCCGGGTCCCGATGATGGAGCCGGAGCGGGGCACCCGCGCGCACGTCGGGGCACTGTTCGACCGCTGCGCCAGCGCCAAGGACCTGCTGGAGACACTGACCGGGGGCTGAGATCCGGTGCCTCCACCGGCAATCACCGTGTGGCATGCTAGGCCGTCCCCCGATCCGTCGACCCACACGGTGATGCGATGCTCCCCTCAGCCCGGCAGGTTGGCCTGCGTGCGATGACCGCTGTACCGCTGTCGAACGCGTACGCCGGGCGTGCCAACAGTTTCGGCTTTCTGCGGCTCTGCTTCGCCGTAGCGGTGGTCCTCGCGCACACCGCGGTGATCGGGTACGCCCGACCGTTGACCGAGGTCGTCGACGTGGCCGGCCTGGGAGTGGCCGGCTTCTTCGGCATCTCCGGCTTCCTCATCACCCGCAGCGCCCGGCGGGCCAGTCTGCCCCGCTACCTGTGGCACCGTGCCCTGCGGATCTGGCCGGGCCTCTGGGTGTGTCTGCTGTTCATCGGCCTGGTGGTGGCCCCGATCGTCTGGTACGCCGATCGCGGCAATCTGGACGGCCTGTGGCGGCACCCGGCCGGCGTGGTCAACTTCCTGCAGGCGAACTGGTGGGGCGGCTACCGCCAGCAGGGCATCATGGACGTCTTCCGGGACACGCCGTACGGCGGCCTGGTGCGTAAGAGCGTCCTCGACGGCTCACTCTGGACGCTCAGTTACGAGATCTTCTGCTACCTGATCGTGGCTTCGCTGGCCGTGGTGGCGGTGCTGCGCCGTGCCCGCTGGCTGGTGCTCGCGGCCGCCGTTCTCGTCTTCGGTCTGCTGCTCTGGAACCAGTACGAGGCGCTGCGCTTCGGCGGATCGACGTACTTCACCAGCGGCTCCGTCGGTACGCTGCCGCTGCTCGGCGCGCTCAGCAAGATCTGGTTCCTGCGGTTCGGCTTCATGTTCCTGGTGGGGGCCGTTGCGGACCTGTACAGCGACAAGCTGCCCATCAGCGACGTCCTCGGCGTGCTCGCCATCGTCGTGGCCGGCTGGCAGACCCTGGAGGGCCACCTGTTCGGCCCGGCGTTGCTCGCCTACGAATACGCCATCCTCTACCTCGCGGTCCGGTTGCCGCGGCTGCTGCACCGCGTGGGCCAGAAGAACGACTACTCGTACGGCATCTACATCTACTCCTTCGTCGTGCAGCAGATGCTGGCCTGGCTGGGGGCGGCTGCCTGGGGCTTCGTCGGCTACTTCGCTGTGGTCATGGTCTGCACCGTCTTCCTGGCGTTCCTGTCCTGGCATCTGGTGGAGAAGCAGGCGCTGCGGTTCAAGGACTGGACGCCCCGCCTGCGGCGTGGGGCACCACCGGTGGAGGCGTCGGGGGAGGGGCAGCGTGAGCCGGAGCGGGTCCCGGTGCCGGTCCCGGCCTCGGCCCCGGCCGACGCGTCGGCTCCTCGGAGCTGACCGCTTCGCCGCAATCGAACGCCCCGGACCCGAACACGGCGGACGTGAGGGCTTTCTGTCGCCTGCGCGGGGTAGATTTCATCCCAGACGATCGTGGAGGAGACAGCCATGGCCACTCATGACAGCGGCGGTCAGTCGCAGTCCGGCAAGTCCCGTCAGGGCGAGGAGATCGAGGACGTCACCACGGAGGCCAACCCCGAGGTGGCCGAGCGGCACGCCGAGATCACCGAGGACGTCGACGACCTCCTCGACGAGATCGACTCCGTCCTCGAAGAGAACGCAGAGGAATTCGTGAGGGGCTACGTGCAGAAAGGAGGTCAGTAGACAAAGAGGGCAATTCAGACACGGCTCTCTTCGGAGAAGTGAAGGAGAAGCACGGCCGCGAGGTGCGGGAAGCGCGGAAGGTTCCGGAAGGACAGCGGTACTGCGTGGACTGCGGGACGGCCAAGCCATTGGCCGAGTTCCCCCGTAACCGGTCGGACAGCGCTGGCTACGGAACATACTGCAAGCCGTGCCACAACGGCCGTACACGCGAGACCAAACAACGACTCTACGGTGGCAACCGCGAGTACCACCTGCGGCGGCGGTACGGCGTGGGCGAGAAGGAGTTTCAGGAGCTCCTGGTTGCGCAGGGCGGGGTCTGCGCGATCTGTGGCGGCGCCCACCCGCAACATCTGGACCACGATCATCGCACCGGATGGGTGCGCGGGATACTCTGCTTCAACTGCAACGGTGGTCTTGGCCAGTTCCGTGACAGTCCGATGAGGCTGGCCAGGGCGATCACGTACCTGAGAGGAACCACGTGGCAGCGGGCTTTGATCCATCCGGGCGTCTTCCAGATGTGTTCACCAACGCGGGGACGTCCTCCTTCACGACGTTTCTGAGTCGGGTGGCCCCCGAGATGTTGCCCGGTCGGCGACCGCTGCCGCCGGGCATGGCCGCCGACCTGGCGCCGCACGCGACCACCATCGTGGCCATCGCGGCCGCCGAGGGTGTGGTGATGGCGGGCGACCGACGGGCCACCATGGGCAACCTGATCGCTCAGCGCGACATCGAGAAGGTGCACCCCGCCGACGCCTACTCGCTGGTCGGCATCGCGGGCACCGCCGGTATCGGCATCGAGCTGATGCGACTGTTCCAGGTGGAGCTGGAGCACTACGAAAAGATCGAGGGCGCGATGCTCTCGTTGGACGGTAAGGCCAACCGGTTGGCCTCGATGATCCGGGGCAACCTGGGGGCGGCCATGCAGGGGTTGGCAGTGGTGCCGCTCTTCGCCGGGTTCGACCTGGCCGCCGCCGACCCGGCGCGCGCCGGTCGGATCTTCAGCTTCGACGTGACCGGTGGCCCGTACGAGGAGACCGGCTACGACGCGATCGGGTCCGGGTCGCTGTTCGCGAAGTCAGCGTTGAAGAAGCGGTTCCGGGCCGGGTTGTCCGTCGACGACGCGACGCGGCTGGCGGTCGAGGCGCTGTACGACGCCGCCGACGACGACACCGCGACCGGTGGGCCGGATCTGACCCGCCGGATCTATCCCGTGGTGATGACCGCGACCGCCGAGGGCACCCGCCGGCTGACCGACACCGAGACGGCGGCTATCGCCGAGGGTGTGGTTGCCGGCCGGATGGAGAACCCGGGCGGTTGAGACCCGCACCTCACCAGTCAGCAGTCGTCAGCACAGCGCCGTAAGGAGAACCGCCGACGTGGCCATGCAGTTCTACGCCTCTCCCGAACAGATCATGCGCGACCGCTCCGAGTTGGCCCGCAAGGGCATCGCTCGGGGTCGCAGCGCGGTGGTCCTCAGCTACTCCGGCGGGGTCCTCTTCGTCGCGGAGAACCTTTCCAGCGCCCTGCACAAGGTCAGCGAGATCTACGACCGGATCGGGTTCGCCGCCGTCGGCCGGTACAACGAGTTCGAGAACCTGCGCCGTGCCGGAGTCCGGATGGCCGACCTGAACGGGCTCAGCTACGACCGGCGTGACGTCACTGGCCGGGCCCTGGCCAACGCGTTCGCGCAGACCCTGGGTGCCATCTTCACCGAGCAGTCGAAGCCGTTCGAGGTGGAGATCTGCGTGGCGGAGGTCGGTGCCACCCCCGAGGCGGACGAGCTGTACCGGCTGACCTATGACGGTTCGGTGAACGACGAGCCGGGGCGGATGGCCATGGGTGGTCAGGCCGAGGCGATCACCGGTGTGTTGAAGTCGCAGCATCGGGCGGACATGTCCCTGGCCGAGGCGGTCAGGGTGGCGGTGCAGGCGTTGAGCACCGTCGGTGGTGAGGGCGGTGCCGCCCGGACGATCGCCGCGAACCAGCTCGAGGTGGCGGTCCTGGACCGTCAGCGGATCGGACGGACGTTCCGGCGGATCACCGGTGCCGCGCTGACTGCTCTGCTGGACGGGGATGCGCCGGCCGAGGGGCAGGCGGCGGATGCGGCGGGCGGTCCCGCCGAGCCGGTCGTGCCGACCACTGAGGGGCACAAGCCGACGTCCTCGGCTGGTTCCGCGGACCTGGAGGACCGGCCCGCAGAGGGCGGCGAGCGCTAAGGTTTCGCCCGCTGGTGCCGGCCCCGAGCAGGGGCCGGCACCAGCGGTCATCCTCGGCGCAGCAGGGGCCGGGCCAGGGCCCAGTAACCGCCGGCGACGGCGTTGAACGCGCCCAGGCCGGGTGTGGTCGGCACACCGGAGGGCGTGACCCGACCGGTCATCAGCTTCGCGATGACCCCGTCTGGCACCCGGCGTTCAGCCTGTAGCTGGCGTCGACGGCCGCGAACCCAGTCGCGGTTGCGCCACAACCAGCCCCAGCCCTGCAGCTTCTGCCGGGACCAGCCGCCGACGACCGCGGCGGTGAGCATTGCGGCCTCGGTGAGCAGCAGAGCCGGGGCGAGCACCACGAGTGTCCGCGCCTCGTAGGCGGTGAGCAGGGTGACCAGTCGGTTCCGCTCGACCAGGTAGAGCTTCAGGGCGTTGCGGGAGAACTCGTAGTGGTGACGCACGACGGCGTCCGGCACGTACTCCAGTCGCAGTCCACGCTGCCACAGTCGCAGGCTGAGTTCGGTGTCCTCGTGGTACGCGAAGTACTCGGCGGCGAAGCCGTCGAGTTCGCGCCAGAGCTTCCGGCTGATAACGAAGCAGCAGCCGCTGAGGGAGGGTACGGCCCGCCGCTCGGCGTGGTTGCTGGCCGGTTCGCCGTTGCCGCCGGCCCAGGAGAGGCCGGTGAAGTGCAGCGGGTTACCGCTGGTGTTGATCAGCTCGGGGGTGTCGGCCAACCGGATGGACGCCATGGCCGCGCCGATGCCCGCTTCGGCGGCTACGGCGGTGGTCTTGGCCAGGGCATCGGGTGCGACGACGGCATCGGAGTTGACGAACGCGAGCCAGTCGCCGGTGGCTTCGGCCGCGCCCACCCGGCAGCCACCGGAGTAACCGGTGTTCTCCTCCGGTCGGATCACCCGTACCCCGGGGAGGCCCTTGACGATGTCGATGCCGTCCCCGGTGCAGCCGTTGTCGACGACGATGAGGTCGATCTCGACGTCGGTGCTGGCCAGCACCGCCTGGGCGGCGTCGACGAGATAGGGCTCCGGGCCGTAGGCGAGCATGACGGCGCTCACCCGGGGTCGGGTCATCGGATGCCTCCGGATGCGGCAGGGGCGACGGCCTCGGCGAGCGGCCGGGTGGGGGTGGTGGGTCGGCGGACGCCGCCGCGCAGCAGCATCGCCATGGTGGCGGCCACTATGACGGAGCCGATGGTGTACGCCAGTTCGACGCGCAGGGTGACCGGAGCCGGGATCAGCGTCACGGCGATCAGGGCGGCGACGCCGGCGGTCCAGGCGAGGGCCTGGGCGCGGTGCCGGTCGAGGGCGAGCAGTGCCTGGCCGAGCACCATCGCCCACAGGTAGGCGAGCGTGGCGGCAGCCAACCAGGCAAAGTCGCCGTGGCCGAGAACGCCTGGTGCGTCGAAGAGGGTGCCGACCAGCCATGGGCCGAGCAGCACGGCGCCGAGGGCGCCGGTGAGGCCGAGCGCGGTGACGATGCCGAGCGCCCGGCGCAGCAGGCTGTGGAAGCCGGCCTGGTCGCCGGTGGTGGCGGTGGTGGCCAGGCCGGGCAGCAGTGACGCCTGTAGGGAGCCGAAGACGAACAGGGGGATGCGGACCAGCACGAGGGCGGAGAGTAGTGCGCCGGCGGCTGCCGCGTCGGAGGGCGCGAGCAGCTGCACGTTGATCACGCCGATGTTCACCACCACCTGCGAGAGCAGGCTGGAGGCGGTGAGCAGGCCGAGGCCACGCAGCAGGGTCGCCCAGGCCACCGGGGGGCCTCCGCCGATGGCGCGCAGCACCGGTGGCACTGTGAGTAGGACGCTGACCAGCGGGGCGGCGACGAGCACGAGCCCGTACCAGACGGGCGACGTCACTCCGGCCAGCCCGAGCAGGGCGACCATGATGATCCGCAGGCCGCCGTCGATCCCGAGTTGGGCGCCGTACCAGGGGAACAGTTGCAGGCCGGAGAGGACACCGCGGGTGGCGTAGGCGACGGCCATCGCGGCGAGTGCGCCGATCAGCACTGTGACCAGGTTGCCGTCACCGGCGAAGAGCTTGTCGGCGAGCGGTTGACGACCGATGGTGACGGCCAACACCAGCACCGCGAGCATCACGGCGGCGACGGTGACGCCGCGGGCCAGTACCGGCCCGGGGGGCAGCCCCTGGCTGTGTCGGGCGGCGACGACCCGGGCGACCTCCTGCTCGATCGGCATGAACACGCCGATGCCGAGGGTGAACACGATCGACCAGAGCACCGACAGGGACGAGTAGTCGGCCTGGCTGAGGCTGTGGCCGGCGACGGCGAGGTGAACGTAGGAGGCGAGCCCGAGAAGGGCCAGCCCGGCACCGACAGCGACGGTGCCGGGCGGGACCAGGCTCAGTAGCCGTCGGATCACCGGCGGATGAGCGCCAGCGTGAGAACGGCGAACGCGCGGCCGAGGTAGACCATCGCCTTGGCGGGGGAGTGGCTGGGTGTGCCCGCCATCCGCTTGCGCATGGCGACCGGCACCTGGCGGATGCGGTAGCCGCGGCGGGCGGTGTGCACGAGGGTCTCCACAGTGTCGCCGAGGTACTCGGCCGGGTACCAGGCGGCGAACATCTCGATGACCCGCCGGTTGGCGGCCCGGAAGCCGGAGGTGGTGTCGGTGAGCTTGGTGCGGGCGACCCGGGACAGCACGGCGGAGAGCATCACCATCGCCCAGCGGCGGGGGCCGCGGACGTTGTAGTCGCCCTCACCGGCGAAGCGCGCGCCGATGACGAGGTCGTTGTCATCGAGCAGGTCGACGAGCTTCGGCACGTACCGGGGGTCGTGCTGGCCGTCGGCGTCGATCTGGATGGCGACCTCGTAGCCGTTGTCACGGGCGTAGCGGTAGCCGAGGCGCATGGCCCCACCGACGCCGAGGTTGTACGGCAGTTTGGCGACCAGGGCGCCAGCGGCGGCGGCGACGGCAGCGGTGCGATCGGTGGAGCCGTCGTCGACGACGAGCACGTCGACGCCGGGCAGTTCGCCACGGACCTCGCCGACGACGTCGGCGATCGAGCCCGACTCGTTGAGAGCCGGGATGATGATCAGTGTGCGCTTGCCGTTAACCATCGGTCGACACCAGTTCGTCTCGGGCTGCCCGGTCCGCGTCGATCTGGGCGCGGAGCAGGGCGAAATCTTCGGCCAGGGTGCGGGTCTCTTCTTCCAGGGCGCTGACCTCCCAGCTGAGGTGTACGCACACCAGCAGCAGGAAGACGATGCCAAGGAAGAGCACCAGGCTGACACCGGAGGCGACGCCGAGGAGTTCGGCGACGTTGTCGAGCAGCCGGGGGAAAAGGGACAGCGGAATCACGATGATCAGTACGGCGAGCCAGAGCATGCCGTACTTCTCGCGCAGCTGACGGCGGCGCAACAGCTCGACGATGGTGCCGAGGAGCAGCAGGCCGGTCAGACCGGTGACGAGGGTGAGCTTCATGCGACCTTCCACGGGGCGGGTGGAGCGGGGGAGTGGAACGCGTCAACCAGGGCGCTGTGCCAGTCTGGAAGCGGAGGCAGACCCACGGCTGCCCAGCGGCTGTGCCCTAGCACACTGTACGCAGGCCGTGGGGCGGGACGCGGATACCGGTCGCTGGTGGTGGGTCGGATCCGATCCGGATCCAGTCCGGCCAGCGAAAACGCGGCGCGGGCCAACCCGTACCAGGTGGTCTGCCCGGCGCAGGTGCCGTGGTAGACGCCGGGCGTGGCGTGACCGGCCAGCGCCGCGTCGGCGAGCGCGACGAGCCGCTCGGCGAGCGCGTACGACCAGGTGGGTTGGCCGTGTTGGTCGTCGACCACGTCGAGGTGTTCGCGCTGGGTGGCGAGTCGGAGCATGGTGGCCACGAAGTTCGGGCCGTGCGCGCCGTAGAGCCAGGCGGTGCGCACGACGTACCCGGTGTCAGGTAGCAGCCGCGCGACGGCCTCTTCGCCGACCAGCTTGCCGCGGCCGTAGGCGTTGACCGGCGCGGTGGGCGCGTCCTCCGGGTACGGGGTGTCCGCGTTGCCGGCCAGGACGTAGTCGGTGGAGACCTGGATGAGCCGGGTTCCGTCGGTGGCGCACGCCGCGGCCAGGTTGGCCACGCCGTGGCCGTTGACGGCGGTCGCCGCCGCCTCGTCGGCCTCGGCGGCGTCGACGTTTGTCCACGCGGCCGCGTTGATCACGAGGTCGTGCCCGGCGACGGCGGCGTGGACCGCCGCGCTGTCGGTGACGTCCAGGTCGGCGCGGGTGGCGGCGGTCACCTTGAGGTCGGGCCGTGCACCCAGCACGGTGACCAGGTCCCGGCCGAGCATCCCGCCCGCGCCGGTGACGAGGAGTCGGGTCATGCGGTCGGCGCGGACTTGAGGGGTTCCCACCAGTTGCGGTTGTCCCGGTACCAGCGGACGGTGTCAGCGAGGCCCTGGTCGAGGGTGATGCTGGGGTGGTAGCCGAGCTCTTCGCTGATCTTGGTGATGTCGAGGGAGTACCGGCGGTCGTGGCCCTTGCGGTCGGTGACCGGGACGACCCGGTCCCACCCGGCGCCGCAGGCGTCCAGGAGCAGACCGGTGAGTTCCTTGTTGGTCAACTCGGTGCCGCCGCCGATGTTGTAGACCTCACCGGCGCGGCCCTTCTGCTGGACGAGGGCGATGCCCCGGCAGTGGTCGTGCACGTGCAGCCAGTCCCGGATGTTGCCGCCGTCGCCGTAGAGGGGGACGGTGCCACCGTCGAGCAGGTTGCTGACGAACAGCGGGATGACCTTCTCGGGGAACTGGTACGGGCCGTAGTTGTTGGAGCAGCGGGTGACGACCACGTCCATGCCGTGGGTGCGGTGGTACGACAGCGCGAGCAGGTCGGAGCCGGCCTTGGAGGCCGAGTACGGCGAGTTGGGCGCGAGTGGCCAGGTCTCGGTCCAGGAGCCCTCGTCGATCGAGCCGTAGACCTCGTCGGTGGAGACGTGCACGAACCGGCTGGTGCCGTGGCGCAGCGCCGCGTCGAGCAGCGTCTGGGTGCCCAGCACGTTCGTGGTGACGAACGGCGCGGCGCCGGCGATCGAACGGTCGACGTGTGACTCGGCGGCGAAGTGCACGATCACGTCGTGCTCGGCCACCACGGTGTCGACCACCGCCGGGTCGCAGATGTCGCCCTGCACGAACCGCAGCCGCGGGTCGTTGCGGACCGGCTCAAGGTTGGCCAGGTTGCCCGAGTAGGTCAGCTTGTCCAGCACGGTCACGACGGCCGGCTCGAGCGGCGGCACACTGTCCGCACTGCCGAGGGGCTTGCCCAGCAGCAGGCGAACGTACTCCGACCCGATGAATCCGGCTCCGCCGGTGACGAGGATCCTCACGGGTCCGGAAGTATACGCGACGGGTGGCGCGGCCCCTGGTATCCGACCCCCGCGCAACGGGTCCGGGTGCGGCTAGGCTTCCCCGATGCGCGGAATCCTACTTGCCGGCGGCACCGGGTCCCGGCTCTGGCCGATCACCCGGGCGGTCTCGAAGCAGCTGATGCCGGTCTTCGACAAGCCGATGATCTATTACCCGCTCTCCACCCTGGTGATGTCCGGGGTCCGGGAGATCCTGGTGATCACGACTCCGGAGGACCAGGACCAGTTCCGTCGGCTGCTGGGCGACGGCAGCCAGTTCGGGCTGCGGCTTGAGTACGTCAGCCAGGAGCGTCCGGAGGGCATCGCGCAGGCGTTCATCCTCGGCGCGGACTTCATCGGCACCGAGTCGGTGGCGTTGGTCCTCGGCGACAACATCTTCCACGGAGTGGGTCTGGGTCGGCAGCTCGCCGACCACCGTGACCCGGTCGGTGGGCGGGTCTTCGCCTATCAGGTGGCCAACCCGCAGGAGTACGGCGTGGTCGACTTCGACGCCGATGGTCGGGTGCTCTCGATCGAGGAGAAGCCGGCCCGCCCGAAGTCCCGCTACGCGGTGCCCGGCCTCTACTTCTATGACAACCGGGTGGTGGACATCGCCCGCAAGCTCACCCCGAGCGCCCGCGGCGAGCTGGAGATCACGGCGGTCAACGAGGTGTACCGGGAGACCGGCGAGCTGGCGGTGACGGTGCTGGATCGGGGCACCGCCTGGCTGGACACCGGCACGTTCACCTCGATGATGCAGGCCGCCGAGTTCGTCCGGGTGGTCGAGGAGCGGCAGGGTCTCAAGATCGGTTGCGTCGAGGAGGTCGCCTGGAGGGCTGGCCTGATCGACGACGCGCAGCTGCGCGCGCTCGCCGAGCCGCTGACCAAGAGCGGTTACGGCGACTACCTGCTCGGTCTGCTCGACGACCAGGCCGGCGACGAGGGGGGTTCCTGGTGAAGATCCGGGAGCTGAGCATCGAGGGTGCCTGGGAGATCACCCCCCAGCAGCACGGCGACCCGCGTGGCATGTTCATGGAGTGGTACCGCTTCGACAAGCTCGCCGAGGTGGTGGGGCATCCGCTGCGACTGGCCCAGGCCAACCTGTCGGTCTCCGCGCGTGGCGTGGTGCGCGGCGTTCACTTCGCCGACGTGCCGCCCGGGCAGGCCAAGTACGTCACCTGTGTGCGGGGCGCGGTCCTCGACGTGATCGTGGACCTGCGGGTGGGCTCGCCGACCTTCGGTCGTTGGGAGGGCGTCCGACTGGACGACACCGACCGTCGGGCGGTCTACCTCAGCGAGGGGCTGGGGCACGGGTTCTGCGCGTTGACCGACGACGCGACGTTGAGCTATCTCTGCTCGGCCACCTACAACCCGACCGGCGAGCACGCGGTGCACCCGCTGGACGAGGAGTTGGGCATCGAGTGGCCCGCCGACGTTCCACTGCTGTCCGCCCGCGACGACGCGGCGCCGACTCTGGCGCAGGCCCGCGAGCGGGGCCTGCTTCCGGAGTACGACAGCTGCCGGCGGTTCGTGGCGAGCCTCGGTCCGGACGGAATGTCGCACTCAACCGGTATGTGACAGCGCTCGGGGCACGACCTGTGGTCTGACAGTGACGAACCGGGCCTCCGGGCGGCTAATGTCACACCATGGAGCGGCGAATCTTCGGCCTCGAGACCGAGTACGGCGTCACCTGCACCTATCGCGGGCAGCGGCGGCTGTCCCCGGACGAGGTCGCGCGGTATCTGTTCCGTCGCGTGGTGTCCTGGGGCCGGTCGAGCAATGTCTTCCTGCGCAATGGGGCCCGGCTCTACCTGGACGTCGGGTCGCATCCGGAGTACGCGACACCGGAGTGCGACTCGGTGACCGATCTCGTCGCCCACGACCGGGCCGGCGAGCGGATCCTGGAAGGGCTGCTCGTCGACGCGGAGAAGCGACTGCACGACGAGGGCATCGCGGGTGAGATCTACCTGTTCAAGAACAACACCGATTCGGCCGGCAACTCGTACGGCTGCCACGAGAACTACCTTGTCTCGCGGCACGGCGAGTTCGGCCGGCTCGCCGACGTGCTCATTCCGTTCCTGGTCACCCGGCAGTTGATCTGCGGGGCCGGCAAGGTCCTGCAAACCCCGCGCGGCGCTGTCTACTGCCTCTCGCAGCGAGCCGAGCACATCTGGGAGGGCGTCTCCTCGGCGACCACCCGCAGCCGCCCGATCATCAACACCCGCGACGAGCCGCACGCTGACGCCGAGCGCTACCGGCGGCTGCATGTGATCGTCGGCGACTCCAACATGAACGAGGTCACCACGCTGCTCAAGGTCGGCACCGCCGACATCGTGCTGCGGATGATCGAGGCCGGGGTGGTGATGCGCGACCTGTCCCTGGAGAACCCGATCCGGGCCATCCGGGAGGTGTCGCACGACATCACCGGCCGGCGCAAGGTGCGGTTGGCCAACGGCAAGGAGGTCAGCGCCCTGGACATCCAGCAGGAATACCTGGCCAAGGCCACCGAGTTCGTCGAGCGACGCGGCGGCGACCAGGCCGCCAAGCGGGTCGTCGAGCTGTGGGGCCGGGTGCTCAACGCGGTGGAGAGCGGCGACCTGGAGCCGGTCTCCCGGGAGATCGACTGGGTCAGCAAGCTGCGGCTGATCGAGCGCTACCAGCGCAAGCACGACCTGCCGCTGTCGCACCCCCGGGTGGCGCAGATGGACCTGGCCTACCACGACGTGCGCCGTGGCCGGGGCCTCTACGGGCTCCTGGAGCGCCGCGGCGACGTCGACCGGGTGGCCACCGACCCGGAGATCTTCGAGGCCAAGGAGACTCCGCCGCAGACCACCCGGGCCCGGCTGCGGGGCGAGTTCATCCGGCACGCCCAGGAGAAGCGCCGGGACTTCACCGTCGACTGGGTGCACCTGAAGCTCAACGACCAGGCGCAGCGCACAGTGCTCTGCAAGGATCCGTTCCGAGCGTACGACGAGCGGGTGGAACGGCTGATCGCCAGCATGTGACCGGTTGCCGGCCCCGTCGGTGCGCTGCGCCGACGGGGCCGGTCAGCCCGGCGCACCGAGCGGTTAAGCTGAGCGCGCCATGACGACTTCTGGACCTTCCGACCGCTCCGAGCGCGGCACCGAGCGGCAGAACTGGGTCGAACGCCGGCGGGAGAAGATCCGCGCCGAGATCGACCGTAACCGGCGCGGTGACTACACAGTGCCGACGTGGGTGCTGGCCCTGGCGCTGGTGCTCATCGTGGGCGGCTGGCTGGCCCTGATCTTCCTGGCCTAACCCACCCCACCCCCCACCGGCGCCCCACCCCACCCGCAGCGCGCGTTGATCATGAAGTTATTGCCATGACACGCCGAGGCGGCGGGCAATAACTTCATGATCAACCGGGCTCAGGGTCGGGCCGGGGCCCGGGGTGGGGGTTGGTTAGGGGGAGGAGGGTTGCGGCGTGGCGGCCGGCGGCGGCTGCCGCCAGGAAGTACGCGTGGTCGGCGTCGAGGCCGCGGCCCATTGTGGACAGGGGTACGGCGCTGGCCCGCAGCGCGGCGTCCAGACCGTCGGTGAGCACCCGGACGATCCGGTGCCGGGCCGCCAGGGGCGCCAGCGCCGTGTGCACCTCGGCCGCGAGGGACGGCGCCAGGTCCTCGGGCACCACCAGGTCCGCCGGGGCGAGCGCCACCCGGCCGTACGCGGTGAGGCTGTGGTGTGACACGCCCCGGTGTCGGGGGCGGGGATCGGCGTCGGAGATGCGCAACGAGCCGACCGGCTTCCCGCCCAACGTGGCGATCGCGTTGACCGCCTCGCCGACGGCGACGCCGGAGAAGCCCCACCGGGTTCCGGTGCCCAGGTTGCCCGGTCCCTGAGCCACGATCGCCACGTCCGCGTGGAGCACGTACCGGGCCGCGAGCAGGCCGCCGTGCAGGGTGGTGGCCTCCAGGTCGCCGCCGAACGCCTGCCCGACGGTGATCGTGCCGGCCAGTTCGGCCCGTAGCCCGGCGAGGGTGCGGGAGAACCAGGCGGGCAGCGCCCCGCCGTCGGTGAGCAGGTACGCCACCCGCGCCTGCGGGGCGTCGGCCCGGATGCCGGCCAGGATCGCCGGGAGCGCCGAGTGCAGGTCGGCGGTGACCACCGGCAGGCCGCCCAGGTCGTCCGCGTCGGCCAGCACGTCGCGGTGCGGGGACGCCTCCTCGTCGACGCCGAGCAGGATCGGCTGCAACGGCGTGTAGCGGGCCTTGACCAGGTGCCCGGCGTCGCGGGTGTCGGCGACGTCCGGTGGGTCCGGCGGCAGCCGGTCCGGCAATGCGACCACCAGGGCGTACCCGCCGGTGCCCAACCCCATCAGCAGCGCACCGGCGTTGAGCAGCACCCGGTCACCGGGCTCGGGCGTGCCGACCAGCTCCGGGTAGGCCAGCGCCCGCATCCGCGTGCCGTCGGGCAGGTCGACGTCCAGCTCCACCGCCCCGGTCCACTGCCGTCGCAGCGTCGCCACCGTCCCCGTACGCCATCGCACCATGACGGGCACGCTAGCCGCGCGGGCCCGGCGGCCCGCGCCCGGGTGTGGGTCAGGCCGGCTCGGGGCCGCCGGCGTCCGGGCTCGGCCCGGCCTGGGTGTGTCGGGCGGTGCCGGTGGCGCCCGGCATCGAACGGGTCGGGTCGAGGAAGACGAAGCGGATCTCCGGGTATCGCTCGGTGAGCCGCCGCTCGGCCTCGTCGGCGGTGGCCTCGATCTGCGCGCCGGTGGCCTCGTCGCGGAAGTCGACCTTCGCGGCGACAAGGATGTCCTGCGGGCCGAGCTGCATGGTCAACAGGGTGTCGATGCGCTCCACCTCGGGCAGCCCGGCCAACTCCTGCTCGATCTCGCGGCGCAGCCGCTCCGGCACGGCCCGGCCGACCAGCAGCGACAGGTTGTTGCTGGCGAGGATCCCGGCGACGGTCAGCAGCAGCAGGCCGATCAGGATCGACGCCACGCCGTCCCACACCTCGTCGCCGGTGGCGTGCGACAGGCCGACGCCGAGCCCGGCCAGCACCAGACCGATCAGGGCCGCGCTGTCCTCCAGGAAGACCGCCTTGACTGTGGTGTCGGCGGTCAGCCGCAGAAACCGCCGAGGCGTGGTCTGCCAGCGTCGCGACTCGCGGCGGACCTGCCGCACCGCCCGGCCCAGTGAGATCGACTCGATGACGAACGACACCCCGAGCACGATGTACGAGATGAGGTAGTCGCCGCTGTGCTCGTGCACCAGGATCGTGGTGACGCCGTGGGTGACGGCGAAACCGGCGCCGGCGACGAACGTGAACATGGCGGCGAAGAACGCCCAGACGTAGCTTTCCTTGCCGTACCCGAAGGGGTGTCGCTGGTCGGCCGGACGGGCGCCGCGGCGCAGCGCCTGGAAGAGCAGCACCTCGGTGGTGGTGTCGGCGACCGAGTGCGCCGCCTCGGAGAGCATCGCGGCTGATCCGGAGATCAGCCCGGCGATCAGCTTGGCGATCGCGATGGCGAGGTTGGCGGTGCCGGCGACGACGATGGTGCCGACGCTCTCGCTCTCGGGCCTGGCGTCCGCTTGCGGCATGAGGATCACCCTATGACCGTGGACGGCGACGCGCCGGGGGGAGGCCCGATCCGAACAAGTGTGCGGCACGCCCGCGTGGGTGCACGGTCTGGGCGGGTCGGCTGCTAGCGTCTACCGCGTGTCGCGGACCCGCACCGAACGCCTGGTCAACCTGGTGATCTGCCTGCTGTCCACGCGACGGTTCCTGACCGCCGCGCAGATTGCCGCGACAGTGCCCGGTTACGAGCACGATCCGGACGACGCGCGCGACCACGAGGCGTTCCAGCGCAAGTTCGAACGGGACAAGGCTGAGCTGCGCGAGCTGGGTGTGCCACTGGAGACGGGCACGGCGAGCGCCTTCGACGCCGAGCCCGGCTACCGGATCGCCCACCGCGAATACGCGCTGCCCGACATCCTCCTCGAACCGGACGAAGCCGCCGCGGTCGGCATCGCCGCCCGGCTGTGGCAGCACGCCGGGTTGGCCGCCGCCGCGTCGTCGGGGCTGGCCAAGCTGCGTGCCGCCGGTGTGGACGTGGACCCGCAGGCGACCCTCGGCCTGGAGCCGATGGTCACTGTCGACCCGGCGTTCGCGCCGCTGACCGCCGCCGCCCGGGACCGCCGCGAGGTGGGGTTCGACTACCGGGTGCCCGACCGCGACGCGCCCACCCGGAGGCGGCTGCAACCGTGGGGCGTGGTCTGCTGGCGCGGCCGGTGGTATGTGGTCGGCCACGACCAGGACCGGGAGGCGACCCGCTGCTTCCGGTTGTCCCGGGTTGTCGGCGCGGTCCGGGTGACCGGCTCTCCCGGCGCCTACGAGCCGCCGGCAAACGTCGACCTGATCAGCCACGTGGCCCGCTGGTCCGGCCCGGTGGAGCGCACCGGTCGGGCCACGGTGCTGGCCGCGCCGGGGCGGGCCGCCGGGTTGCGCCGTTGGGCGGTGGAGGTGACCGCCGGGCCGGACGGCGACCGGCTGGTGCTGCCGTACGCCGACCCGGACGGGCTGGCCGGCCATCTCGTCGGCTACGGCCCGGACGTGCGGGTCCTCGACCCACCGGAGGTCCGCGAGGCGGTCATCCAACGACTCAAGGAGATCGCCGTGCGCCACGACGAGCTAGCCGTCAGCGGAGGCGCCAGGTGACCCGCCCGGCCGCCCGCAACGGTTCCCGCGCGTCCGCCGACCGGCTGGCCCGACTGCTCAACCTGGTGCCCTACCTGCTGGCCCGGCCCGGCATCGAGATCGCCGAGGCGGCCGGTGACCTGGGCGTCACCGAGCGCCAGCTCCGGGAGGACCTGGAGCTGCTCTGGGTGTGCGGGCTGCCCGGGTACGGCCCCGGTGACCTGATCGACATGGCGTTCGACGGTGACCGGGTGACCATCACCTACGACGCCGGCATCGACCGACCGTTGCGGCTGACCCCAGACGAGGCCCTCGCACTGGTGGTGGCGCTGCGGATGCTGGCCGAGACGCCCGGGGTGGCCAACCGGGAGGCCGTCGAACGGGCCCTCGCCAAGATCGAGGCTGCGGGCGACCTGGTGGGCGCGCCGGTGGCGGTTCGGTTGCCCGGGGACACCGGGCGGGTCGAGGCGCTGCGCGCCGCGGTGGAGGGCGGCAAGGCGCTGCGGATCACTTACTACACGGCGGCCCGGGACGAAACCACCGAGCGTGTCGTCGACCCGCTGCGGATGCTGATGGTCGGCGGTCGGGCGTACGTGGAGGCGTGGTGTCGGCGTGCGGAGGCCGTCCGGCTGTTCCGCGCCGACCGGATCGACGCGGTCACCGAGTTGGACGAGCCGGCCACGGTGCCGCCGCAGGCAGTCCCGCACGACCTCACCGAGGGCGTGTTCCGCCCCTCGGCCGACCTGCCGTTGATCACCTTGCGCATCGGCCGGGGCGAGCGGTGGATCACCGAGTACTACCCGTGCGAGCGGGTGGAGGCCGGCGACGGCGACCAGTGGCTCGTCTCCCTGCGGGTCACCGACCTGCTGTGGGCCCGCCGGTTCGTGCTCGGCCTCGGCCCGGAGGTGAGTGTGGTCGCCCCGGTCGCGTTGGCCGAGCAGGTGCGGGCGACGGCGGCCGCCGCGCTGGACGCGTACGCAGTGCCCGCGCCCACGGCCGTGCCCCGGCCGCCCGAGGTCGACCCGGAGCGCACGCCGTCGGGTGACAGGGCGGTGGCCGGCCGCACCCAGTAGGCTGACCGCCGTGCTGATCTGGATCGTGCTCGCGGTGGTGCTGCTACCCCTCGTGGCGCTCGCGTTGGCAGTGCGCCCGTTGCTGGCCCGGCTGCCCCGACTGCGCCGCGCCGCCGTGGCGTTGCAGCGGCGGGCTGCCGAGGCCGAGGCGCTGCGGGAAACCGCCGAGGCGCTGCAACAGCGCGCCGAGGACGTCCAACGTCGGCTCGACACCACCTCCGACCGACTCGCGGTGATCAAGGCCAAGCGCGGCTGATCGAGTACGCACCCGCCGGTGGTTGACGGATCATCGCGGGTTGGTCAAGACTTCACCCTCCCGCCCAGACCACCACCACCCAGTGGGTGGCGGGCAGCCGATCCGCACGTACGATGGGCTGCGTACCACCCCCCGGACACAGAGCGACTGGAGCTTCTCATGGGTGCCCTCAAGCCGTGGCACATCGCTGTTCTCGTGGTTGTGCTGATCCTGCTCTTCGGTGCGAAGCGGCTCCCCGACGCGGCCCGTTCGCTGGGTCGGTCGCTGCGGATCATCAAGGCCGAGACCAAGAGCCTGCAGGACGACGACCGCGACCTCGCCGAGAAGGCCGACGCGCAGGCCGGCTACCAGCCGCTGCCGCCGCACGCCGGGCAGCAGGCGCCGTACGCTGGCCAGCCGCAGCAGGCCCCGTACCAGCAGGCGCCGCCGCAGCAGCCGGTCGTCGACCCGGTGCACCGCGTCCGCGACAACTGACCGAAGGGCCCCACTCCCGTGGCCTTCGCACTGCGTAAACGCGGCCCAAAGGCGTTCGAACGGGCCGCCGACGGCTCGATGACGCTCATCGAGCACGTCCGTGAGCTGCGTAACCGTCTGTTCCGCGCGTCGCTGGCAATCGTCGGCGGCTTGATCGTCGGGTTCTTGCTCTCCGAACCTGTGTTCCTGCTGCTTAAGCAGCCGTACTGTCGGCTGCCTGACACGACGGACGCGTTCGGCAATTGCCAGGATCTGCTGGCCCTGGCACCGACGACTGGCTTCGTGTTGAAGCTGAAGTTGGCGCTCTGGCTCGGGCTGATCATCGGCGGGCCGGTCTGGCTGTACCAGCTATGGGCGTTCATCGCGCCCGGTCTGCACCGGCACGAGCGCAAGTGGGCCTATGTCTTCGTGTCCATCGCCGCGCCGCTCTTCGCCGCCGGGGCGGCGCTGGCATACGTTGTGGTCGACAAGGGTCTCGGTTTCCTGATGGAATCCGGGGTGGGCGGGCTCTCGAACCAGTTCGAGGTCAGCGCCTACATCGCCTTCATCACGAACATGATCCTGCTGTTCGGGGTGGGATTCGAGTTCCCCCTAATCCTGCTCATGCTCAACTTCGCCGGGATTGCCAGTGCACGGCGACTGCTCAGCTGGTGGCGGGCAGTGATTTTTATCTGCTTCGCCTTCGCTGCCGTTGCCACTCCGGACCCTGGGCCCTTCGGGATGACCCTGCTGGCGCTGTCGCTGTCCCTGCTGTACTTCGTTGCGGTCGGGATCGCGTTCCTCAACGACAAGCGGCGTGGGCGGGGCAAGGATATCTACGCCGGCATCGACGACGACGAGGTGTCGCCGCTGGAGTTCGACGCGGACCCGGTCGTGGCCGGGCAGCGGGTCGACTCGACCGCGCCGATCGGCGTACCCGAACCGGTCGCCCCACCGGCGCCGATCGAGCGTCGCTACGACGACATGACCTGACGGCCGCGCACCGACTGATCACCGATGCCGCCCCCGCCTTTCGGGGGCGGCATCAACCTATCTCGATTGGTGACGCCGGTAAGACCCGGACGCCAGCAGGTGTGGCCGCCAGCAACACCCCGTCGGCCAAAATCAAGGGCCCGATGCCGGCGGGGCCTACCGTCGGCGACGCCGTCACCGCCACGTCGGCGAGGCGGTGGTGGCGCTGGCGGCCAAGTCAACTCGGAGACTACCTCTGCAGGACGCGAATCGGTGCCTGGCGGCGGTCACCGACGAATTCGGGCTTCCGGAGCCAGGCCTGCGAACCGCGGTGGCGCTGATCGCCGCCGACACCTGCGAGCGGATCCTCGACCGCAGCATCCCCACCGAGGTGGGAACCCACCGTCTCTACATGGCGAGATCCGAGGGTAGCCGGTTGGACGACCTTCTTCCGGCCGTCGCCGGCCTGGGCCGCGCATCTCGAAGACGATCTCGGTGGGCGGGGCCGGCGACGATCTGCGAACCCGGCTCGCCGCGCTGGCCTGGACTGTCCTGAGCCGATTGACAGCTGGAAATCCGGCTTGAGGCTGCACTGCCCGGGGGCTAGGGCGGCCGCGACACGCGCGCCTGATGATCCTCGGCAGTCCGTACCGGACCGCCAAGGCGTGACCACATCGCTCAGTCGAGGCTGCGGAGGGCGAATCGCGGCAAGCGATTGACGCCTATCCGACAGATGTTGGTGTAGTGGGAAGGTCACTGATAGACATGAATCATCTTTTAATGGAGGGAGCCAAATGTCATCCCGATCGGCGTTCGTCAGAAGGTTTGCACTTGTAGTGGGTGCATCTGCTGCAGTCGTTGTTGCAACGGGTCTTCCCGCGCAAGCTCACTACAAGCAGTTGAGCACGCGTGGCTGTGGCGTCTTGGGAACGCAAGTCTGTGGCTATGGCTGGATTTCGAGCGGTCACACGCAGGTTGGAGCCTGTGATCAGGTAGCAGACGGCTACGGCCTTTTTGTTGAATGGCGCTTACAGAATGGCGCTACCGGGCGCGTCAGTGATGCCAATGGTTCAACATCTGGGTGTAGCCTGGCCACGCCTGGAACTGCGTCCAATCCTATCGTTGCATGGGATGTTTGCTCCTCTCAGGGAGGGGGACTTGAGGTTTGCTACTACGGCAACTCAATGGGCACTCCATGATTTAATTGATGGTCGTTAGCAGTCGAAACCCGCATCGGGCGGCGTGAGCCGGCTCTGATGCGGGTTTCAGCTGTGCACGAATTCCGGGCTTGCTGCTGCGTGTTCGTCCAACGTCCCCATCCTGTCGTCTGTGCGTGTCGGTGCCACTTCCGTTTTTCCGGGGAGCCCTCGGCTGCAACCGCTAAGCACCACTGCGACTTGTGTAACCTGTAAACTGTTGTGTAAATGCCAGAGGGCTTGGTGGCTGCAAGGATTGGACGTAATGGCAACGAACGACGTGTCTGTTGCAGAGCTTTTCCTCACGTCGCAGCCGGTCTAGGTCTAGGGCGCGCCTTGTCGATCTTGTAGTGGTTCGTTTTTGACGATGTGCGGTGGTGTGTGCGCAGTGGGCTCACGGACGCGGCGTAAGCATCATCGCGCCGCTGCTGCCGGAGCCTGGTAGTGCGCGGGGGGAACGCTTCGAGCCGTTGAAGAACTGCCGCGAACGCCTGTGCCGGTAGGCGGCTGACGGCGGGTGGGATCGAGTCTTGGGGGCGGCGCAGTTACTTGCCGACGGGACGCGGGTGCAGCGGTCGACCAGCGCTTCGACTCGTTGGTCGTGCAGGCGCGCCAGCATACCCCAGGCCGCCGTAAGGGAAGAGTCCGCTGCAACTGGGCAACGCTTGGCGCGCAAGATGGTGACTCCACCGACCGATTGCGAGGCGGGTTGAGCACGAACATTTAGCTCGCCATCGACGGACGTGACCGACCGTTTTGGCTCCGATGGCCCCGAGGGCTCGCCTTTAGTAGGCCAAGTCGCGATGTAGCGACGACTTGATACGCGAACAAGCCGCCCTGGGTCGGGGCGGCTTGTTCGTTTTGAAGCTGGGCAAAGAAGCTGGGTATTTACGCATCAACCCACTGGTTGCAGACCCAGATATCGTCTACGACGCCGTCCGAGCAAACCTGAATCTTGGCGTACGAACTGCCGCCCGAAGCTGCCCTAAATCCGCAATTGCTTGCCGAGCCGTTAGGGTCGCCCAGCCTGCCGAATGTTCCATCCTTCTGCTCCCATTTGACCTCAAGGGACTGTCCGTCAGCCTTCGTGTCGCAGGCGAAGAGCTCTTTATGATTATTCCTCAGCTCGCCATACCCGCAAGATGCTGGCGGAAAGCCGCAACCCCAGGGCCCGGTTGCTTTCAAATCATGTGCTTGTGCGGGCGACCCTGCAACCGCAAGGAGTGCAGCGGAGGCGGCTGCGATGAACATGGCTTTTCTGGATTTCTTCATGGCTCTCTTTCTGTATTGACTTCTGCCTTTTGGCAGGCCTGCGGCGTATCAGGTGGCTGCAGTTGAAGTCATCCCGTATTGTTCGGCAGCCCTGCAACTCATCCTGCATTTTGAATGCGCAAGTCGCCTGACATGAATATTTCTATCATCGTCTATTCCGTCGGTCAATATCTGTCGTGTGTGCGATTTTATTCTAGACAGAAGCCGGTGGATGTGTTATTCACCACGCATAGTTGTGTGACCTTCGTCGTTCTCAGATCGACCCGGATTGCATCCACGGAAATGCGCCGCTCCTCCGGCCACAGTGAGCGGCCTCCAGCGGCCACGCCATGACCCAATGGCGTACCGTTTCAGGATCTACTGACGAGCCCACAGCCGCAGCTTGGTCGGCGTTTGAGCCGACCGGTACGGTGCTGCCCGTGACCGCAGACGATCACCTGCCCGGCCCGGTCGCCGTGCTCGCCAACCCGAGCGCCGGTCGTGGACGGCACCGGGCGTTGCTGCCCCGGCTGCTGGACGGCTTGGCCGCCGCCGGGCGGCCGGTCCGGTTGCTGTCGGCGTCCAGCCCAGCCGAGGCGGAGGCGGCATGCCGTCAGGCCGTCGCCGACGGCGCCGGCGCGTTGGTGGCGGTCGGTGGGGACGGCACCGTGCACCGGGCGTTGCAGGCGGTCGCCGGGACCGCCGTGCCGTTCGGCCCGATCCCGGCCGGCACCGGCAACGACTTCGCCCTGGACACCGGCTTCCCGGCCGACCCCGTCGCCGCGGCGGCGGTGATCGCCGAGGCGGTGCGTGACGGGCGCAGCCAACCTGTCGACCTGGCCCGGATGGTCGGGGTCGACGGTGTCGAGCGCTGGTACGGGGCGGTCCTCGCGGCCGGGTTCGACGCGATCGTCAACGAGCGGGCCAACCGGATGCGCTGGCCCCGCGGCCCGCGCCGATACGACCTGGCGATCCTGGTCGAGCTGGCCCGGCTGCGGCCACGCCGTTACACGCTGCGCCTCGACGGGGTGCCACACGACCTGGACGCGGTGCTCGTGGCGGTGGGCAACTGCCCCACGTACGGCGGTGGGATGCGGATCTGCCCCGACGCGGATCCGACCGACGGACTGCTCGACGTGGTGGTGGCGGGTCGGGTCAACCGGCGGACCCTGGTCCGGGTGAAGCCCCGCATCTACCAGGGCACCCACGTCAGCCACCCGCTGGTGCGCAGTTTCCGGGCCCGCACCGTGGAGTTGGCAGCTGAGGGCATCACCTCGTACGCCGACGGGGAACGCTCCCTGCGGCTGCCGGTGACGATCAGCGCGGTTCCGGGCGCCGTGCGGCTGCTGCGTTGACCCGTACCGCGCCGATGCTGGCGGCGATGACCAGCACGATGGCGGCGCATTCCAGCACTGTCAGCGCCTGCCGCAGCACCAGCCACCCGGCGAGCGTGGCGACGGCCGGGCCGAGGCTCATCAGCACCGCGAAGGTGGCGGTGGGCATCCGCCGTAGCGCCAGCAGTTCCAGGGTGTAGGGCAGCCCGGAGGCGAGCACCGCGAGGGCGGCGCCGAGCGCCAGCACCTGCGGGTCGAGCAGCGCGGCGCCGCCGTCGACGATGCCCAGCGGCAGGGTGGCCAGCGCGGCGACGGCCAGTGCCAGGGCCAGCCCGTCCGCGCCGGGGAAGCGGCCGCCGACCCGGGCGCTCAGCACTATGTACGCGGCCCACATGGCGCCCGCGCCTAAGGCGAAGGCCACCCCGACCGGGTTCAGCCGGTCGAAGCCGCCCTGCCCGAGCAGCGCCACCCCGGCCAGTGCGAGACCCGCCCAGCCCCAACTGGCCAGCCGGCGGGCGGAGAACACCGACAGCGCCAACGGGCCGAGCACCTCGAGCGTCACCGCCGGGCCCAGCGGGATGCGTTCGATGGCCTGGTAGAACAGCGAGTTCATGCCGGCCAGCGCCAGCCCGAACGCGCCGGCCGCGAGCCAGGCCGACCGGTCGTGTCCGCGCAGTCGGGGCCGGCACACGACGAGCAGCAGCACCGCGGAGATGGTCAGCCGCAGGGTCACCGCGCCGGCCACCCCGGTGCGCGGGAAGAGCAACGCGGCCACGGCGGCCCCGAACTGCACCGACAGCGCCCCGCCGAGCACCAGCCCCACGGCGACGATGCCGCCGCGCCGGGCCGGTGGTGTGTCGGCCGGCGATGGCGTGGGCAGCAGGATCTCGGTCACGGGCACGACGGTAGGCGGTCCGCTCCGGCTACCGTCCGGCGGTGTCCGCCTGCCGAAAGGCGAGCTCTGGCAGGCGGCTGGTGGCGAGAGGACCTGTGTGTCGCAGGCGGCCCCTGCCCGCGGTTGGGGGGACACCGAGCGGCGGTGTGCGCCGCTTGGAACCGTGGTATCCGGGGTGGCGCCGCGTGGAGCTACCGGTGACTCACATTCCCGACTGACGGCACAGCACGCCCGCTCAGGACGGCAGGGCGAGGTCGAGCGCCGCGCCCAGCCCGTTCTCCCGGCCCGGCTCGGCTGCCGGGAGCACCAGCACCGAGCAGCCGGCGGCCACCGCGCCCGCGTCCGCCGGGGTGTCACCGACCATCAGTGTCTGCTCCGGGTCGACGCCGAGCATGCCGCAGGCACGCCAGAAGATCGCCGGGTCGGGTTTGCAGCGCCCCACCTCGTACGACAGCACGAACGCGCCGACCAGGTCGGTCAGCCCCCAGGCGTCGAAGTGTGGCCGCAGGTCGAAGCCGATGTTGCTGACCACCGCCACCGGCACCCCGGCGTCACGCAGCGCGGTCAGCGTGGGGGCGGTGTCGGCGTACGGCAGCCAGCCCTCGGTGGTCAGCAGCCGTTCGTAGAGCGCGTCGGCGAAGCCGTCGATGCCGGCGTCGACGGTCTCGGCCAGCCCGGTGTACGCGCCCCGGTGGGCGTGTTGGTAGAGGTCCCGGTCGGCCCACAGCTCGGCGAGTCGGGGCGGCACCCGTGCCGGCAGTGGCCCGCCGGCGCGGCCGGCGGTCAGCAGTCGGTCGGCCAGCGAGGTGGCGCGGACCCGGTCCAGCGTGACGCCGCACGCCGCCGCGGCCTGCAGCACCCACCGCTGGGGGTCCTCCACCTGCGCCAGGGTGCCGTGGAAGTCGAAGAGCACCGCCTTGACAGGGCGTCGGGACGCCCGGCGGGCGGCGGGCGCTTCGGCGGTGCCCGGCGGACTGGTCTGGGGCGGTTCGGCATGGTCCGGCACGCCGTGCACCCTACCGACCGCCCCCGACCGCCCCTCCGGACGGCCTTGTGGGGTGACATGACTCGGCACGCACTAATCTTGGTGCCATGTCGAGCCCCGCCGAGCGGTACGCAGCGGCGCGCCGCAAGGCCGCACAAGCCGCACAGTTTCCGGCGCTGGACGAGTTCGCCCTCGAGTTGGGGTTCGACCTCGACGACTTCCAGCGGGAGGCGTGCCAGTCGCTGGAGCGGGGCAGCGGTGTGCTGGTCTGCGCTCCCACCGGTGCTGGCAAGACGGTGGTCGGGGAGTTCGCCGTCCACCTGGCGTTGCGGGGGCGGCCCGACGATCCGGTGCCCGCCGTCGACGCGACGACCCCACCGGCGCGGCGCAAGTGCTTCTACACCACGCCGATCAAGGCGCTGTCCAACCAGAAGTACCACGACCTGGTCGCCCGTTACGGCGCCGAGCAGGTCGGCCTGCTGACCGGCGACAACGCGATCAACGGCGACGCCCCGGTGGTGGTGATGACCACCGAGGTGCTGCGCAACATGCTCTACGCGGGCTCCAGCACCCTCGAGGGCCTGGCCTACGTGGTGATGGACGAGGTGCACTACCTGGCCGACCGGTTCCGCGGTGGGGTCTGGGAAGAGGTGATCATCCACCTGCCCGCCTCGGTCACCCTGGTCTCGTTGTCGGCGACCGTCTCCAACGCCGAGGAGTTCGCCGACTGGCTGGTCACCGTGCGCGGCGAGACCGCCGTGGTGGTCAGCGAGCACCGGCCGGTGCCGTTGTGGCAGCACATGCTTGTCGGCAAGCGGATGTTCGACCTGTTCCACGACGCCGACGCCGCCCGCAAGCACGACGTGCACCCGGAGTTGCTGCGCTACACCCGGGAGACCGCGCGGCGGCTGGAGTTGGGTGAGGGGCGCAGCGCTGGGCCGGGTGCCGGCCGGCGCGGCCCGCGCTGGCGTGGCCCGTTGCGCCCGGACATCGTCGACCGACTGGACCGGGAGGGTCTGCTGCCGGCGATCCTGTTCATCTTCAGCCGGGCCGGCTGCGCCGCCGCGGTGCAGCAGTGTCTCGCCGCCGGGCTGCGGCTCACCTCGGCCGAGGAGCGGACCGAGATCCGCAGGGTCGTCGAGTCGCGGGTCACCGCCATTCCCGGCGAGGACCTGTCGGTCCTGGGCTACTGGGAGTGGCTGGACGGCCTGGAACGCGGCCTGGCCGCCCACCACGCCGGCATGCTGCCGGTGTTCAAGGAGGTCGTCGAGGAGTTGTTCGTCCGCGGCCTGGTCAAAGCGGTCTTCGCCACCGAGACGTTGGCGTTGGGCATCAACATGCCGGCCCGCTGCGTGGTGCTGGAACGGCTGGTCAAGTACAACGGCGAGGCGCACGTCGACCTGACCCCGGGGGAGTACACGCAGCTCACCGGGCGCGCCGGCCGGCGAGGCATCGATGTGGAGGGGCACGCCGTCGTGGTGTGGTCCCCGGAGACCGACCCACGGCACGTGGCCGGGCTCGCGTCCGCCCGCACCTACCCGCTGCGCTCCAGCTTCCGACCGTCGTACAACATGGCGGTGAACCTGGTCGGCACTGTCGGCGCGGAGCCCGCTCGGGCCCTGCTGGAGTCCTCGTTCGCCCAGTTCCAGGCGGACCGGTCGGTGGTCGGCCTGGCCCGGCAGGTGCAGCGCAACACCGAGACCATCGAGGCGTACGGCGCGGAGGCCGCCTGCCATCACGGCGACTTCGACGAGTACTTCGCGCTGCGGGTGGCGATCGCCGACCGGGAGAAGGCGATCGCCCGGCAGGGGCAGACCCAGCGCAAGGCCGCCGCGGTGGCCTCGTTGGAGCGGCTGCGGGTCGGCGACGTGATCCGGGTGCCGTCGGGCCGGCGGGCCGGGCTGGCCGTGGTGCTGGACCCGGCGACCGGTGGGTTCGGTGAGCCCCGGCCGCTGGTACTCACCCAGGACCGTTGGGCCGGGCGGGTCAGCCCGGGCGACTTCACCACTCCGGCCGAGGTGTTGGCCCGGATCCGGGTGCCCAAGCACTTCAACCACCGGTCCCCGGGTGCCCGGCGGGATCTGGCCGCCGAGGTCAGCGGCACCGGCCTGGATCGGCACGGTGGCCGACGCGGCGGCCGTTCCCGGCAGGTGAGCGGCGAGGACCACCAGATCGCCCAGCTCCGCACCGAGCTGCGTCACCACCCCTGCCATGCCTGCCCGGAGCGGGAGGAGCACGCCCGCTGGGCGGAGCGGCGTCGGCGGTTGGAGCGTGACACCGAGGAGCTGCGCGAGCGCGTCAGTGGTCGTACGGGGTCCCTCGCGCGAACGTTCGACCGGATCGTGGCGTTGCTGACCGAGCGTGGCTACCTCGCCCGCGACGGCGCGGTCACCGACGCCGGTCGGATGCTGGGCCGGATCTGGACCGAGGCGGACCTGCTGGTCGCCGAGTGTCTGCGCCGGGGGGTGTGGAACGGGTTGTCCCCTGCCGAGCTGGCCTCCGCGGTGTCAGTGGTGGTGTTCGAGGCGCGCCGCGATGTCGACGAGCGGGCGTCGCTGCCGCGCGGGCCGGTTGCCGACGCGGTGGACGAGACGCTGAAGCTGTGGGGGGAGATCGAGGCCGACGAGGCGGCGCGGGGGCTGACGGCGACCCGGGAGCCGGATCTCGGTTTCGCCTGGCCCGTCTACCGGTGGGCCCGGGGCGAGGCGCTGGCGAAGGTGCTCGGCAGCGGTCACGAGATCGATGGCGAAATGCCCGCCGGTGACTTCGTCCGGTGGGCCCGACAGGTGGTCGACCTGCTCGGTCAGATTGCCGACTCCGGCGGTGCCACAACGGAGCTGCGGTCGACGGCTCGACAGGCTATAGCGGCAGTCAATCGAGGCGTTCTCGCGTACCACACGTCAGCGTGACAATCACGCTCAGTCATTTTTCGTCGGTGAATCGACGCAGCGGACGGTTACCGCGACGGCACCCCTCGAACAGCGCGGGGGGCACTGTTGCGCCTGATCACAGCACCCCTGATCATTGCCGAGGCGTCTTGTTGACGCGTCGGTAACGAATGGGGAGAAAGCCGCCGTGGCGGAGATCAATCACTTTGAGTATGGGTGGATCACGCCCTCGCTGAGCTACGCGCTGTCCGTGCTCGGCTCGATCCTCGGTCTGGTGTGCGCCGGGCGCATCCGCACGGCTCGGACGAACGGTCAGCGGGCGTGGTGGGGTCTGCTGTCGGCCTGGGCGCTGGGTGGCACCGCCATCTGGGCGATGCACTTCATGGCCATGCTCGGCTTCGCCGTGGAGAACACCCGGATCCGCTACGACGTGCCGCTGACCGCGGCCAGCACGGCCATCGCCGTGGGGGCGGTCGGTATCGGCCTGGCCATCGTGGGCACCGGCCGGCTGAATCCGGTACGCCTGATCGCCGGCGGTATCTTCACCGGCGCGGGCGTGGCCTCCATGCACTACACCGGCATGGCCGCCATGCGCCTCAACGGCAGCCTCGGCTATGACACGGTCCGGGTCGTGCTGTCGGTGGTCATCGCCGTGGTGGCGTCCACCGTCGCGCTGTGGCTCGCGATGACGGTCCGGCGGGGGTTGGCGATCTTCGCCTCCGCGCTGGTCATGGGCATCGCCGTCAACGGGATGCACTTCACCGGCATGAGCGCCCTGTCGGTGCACCGTCACGAACGGGCGGGTGAGGTGACCGGCGCCGGGGTGAGCACCCTGCTCGTGCCGATCGTGCTCGCGGTGATCTTCGGGGTCGTCGGTCTGCTCTACGCGCTGCTCGCCGCTCCGACCGACGACGACCGGGCCGCCACCGCGTACCTGGACGGGCGGCGGCTCTCGGAGCCGGCGGCTGCGGCGCCCACCGCTGCTCCCGACCCGGTGGGGTTGCGTGCCCGCTCCACTCTCGGCCAGCCCGGCACGCCGTTCCCGTCCCGCCGGGACACACCGCCGCGCTGACGCCGTGCGGCCGGCCCGCCCCATCCGCGCCCGCTGAGGCGGCGGATCAGGTCGGCCGCCGGCTGGGGCGGCTGCCGTCGATCGCGAGGGTGACCAGCAGCCCGGGATGGTCGGTCGCCCCGTGCATGGGCACCAGGCTGCGACAGCAGAGGGTGATGTCGGTGGTCGCCGTGACGTGTTGCAGTCGGCCGTCGTCGACCCGCTGATGGCCCGGCGGGGTGCAGGACCGCACGTCGGGGTCGTGGCCGGCGCGCAGGTTCAGGTCGCCACCCAGCACGGTGGGCTCGTACCCGGCGTTGCGGCTGATCGTCGGCAGGATGGTGTCGAGCAGGTGGTCGCACTGGGTGAGCGCGACGCGGTAGCCGGTGGCCGACAGGTGCGTGGTGCAGGCGAGCAGGGCGCCGTCGACGTCGACGCAGAGCCAGGCTCGTTCCTCGGGGTCCGCGAGGTCCTGCGTCGGGTGGGTTCCGGCGTACACGGTGGGCGGGGCGGCCGGCGTCCGCACGTGGGCCAGCAGCCCGATGCCGAACCGTTGGCCGTTGCGACAGCGGGTGTCGTCACCGCTTGGTCGGTCGCCTGCGGCCTGGAACGCGGCCACGACGGTTCGCCCGGGGTGCACGGTCTGAAAGACGCCGCGCAGCTCGGACACGTCACCGGCGCAGATTTCGTTGAGGGTGACCAGATCGGGTGCCTCGATGGTGATCACCTCGGCGGCCCTGGCCATCGCTCGGCCGGTGTAGCAGCCGGCGCGGCCACTGTTGCAGAGGTTCAGCTGGAGCATCCGTAGAACAGTGGGCTGCGCGGCGTCGGTGGGCGCGGCACGCGATGCGTCCGGCCGGTTGGCCGGCAGTGCGGCGGCGGCGAGGAGGCAGCCCACGGCCAGGGTTCGGCGCAGGAAGCGGTACTGGCGGGCGGCCACACGAACTCCGGGGTGCACGAGGCGACAGTCGTCGCCGAGGTGCCAGTGATCCTACTGGCGGCCGAATCGACGATCGAGATCCAGAGCGGTGGGCCGAGGGGGTACGCGCCGCGCGGCGCGTACCCCCTCGGGTCGCTCAGTGGGCGCGGACCGCGACGGCCGTGTAGGGCGTGGTGGGGGTCGGCGGTGTGGTGAATCGGGCGTTGGGCAGGTAGAGCCGGCCCAGCGCCCTGGCCGCTGTGGTGGGTACGTCGAAGTTCGGATCGGTGATGGTGCTGGTGAGCGCTCCGGCGGTGCCGGCATGGTTCAGCCGGACCACGGCGATCTGGTTGAGGCGGTTCTGCACGACGTAGAGGGTGCGGCCGAGCAGGAGAAGTCCGTCGCCGTTGGTGAAGGTGTGGCCCGGCACGTCCACGACGGTGCTCGCCCCGGTCGCCGGGTCGACCCGGTACAGCGTGCCGGTGGTGGACTGGACGACGATCAGCGCCCGGCCGTCCGGTGTGGTGGCGATGCCGTTGAGGTTCACCCCCGTGCCGACCTGCTCGTACGCGCCGGTCAGCGTGATCGTGGTGAAGGCGTCGGCGGGCGGCAGCGCCCCACCGCGACCGAGCGGCAGCCGGTAGAGCACCGGCCGGTTCGAGTCGGTGAAGTACGCCGCGTCACGGGTCAGCACGACGTCGTTGACGAACGTCGGGGCGGTGGCGAACTGGTAGCGGGCCAACACTTCGCCGGTGCGGGTGTCGAGCACGCGAGCGTCGCCGGCCGTGCCCCCGGAGACGAAGAGCCGGCCACGTGGATCGACCTTGAGGCCGAGCGACGGCGTGCCGGTGGCCGCGCCGATCGTCGTGCCCCGGCCGGTGACCAGGTCGACGCGCTGGATGGCACCGGTGGCGCGGGAGCCGAAGTAGGCGTACCGGCCGGCGGTGGCGATGCCCTCGGGCTGGAACCCGTCGGGGAGGGCGACGACGGCCGGCGGCGGCCCTGCGGGGTGCGCCTGTGCCGGCGCGGCGGCGACGGTGGCCAGCATGGCGGCGGTCAACGCGCCGCCGAGCGTGGTGCGGAGGGGGCGGTTCACTGTGCTCCTTCCGGGCGGAAGCGGCACGAGCCGACACGTCCGCCACGTTCACTGGGGCCAGGACCCTCCCCACTGTACGACCGCTGGCGGGCGTCCGCCCGGCGTCACCGGCGCGGCCTTCGGGTGACCGCGCCGGTGAGCCCGTCGAGCGGGGCGGAGGTCAGGCGTTGCGGACCAGCCTCCACCGGTTGTCCGCGCTGCCGTTGTCCGGATCCTGCACGGCCTGCGCTCCCCAGGCGGTCGACGCGTTCAGGATCCCGAGCAGCTTGTTGCTGTTGACGTTGCGGATCTTGTAGGTGCCGTCGCCGTTGTCCACCAGGATCCACCGGTGATCGGCGGTCCCGTTGTCGGCCCACTGCAGGACCCGGGCGTTGTCGGCGGTGGACATGTTCTCCACGCCCAGGACCTTGCCGCTGTTGACGTTGCGGAACCGGACCGCGTTGCCGTCGGTGATGACCACCCAGTTGTGGTCCGCGGTGCCGCTGTCGCCCCACTGCACGGCCAGACCACCGTCGGCGGTGGACATGTTCTGGACACCGAGGACCAGCCCGGTGCCGACGTTGACCAGGCGGTAGCTGCCGGTGGGGCCGCCGCTGCCGCTGGTGTTCCAGTAGACCGTGTAGTTGTAGCCGTGGGCGTCGTAGAAGGGGGCGAGGTTCACCGTGGACCCGTTGGCGCTGGCGGTGAACGCGAGCGAGCTGGTGCTGGTCCGGGTGATCGAGGAGACGGTGAGGGTGGGCAGGGTGCTCAGGGCCGTGTTGCCGTAGTTGCCGGCCAGCACCGCGGGGCCGTACGTGACCGCGCCGACGTTGGCGTTGTCGTTGGCGGCCTTGACGGCGACCTGCATCGGCAGCCGCACGGTGATGGTGTCGCCTGCGGCCCAGGTGCGCGTGACGGTGGCGTAACTGCCCGGTGTGGTGGTGACGTTCTCCACAGTGCCGTTGACGGCGATCGTCGCGCCGCTGGTCCAGGACGGGATCCGCACCCGGATGCTCCACGACCCGCTCATCGAGCCGGACAGGGTCAGCGTGGTGGTGTCACTGACCGGGAAGCTGGTGGTCTGGGTGACAGTGATGCCGCGCTGCGTCCAGTTCAGCACCGACGGCGTGAACAGGTTCACGCTCAGTGTGGTGCCGTTGTAGAAGTAGATGGAGTCCATCAACCTCGTGTTGATCTCCAGGCCGGTGCCCTGGCAGCACCAGAACGAGTTGTAGTCGGTGCTCCAGGTGCCGCCACCCCACGCCGGGCCGACACCGCGACGTCCGCCCGGCCGCAGCGGGGTGAAGTAGGTGATGTGACCGTGGCTGTCGGACGGGTTCTGCCCGCCGATCAGGTGGTTGATCAGCGCGCGCTCGTAGAAGTCGAAGTAGTCCGCCCGGTTCGGGTCGAGCAGCCACAGCTCCCGGGTCAGCTTGAGCATGTTGAACGTGTTGCACTGCTCGCAGGTGTCGTTGCTGAGGTAGCCGGCGATCGCGTTCGGCGACCGGAAGTGCTCTGCCTGGCTGTTGCCGCCGATGGCGTACGTGTGCGCGCCGACGGTGATTCGCCACGCGTTGCTGGCGATGTCCCGGTAACGGGTGGTCCCGGTGGCCTTGTATTCGCGGGCGGCGCCGATCCACTTGGGCACCTGCGTGTTGGCGTGCAGCCCGTTGAGCTGGTCCTGGCCGGAGGCCAGGGGGTTGAACACGGAGTTGTGGTCGAACCGCTGTGCGGTGGCGAGCCAGCGGGAGTCGCCGGTCTGCTGGTAGATGTCGGCGAGCACGTCGTTCATGCCACCGAACTCGGTGCCCAGCATCGACTGCATCTGGCTGGAGCTCAGCCGGGATGTCCGGGTGTCGACCCAGCCGGCGAGGGACAGCAGCACCGTACGGGCCTGCGTGTTGCCGATGTAGCGCCAGACGTCGAGCAGACCGGCGAGGGTCTTGTGGATGCAGTAGTAGGGCACGTTGCCGTTGGACAGCGTCCGAGCCTCGAGCGCCGTGAAGTCGGACTCCGGGAAGCCGGAGAGGTAACCCGCGCCGAACCCGGCGGCACCGTTGTTCGCCTGGCACTTGGCCAGTTCGGCGACCATGTAGTTCGCCTTGTCCCGGCAGGTGGTGTCACCCAGCACCGCGTACGCGTACGCCCAGGCGCTCAGGAAGTGGCCCTGCATGTGGGTCCGGAACGGGAAGTTCGGCGCGTCCCAGCCCCCGTTGGTGGCGGCGCCGTTCGTGGACAGCCGGTGGTTGGCGCGGAAGTTGTAGAGCATCCGGTCGACGTCGACGAACCGCAGGTAGTTGAGCGTCCGGGTCTGGTTGTCCATCCAACGGCCGGAGCTGAGTCGTACCTGACCCGGGTCGAACGCGTACGCCGAGACGCCGATGTCGGACCGGGCCGGGGGCACGACGGCCGCGGACGCGCTCCCGGGGGAGACGGCGACGCCGCTCGCGGAGACCACCACTGTGGCTCCGGCGGCCTGAAGCAGGTGGCGGCGGCTGAGGGGCAGGGGTGGCATGGGGAACCTCCAGGTGGCCGGGTACGTCGGGGCCGCCATCGATGGCGGGGGATCGTCGGCGGCATGGGGCCGGCGACGGGTGCGGTGTGGGTGGGTGGAACGTGGGTCGCCGTGGACGCCGGGTGCCCACCCCTGCGCTTATCGCGGCACATCGATGTGATCGCTAACATAGTTCGTCGTTAACACGCCCGCAACCCCCGAGGCGCCTCGCTGACCCATTTCCGAGGCGACCTGGCCTGGGGGTGTCGGGCCCGGTGGCGGTCATGGCCCGAGACGGACATCCGCCGGACTCGCGATCATCGGAGTGTGACCGTGTGTGACGGATGCTGTCGACTTTCCCTCCGTTGACGCCCGTCCGGCCGCTCAGTACCGTGCATCGTAAATCTTCGATGTCAACGTCGATACATCAATGCTGCGATGTGGTTACGACGGTCATCCCGCGCCTCACAAAAATCCAGGTCAGATGGGGGAGGAGGCATTCAGGAACAACCTGTTAGCGCTAACACGGCCGCCGGTCGTGCTGCTCGGCGCGCGAACGGCGACGCCCGTTCGCGCGGCCGCTGGCACAGCGGTGGCTCGCCCAGTCGGACATCGCGTACGGCGCACTCTCTGTGGGAGTAACAGTGAAAGTGACAGATCGAACCACAACCCGGGCCACCCGCCGGGCCAGGCGCGTCATCGCCTGGCTGGCGAGCATGGCCTGTCTCCTCGCACTGATTCCGGGTACGGCCAGGGCCGACAACCCCATTGTCCAGAACATCTACACCGCCGACCCGGCGCCGATGGTGCACAACGGTCGGGTCTACCTCTACACCGGACATGACGAGGACGGTTCCACCTATTTCACAATGCGTGAGTGGCGGGTGTACTCGTCCGCCGACATGGTGAACTGGACCGATCACGGCTCGCCGATGAACCTGGCGACGTTCGCCTGGGCGGACGCCAACGCGTGGGCCGGGCAGGTCGTTCCGCGTAACGGCAAGTTCTACTGGTACGTGCCGGTGCGCCAGCGTTCCAACGGGCAGATGGTCATCGGTGTCGGGGTGGCGGACAGCCCGACCGGGCCGTTCCGCGACGCGCTCGGTCGACCACTGGTCGGCAACAACGAAATCGACCCGCACGCGTTCATCGACGATGACGGGCAGGCGTATCTGTACTGGGGTAACCCGGGTCTGTGGTACGTGAAGTTGAACCCGGACATGATTTCGTTCTCCGGCAGCGCGACACGCATTCCACTCACGACGGCGGGGTTCGGTACCCGTAACGGCAATGCGAGTCGGCCGACGCTGTATGAGGAGGGGCCGTGGGTGTTCAAGCGCAACGGGTTGTACTACAACGTGTTCGCGGCGGAGTGCTGCTCGGAGTTCATCGCGTACTCCACCGCGACGGGACCGACCGGGCCGTGGACGTATCGGGGAACGATCATGCCGCGGCAGGGCGCCAGTTTCACCAATCACGCGGGTGTGATTGATTTCCAGGGCGGTTCGTATTTCTTCTATCACAACGGGGCGTTGCCGGGTGGTGGTGGTTACACCCGCTCGGTCGCCGTGGAGAAGTTCAGTTACGGCAGCAATGGCCTGTTCCCGACGATCACGATGACGAACACCGGTGCCCCGCAGGTGGGCACGCTGAACCCGTACGTGCGGCAGGAGGCCGAGACGATCGCGTGGGGCTCGGGGATCGAGACCGAGGCGTCCAGCGAGGGCGGGATGAACGTCGGTTGGATCGAGAACGGCGACTACATCAAGGTCAAGGGCGTCGCGTTCGGGGCGGGTGCGACCTCGTTCAGCGCCCGGGTCGCGTCGGCCACCAGCGGCGGGCGGATCGAGGTACGCCTCGACAGTGCCAACGGCCCGACCGTGGGCACCTGCACGGTGGGTGGCACCGGCGGCTGGCAGACCTGGAGCACCACCACCTGCGCGGTCAGCGGAGCGACCGGCACCCGTGATCTCTACCTGCGCTTCGCCGGCGGCAGCGGCAACCTGTTCAACATCAACTGGTGGCAGTTCGGCGGTACCGGCGGCAGCGCCACCAACCTGCTCACCAACGGCGACGTGGAGAACGGCACGACGGGCTGGGGTGTGCACGGCAGCGGCACCCTCGCCAGGAACACCACTGTCGCGCACGGCGGCAGCGGATCGTTGTCGATCACCGGCCGGACCGGCGCCTGGAACGGCCCCAGCCAGGACGTGACCGCCAAGCTCACCAACGGCAGGAGCTACACCACGAACGTCTGGGTACGAGCGCAGAGCGGCACCCCGTCGGCGAAGGCGACGCTGTCGCTGACAGCCAACGGCACGACGAACTACCTCCAGCTGACGCCGGCGGTGGGAGTGAACGTCAACGGTTGGACCCTGCTCACCGGCACCACTACCGTTTCGTGGAGCGGCACGCTGAGCAACGCCGCCTTCTACGTGGAGACGGCCGAGGGCACCGACAGCCTCCTCGTCGACGACGCCTCGTTCCAGTGACGGTTGCTGCCGGAGCCGCACCCGGCGCGGCTCCGGCAGCACGGCGACGTGCCCCACCACTGCGACGGGGCGGCCCGTTTCCTGACGCGGTTGGTTACGACTTGACGAACAGCATGTTATCGCTCACAGTCGATGCTTGAGGGTAGCCGCACCAGTGGTTCACCGGGCGAACCTGCTGTGGCACCTCGACCCGCGACGTCCGCCCAGGGCATGCCGGACGTCGGGTCAGGACTCCCCGCACCGCTGCCGCGACGGCGACCGTTGCTGACGTCTCCCTGTCGCAGGAGCAGATTCGGGCGTGCGTCTCCATCGCTGCACCACCACAGAGAAGGAATCCGCATGAATCACAGAAGAGCCCTGCGAGCGGCGGTGACCATCGCAGTCACCGGCGCTCTCGCCGCCGCTATGACGATGACGCTGACCTCCACGGCCAGCGCCGGCACGACCCTCCGGGCCTCGGCGGCCGAGAAGGGCCGTTACTTCGGCGCGGCCGTCGCGACGGGCAAGCTGTCCACCAGCGCGTACACGACCATTCTGAACCGTGAGTTCAACAGTGTCGTGGCTGAGAACGAGATGAAGTGGGACGCCACCGAGCCGCAGCAGGGTCGGTTCAGCTACACCGGTGGTGATCGTCTGGTCAGTCACGCGCAGGCCAATGGCATGAGCGTGCGGGGCCATGCGTTGCTGTGGCACCAGCAGGAGCCGGGTTGGGCGCAGGGCATGTCGGGCAGTGCGTTGCGCAGCGCGATGATCAACCATGTCACGCAGGTGGCGACGCACTTCCGGGGCAAGATCTATGCCTGGGACGTGGTGAACGAGGCGTTCGCCGACGGTGGTGGTGGTGGGCGTCGTGACTCGAACCTGCAGCGCACCGGCAACGACTGGATCGAGGCGGCGTTCCGGGCGGCACGGGCGGCGGATCCGGGTGCGAAGTTGTGTTACAACGACTACAACACCGACGGGATCAACGCGAAGTCGACGGGTATCTACAACATGGTGCGGGACTTCAAGTCCCGTGGCGTGCCGATCGACTGCGTGGGCTTCCAGTCGCACCTGGGCACCTCGTTGGCCGGTGACTACCAGGCCAACCTGCAGCGGTTCGCCGACCTCGGCGTGGACGTGCAGATCACCGAGCTGGACGTGATGACCGGCGGCAACCAGGCCAACATCTTCGGCGCCGTCACCCGCGCCTGCATGAACGTCTCCCGTTGCACAGGCATCACCACCTGGGGTGTGCGCGACTGCGACTCGTGGCGTGGTTCGGACAACGCGCTGCTGTTCGACTGCAACGGCAACAAGAAGGCCGCGTACACGAGCGTTCTGAACGCCCTCAACGCCGGCCCGGCCATCCCCACCACGCCGCCGCCCACGGACCCGCCGCCGACGACGCCCCCGCCGACGGACCCGCCGCCCACCACTCCGCCGCCGGGAACGGCCGGTTGCTCGGCGTCGGTGTCACTGAACTCGTGGAACGGCGGGTTCGTGGCCACCGTGAAGGTGACCGCCGGCTCCGCCGGCACGAGCGGGTGGAACGTCGGTGTCACCCTTGCGAGCGGTGCGAGTGTCACGAACACCTGGAGCGCGACGGCCAGTGGCTCGACCGGCAGTGTGCGGTTCGCCAACGTGGACTACAACGGCCGCCTCGGCGCGGGCCAGGTCACCGAGTTCGGTTTCCAGGGCACGGGCAGTGGGGCCGGCATCACGCCCACCTGCACCGCCTCCTGAGCACGACTGACTGACCCGGCACACATCGGCCGGTGTGGGGGACCGATCCTGGTCCTGCACACCGGCCGACGTCGTGTCGCGACGATCAGATCGATCAGGAGTACGGAAGCCGCAGCACCGACTGGTTGCCGATGCCCAGCGTGGTCGGGTTGTTGCCGATCGCCGACCAGACCTCCACCCGGACCGTGCCGTTGCTCAGCGCGCCCAACGTGCCGGTGGCCGAGGACAGGCCGGCGTTCTGGGTGTAGTGCTCGTAGCCGGTGACCGGGTCGGTGGCGAAGTAGCGCAGCGTCTCCACCCGTTCCCAACTGCCGTTGCCGGTGAGGTCGTAGGAGATCCGCACCTGCACGCCGTTGCCGACCGCCGTCCCGGCGTCCACGAACAGGTCGAACGCCGTCTGCCCGCCGGCGTAGGCGAGGTTGAGGCCGGTCGCCGTGAAGACCTGGGCGTTGGTGGGCGTACCGTCGTGGTTTCCGTTCGCCGCCGCGACCGTCGTCGTGGCCGCGCTACCGGCGACGCCCAACCCACCTCCGGGCAACAGGTACCGCGTCGGCCCGCCGGTGGACGGCGGCGGGGTGGTCGGCGGCGGGGTGGTCGTCGGCGGTGGATCGGTCGGCGTCGTCGGGGGGACACCGCCGGCCGCGTTGCCACCACTCCAGGTGTACGCCCCGGTGGTGGCCGTCCTGCCGGCGCCCACCGCGAGCGTGGTGCCGTTGGAGAACGTCACAGTGATCGGCGTCGCCGTCGGGTTCGACGCCACGTAGGTCCGCGCCCCGTTTCGGGAGAAGACAGCGGACAACGGATGGTTGCCGGTCACCGTCGTGTCGACATTGCCGAGGGCGGCGAGGTTACGGATCCAGTGGAAGGTGTGCGCCCGGCTCTCTCCCTCCTCGGGGGTGTAGCCCGGGTTCGCACGGAGGTTCGCCAGCGCCGTGTCGGGGTCGCCGAGGGCCTGGAACTGCCAGAGGATGTCCTGCCACACAGTGGGCTGTCCGCCGTTGTTGCGGACGAGTTCGGCGTAGTTGGTCCGCACGTACGCCGGGTTGTTGCCCAGGTAGAGGTGACCGCCGGTGACCGGCAGCAGGTTGATGCCCTGGATCATCTCCGGTTCGCCGCTGAACCAGGTGGCGTACGCGCCGCCGTCGCCCCAGACCATGCCGACCGTGGAGTGCCCGAACGCGCTCGGGAAGTTCTGGTCGCTCACGTCGAACCAGTACTCCTGGATCGCTGCGGCCTGCGTGGTGTAGAGGAAGACGCCCGCGTCGCGGACCGCGGTGTTGCCTGTCGTCTGCCCCCACTGGATCAGGGCGCTCGCGAAGTTCATCCCCTCCGACGAGGACTCCTGGTTGTTGCCGGAGCCGAAGGAGCCGTGCCCGGACGCCCAGTCGTGCCCGGCGTAGATGTCGAAGTCCCGCAGGTACGGGAAGCGGGTGTCGTCGCGACGGTAGTTGTTGGCGTCCCGGATCAGCAGGTCGACCATGCCGCCGTAGCGGCTGGTGGCCGCCCAGGCCGGGTCGAACTTCGCCAGTGTCGCGGCGGCGGCGATGTAGTAGCCGTAGTGGAAGTGGTGGTCGTTGAGCTCCTGGTCGGACCCGTACGACGCCGGGTAGCCGATCAGGGTGCCCCAGTTGTTGTCGTAGTAGAAGACCCTGCTGGTCTTGCCGCTGGACGCGGTGAACCAGTCGGTGAGCGTGCTGCGGATGGCGTTCAGCGCGCTGTCGCGCGTCGTGGTGTCGTTCACCTGGTCGGCGATCTCGGCGATCCGCGCGGCCCGGCCGAGCCCCTTGCCGGTCCAGTAGGTGTCGTTGCCGCGTTGGTCCATCGGGTTCGCGCGGGTGGCGGCCAGGTGCCCGGTGAGCGTCGACAGGTCACCACCGCTGCCGTCACCGACGGCCGGCAGCTCCGGCAGGATGCCCTGGAACTTCATCGCGGTGCGGAACTGGTTGACGCCGGTGAGCACCTTCATCCGGCCACGCGCCGACGGGTAGGTCGGCGTGATCGCGGTGGAACCGCTCAGCGACTTCCACTGGTGCGGGTAGAGGCTGACCACTGTCTGCGTGGCGGTGCCCTCCCGCGCGGTAGTGGTGAAAGCGTACGTGGTGGTCAGGCCGCTGGTCGCCGGGTTGTAGGCGTACGACACCTGCGTGCCCGTCACGTGGGCGTGCGCGTACTGGCCATAGGTGGCGGCCAGGCTGGCGCGCTCGGTGGTGCTCGACGTGGGCGGCAGGAGGGCGACGGAGAAGTAACCGCGACCGGCCAGGGTGGACGAGATCCGCCCGGACGCCACGCTCCAGCTGGCGCCGCTCGGTGCGAACCCGACGTAGTCGTGGCCGTTGACCCGGAAGCCGATGGTGGCGCCGCTGTTGGACCAGACGTCGGGGGTGCCGGCGGTGCTGATCTGCGCGTTCCCCCCGGTGGTCTGGAAGTACGCGAAGGGCAAACCGTGGCCGATGGTCGCGCGCATGGTGCGCGTGCCGTCGCTCCAGTGCGGGCTGACCGTCCAGTCCGTCCAGCCGTCGACCTTCACCAGTGGAGCGGCGAGCCCGGCCACACCGACCCGGATGTCCTGCACGTACGGGTAGTGGAACTCACCGACACCGGTGGCGGTGCCGCTGATGGCGGGCGTGGAGTTGGCGGAGAAGCCGAGCCCGTCGCCGAAGGTGTCGTACGAGATCGGGTGGGCGTGCAGCGGCTCGCTGAACGAGCAGTCGGTGCGCTTCCACAGCAGTGAGGACCACCAGTCGTTGGTGGGGATCGGCCCGGCGGGCGCGTTGGCGGTGGCGAACTGCCGGGGGTTGCTGGACATCGCGCCGCAGCCGCTGGGGAGCGGGCCGACAGGTGTGGTGGTGTAGCTGCCGGCGCCGACGGGTGCGGCTTCGGCCGCGCGGGTGACGGGGATGGCGAGGCCGCCGACGACCAGGGCCAGCGCGGTGGCGGCGGCCAGGGCCCATCGGCGGTGGGGGACGGGAGGTTTCATCGTGCCTCCATCGCGCGCTGGGTGCGGCCCTTGCCGGGTCCAGCGCTTTGCGTCTGAATTGGGGGGAAGGTCAGGTGAGAGAGCGCTCTCTCGGCCACGGTAATGGAGTACCGAGATCCCCGTCAATGTGTCCAACCCGTTGCGTGCTGATGTCGCTATTTGCCGACGCCCGCATGGTCGCCCAGCACTTCGCCCTCGCTGTCGCCCAACAGCGCGTCCGGCACGCGCATCCGCCACGCGTCGGTGACCAGCTCGGTCAACCGGTCCAGGTCGACCGCCGCCAGGCGCACCAGCACCAGGGGCAGGCCCTGGTAGCCGGGCGTGGTGAAGAAGATCTCGGGTTCCCCGAGCAGGAGAGCCTGCTTCTCCGCCTCGTCGCCGACGAACAGCACAGCGATGTCGAGCCGGATCACCCGAGGCTTGCCCGGCGTCCGCTCCGGATAGGACCAGACGAAGCCCTTGTCGGCCACCCGGAAGTCGAAGCCGGCACTGGCGATCTCCACAGTGTGTGGCAGGGCCAGCGCCACCCGGCGTACGTCGTCCGCGTCAGCCACCGAACCCCCTCGCACCGCGCACCATGAGCATGCGCTGAGGTTACGCGGTGGACAGTTCGATGGCCGTGGCGCCGACGATCGCCCGTTCGCCGTTCTCCTGGACATAACCGACAACACTGGCGCTCCGTGGATCGAGACCGGGTGGTGTCGCCAGCTCCACCTGCCCCCGCTCGGCGTCCAGGCCCACCGACCTGAAGGCGCGTACGACGTTGTCCTGCCGCAGCGTCCGCCCGGCGTTCTCCCCCCGGGCGATGTCGCTGGTCAGGTCCCGTTCCACGACCGCCACGTGCAACACCGCGCGCTCCGGCGGCTGTTCGGTCCGGTACTCCACCATCACCCGGTCATTGCCCAGGTTGCCGATGGAGAGCGCCAGTGGTGTGGCGGTGGCCGAGGCTATGGCGGACATGATCGCGGAGGCCGCCCGGCGGCGATCGGAACCGACGAACTCGACGGTGCCGTTGACGACCATCTGCGGGGTGTACAGACCTCTGGTACCGAACGCGCGGGCGTACGCCTCCTGGCGCGCGGTGTACGCCGCGTCCGCGAACTGGTCGGGCCAGCCCAGGTCGTCCCAGTAGTCGACGTGGAACCCGAGGGCGAAGACGTTCTGGCCCCGAGCTCGTGCGTCGCGCTCGATCTCGCTCAGCAACTCCTCGGCGGGAGGGCAACTGTTGCAGCCCTGGGACGTGAACATCTCGACGACGGCGAAGCCGCCGTCCGTCGATGGATTCGTCATGGTGGCGTGTCTCCTCCCACTGCGTGCCCGGCGGCGTTGCGTTTCCCGTTCCGCCCGAGACAATGCGCGTGGGTCGCGTCCCCTGCCGGCCTTGCGGCGAGCGCCGCCGGCCGGGTGGTTGGATGGTCGGGTGCAGTTCACAGTGACAGACGCGCCGGCGCGGGAGCGTTTCGAGGCGCGCGACGAGGCCGGCGCGGTCGCCGGGTTCGTCACCTACCAGCTCACCGGCTCGATCATCGCCTACACCCACACCGAGGTCGATCCGGCGTACGAGGGCAAGGGCGTGGGGTCGACGCTGGCGCGGGCCGTGCTGGACGACGCGCGGAGCAAGGGTCGGACGGTCGTGCCGATCTGCCCGTTCATCGCCGACTGGGTGGTCAAGCACCCGGAGTACGAGAGCGTCGTGGTCAGGTCCACCCGCAAGATCAAATAATCGCGCTCACGGGCGGGTGGTGTCAGGCGTCCGGTAGGAGCTTGGCGGCGAGGGTGCGGGCCGTGGCGGTCAGGGTGTCGATGTCCAGCCCCGTGCGCCCCATGAACACCAGGCCCTGCTGTGCGGCGAGCAGCGCCCGCGCCGTCTCGACCGGGTCGACGTCGCGCGGCAGGTCGCCCTCGTCCTGGGCCCGTCCGACGCTCTCGGCGACCACTGCGGTCGTCGCCTCGTAGGTGCGCCGCGCCTCGGCGAGGACGTCGGGGTCGCTGGTGGCGAGTTCGTACGTGCTGTTGGCCATGAGGCAGCCGCGCCGGGCGGCAGCACCACCCGGGTCGTTCACCGGCGCCATGACGAACGCGCGCAGCGCGTCCAGGGCGCGGGGAGCGGAGGTGAGCATCTCGCGCAGGTAGCCGCCGCTGGTGTCGGTGTATTCCCGCAGCGCCCGCAGGAACAGCCGGTGCTTGTCGCCGAAGGCGCCGTAGAGGCTGCCCTTGCCCAGCCCGCTGACGCGCACCAGGTCTTCCAGTGAGGTCGCCGCGTAGCCGGCGTCCCAGAACTGGTCCCGGACCGCGCGGATCACCTGCTCCTCGTCGAACTGCCGTGGCCTCGCCATGTGACAAGCGTAGCAATTATTGACCGTACGGTCCACCAAACCTATGATGGACCGAGCAGTCAATAACTAGGTCACTGGAGGATCAACCCATGGCACAGCCTCTTGCGGGCAAGGTCGCCCTCGTCACCGGCGGTTCCCGCGGTCTCGGCGCGGCCACGGCCCGCGCTCTGGCCGACGCCGGCGCGGACGTCGCCATCACCTACGTCGGCTCGGCCGACAAGGCCGCCGCGGTAGTGAAGGAGGTGGAGGGTCGGGGGGTACGCGCCCTCGCCCTGCAGAACGACCAGGCGGACAGCTCCCGCGCCCCGCAGCTGATCAACGACGTCGTCACTCAGTTCGGCGGCCTGGACATCCTGGTCAACAACGCCGCGATCTCCCTGGAGCAGGGCAGGACTGTCGACGACCCGGACGTCGACGTGGCAATCCTGGACCGCATGCACGCCACCAACTACACAGGCGTCATCGCGATCATCCGCGCCGCGGCGAAGGTGCTGCGCGACAACGGCCGGATCGTCAACATCGGTTCGGGAATCGGAACCCGTGTCGGGGTGCCCGGTCTCGCCGACTACGCCGCGACCAAGGCCGGACTGGTCGGCTACACCCGGGGCGTCGCCCGTGACCTGGCACCGCGCGGCATCACCGTGAACATGGTGCAGGCTGGGCTGATGCTGACCGGGATGGAGCCGCCGTCCCCGGAGATGCTCAAGGGCATGGTGTCCAGCCTCGCGATCCAACGGGTCAGCGAGCCCGCCGAGACCGCCACGGCCATCGCGTTCCTGGCCAGCCCCGCGGCCTCGTACATCACCGGTGCCGTGCTTGACTCCAACGGGGGATACACCGCCTGAGCCCCGCCCCTCCGCAGCCCCGTCGGGAGACACCAACGATGACAGCCGCCACCTTCCGTGCCCTGCACCACGACCGTGCCGCCGGTGACCCGCTCGTCCTGCCGGGCCCTTGGGACGCGGCCAGCGCCCGGGTGCTGGCCGACGCCGGTTACCCGGCGCTCGCGACCCCGAGCGCGGGTGTCGCCGCCTCGCTCGGCTACGAGGACGGCGCGACCCCGCCGGACGAGATGTTCGCGGCGGTCGCGCGCATCGTCCGCGCTGTCTCCGTTCCGGTGTCCGCGGACGTCGAGGGCGGTTACGGCCTCGCCCCTCGCGAGCTGGTCGGGCGGCTGGTGGAGGCCGGCGTGGTCGGCTGCAACCTGGAAGACTCGGAGGGGCACGCCACTCTGAAGGACCCGCAGCGGCACGCGGACTGGCTGGCCGAGGTGCGGGCGGAGGCGGGCGACGCGCTCTTCATCAACGCCCGGGTCGACACGTTCCTGGTCGGGACGGGTGATCCGGCCGACGCGGTGGAACGGGCCCGCCGCTACGTGGCTGCCGGCGCCGACTGCGTCTACCCGATCCTGGCGCCGCTGAAGGTGCTTCCGCAGCTGCGGGAGGGCATCTCCGGGCCGATCAACATGGCCGCCGGACCGGACCGGGAGTCCGTGGCCGAGCTGGGCCGCCACGGCGCGACACGCATCACCTTCGGTCCAGGAATGCAGCGGTACGCGATGGCGTCGATCGGCGACCTCGCGGCCGAGCTGCGCGCCTGAGGCTGCCCGTCACTCACGCGTCAGCGCTGCGGCGCAGCCGCTCGGCCTGGGGTGATCGACTCGGGTTCCTGCAAGTCGGGGTGTCCGGGTTGGATGGATGGCGCGGTTTCCTGAATGCCGAGTCGATCACCGGGGTGGCGTCGGGGATTCTCGGCAGCAACGGCCGAGCCCCCGGCGCACCGTCGTGATGACGGCAGCCGGGGGCTCGGTTGCAGGCGGTCAGGCCTGGTTGCCGTTCGGCAGCACCGCCGCCATCTCCTCGCCGGCGCCGGCGAGCACGCGCGCCTGCTGCGGCCAGCTGGCCAGCCCAGGTGCGGCGCGCAGGCCGGCGGCCCGGATCAGGTCGCGCAGCGCCGGCTCGTCCAACTCGCCGAGCTGACCGTACGTACGCACGCCAGCGTCCTGCAACGCGGCCGCCATCTTCGGCCCGATTCCCTGAATCCGGCGGAAGTCGTCGGCCGGGCCCGTCGGGTCGGCGTCGACGCTGCTGATCGTCGCGTCGGCGGCCGATCGGACCGGAGGGGTCGCGGTGCTGACCGGCCGGACCGGAGGCGTGGCCACCGCCGACCGCTCGGCCTCCGCAGCGTCGACTGCGGACCCGGCCTGCGCCGGCTCGGTGTGCACGGAGTCGGCCTGCGCCGGCTCGGCGTACACGGAGTCGGCCTGCGCCGGCTCGGCCGTCGTGGCCTTGGTCTCCGCATCGTCGGCCGCGCCGACGGAGGCCGGCGTGCTGTCGGCGGTGGTGGCCGCGACCGGCGCGTCATCGGCGGTCGGGAGGTCGTCCGCGGGCTGGCGGGGAGCGACCACGGCCGCCGGGGCAGGCTGCTCGTCGACCATGACCGGCTCGGGGGCCGCTTCCTGCCGCAGCTCCTCAGCGTCGGACTGCTCGGTCACCGGTACCGGCGGCGGGTCCTCGGTCAGCGCCATGTCCGCCGGGTCGACCGTGCTCGGGGCGTCCGCCGGCACGGGCACCGGCGTGGAACCGTCCGGCCCGGTCACCGCGGCTGGCGCGCTGACCGTGTCGACAGGCACCGGCTCGTCGGCGACCGCGGTGGGTGCCGGGTCGACGGCGGCCGCGGGCCGGACCTCGTCGGTGGTGGCAGCCGGCGTGGGCGATTCGATGACGGCCAGGCCGGCGACGGGGTCACCATCCACAATCGAATTGCCCTGTACGCCCCGCCGGCCGCGCAGCAGCCACCCGGCGGCCAGGCCCAGCAACAGTGCCAGTACCAGTATCAGCGAGTGTCCGAAAGACCACGCCACGGCGAACCTCCCTCTCAGCTCGTTGGAAAAGTCACGAGAAAAACTCGCCGCAGCTTCGCACACGCGTATTGCCGGCGAGAGAGAGGATCGGCCGACAGCGTTGCGAATGGGCCGGCCACCTCAGCCGGTGCCCACCGGGTGACACAGCGTCGCTCAATTGCACCAGAACCCGACCCGTCGAGACGAGGACCGGAAAGACCGGGACCCGGCAGGGCCCGGACGCGACGAGACCGAGACCGGGCATGGAACGGACTTCGGCGGGACCGGCCGGGGCGTGAGGGTGCCGGACATGATGCGACCCGGGCCCGGCGCGGAACGCCGAGCCCGGGTCGGGCGATGTGGGGTTCAGTCCCGATCGCCCTCATAGGTGTGGAAGTCGTCGACGAACCGGCGACGGAGCCGTGGTACCCGGCTGGTCACTCCGAAGTAGCCGCGCGCGCCGAGCAACGCGAGCCGACCCACCACCGGCCGGTACATCCGGTCGTCGCCGCTGGTGCCGCTGCGGTTCAACGATTCGGCGACCCGGGCGAAGCCGTACGGCGCCATCACGGCCTCGTAGTCGGCGACCGCCTGGAGCAGCGTCTTGTCGCCGGCAGTGGCGCGGCTGAGCTGTGCGCAGAGCAGGCGGGCATCGCGCAGCGCGGTGTTCGCGCCCACGCCCCGACCGGGGGTCATGGTGTGGATGGCGTCGCCGAGCATGGTGACGGTGCTGCTCTTCCAGGGCGGCACCGGCTCGGACGTGGACACTTTGATCGGTAGGGCGCTGGCCGGGTCCGCGTGGGTCAGCAGTTCTCGTAGGTGCGGGTGCCAGTTCGCAGTGAGGTCCAGAGCGACCTGCACCAGGTCCTCACCGCGGCGTTCCATGATGTCGGTCGGGAACCGGTTTGCCGCACTCCAGATGATCAGGTTGATGTTGTCGGTGGTGGTGTCGTGGGCCAGGCCGGGCCAGTCCCGGAGCACTGCCGCGTCGGGCTCGCTGACACCGGGCTTGATCCTGCGTTCGGCGTCCCACTTGAACTCCATGACGTGCAGCACGCCCATCATCCCGCCGACGCCGAAGATCAGTGAGATGCCCTGCTGGACCCGCTCCGGAATGAGACCGCTGGTGTGCGGGGTCAGCGGGATCCGGGTGGCGATGTTGATCGTCCCGGCGTCACGGGTGACGGCGTGCGGCAGGTACTGGCGACGTACGGCGGAGTGGGTGCCGTCGGCAGCCACCAGCAGGTTGCCGGTGGCGCTGGTGCCGTCGGCGAAGTGCGCTGTGACAGTGCCGTCGTCGCGCTGCTCGTACCGGGTGAAGGTCTTGTCGAAGTGCACCGCGTCCTCCAGACCGGTCAGCAGGACCTGCCGCAACACCATCCGGGCCACCGAGTGTTCGGTGTGTACCGGGTCGGCGTTCGGCCGCAGTGCGAACGACGCGGTCTGGCGGAGCCCCTGGGTGACGACGTTGAAGTAGTGCGGCGGCCGGGCGCAGGTGGCCAGGAAGGTGGCGAACAGCTCCGGGGGCAGACACTCCCGCAGCGCCCGGCTACCGGTGGGGCCGATGCCGACCCGGTAGCCGAGCAGCCCTTCGGCGCGGTCGCGGTGCCGTTCGTAGACGGCGACGCTGATCCCGGCACGGCGCAGGCCGTGCGCCAGGCACAGCCCGCCCGTGCCCGCGCCGATGATCAGGACGTGCGGCGGCGCGGCGGACATGTCAGCCGGCCGGGTGCGCGGCGGGCGCCTCGGTAACGGCCGGGCGCGGAGCGGGCGCCTCGGTGCCGGCCGGGCGCGCGGCGGGCGCCTCGGCCGCGTCCCACCGGTAGAAGCAGCCGGCGATCGCGTCCCGGGGGGAACGCCAGGTCGGCAGGTACGGCGACGTGTGCGCGGAGAGCCGCTCGTTGACCTGTCGGAAGAGTGGGTGGTTGCGGGCCGCCGCGAGCGCGTCCGGGTCGACGTCGTCCGAGGTCTCCAGCAGGTGTACGCACAGGTCGTGCAGGCAGTACAGGGATCGGTGCGTGACACCGGTCAGGCTGGGCAGTTCGGTGGCGTCGGACTCGGCGAATATCTGCGCGACCCGCCCCTCCGCTCCCGGGATGATCCGGCTGACGATCAGTAGACGACTCATGGGACCCCTTCCGCCGGTGGCCTGCCCAGCCCCTCGGGGGCCGGTGCCACGTGCTCTGTGCGCCCACCGTGCCGCAGTGCCTGTCACATCACCGTCACGTACGCCGACCGGACGGTGACGGGCACCGCCGTCACGTACGCCGGGCGGCGGGTGACGGGCGGTCGGCGATGGCCTCGCGGCTGGCCTGGCGGATCGGGGCGAGGGTGTCGTCGAGCAGGGCGCTCATGGCGGGGCTCGGCTCCAGCCGCAGCTCCCGGCGCAACAGGTCCCGGTAGACGTAGAACGCGTGCACGGCTTCGAAGGCGTTGCCCTCGGCCAGGTGGATGCGGACCACCAGTCGGTGTGGTGTCTCCCGTAACGGCTCGGCGGCCATCGCCTCCAACGCTGCTTCGAGGGCCTCGCCGTGCCGTCCCGCGGCCAGGTGGTGCCCGGCCACCTGCTCCAGCATGTGCAGGCGGAGTTGGCGCAGGCGTTCCCGGTCCAGCAGCACCCAGTCGTCGTACCAGCCGGGGAGGAGGTCGTGCCGCCCGGCGGCGAGCGCCCCGGCCGCGGTGCGTGGGTCGTCGCCGTCCCGGACCCGGGCCGCGGTGCCGACCAGGTCGTCCACGTCGAGCCGAACCGCCGGGCCGAGGCGTACGGTGTCGCTGGCCACTGTCATCGGGCAGCACGGGTCCTGTCGCAGCCGCCACAGGGCGGTACGCAGGGAGGACAGCGCCCGTTCCTCCGACGCGTCGGGCCAGAGCAGCCCGGCGAGCTGGCTGCGGGTGGCGCCGGGGCGGAGCCCGATCAGCGCGATCACCCGTTGCAGCCCGCGCGGCACCACCACCGGCACCGCCTCGCGGAGGAGTCGGAAACCTCCGAGCAGGTGCAGCGAGACGCCCTCCTCGGGCGGGTCTCCGGCGGTCGGCACGGACGGATCAGCGGCCACGGCGGCACCCCCTGCGGAACGCTCGTCCCGACTGTCTGCTGTGTTCCGGATCGGTTGCCCTCGACGCCACTGTCGACCCCGCCGATCGCGGCGTGGCCGGGCGCGGCCCCGCCCGCCGAGGCCGCTGGGCTGACCACGCTGAAGATTATCAATAACGGTCACGTTGCGTCAACGCCAGCGCGACCCTCCAATTGGCGACAGTCAACCCGAGATCGGTTCTGAACTGCATAAATGTTGGCGCGTTGAGCGCGTTCGGCACATAGCTGATACACAGGTTGCGTCAACGCAGCGTCACCACCCTCCGTCGCTGGACGACCCGGCGCGGTGACGCCGCCGTGACGAGGATCGGCGCATCGTGTCGGCAGTCGTCCAGCGCGTCCGGGGGCCACCCGTCGCCGGCCGGACGCTGTGGGGGGAGGCCCAATATGGACCGTTCGCTGATCATCGCGAAGGTGGATCCGACCGCCGAGGAGCGGGTCGCCGAGATCTTCGCCGAGTCGGACGCGACGGAGCTGCCGCGCCTGGTCGGTGTCCGGCACCGCTCGCTGTACCGACTGCACGACCTCTATGTGCACCTGCTCGAGACCGCGCAGCCGGCGGAGGGCGCGGTGGAGGCCGCTCGTGACCACCCCGAGTTCATCCGGGTCAGTGACCGTCTACGCCCGTACGTGTCGCCGTACCTGTCGACCTGGCGCTCGCCGCGCGACGCCATGGCGCGGTGCTTCTACCGGTTCGACGCCCCGGACGCCGGGCGGCGGTCGTGACGGCCACCGCGCCGCGCCAAGAGCAGCTCTGGTCCCGCTGCGCCGGCTGCGCCAGCCTGCTCTACCGCAAACGGCTGCGCCGCAACCTCGACGTCTGCCCGGAGTGCGGGGAACATGCCCGACTCGGCGCGCCGGAACGCCTGCGCCAACTGGTGGACCCTGGTTCGCTGCGCCTGCTGCCCGACCGGCTGCCGGAGGCGGACCCGCTCGACTTCGTCGACGCGCTGCCGTACCCGCACCGGCTCACCGGCGCGCGGGCCAGCACGGGTCTTGCCGAGGGGGTCGTCTGCGCCACGGCCACCATCGGTGGGCACCCGGTGGCCCTGGCGGTGATGGACTTCCGCTTCCTCGGGGGCAGCCTGGGCTGCGCGGTGGGTGAGCTGATCACCCGGGCGGCCGAACGGGCGCTGGACGACCGGACGCCGCTCGTCCTGATCACCGCCTCCGGCGGGGCGCGGATGCAGGAGGGCGCGCTGTCGTTGATGCAGATGGCGACCGTCAGTCAGGCCATCGCCGCGTTGCGCGAGGCGGGACTGCTCACCGTGAGCGTCCTCACCGACCCGACCTACGGTGGGGTGGCCGCCTCGTTCGCCACCAACACCGATGTGGTGCTCGCCGAGAGTGGCGCGCGGATGGGCTTCGCCGGCCCTCGGGTGATCCGCCAGATCACCGGGCGGGCCCTGCCGGAGGGCTTCCAGACCGCCGACTTCCTGCTCGAACACGGGCAGGTCGACATGGTGGTGCAGCGCCGGTCGCTGCGCGGACGGCTGACGGCGCTGCTCGCCGCGACCCGCGCCGGCCGTCCGGCGCGTCCGGCCGTACCCCGGCAGGAGCCGGCGTCGCACCGCGAGCGCCTCGCCGACGACGGCGCGGTGGTGCCGCAGCCGCCGGACCCGGCGGCCGAGAAAGACGCCGGCACCCCGGCGGTACGCGACGCGTGGGACACCGTCCGGATGGCCCGGCACCCGGGGCGGCCCACCACACTGGACTACCTGGACTCGGTCTTCGACGGGTTCGTGGAGCTGCACGGCGATCGGCTCGGCGCGGACTGCCCGGCCATCGTGGGTGGGGTGGCCCGGTTGGCCGGCCGGCACGTGATGGTCATCGGTCACCAGAAAGGGCACACCACAGCCGAGTTGGTCGCCCGCAACTTCGGCATGGCCAGCCCGGCCGGGCACCGCAAGGCGCTGCGGCTCATGCGCCTCGCGGCACGCCTCGGCCTGCCCGTGGTCACCCTGGTGGACACCCCCGGCGCCGACCCCGGGGTGAGCGCCGAGGAGCATGGCCAGGCGGCGGCCATCGCCGAGAACATCCTCACCCTCACCGTGCTGCCCACGCCCGTGCTCGCGGTGATCACCGGCGAGGGCGGCAGCGGCGGCGCGTTGGCGCTGGCGGTGGCCGACCGGGTGCTGATGCTGGAGAACGCCGTCTACTCGGTGATCAGCCCCGAGGGGTGTGCGGCGATCCTCTGGCCGGACCGGTCCGCGGCGCCGCAGGCCGCCCGCGCCCTGCGACTGACCGCGCCCGACCTGCGCCGGCTCGGGGTGGTCGACGAGGTCGTGCCGGAGCCGTCGAGTGCCGCGCACGACGACCCGGCGGAAACCGCCCACCGGTTGCGCGCCGCTCTGCTGGCCAACCTCCTGCCGCTGCTGGACGTGCCGCCGGCCATGCTGGTCCGCCTGCGCCGGCAACGCTTCCGACGGTTCGGCGCGAACCGCGTCGGCGCTCGGGCGGGCCTGCGATGACCGCCGGTGACCGGGCGCTGTCGACAGTCGACGCGTCAGACGACGTCGGGGTGGACGGCGAGGAGGCGCTGGCCGGGCTACGCCGGCAGGCGCAGCACCTGATCGCCGAGCTGGCCGGACCGGTGCGCCGGATCCGGCTGCGCAGCGGACCGGCCGTGCTGGAGGTCGAGTGGCACCCCGACGACGCGACCCGCCCGGACGTACCGCTGCCCCGGGCCGAGGCGGCACCGACGGCCGGGCCGGTGCCCGGTGCCCCACCTGCTGTGCTGCGGCCGCCGGGGCCCGGGCGCGCCGCGGTGCGGGCACCGATCGTCGGCACCTTCTACCGGGCGCCGGAGCCCGGCGCGCGGCCGTTCGTCGCGGTGGGCGACCTGGTCCGCCCCGGCCAGCCGGTAGCGATCGTCGAGGCGATGAAGCTGATGAACGAGGTGACCGCCGACCGGGCCGGCCGGGTGGCCGCGATCCTCGTCGAGGACGGCCAGTCGGTCGAGTACGACCAGCCGCTCGTCGAACTGGACCCGGCATGACGGCGCGGGGAGGTTGACCATGTTCGAGACCGTGCTCATCGCCAACCGCGGCGAGATCGCACTGCGGGTGCTGCGCGCCTGCAAGGAGCTCGGCGTGCGAACGGCGGTGGTCTACTCCGCCGCCGACGCCGACTCGGCGGCGGTCCGCCTCGCCGACCAGGCCGTCCGGATCGGACCGGCGTCGAGTCGGCGCAGCTACCTCAACGCCGCCGCCATCGTGGAGGCCGCCCGGCAGGTGGGGGCGCAGGCCGTCCACCCAGGCTACGGCTTCCTCTCCGAGGACGCCGACTTCGCCGAGATCTGCGCCGACAACGGGCTGACGTTCATCGGTCCGCCACCGGCGGTGATGGCCGCGCTGGCCGACAAGTCCTCGGCCCGGGCACTGATGAGCCGCGCCGGCCTGCCGCTGTCGCCGGGCAGTGTCGCGCCCGTGCCGACCGCCGCCGCGGCGGCCGAGGTGGCCGACGCCGTCGGCTACCCGGTGATCGTGAAGGCCGCCGCCGGCGGCGGGGGCCGGGGGATGACAGTGGTGCACACACCGGGCGAGCTGCGCCGGGCGTACACCCGTACCCGGGCCGCCGCGCAGGCCGCCTTCGGCGACGACCGGGTGTACGTCGAGCGTTACCTCACCGAGGCGCGACACGTCGAGGTGCAGGTGCTCTGTGACGCCCACGGCAACGGGGTGCACCTGGGCACCCGGGACTGCTCGGTGCAGCGCCGGCACCAGAAGCTGGTCGAGGAGGCGCCCGCGCCGGCGCTGCCCGCCGCCGTTCTCGACACCATCGCCGAGACCGCCCTGCGGGGTGCGCTCCAGGTCGGTTTCGTCGGTGCCGGCACGCTGGAGTTCCTTGTCGACGCCGAGGAGAAGTTCCACTTCCTGGAGATCAACTGTCGGATCCAGGTGGAGCATCCCGTCACCGAGATGGTCACCGGGATCGACCTGGTGCACGAGCAACTGCACATCGCCGCCGGCGTACCGCTGCGGTGGCGGCAGGAGGAGGTCCGCCTGCACGGCGTCGCCGTGGAGTGCCGGGTCAACACCGAGGACCCCGGGCGCGGCTTCGCCCCCACCCCCGGCCGGTTGGAGCGGTTCACCCCACCCGGCGGCCCGTTCACCCGGGTGGACACCCACGCCAGCGCCGGTTACCTGGTCGGCCCCTGGTACGACTCGCTGCTCGCCAAGGTGATCGTCTGGGCGCCCGACCGGGAGTTGGCCCTCAACCGGTTGGAACGTGCCCTGGACGAGTTCGACATCGCCGGTCCGGGCGTGCACACCACGATCCCGTTCGTCCGGCGGGTGCTCGACGACGCCGCATTCCGCAAGGGCCGCTACACCACCGGCCTGGTCGACCGTCTGCTCGCCGCGCCCGCGCCGGGGCCGACGGCCGCCCCCGCACCGCGCACCGCGCCCGCCGCAGATCCCGACGCAACCCACAGGAGGACCCGATGACCGTCACCCATGGTCGCCCGATGACCGCCGAGATCACCGACATCCTGGTGGCACACTGCGGGCTGGACGCCGACGCCGCGGCCCGGGCGCCCGCCGCGTCGCTCGAGGAACTGGGCATGGACTCGCTCGCCCTGCTGGAACTGTCGGCGGTCGTCGCCGACCGCTGGCAGGTGGCCATCCCCGAGCAGGCCGGACAGTTGAGCATCCCGGCGGTGGCCGACCTGGTCGCCCGCCGCGCCGACCCGCCCGGGCACACCGAGAACAGCGTGGTCATCGACGCGCCGCTGGGGCTGGTCTGGGAGGTCACCAACGACGTGGCCAACTGGACCGAGCTGTTCACCGAGTACGCCGTGGTGGAGATCCTGCACCGCGAGGCGCACACGGTCCGGTTCCGCCTCACCATGTACCCCGACGAGAACGGGGTGTCCTGGAGCTGGGTCAGCGAGCGCACCGCCGACCCGGTGAGCAGGCAGGTCCGGGCGCACCGGGTGGAGACCGGGCCGTTCGAGTACATGCGCATCCACTGGCGCTACACCGAGGAGGCCGGTGGCACCCGGATGACCTGGACGCAGGACTTCGCGATGAAGCCGACAGCGCCTGTCGACAACGCCGCGATGACCGAGCGGATCAACACCAACAGCGTGATCCAACTCGCGGTGATCAAGGACCGGGTGGAGCGGATCGCCTGGCAGCGCGCCGACCAGGGCAGCCCGACCGCCAGCGACGCACCGACGGAGGCCGACGATGAGTGACCTGAGCACCCGCCCGATCGCTGCCCGGGACGTACCAGCCGACCGCCGGCGCGGCGGTGAGCTGCGCGTGCTGCTCGGCCCCCGCACCGTCGGCAGCACCTCAGGCTTCCTCGGGGTGGCCACGCTCGATCCGGGGGAGCGGATCGCCGAGCACTACCACCCGTACAGCGAGGAGTTCCTGTACCTGGTTCGGGGCGCGATCACCGTCGACCTGGACGACCAGCCGACGCTGCTGGCCGCCGGCGAGGGGCTGTTCGTACCGGTGAACGTGCGGCACCGGCTGTGCAACACCGGCGTCGAACCGGCCGAGGTGGTCTTCCACCTGGGACCGCTCGCCCCCCGGCCCGAGCTGGGGCACGTCGACACCGAACTGGTCGAACAGCGGGGCGGATCATGACCAGGCGTCGCACTGTGGTGACCGGGATCGGGGTGGTCGCCCCGGGTGGCGCCAGCCGGGACCGTTTCTGGAAGACCATCACCGAGGGGCGGACCGCCACCCGGCGGATCAGTTTCTTCGACCCGTCGGCGTTCCGGTCGCAGATCGCGGCGGAGTGCGACTTCGACCCGGTCGCGGCGGGGCTCAGCGAGGCCGAGCGACGCCGGGCCGACCGGTACGTGCAGTTCGCGCTGGCCTGTTCCGCCGAGGCGGTGGCCGACGCCCAGTTGGTGCTCACCGACGCGGAACGGGACCGGGCCGGGGTGGTGCTGGGCACGGCGGTGGGCGGCACCATGGCGTTGGAGCAGGAGTACGTCACAGTCAGCGAGCACGGCCGACGGTGGCTGGTGGACGGGGCGCGCGGTGGCCCGTACCTCTATCAGGCTCTGGTGCCCAGCAGCCTCGCGGCGGACGTGGCCTGCCGGCACGGGTTGCACGGCCCGGCGCAGGTGGTCTCCACCGGCTGCACCTCGGGCATCGACGCCATCGGGTACGCCCACCAGATGATCGTGGACGGTGAGGCGGACGTGATGCTGGCCGGCGCGTCCGACTCGCCGATTTCGCCGGTCACCGTTGCCTCGTTCGACGCGATCAAGGCGACCAGCCCGGACAACGACGACCCGGCGCACGCCTCCCGCCCGTTCGACGCCGACCGGCACGGGTTCGTGCTGGCCGAGGGCGGGGCGGTGCTGGTGCTTGAGGAGGCCGGGCACGCCCGGCGACGGGGAGCGCACATCTACTGCGAGGTGGCCGGCTACGCCAGCCGCAGCAACGGCTTCCACATGACCGGGCTGCGGCCGGACGGGCTGGAGATGGGCCTCGCCGTCACCGACGCGCTCCGGCAGGGCCGGATCCTGCCCGAGCAGGTCTCCTACATCAGCGCGCACGGGTCGGGCACCCGGCAGAACGACCGGCACGAGACGGCCGCGTTCAAGCGGGCGCTGGGCCAGGCCGCGTACCGGATACCGGTCAGCTCGATCAAGTCGATGGTCGGGCACTCGCTCGGCGCGATCGGGTCGATCGAGATGGCCGCGTGCGCCCTGGCCATCGAGTTCGGTGTGGTGCCACCGACGGCGAACTGGAGCACCCGGGACCCGGAGTGCGACCTGGATTACGTACCCAATGAGGCGCGGGAGGTCCCGGTGGACGTGGCCCTCTCGGTGGGCAGCGGGTTCGGCGGTTTCCAGTCGGCGATGGTGTTCCGTCGGATGGTCGGCGCGGTGGCGGCGTGAGCGAGCGAAGCGGAGTGCTGGCGTGAGCGCCGAGGTCGCTCGCGCCGTGGTGACCGGCATCGGGGTGGTCGCGCCGAGCGGCATCGGCGCCGACGCGCACTGGCGTACCGTCCTCGCCGGCACCCGCCGGACGGGGCCGATCACGTTGTTCGACCCGGCCGGCTATCCGACCCGCTTCGGTGGGGAGGTGCCGGGCTTCACCGCCGACTCCTACGCCGACAGTCGACAGTTGGTGCAGACCGACAGGTGGACGCACCTCGGCTTCGCCGCCACCCGGCTGGCGCTGGCCGACGCCGGCCTGCCCGACCGGGCCCCCGACCCGTACGGCTACGCGGTGACCCTGGCCAGCTCGTCCGGGGGCAACCTGTTCGGTCAGCGGGAACTGCAACGGCTGTGGGGCGGCACGTCGCGCACGGTCGGGGCGTACCAGTCGATCGCCTGGTTCTACGCGGCCAGCGTCGGGCAGCTCTCCATCCACCACCAGTTCAAGGGCCCGAGCGGGGTGCTGGTCGCGGAGTCGGCCGGCGGGCTGGACAGCCTGGCGCACGCCGCCCGCGCGGTGCGCCGGGGCACCCCCGTCGTGATCGCCGGGGCCACCGAGTGCCCGTTGAGCCCGTACGCGCTCGCCTGCCAGTTGCGCTCGGGACTGCTCAGTGACGTCGCCGACCCGGAGCGGGCGTACCGGCCGTTCGACGTCACGGCCAGCGGCTACCTGCCGGCCGAGGGCGGAGCGGTGTTCGTGGTGGAGGAGTTGGGGCACGCCCTGGCCCGGGGCGCCCGGGTCTACGGCGAGGTGAGCGGGTGGGGCTCCACCCACGACGCCGCGCACACCACGGAGCAGAGCAGCGGCGACCCGGTTCAGTACGCGCGGGCGATGCGGTTGGCCCTGGACCGGGCGGGCGTCGCCGCCGCCGGAATCGACGTGGTGCTGCCCGACGCTCTCGGGGTGTCCCGCTACGACCGCAGCGAGGCCGAGGCGTTGCGGGCCGTGTTCGCCGACCGGCCGCCCCCGGTGACCACGCAGAAACCGCTGACCGGTCGGGCGTACCAGGGCGGCTCGGCGTTGGACGTGGCCACCGCGCTGCTCGCCTTCGCCCACGACACGTTGCCCGCGTCGGCGGGACCGGACGAGGTGGCCGAGGGCTGCGAGCTGGACTTCCTGCGCGAGCACCGCCAACCGCGAAACCGACTCGCCCTGATCTGCGCGCGGGGCTTCGACGGGTTCAACAGCGCGCTGGTCCTGCGCGGGGCCGCGCCGATGAGGGGAGAGGCGTCATGAGCGACAAACGAGCCCGGGTGGTCTTTCTGGTGCGGGTGCCGGTGCCGCGCACCGAGCAGTTCCTCGCCGCGTACGAGAAGGTGCGACACCTGGTCGCCGACGGTGTGCCGGGGCACCTGGTCGACCAGGTGTGCCGGTCGTCGACCGATCCGGAGCAGTGGTTGATCACCAGTGAGTGGGCGAGCCTGGCCGACTTCGAAGACTGGGAACGCAGCCCCGAACACCGTGACCTGGTCCGCCCGATGCGGGAGTGCTTCACCGACGCCCGTTCGCTGCGCTTCCACATCCACGCCCAAACCCCCGCCCTGCCCTGACCGCCCCGCCGCCCCCGCCCCGCCGCCCCCGTCGATCATGGAGTTGTGGTGGGGGACAAAGTTTCCTTATGCGGACGACCCAGGCACCACAACTCCATGATCGGACGGGGCTGGCCGGCTTCCACCCCGCGATCTTGCGCGTACTGTCGCGACATAGAGGGCATTCAACGCATTGCAACGACCGGAACTGCAAGATCGGCGCGGTGGGGTGGGGTGGGGTGGGGTGGGCCGATGGCTTGGCTTCGTCCCGGGCGGTGTCCTTCAGGAGCGCGTAGGGTCCTGGAGCCATGAAGGTATTGATCTCGGTGGACCTGGAAGGCATCTCGGGGATCGTGCATCCCGCCGAGACGAACCCGGATCGGTACGACTACGAGCGCGGCCGGGCGCTGATGACGGCCGAGGCGAACGCGGTGATCGCCGGGGTCCTCGATGCCGAACCCGACGCGGTGGTGTGGGTCGCCGACGCGCACGGCACGTTTCGGAACATCCTGCCGGAGGACCTCGACCGGCGCGCTCACCTGGTGCGGGGCAAACCCCGCCCGCTGGGCATGCTCGCGGGGCTGGACGAGCAGACGGATGCCGTTCTGCTCGTCGGCTATCACGCTCGGGCTGGTGCCGGGCCCGCCGTGCTGGCCCACACGATAAGTGACGCCGTCCTCGACGTAAGGGTGGCCTGCCGGTCGCTGGGCGAGATCGGCCTCAACGTTGCCATGGCGGGGCACCTGGACGCGCCCGTCGTCCTGCTCAGCGGAGACGACACCGCCTGCACGGAATTCAGTGAGCTGGTGCCCTCGGCAGTCACCGTCGCCGTCAAGCAGACCCTGGGGCAGGCCGCCGCGGTGGCCCTGCATCCACAGGAAGCGCGGGAGCGGCTGCGCCGCGCCGCCGCCGACGCGATCGCCCGGCGCGCCTCGATTCCCCCGGCGAAGATGGCCGGGCCGTTGGACGTCGAGGTCGACCTGTACGGCCCGTACATGGTCGACCTCGCAACTCTGGTGCCCGGTGTGACCCGCGTCGGCGGCGGCCGGACTGTCGCCTTCCACGCCGCCGACGTCGCCGAGGCGTACCGGCTGGTTCAGCTGCTCGTTCAACTCGCCAGCATCAAACCGAACTAGCACCCGGGAATCGTCGGGCTCGGCCGGTGACCGCGACGCCATCGGCCGTCCGGTTGGTACCGCGCGACGCTTGTACGAGGGGTCATGTCTCGGTGACGCTCCGCCAAGTCGCCCGCTCGATCCTGTCCGCCGAACGGGCTGTCGGCAATCCGGCGGGCCGCTGCTTCTGATCCATCCATTCGCATCTAGCAATGGCCCTGCGGCCGTCGTATGGTTCCCCGCAACACCCCGACAAGCGTACGTGATGGGCGGATTCGCCCTCTTTCATGCTGGGCGGTGAACGGCAGTGACGGCAGAAGATCCTACGGCGACCGACCCCGGCTGGGTGGACGATGTCCTTTTCGCCGGCCACCCGAACGACGTTTGTCTCCGTCTGCCCGAGCCCGTCGACCGGGCCACCCTGCACCGGTTGGTCGCCGCCGCGCAGTACCGGTTGACCGCTGCCGGACTGCGCCCCGGTGGCGCCGCGGCGCTGCGGTTGCCACCGTCGCTGGCGTACGTGGTGAACCTGCTGGCCACCTGGCGCGCCGGGGGGCAGGCGATCCTGCTCGACCACCGGCTCACCGACCACGAGGTGGACCGGGCGCTGGTCCGGTTGACCCCGCAGGTGGTGGTCGCTCCGGTGCGGACCGGTGGCGGCGCGCTGAAGATTTTCGTCGACGTCACCGAGGGCGTCACAGGGTACGCCGACCGTCCGGCGGTCAGCGGCCACGCCGTGATCCAGCTCAGCTCCGGCTCCACCGGCCCGTCCAAGGTGATCGGCCGCACCGCCGCCGACCTGGTCGCCGAGGTGCACCGCTACACCCTGATCGACGGGGTGGCGCTGCCTGGCGAGCGGCTCATACTGCTGCCCTCGATGGTGCACGTGCTCGGCCTGGTCGGTGGCCTGCTCTACGGGCTGCACGCCGGGGTCGAGCTGGTTCCGCCGCAGCGGCTCAGCGGCGACGCGGTGCTGGCCGCGATCAGCTCGGGCACCACACCGGCCACAGTGCTTGGTGTGCCGTTCCATATCGGACTGCTCGCCTCCACCCGCCCGGCTGGTCCACTGCCGCAGCTGCGGCGGATGACCACCGGTGGCGAGCTGGTGCCGGCCGCCGTCGCCCGGGCGTTCACCGATCGCTACGGGGTGCCGCTGGGCAACATGTACGGAATGACCGAGGTCGGGGTGATCGGCACCGACCTGTACGGCGCGCACCGACCGTCGATCGCACCCGCGCCCGGGATCGAGGTCCGCGAGTCCGGCGGTGAGCTGTGGGTGTCCTGCCCGACGTCGCCGTACGTCGGACTGAGCGACCCGACCCGGTGGTCCGACGGCTGGCTGCACACCCGCGACGCCGGCACCGTCGATGAGGACACCGGCCTGGTCACGGTGCGCGGTCGACTCGACTCGCAGGTCTCCGTCGGCGGGATGAAGGTCGACCTGACCGAGGTGGAGGCCACCGTCGCCGAGCTGACCGGGGTGGCCGCCGCCGTGGTGGTCTGGGACGACGGCATCACCGCGTACGTCCAACCCGACGGCCCACTGTCGGAGGAGTCGCTGGACAAGCTCCTCGCCGAGCGGTTGGCCGGCTACAAACGGCCCCGGGCGTTGCACCTGCTCGATCAGTTGCCCCGTACCACCACCGGCAAGCTGGTCCGCTCGACCGACGTGCTGCGCTCGGCGGCCGCCTCGTGACCGGGCCGCTGCACCACCTTGACGTCGACAGGCGCGCTCGCCTGCGCGGCGATCGCCAGGACGAGGCCCCGGCCCAGCCGCGGGTGACCGACCCGCAGGACCTCGGCGCCGGGCACCGGCTGCAACGGCAGCCCCGGCGGCGGCATCAACCGGCGAAGCCCGCCGCCGCGCAACCCCTGCCCGCACGCCTTGCCGACCGCCTCCTTGGCGGTCCACAGCCGCAGGAAGTCCACAGTCCGGCCGGCCTCGGGCCGATCGCCCAACCAGGCCAGCTCGGCGGGCGGGAACCAGCGGCGGGCCAGCGCGAGCGCCGGCAGCGGGCGGATCCGCTCCACGTCCACCCCGACCGCGCCGGCCCGACGGGCGGCGACCACCACCAGCCCGGCGGTGCGGCTGACGCTGACCGCCACCTCGACCTCGTCGGCGCGGACGACCGGCCGTCCTTCGCGGTCGTGCGTCAGCACCACAGCGGTGTCCGCGCGACCGAGCAGCAGGGCACTCGCCCGCCGCACCAGCTCAGCGGACGGGTCCGGCTGACCGCCGGTGTCCTGGCCGACCCACACGTAGACGGTGTCCCGACCGGACACCGTCAGCTGACCCACCTAGAGAGGGTATCCATGAGAGCCGAGGTCCGCGCCTTCGTCGTCGAGCAGCTCGCCGACATGAACTACGACGTCGAGGGGCTCGACGACGACACCACGCTCGGCCCGTCCGGCGTCGACCTGGAGTCACTCGCCCTGGCCGATCTGTCCGTCCGGGTCGAGGACCGGTACGGCCTGACGTTCGCCGACGACGAGTCGGAGCAGCTGGCCCTGATGACTGTCGGCGAGTTCACCACAATGGTCGCCAATCGCGTCACCGAGGCGACGAGCGACAACGCCTGATGAGCGGTCAGCCCGATCTGGGGCGAGCTGACCTGATGACCATGCTCGCCGAACTCACCGCGAAACCGGCTGCCGAGGTGTCCGACCGGATCGGCTCGATGGAGCTTGCCTGGCTGGTGCACCTCGTCGAGCAGCGCTACGAGTGCCGGCTCGACCTCACCGACGACGAACTGGCCGGCATCCGCACCGTCGACGACGCCCTGGTGGTGTTCCGGGCGTCGCTGACCGCCTCCGCAGATGGTTGAGGCGCGCGTCGCCCAGCTCACCGGTGTGCACGCGGTCAGCGCCCTGGGGCGGGGCGCCGACGCGCAGCTCGACGGTGTGCTGGCCGGGGTGCCGGCGTTCGCAGCGGTGAGCCGATTCGACACCGCCGCCCGCCGGGTCACAGTGGCGGCCACACTGCCCGAGGTCGCCACCCTCCCCGACGAGTTGGCCGCCGCTATCGACGCGGCCTGCCGGGCGGCCGGCCTGGACCGCGCGCAGCGCACCGGGTGCGCCCTGCTGCTCGCCGTGCACGGCGGCCCGGCCCCGGGCCCGGCGCCGGCCGTGCTCGCCGGACAGCTCGCCGCCCGATGTGGACTCTCGGGTCACACCCGGGTCTACACCAGCGCCTGCGTGTCGGCGAGCACGGCGGTGGCCGATGCCGCCGCCCGGATCACCCGTGGTGACGTCGAGCGGGTGGTGGTCGCTGCCGGCTACCTGGTGGAGTCGGACCAGTTCGCGCTCTTCGACGCCGGTCGCGCCCTCGCTGTCGACGGGGCGGTCCGCCCGTTCAGCGCCGGCCGCCGGGGGTTGCTGCTGGGTGACGGCGTGGCCGCGGTGGTGCTGGAGTCGAGCACCGGCCGACGACGCGGTGTCGATCCGGTGGCCACAGTTGTCGGTTGGGGGCGGGCCGGCGACGCGTTCCATCCCTGCCAGCCGGAGCCCGGTGGCAGCGGACTGGCCCGCGCTGTCGGCGGCGCGCTGCACCGGGCCGGGCTGGCACCGCAGTCCGTCGGCTACGTCAACGCCAACGCCACCGGAACCGCGCAGAGCGACGCCGCCGAGGCGGCCGCCCTGCGTCGGGCCCTCGGTGGGCATGCCGACCGGGTCCCGGTCAGCTCCACGAAGTCGGTGCACGGGCACGCGCTGGAGGCGTCCGGGTTACTCGAACTGGTGGTCACCGCGCTCGCGCTGCGCCACGGTGAACTGCCTGTCAACGCCGGCTGGCTCGCCCCCGACGAGTCCTGCCCCGTGAACGTGGTCAAGGACCGTCCCCACAAGACGGAAGCCACCCACGCCCTGACCCTCAACGCCGCCTTTGGCGGCGCCAACACCGCTCTCCTGGTCGGCCGCGAATGACCGCCCCCGAGTCCCCGCGATCTTGCACTTTCTGCCCCGACGATTCCGACCAAGCACCCGAAACGACGACCGAAACTGCAAGATCGACGGGGGTCACGGCGGGGGTCGGGGCGGGGGTCAGGGCTCGGGCTTGCTGGCCTGAGGGTGGGGACGTCGCGGGCGCGGCGGCGGGGGTGCCGGGGTTCGTGCACTCGGACTTCGCACCGGTGCTGGTGGCCGTCGCCGAGCGGTGTCTGCGGCGGGGGTACGGGTCGGCGGGAGTACCGGCCGGGGTGCGGACGGGGATCGTGCTGGTCAGCGCCAGCGGTGATCTCGCCAGCGCCCAGCACGTACGGGCCACCGTCGAGGCCGGCGGGCGGGTCGGCCCGCTGTTCTTCTTCCAGTCCGTGCCCAACAGCGTCGCCGGGCACCTCGCGGCCCGCTGGGACCTGCACGGCCCGGTGGTCTGCCTCAGCCCGACCGGCGACCCGTACACCGACGGTGTCGCCGAGGCCGACCTGCTGTGCGACGACGGCGACGCCGACGAGGTGTTGCTGATCCTGATCGAACAGGCACCCGACGGGCCGACCGAGGCGGTCGCGGTGCTGCTGGGGGGAGGAGCAGGACAATGAGGAAACGGGGACTGCGCGGCGCACTGGCCGCCGACACCGAGCTGGGTGCGGGCAACGTCCTGGCCCGGGTCCTGGCGCACGGCGCCGACCCGGACGGGCCCGGACTGACCTTCGACACCGCCGTCGACGGGCACCCCGCCGAGACGCCGCTGACGCTGGGGCGGCTCGACGAGCGGGTCGCCGCCCGCGCCGCCTGGCTGCACGAACAGGGGGTACGCCCCCGCGATCCGGTCGCCGTCTGGGCCTCCGCCGCCGCCGACATGGTGCTCAGCTTCCTGGCGCTGGCTCGGCTCGGCGCGATCCCGGCGCTGATGAACGGCAAACTCCGCCCGGAGATCGCCGCCGAGTACATCCGACGCCTGCGCGGCGTCGCTGTGCTGGCCGACGACGAGCACACCGCGCTGCTGGCCGGGCACGACCTGGGCGTACCGCTGCTCGGCACTCCCGCGCAGGCCGGCGCGGGTGACCCGGCCACGGCCCCGGCGCACTACCGGCACCACCCGGACGACCCGATCGTGATCACCCACACCTCCGGGACGACCGGGGTGCCCAAGGCGGTGCTGCACTCGCACGCCAGCCTCTTCGCGGCCACCCGACACCTGCTCACCATGCCGCAGGCGCAGGGCACCACCCGGATCCTCAACGCGCTACCCGCACCGCACACCGCCACTGTGCTGATGGTCAACCAGGCGCTGGGCAACCGCGCGCAGATGTTCCTGCTCTCCGAGCAGGGCGGCGAGCAGGTGCTGGACGCCATCCAACGCTGGCGCCCCGACGGGGTGTTCGGTTTCTCGGTCACCTGGGCGGAGCTTGCCCGCTTCGACCTGTCCGGGTACGACCTGGACTCGGTGCGGCTGTGGTTCAACACCGGCGACGCCTCGCACGAGCCGCACATCCGCCGCCTGGTCGCTGTCGGTTGGCGCGACACCATCACCCGCGACGGGGTGGCGAAGGTGCCCGGCTCGGTCTTCATCGACGGGCTGGGCTCCAGCGAGATGGGGCACTCGATGTTCCACATCACCCACCGCGCCGACACCGACCGGTACGGCCGCTGCATCGGCCGCCCGTACCGGTTCGCCACCGTCGCGGTGCTCGACGCCGACGGGGAGCCGGTGCCGGTAGGCGAGGTGGGTTTCCTGGGCATCGACTCGCCGTCGCTGTTCCGGGGCTACTGGAACGACTCGGTCACCACCTACCGCTTCCGCCAGCGTGGCTGGTACCTCACCGGTGACCTGGTCCGCGCCGACGCCGAGGGCCGCTACTACCACCTGGACCGGGCGGTGGACTCGGTCGACGCCGGCGACGGGCGGCGCTTCTACACGGCGTTGTCCGAGGAGCGCATCCTCGCCGCCTGTCCGGACGTCACCGACTGCACTGTGGTGATCGTCGCCGAGGCCGGCGCGGTCGTCACCGACGTGCTGCTGGAGTTGGCCGCCGGCGCCGACGCGGCCGAGGACCGCACCGAGCGGGTCCGGGCCGCCCTCGGCCCGGACGTCGGCGCCACGCTGCGCCGGGTCGTGCCGGTGCGCTCCGCCGACATCCCGGTCACCGTGACCGGAAAGGTCCGCAAGGTGGTCCTACGCGAGCGCTACCTCACCGAGGCCAGCTCGTGACCGCGTTGATCACGGGGATGGGTCTGTTCACACCGGTCGGGCGGGGCGTCGAGGAAACCTTCGACGCGCTGACCACCGGCCGGTCCGGGCTGACCCGCCCGCCCGAGGGGCACCCGGCGAGCACGTCGCTGGACGTCGCCGGCCTGCTGCCCGACATCGACCCACGCACCGTCGCGTCCGGGCCGGAGACCCGGGTGCTGGACCGGATCGTCGTCCTCGCCCTGCTCGCCGCCGCCGACGCTCTCACCGACGCCGGCATCGAGGTGGGCCGCGACGTCGACCCCGACCGGATCGGTGTGATCGTCGGTGGGGTCGGCGGAATGGCCACCCTGGAGTCGCAGGTGCTGGCCCGGGCGGCCCGGGGTCGGGCGGCGGTCAGCCCGTACCTGCTCACCGGGATCCTGCCGAACATGCCGGCGGCGCGGATCGCCATCGCGCACGGCATCCGGGGCTACAGCTCGTCGGTCGGCACCGCCTGCGCCTCCGGCGCCCAGGCAGTCGCCGACGGGGTGCGGCTCATCGCCACCGGCGAGGTCGACGTGGTGCTCTGCGGGGCCAGCGAGGCGCCGCTCTTCCCGACCTTCGCCGACACCTTCGGCAACGCGCGGGCGTTGGCGCGCGCCGGCACCGACCCGGGCCGGGCGAGTCGGCCGTTCGACACCTCCCGCAGCGGCTTCGTCCTGTCCGAGGGTGCCGCCCTGCTGGTGCTGGAGCGCGCCGAGCACGCCGCGGCGCGCGGCGTCGCCGGGTACGCCGAGGTGGCCGGCCACGGCGCGACGACTGACGCGTACCACCCGACCGCCCCCCGCCCGGACGGCGCCGGCGCTGCGGCGTGCATCCGCCGGGCGCTGCGCAGCGCCGGTGTGCCGGCGGCGGCGGTCGGTTACGTCAACGCACACGGCACCGGCACGAAGCTGGGTGACATCGCGGAGACCACCGCCCTGGCCGACGTCTTCGGCGTCGGCGGTGTGCCGGTCAGCTCCACCAAGGCGCTCACCGGTCACCTGCTCGGCGCGTCCGGGGTGCTGGAGGCGGCGGCCACCGCGTTGGCGCTCGGTCGAGGGCTGCTGCCGCCGACGTACCACCTCGACGATCCGGATCCGGCCTGCCCGGCGGACCACATTCGTGGCACGCCCCGCACCGCCGACCTGGAGTACGCGGTGACCAACTCGTTCGGGTTCGGCGGCCAGAACGTGAGCCTGCTGCTGGCGCGCGTCGCCGAGCCGAGGGGGTGATCGAGGCGGCATCCCGGGCGGGGTGTGCCCGGACGGCAACAGGGGGAATCGGGTGGGAAGGGTTTCAGGGGACATGGACATCCGTGGTATCGACCACATCGAACTCTACGTGGGGGACGCCCGACAGGCGGCCTTCTACTTCAGCACCGCCGTCGGCTTCGAGATCTGCGGCCAGGGTGGTCCGGAGACCGGGCTGGAAGGGCAGCGCTCGCTGCTGCTCTGCCACGGCGACATCCGGTTGCTGCTCACCTCCGGGCTGAGCGCCGAGCATCCGGCGGCGCGGTACGTGCAACGTCACGGTGACGGCATCGCTGTCGTCGCTGTCGAGGTCGACGACGTGTCGGCCGCGTACGCCGAGCTGGTGGGTCGGGGCGCGACAGGTGTGACGCCGCCGACCACCCGCACCGGCGCGGACGCCGAGGTGGTGATCGCCGAGGTGGACGGCTTCGCCGACGTGCGGCACCGGCTGGTGCAGCGCCGGGGCGAGGGGGGCGAGTTCCTGCCCGGCGCCATCACCGCGACGGCGTCCACGATGGACGGCCACCCGCCGGTGCTCGCCGAGATCGACCACCTGGCGGTCTGCGTGCCGCCCGGCCAGCTCGACGAGACGGTCCGGCACTTCGAGGCGCTGTTCGACTTCGCGCAGATCTTCGAGGAGCACATCGAGGTCGACGGGCAGGCGATGAACTCCAAGGTGGTGCAGAGCTCGTCCGGGCTGGTCACAGTGGTGCTGCTCGAACCGGATCGCACCCGGCGGCCCGGGCAGATCGACGCGTTCCTCGACCAGCACGCCGGTGGGGGAGTGCAGCACCTGGGGCTGCGCACCGACGACATCGTCGGCGCGGTCGAGGCGCTGGGCCGGCGCGGGGTGCGCTTCGCCGGCACCCCGGCCAGCTACTACGACGCCCTGGAGGCGCGGGTCGGTCGGATCGACGCCCCGCTGCACCGGCTGCGCGAGCTGGGTGTGCTCGTCGACTCCGACCATGACGGCCAGCTGTTGCAGATCTTCGCCGAGTCGATGCACGTGCGTCGCACGCTCTTTCTGGAGCTGATCGAGCGTCGCGGCGCGCGGGGCTTCGGCAGCGGCAACATCAAGGCGCTCTACGAGGCCAAGGAGCGGGAACTGGCCGCCGTGGCGGCCACACCACAGGGGGTGGGGGCGTGAGCGTGAGGAGTGAGCCGGTTTTGCGAGCCCCGCAGTCGCGAACAGAGGAGGCACAGTGACCGCGACGGAGTACGAGCCGACGTTGACCGCCGAGGAGCGGGCGCTGCTGCCGTCCGACGACGACGTGCGGCACTACGCCGAGCATGGCTGGTACCTGTCGGGAAAGGTGTTCACCGACGACGAGGTGGACGCCCTCGCCGCTGCCGCGCAGCGCTACTACGACGGGGAGCGGGACCGCAGGCTGCCGGCACGCCCACCGAAGCTGGCCTACTGGGAGCCGTCCTTGGGGCCGGTGCAGCGGCACAACGACTACGTCCACCACGAGCACGACGGGCTCGGCGCGATCCTGCGCAAGCCGCTGCTCGGCGCGGTCGCCGCCCGGCTCGCACAGGCCGACGAGATCCGGGTCTTCCAGTCCACGCTCATCTACAAGCCGCCGATCTCCGGCGAGCCGAGCAACATCGTTCCCTGGCACTTCGACAAGCACTACTGGGCGTCCTCGTCGTCGGAGAAGATGCTCACCGCGTTCATCCCCTTCCACGACTGCGGGGAGGAGATGGGCACCATCACGATGGTCGACGGTTCGCACCGGTGGAAGGAGATCGGCGCCGACGACACAGTGGTGCGGCACTTCGCCGACCGGGACCGCAGCCAGCTGGAGGAGATGCTGGCCGAGAACGCCGCGTACAACGGCGCGGAGATCCGCAGGATCCCGATGGTGATCCCCAAGGGACACGTGAGCTTCCACCACTGCCGCACCTACCACGGCAGTGGCCCCAACGTCAGCGGTCGCCCCCGACAGGCGATCTCGCTGCACCTGCAGGACGGCGACAACGCCTGGCGGGAGTATTCGCTCTCCGACGGCACGCTCGCCGCGTACAACCACGACGTGCTGGTCCGCCGCACCCACGACGGGCGGCCGGACTACGCGGACCCCGACTACTGCCCGGTCATCTGGCGCCACCGCGCCCAGCAGGGAGGCTGACATGTCACGGTACGACTGGGGTAAGACGCACCCGGGCATCGAACGGTTGGAGCGGGCGGTGACCGAGCGGCGCGACGCCGTTGTCAAGCACCCGCTCTACGCCAACCTCGACACCCACGAGGCGCTTGTCACCTTCATGGAGCACCACGTCTTCGCGGTCTGGGACTTCATGTCGCTGCTGAAGTCGCTGCAACGGCAACTGACCTGCGTCACCGTGCCGTGGATCCCGACCGGCCCGACCGGCAGCCGTCGCCTCATCAACGACATCGTGATGGTCGAGGAGAGTGACGAGCTGGGCGGCGGTTACATCAGCCACTTCGAGCTGTACGTGCAGGGCATGGTTGAGGCCGGCGCGGACACCACAGCGGTGAACGCCCTCGTCGACCTGCTGCGCACCGGCCGGCCGGTGACCGAGGCGCTCGCCGAGGCGGGGGTGCCGGCCGCGTCGGCGAGGTTCGCCGCGACCACCTGGCAGATCATCGAGTCCACCCCGGTGCACTGTCAGGCGGCGGCCTTCGCGTTCGGCCGGGAGGACCTCATCCCGGACATGTTCACCCAGGTCGTCTCCGTCAACGAGGTCAGCAACCGGCTGAACACCTTCGTCGACTACCTGCAACGGCACATCGAGGTCGACGGCGAACAGCACACCCCGATGGCCATGCAGATGCTCGCCGACCTGTGCGGCGACGACGACACCAGGTGGCAGGAGTGCGCCGACACCGTCAACACCGCCCTCACTGCCAGGGCGCGGCTCTGGGACGACATCCTCGCTGCCATCAAGAGTCCGGCGTGACCGACGCCGACCCGGTCCGGCTCTACCGCACGGTCCGGCTGATCCGCCGGTTCGAGGAACGGGCGGTGGAGCTGGTCCACGGCGGGCAGATCGTCGGCGGCGTCCACCCGTACCTCGGTCAGGAGGGGATCGCCGCCGGCGTCTGCGCCGCGCTGGACGCCGACGACGTGCTGGCCGGCACCCACCGCGGGCACGGCCACGTCCTGGCCCGCGGGGCCGATCCGGCCCGGATGCTCGCCGAGCTGTGCGGCCGGGTCACCGGCCTCAACGCCGGTCGGGGCGGTTCCATGCACGCCGCCGACCTGAGCATCGGCGTGCTCGGCGCCAACGCGATCGTCGGCGCATCCGGGGCGATCATCACGGGCGCGGTCTGGGCCTACCGTCGCCAGGGCCGCGACACCGTCGGGGTGAGTTTCTTCGGCGACGGCGCGGTCAACGAGGGGATGCTGCTGGAGGCGTTCAACCTGGCCGCGCTCTGGCGGGTGCCGGTGCTGTTCGTCTGCGAGAACAACGGCTACGCCACCACCATGCCGGTCGCCGGTGCGGTGGCCGGCAGCATCGCCGGCCGGGCCGCCGCGTTCGACATCCCGGCCGTCCAGGTCGACGGTCAGGACCCCGAGACGGTACGCGTCGCCGCGGCCGCCGCCGTCGACCGGATGCGCGCCGGCGGCGGCCCCGAGCTGATCGAGGCCCGGACCTACCGCTTCGACGTCCACCACACCTTCGAACACGCGGTACGCCTCGACTACCGGCCACCCGACGAGGTGACCCGGGGTCGGGCCCGGGACCCGGTGCGCATCCAGGGTGAACGCCTCACCGACACCGACCGCGCCGCAGTGGACGCCGAGGTCGAGGCGACCCTCGACGCGGCGGTGCGGTTCGCGGTGAGCAGCCCGGAACCCGACCCGGCCGACGCGTTGACCTATCTGTACGCCAGCGGCCTGACCGCCCGCGCCGGAGGTGGTTGAGGTGCCGCGACTGTCGTACCGTCGGGCGCTCACCCGGGCCCTCGGCGACGAGTTGGCCCGCGACGAGGCGGTGTTCCTGCTCGGCGAGGACGTTCAGGTCGGGGCGTCGCTGGTGACCACCGGGCTGGCCAAGCGGTTCGGCACCGAACGGGTCCGCGACACCCCCCTGTCCGAGCAGGCGTTCACCAGCTTCGCCACCGGGGCGGCGCTGGCCGGGCTGCGGCCGGTGATCGAGTTCCAGATCCCGTCGCTGCTGTTCCTGGTCTTCGAGCAGATCGTCAACCACGCGCACAAGTTCCCGTTGATGACCGGCGGGCAGTGCAGCGTCCCCGTCACCTACCTGGTGCCCGGCTCCGGCTCGCGTACCGGGTGGGCCGGGCAGCACTCCGACCACCCGTACAGCCTCTTCGCCCACGTCGGCGTGGTCACCGTCGTGCCGGCCACCCCCGCCGACGCGTACGGGCTGCTGGTCACCGCGATCCGCCACGACGACCCGGTGGTGGTGTTCGCGCCTGCCGGAGCGATGGACGTGCGTGCCGACGTCGACGACCTGACGCCGGTGCCGCTGGGCAGAGGCCGGATCCACCGCTTCGGCGACGACGTGACTGTTGTTGCGATCGGGCACCTGGTGCACGACGCGCTCGCCGTCGCCGAGGAGGTGGCCGACCAGGTCTCGGTGGAGGTCTTCGACCCGCGGACCCTGTACCCGTTCGACATCGACGGTCTCGCCGAGTCGGTGGCCCGCACCGGACGCCTCGTGGTGCTCGACGACGGCAACCGTTCCTGCGGGATGGCCGCCGAGATCATCGCGAGCGTGGTGGAGCGGGTCCGGCTGCTCGCCCCGCCGCGCCGGGTCACCCGCCCGGACGGGGCGGTGCTGCCGTTCGCCCCGGCACTGGACCGGGCCGTCCAGCCCGGCCGGGCCCAGCTCGCCACCGCTATCCACCTGACCATGAAGGACTCCTCATGATCGACCCGAACTATCAGTGGCCGGCGGCTGACCGGGCCTGGACCGACCTGCCGGAGCAGGCCCGCCGGGCCATGGTGGCCAGTGGGGCGGCGGCCTGGGAGCAGGTCTTCCACGGCCGGGCCACCTACAACAAGCAGTGGCGGTTGGCCCGACCCCCGGTGCTCACGGCCGACGCCTGGCGGCAGCTCAACGACGTCTGCGACCGGCTCGCCCAGCTCATCCTCGACGCCTGCCGTCGGCGGGCCGGCACCGCGGGTGAGCTGCGCCGGCTGCTCGGCGTACCGGTGGGGGAGACCCGGCTGCTGGACGAGGCCGAGCCGCTGACCGAGGCGCTGCTGGCCGCGTACCGCCCGGACGTGATCTTCTCCGCCGGGGTGCCGAAGTTCGTCGAGTACAACATCGACAGCAGCCTCGGCGGCGGGTTCGACGCCGACACCGTCATCCAGCGGTACGAGGGCCTCTACCGGGAGCACGGCATCCTCGACGATCTGCCGGCGCGGGCCGCGCCCTCACTGCTGGACCAGCGATTCGTGGCGATCCGCGAGGAGCTGCGGCTGCCCGAGGGCGCCCGGGTGGCGCTGCTGATGGACTTCGACGGCGACTACCCGGGCCTCGACGACCCGCAGACGTTCATCCGGATCCTCGACCCGCTCGCCGTACGGGCCCGCGACTTCGGTATCGACCTGGTCATCGCCCCGGTCGCCACCGCCACTGTGGACGCCGACAACCGCCTGGTCGTCGACGGCGCACCTGTCGACGCGCTGTTCCGGCTGTTCGTGCCCAACCGGGTCACCCCGACCGCTGGCCTGGACGCGGTGGCAGTGGCCCTCGCCGCCGGCACCCTACCGATGTTCGTGTCGGCGGCGGCCTGGCTGCTCGGCAACAAGACCACGTTCGCCTGGCTGTGGGAGGACGTGGACGGGCTACCCGTCGACGACCAGGCACTGATCCGCCGGCACGTGCCGTACACGGTGCCGTTGACCGGCGCGGTGCTCGACCGGGCCATCGCCGAGCAGGCGAGGCTGGTGGTCAAACCGGCCGACGGCTCAGCCGGGATCGGTGTGCTGCTCGGCCCCGAGCTGAGCCCGACGGACTGGGCCGACGGCGTACGGGCCGCCGCCGGGCAGGGTGGCGCGATCCTTCAGGAGTACCTGTCGACCGACCGGGTGCCGATGGACTTCGTCCAGATCGAGACCGGTGAGACGGTCACCGCCGACGTCCCGTACTCCCTGGCCCCGTACCTGTTCGGCCGGCAGGCGTCCGGCGGCCTGGCGCGGGTCGGCTACCCCGGCTGCGACGGAGTCCTCAACCTGGCCCACGGCGTCCTCCTAACCGGAGTCCTCCTAACCGGCTGACCCCCACCCCCACCCCCACCTCAGCCCCGGTGATCATGAAGTTATTGCCCTCCCCGCCGGCGTGTCGTGGCAATAACTTCATGATCAACGCGGTGGGGGTTTGGGGAGGCGGTGAGGGGACAGGGTGCGGAGGGTTTGGGCTGTCGCTATGGCGTCGCTGCGGGCGCTGCCGTGGCGGCCGTCGGTGCTGTAGAGGGTGGGGTCGGCCGTCAACGGGTGGTCGCTGAGGTGCACGTGGACGGTGTCCAGGTGCTCGGCCAGGCTTGCGGTGTGTGCCGACAGGCGGCGCATTCGCTCGCCCAGGCCGGGCCGGACGTGCTCGGGCACCGCCGGGCTGTGCGAGACGTCGAACATGCCCACTGTGATCACGGCGGCGCCCACCTCGCGCAGCGCGATGATCATCGTGGTCAGCTCGGCGTCCACCGCCTCCGCGTCGTACGCCGGGTGGAAGGCGTCGTTGCCGCCGCAGACGACCAGCGCCAGGTCCGGTGCGAAGGCCAGTGCCGGGGCGAGCTGGGTGGCCCGCACCTGGTGCGCGCGCAGCCCGCGTCGACCCAGATTCCGGTACGCCAGCTCGGGGCGCACGGCGGTCAGCTCGGCGGCGACCCGGTCGACCCACTGCACGTCCGGGTAACCAGGTGTCGGCTCACACATGCCCTCCACGACGCTGTCGCCGAGCGCCACGAACCGCCGCCACGGGTGCCCGCTCAGCAGGTCGGTGGCCTCCCCGGGGCGCAGACAGTACGGGTCCGTCGATTCGGTGAGCGTCGATGGCATGCCGGCACGCTAGCCGACCGTCGGGCTGCCGGGCCAGGCTCAGCCGGTCAGGCTGACCTCGGCCAGGTAGACACAGGTCCGCCCCTCGTGCGACGAGTAGTAGCTCACCCACAGCAGGTCGTCGTGCCAGACCAGTCCGGGGTAGCTGGTGTCGCCGCCGGACGGCAGCGCGACCAGCTCGGTCAGCTCGCCCCGGTCCGGGTCGACGACGCAGATCGAGGTGCGGACCTCGCCGTCGTGCAGCCGCACCCCGGCCAGCAGCAGCCCGTCGGGCAGGCGGAGCAGCGTCGGCCCGCCCACCTGGACACCCAGATCCGTCCAGGTCCAGTCCCGGTACGGCGGCACGGCCCGGCCGAGCTGCGCGCTCGCGGTGCCCGCGTCCCGCCGCAGCAGGCAGAGGGCGGTGCCGTCCGGGGCGAAGACCAGACCGGACTCGTTGGGGTACCCGTCCTCGAACAGCGCCGGCGCCCAGGGCCGCAGGTCCACCCCGTCCGTGCTGCGGTAGAGCCGGGCGAACCTCGGCTCCCGGGTGGCGTAGCCGACGCCGTACATCGCGTCGTCATGCCAGGCCGCCCGCCACACCCAGACGTCCGGTTCACCCACCGGGGTCGGATCGCCAAAGGCATGCCCGTCGGTGGAGAGCCAGGTCACCGTCTGGAACGTCTTGGTGACCGCGCCGGTGGCGGCTGCAGCCAGCAGTTGCAGCCGCCCGTCGGGTCGCGTCACGAAGCGGGGGTCGCGCAGGTCGGCGTCGGCCTGCCGGATGACCGTCGCGGAGGTCCAGGACCGGCCGTCGGTCGACGTCAGCACCCGGATCACGCCGTCGTCGCTCAGGTGGGTGCTTGCCTCCCGGAAGGCGCAGAACCAGCTCCCGGCGTACCGGATCAGGTCGGTGAACGCGTTGTGCGGCGCACCGTCGCCGATCCGGCGCACGGCGGTGACCTCGGCGGTGCGACGGCGGGTGGGTGACGACGTCATACGCGGCAGCCTCCAGGTGCGGTGACGACGGTCGACGCTAGCCGTCCCCGGCCGACGCCCGCGCGGCCAGCAGCCGAACGTCCGACGAACAACGCGCGGACGCTGTCGGATTGGCGTCGTGGACGACGCCGCGTCGGCGCGCCGGGGTGGGCTGGTGGCACCCAACGCCCACCATGGGCGGTGGGCTGACCGCAGAATCCATCGGCGAGGGAGGTGGCCGCATGCTCGGTTCGTTCCTTCAGGCCCTCGCCACGAAACTGGTCGAGGAGATCCTCAAGCTCCTGGTTCAGTGGCTGGCGCCGAAGGCGCTGCGGTCGGTGCCGCACCGCGCCTCGCCGAACTGCCCGCGCTGCGGCGGGTACGGGGTCCGCCGGTGGGCACCCGGTGGCATGTGGATGTTCCTGCCGTCGATGCTGGCCTTCGCCTGGGGTTTCGGGTTCACAGTGCTCGGTGTGCCGGTGGTTGTGCTCACCGTGGTCGCCGTCCTGGTGTCCGACGGCGTCGGCGGAGTGCCGACCGCGCTGCTCGCGCCGCTCGGCCTGCTGGTCCCTGCCGCGCTGATGGTCGCGGGCGCGTTCGGCCTGGCCCACTACCACAGCTACCCACCACAGTGGTGCGCCCGCTGCCACTGTCAGTGGCCACGCCGGGAGCGGGACGAATACCTACGCGCGTCGGCCCCGGTGATGACCTGCGGTTGCGGTCAGCGGCTCCGGGTGCCCCGGACGACAGCCGGGACGCGACTGCGCTGCCCACGCTGCCGTACCGAACACGCCAGCCCGGCCGCAGCCGGGCGCTGACGGGCCCCAGTTTTTCAGCGGGCCACGCTGTGCTCGGCGAGGAGTTCGCCGAGCACCCGCCCGGCCCACTCGGCCTTGGCCGGGTCCCCACTGTCCAGGGTGATCAGCGCCTTCCACAGCGCCCAGCCTCGTCCGCGGGCCCAGGTGGCGTCGTCGAGGCCGAGCGCGGCGCGGAAGGTGGCCCGGCTGGGGCTGTGCAGCAGGGTCCAGGCGATCACTGTGTCGCAGGCGGGGTCGCCCACTCCGGAGCAGCCGAAGTCGATGACGGCGGCGAGCCGGCCGTCGCGGACCAGCAGGTTGCCGTCCGCGACGTCGCCGTGGAACCAGACCGCCGGCCCGGTCCAGGTGGCGTCGAGTGCGGCCTGCCAGATGCCGGTGACGACGTCGACCGGCACCCGGTCGCGATGCGTCTCGATCGCCGCCCGGGTCTCGGCGTCGTAGGTGGACAGCGGGCCACCCCGCCAGGCGCTGTGCGGGCCGGCCGCCGGACCGTCGGTGGCGTCCACGCCGCGCAGGGCGCGCAGGAAGGCAGCAAGGTCGGTGGCGAACCGGGTCAGGTCGTCGATCCGCTCGGCGTGGGCGGTCCGCCCGTCGATCCACCGGTAGACCGACCACGGGTACGGGTATTCCGCCCCGGGCCGGCCGTGACCGAGCGGGGTCGGCACCTGCACCGGCAACTGTGGCCCGAGCACCGGCAGCCAACGCTGCTCCTTGGCGACCTGGAGGGCGTACCCGGCACCGCTGGGCAGCCGCACGCTCATCTCCTCGCCCAGGTGGAACGTGCGGTTGTCCCAGCCGTCGACAGCGACGGGGCGGATCGGTAGATCCGCCCACCGGGGGAACTGCTCGGCCACCAGCCGGCGGACCAGTGCCACGTCGATCCGGTCGGCCACGGCGTCGTCGGTCACGGGGACACCCCGCGGCGGTTGCGCGCTCATCGGTCCGAGCCTGCGGCAGCCGGGCTTGCCCCGCAATCGGTTTGCCGGGCGTCCGGGTGGTGACGGCAGGGGTAGCGCACGTCGGGTCAAATAGAGGTCGTGGCGACCATCCGCGCTCGACTAGCCGCCGTCCGCGCCGCCTGGCGTGCCGGTGCCCCCACCCCGGCCCCCGTCCGCCCGACCCGCGGTGGACGGCCTCGGCCGGCTACCGTCGCTTCGCGCGTCCTGCACCCCCGCCGACCGTCGGCAACCCGGCTGGAGTTGGCCCCGAGCGCCTCCCTGGAGCTCAGACCGGACCCGTGGCAACGGTTGCTCGGCCTGGGGAGCATCCTGTCGGTTATCGTCCTCGCGGTTGGGCTGTTCATCACCAACGCGGCCAACCGTGCGCAACAGGAGGCCAACCGCGAGCAGCAACGCCTCACCGCGCAGGGGCAGATCACCGACCGCTTCACCGCGTCGATCGAACAGTTGGGGCAGCCCGGCGCCGAGAAGGTGGACGTGCGCCTGGGTGCCATCCACGCCCTGCGACGGATCATGCGCGATTCCGCGGCCGATCGGTCTGCCGTGGTGGAGATCCTGTCGGCGTTCGTCCGCGTCCACTCCGTCGGCGGGGCGGCTCGCATCCCGGCCCGCAGCGACAAGGCCGCGGGGGCGACCTCCGTCGAGGGCACCTTGGCACTGCCCCCGGTGGACATCCAGGCCGCTCTGGCCGCGCTGGGCGACAGTGACTCGATCGGCGGGCGGCCGGATCTGACCCGCGTCGACCTGTCCCGCACCGACCTGCGCGGGATGGACCTGGCCGGAATGGACCTGAGCCTGGCGAATTTGGAAGGGACGAACCTCTCCGACGCCGATCTGACCGACGCGGACCTGACCGGCGCCAACCTGACCAACGTCGAACTGATCGGCACGGAGCTGCGCGGCGCCAACCTCAGCGGGGCGGACCTGCAGCACGCGCAAGTGGACCGGGTGGAACTGGACCACGCCACCCTCGTCGGCGCGAGCCTGGTCGACGCGAGCCTGCGTTTCGCCGTGCTGACCGACGTGGACCTGTCCAGCACGGATCTGACCGACGCCGACCTGGCGGGCGCGGACCTGACCAACGCAGATCTGTTCGGCGCCGAAATGCTCGGCGTCGACCTGAGCGGGGCGAACCTCGAAGGGGTCGCGAGTGAGGCCCTGCGCTGCGCGTTCGTGGACGCCCTGACGCAACTGCCGGCCGGCGTGATCCGGCCGGCAGCCGACGCCCACCGCAACGACCCTGAGTGTCGGGCCCGTCGGGCAGAGCGGGCAGTGGTGCGGTAGGACCACGCGAGGCAGGCTGGAACCCGTCAGGGTGTGGTGACGGGGGTGGGCCGCGCCGGTGTCTCCGGGCCGGAGGCCCTGCTCAGCAGCGGGTACGCGGTGACGACCAGACACGCCGCCGCCATTGTCAGCAGGGCCGGGGTGAATCCCAAGGCGTCCACCGACCAGCCGCCGAGCAGCGCGCCGACCGGCAACCCGACGAACGCCAACGAACCGGCGATGCCGATCACCCGGGTCTGCAACTCCGGTGGCACCCGCTCGTAGAGCGCCACCCCGAGCAGCGGGTTGACCGCCGCGATGCCGATTCCGGACAGGAACGTCACCACGAGCACCACCGGCAGTTCGTCGCTGATCGCCAGCGCCACCAGCCGGGGCGTGCCGGCGACCAGCGCGCCGACCAGGAACGTCAGCTGCCGGGGCAGCCGGGGGCCGAGCGCGGTGAACACCAGATTGCCCAGCAGCGCGCCCGCCGAGAACGCCGCCAGCACCAGGCCGAGACCGCTCGGGCCGGGCAGCTCCCGGGCGACCCAGACCGGGATGTAGACGGCCACGCTGGCGTTGGCCACCATGTTCAGCGCCGAGATGACGGCGAGCATGCCGAGCAGCGGCCGGTCCCGGCTTAGGTAACTGAAGCCACCCCGCAGGGCGCGCAGGTAACCTTCCGGCTGGGCGGGTTGCGTCGGGCCGGCCGGCGGGCGGACCAGGACGCCGATGAGCAGCGCGCAGACCCCGAAGCTGGCCGCGTCGATGAGGATCGCCTCGGTCACCCCGAAGACGGCGATCAGCAGGCCGCCCACTGCGGCGCCGAACAACGTCACCACCCTGCTGAGCCCGTCGTACGCGGAGGTCAGCCGGATCAGCGGCACTCCGGCGGCCTCCGCGACCGGGCGGAACATCACGTGCTTCACCCGGTCCCCGATGCCCCGCAGCGCGCCGGCCACCGCGACGAGCGCCACCAGCGGGACGAAGCCCAACCACGGGGTCAGCGCCACGACGACCATCACCACCGCGCTGCCCGCGTCGCAGAGGATCGAGGTACGGCGCAGGCCGATCCGGTCCGCCCAGGGCGTGCCCAACGCGCTGGACAGCAGGTACGGCAGGGTCTCGGCGAACGCGACCAGGCCCATCTTGGTGGGGCTGCCGGTGGTGACCAGCACCAGCCACGGGATGGTCACCACCGAGATGCGGGTGCCCAGGTTGGAGATCAGGTCCGCGCTGACCAGGACCACCAGTTGCCGGCGGGGGGTCACGCCCCGACCGCCGCCGCCCGGCGGGCCGCGTGCCGTGCGCGCAGCGCCCGCTTGTCAACCTTCATCGACCGGTTCACCGGCAGCCGGTCGAGGAACTCCACGGCGGCCGGCGCCCACATCTTGTTGAGCTCGGCGGTCACCAGCTCGATCAGCTCCGCCCCGGTGACCGTCGCGCCCGGCCCGAGCACTACGTACGCGTACGGCACCTCGCCGACCGTCTCGTCCGGCACGCCGATCACGGCGGCGGCCCGTACCTGGGGGTGCCCGACCAGCACGTCCTCGATGGGACGGCAGAAGATCGCCCAGTTCCGGCGATGCGTGACGATCATGTCGTGGGCCCGGTCGACGAGGTAGAGGTAGCCGTCGTCGTCGAGGTGGCCGATGTCGCGGGTCCGCACCCACCCGTCGACGAGCGTCTGCGCGGTCAGCTCGGGCTGACCGTGGTAGCCGGCGAAGCTCAGTCGGGTCCGCACCCACACCTCGCCGTCGCGGCCGGTCGGCAGCACCGCGCCGTCGTCGTCGCGGATCTCGATGCGGACGTCGCCGTAGGGCCGCCCGCAGGAGCGCAACCGCTCCGGGTGCTCCGGATCGTCGGTCAGCCCGGGCAGCGCGGTGATCACGACCGCCTCGCTGAGGCCGTACACGATGCGCAGCACCGGACCGAACCGCGCGATGGCCTGGCGCAGCCGGGCGGGCGCGGCGGGCCCGGCGCCCACGTTGAACATGAACATGGCGGAGAAGTCCGCGTCGACGAGCGCCGGGTGGTCCAACACCTCGTAGAGCATCGGCGGGGTGACGAAGGTCGAGTTGATCCGCTCCCGTTGCACGGTGTCCACGAAGGCCACCGGGTCCCACTCGTCGCGCAGGAACAGCACCCCACCGGTGAACAGGTTGAACAGTGTGGTGATCTGCCCACTGGCCAGCCACATCGGCGAGTGCGACAGGTGCCGCAGCAGCGGGAACCCGGCGGCGCGGAAGTCGGCGGCCAGGGCGAGGATCTGGGCGTAGAAGCTCTCCCGGTGGTGCACCAGCTTGGGGCTGCCGGTGGTGCCGCTGGTCTGCAGGAACGACTCGGGCGCCGGCACGGACGCCGGCAGCTGCGTCACGTCGGTGTCGGCGGTGAGGTCGGGGCCGGCGCCGCCCGCGCCCAGACAGCACACCGGTGTGCCGGGCAGCGCGGCGGCCAACTCCGGGCCCAGACCGGCCGGGTCCCGGGCGTCGTAGACCAGGGCGTCCGGGCGGGCCAACCGGATGAACTCGTCGACCTCCCGCCGCGCTGTCACCGGGGCGACCCACATCGTCCGGCAGCCGAGCAGGTGCAGGGCGAGTTGCAGCAGTGGACCCTCCACCGCGTTCGCGACGGTCACCAGCACCGCCGACCCGGGCCGTACGCCGTGCCGGGTCAACGTCGCGGCCATCGCCCGGACCCGCACGGCGGCCTCGGTGTAGGTGAGCCGCTGATCGGCGCCGACCAGTGCCTCCCGGTCGCCGAATTCGGCGAAGAGATCCAACACCCTGTGCACGTAGGTAGTGGTGTGCCCGGGTCCGTCAGTCATCCGGCAGCCCCCATCCGAGAAAGCGGCGGTCCCCGGGCAGCTCCCGGTGACGACGCGACGGTGGCGCGCTTGGGCGACCGCACCGCCGCCGCCTGGAAGCCTAGGCGGGAAACGGCTGGTCGGAACCGTGCCGACGGGCGGTCCGGGCAGCCCGCCGGACATTTGATGGCGTCGATCAGGTCGATTGACGCCCGTCAGCGGCGGCGGCTAGGTTTCTGGACCATCGTCCAGGCGGGCGCCGTCAGCGGACGGCCCTGGGCTGCCACACGATGGAGGTTCCATGGCAACGGCAACCCCGAAGAGATGGCCTGTCATCGCCGCTGCGGCCGCGCTGTTGGTCGCCGGCACACCCGCCGTCGTCGCCAGCGCCGGTCCGTCCGGCACCGCCGCCAGCCGACCCGACCGCGCCGAGTGGGCGGGCAGTTGGGCCACCGCTGTCACCCGGGGCAACTCGGTCGGGTTGACCAACACCGGCCTCAACGACCAGAGCGTCCGGATGATCGTGCACGTGTCGGTGGGCGGCCCGGCGCTGCGGGTCCGCCTGAGCAACCTCTACGGCGAGCAGGCGGTCACTGTCGGGCGCGCCACAGTCGCCCGGCCGAACACCGCGACCCCCGACGACCTCTCCGACATCGACGCGGCCTCGGTGCGCCCGCTGACCTTCACCGGTGCCACCACGGCGACAATGAACCGGGGCGCCGAACTGCTCAGCGACCCGTTGGCCTTCCCGGTCGCGGACGACAGCGACCTGGTGGTCACGGTGCACTTCCCGACGCCTACCGGCCCGACCACGTTCCACGGGCAGTCCCAGCAGGCCAACTTCATCGGCGCCGGGGATCTGACCGGGGCGGCCGAGGGCGCCGGGTTCACCACCCGGCCGACCTGCTGCTGGTTCTTCCTCTCCGGCGTCGACGTGCAGCGCAAGGGCAGCCCCGGCGCGCTGGTGGTGCTCAGCGACTCCATCGGTGACGGCAACGGCAGCACGGTCAACGCCAACCGGCGCTGGCCCGACCTGCTCTCCGACCGGCTGCTCGCCGACCGGCCGGACAAGCGCACCCCGGGTGTGCTCAACCTGAGCCTGGCCGGCAACCGGCTCAACCACGAGGGCACCGAGCCGGGCGACGGCAACTACCCGGGCTACTACCAGCTCGGCCCGAACGCGGCGGCCCGGCTCAACGAGGACGTGTTCGGCCAGACCGGGGTGCGTACTGTCGTCACCCACCTGGGCATCAACGACATCTGGATGTCGAACGACACACCTGAGGCGATCATCGGCACGCTGCGCCAGATCAACCAGCAGCTTCAGCAGCGCGGGCTGACCAGCCTGGTGGCCACGCTGACGCCGTACGAGGGGCACGGCGCGCCGGGCGTGTGGACGCCGCAGAAGGAGGCCACCCGCCAGGCGGTGAACGCGTACCTGCGCGGCAGTCGGGAGTTCGACGGGCTACTCGACTTCGACAGGGTGCTGCGCGACCCGGCACGGCCCAGCCAGCTGCTGCCCGCGTACGACTCGGGGGACCACATCCATCCGAACGACGCCGGCAACCAGGCACTGGCAAACGCCGTGCCGCTGCGGCTGCTCGACCTGTGACACGGGCCGGGGCGGCGGGTGATCCCCGCCGCCCCGGTCACCGACATCCTGGGGAGGAGTTGGCAGTGGACGTGGACGAGATACTCACCGGCCTGTACAGCGAGGCGGGCAGACAGGACCCGTATCCGTGGTACGCGGACCTGCACCGGCTCGGCCCGATCAGCGCCGTGCCGGCGCGCGCCGAGCACCGGACGGTGGCCGCCGTCGCGGTCGGCTACGACCTCGTCGACGGGTTGCTGCGCGATCCGGAGTGGACGAAGCAGCCGCCGCCGGGCTGGGAGGAGCAGGACATCCTGCGGACCTTCCAGACCTCGATGATGTTCGTCAACCCGCCCGATCACACCCGGATGCGGCACGTCTTCTCCCGCACCTTCACGCCGCGCCGGCTCGGCGCGCTGGAACCGGTGATCCTGCGGGTGGTCGACGAGCTGCTGGACCGGATGGCGGACGCCGGTGAGGGCGTCGTCGACTTCGTGGCCGACTTCGCGTACCCGATCCCGGCCCTGGTGATGGCCGAGTTCATCGGCATCCCGGCAGGGGAGTTGCCGTGGTACCGCGAGCGGGTGGAGTGGATCGACGAGTTCCTGGACGTGGCGGGGAAGACCCCGCAGCGGCTGGCCGCCGCCAACACCGCCGCGCAGGAGTTGCGGGCCTTCTACCGGGAGCTGCTCGCACACCGCCGCCGGACGCCCGGGGACGACCTGCTCAGCGGCTTGGTCGAGGCGCTCGACTCCGGGGAGGTGGAGCTGACCGAGGACGAGCTGATCAGCAACCTGGTCGTGCTGTTCAACGCCAGCTTCGTCACCACCGTCTACATGTTCAGCAATGGGCTGCCGTTGCTGCTGGCCCACCCGGAGACCGTCGCGGCGCTGCCCACCGACGCCACGCTGGCGCAGGGCTGCGTCGACGAGGTGCTGCGGTTGGCCAGCCCGGTGCACTTCCTGGCCCGCGCCGCGCCGGCCGACACAGTGCTGCACGGCGTGCCGGTCGCCAGTGACGACAACGTGCTGATCATGATCGGGGCGGCCAACCGGGACCCGGCCCGCTTCCCGGCCCCGGACGCCTTCGACCCGTCCCGTCCCGGCCCGGCGTCGCTGGCCTTCGGGGCGGGCCTGCACTTCTGCCTCGGCGCTGCGGTGTCCCGGTTGGAGGGACGTCTCGCGCTGCCCCGGCTGTTCGCCCGGTTCCCCGCGCTGACGGTCACCGAGACGCCGACGTACAGCGGCAGCCTGTTCCTGCGCGGTATCGACAAGCTGCTGGTCAGCACCTGTGGATAGGAGCGACATGGCGCTGCACCCGGAGGTCGCGGCGTACCGGGCGGCCCGCGCCGCGGCCGGCACTCCACCGCTGTACACGCAGACCCTCGCCGAGGCGCGCGCCGCGGACCTGGCCGCGATCCGCGCCGGCAGCGGCGCGGTCGAGCCGGTGACCGAGGTACGCGACGAGCGGATCCCCGGCCCCGCCGGGGAGCTGCCGCTGCGGGTGTACCGGCCGACCGGGTCGGGTCCGCTGCCCACAGTGCTGTACTTCTTCGGCGGCGGCTGGACGCTCGGCAGCATCGACACCGCCGACGGCATCTGCCGACGCCTTGCCAACGCCGTGCCCTGCCAGGTGATCACCGTCGGCTACCGTCTCGCCCCGGAGCACCCCTTCCCGGCGGCGGTGCACGACTGCCACGCCGCCACCTCGTGGATCGCCCGGCATGCCGACGAGTTGGGCGTGGACCCGACCCGGCTGGCGGTGGGTGGGGACAGCGCCGGCGGAAACCTGGCCGCCGCTGTCACCCTGCTCAGCCGTGGCGACGGGCCGCCGCTCGCCGCCCAGCTGCTGGTCTACCCGAACACCGACCAGAGCGGCGAGCCCGTTGGCGACGACGACCCGACGTTGTTCAACAGCCGTTCGGTCGCCTGGTACCGGACGCACTACTTCTCCGACCCGGCGCACGCCAGGGATCCGCTGGCCTCGCCGCTGCTCGCCGACGACCTGTCCGGGTTGCCGCCGGCGCTGGTGATCACCGCCGAACTGGATCCCCTGTGCGCCGAGGGGCGGCGGTACGCCGAGCGGCTGCGCGACGCCGGCGTGTCCGCCCGGCTGGAGCACTACCCGGGCATGATCCACGGCTTCTTCGCCATGCCGGGAACCTTCACCGACGGACGGCGGGCACAGGGGAGCGCTGCGGCGTTCCTCCGCGAGCGCTTCGGGCTGCCGTCCCGGCCGGACGACGCGGACGAGTTGGTCGAGCCGGCGACGGGCCCGGGGTCGGGCGATGGGTGAGCGGGTGGTGGCCGACCTGCCGGCCGTGTCGCTCGCCGACTACGCCGAGCGGGCCCGGGCGGTGCTGCCACCGGACGTGTGGGACTACCTGGCCGGCGGCAGCGCGTCGGAGGTCACCCTCACCGCGAACCGTCGCGCGCTGGACCGGGTCGCGGTGCTGCCCCGGGTGCTGCGCGGGGTGGACACCGTCGACCTCGGCACCCACCTGCTCGGCCGTCGGTACGCCATGCCGGTCGGGGTGGCGCCGATGGCGTACCAGCGTTTGGTGCACCCGGACGGAGAGCTGGGTCTGGCGGCGGCGGCCGGCGCGGCCGGGATCCCGTACCTGGCCAGCACGCTGGGCAGCACCCCCATCGAACAGGTCACCGGGGCGGGCGCTGACGTCTGGTTCCAGCTCTACTGGCTGCGCGACCGGGCGCTCGTCCGCGATCTGCTGGACCGGGTCGTCGCGGCCGGGTGCCGGGCGCTGGTGGTCACCGTCGATGTCCCGGTGCTCGGCCGACGTCCACGGGACCTGCGCAACGCGTTCCGGCTGCCGACCGAGGTGATCGCCGCGAACCTCCCCGGCGGGCGCGACGCGCTGGCGCACTCCGGTGCCCCCGGGGTGTCCGCGATCGCCGCGCACACCGCCGCGTCGTTCGCGCCGGCGCTGCGCTGGGCCGACCTGGCGTGGCTGCGCGAGCAGGTCGACCTGCCGCTGGTGGTCAAGGGGCTGCTGGACCCGCGTGACGCGACCGAGGCGGTACGGGTCGGCGCGGACGCGGTGGTCGTCTCCAACCATGGCGGGCGGCAGCTGGACGGCTCACCGGCGAGCGTCACCATGCTGCCGGAGGTCGTCGACGCGGTCGGGGACGGCTGCCAGGTGCTGCTGGACAGCGGCATCCGGTGCGGCACCGACGTGCTGCGGGCGCTGGCGTTGGGTGCGGCCGGGGTGCTCGTCGGCCGGCCGCTGCTGTGGGCCCTCGCAGCCGGTGGCGAACCGGCCGCCCGGGACGCGTTGGGACTGCTCGTCGCCGAGTTGACCGATGCGCTCACCCTGGCCGGCTGCGCCGACGTGGTGGCGGCCGGCGAGCTGCGCACCCTCGGGGTGGGTTGAGGGGTGAGCGCCGCCGAACCGGTCGACCTGACCGTCGCCGACCTGCACCCCGCGCTGGGCGATCCGGCGCTGACCTCGATGAACTTCCTCAACGAGGTGTCCGAGCGTTACCCGGCGGCGGTGTCCCTCGCGGCTGGCCGGCCGTACGAGGAGTTCTTCGACCTCGCGGCGGTGCACCGGCACCTGGACACCTTCCACCGGCACCTCGTCGACGACCTGGGGCACCGACCCGAGCAGGCCCGGCGGCTGCTGCTGCAGTACGGCCGGACCAAGGGCATCGTGCACCACCTGATCGCCCGCAACCTCGCTGTCGACGAGGGGATCACCGTCGACCCGGAGGACGTGGTGGTGACCGTCGGCTGCCAGGAGGCCATGTTCCTGGTGCTGCGGGCGTTGCGGGCCGGGCCGGCGGATGTGCTGCTCGCGGTCGCCCCGACCTACGTCGGCCTGACCGGGGCGGCCCGGCTGGTGGACCTGCCGGTGTGGCCGGTCGCCGGTGGGTCGGCCGGTGTCGACCTGGTCGACCTGGCGGCCCAGGTACGCCGAGCCCGGGCTGCGGGGCTGCGGCCGCGCGCCTGCTACCTGATGCCGGACTTCGCCAACCCCTCCGGGGCCAGCATCGACACCGCACACCGGCAGCGGTTGCTGGACCTGGCGGCGCAGGAGGATCTGCTGCTGCTGGAGGACAACCCGTACGGACTGTTCCACGGCGACGACGGGCCGCGCCCGCCCACCCTCAAGGCGTTGGACACCGGCCGGCGGGTCGTCTACCTCGGCTCGTTCGCCAAGACAGTGCTCCCCGGCGCGCGGGTCGGGTACGTCGTCGCCGACCAGCGGGTGGCCGGCCCGGGCGGTCGCGTCGGCCCGCTCGCCGACCAGCTCGCCATGATCAAGAGCATGGTCACTGTGAACACGTCACCGATCGCGCAGGCGGTGATCGGAGGCCGGCTGCTGGAGCACGGATGCAGCCTGGTGGCCGCGAACACCCGGGAGCGGTCCGCGTACACCCGGAATCTGCGCCACCTGGTGGCCGGCCTCACCCGGCGCTTCCCCGATCAGCCGGACCGGCCCGCGGTGCGTTGGACGGTGCCGGCCGGCGGGTTCTTCGTGGTGGTGACGGTGCCGTTTCCGGTCGACGACGCGCTGCTGGACCGCTCGGGGCGCGACTACGGGGTGCTGTGGACGCCGATGGCGCACTTCTACGACGACACCGCGCCGGTACGTGCGTTGCGGTTGTCGGTCAGCGCTGTCACACCTGAGCAGATCGACGTCGGGCTGGATCGCCTCGCGGCGCTGATCACCGACGAGCTGGCTCGCCGGGCGGGTTGACACACCGCGTTCATCGGATGGCAATGCGCGACGACCCGCCTGCCGCCGTCCTGGTTGGACGGTCATAATAAGCCGCATGGTTGCCTGGGAGTACGCCCTGCTCGTCCGCCGCTATCAGGGACAGGGCCGCAATTTTCACGTCTCGTTCGTCTGGTACGCGCCGGACGGGTCACGCAAGGACATCACCGCCTACGGCGACACCGCCATCGCGCACCTCAACCGCGCCGGCCGGGAGGGGTGGGAGCTGGTCTCCGCCGCCGAGGACGTCAACAACGTCCAGGGCAGCACCGAGGTCCACCGCTACCACCTGAAGCGCCCCATCGTCTGAGGGTTATCGGCCCGCCCCGGCACTCACCTGGATAAGCGACATACCTCTGGGTCACAGCGTGAACCAGAGGTATGTCGCTTATCCGAGCAGGTGCCGTCAGTGGCAACCCGCTCAGCTCAGGTCGATGCCCGGGTAGAGGGGGTACGTGGCCAGCAGGTCGGTGGCCTGACCGGCGACCTTGTCGGCCAGGCCGGCGTCCAGGTTGTACTTCGCCTTCGACGGGGTGCCGTCGGCGTTGGCGCCGGCGGTGGTCTGGGTCAGCACCGTGTGGATCAGCTCGGCGGTCTGATCCATCTCGGCGGTGCCCAGGCCCCGGGTGGTCAGCGCCGGGGTGCCGATCCGGATGCCGGACGTGTACCAGGCGCCGTTCGGGTCCTGCGGGACCGAGTTGCGGTTGGTGACGATGCCCGAGTCGAGGAGGGCCTGCTCGGCCTGCCGGCCGGTGAGCCCGTAGCCGGACACGTCGATCAGCACCAGGTGGTTGTCGGTGCCGCCGGTGACCAGCGTCGCGCCCCGGCGCAGCAGCCCCTCGGCGAGCGCCTGCGCGTTGTCGACGATCCGCTGGGCGTAGTCGGCGAAGTCGGGCCGGCGGGCCTCGGCGAGCGCGACCGCCTTGGCGGCCATCACGTGCGGCAGCGGACCACCGAGCACCATCGGGCAGCCCCGGTCCACCTGGTCGGCCAGCTCCGGCTGGCAGAGCACCATGCCGCCGCGCGGGCCGCGCAGGGACTTGTGCGTGGTGGTGGTGACGATGTGCGCGTGCGGCACCGGGTCGAAGTCGCCGGTGAAGACCTTGCCGGCCACCAGGCCCGCGAAGTGCGCCATGTCGACCATGAAGGTGGCGCCGACCGAGTCGGCGATCTCGCGCAGGATCCGGAAGTTCACCTTCCGGGGGTACGCCGAGTAGCCGCCCACCAGGATCAGCGGCTTGAACTCCCGGGCGGCCTCGGCCACCCGGTCGTAGTCGATCAGGCCGGTCGTCGGGTCGGTGCCGTAGCTGCGCTGGTCGAACATCTTGCCGGAGATGTTCGGCCGGAAACCGTGGGTGAGGTGGCCGCCGGCGTCCAGCGACATGCCGAGCATCCGCTGGTTGCCCAGCTCGCGGCGCAGCGCGAACCAGTCGGCTTCGGTGAGGTCGTTGACCTGGCGGACCTGGGCCTTCTTCAGGGCGGGGGACTCCACCCGGTCGGCCAGCACCGCCCAGAAGGCGACCAGGTTGGCGTCGATGCCCGAGTGCGGCTGCACGTACGCGTGCGCGGCGCCGAACAGCTCCCGGGCGTGCTCGGCGGCGAGCGCCTCGACGGTGTCGACGTTCTGGCAGCCGGCGTAGAAGCGGCGGCCGACGGTGCCCTCGGCGTACTTGTCGCTGAACCAGTTGCCCATTGCCAGCAGGGTCGCCGGGGAGGCGTAGTTCTCGCTGGCGATCAGCTTGAGCGACTCCCGCTGGTCGGTCAGCTCGGCGCCGATGGCGTCGGCGACCCGCGGCTCGACAGCCCGGATCACCTCAAGGGCGCTCCGGAATGCGGTGGATTCGGCGTTGCGGGACATGCGACCTCCAACAGACGTGCGGGAAGGCCCAGGCGCTCGGCAAACGTCCACGTGACGAGGCCGCTCCCCGATGGTTCTCCATCCCCACGCGCCAGTAACGGCCCGGGAGGATCCTACCGGGCCGGAACCGGCCGTTCGGGCCGCCCTCCGGGAAGCGACCCCGCCGACGTGATTGGGCGATGCGTCGCGGGGCACACGGTAGGTGACCACCGCGCCGTCACGGGTGCGGCCAGGGTTCGCACAGAAGGAGTCGAGAACATGACCACACCCACCTCCGACCGGCCGCTCGCCCTGGTGACCGGGGCCTCCAGCGGGATCGGGTACGAGCTGGCCGCGCAGTTCGTCGAGCACGGCTTCGACCTGGTCATCGCGGCCGAGGACGACGGCATCGAGGCGGCCGCGCAGAAGCTGCGCCGCGACGGCGGCCCGCAGATCTGGTCGGTCCGCGTCGACCTGGCTCGCGAGCAGGGCGTGACCGAACTGGTGGCCGCCGTCACCGCGACCGGACGGCCGCTGGACGCGCTTGCGCTCAACGCCGGCCGGGGCGCCGGTGGCGCCTTCGTCGGCGGCACCGACCTCGCCGACGAGTTGGAGATCGTCGACCTCAACGTGCGCTCGACGGTGCACCTGGCGAAGCGACTGCTGCCCGGGATGGTCGAGCGGGGTGCGGGCCGGGTGCTCTTCACCTCGTCGATCGCCTCCACCATGCCGGGGCCGTTCCAGGCGGTCTACAACGCGTCGAAGTCGTTCGTGCAGTCCTTCGCCGAGGCGCTGCGCAACGAGCTGAAGGACACCGGCGTCACGGTGACCTCGCTGATGCCCGGGCCGACCGACACGGAGTTCTTCGACCGGGCCGATATGGAGGACACCCGGGTGGGCTCGGGCAGGAAGGACGACCCGGCGAAGGTCGCCGAGCAGGGCTTCGAGGCGATGATGAAGGGTGATCAGACGATCACCGCCGGCTCGCTGATGAACAAGGTGCAGACCGCCGCCGGCAAGATCATTCCGGACAAGCTCAAGTCCGAGCAGCACCGACGGATGGCCGAGCCGGGATCCGGCAGCTGACCCGCGGGGCACACCGAAGGGCCCGGCACGATGCCGGGCCCTTCGGTGTGAGCGGGTGCCTCAGGCCGTCACCGCGTCCATTGCCTTCTTGATCGCCTTCGGCGCGGTGGGGGTACGCGGTGCGTCCGCGCGCAGCGCGATCATCTTCTCGCCGATCTCCTGGAGCTGCTTTCGGCCCAGCGCGTCGCGGACCTTGGGGAACCACTCCTGCTCTTCCTCCTCGACGTGGTGGCTGACGTTCTCGATCAGCACTGTCGTCTTGGCGTTGAACCGCTCGTCGTCGGCGTCCATGCTGACCAGCTCGGCGCAGAGCACGTCGGCGACGTGGTGCTCCTCGTACGACTCGAGGATGTCGTCCTCCAGGTCGGGCAGCAGGCGGCGGACCTCCGGGTACATCACCTCGTTCTCCAGGTAGGTGTGCACGGTCAGCGCCTCCAGGATCTGGTTCACCAGCTTCTGCCGCTGGCTCGCCGGCCCCTCCTCGGCGTCCTGGAAGGCCTTGAACAGGCGGCGCATTTCCTTGTGGTCCTCTTTGAGCAGGACGATGGCATCGGTCGACACCGGTATGACCTCCTGAAAAAGTCTGGGCTGGTGCGGTTCCGGTACCCCGACGCCGAAGGCGGAAACAAGGTGAAACCGCCTCAGACCATCGCCAGGGTGCGGGGTATCTCGTCGAGCAACTCCCGAGCCAGAAAGCCGATCCGTCCGTAGCGGGGAATCAGCCGCTGGCCGCTCACCGAGTGCGCGAACGAGCCCCAGCAGGCCGCCTGCGCCGGGTCGGCCCCCCGGGACAGCAGCCCCGCCAGCAACCCGGCGAGCACGTCCCCGCTGCCGGAGGTGCCCAGCCCGGCGTCGCCGCTCTCCTCCCGCCAACCCCGCCCGTCCGGGGCGGCCACGTGCCCGTACAGCGACACGACCGCCTCGTACCGCGCGGCCAACTCGGCCGCCTCGGCATCCAGGTCGTCGCCCGGCTCCCGCCCGAGCAGATGCCCGGCCTCGGTGACATTGGGGGTGAGAACCACGGGCCGACCCGAGCCGACCAGCAGGTCCGGCGCGTGGCTGAGCGCACCGAGGGCGTACGCGTCGAGCACCAGCGACGTGTCCGGACGGGCCGCTTCCAGGACCAGACCCAGCAGGCGGTTGGTCTCGTCGATCGCCTTCAGGCCGGGGCCGATCGCCACCACGTCGGCCTGCGCGACCAGGTCGTCGAGCTGGCCGTCCCGGTCGGCGGCCACCGCGCCGTCGGCGGTCTCCGGCAGACCGACCACCAGCGCCTCCGGCACCTGGATGCTCAGCGCGGCGGCGGTGGACTCGGCGGCGGCGAGCTGGAGCACCCCGGCGCCGGCGCGCAACGCGGCCACCCCGGCGAGCAGCACCGCGCCCGGCGTGAAGCGGGAACCGCCGACCACCAGTACGGTGCCCCGGCTCTCCTTTCCACCGACCGGCACCGGCAACGCCCAGTCCCGCAGCAACGCCGGGGTGATCACCTTCACCTCAGACCGGCTCGGCATGGATCTCGTCCTCCCTGGTGGGCTGGGCGCCCTGTTGGTGCAGGTGGCCGACCTCGTTGAAGCCGTCAAGCGTCAGCCGGTGCTCCGCGTCGGCCGACCAGTCGGTGATGGAGCAGTTGGCGATCACGTGCTGGCGGGTCAGCGCCATCAGGTCCGTCTCGGTCAGCCCCTCCACCAGGTAGCGCAGCAGAAAGACCAGCGCGTCGTGGCCGAAGAGCAGAACACGCTGGCCCTCGTGGTCTCGGCGCAGGTCGCCGAGGAGCGTGCGCAACCGCAGCGCCACGTCCGTCCAGGACTCTCCGCCCGGCGGCCGGTAGTAGAACTTGCCGAGTCGTTCCCGGCGCGCGGCCTCGTCCGGGTACCGCTGACGTACCCCGTGGCCGGTCAGTCCGTCGAGGATGCCCAGCTCCCGGTCGCGTAGCCGCTCGTCCCGGCTGACCGGGATGTCGGTGCCGTGCAGCGCCAACTCGGCGGTGGAGACTGCCCGCAGGTACGGCGAGACCACCGCCACGTCGGGCCGGCGGTCCGGGGGAAGCCCGGCCAGCCAACGACCGGTGGCCCGGGCCTGATCCTCCCCGGTGGGGGAGAGCGGCACGTCGGCGTCGCGGTGGCTGAGGCCGATCAGCTCCTCACCGGTCGCCTCGGCGTGCGTCGCCGCCACGTTCGCGGTGCTCTCACCGTGCCGGATGATCCAGAGCGTCGCCAGTTCCGCCATGCCGACCCCCTACCCGGGCGCCCACCGCGGTAACCGTGGCCCCGCCGATCGCACGCCGCCGGACGACCGTGCAGGTCGCCGCCGTCTGCGGGGCAGCGCCGCGAGGGGTTGATGCGGAACAATGTGACGGACAGCCAACGGGGGGGTGTCGACGGTGACCGTCGTGCGAGGTTTGCGGGAAGCGTTTCTGATATTCGTGATGGCCGGGGTGCTGGTCGCCGTCGCGGCAGCGATCTGGGTGGCGATCGCCGGCGGTGCCTACACCAACCGGCTGGGCATCGGCTTGGTGGTGGTGGGCGGGCTCCTCGGCGTGACGGGCGACCTGACGCTGAGCCGGATGGGCATGCTCGGCCCGCGCGCCACCTTCGGCGCCGCGCCGGAGCGGGAGACGGCCGGCGGTGGCCAGGTGCTCACCGGCGTCGGCATCTTCCTCTTCGTCGGGCTGCCGATGATCGTGGTGGGCGTGCTGCTGATCACCTGACCGGGTGCGCCAGCCCCGCCGCCGCCGGACAGCTCCGCCGCCGCGCCGCACGGGTGTCCGTTCGATGGCCGTACGGCGTGCCTGCGCGTCGTACCCTCGGCAGATGGCGACGGCGGCGGAGGAGATCCAGGTGGGGGAGCGGTTGGTCCGCGTCTCCAGCCCCGACAAGCCGTACTTCCCGGAGCGTGGGCTGACCAAGCTGGACGTGGTCCGCTACTTCCTGGCGGTGGGCGACGGCATCCTGCGGGCGCTGCGGGACCGGCCGACCATGCTGGAACGCTGGCCGCGCGGTGTCTTCGAGGGCGCGACGATCGCCACCCGGCAGACCAACAGGGGCGACGCGTTCTACCAGAAGCGGCTGCCGGCCGGCGCGCCCGAGTGGGTGCGGACCGCGCACATCACGTTCCCCAGTGGTCGTACCGCCGACGAGGTCGCGCCGAGCGAGTTGGCGGTCGTCATCTGGGCGGCCAACCTGGGGACCCTGCGGTTCCACCCGTGGCCGGTCACCGCCGCCGACGTGGAACGCCCCGACCAGCTGCGCATCGACCTGGATCCGATGCCCGGCGTCGGCTTCGAGCAGGTGGTGCCGGTGGCGCACGAGGTGCGGGCGTTCCTCGCCGAGCTGGGCATGACCGCCTACCCGAAGACCACCGGCGGTCGGGGTCTGCACGTCTACCTGTCGATCGAGCCGCGGTGGAGCTTCGGCGACTGCCGTCGAGCGGTGCTCGCGCTGGGCCGGGAGATGCAGCGCCGGTTGCCGGACCTGGTCACCACCACCTGGTGGCGCGAACAACGGGACCGACCGGTCTTCGTCGACTACAACCAGATGGCCCGGGACCACACGGTGACCTCGGCGTACTCGATCCGGCCGACGCCCGCCGCGTTGGTCTCCGCGCCGCTGGACTGGTCGGAGCTGGACCAGGTCCGACCGGAGGACTTCGACGTGCTCAGCATGCCGTCCCGGTTCGCCGAGCGCGGCGACCCGCACGCCGGCCTGGACGGTGACCGGCACTCGCTGGAACCGCTGCTGGAGCTGGCCGACCGCGACGGGCTGGAGGCTCCGCCGGAGCGCTGAGCCCGGCGCTCACGCCCAGGGGCTGCCAAGCCCGTCGAACTCCTCGAAGACCAGCCAGGTACGGGTGGACAGCACCCCGGGAATGCTCTGCACCCGGCCCAGCACCACGTCGCGCAGCGCGGCGTTGTCCGGGGCGCGCACCAGCGCGAGCACGTCGTGGTCACCGCCGAGCAGCGCGGCGTGCTCGATGTAGCGCACCCGGGCCAGCTCGGCCGACACCTCCCGCCAGGTGTTCTGCTCGATGGTCAGGGCGATGTACGCCGACGTGCCCAGCCCGGCCGCCTCGGGCGCTACCTGGGCCCGGAACCCGGTGATCACCCCGTCGCGGAGCAACCGCTCCACCCGCGCGTACGCGTTGGTGCGGGAGATGTGGATCCGTTCGGCGAGGGTGCGCACCGACGTCCGACCGTCGCGGACCAGCTCGTCGAGGATCCGCCGGTCGACCTCGTCCAGGGCTCGGGCCGATCGTCCCGATCCCGCGCCCCGGCTCGCTTCGTCGGCGGTCTCCTGGCTCACTGCTGGGCCCTCCGCATGCCAACCGTCCCGCCTTCTGTGTCGATCTTGAGTCAATCATTCACAAGCGGAAGCATAGGCTCACCACACGTCCCAGGAGGTTCCGCCGTGACGACCACTCCCCAGGCGGTCCGCAGGGCATCCCCGCGCGCCCGTCGAACGGTCACCCCGCCCGACCCGGCCCGCTCGTTGCTGCCAGACGCCGAGCCGGTCCGCCTGCTCGCCGAGAACGGCACGCCGTTGCCCGCCCGTGCCGACTACCCCGAACCACCCGCCGAGGTGCTGCGCGAGCTGTACCGCCGGATGGTGCTCGGCCGCCGCTTCGACACCCAGGCGACCGCCCTGACCAAGCAGGGCCGGCTCGCCGTCTACCCGTCCTCGCGGGGCCAGGAGGCGTGCCAGGTCGGCGCGGTCCTCGCCGTCCGCGACACCGACTGGGTCTTCCCCACGTACCGCGAGTCGATGGCGCTGGTTGCCCGAGGCATCGACCCGGTCGAGGTGCTCACCCTGCTGCGCGGCGACTGGCACTGCGGCTACGACCCGACCGAGGTACACACCGCGCCGCAGTGCACCCCCCTCGCCACCCAGTGCGTGCACGCCGCCGGGCTGGCGCACGGCGAGGCGTACCAGGGTCGCGACACAGTGGCGCTGGCCTTCATCGGCGACGGCGCCACCAGCGAGGGCGACTTCCACGAGGGGATCAACTTCGCCGCCGTGTTCAAGGCGCCGGTGGTCTTCTTCGTGCAGAACAACAAGTACGCCATCAGCGTCCCGCTGTCGCGGCAGACCGCCGCGCCGTCGCTGGCCTACAAGGGCGTCGGCTACGGCGTACCCAGCGAGCAGGTCGACGGCAACGACCCGGTGGCGGTGCTCGCCGTGCTCACCCGCGCGGTCGCCCACGCCCGGGCCGGCAAGGGGCCGTTCCTGGTCGAGGCGCACACCTACCGGATGGAGCCGCACACCAACGCCGACGACGCCACTCGCTACCGCGACAGCGCCGAGGTCGACGCCTGGCGGGACCGGGACCCGGTCGCCCGGCTGGAGACCTACCTGCGCGCCCGCGGTGTGCTCGACGACGCGGCGGTCGCCGAGATCACCGAGCAGGCCGAGGCGTACGCGGCGGACCTGCGGACCCGGATGAACGAGCAGCCCACCGTCGACCCGCTGAGCCTCTTCGACCACGTCTACGCCGAGCCCACCCCGCAACTGATCGAACAGCGTGAGCAGGTCCGCGCCGAACTGGCCGCCGCCCACGCCGAGGAGGGTGACGCCTGATGGCCACCACCATGGCGAAGGCGCTCAACACCGCGCTCGCCGACGCGCTCGCCGCCGACGACCGGGTCGTCGTCTTCGGTGAGGACGTCGGCGCGCTGGGCGGCGTCTTCCGGATCACCGACGGCCTCCAGGCCCGTTTCGGCGAGAACCGCTGCTTCGACACCCCCCTCGCCGAGGCCGGCATCGTCGGCTTCGCCGTCGGCATGGCCATGTCCGGTCTGCGCCCTGTGGTCGAGATGCAGTTCGACGCATTCGCGTACCCGGCGTTCGAACAGATCGCCTCGCACGTGGCGAAGCTGCGCAACCGCACCCGGGGCACGCTGAGCGTGCCGATCGTCATCCGCGTGCCGTACGCGGGCGGGATCGGCGGAGTCGAGCACCACTGCGACTCGTCCGAGGCGTACTACGCGCACACCCCGGGACTGAAGGTGGTCACCCCGGCGACAGTCGACGACGCGTACTCGCTGCTGCGCGAGGCCATCGAGGACCCCGACCCGGTGGTCTTCATGGAGCCCAAGAAGCTCTACTTCGCCAGCGCCGAGGCGTCCCTGCCGACCCGCAACGAGCCGTTCGGCCGGGCCGTCGTGCGCCGGCCCGGACGCGACGCCACACTGGTGGCGTACGGGCCGGCGGTGCCGGTCGCGCTGGAGGCCGCCGAGGCCGCCCGCGAGGAGGGGTGGGACCTGGAGGTCGTCGACGTGCGCACCATCGTGCCGTTCGACGACGAGACCATCACCGCCTCGGTCCGGCGTACCGGCCGGTGCGTGGTGATCCAGGAGGCGCCCGGCTTCGCGGGCGTCGGCGCGGAGATCGCCGCCCGGGTCCAGGAGCGCTGCTTCCACGCGCTGCACGCCCCGGTGCTGCGGGTCGCCGGACTGGACATCCCGTACCCGGCGCCGATGCTGGAGCACACCCACCTGCCCGGCGTGGACCGGGTGCTCGACGCGGTGGCCCGCCTCCAGTGGGACGACCAGCCGGACGCGCGTTGGGCGGCGGCATGACCACCGTCGAACGGACGCAGGTCTTCCTCCTGCCCGACCTGGGCGAGGGGCTGAGCGAGGCCGAGATCGTCGAGTGGCGGGTCGCCGTGGGTGACGTGGTCACCGTCGACCAGAGCGTGGTCGAGGTGGAGACCGCCAAGGCCGTCGTCGACGTGCCCTGCCCGTACGCCGGCCGGGTGGTCACCCTGCACGGCGCGGCCGGTGAGGTACGCCCGGTCGGCCAGCCGTTGATCACCATCGCGCCGCTGGACGGCGGCGACGAGCCCGCCGGGCACGCCACCTACCGCGAGGAGGAGCGGGCCGGATCCGGCAACGTGCTGATCGGGTACGGCACCGGCCACGGCACCGCCACCCGCCGTCGGCGGCGGCCCCGCCTGGCGGTGGCCCCCGAACCGGCCGACGCCGGCCCGACCGGCGGCACCCCCGCGGCTGCCGGTGCCGCGTCCGGTGACCCGGCACCGCCGTCCGCGGCCCTTGTCATCTCGCCGATCGTGCGGCGGCTGGCCCGTGAGCACGGCGTCGACCTCGACACGGTGCGGGGCACCGGACCCGGGGGTGTGATCCGCCGCGCCGACGTGGAGGCCGCGCTGACCGCGCCCGCCGCCCGGCTCGCCGCCGTGCCGGACCCGCAGGTCGGGTCGGCCCCGGCCGGAGACGGCGACGTCATCGTCCCGCTGACCGGCGTCCGCAAGGTGATCGCCGACAAGCTCTCCCGCAGCCGGCGGGAGATCCCGGAGGTGACCATCTGGGTCGACGTGGACGCCACCGGCCTGTTGGACACCCGTGCCGCGATCAACGCGGCGACTCCCGACGCGCCGGTGAGCATCCTCGCCCTGCTGGCCCGGATCTGCCTCAGCGGACTGCGCCGGTTCCCGCAGCTCAACGCCCGGGTCGACACCGAGGCGCAGCGCATCGTCCAGTCCGCCGGGGTGCACCTCGGCATCGCCGCGCAGACCGACCGGGGTCTGCTGGTGCCGGTGCTGCGCGACGCCCAGCGGCTCACCACCGCCGAGTTGGCCGCCGAACTGGCGGCGACCACGGCCGCCGCGCGGGCCGGCAGCCTGCCCCCGGCCCGGCTGACCGGTGGCACCTTCACGCTGAACAACTACGGGGTGTTCGGCGTCGACGGCTCCACGCCGATCATCAACCACCCCGAGGCGGCCCTGCTCGGGGTCGGGCGGATCGTGGACAAGCCGTGGGTGGTCGACGGGCAGCTCGCCGTCCGCAAGGTGACCCAGCTCAGCCTCACCTTCGACCACCGGGTCTGCGACGGCGGGGTGGCCGGCGGCTTCCTGCGGCACGTCGCCGACTGCGTGGAGCGACCGGCGCTGCTGATCGCCGCCGTCTGACGCGTACCCCCCTCGGCCCCGGCGCTGCCTCTGCGGCGCCGGGGCCGGCGCACGTCCGGGCTTCCCGGCGGTGCCATCGGGCCGGGGCTTCCCGGCGGTGTCTTCGGGCCGGGGTTTCCCGGCCGTGTCTCCGGGCCGGGGTTTCCCGGCGGCCTCACCGGGAAGTCGGCCCCGCCGGAGCGCACCGAACGCGTCGAAGGGAGCCCGCCGTGGCCGTGGCGAACGAGCTGCTGCTGAACTCGGTCCGGGTACGACGGCCCGCCTCGGCCGGCGCGCCGCTGTACTGCGACGCGCTGGAGTACGGGCTCACCGGTGACGGCGCGACCAACGACCAGCCGGCGCTGGCCGCCCTCGTGGACCGCCTCGGCACCGGGTACGCCTCGGACGGACGGGCTCGGGTCATCTACTGCCCGCCGGGCATCTACTCGATCCGCGACGCCGGCACCGTGTGGCGCAGCGGTGTGTCGCTGATCGGGGCCGGCCCGGCGGCGACCCGGTTCATGCTCAGCAACGAGGGCAACCGGGCCGACCCCACCCCGCTGGCCTTCTGGACGACACTCCAGCACGGCGCCGACCGGGACCGGCACATCGCCGACTGCACCTTCGCCGACTTCCAGATCGACGGCTCCGGCGTGGCCATGGCCGAGTACAACTACCTGGCCAAGGGCCTCGGCCTCCAGTACGTGGTGCGGGGCGTCTTCCGCAACCTCTACATCCACCACACCGCCGCCAGCGGGCTGGGCTGCGACTTCCTCCAGGACACCCTGATCGACGGCGTCGTGGTGGTCGGCTGTGGCCGGCTCGACAACGGCGAGCAGATGGGCGGAGCCGGCATCGGTATCGGCGTCGGCGGGTGGGGTCCGGAGGAGCGGCTGACCATCGCCAACTGCACCGCCCTGGCCAACGGCACCAACGGGATCTTCCTGGAGTTGCAGAAGGACTACTGGGAGCCACCGCGCGGCTACCGCATCATCGGCTGCCACAGCCAGGGCAACCGCTTCGGCATCTCCGACTGGGGCACCGACGGGCTGATCGTGTCCGCCTGCACGATGACCGGCAACCTGGAGGCCGGCTTCGACGTGTCGTCGCAGGGCACCTCGACCGTGGCCGGCCGGGGCGGGCTGCTCACCGACTGCGTCATCGACGGCAACCTGCGGGACGGGGTCAGCATCGGCAACAGCCCCGGCCCGTACACCGTACGGGGCAACCGGATCAGCGGAAACGGCCAGCACGGCTACCACGCGCGCGACCTCCGGCGCGGTTACCAGGGCCCGGTCCGCGACGTGGTGATCGAGAGCAACGAGTTCTGGGGCAACGGCCTCGACGCCGTCCGCATCGACCACCAGATGACCGACGCCGTGCTGCTCAACAACCGGATCCGCAACAACGGAAGGCAGTACGCCCGAGCCGCCGGTGGTAAGGGCGAGGCCGTCCGCTACAGCGAACGGAGCCTGGTGGACCGGACCGCCGACTGGCCGCACGACGGGCACCGGGGCAAGATCCTGCGGGTCGGTCGGTCCGTGGCCACGGTGGCCGCCAACAGCGGCGACGAACTCACCCTCGCCCCGGTCCGCCCGGACGCGTTCAGCGCGTGGAGCGGGGACGTGCCACCGCCGGGCTGTGCGTACGAACTGGACCCCGCCCCCGGGCGGCGGGCCGGCATCACCATCGACGCGCCCTTCGACTCGGCCACCATCAGGGGCAACAGGGTCTGGGACAACCACGACAACCCGACCCAGACGCACGGGCTGTGGATCACCGAGCGGGGCAGTTGCGTGGACTGCCGGGTCGAGGACAACGACCTGGCCGGCAACGCCGACGAGGGGATGCGACTGGACACCCCGCCGGTGGGCGGACGATGGCGGGACAACCACGTGGACAGTGACTGGAGTTGACCGGACGCTGGCTGCCGTCTGGGCGCCCCGGCGACGCCGCCGGCGAGAGCATGAAGCTGAACGACGTGTGGCGGCGGCCGGAAGGATCCGGCCGCCGCCACTGTCGTGGTTGAGCTGATCAGCCGGCCAGACCAGCCACCGGGGTCGGGTCCAGCACCACGGTCGCCGAAGCGGACTGCGGAGGTACGCCCGGGTCGGTCGGGGCGTCGGTGTACTCCGCGACGAACACCGCGGTCAGGTTGTCAGCGCCGCTGTGCCCACCGTCCAGGAAGGTGGGAATGGTGCCGGAGCAACCAGTCGAGGTGGAGAGCGGGTGCCCGTGCTCATCGTGCCCGAGCACATAGGTGACCTTCACCCGGGAGCAGTCCACCGGCAGGTCGTCGGTGACCTTCACCTCGTACGCGACGGTCTGCCCGAACTGGAACGGCTGCCCGGCCTCCGGGGTGACGAACTCGACGACCGGCGCGGTCGGCCCGACCACCAGCGGCAGGGACGCCGAGGCGGACCGTCCGGTGCGGTCGGTGACCTTCAACGTCGGCGTGTACGAGCCGTTCTCCGGGAACGTCCAGCTCGCGTTCGGGTTGGTGCTGTCCACCGAACCGTCCGCGTTGAAGTCCCACGCGTAGCTGAGCTTGTCACCGTCCGGGTCGGTCGTGCCGGCGCTGGAGAACGCGACGGTCAGCGGGGCCTGCCCAACGGTCGGGGTGCCGCTGATCTTCGGGATCGGCGTCCGGTTGCCCCTGACGAAGTCGATCCGGGACAGCTGGGCGTCCGGGTTCTCGGCGAAGTAACCGTCGCCGTACTCCAGGACGTAGAGCGCGCCGTCCGGGCCGAACTCCATGTCCATCGGGTTGTCCACCACCAGCGACGGCGCCACCGGACGGATGTCGTCGACGTCGCCGTCCTCGTCCAGGCGGAACTCCTTGATGTAGTCACGGGTCCACTCGTAGAACAGTGGCACCCCGTCGTAGTAGGCGGGCCAGCGGGTACGCGACGTGCTGGTTCCGTCGTAGTCGTAGGCCGGGCCGCCCATCGGAGCGATGCCGCCGGTGCCCAACTGCGGGAACTCGGCCGAGGCGGCGGCCGCGTACCAGACCTCAGGCTGCTCGACCGGCGGCAGCACGCGCTTGCCGGTGTTGTGCGGTGAGTCGTTGACCGGGCGCTTGCAGTTGAACTTGGCGCCGGACTCGCCGGTGGCGAAGTCGTAGTCGCGGTAGGCGATCGTCGGCGTCACGCAGTACGGCCAGCCGTAGTTCGCCGGCTTGTCGACGCGCATCCACCGGCCGTGACCGGCCGGGCCGCGCTCCGGGTTCGGGTTGGAGGCGTCCGGCGAGTAGTCGCCGACGTACACGTCGTCGGTACGCCTGTCGACGGCGAACCGGAACGCGTTACGCAGCCCCATCGCGTAGATCTCCGGACGGGTCTGCGCGGTGCCCGGCTTGAACAGGTTGCCGGCCGGCACCGTGTAGCCACCACCGGCCTTCACCTTGATCCGCAGCAGCTTGCCGCGCAGGTCGTTGGTGTTGGCCGCGGTGCGCTGGGCGTCGTACGCCGGGTTGCGGTCGGCCCGCTCGTCGATCGGGATGTAACCGTCGGAGGCGAACGGGTTGGTGTCGTCACCGGTCGACAGGTACAGGTTGCCCTTGCTGTCGAAGTCGATCTGGCCGCCGACGTGGCAGCAGATGCCCCGGTCGGTCGGCACGTCGATGATCTGCTGCTCGCTGGCGAGGTTCAGCTTCGTCCCGTCCAGCTTGAACCGGGACAGCCGCAGCGCGCCCTTGAACCGCTGCCAGTCCGCCTCGGTGCCGGTCTCCGGCGCGTCCCCCTCGTTGACGCCGGGTGTCGCCGGGTCGTCCACCGGAGTGTCCATCGGCGGCGAGTAGTAGAGGTACACCCACTTGTTCTGGGCGAAGTTCGGGTCGATGGCGACGCCCTGCAACCCCTCCTCGTCGTGCTCGTACACCGGAATGTCGGCGGCGAGGGTGTTCAGCCCGGTGCGCGGGTCGTGGATGCGGACCTCACCGGTGCGGGAGGTGTGCAGCACCCGCAGGTCGGGCAGGACGGCGAGGCTCATCGGCTCGCCCGGGAAGTCGTTCAGTGTCACTTTCTGGAAGCTGCTGTCCGGCGGCGCGGCCGGCGCTGCGGACGCTGCCGACTGTGGTACGGCCAGACCGGCCGTCACCAACAGCAGGGCGGACGCGTATGCGGTCCTGTTCATCAGGTGAGTCCCCCGAGGTGGTTTCAGTACCGAAGTGAAGCGAGATAGTCGAATCCGACGCGAGCGGTGTCCAGGGCGTCGGCGGGGGAGCGCGGCGCGGTGCCCGCGTCGTCACGCTCCACGATGTACTCCTCGATGCCGGCCTCACGCTCGTGGGCGAAGATGCGGCCGAAGTCGATGACGCCGTCGCCGAGGTCGGCGAAACCACCCTCGACGTCGAGGTCCTTGACATGCACCTGGCGGATCCGACCGCGGTTGGCCCGGATCACGTCGACCGGGTCGTGGGCGCCACGCCAGGTCCAGTAGAGGTCGAGCTCGAAGTGGACCAGCCGGGAATCGGTCTGCGAGCTGAGGATGTCGAACCCGGTCGAGCCGCCGGTCAGCGGCACGAACTCGAGCTGGTGGTTGTGGTAGCCGAAGTCCAACCCGGCGCGTTCGGCGAGCCGACCGGCGCGGTTCAGGTCCCGGGCCAGGGCCCGGTAGACGGCAGGGTCCCGGATCGGCTGACCGCTCGCGTCCCGACCGAAGTACGGGTGGACGATCTTCTTGCAGCCCACCACGTTGGCGTCGGCGAGGGCCTGCTCCCAGGTGGCGGCGTCGAACGGCTGCGGGATGCCGACGTGACCGGAGGTGGAACGCAGCCCGGCCTCGTCGAGCGCGGCCCGGAACTCTGCGGCGGTGCGTCCGACGAACCCGGCGTGCTCGACTCGCCGGTAACCGATCCGGCGCAGCGCGTCCAGGGTGCCGGGCAGGTCGGCGGCGAGCTGATCACGCAGCGTGTAGAGCTGAATGCTGATCCGGTCCACAGGCACCCGACGGCGGCCCTGGGCCTGGCCGGCGGGCGCGGCGACGGCGGGGCCGCCGAGCAGGCCGGCGGCACCGACAGCGGCAGCGGAGACAGTCGCGGCGCGCAGCACTCCACGCCGGCTGACCGGCTCGGACGCCGGTGTCGGCCCCGGTCGGTTGAGTTGTTGATCCATGGTGGTGGTCCCTTCCTGACGGCTGGTACGCCGTCGGCGGCGGTCGACCTGACTGCCGTCCGCCGGGCGCGCCGAACCGGCCGGAGGCGGGCTCCGGCTGGACGGTGAGGAACGGCGCGGGTGCGGCCCGGACCCATCGGGAGCGGAACGCGGCGACCCGGCAGAGGTGGCGGCAAGTTGATCGACGAATGGGCAACCCTCTATCTAGATCGAGACCTTACCCTTGCCCCCGGACGAAGGCAAAGCTTTGTCGCGTTCGCCGGAAGTTTCGCTTCAACTGACAAAAGTCCGCCCACAAGGTGCGCCACCCGGCCTGACCTTCTACTTCCCGTGCCACCACGCCGCGCGATCCGGCCGGCTCGGCCGACCCGCCGCATGATCCACTCGGGTTCACGGAAGTCGCGGTGTCAGGGCGGCCGGGATGCCGCGACTCTCGTGAAGTGGAGTCGACCATGGGCGCACCGGGCCCCCAGGTGCCACCACCCCGCCATTCGGACAGTCGACGTTGGGTCGCTCAAGCGGAGCGAAACGCATGACACGGGTCGCTTGAACCCCTGTTCGGCCAAGCGGAGCATTGTCGGAAAATGCGTCGATAAATGCGCGGCCGATTATTTCGGAATGCCGCGAATGGGCCCGTCAAGCGGGCAAGAATGTGGCGGAGGGAAGTCGAAAACGGGGGGACTGAAACATGACGTCTAGGCGGCGAATGACGCTGTTGGCGGTAACCATCGCAGCGGCACCACTCGTCCTGGGTGCGTGCACCGTCGACCGGGGTTCGGCGACCGGCTCGGCCAGGAAGCACGCCGCCCCACCGGAACTCGCCGTGACGCCGGGGGACAAGGCCCGGGACGTCCCGGTCAGCGCCGAGGTGGGCACCGTGGTCAAGGGCGGGCGGGTCACCGGCGTACGCCTCACCGACGACAAGGGCAAGCAGGTGAACGCCGAGCCGCGCGAGGACGGCTCCGGCTGGGTGCCGAACGCTCCGCTGCAACCACGACGGACCTACACCGCCGAGGTGACAGCGACCGGTGACTCCGGTGCCACCACTACCCGCACCACCACGTTCACGACGATGGCCAAATCGACCAAGCCGCAGATCACCAGCACCCTGTATTTCAACGGCAATCGGACGTACGGCACGGCGATGCCGGTAACGGTGGCGTTCGACCCAGGAATTCCGAAAGAGGCCAGGGCGGATGTCCAGCGGCGGTTGTTCGTAAAGACAAATCCACCGCAACCGGGTACCTGGTCGTGGCTTGAGGATGGAAGTCAGGTCTATTACCGGGCACCCGATTTCTGGAAGCCGGGGACCACCATCAGTGTCCGGGCCGGCCTGGAGGGTCTGCCGATCGGCAAGAAGCTGGTCGGCGACGCCGAGCGGACCGCGACCTCCAAGATCGGACGGCAGGTCTCGCTGGAGATCGACAACGCCACCAAGCAGATGACAGTGCTGCGCGACGGCAAGCAGGTCCGCCGGATCCCGGTGAGCCTGGGTAAGCCGAGCACGCCGAGTTCCAGCGGCAAGATGGTGATCATGGAGAAGCACGAGCGGGTCACCTTCGACACCCGTGGTGAGCCGAACGGTGGCTACGTGGTCGACGTCGACGACGCCCAGCGCTACACCTGGGGTGGCGAGTTCATCCACTCCGCCCCCTGGTCGGAGGGGGACCAGGGCAGCACCAACGTCTCGCACGGTTGCGCGAACGTCTCCGCCACCGCGGCCGACTGGTTGATGGGGGTGACGCAGGTGGGTGACCTGGTCACCGTCAAGGGCACCGAGGTGGAGCTACAGCCGGGCAACGGCTGGACCGCGTGGAACGTGAGCTGGGACGAGTTCGCCCGGGGCAGCGCCCTGCCGGTGCCGCCCGGGCTCAAGCCCGCGCCGGTCGCCCCGGCGCACCCGGGCGCGGTGGCCGGCGGATCGCCAGCACCGGCACCCTCGGTCAGCGGCCGCTGACACACCACATGCGGCAGCACAGGGTCGGCCCGCAACGACGGCGGACCGGCCCTGCCGCCGCCCGTCATCTCAGAGGTACGCGGGCGGCCCGGCTCTGTCGCCGCCCGTCACCCCAGGGGTACGCGGCGGGCCCGGCCCTGTCGCCGCCCGTGGCCCTCGCCCGTCACCCCAGGGGTACGCGGGCCACCCCGGGCCCGGTCAGGCTGCCCAGCCAGAGGTGGTCGCCGTGCTGGCGTACCCCGGTGATCATGGAGTAGTGCCCGTTCGGACCGTGCAGCGTCCGGCGGACCGTTCCCGCGTCGTCGACCAGCGCGACCAGCCCATAGCGGCGTGGCTGCGGCTGCATCGCGTCGGGCAGCAGGGCGGCGATCTGGCGCAGCCGCGGATGGGGCAGGAGCCGTTCGGCGATCGGCACCCGGGGGCTGGGCAGGGCGATCCAGTACGTCCCGTCACCCACCGAGGCGAGATTGTCCGGGTACGCGGGCAGGTCGGCGAGGACCCGCACACCGCCGCTGAGCTCGACCCGCAGCAGGCGGTGGGTGCTGGTCTCCACGAGCATCAGCGCGGACTCGTCCGGGGTCAGCGCGATTCCGTTGGGAAAGTACAGCCCGTCGGTCACCACCTCGGTGCGGCCGCTGCCCGGATGATGGGCCAGCACCCGACCGTTGGGACGGTGCTCCAGCAGGTCCCGCTTCCAGTGCGAAACCGGGAACCGGTCGGAGCTGTCGGTGAAGTAGATGGTGCCGTCACGGGCCACCGTCGCGTTGTTGGCCAGGTGCACCGGGGGCGCCGTTCCGGTCAGTTCGCGTACCGCGCCGTCCGGGGTGACCCGCAGCAACCCGCGGTACGCGTCGCAGACCACCAGTGCCTCACCGGACCGGTCCAGCTCGATGCCGAGCGGACGGCCCCCGGTCTCGGCCAGCAGGTGGGGTGGGGTGCCGGCCCGCGCGTCGACAGGCCACCACCAGAGCCGACCGTCCTCGTCGCCGCTGATCACCCGCCCGGCGCCGTCGACCAGCACGTCCTCGGGGCCGACGGCACCCGCGGGGAGGGGTAGCAACTCGGCCTCGTCGAGTCGGCGGTCGGTGGGGGCCCATGGCCCGGCCAGCGCCGGAGGGCTGGTCGCCGGCTCGCGGACGGGGCGGATCAGCCGGGGCGGCCGGGGCCGGGGGATCAGCATCGACCTATTCTCCACCGGAATGCCGGCCGACCCCCGGGTTCCGCGCCCGCGCGGCGCGCCGCCCGGGCCCCTGACTCCACCCCGAGAGGGAGGTGGGATACCTCGGGGTATGCCCCTGGGCGTACCCGGAATCACTCCGTGGACTGGCGAAAATGTCGGTGGTGGCGGCTAGATTTCTGGGCATGGAAGAGCACAGCGACCGGCTGGACGTGCAGGTCAGCGTGGGTGACCAGATGGTCCTCGTGCGGGTGGCCGGCGAGATCGACATCGCAACGGTGTCCGCGTTCCGGTCCGCGCTGTGGTCCGCGCCGGCCCGCCCGATGCTTCAACTGGACTTGTCCGGGCTGCGGCTGCTCTCCGCCGCCGGCGTTCGCACGCTGCTCGCCGCGCATCTGCGCGTGCGGGCCCGGGGTGGCGAGCTGGTCCTGGTCGACCCGAGCCCGGTGGTGGCGCGGGTGTTGCGCGTCAGCGGGCTGCACCGCGTGATGCCGATTCTGGAGCTGACCTCGCCGATCGAGGCCGCGCGTCGCCCGGCGTTCGCGACCACGGACCTGCAACTGGCCGCCTGACCCGACGGCGAGGTGGGCTTCCACCCTCGCACCCGGACGCGGGGCCGCCGGCGTGGGCCGGCGACCCCGGCAATCGGTCAGCTCACGCCGAGCAGGTCGACGACGAAGACCAGCGTCTCGCCCGGCTTGATGACGCCGCCGGCACCCCGGTCGCCGTACCCCAGGTGCGGCGGGATGATCAGGCGACGGCGACCGCCGACGCGCATGCCGGCGACGCCCTGGTCCCAGCCGGCGATGACCTGACCGCCGCCGAGCGGAAAGTCGAACGCCTCGCCCCGGCTCCACGACGAGTCGAACTCGCCGCCGGTGGAGTGCGACACGCCAACGTAGTGCACGCTGACCAGTTGGCCCGGCTGGGCCTGCGGGCCGTCGCCCACGGTGATGTCCTCGATCACGAGGTCGGCCGGCGGTGCACCCTCGATCGGACCAACCTCGGGCTTGCCCGACTGGGCGCCTGCTGCCTGGGTCATGCGGGGATCTCCTGCCGTGTTGGGTGATGTGTCCGGTCACCGTCGATCCTGCCGGATCACCCCTCACCGATGTGCGGCGGACCCGCAACCTGCTCAGGCCCGTCCCCGCCGGTCGCACATCGGCGGTCCCGGTGGCGCTGCCGGCCCGGGTGGTGGGGCGACGCCCTGGCGGGCGTCACCGGTGCTGGTGACGCCCGCGGAGGGGGTGTGCGGTGTTCACCGCAGCCAGGGCATCCGCCGGACGATCGGCAGCCCCGCCCACACCCGGCCCAGGCCCCAGGTGTCGCCAGCGTTGACCAGCGCCAGGACCGCCAGCACCGCCGCGTAGATCAGGTGGTCGTCCATGAAGGGGTTGTTCTCCGGAGGCAGGACGGCGGTCCACATCATGACCAGCAGCAGCCCACCGGCCACGGCGGCGACCCGCATGCCGATGCCGAGCAGCAGCGCGACACCGATGCCGGCCAGGCCGACCATGAAGAGCCAGTCCGCCCAGGCGGCACCGGCGATCCCGGCGTAGAGATCCTTGAACGGGCCGGTCACGCCGAAGGTCAGGAATCCCTTGGTGGGGCTACCACCGTTGATCCAGGCGTTCTTCGACTCGGTGGCCATCCCGAAGCCGAACATCTTGTCGATGAAGGCCCAGAGGAAGATCCAGCCGAGTGCCAGCCGGGTGCCGGCCAGGATGTACCGGACGGCCCGCTCGTGAGCGGTGCCGGCCTTAGCAGCGGTGTTCTTGGCGGTGACCCGCTCGATCGTCGCGATCATGGTCTCCACGTCCCTTCTCAGCTTCGCACCGCGCTTCCCGGTGGCATCTCCAGTGGACGCCCACGGCGTTCTCGGCGGCAGGGCCGACAGACCGCAACGGCCCGGGACGTTTGACCCCCCCCCGGATCGCAGGCGCTGTGCTCGTCGAGTAGCGCTCAGATCGTCGTCGTGGGGCACCGACCCGACTTCGTTCGACCGTCCGATGCCGGGTCGGGCGTTCACCTAGGCTCGGAAAGGGCCGGCCGGCCTGGGTGGACGGGCGGTGCGCGGTGGTCGATGCGGAGGGCGTCGGTGGCTGAGGCGACGGTCGCGGTCCCACTGTGGGCCTGGGCGGCGGTCGGCGCGGTGATCGCGGTGCTGCTCGCCGTGGATGTGCTCCTGCACCGGGACAACCACGTGATCGAGCTCCGCGAGGCACTGCTGTGGAGCGCCGTCTGGATCGGCGCGGGTCTGCTGTTCGGCCTGGTCGTCTGGTGGGGCCTCGGCGGTGACCCGGCCATCGCGTACTTCTCCGGCTACCTGCTGGAGAAGGCGCTCTCGGTGGACAACGTGTTCGTCTTCGCGCTGCTCTTCGGCTACTTCCAGGTGCCGTCGGGCTACCAGCACAAGGTGCTGTTCTGGGGTGTCGTGGGGGCGCTCGTCTTCCGGCTGCTGTTCATCTTCGCCGGTGCCGAGTTGCTGGACCGGCTCGCCTGGGCCGGTTTCGCGCTGGGCGGGTTCCTGATCTGGACCGGCTGGCGGCTGGCCGTACGCGGGAAGCCGGACGTCGACCCGGAACGGAATGTGGTGGTCCGGCTGTTCCGGCGGCTGGTGCCCACCGATGCCCGCTATCACGGCGACCGGTTCACCGCCCGGGTGGCCGGCCGACGGGTGGCGACGTTGCTGCTGGTCGCGCTCGTCGCCATCGAGGCCACCGACGTGGTCTTCGCCATCGACTCGGTGGCGGCGATCCTTGCCATCACCACAAACACCTTCCTGGTCTGGACGGCTACCGCGTTCGCCGTCCTGGGGCTGCGCAGCCTCTACTTCTGCCTCGCCGGCCTGCTGCGGCACTTCGGCTACCTGCGGTACGGGTTGGCGCTGCTCCTGGCCTTCGCCGGGCTGAAGCTGATTCTCGCCGAGACACCGGTGGGCAAGCTGCCGGTCTGGTTGACCCTGGCCGTGGTGCTGCTGACCCTTGCGGTTTCCATCGGCGCCAGCACCCTGGCCGCCCGCCGACGACCCGCTGGCTGAACCGCCGAGCCGCTGGGCCGCCGGGCCACCGGGCCGCCGACACCGATCATGCCCCGCGGGTCGGGGTCAGCTCAGGGATGACCGGGCTCGATGCGGGCGGTCACGTCGAGGTGCGCGGGCTGGCAGTCGGTAGTGGCCGCGAATCGGCGGACCGCGGCGCGAACGTGCTCGCGTACGCCGGCGGTCGGCGCATCGGCGGTGAGGTCCACGCGGATCCACACGTCGGGGTGCGGTGGCGCGCCGGTGAGCACCACCCGGGCCCGGCGTACCCCGGGGTTGCCGGTCAGGTCGCGTTCCAGTGCGTCGGCGAGAACGTCGGTGGCCAGCCGGGTCCGGCCCGGCCGGCGGCCGGGGTGGCTGAGGGTGCCGCGCAGCGTGCCGTCCGGGCCCCGCAGTTCCCGGGCCAGCAGGCGTTGCCCGGCCAGCGCGAACAGCGCCCCGGCGACGGCCGCGGCCAGGGTGCTCCACGGCGCGGCCGTCCGCCACTCGTCGACCAGTTCGGCGCTGAGCAGCACCGCCGCCGGGTCAGCACCGGGCAACGTGCCGAGGCTGGCCGTCAGCGCCGCCGAGCCGCCCGCGACAAGCAGCAGCGCGATGATCGTCCACAGCAGTCGGTGCCCGGCGTTGGTCACGCCGGCCGTCGCCGAGGCAGCAGCCGGACGTCGATCCGGGCGGGGCGGGGTGCGGTGAGGTGGCGCAACTCCTGGTGCACCGCGAACTCGACCTCCGCTCGGGCCGCCGGGTCGCCAGACGCGCGGACCCGGGGGCGCCACTGGCCGCCCCGCCGTCGGACCCGGACCCGGGCGCGGCGGACGCCCGGCACCGCGCTGGCGGCGTCAGCGAGCCGCCGTTCCACACACCGCCGGTGCAGGTACCAGCCGTCGCGCTCGTCGGCACGCAGGCGGACCGGCGTCCAGCGGCGCAGCTGGGCTACGAGAATGGCCAGGCCCAGGAGGAGAGCCCCGGCGGCCACCGCCCGGACGGTCGGGTCGCGCCACCGGGTGTCGCTCAGCGCGTCGAGCCAGCCGCTCGTGTCGAGCGGTGTCGGTCGGCGCACTGTGAGCAGCAACGCCTGGACGGCCGCCGCCGCGCCACCGAGGAGCAGAGCGGTGGCCAGCAGCAACGAGGCGACCCGGTTGACGGTGCGCATCTCAGCCGTCCTCGGGCCTGGCGGTGCCGACCCCGGAGGAGTCGACGCCGGGGACGAGCAGGTCGTCCACTGTGACTGTCACCACCGCCACGCTGAGGCCGGTCTGGGCGGCCACCCGGTCGGTGACCACCGCCCGGACGGCCTCGGCGATCGTCGGCACGCTGTGCCCGTACCAGGTGATCAGGTGCAGGTCGAGTCCGACGGACCGGTCATCCAGGCGGACCGCCGCCGGGCGGACGACGGACACGCCCGGCACGAGGCTGGCCGCCTGCACCGCGATCCGCGCGACCTCCGCGGTGTCACCCGGGCGGCGCTCCGGACCGGTGGTCGCGGGGGCCAGCCCGGTGCGGGGGTTCGTCCCCGCGGACGGGCGGGTGGTCATCGGCGCCGCCGAGCGTCGGCGCGGCGGTCGCCGAGACCGGTCACCGCGAGGTCGCCGTCGAGCACCCGGACGACCAGCCAGCCGAGCAGGCCGGCGAGCACGGCGAGGGCGGCCACGCCGACGCCGGCGAGCGCCCAGACCGCCACGGCGAGGAACCCGGCGAGGAAGCCGAACTGCTGTCGCGACATGGTCACCTCCGGGCCGGTCCGGTACCGGCGGTGGCTGGATACACCCGGGGGCCATCCCTGGAACGTCGGCGCTACTGTGATCCCCGTCACATCAGAACTCGGTGGCCCATGATCGACCACCTAGACTCGGCCCGGCTCGACCGACCGGCGGATGGATCAGGCAGATGACGAGCATCGGGAGCGACGACCGCGGTGGGCTGCGGGCGATGCCCGCCGAGGCAGGGCTCGACGCGCTGCTCAGCCGCGCTGGTCACAGGGTCCTGGCGGCGCGCCGGCTCACTGATCTGGTCCAGGGCCGCCCATCCGGCGTGACCGGCAGCCAGTGGACCTCGGCGAGCCGCGCCAGCTTCGATTTTGTTGTCTACACCGCCGACACCGGCCGTCCGGTCGTCGCCGTGCAGATCGGCCCGGTGCCGCCTCCCGGCTCGGCGGAGCAGCGCGTGCAGCGACTCACGGACGCCGTGAGCGCGGCCGTCGGCCTACCGGTTCTGCGGATCGGGTCGCCCACGTTGAGCGCCGCCGAGCATGGCCGGCGCCTTGTCGAGTACGTGATCGACGCGCGCGCCTACGCCGCGGGCGGGGCCACCGCCGCCGGGACCGAACCGCAGCCGGTGGGCTTCCGGGACATCCTGGGCCGGCTGCCGGACGGGCGTACCGGCCCGGTCAACGACCTCGGCGCGCTGACCCGCGCGGCTGCGGTCGAGGCGTACGTGGCCGGGCAGGTGGCCGACCCGATCGTGCGGGGACTGCACGTGCGCTGGGTGGACGGGCCGGCACAGGGGTGGAGTTGGGTGCAGGTACGCCCCGACGCGTGCCTCATCGAGCAGGTCTCGGTGACCGAACACCGTTTCTCCTGCGGCATCGACGCGGCCCGGCTGGCCGAGGATCTCGCCGCCGTCGCCGTGGGGGAACGACTGCGGGAGAACGTCGGCGTCGACCTGCTGTCGCGTGCCGAGTGGACCGCGCAGATCGCCGCGCTGAGCCAGCGCCGCCACGAACTGGTCGGCGGGTTCGCCTTCGACCACCTCTGCGCCGACTGACCAGCGTCCGTCTCACCTGCTGATCCCTGCTCCGCACCGGCTCCGTGTCGGGTCGCGGCAATTTCCTGTGCGTCTGTTGAACCTTCCCGGCCGCAGCCCCGTACTCCTGCGCGAATGAACAGGATCTCCCCATCCGCGTCCACCGGGCGCGGGAGACGGTGCGGAAAGGGCATCGTCGGCCATCGACGCATTACCGGGTAGGTCACGGTGGGTCGCCACCGCGGCGTGCCACCTCACATCCGTCGGTCCGCCGAGGGCAGAAATCCACTACCGGATCGAGAAGGAGAGCAATTCGATGCGCAGGTCCACTCGGGCGCGCCGGCCTTCCGGCAACGCGCGGAGCAAGCGTCTGCTGGCAGTTGTCGGCACGCTCGCGGTCTTCGGCGGAGTTGTCGCCGTGACTCAGATTTCGTCGGCCCAGGACCGGCGGACAAATAAGCCACGTCCGGCTTCCGGGCAGTGCGTGGAGCCGAGCCCCGGCGCGACCGCGCCGACCGGTGGCTCGACCAGCCGGACCTGGCAGAACGGTCGGTGGGTGCGTAATCACTGGGGTGACGGACAGCAGTCGGTCCCCGAGTGCGAGGACGGCAAGGACGGCACGGTGGGCACCGGCACGGCGATCGCCTGTCCGGACGTGGCGGCCAAACTGCCGCAGGTGCCGAACCGGGCGCGCGCCGAGGTGGACCGCAACCTCGCCCAGTTGCAGACCCAGATCGCCGAGGCGGACCGCCGGCTCGCCGCCGAGGGCAACAAGGGTGAGGCGTTCATCCGCAGCGCGATCCTCCAGCCCTTGGCCGGCAAGCGCCGCGCCGTGCTGGACCGGATCACGACCGCCATCGACCGGGTCGGACCCCGGCCGCAGGGCCTCGCGCAGCTCGCCGAGTGCCAGGTGCAGCCCACCGGCGGCACGGGCGGCAACAACGGCGGCGGCAGCACGCCGACCACCACCCCCGGTGGCGGCAACAACGGCGGCGGTAACAACGGTGGCGGTAACAACGGTGGCGGCAACAACGGTGGCGGCACCGCGCCCGGCGCCGGGCTCGGCGTGCTCGCCAACGACTGCGAGGAGAGCCGGCTCCAGCCGCACGACGGTTTCCAGAACGGCAACCGGTGCGTGAGCACCGAGTTCGGTGAGGTCGGCGCGGCGGCCAACAACCCGTCGCTGCTGATCACCCAGTTCCCCGAGCAGGTCGGCCAGAACCAGCCCTTCACCCTGCGGGTCAGCACCCGCAACCTGGTCCGGGACCGCTTCCTGGCCGCCGGTCAGGGTGGTTACTACGTGGAGAGCTCGCTCCTCAACGACCAGGGCCTGGTCCGCGGTCACTTCCACACCGCCTGCCGGATGCTGGACAGCCTGACCGCTCCGCCGGAGCCGCAGGAGGTGCCCGCGTTCTTCGTCGCGACGGAGGACGGCCGCGGCGGCGCCCAGCCCGACGAGGTGACGATCCAGATTCCGGGCCTGCCGGAGTCCGGCACCGCCCAGTGCTCGGTCTGGGCCGGTGACGGCTCGCACCGCCTGCCGATGATGGAGCGGGCCAACCAGACCCCCGCCTTCGACTCGGTGCGCATCGACGTCAACTGACCTGACGTACCAACGGCGGCCGGCCACTCGGGGCGACAACCCGGGGTGGCCGGCCGCCGCATCGCTTCGGGAGCCCTGACAAAACGACGGGGCCCCGCCGTTTCCGGCGGGGCCCCGTCGAGTCGCGTCAGCGGCTCTTGTACGCCTCGACGACCTCAACCGGGATGCGGCCGCGCTCGGAAATCTTGTAGCCGTTCTTGACGGCCCATTCCCGGATGGCCCGGTTCTGCTCCCGATCCATTCCCGCACCGGTGGGTCGTCCCGGCCGTCGGACTGAACGGGCGCTCTCCACCGGGCCGCGCCCGATCCGCCGACCCGCATTGATGTACGGATCGAGCGCCTTGCGCAGGACGCCGGCATTCTCGTCGGAGACATCGATCGTGTAGGCCACGCCGTCGAGGCTGAACTCGACCGTCCGGTCGGCCTTCCCACCGTCGAGGTCGTCGGTCAGAACCGTGATTACTTTTCTCGCCATTGCCGATTACTCCCTGTGTGCGGCGGGATGTGTCCAAAGTCTGACCTACCACCCCGGTAATCCGCAACAATATGCCTTCCATTCATTCGGCGCGTCGCGATTCCGTTACCGAGCAAAACCGTGAATCGGTTCGGTGCCGGAGCTTCATTCCCCGAGGATGCCGCTGTGGCCGGCGACGGCAGCCGCCTCGGCCCGGTTCGAGACCCGCAACTTGCGTAGCAACGCGGCGGTCATCCGTTTCACCGTCCGTTCGGAGACGTGCAGTTCTTCGGCGATGTCGACGGTGCTGCGGCCGGCGGCGATCGCCCGCAGCAGCCTCCGTTCCTCGCCGTCCAGGTCGACGGGCGCGGGGCGCGTGGGCCGCAGCATGGCGCGCAGCAGTTCGGCCGGCAGCACCGCCCAGCCGTCGAGGATCGCCAGCAGTGGGGGCAGTAGTTCCTCCGCTTCGCTGGTCTTGGGCAGGAACCCCTCGGCGCCGGCCCGTAGCGCCTCCACCGCCGGCCCGGGGTCGGTGGAGCCGGACATCGCGACCACCCGTACCCGTGGGGTGGTCCGCCGGATGGCGGCCACCGCCCGGATGCCGCCGGGCGGCGGCATGTGCAGGTCGACCAGGGCCAGGTCGGGGCGGCAGTTGCTGACCAGGGCCGCTGCCGCGGCGGCATCGCCGGTCGAGGCGACCACAGCGACGCGGCCGTTTGTGGTGATCGGGAGCAGCAACTCCAGGCCGCGGACGAAAAGGGGGTGATCGTCCACGACGACGAGTCGCAAGGTGGAGGCTCCCGGCATGTCTGCGCCGTTCCCCAGCGGGTACCGATCATGCGGGTTCGCACCGAACGAGAGGAGTCGGGTGCATGCGCGCACGGCACGGTTTGCGCGACCTGCTGCGAGGGTTGCGCCCCGATGGGCCGACACCGGGTGAGCGGCCACCGGCGGCGGCCGATCCGGAGTTGCTGCTGCGGGTGTTGTGCCACGAGTTCCGGACGCCGATCAGCACCCTGACGTCGCTGACCCGCGCGCTGGCCGACGAGCGTCGTGAGCTGACCGGGGACGACCGGCGGGCGCTCAGTGAGCTGGCCCGCGACCAGGCCGCCCACCTGCAGAGCCTGCTGCGTGACGCGACCGCCGGCACCGGAGTGCTGACGCCGACTTCGCAGCCGGAGCCGGCCGTCGCGCTGTCGGGCATCCTGCGGGAGGCCGCCGCGCTGGTGCCGGTGGGCCGTCGGCGGGCGCGGGCCACCCGGCGGGCGGCCTCCTGCCCGGTGCCGGCCGGACGAACCCGACAGGTGCTGGTCAACCTGGTGCAGAACGCGTTGCGGCACGGGCCGCCGGACGGGCAGGTCGGGCTCTACGCCACAGTGCGCGGCCCCAGCCTGAGCATCCTGGTCACCGACGAGGGTCGGGTCGACGACGCGTTGCTGGTCGCGCTGCGACGTCCGGCGCCCGCCGTCGGGATGTCAGGTCTGGGCCTGTGGATCGCGCGGCAGCTCGTCGCGACGGACGGGGGAGCGTTGCGGGCGCACCGGCTACGGCCGCGTGGAGTGGCGCTGGAGGTGCTGCTGCCGATGGGACGCCCGGTGCCCTGACCCGGGCGGGACACCGGTTGGCCCGCTCGGGTCATCGGGGCGGGAACGGCCTCGCTACCTGTTTTCCGGTACCGAGGAGGTTGGATGTTCAGCCACGTCAAGGATCTGCAGTTCGAAGCCAAGCCGGACGGCCCGGACGCGGCGTTCGCCCGCCGGTTGCAGGAGGTGCTGGGCGGCAAGTGGGGCGAGATGACGGTCGCCAACCAGTATCTCTTCCAGGGTTGGAACTGCCGGCTGCCCGGCAAGTACAAGGACCTGCTGCTCGACGTCGGCACGGAGGAAATGGGCCACGTCGAGATGATCGTCACGATGATCACCCGGCTGTTGGACAACGCGCCGCTGTCGCTGACCGAGGGGATCGCGGAGGACCCCGGAGGTGCCGCGACCTACGCCGGTGAGAACCCGGCGCACTTCATCCACGGCGGTGGCGGGGCCCTGCCCGCCGACTCCAACGGGGTGCCCTGGAACGGCGCGTTCATCACCGCCAGCGGCAATCTGTTGGCCGATTTCCAGCTCAACGTCACCGCCGAGGCGCAGGGTCGGCTCCAGGTCGCCCGGTTGTTCCACATGACGGACGACCCGGGCGTCAAGCAGATGCTGCGTTTCCTGTTGGCCCGCGACACGATGCACCAGAACATGTGGCTGGCGGCGATCGAGCAGCTCAAGGAGGACGGGCTGGAGGAGATGCCGGTGCCGGAGGCCTTCCCGGACTCGGGCGAGTTCACCGAGGAGTACGGCTACACCTACCTGGGTTTCTCCTCGGGCACCGACGCCGCCCAGGGGCGCTGGGCGTCCGGGCCCTCGCCGGACGGCAAGGGCGAGTTCCGGTACGACGACAACCCGCGGGCGAACGCGCCGGAACCGGTGCTGGCTCCGGGTGACCCTCGTCTGTACGGCACCAACCCGGGGGTGGTCGGCTCGGTGAAGAACACGGTGAAGAGCAACCTCACCTGAGGTGCCTCGTCGGGTCGTCCGCCGGTCCCGGGCGACCCGACGGACCGGGTGGAAGAGTGGTCTGGGTCACAGATCGGAACAAGGGGAACGCTTTGTTACTTGAGTGAGACACGCTCAACTCAACGCGAGGTGTTCGATGGCAACTCTTCCGGTACTTCCCCTGACCGACGCCGTACTGCTGCCCGGCATGGTCATCCCGGTGACCCTCGACCCCACCACCCAGGCCGCGATCGACGCGGCGCGCGCGACCGGCGACCGCAAGCTGCTGGCCGTGCCGCGCATCGACGGCGAGTACGGCCCGGTGGGCGTGGTCGCCACCATCGAGAAGGTCGGCAGGCTGCCCGAGGGTGAGCCCGCCGCCGTGATCCGTGGCCTGTCCCGGGCCCGGATCGGCTCCGGCGTGCCCGGCCCTGGCGCTGCCCTCTGGGTCGAGGCGACCGAACTCGACGAACCCGCCCACGCCGGTCGGGCCCGGGAACTCGCCCGCGAGTACCGCGCCCTGGTGACCTCCGTGCTCCAGCAGCGGGGCGCCTGGCAGGTCATCGACGCGGTGGAGCGGATGACCGACCTCTCCGAGCTGGCCGACTCGGCCGGTTACGCGCCCTGGCTGACGCTGGAGCAGAAGACCGAGCTGCTCGCCGCGCCGGACGTCACCGCCCGGCTGGAACTGCTTGTCGGCTGGGTGAAGGACTACCTGGCCGAGCAGGAGGTCACCGAGCAGATCAACAGTGACGTCCGCGAAGGGCTGGAGAAGTCCCAGCGCGAGTTCCTGCTGCGCCAGCAGCTCGCCGCGATCCGCAAGGAGCTGGGCGAGGACGAGCCGGACGGCTCCGCCGACTACCGGTCCCGCGTCGAGTCCGCCGAGCTGCCGGAGAAGGTACGCGAGGCGGCCATGCGCGAGGTCGGCAAGCTGGAGCGGGCCAGCGACGCCTCCCCGGAGGCGGGCTGGATCCGAACCTGGCTGGACACCGTGCTCGAGATGCCGTGGGGCACGCGTACCGAGGACAACACCGACCTGGCCGCGGCCCGGGCGGTGCTCGACGCCGACCACGCCGGCCTGTCCGACGTGAAGGACCGCATCCTGGAATACCTGGCGGTGCGTAACCGGCGTGCCGAGCGCAATCTCGGTGTGGTCGGCGGTCGCGGCTCCGGTGCGGTGCTCGCCCTCGCCGGTCCTCCCGGGGTGGGTAAAACCAGCCTCGGCGAGTCCGTGGCGCGGGCGCTCGGGCGCAACTTCGTCCGGGTCTCGCTCGGCGGTGTCCGCGACGAGGCGGAGATCCGCGGGCACCGGCGCACCTACGTGGGGGCGCTGCCCGGTCGGATCGTCCGCGCGCTGCGCGAGGCCGGTTCGATGAACCCGGTAGTGCTTCTCGACGAGGTGGACAAGCTGGCCGCCGGCTACGCCGGTGACCCGGCCGCCGCCCTGCTGGAGGTGCTCGACCCGGCGCAGAACCACACCTTCCGGGATCACTACCTGGAGGTCGACCTCGACCTGTCCGACGTGCTCTTCCTGGCCACCGCCAACGTGGTGGAGTCCATCCCCGGCCCCCTGCTGGACCGGATGGAGCTGGTCACCCTGGACGGGTACACCGAGGACGAGAAAGTCGCCATCGCCCGCGACCACCTGCTGCCCCGGCAGCGGGAGCGGGCCGGGCTGACAGTCGACGAGGTCAGCGTCGCCGACGAGGCTCTCGCGCTGATCGCGGGGGAGTACACCCGGGAGGCCGGCGTCCGGCAGCTTGAGCGGGCCCTCGCCAAGATCCTGCGCAAGGTGGCGGTGACGCTGGCGACGGACCCGACGCCGGCCCGCGTGGGCACCGACAACCTCACCGGTTACCTGGGGCGGCCGAAGTTCACACCGGAATCGGCCGAGCGCACCGCGGTGCCCGGCGTGGCCACCGGCCTGGCCGTCACCGGCGCCGGTGGGGACGTGCTCTTCATCGAGGCGACCAGCATGGAGGGTGAGCCAGGGCTGACCCTGACCGGCCAACTCGGTGACGTGATGAAGGAGTCGGCGCAGATCGCGCTCTCCTACCTGCGCTCCAACGGGCGGCGGTTCGGCATCGACCCGAACGCTCTCGCGGGACGCCGGATCCACGTCCACTTCCCGGCGGGCGCGGTGCCCAAGGACGGTCCGAGCGCCGGCATCACCATGGTCACGGCCCTGGCGTCGCTGGTCACCGGTCGCCCGGTCCGCCCCGAGTTCGGGATGACCGGTGAGGTGACACTCTCCGGTCGGGTGCTGCCGATCGGCGGGGTGAAGCAGAAGCTGCTCGCCGCGCACCGGGCCGGCCTCACCGAGGTGATCATCCCGGCGCGCAACGAGCCCGACCTGGACGACCTGCCGACCGAGGTGCGCGAAGCGCTGACAGTGCACACCCTGGCCGACGTGGCCGACGTGCTCGCCCTGGCGCTGCGCCCGGCCGACGTGAAGACGCTTGACGGTCCGGCGCTCTTCGCGGTCTGACGCTCCGACCATCCGGGCCCCCGCCGTCTTCCGACGGCGGGGGCCCTTTCGGTACGCGGGGGAAGGTCTACTGTCTCGTCTGCACCGTCAACCACCTCTCCGCCGCCAGGCGGCCCCCTGGAGGAACCCCGTGAACGTGGTGCTCTGGATCATTCAGATCCTGCTCGCCGCCGTCTTCGCCGGCGTCGGACTGGCCAAGCTGGGCCAGCCCAAGGAGAAGTTGCGCGACGTGATGCGGTGGGTGGACCCGGTGCCGCCGTCACAGGTCAAGGCGCTCGGCGCTGTCGAGTTGCTGGCCGCCGCCGGGCTCGTGCTGCCCGCTGCCACCGGCATCGCCACGGTGCTCACCCCGCTCGCCGCCGTCGGGCTGGTCATCGTCATGATCGGCGGCCTCCTGGTGCACCTACGCGCTCGTCAGCAGCAGACCACCCAGGAGGGACGTCGCACCGAGATCCAGGGCGCGGTCACCTGCGCTGTACTGCTCGTCCTCGCCGCAGTGGTGGCCTGGGGTCGTTTCGGCCCGTACGCCCTCTGATCCGGGTCGGCCAGCACGCGACAATGCACAGTAGAGTCTGCCCGCCGGCCGAGGTGGCACTCAACGGGGGAGAGGTATGGAACCGATCGTGAGCGCACCTGGTGCGGTACCGCCGGCAGCGCCACAACGGTCAGATCCACCGGGCCGACGGATGGGACGGCGAGTGCTCTTCGCCGGCGGGGCGGGCGCCGCGGTGGCGACGACGGTGGCCACCCTCGCCGGAGCCGAACAGGCGGGATCGCCGCCCGTCACGACAGTGCGGGAGGCCCCGCTCAGCCTCCGGGACCCCCGGATCGGCTGCCGGCTCGACGGCAGTGACGAGTCGGACAAGGTCACCACCGCGCTGAACCTGCTGCCGGCCGGTGGCGGGGAGATCTTCCAACCGGTTGGCGCACTCGGTCTCGGATCGGAGATCCGCTTCCCGACGAGTGTGACCTGGACCGGCGAGAACATCGGCGCGGCGATCATCCAGCCGGCCCCGGGCTACACCGGTCGTCTGGTGTCGAGCGGTAAGTACAACCAGATCTCCAACGTGCACTTCTACGGCATGCGGACCTCCAACGTGCTGTTGACCATCCGTGGCCCCCGGTCGACCTTCCACCACCTGCACTTCGGCAACTCGGGCAGCCACGCCATCGAGTTCCTCGGCACTGACGCGGAGACCAGCGCCCACGCCAACAAGATCACTGATATCAACATCGAGGACTGCCTCGGTGTCGGCATCCTGGTGAACAAGGTCGCGTACGACAACGAGTTCCTCAACGTCTGGGTCGGTGAGTGCCAGACCGGGATACGGCTGCTCGACAGCGCCTGCTTCTTCGACAACCTTCATGTCTGGGGTTGCCGGGGCAACGGCGTGGAACTGCGGGAACCCGCCCATCGGAACATCTTCCAGAACGTCTACCTGGAGTCGAACGGCACGAGTGGCACCGGAAGTGGCGCCGACCTGCGGCAGGTCTGGGGGACCCAGTTCATCGGCGGCCGGCTGTGGCGCAACGCCACCAACGGCATCGAGGTCTCCTCATCCGGACGTACCCGGATCATGGGGCTCGACATCCACGACAACGGCGCGAACGGGATCCTCGGCCGTGACGCCGACATGTGCCAGGTGATCGGCAACCAGTTCTACGACGACGCGACGCCCCGCCGCCAGGACCGACCGATCATGACGGTCGGCACCAGCAACAACTGGATCGTCAGCAACAACGTGATGCGGGCGTACGACCACCGCTCCGGTGGCGCGTCGCTGGCCGGGGCCAACAACGTGCTCAACGCGAACATCGGCTGACACCGGCGGGCGGCGAGGGCTCACGTTTCTCCCGCCGCCTCGCCGGGCCATGTCGTCGGCGACCGTCGTACTCCGGCGGTCGCCGACGGCGTGTTCAGCGCTCGTCGCCGCCGCGGTCGCGGCGCACAGTGGCCTTGCGGCCCTTGATCGTGCTGGAGCGCAACCCGGAGATGACCTCGTCGGCCACCCCCTGCGGCACCTCCACCAGTGAGAACCGGTCGGCGATCTCGATCGAACCGATGTCCCGACCACGGATCCCGGTCTCCCCGGTGATCGCGCCGACCAGATCCTGCGGGCGCACCCCGGCGCGTCGACCCAGGCCGACGAAGACCTGGACGGTGTTGCCGCCGCCGGAGCGCGGCCGGCCCCCGCCCCGCCGGTCGCCGCCCCGGCCGCCGGCCTCCGGTCGACCCTCGCGCGGCCCACGGACCGGAACCTGCGGGATCTCCTCCTCGTCGTCGGAGCCCGGCGACGTCACCTCGTGGGCCAGCTTCACCGCGGCGAGGGCGACCTCCATCAGGTCGAACTCGTCGGTCAGCGTCTCCACGATCACCCGGAACGGGTCGAGATCGTCCTCCAGCAGGCTCTCCCGCAGGGCCGCCTGGGTCAGCTCCAGCCGCCGGGTCCGCATGTCGGCCACTGTGGGAATCTTGTCGATGGTGATCCGCTGGCCGGTCACCCGCTCGATGGTCTTGAGCATCCGGTGCTCACGCGGCTCGGCGAGGGTGATCGCCACGCCCTCGCGGCCAGCCCGACCCACCCGGCCGATCCGGTGCACGTACGACTCGGGGGCGGACGGCACGTCGTAGTTGACCACGTGGGTGAGCTGCTCGACGTCCAGCCCACGGGCCGCCACGTCGGTCGCCACCAGCAGGTCGGCGGTGCCGGCCCGCAGCCGGCCCATGACCCGGTCGCGCTGCTCCTGGCTCATGCCACCGTGCAACGCCTCGGAGCGGTAGCCGCGACCGTTCATCGTCTCGGTCAGTCGGTCGACCTCTTCCCGGCTGCGGCAGAACACGATCGCCGCGGTCGGGGACTCCACGTCCAGCACACGACCCAACGCGGCCGGCTTGTGCGCCCGGGTCACGATGTACGCGCTCTGCCGCACCCGGGGCGCCTCACCCGCGACCTGCTGCTCCCGGCCGATCTCGATCCGGACCGGTTCGCGCAGGTGCTGGCGGGCCATCCCGTCGATGCGCGAGGGCATGGTGGCCGAGAAGAGCACCGTCTGACGCTGCGTCGGAGCGTGCTCCAGGATCGCCTCGATGTCCTCGGCGAAGCCCATGTCGAGCATCTCGTCGGCCTCGTCGAGCACCACCGTGGCGAGCCCGCCCAGGCGCAGCGTGCCCCGGGCGATGTGGTCGAGGGCCCGCCCGGGGGTGGCCACCACCACGTCGACACCGCTGTCCAGCGCCCGCAGCTGCCGCCCGATCGGCTGCCCACCGTAGATCGGCAGCACCCGCGCGCCCAGGTCCTTGCCGTAGCGGTGGAACGCCTCGGAGACCTGCACCGCCAGCTCCCGGGTCGGCACCAGCACCAGCGCCACCGGGTCGCCGCCCTGGCGGTGTGCCGCCATGAGGTTCAGCAGCGGCAGCGCGAACGCAGCCGTCTTGCCGGTGCCGGTGGCCGCCTGACCCAGCAGGTCTCGACCCTCCAGCAGCGGTGGGATAGCCTCCCGCTGGATGGGGGTCGGCTCCTCGTACCCGAGGGCGGCGAGCGCGCCCAGCAGCTCGGCGCGGAGCCCGAGCTCGGTGAAGGCGCTCACCTCGTCGGTGCCGTCGGGGGCGGCGTCAATCGGTGCGTCAATCGGTGCGTCGTGCTGTGCAGGTGCGGAACTCATGTGCCAAGCCTTTCATTACGCCGTCCGAGCCGCTGCGCCGACCGCCACAAGAGCTGTCCCCGAGCCCGTGCTGCGGCTGTTCCGCGGCCCCGACGGCGGCCTCGATCAGGCGTCGGTGGTCAGGATGGCCAGCACCATCACCGCGGCGAGGGCCACGTCGAGCACCACGCAGAACTCGGCGTAGCCGCGCGGCACCACCCGACGGTTGCGGTGGTGCACCACGTCCCAGCCGGCGTGCGCCAACCACCCGAACGCCACCAGCCAGTCGGCGGTCCGCCCACCGGCCAGCACCGCGACCAGCGTCACTGCGACCCAGATGGCCAGACCGGCGAGTTGGGTGGCGAGCACGCCCCGCCCGCCCAGCGTCCGACGGGCCATGCCGATCACCAGGTAGCCGCCGGGCAGCACCAGCATCGTCCACGGGCTGAGCACCCCCGGGTCGACCCACATGTCCACGGTCAGCAGCAGCGCCAACCCGGCCGGCCAGCGGTGGGCGAGCGCCACCACGACCCGGTGTCGGCGTACCGACGACGACGTCTCGTGTCGGTGCCGGAGAGCCACCAGGACCATCGCGGGGATCATCAGCAGGTGACCGCCGAGCAGCAGCGCGTCGGCGTCGATCAGCCCGGCCCGAAACGGCACGATCAACAGCAGGAACGGAACGTACATCGCGGCGGCCATCTCACCGACCGCGTGCCAGCGGTGCGCCCGGTAGCGCATCGCCACCGTCATCCCGACGGTCATGTTCGTGGCCATCACCAGTGCGGCGACCTCCGGCCGGGCCAGCGCGTCGCCGACGCCCAGAGCGGTGCCGGTCAGCTCCCACAACGGCCCGAGCAGCAGCATCCCGGCGACCATCGCCAGGGCCATCTCGCCCAGATGCCACAGCAGCCGCCGCCTGCTGCTGACCGGTGCCGCGGCGGTCGGTGTCGGGCTGGTCGGTGTCGGGGCCGAGGGGGCCGGCTCGTCGGTGGGCACTGGCGCGGGCGACGGTACGGCGGTGAGGCTGTCCGCGTACATCCGGGTGTTTTCCATGCCTCGACCCTGCCGGTGCCCCCGGTGTGGCCGGCAGACCCGTTCGTCACGGGAAAACCGTGCGGACCGCACGGCCCGACCGTGACAGTTCGCACGGGTGGACCCTGCGCCGGGCGGTCCTAGGATCGGTGCGTGGCGAGCGACGCGGTGACTCCCCGGGCGGACCGCCGGTTGCGCCGCGCCCGGCGGGCGACGCTGGTGTCGCTGGCCACCGGCGTCTGGGCGAGCGTTCTACTACCGGCGGTCGGCCTGACCCGCGAGCCCGACCCGGGCCGGGTGACACTCGGCGCGCTCGGCATCCTCGCCTTCGTGATCGCCCAGACCGTCGTGCTGTACGCGGCCGTGACGCCATGGCTCGACCCGCGCTGGCGGCGTCGGGCCGAGCTGAGCCTGGTCGGGGTGGCGGTGCTGACAGTTCCGCTGGTGGGTCCGGTGGCGGCCGGCAGGTGGCCGACCTGGGCCTGGCTCGGTGCGGCGCTGATCGGCATGACGCCGCTTCTGGTGCGGTGGCGGGCCGCGCTGGCGGTGGCTGTCGGCGTCCTGGCGGTGGCGGTCGCGGTGGCCTGGTGGACCGGTGGTTCCGTTCCGCGCCACCTCGCCGTGACCGGTGGGATCGGCGCGGCAGTGGCCGCCGTCAACGGGTTCCAGGTCTGGTTCTGGGACCTGCTCGTGGAGGCCCGGCAGGGTCAGGCCGCCCAGGCCCGGCTGGCCGCCGCCGAGGAGCGGCTGCGCTTCGCCCGCGACGTGCACGACGTCCTGGGGCACACCCTCACGGTGATCGCGTTGAAGGCCGAACTCGCCGCCCGGCTCGCCCCGGTCGACCCGGAACGGGCCGGACGGGAAGCCGCCGAGGTGCAACGGTTGGCCGCCTCCGCGCTGAGCGATGTACGGGAGACCGTGCACGGCTACCGGGCCGTCGACCTCGACGAACAGCTCACGGCGGTGGTGGGGGTGCTGCGCTCCTGCGGGGTGCGGTGCACGGTTCTGCCACTGCCGGCGGACCTGCCGCAGCCGGCCGCCATCGAGCTGGCGGCGGTGCTGCGCGAGGCGAGCACCAACGTGCTGCGGCACAGCCGGGCCGACTGGTGCCGGATCCGCATCGATCGGGAGGATGACGTGGCCAGGATGACGGTGGCCAACGACGGCGCCGACGACAGTGGCCCGGACGCGCACAGTCACGGCCTGCGCGGGCTGGCCGACCGGCTCGCCGCTGCCGGGGGCGAGTTGCGGGTACGCCGGGAGGACGCGATCTTCACCCTCGAAGCCACAGTGCCGGCGCCGTCGTGATCCGCGTCCTGCTCGCCGACGACGAGGACCTGATCCGGGTAGCCGTCGCCGCGCTGCTCGCCCTGGAACCGGACATCGAGGTGGTGGCACACGCCGCCGACGGGAAGACGGCCGTCACCGCGGCGCTGGCGCACCGCCCGGACGTGGCAGTGGTCGACCTGGAGATGCCCGGCCTGGACGGCATCGCGGTAGCCGCCGAGCTGACCCGGGTCCGACCCGACTGCGCTGTGGTCGTGCTGACCGGCCACGGTCGCCCCGGGCACCTGCGCCAGGCGCTGACCGCCGGCGCCCGAGGGTTCCTGCCCAAGGGCTCGCCGGGTGGGGCGCTCGCCGACGTGATCCGGCGGGTGCACGCCGGAGGGCGCTACGTCGACCCGTCGCTGGCCGCCGACGCGTTGACCCTGCCCCCGTGCCCGCTGACCCCTCGGGAACTGGAGACGCTACGGCTGGTGGAGGTGGGTGCCCCGGTCGCGGTGATCGCCCGTCGGGTACACCTGTCCACCGGAACCGTGCGCAACCACCTCTCCGCCGCCGTGCAGAAGCTCGGCGCCGCCGACCGGGCCGAGGCCGTCCGCACCGCCCGGGACAACGGCTGGCTCTGACCGTCGGCGCGCCTCGCGGACGACCGCAGCGTGGGTGGACGGAAGCTGATCAATAAGGGGCAGTGGAGTCCTCGTCTCCCAGCCGGCTGCGAAGAGGGACAAATGCCCAGGAAAGCCGCGGCGGGTCCGGTCGACCCGGTGCGCTCCAGTGCCGTCGAGCTGTTCTTCGACCTCGTTTTCATCTTCACCCTCGGCCGCTTGTCGGCGACCCTGGTCGAGGAGCCCAGTCTGCTCGCCGACGCGCAGGCCGTGATCTTCCTGCTGGCCTTCTGGTGGATCTGGTACAACACCAACCTGGCCACCGACAGCCTCGACTGCGAACGACCCACAGTGCAGATTCTGATCATCTGCGTGATGCTCGGCAGCCTGCTGATGTCCATCAACGTTCCGGACGCCTTCGGTGACCAGGGCTTCGTCTTCGTGAGCGCGTACCTCGGGATCCACCTCGGCCGGACCCTGGTCATGGCCCTCTACCTGCGCGGCACCCCGGCCTGGCGTCGGCCGGTACGAGGAATCGTCTGGTATCTGCTGTCCGCGACGGTCTGGTTCGCCGGGGCGGCGGCCAGCGGCGGCGAAGCCCGAGTCCTGCTGTGGGCATGCGCGCTGGCGATCGACTACTCGGGGCCGGTCCTGGGATGGCCGCTGCCGTGGCTCGGCCGGGCGCGGGCCAACGAGTGGCACCTCTCGGGCGAACACCTCAACGAGCGGTACCGGCAGTTCATCATCCTGGCCCTCGGCGAGACGATCCTGGCCACCGGCAACTTCTACCGGCTGTCGACGCGGGACCTGGCGGACACCACAGCATTTCTGCTCACCTTCTGGACCGTGGTCTTCCTCTGGTGGACCTACTTCTATCGCACCACGAGCAGCCTCGCCGTGAAGATCGACACCGCGGTGGACCCGTACCGGCTCAACCTGCGGGCGAGCTACACCCACCTGGTGATGGTGGCGGGCATCCTGCTCACCGGCATCGGAGGCGAGCTGATGCTGAAGGAGCCCGACGCGCAGCGGTCGGCCGGCAACGTCGTGGCGATCCTGGTCGGGCCGCTGACCTTCCTCATCGGGCGGATCATCTTCGAGATCTGGGTGTTCGGCCGCCTGACGAGGCACTGCCTCGCGGCCGTGGTGGCGTGCCTGATCCTGAGCCCGGTCGCGGCGCGACTCCCGCCGCTGGCGGTGGGCCTGCTGGGCGCGGCCACCATCACCGTCGTCGCCATCTTCGACCTGACCCACCGCGCCCGGATCGCGGGTGAGGTCAACCCGGCGTCGGCCGAGGGCGCTCACCGCCGCCACCCGGCCTGAAGGGTGTGGCTCGGTTCCGATCCGTGAGGGCGGCGTGGACCGTCCGGCTAGCGTGGGCGCGTGCGTACCGTTGAACTGGTCTGCTCGCCCGGCCTGGAGGTCGCGGTCCGGGCGGTCTGGGGCCGGCTGGCCGCCGCCGGGTTGCCCAGCCTGGCCCGCAACACCCACCCGACCAACCGGCCGCACCTCACCCTCGCCGCCGTCGACGAGTTCCCGCCGGGGATCGAGCACCGCCTCGCCGAGCTGTTCGACGCCGCGCTGCCGGTGCCGGTGACGCTCGACCGGGTCGTCGTCCTCGACGGCAGCGCCCCACTGGTCTGGCTCGTCCGACCCACTCCGGCGCTGACCGCGCTGCACGCCGCCGTCTGGGACGTTCTCGCCGAGGCCGACGGACACCGCCCGTGGCATGCGCCCGAGGTGTGGGTGCCGCACCTGAGCCTGGCCCTGCGGTTCCGCAACGCCGACCTGCGGGTGGCTCGTGCCGTCGCCGGTGGACAGCGACCGACGGGTGACTTCGCCGCCGCGCGCAGCTACGACGGCACGGACCGGACGGTGACTCCGCTGACCGGCCTCGGCTGAGATCGTCGCAAGTCGTCCAAAACCTCAGTTGCTGCCCCCACCGCCGTCGCCGCCTCCGCCATCGTTCCCGCCGCTGAACTCGCCGCCACCACCGCTGCCACCCGCACCGCCGGCGTAGCCGTGGCGGCCGTCGAGGAAGGGCAGGTCGCCACTGATGCCGCGGGGTTTGGGCCGCTTACCTGGCCCGGCGAGGTGTTGCAGGCAGACCCGGCCGGAAACCGGGAAGCATTCGCCACGGCCTCCGCAGTCGGCCAGGTAGCGGTTGCCGTCCTGGATGTCCAGTTCCTGGTCCACCCGGAACAGCAGCGGAAGGCCGGTCGGGCCGCACCCCTCGTCCCGCCGGCCGTGGCCCAGCGTCGCGAGCAGGAGAGGCCCGCGATCGGCGGCGGTCGTGTCGCCGCTCGCCGCGGACGTCGGTCGGTGGTGCGTAGCGCGCCCGAACGCGGCGTCACAGAAGGTGGCGTAGTCCCGCGCATGGAGGGTCAGCTCCTGCCACAGGTCGTCCACGACCACCGAGGGCATGGACAGTTTCGCGTTGGGCTGGCGGGCGATGATCCGGAACCACTGCCGGGTCGCGGTCTCGACGAGAACGATGTCGTCGTCGCTGAGATGGGGATACCGATTTCGTAGATGGTGACGTCCGCTGGCAGGAAACTGCAGGTCGGACACGGCGCGGAGTCGGCGAGGGGTGCGGTCGCTTCTGAACTTCGTCCAGATCATCCGGTTACTTCTATCCGCCCGGCGGTGCGGGCGCTAAGGCCCCGACTTGCCGAAGTGGCGTCGCGGCCCCTTCAGAGTAGGGGCAGCGGGCAAGCTGAGGCGACCGCCGGGGCGTGTCGCCCCGACGGCCGCCGGCCCGATCCTGGTCAGTTGTCGCGCGGCTGCGGAATCTCCTGCCTGGTGAACGAGATGCCCGCGGCCGGGGCGGCCCGGGTGGCGAGCGAGGCAGCCGACTCATCAGTGTCGTAGAGCCGAACCGAGCCGTTGGCGGTCCGGCTCACGAAACCGAGTCGGAAGCCATTGGAGTTCTGGAAGACGAATGCCGTCGGATCGGTCGGATAGGTCTCGTCCGGCACCGTCGCCGTGGCCCAGTTGCCCCAGGCGGTGGAGCCTGCGGCGGTCTGTCGGCTGTGCTGGATGGTGTCGTCGGTCGTCCGGGTGAACACCGAGACACGGCCGGTGTTGGGGCTCAGGACCGCGGTCGGGGAGCCGACCGGCGTGACACCGATGTCGCCCACCGCGTTCCAGGTGCCGGGCCAGGTGCCGTCAATGCTCTGCAACTGGCTCTTCACCACTCCGTCGGTGTGCCGGGCGAACACCATCAGGCGGCGGCCGGGCAGTGTCACCACGCTCGGCGTGTCCACGAAGCCCGCGTCACCCAGGCCCGCCCAGGCCGAGGTGAGCGCACCACCCTTGTACGTGGCGGCCTGCAGGGTGCCGGCCGCCTTCCTCAACCAGGGCTACCGCACCGCCGTCGTGGCCCGTGCCGCCGACGGTTCGCTGGTCATGAAGAAGCAGGAACTGGGCGGGGCCTGGCCGAGCACCTGGCAGACGGTGGGTACGTTCACCGCTGCCGGGTCCCCGGCCGCGATCCTCGACCCGGCTCTGGGTCGGATCGTTGTCGTCGCTCGCGCCAGCGACAACGAGATGTACCGGGTGTACGAGACCGAGCAGGGCTCGGGCACCTGGGGTGAGTGGCTGCGCCTGTACGAGAACCCGGGCGACCCGACCGCTGCCACCGCCGCCACCGATCCCGCCATCGCGCCGATCCAGAACTCCGGCGGAACCGGCTTCGTGGTGGTCTACCGCAACCGGAACAACACCACCATCGCGCTGGACCGGCGGTTCGCCGCCCCCGGCGGGATGGCGGCAGCGAAGGTGAGCCCGTCCGCGGTCAGCTTCGCCGCACACCTGATTCCGACGCCGAAGGGCTGAGCCTCGGCCCCACCAGCCCCGGGGGTCTTCGTCCACGTGACGGAGGCCCCCGGGTCGCTGTTCACCGGTACCTAGACTGGGGCGATGAGCGTTGGCACCGACGGTCGGGGGATGGCCGAGCTGGCGGCCCTGCTGGCCGACGGCACCCGGGCCGGAATGTGCCTGGCGCTGCTCGACGGGCGGGCGTGGACCGCCGGTGAGCTGGCCCGGCGCGCCGGTGTCGCCCCGTCGACGGCCAGCGACCACCTCACCCGACTCGTCAGCGGCGGGCTGCTCGTCGAGGAACGGCAGGGCCGGCACCGCTATCTGCGGCTGGCCGGGCCGTCGGTGGCCCAACTGATCGAGGACCTGGCCGGGCACGCCCCGGCCACGCCCGCACCGACCGGGTCGCTGCGCGCGACGACCGCCACCGCCGCCCTGGCGTACGCCAGGACCTGCTACGACCACCTCGCCGGGCGGCTCGGCGTGCTGATGTACGACGCGCTGCTGGCCGAGCGCCGACTCGACCGGTCCAGCGGCTTGGCGCTCACGCCCGACGGATGGGCCTGGGCGGCCGGGTTGGGCGTACCCGTTGACGTGCTGCGCGCCGCCCGCCGCCCGGTGGTCCGCGACTGCCTGGACTGGACCGAACGCCGCCCGCACCTGGCCGGAGCGCTCGGCGCGGCGCTCTGCCGCCGCTTCACCGACGTCGGCTGGATCAGCCAGGGCACCGGCCGCGCCGTCCGACTCACTCCCACCGGTCGTCAGGGCCTGGCCACGGCCCTGTCCATCCCCGAACACACCCTCGACCCGCCGGTGGCCTCGCCGCCCACGAGCGGCCGCGCCTGACCGGCGAGTAGCGGAGGACCGGGGCGGGATCGTTCGGTGTGGGGCGAACGGTTCGCGCCCTACGGTCGGGCGGTGACTGACAACTGGCCGCACATTGCGCCCGCCCCGGGAACACCGGCGTGTGGGCCGCCCTCGTTCGAACCGGAGCGCGGTTGGTGGGTGACCCGGCACGCCGACGTGCGCGCGGCGCTGACCGACAGGGCGTTCCAGGTGCCGGCCGTGGACCCCGGTCCGCCCGGCACCCTCGCCTGGCTACGTGCCACCGTCAGCCGGTTCAGTCCACAGCGACAGCACGCCGACCGTCGGGCGGTCGCGGTGGGCGCTCTGGCCCCGCTGGCCCCGGACGACCTGCGGCTGGACGCGGCACGGCTGGCCGGTGCCGTTCTCGACCGCGCCGGCGACCGCGTCGACGTGATGAGGGAACTGGCCCGGCCGGTGCCGCTGCTGGCGTTGGCCGATCGCCTCGGTTTCGCTGATCCGGTAGCCGCCGGGACGGCGGTCGCTGTCGTCGCGGCGGCGTACCACCCGGGGGTGGACCCGGCTTCGACAGCGCGGGCTGACCGGGCGGTGACGGCGCTGCTGGCGCTCGCGCCGCAGGGTCCGCCGGAGGTACGGGCGAACCTGATCGGTCTGCTGGTGCAGGCGTGCGACGCGACCGCCGGCCTGATCGGCGCCGCCGCCCAGCACCTGCTGCCCCCTGCCGGCCCGCGAGCGCCAGCCACGGCACGGACCGCCGATCTGCTGGGCGAGGTGCTGCGCCTCGACCCACCGGTGCGGGCCACCCGACGGGTCACCGTCGACGAGGTACGGCTGGGCGGGCGGGATCTGCCGGCCGGAAGCCCGGTGCTGCTGCGCTTCGACGCGGCCAACCGTGACCCGCAGGCGTTCACCGAGCCCGGCACGTTCCAGCCCGGTCGGCCCGGTGCCGGGCTGTTGACCTTCGGGACGGGGGAGCGGGGTTGCCCCGGCGACCGGCACGCCCTGGCGTTGGCCACCGGGGTGTTCGACGTGCTGCGGGAACGGTGCCGGCGCAACCCGACGCCGGTGCGCCACGAACCGCACCCGACACTGCGGGTGCCGACGACTCTGGAGGTGAGCGTCCGATGATCGACCGTCGTGCCGCGTTCCACGCCCTGCACCGCGCTGGCCGCCCTCTGCTGTTGCCCAACGCGTGGGACCACGCCTCGGCGGCGGCGCTCGCCGCGCGTGGACATCCGGCCATCGGCACCACAAGCCTCGGTGTCGCCGCGACCGCCGGCCTACCCGACGGCGTCGCGGCCACCGCGGCGGAGACCCTCGCCCTGGCCCGCCGGCTGGCTCGGCTGCCGGTGCTGCTCAGCGTGGACGTGGAGGCCGGGTTCAGCGACGACCCGGCGGAGGTCGCCGAGTACGTGGCGGAGTTGGCCGGTCTCGGCGTGGTCGGGATCAACCTGGAGGACGGGCGCGCCGACGGCACCCTCGCCGACACCGAGTCCACCGCCGCCAAGGTCGCGGCAGTGAAGGCGGCCGTGCCGGAACTGTTCATCAACGCCCGCACCGACACCTGGTGGCTCGGGGTGGACGACCCGCTGCCGCAGACCCTCGCTCGTGCCCGTGCCTACCTGATGGCCGGTGCCGACGGGATCTTCGTGCCCGGGACCGTCGACCTGGCCACAGTGCGCGTCCTCACCGAGCGGATCGACGCTCCGGTGAACGCGCTGTACCAGCCGGGCGGCCCGGGGCTGGCTGAATTGGGCGCCGCTGGGGTGGCCCGGGTCAGCACCGGCTCGCTGCTGTTCCGGGCCGCGCTGGGCGCCGCGCTCGCCGCCGCCG
>NZ_JAKKFH010000060.1 GCF_022230925.1 Micromonospora alfalfae | reverse complement strand
GGCTGACGGGCACTTGCCTGGACATGCCGAAGGGCCGGACCCTGTGGGGGTCCGGCCCTTCGGTCGTGTGCGTGGGTGTGTGGGTGTCAGCTGGTGGCGTAGCCGCGGGTGGCGATCCAGTCGGCGAGGTGTTCGACGCTGATCTGGTAGGCGGCTTGGTTGGGGTCGGCGGAGTCGGCGATGGTGACGGTGGTGCCGTTGTCGTGGTAGCCGACGACGCTGATGTAGTGCCCGCCCTCGTAGGAGTGGCTCACGCCGTTGGTGTCGGTGCTGGTGCCGGCGATGTTCGCGACCACGGCCCTACCGTCGTCAACGGTGCGGACGATGTCGGCGCGCAGCGTGTCGGTCTGCTTGGCGTCAGCGTCGGGGGTGCTGATCTCCACCGACCGGTAGGCGTCGTTCTTGCCGGTTTCCTTGTTCAGGACGGGGGTGATGTCGTTGATGGAGTTGGTGCCGGCTTCGGTGGTGCCCATTTCCTTGGCCATGTCGTCGACGTTGATGTTCTTGCCCTGCACACTCAGGGCGTTTCGGGTGGCGGCGGGGCCGCAGTAGTAGAAGTTCGGCTGGGCTTCGTAGCGCACGCCCAGTTCCCGCTCACCGTGACCCTTGCGGTCGGTCTGCGTCTGCGTGGTGGCCGGCTTGCTGGTGGGTGCGGCGAAGGCGGTGGTGACGGGGCCGGCGATGGCGCCTGCGGTGAAGGCGAGGCCGGCGGCGGTCAGAGTGGTCTTACGGATCAGATCGGTACGCATGATGGCGTGCTCCTCTGCATCGGGGGTGTGCCCGCACCACCTCGGGGGGGTGTGGTGGTGCGGGGGAAGTTCTTGCCCGGCGACCCGCAGCGAGGGGGTCGGCGTCGGGACAGGGTGTAACCGTTCGCGGCGGCAGGTCATTCCACCTACCCGCGGGAGGCTGGCCGTTGTGGTGCTCGGCCGTGCGGGGGATGTAACCGGGGCGGCCTGGCGGGTGTTCCCCGCGGCTGCCATGCCCGGCGGTTGTGGTGCTCGGCTGTGCGGGGGATGTAACCGGGCCGGCCTGCGGAGTGTTCCCGGCAGGCTGTCTCCGACGGGAGGGCCCGGCGGGGTCGGCGCACCATGACCCGGACTGTTGCGGTGGTCTGCCAGGTATAACGACCCGGCCCGGCCCACGATTCCGCCACGGGGGTGGCCCCGGCCACCCGACACCAACCGTCAAAGCCGACAAACCACCCACCCTGTCGGCCCGGCGAACCCCGACACGGCGGCCACACGACGTGATCCACTCGGGTTCACGGAAAACGCGGTGTCCGGCTGCCGGGGATGCCCCGACTTCATGAAACGCGAGTGGATCAAGCCGTTCTGTGCCGTACGCCCGCCCTAACCGGCCCGACGCGGCGGGACAGCGCCGGACGACGGGCCGGACGAAACGCGGCCAAACCAGACGCCGCCAAACCAGACGGGGCCAGACGAGACGCGGCCAGACGAGACGCCGCCCGACCAAACGCCGCCCGACGAGACACTGCCCGGGCGGAGGCGCGGGGCGGACCGTCGGGCGGACTGACCGACCAGGGGGAAGCGCATCCTACGGAACCCGGCGGCCCGCTAGATCGTGCTCGATCCAGGAAACAGGCCCCTCCCCACGCAACGAGGCCACTACATCCAGGAACGAGCACGATCATGCGGGGCGCGACCGCCCATCAAGGGGCGAGCGAGGACAGCCAACGTGAGCTGAGGGCCGCCTCCTGCCGGCCGGGCAGCCGGGCAGGCGGGCGGCCGGGCAGGCGGGCGGCCGGGCAGGCGGGCAGCCGGG
>NZ_JAKKFH010000006.1 GCF_022230925.1 Micromonospora alfalfae | reverse complement strand
GGGGGGGGGGGGGGGGGGGGGGGGGGGGGGGGGGGGGGGGGGGGGGGGGGGGGGGGGGGGGGGGGGGGGGGGGGGGGGGGGGGGGGGGGGGGGGGGGGGGGGGGGGGGGGGGGGGGGGGGGGGGGGGGGGGGGGGGGGGGGGGGGGGGGGGGGGGGGGGCGGGGGGGGGGGGGCGCGTTGGAGGCGTACACCTGAGGGGTCAGCGGCCCCGCGACTGGCGGAAGGCGCCTGGCGGCCGCATGTTCTTCGGGATCGCGCCCTTGGGCATCTGTGGCCGGGCGGTGAGCGCCTTGAGTCGCTTGTCCAGCGAGTTGACGTCCTTGCCGGAGAGGGCGCGGGGCAGGCGCAGCAGCGTCGTCCGCAGCTTGCGGATCGGCAACTCGCCCTCCTCCTGCCCGATCACGTAGTCGTGCAGGGGAGCGGAGCCGATCACCTTCGACAGCCGCCGCTTCTCCTGGCCGAGCAGGCCGCGCACCCGCTGCGGGTTGCCCTCGGCCAGCAGGATCACGCCCGGGCGACCGATCACCAGGTGGACCATGTCCATCTGGGTGGTCGAGCTGACCGCCGGGGTCACCCGCCAGTCGCCGCGCATGTTCTCCATGATCTGCGCCGCCGCGCCGGGTTGCCCCTCGGCGGCGTTCATCATCGCCTTGTTGGACCGCAGGTTGAGCACGATCAGCACCGCGAGCAGGATGAACAGGATGCCCAGCGGCAGCCAGATCCAGCCCCAGAGGATGACAGCGACAACGGTGAGCGCGAGCGGGAGCAGCACCGCTGCGGCGACCAACGGCGCGAACCACCGGTCCTGCTTGGCGGTGAACTGGAACACCATCCCGATCTGCTTCAGCCGCTGGCCGAACGAGACCTTCTCCTGGGGCTTTGCCATGCCGCAGAGTCTAGTGGTCGCCGCCGGCCCGGTTGATCCGCGTCCGGGTGCCGGGGCAGCTGAGTACCTTACGTCGCCGTACGCGCCCGGAGCGGCCGGGTAAGGAGGCTGTGGGCGGGGAAGATGAGGCGCCATGCCCATGCCCGGGTGGGGCCTTCGCGCGAAGAGTCGTCAGCAGAAGACGACGACGCCACGAAGGAGCCCGACATGTTCGGCAACGACGCAGATTTCCTGCTCACCCTGCACCGCACCCACGCCGCCGAGCTGCGCGCCGACGCGGACGCGGACCGGCTCGCCCGGTCGCTGTCCCGTCCGGTCAGCCGCGGGTGGTTGGGCCGGCGCAGGCAGGCCGGTCGCACCGGCGACGCCCGCCGGTGACCGCGCCCAGCTCGGCCGCCAGGCCCAGCTCGGCCGCCAGGCCCAGCCCTGCCGCCACGCCGACAGCGCTCGGCGCGGCCGTCACGTCCGCCACACCCGTCGGGCTGGCCGCTCGACCCGATCCGACCCCGCCGCCCGGCCGCCGGCCGATCGGCGGGGTCGGCGGGGTGGGCCGCCATGGCATGCTCGAACACGTGACCGTACGCGCCGCCAGCTCAGTCCTCGTCGGGCGCCACAGCGAGACCGGGGCGCTACGGGGCGCGCTGGGCCGGGCGCGGGCCGGGGAGCCGACCACAGTGCTTGTCGGCGGCGAGGCGGGTGTGGGTAAGACCCGGCTGCTGGAGGAGTTCGCGGGCTGGGCCATCGACGGCGCGGCGCGGGTGCTGGTCGGCCAGTGTCTTGAGCTGGGCGAGGCGGGTCTGCCGTTCGCGCCGTTCGCCGCCGCGTTGCGCACTGTGCTGCGCGCCGACGGCCCCGAGGCCTTCGCCGGCTACGAGGCGGAGTTCGCCCCGCTCCTGCCGGAGCTGGGCCGCGCCTCCGCGGCACTGACCACCCCGCGTGCCGTCCCGCTCAGCGACGCCCCGCGCGGATACCTGTTCGACCTGGTCGCCGAGCTGTTCCAGCGGCTGGCCGACGCCCGCCCACTGGTCCTGATCATCGAGGACCTGCACTGGGCCGACCGCTCCACCCGCGACCTGATCGGCTTCCTCGTCCGGGCGGCGAGGCCGGGCCGGCTGCTGCTGGTCTGCACCTACCGCACCGACGAGTTGCAACGCGGGCACCCGCTGCGCCCGTTCCTCGCCGAGCTGGATCGGGCCCGGGGTGTGGAGCGGGTCGAGCTGGCACGCCTGGACCGCGAAGGCACCGCCGCGATCCTCACCGACCTGCTCGGCGCCGAGCCGCTCGCCCGCACCGTCGACGATGTCCACGACCGCACCCAGGGCAACCCCTTCTTCATCGAGGAGTTGGCCGTGGCCGGTGACCCGATCGGCTGCGCCGCGCTCCCCGAGACGCTGCGTGACCTGCTGCTGGCCCGGGTGGACCGGCTCCCCGAGCCGGCCCAGCGGGTGTTGCGGATCGCGGCCGCCGGCGGCACCCGCTTCGCCCATGACCTGCTCGCCGAGGTCGCCGGGCTGCCCGAGACCGAGCTGGAGGACGCGTTACGCGCCGCCGTCGCCGCCCAGTTGGTGGTGGCCGACCGGGACGGGGACTACGAGTTCCGACACGCGCTGGTCCGCGAGGCGGTACACGACGAGTTGTTGCCCGGTGAGCACGCCCGGCTGCACGCCCGTTTCGCCGCCGCCATCGAGGCCCAGCCCCATCTGGTAGCCGCCGGCCGGGCCCCGGCCGAGATCGCCCACCACTGGCACGCCGCGCACAACCACCCGCGCGCCCTCGTCGCCGCACGAGCCGCCGCGTGCGCCGCCGCCGAGCGGTACGCGTACGCCGAGCAGCGCCGACTGCTGGAGCGGGCGCTGGAGTTGTGGGAGCTGGTGCCGGACGCCGCCGACCTGCTCGGCATGGACCACCTGGCGTTGCTGGAGCAGACCCTGGACGCCGCGGTGACCGCCGGCGACTTCAGTCGGGCCATCACCCTGACCCGCGCCGGGCTGGCCGAGGTGGACGCCGACGCCGCGCCGTTGCGTGCCGCCCGCCTGCTGGACCAGCGCGGTCGACTGATGGCCCTGCTCGGCAAGAGCGACGGCAGCCCCGAGTTGGATGAGGCGTACCGGCTGGCGGCCGCTGGCCCGCCCGGCGCGGAGCGGGTCCGGTTGCTCGCCGACATCGCCACCCACCTGGTCAAGATCGACCCGCAGAAGGCGGCCCGGGTGGCAGCCGAGGCCGCCGCCGACGCCGAGGCGCTCGACGAACAGGTGGCCCTGCTGTCGACGCGGATCGCGTTGCTCTGCCACGGCGAGCGGGACCTGACCGGCGGGCTGGCCGAGCTGGGCCAGGCGGCCGCCGCTGCCCGTGCGGCGGGGGACGCGCCGACGCTGGTGCTCGCCATGGTGTTCGAGTCGGACATGCTCTGCGAGTTGGGCCGCTACGCCGAGTCCGCGCAGGCCGCCGAGGCAGGTGTGGTCGAGGCGCGACGGGTGGGGATCAGCCGCTCCACCGGGGCGTACCTGCTCTCCAACCGTGCCGAGGCGCTCATCGCGTTGGGTAGGTGGGACGAGGCCGAGGCGGTCTGCGCGGAGGCCGCTCGAATCGACCTGTCCGGTGTCACCGGTCTGCACTGGCTCCAGTTGGGCGCCGGGCTGCGGCTGGCCCGCGCCCATCCGGGCGCCGACGAGTTGGTCGATCGGGCGCTCACCTTCCTCAACCGACCGTACCTGTGGCCGAACCACCGCCTGCCCCTGCACGAGCTGGCGATCGAGGCGGCGCTGGCCGCTGACGACAAGATCGAGGCGGTACGGGCGGCCCGCGTCGCGGTCACCGACGAGAGCCTGTCGCGGCTGCCCAGGGAGGGTTGGCCGGTGCTCAGCGCCGCCGCGCGTACCGCGGCACGGGTGGGCGACAGGGAGTTGGCCGCCGCGGTGGCGGCGCTCGCCACCGACCTGCCCGCGCGGCACCCGGCGGCCCGCGCGCACGCCGCCCAGGTCACCGCGCTGCTAGCGGTCGGCGACCAGGCGCTGCCGGCGTGGCATGCGGCGGTCGGCGCGTGGCGAGCCGACGGGCAGCCCTACCCGTTGGGCAGGGCGCTGCTGGCGCTGGCCGAGGCGACCGCCGCAGCCGGGGACCGCGACAAGACGGCGGCGACTGTCATCGAGGCCACCGAGATCGGCCGGCGGCTGGGTGCGACCCCGCTGGTCGAGGCGGCCGCCACCCTGGCGCGGCGAGTCGGCCTGCGCTCCGGGGGCGGGGTCGGCGCGGACCTGCTGACCGCCCGGGAGCGGGAGGTGCTGCGCCTGGTCGCCGAGGGGCACAGCAACAGCCGGATCGCCGAGCGGCTGTTCATCTCGCCGAAGACGGCAAGCGTGCACGTCTCCCGGATCATCGCGAAGCTGGGTGTGACCAACCGGGTGGAGGCCGCCGCCCTGGCCCACCGCCTCGGCCTGCTCACCGAGCCCGCCGCGCCGCGCTGAGGCGCGCACCGAGCCGCGCCGCGTTGAGGCGCGCACCGAGCCGCGCCGCGCTGAGGCGCGCACCGCGCCGCGCCGCGTTGAGGCGCGCACCGAGCTCGCCGCGCTGACGCGCGCGCTGAGCCCGTCGCGCCGACGTGGGTGGTCGAGGTCAGCGTGGCAGGTAGATGCGCCAGCCCTCGATGGTGACCAGGTCCAGGCTGCCCGGCGTGGCCCGCTGCCGCTCGTCGAGCACCTCCGCCAGGGGTGAGCCGGCCGGCGCGACCCAGGCCGGTGCCGCCGCGTTGTCCACCTCCCGCCGGTACGCGGGGTAGCGGTCGAAACCCTGGCGCAGGGTGTCGTCGACGACAGCGCAGACCACCTGCTCCGCGCTGGCGAAGGTGAGTCGGTTGCAGGTCCAGTAGCCGGCGCGTACGTGCCGTACGCCGAGCTGACGCAGGGTGCTCACCAACTCGGTGTGCCGGGCCTCGGCGGCCCGGGTCGCCGGGGCGGTCTGGGCTGCCCGCCAGGTGGCGTGGGCGGCGGTGCCCAGCGTGGCGGCGAGCGACACCACAGCGACCGATCGGGCTAGCGTCGACCCGACGCCGCGCCGGCCGGTCGCCGCCGGACGAAGCCCGTGCCGGGCCACCGTCCACACCGGCCAGAGCAGCGCCGGCAGGGAGATGAGCAGGCAGGACAGGTAGCGGGAACTCTCCACCGGGGTGAGGCCGGCGGAACTGCTCACCGTGTACGCGCCGAGGGTGGCCACCGCGGCCAGCACGAGCGCCAACCGTGCGGCCGCCGCCACCCGAGGCGACACCGCGTCGGGGCCGACAGCGGCAGAGCCAGCAGGATCGGGGTCGGGGGTGCGTAGCGCCCGCCAGGCGGTGGTGGCGGCGATGACCAGCAGCAGCGGCAGGGCGAGCGACCACCACAGTTGCCAGGTGGCGCACTGGCCGGGAGCGCAGAAGCCCATGCCCAGTCCGGGGCCGAGCACCAGGCCGCCGTGCAGCCGGTTCGGCCAGCCCGCGCTGGCGTCCGCACCGCTGGCCGCGAGCACGGCGTGCAGCGGGTTTCGCCCGGTCAACAGGCTGTGCAGCAGCAGTGGGGCCGCCCCCAGCACGGCCGCCGCCCCGAGCAGCGCCCCGGCGGCACCCCACAGTTCCCGGCGGCAGAACCCGACGAGGACCGCGCCGGTCGCCGCGACGTACGGCAGCACCAGCGGGTCGACCCAGAGCATCAGCCCGGCCAGGAACCCCCATGCGGCCCAGCGCGCCAGCCGCCAGCCGGGTCGCCCGGTGTCTGCCGCGCGCCCGTCGGGTCGCCCAGCGTCGGCCGGTCGCCGCCCCGGGCGACGGGTGGCCAGATCCACTGTGAGCAGGGCCAGCGCCGCCCCGGCCGCGTTCATCTCGGGGTAGCCGCCGCCGGCGATCAGCTGGTTCTTGATGACCCGGTCGGAGCCGAGGGCCAGCAGCGCCACCATCAGCAACCCGAACCACCGGTCCCCGGTCAGCCGCAGCGTCAACCGCCAGGCCAACAGCAGGAACAGCGCGTACAGGGCCAGCGTGGGCAGCCGCAGCCCGAGCAGCGACGGCCCACCGGCGAGGGCGAACACCGGCGCGGCCAGGTACGCCTCCAGGGTGCCCATGTACTGCTGGCCGTAGAACCAGACCGGAAAGCCCTCGCCCCGGGCGATGTGCAGCGCGGCCAGCCCCATGGTGGCCTCGTCGCTGTTCGTCGGCGGCGCGGCGTGCAGCAGGAGCCAGAGCCGGTAACCCAACCCGGCGAGCACGGCCAACCCGGTGAGCCAACCGACCAGGCCGGGACGTGCGCCGGGCCGCGGGCGGGGCGAGTCAGCGCCGCGCGGCTGCTCGCGTACCCCGACGGTCATCACAGGATCATGACACCCGGGCGTCGAACGGCCGTGCGGCGCTGCCGACGGAGTCAGCTGGCGGTGGCGACCGAGGCGGCGGCGCGGGCGTCGATGGCCTGCTTGTAGAGCCGGCCGGCCCGGTACGACGAACGCACCAGCGGCCCGCTCATCACCCCGGCGAAGCCGATCTCCTCGGCCTCCTCGCGCAGCTCCACGAACTCCTCCGGCTTGACCCAGCGGGTCACCGGGTGGTGCCGGGGTGAGGGGCGCAGGTACTGGGTGATGGTGATCAGCTCACAGCCTGCGTCGTGCAGGTCGCGCAGCGCCTGCGAGACCTCGGCCCGCTCCTCGCCCATGCCCAGGATGAGGTTGCTCTTGGTGACCAGGCCGTCGGCGCGGGCCTGCCGGATCACGTCCAGCGAGCGGTCGTAGCGGAACGCCGGCCGGATGCGCTTGAAGATGCGCGGCACGGTCTCCACGTTGTGGGCCAGCACCTCGGGGCGGGAGCCGAAGACCTCGGCCAACTGCTCGGGGACGGCGTTGAAGTCCGGGATCAGCAGCTCGACGCCGCAGCCGGGCTGGAGGGCGTGGATCTGTCGGACGGTCTCGGCGTACAGCCAGGCGCCGCCGTCGGGCAGGTCGTCACGGGCGACACCGGTGATGGTGGCGTAACGCAGCCCCATCGAGACCACCGACTCGGCGACGCGACGCGGCTCGTCGGCGTCGAACTCGGCCGGCTTGCCGGTGTCGATCTGGCAGAAGTCGCAGCGCCGGGTGCACTGGTCACCACCGATGAGGAAGGTGGCTTCCCGGTCTTCCCAACACTCGTAGATGTTGGGGCAGCCGGCCTCCTGGCAGACGGTGTGCAGCCCTTCGCGCGAGACGAGCCCGCGCAGTTGGGTGTACTCCGGGCCCATCTTGGCCTTGACCTTGATCCATGGCGGTTTGCGCTCGATCGGCGTCTCGGCGTTACGCGCCTCGATCCGCAGCAGACGCCGCCCCTCGGGGGCCGCCGTTGCGGTGCGCGCTGCCTGGCCGGTCGTCGGCGCGGAGTGCTCGATCGTCACGAAAATGAGCCTACGCTGGACGGCGGGTGTCTATGTGCGTCAGGCGACCGGCGTCACGCCCCGAACGTTGTGACGCCGGACACCGGCCGGTTGGAAAAGGGCGTCACAGATCGGGGAATCGGGTGCTACGGTCGCCGGCAACAGCGACGACGGAGCCGAGTAGCCCCCGACCCGCCAGTGCAGAGAGCCGCCGGTGCTGAGAGGCGGTCTGGCGCCGGGGCGCGAAGACCCTCCCGAGCTGCGGGAAGAACGGCCGCGGGCTCCCCGCGCCCAGTAGAGCCCGCCCGGCTGGCCCCGGTCATCAGGCGACGAACGAGGCCCCCGCTTAGGCGGGGGCGAAGGTGTGGTGGCACCGCGAGGTTCCCGCTCGCCCACACCTCCCTGGGGCTGATGCGACGCTTTCGCCACCCCAGGGCGGCGACGGCGTGGCGATCGACCGAGGAGCAGCCCGCCATGCAACGAACCCTGTCCCAGCAACTGCCCGCCAGGATCGGCACGACAGTGCGGATCGCCGGCTGGGTGCACCGCCGCCGACTGCTCAAGTCGGTTGCCTTCCTGATCGTGCGCGACGCCACCGGCCTGGCCCAGGTGGTTGTCACCGACCCGGCCGTCCGTGCCGAGCTGGAGAAACTCACCGAGGAGACGGTCGTCGAGGTCACCGCGACGGCCACCGCGAACGGCGCCGCGCCCGCCGGGGTCGAGCTGACCGACCCGACGGTACGTCTCCTCGGGCCGCCCGCCGCACCGCCACCGTTCGACCTGTACCGGCCGGCGCTCACCGCGAGCCTGCCCACCCAGTTGGACAACGCGCCCACAGCGCTGCGACACCCCACCCGGTCGGCCGCGCTGCGGATCTCGGCGGCAGCGGTGTCCGGGTTCCGGGCCGCACTCGACGCCCAGGACTTCGTGGAGGTCCACACGCCGAAGGTGGTCAGCTCCAGCACCGAGAGCGGGGCGAACGTGTTCGGGCTGGACTGGTTCGGCCGGCCCGCGTACCTGGCCCAGTCGCCGCAGTTCTACAAGCAGCTGATGGTCGGCGTCTTCGAACGCGTCTACGAGGTGGGGCCGGTGTTCCGGGCCGAACCGCACGACACCGTCCGGCACCTCGCGCAGTACACGTCACTCGACGCGGAGTTGGGCTTCGTCGCCGACCACCGGGACGTGATGCGGGTGCTGCGCGACACCCTCGACGGGATGCTCGGCGCGGTGGGCGAGCGGGCCGGTGGCGCGCTGGCCACGCTCGGCGTCACGCCGCCGCAGGTGCCCACGGAGATCCCGGCGGTGCACTTCACCGAGGCGCTGACGATCGCCGGCGCGCCCGCCGACGAACCGGACCTGGCGCCCGCCCACGAACGGGCGTTGGGCGAGTGGGCCCGCCGCGAACACCTGTCGGACTTTCTCTTCGTCACCGGCTACCCGATGGCGAAGCGGCCCTTCTACACCCACCCGGACCCGGCGCGGCCCGCGTACTCCAACGGGTTTGACCTGCTCTTTCGCGGTCTGGAGCTGGTCACCGGCGGGCAGCGGCTGCACCGGCACGCCGACTACCTGGCGGCGTTGGCGGCCCGGGGCGAGCCGGTCGAGCCGTACGCCGGCTACCTGGACGCGTTCCGGCACGGCATGCCACCGCACGGCGGTTTCGCCATCGGCCTGGAACGGTTCGTGGCCCGGCTGGTCGGCGCGGCCAACATCCGGGAGGTCACCGCGTTCCCGCGGGACCTGCACCGCCTGACTCCGTAGCACTGTGCCCTGCCGGCCCACTCGTTCGCGTGGAGCGGGCCGGCGGGGGCTCAGGCGGGACCGAGCAGGTCCCAGAGGTTGCCGGCGACGTCCCGGAAGACGGCGACCTGGCCATACGGCTCGGTGCGGGGCGGCTTGACGAACTCGACGTTCATCTCGGCCATCCGGCGGTAGGTGACGTCGAAGTCGTCGACCTGGAGGAAGAACCCGACGCGGCCGTGGGTCTGGTCGCCCACCGCGGCCTGCTGCCGCTCGCCGTCGGCGCGGGCCAGCAGCAGCCCGGTGCCGCCGCCCGGCGGGCGGACCACCACCCAGCGTTTCGGCCGCCCGTCGTTGGTCAGCGACGGGGTGTCCTCGGCCAGCTCGAAGCCGAGGACGTCGGTGAAGAAGGCAATGGCCGGGTCGTACTCGGTGACGACGACGGTGACGAGATCGATCTGCACCCGACCGAGGGTAGGCGACCTTCGGTCACCCGGCGCGCGGCCGGGTGTCAGACAGTGACGAGGGTGGACAGCCGGCGCTCGACCACCGGCAGCACGTCGGCCACGGTGACCGGGCGGCCCAGCTCGGCGGTGAGCGAGGTGACGCCCGCGTCCCGGATGCCGCACGGCACGATCCGGTCGAAGTACGTCAGGTCGCAGTCACAGTTGATCGAGAAGCCGTGCAGGGTGACGCCCCGGGCCACCCGGATGCCGATGGCGGCGACCTTGCGGGCCGGCCCCCTGTCGTCCTCGGGAACCCACACCCCGCTGCGCCCCTCGACCCGGCCTGCGGTCAGCCCGAACTCGGCGCACACGTCGATGAGCAGCTCTTCGGTACGGCGGACGTAGGCGACCACGTCGACCGGGTCGGGCAGGCGCAGGATCGGGTAGCCGACGAGCTGCCCCGGCCCATGCCAGGTGATCTTGCCGCCGCGGTCCACGTCGACGACCGGAGTGCCGTCCATCGGTCGGTCCCACGGTTCGGTGCGCTTGCCCGCGGTGTAGACGCTCGGGTGCTCCAGCAGCAGCACTGTGTCGCCGCGCTCGCCAGCCACCACCGACTCGTGCAGGCGTCGCTGCTCGTCCCAGGCGGCCTGGTAGTCGAGCAGGCCGGCACGGACGGCCGTGAGGCCGGGGGTCGTCGTCGTCACGGCAACCAGCCTAGTCCCGTCAGAGGCGTTCTTCGCTGGTGAGCCGCCTCACGAGGACGTCGTCGTGCCGCTCGGCGGCACCGCTCGGCGGCTCGTTGTCACTCCGGAGCAGGGACCGTCGCAGCGCGGTGGCGGCGCATGCGGCGAACGATGAGAGCGATCGCGAGCAGCGTCGGCACGCCCAGCGTCAGGTAGACCCACAGCGGGGCGGCGAACGGTGACGGCCGGGGCTCCGGCCCACCGAACGCGGCCCGGGTCAGCAGGTCGGCCGGCACCATCAGGTCGGTCGACCCGACCGGCGTGGTCACCAGCACCTCGCGACCGCCGTCGGGCGACAGCGCGGCGAGGAGGGCTTGCCGGTCCGTGTCCTGCTCCGTATCGCTGACATACCGCAGGATCGGGTCGTCCGCGCGCCAGCCGATGATCCCGCTGGCCGAGGTGCCGGCCGGCAGGGCCTGGCCGACCGCCTGACCGGTGGCCGTGTCCAGGAACTCGATTCGCCAGGTGCGCGCCGCCGCCTGCTCGGCCGTGCACCTGGGCCCGGCGCAGCCGTCGAAGGCGAGCAGCGCGAGCCGCCGGCCGTCGGGGTGCCAGGCGGCGGGGCCGGCCAGTGTCCGCCGGTCGCCCAGGTCGACCTCCCAGCGAGGACCGCCGCCGGCCGGGTCGACGACCACCAGTCGCTGGCGCTCGGCGAGCTGGGCAGGCACGTCCGGCGGGCCGGTGACCGCCACCAGGTCGCCACCGGGTGACCAGGCCGCCTGGTTGTGGGCGGCGAAGGTGCCGGCCGCGACGACCTGTTCGGTGCCCTGGTACGGGTCGACGACGAGCATGTCGTCGGGCTTCTCCGGGTCGTTCAGCTGCTGGTTGTCCGGCCCGTAGCTGATCACCGAATCGTCGTTGCTGCGGGTGCCGAGCACGCGCCGCCCATCCGGCGACCAGGCGAAAGGGTGCAGCCCGGGTTTCACTGTGCGGCGCTGCCGGCCGGTGGTGAGGTCCAGCAGCTCGCCGGACTGCGGCCGCAGGTAGTGCCGCCCGTCGGGGGAGAGCAGCCCGTGCCCCTCGGCGATGCCGATCGGGATGAGCCGGTAGGCGCCGTCCCGGGCGACCAGCACGCCTGTCGACTCGAAGTAGCGGGTGCGGTCGGTGAAGAACACCAACGCGGCCGGACCGGCGGGTCGTTGCCCCACGGTGGCCTGCCACAGCCACGGATCGCGCACCCGGCTCGGCACCACCCCGACCGTGCTGTCGGTGACAGTGCTCCCGCCGGCCGTGCTGTCGGCGGCAGTGCTGTTCGCGGCGCCGGCTGCTGGCGCGCCGAGCGCGACGCTGTTCGCGGCTGGCGCGCTGAGCGCGACGAGCCCCAGCGCGAGCCCGACCACGGCGGCACGCCGCAATCGCCCACCGGTCAATCTCATCGGCCCATTAGACGCGACGGCGGCCGGTCGTGATGCCCCGGCCGGCCGCGTCGCGGTCTACCGATCGGCGGGCGGGATGCGCCACACCCAGACGTCGTCGACCCGTTGCGGCTCGCCGAACAGGGCGGTGCCGGTACGCAGCAGCGCCTCCTCGTCAACCTCGAACTTCGCGCCGTGCACCTGGTCGGCGAGCACCACCGTCTCGATGCGCCAGTGCCGCAGATCCGACTGGACCTCCCGGATCGTGCCGTCGGTGACGATGGGCACCAGGCCCGTACGACCGGCCTGGTCCATCAGGGCGCTCAGGGTGCGCGGAACCGGACCGATCCGGCCCCGGCCGTCCGGCCCGCCGGGGCCGAGGAAGAAGCCGCCCGGGATGGCGAACTCGCCCTGCCGGTGCGACAACGCGTACGCCTGCCAGCGCTGGCCGTCCGGGTAGATGTCCACGGTCAGCGGCACCGGGGTCAGCACTCCGTCGGGTGAGACGTAGTCCCGCCACGTGCCGGAGGTGATGAAGCGCGGGATCGGCTCCCGCTCGTCGGTCAGCAGCGGGGTGGGCAGCAGCGGCACCAGGGCCACCGCGAAACCCAGCAGCCAGGCCAGTTCCGTGGAGCGGTGCCGGGGTGGTGCGGCGCGCAACTGGTCGACCGTGTACGCCAGCAGCAGCCCGATCACCGGCGCGACCACCAGCGCCAGCCGGGCGGGCAGCGCGGCGTTCACCACAGGCAGTTGGCCGAGCAGGTCGAACGGCATGGGGAGGTCGGTGCGTCGCCCGTCGACCTTGGCGATCGGGCCGAAGGAGAGCACCGAGAAGATCAGCGCGACGGCGCCCAGCGCCCAGAGGGTGGCCCGGCGGTGCGGGTCGGCCCGCCGCCAGAGCACGACGAAACAGAGCACGCTGAGCACCAGCAGCGGGATGCCGAAGAACGAGTTCTCCTCGGTCGGGTTCGGTGCCAGCGAGGTGCCCAGCCCCGCCTCACCGGCCAGCGAGCGGCGCGGGAAGGCGGCGAACGCCGCGATGTCCTCGGAGTGGATCACCGGGTCGAAGCCGGTGCCGTGGAACCGTTGCGGCCCGGCGAAGTGCAACCACAAGGGGTACGACAGCAGCACACCGGCGACCACGGCGGTCACCCCGAGCCCGCGCAGGAAATTGGGCAGCGCGACGCGGGCCTCGGCCCGGTTGGCCGGGTGCAGCGCCCAGATGGCGACGAACAACCCCAGCGCCAGCGCGGCGAAGAAGAGCCCTTCGGCGGCGATCGAGAAGGCCACCGCTACCAGCACGCCGAGGATCACCCCGTCCCGCAGCCAGTGCCCGGCGCGGCGTAGCGCGAACAGCCGCCAGATCAGCAGCGGCACCAGCCAACCGGCGGTCCAGTTCAGGTGCGCGTTGGCGTGCGACACCATGCCGGGGGAGTAGGCGATGAACAGCGCGCCGACCCCGGCGCCCAGCCGGCTGCGGACCAGGTGCCGGGAGAGCAGCCAGTACCAGACCAGGGCTGTGGCGAGCAGGTTCAGGGTGAGGATCACCAGGAACGTCGCCGGTGGCCCGATCAGGTACGTGAGTGGGGCGAAGACCACCGCGTACACGGTGATCGTCGTGTTGACCGCGAGGTTCACACCGTCCGGGACGTTGATCAGGTAGGTGAAGAGCGGGTTCTCCCAGTGGGTGACCGCGTGCCCGCCGAAGGCCAGCAACCATTCGAACAACGCCTGGTCGCTGGAGTTGACGGTGATGGTGCGGACGTTCGGGTCCCGCCACAGCCCACTTGTCACCCAGACGGCGAGCGCGAGCGCCACCAGCACGACGATCAGGTCGGCCCGGCGGTCCCGGACGGTGTGCGGCGGTGGCACGGGTGCGGGCCCGGTGGCCAGCGACGGGGAGGACGGCACGCAGCGGACGTTACCAACCGGACCTGGACGGGCCGGTCAGACCTGCAAGGACGGGACCGTTGGGGACGGATTCGGTCCGCCACGTCGACTGTCTGACGTACACAGCGTCCGTCGTGAATGTGTGAGTGTGCCCCATGTCATAGCGGCGACACATCGTCGTAACGTCTCGGCAACTCGACCGTGACCCAGTTCACAGTCCGCCCCTTCAGGAGGCCGCCGTGCGCCGCTCCTCGTCCACCCTCACCCGGCTGCTCGGTGCGGTCGCCGGGCTCGCCCTCGCCGTCGCGGGCGCGGTCGCCGTCGCCGCACCAGCCCAGGCCGCCACCCTCACCCAGGTCACCGGCTTCGGCTCCAACCCCGGCAACCTCGCCATGTACGCCTACCGGCCGGACGGCCTGCCGGCCAACTCCCCGGCCGTCGTCCTGCTGCACGGGTGTACGCAGAACGCCTCCGGCTACTTCGCCAACTCCGGCTGGCAGAAGTACGCCGACCAGTGGAAGTTCGCCCTGATCGTCGCCCAGCAGCCCAGCGGCAACAACGCCAACTCCTGCTTCAACTTCTTCGAGGCGGGGGACACCGCCCGAGGTCAGGGTGAGGCGCTGTCGATCAAGCAGATGGTCGACCACGCCAAGGCGAACTTCGGGGTGAACGGCTCCCGGGTCTACGTCAGCGGGCTCTCCGCGGGCGGGGCGATGAGCGCGGTCATGCTGGCCACCTACCCGGACGTCTTCGCCGCCGGATCGATCATCGCGGGGATTCCGTACCGCTGCGCCACAAGCATGGTCAACGCGTTCAGCTGCATGAACCCGGGTGCGGACAAGACCCCCGCGGCCTGGGGCGACCTGGTGCGGGGCGCGTACTCGGGCTACACCGGCCCGCGCCCCCGAGTGGCCATCTGGCACGGCACCTCGGACACCACTGTCGCCCCGCTCAACGGCACCGAGTCGCGCGACCAGTGGACCAACGTGCGAGGCGTGTCGCAGACCCCGACCAGCACCTCGTCGCTGCCCGGCAACACCAGCCTGGAGGTGTACGGCAACGACGACGTACGCCTTTACCGGATCTCCGGGATGGGCCACGGCACCCCGGTCGACCCGGGCTCGGCGGCCGAGCAGTGCGGCACCGCTGGCGCGTACTTCCTGGACACCATCTGCTCGACGTACCGTGACGCGCTCTTCTTCGGTCTGAACGGCGGCGGGACCAACCCGACCCCGACCCCGACGGCCACCCCCACGCCGACCCCGACGGCCACCCCGACCCCGACTCCGACGCCGACCCCGACCACGCCGCCGACCTGCGTGACGGCCAGCAACTACGCGCACGTGGTGGCCGGTCGGGCGTACCAGTCCGGTGGCTACGCCTACGCCAACGGCTCCAACCAGCGCATGGGCCTCTACAACACCTTCTACACCAGCGCCCTCAAGCAAACCGCCCCGAACTACTGGGTGATCGGCTGCTGAGTCCCACCCGCCTGCCCCTGTTGATCAAGAGGTTTGCGTCAGATTCCGGCTCCCGGATGACGCAAACCTCTTGATCAACAGGGTTGGGGGGCGGGGGCTCAGGTCAGGCGGGCCAGGACCGGCGCGAGCGGATCCAGCGCGTCGCTGCGGACCACGAACCGGGTCACCCCCCAGCGCCGTTCGTGCTCGGCGACCGCCGTGATGATCTCGCCCACCGTGCCGATCAGCACGAACGGGGTGGCCAGCAGTTCGGCGGCGGTCATGCCGTTGCGCCGGGCCTGTTCCACGGCGGCAGCCTCGGCGTCGTCGGTGATCACCACCGTCTGCACCAGCGCCTCCAGCGCCGGCGGGTCGGCTCGTCCGGCGGCGCCGGCGGCAACGCAGGCCAACTGCGCCTCGATCTGGTCGGCCCGCCAGCGCGCCTCATGCTGGTGGCCGTCGGCGAGGGTACGCCCGAACCCGGTCAGCCCGACCACGTCGGCGTGCGCGCCGGCCCAGCGCAGCAGCGTCGAGTTCGCCGTACCCATCGTCAGCGGGATCCGGTCCTGCACCGGCCGGGGTTCGCGCAGCACCGCCTCGCGCATCGTCAGCTCCGCCGAGTCGACGGTGACCGAGGCGCCGTCGAGCAGGGCACGGACCGCCTCGGCGACGGCCACGCAACGGCGGACCCGACCGGCCACGTCGGGGCGTTCCCGGCCCACAGCGCGCCATTCCGCCGGGGTGTGACCGGCGCCGACACCGAGCCGGGCCCGTCCACGGGAGATCAGATCGAGGGTGGCCACGTCGGCCGCGAGCAGCATCGGTTCCCGTACGCCGAGGTTCGACACGTACGAGCCGAGCCCGATCGTCGAGGTGACCGGGGCGGCGGCGGCCAACGCCACGAACGGTGACGTCACGTCGCCGGGGTGGTCCGCGGCGAGCAGAGCGTCGAAGCCGGCGGTCTCGGCCCGACGGGCCAGCTCGGCCCAGCTCGCCGCGTCGGTCGGGGTGGCCTGGAGGGAGAAGGTCGCCATTGGTCCAGCATCGGCCCACGCCGGCCCACCGACGACCCGCTGGCAGCTGATTCTGCCGAGGGCCGAACCACCGGGGTCAGGGAGTCAGGGCTGCGTGGAGGGCTTCGGGGAGGGTGGGGTGCTGGTAGGGGTAGGCGGCCCTGGTGAGGACTCCGGGGAGGACTCTGGTGCTGGTGAGGGCCTCGTGGGAGAAGCCGCCGAGGACCACCTTGAGCGCCAACGCGGGGATCGGGATGATCGCCGGGCGGTGCAGTTGCCGGGCCAGCTCGCGGGTGAACTCGGCGTTGGTGACAGGGTTCGGCCCCACCACGTTCACCGGTCCGGCGATGTCGTCGCGGTCGAGCAGGAAGCGGGTCGCGTCCAGCCAGTCGGCCATCGAGATCCACGGCAGCCACTGTCGGCCACTGCCCAGCCGGCCGGCGATGCCCAGCTTGAACGGCAGCAGTTGCGGCTTGAGCAACCCGCCCTCGCTGTGCAGCGGCAGACCGGTACGCAGCCGGACCACGCGTACCCCGGCGTCCTCGGCCGGCCGGGTCGCGGCCTCCCACACCCGGCAGACGTCGGCCAGGAAGCCCTCGCCGGCCGGTGCGTCCTCCTCGACCGCCCGGTCGCCGGTGTTGCCGTACCAGCCGACGGCCGATGAGTTGAGCAGCACGCCGGGTCGGTCGGCGGCGGGGAGCCCGGCGATGGTGGTCGCCAGCGTGGTGGTGGTGTCCACCCGGCTGGTGCGGATCAACCGTCGGTAGTCGTTGTTCCAGCGTTTGTCGCCGACACCCGCGCCGGCCAGGTTGACCACTGCGTCGGCCTCGGCGACCACGGCCGGATCGAGCTGCCCGGCGGCCGGGTCCCACCGCCGCTCCTTCGAGTCACGCGGCGACCGACGGACCAACCGGGTGACCTCGTGCCCGTCGCGGACGAGCAGGTCGGCCAGTCGGGTGCCAAGGAAACCGGAAGCGCCGGCCAGAAGGATCCGCATACCCCCATCTTCGTCCAGAACGCCGCCGACGGACGCACCCCCTCGCCGATCTTGCACTTTCTGTCGCCGTTACACCCCGACACATCCGTTTCGTCGGGACAGCAACTGCAAGATCGGCGAGGGGGAGGGGGTTAGGGGGTGCGCAGGTCGGCGAGCAGTCGCTCCACCTCGGCGTAGGACTCGGCACTCAACGGGCCCTGCTCCAGGGTGGCCAGGTTCTCGTCGGCCTGGGCCACGGTGCGCAGACCCGGGATCGGCACGGTACGGGGGCTACGCGCCAGCAGCCAGCCGAGCGCGCCCTGCGCGAGGGTGCGCCCGTCGGCGGTGAGCGCCGCGCGGACCTGGTCGACCCGGGCCGCCCAGCGTGGCGTCGGCCGGCCGTCGGTGAACCATTCCAGCCACTCCGGTGCCCGCCCGCGCACATCATCCGCCCCGACCGCCCGGGTCGACCCGGTGAGCAGCCCCATCGCCAGCGGCCCACGGTTGAGGCTGGCCAGGTCGTGTTTGTCGCAGACCGCCAGCACCGCCGCGTTGTCGCGCAACACCGACTCGTCGTGCTGGACAGCCGCGCAGTGCGGGCCGGCAGCCGCGAACGCCTCCGCGGAGGCAGGGTCGTCGGTGCTCCAGCCGTACGCCCGGATCTTGCCCTGGTCGACCAGGGCCTCCATGGTGTCGACAAGATCGAGCGCGGCGGGCACCGGCAGTGCGTTGATGTGCAGTTGGTAGAGGTCGACGTGGTCGGTACCGAGCCGGCGGAGCGAGTCTTCCAGGCTGCGCACCGCGAAGGCCGGGCTGGCGTCCGTGCCGAGCGCCCGCCGGGTGCCCTCCTCGCTGACGTTGCCGAACTTGGTGGCGATCACCACGCTGTCCCGCCGCCCGGCCAGTGCTTGACCGAGGATCCGCTCGCTGTGCCCGGCGCCGTAGTTGCTGGCGGTGTCGAACAGGGTCACCCCGAGGTCGAGCGCCCGGTGGATGGTGCGGATCGACTCGTCGTCGTCCACCTCACCCCAGCCGAACGGCTGCCCGTCGTCACCCCAGAGCGGGCCGCCGATGGCCCAGCACCCCATTCCGATCGCGCTCACCGTGATGCCGCTGCGTCCCAGCGTCCGTGTCGTCGTCATGGTCAGCAGCCTCCAACCTGGAGCGCGCTCCAGGTCAAGCACTACCATCTCGCGACATGAGCGGTTACGCCCCCTCGGAGGCCGCCCGCCGCAGCGGCTTCAGCCTGGACACTCTGCGGTACTACGAGAAGATCGGCCTACTCGCTGACGTTGAGCGCACGTCGGGCGGGCAGCGGGTCTTCACCGACGACGACCTCGGCTGGCTGGTGCTGTTCCGCTGCCTGCGCGACACCGGGATGCCGATCGCGCAGATGCGCCGCTACGCGCAACTGGCCCGCGACGGTGAGCACACCACAGACGAGCGGCACGAGTTGCTGTGCCACCACGCGGCGCGGGTCGAGGAGCAGATGCGCCTGCTCCAGCGCCAGTACGACCACCTCCGGGAGAAGATCAGCTTCTACGAGCGGCCATCCGGCACCGCAGCGGGGTCGGAGGCCGGCTAGCGGGAACCGGGCGCGCCCAGACCGAGCAGTTCCTCTGTCGTTCCGGTTCGACCGGTGAGCGCGTTCAGGGCGGTGACCAGACGCTTCTCCTCGTAGCGGAAGTGCGACTCCAGCAGGGCGGCCAGCCCGCCCAGCTCGGCGCGCACCTGGGCGACCGGCACCTCCGCGTCGCCGCCCAGCAGTGCCTCGACCCGTTCCAGGATCCCCGCCACCACCTCGTGATCGGTGATCAGGTTGTCGATGACCGGCCGCAGCTCGGGGGCCTCCTCGGCCAGCAACCGGAACGCGCCCGCGTCCTCACCGGTGTGGTGTCGGCCGAGCGCGGCGCAGAAGGTCAGGCAGTGCGCCCGCAGGTCCCGGGACGGGGTGTCGAGGCTTGCCTGCAGTCGGGCCAGTTCCGCACTGAGCCAGAGGTGGATCTCGATCATCTGATTGCCGACGGCGGCGAGCCGGCCGGCCGGTGAACCTGTTGGGTGCACGTTTCGTCCCATGCTGTCCCCGCGCCTCCATGCCCACGGCGGCCTTCGGGCCGGGTGCACTGCGACGCTGCGTCGAAGTCTAGGGCCGGCCGGTCACGCCCCCCAACCCGGGAACGCCGCAGTCACGGAGTGGTCGGTTCGTCGGTCTCCCGGACGTCGTGCCAGCGCGCCCGCCATTCGGCCTCGTGGGCCTCGTGGGTGGTCCGCTCCTGGAAGACGGCGGCCCGCAACGCGTGCCGGGACTGCGCCATCACCATCACCTCCACGGCCACCAGCGCCACGCAGATCACTGTCGCGAGGGTGAGCGCGCCCAGCGCCGGCAGGTGCTGGCCGACCGGGAGGGCCGCGGTGAGCGCCACTATGACGCCGACGCGGGTCCAGGTGACGGTGTGCAGGGTGCGTAACTGGAAGAGCAGGTTGACGGCGAAATAGCAGATCAAGCCGCCGAAGAGCATCGGCACCGCCGGCCCCTCGACCTTCTCGGCGAGCCCGCCGGCCGGGTCGGTGATCTTGTGGAGGACCTCCTCGTTGCCGATCGAGAAGAGGATCACCCCGGCGATCATCGGCAGGTAGAGGTACGCGTACGCGTCGCGGGCCATCGCCACCCGGGGGGCGCCCTCCGCCGCGTGCAGGGCGATCCGGGCGGCCGGCCCGATGAAGTCGAAGTGCGCCCACCAGAGCGCCGCGGTGACCACGATGCCGAGCGCGGCGGCGGCCACCGCCGGCCAGGTGACCGGCTTGCCGAGCAGGTTTCCGCCCACGCCCGTCGAGATGATCGACTCGCCCAGCGCGATGATCAGGATGAGGTCGTAGCGCTCCGTCCAGTGCTCGGCGCTGGTCACCCCCCAGCCCCAGGTTCCGACGATGAAGCCGGTGGCGTACTGCACCACCACCACGGTGATCCACAGGCCGTCGCGGACCATGGCGGCCTGGTCGGGGTCGGCGATCTGCGGCGGGATGAGCGCGGCGGCCAGCAGCAGCACGATGCTCACCGCCAGCTCCGGGGCGAACCGCCGCAGTTGCCGCCGCTCCTGCGGGCTGTCCCGCACCACGTGCTGATAGAGGACCCAGTGGATGCCACGGACCACGACGTAGCTGATCGCCACCAGCATCGGGCCGGCGGCGCTCCCCTTCGGGTCGGTGAACGCCTGTGGCAGTGCCAGCGCGAACGCGAACAGGGCGACCATCGCGATCACCATGAGCACCGGCACGTAGCCCTCGCCGAGCCGGACCCGGGTGGCGACCAGGCTGTGCACCACCCAGATCCACCACAGCACGGCGAGCACCAGGCCGGCGTGCAGCAGTTGCCGGCTGGTGATGTTCGCGGCGGTGGCGCGGGTGATGATGAAGAACGAGAAGACGAAGACCAGATCGAAGAAAACCTCGAACTTGTCCACCCGCGCGCCGGGGGCGATCGGGACGGCCGGTCCCAGCTGTCCACCCCGCCGGTAGCCGCCCACGATCCCACTCTGGCAGCGTCGGGGCTGGTCGGAGGCCGAACGGCGATGGCGAAGGAGTCCGGCGTTACCTCCGGCCAGGGTCGGGAAAACACCGGGACCGCGGCCTCCCGCAGCGGGCCGGCCGGTCCGCCCCACCCCGGACAAGGATGGACAATGACCACCAATAACCCGATCACCACCTCGTTCGCCCATCACTCCACCGCCATGGACGTGATCCGGGGCGTGGACCTCGTCGGGCGGCGGGCGGTCGTCACCGGCGGGTCCTCCGGGATCGGCGTGGAGACCGCCCGCGCCCTGGCCAGCGCCGGCGCGGAGGTCACATTGGCCGTCCGCAACCCCGACGCGGGTCAGCAGGCCGCCAACGACATCACCGGCACCACCGGCAACGACCGCGTGCTGGTCGCCCCGCTCGACCTCGCCGACCAGGGATCGGTCGCCGACTTCGTGGCCAACTGGGACGGCCCCTTGCACATCCTGGTCAACAACGCCGGCATCATGGCCGCACCCCTGTCGCGCACCCCGCAGGGCTGGGAGATGCAGTTCGCCACCAACCATCTGGGGCACTTCGCACTCGCCAACGGTCTGCGCCCGGCACTCGCGGCCGGCGACGGCGCCAGGATCGTCTCGGTCAGCTCCGCCGCGCACCTGCGCTCACCGGTGGTCTTCGAGGACATCCAGTACGACAAGCGGGAGTACGAGCCGTGGCAGGCGTACGGGCAGTCCAAGACGGCAAACGTGCTGTTCGCCGTGGAGGCGACCCGCCGCTGGGCCGACGACGGCATCTACACCAATTCGCTGATGCCCGGCGCGATCCAGACCAACCTCCAGCGCTACGTCAGCAAGGAGGAACTGGACCGGATGCGGGCGGGCAACGCGGCGGCCTGGAAGACAGTCGAACAGGGTGCCGCCACCTCGGTGCTGGTCGCCGCCTCGCCGCTGCTCGACGGAGTGGGCGGGCGCTACTTCGAGGACTGTCAGCAGGCCGCCCCCGCCCAGCCCGGCGGGCGGACGGGTGTCGCCGACTACGCGCTGGACCCGGAGGCCGCCGAGCGGCTCTGGCAGGTTTCGACGGATCTGCTCAAGGGCTGAGCGGCGCAGACGAAGGGGCGCCCCGGTCGATGACCGGGGCGCCCCTTTCGGCGTTACGGCGGATCAGGCCAGGCCCAGCTCCGCCTCGAAGTTGCCGCCCTCCAGCCGCTCCTTGACAGCAGTCAGGAAGCGCGCCGCGTCGGCGCCGTCGATCAGCCGGTGGTCGTAGGACATGGCCAGGTAGACCATCGACCGGACCGCGATGACCTCGCCCAGCTCCGGGTCGTTGACCACGACCGGACGCTTCACCACGGCACCCGTGCCGAGCATCGCCGACTGCGGCGACGGCACGATCGGGGTGTCGAAGAGCGCGCCCCGGCTGCCCGTGTTGGTCAGCGTGAAGGTCGCCCCGGCCATCTCGTCCGGGGTGATCTTGTTGGCCCGGGTGCGCTCCGCCAGGTCGGCGATCCGCTTGGCGATGCCGCCCATGTTGAGGTCACCGGCGTTGTGGATGACCGGCACGAGCAGCCCGCGCTCGGTGTCCACGGCGATGCCGAGGTGCTCGGCGGCCGGGTAGGTGATCGTGCCGCCGTCCAGGTCCATGCTGGCCTGGATGATCGGGTGGGTCTGCAACGCCTCGACGGCGGCGAGGGCGAAGAACGGCAGGAAGGACAGCTTCACGCCGTGCTTGGCCTGGAACGAGTCCTTCGCCTGGACCCGCAGCTTGGCGACCTTGGTGACGTCGACCTCGACGACAGTGGTCAGCTGCGCCGTCTCGTGCAGCGACTGCTGCATCCGCTTGGCGATCGTCGCCCGGATCCGCGGCAGCTTCTCCGTGGTGCCCCGCTTGGTGCTCGGCTGCGGCTTCGCGGCCGGCTTGGCCGCGGGCGCGGCGGCGGGAGCAGCCGCCGGAGCCGGAGCGGCCTTGGCGGCCTTCGCCTTCTCGGCGGCCTCCAGCACGTCCTGCTTACGGATCCGACCACCCACGCCGGTGCCGTTGAGCGCGGCCAGGTCGACGCCGTGCTCACTGGCCAGCTTGCGCACCAGCGGCGTGACATACCCGGCGGCCTCCTCGCCGGCACCAGGTGCCGGGGCGGACGGACGCGGTGGCGTCGAGGTCGACGCGGCCGGCTGCGCGGCCTGCTCGGTCTTCGCCGGCTGCGCCGAGCTCTCGGTCTCCGCGGCGGGCTCGTTGTACGACATGCCGGGGGTCGGCTCCTCGACCTTCGGCGCCGGCTTCGGCTCGGCCTTCGGCGCCGGCTTGGCCTCCGCCTTCGGCTCGGGCTTCGGCTCGGGCTGCGCCGGGGCGGAGGCCCCGCCGGCAACGCCGATGATCGCCAGGTCGGCGCCGACCGCGGCGGTCTCGTCCTCGGCGACCTTGATCTCCAGCACCGTGCCGGCGACCGGCGACGGGATCTCGGTGTCCACCTTGTCGGTGGAGACCTCCAGCAGCGGCTCGTCGACCTCGATCGTCTCGCCGACCTGCTTCAGCCAGCGGGTGACGGTACCCTCGGTGACGCTCTCGCCCAGGGCGGGCATCTTCACCGCGGTGCCCTCGCCCGACGAGGCGGCGGCCGGAGCCGGCGCCTCGGCCGGGGCCTCGTCCTGGGCCACCTCGTCGGCGGTGCCCTCGGCGGCGGCCGTCGGCTCGGCAGCCGGCTCGACCGACTCGGCCGGGGCCTGCTCCTGCCCGGCGGCCTCGCCACCGCCGGTCGACTCGCCCTCACCGGCGATGACGGCCAGCTCGCTGCCGACCTCGGCGGTCTCGTCCTCGCCGACCACGATCCGGCTCAGCACGCCGGCAGCGGGTGACGGGATCTCGGTGTCGACCTTGTCGGTGGAGACCTCGAGCAGGGGCTCGTCGACCTCGACCGTGTCGCCCTCCTGCTTGAGCCAGCGAGTGACGGTGCCCTCGGTGACGCTCTCGCCGAGCCGGGGCATGGTGACCGATACCGGCATTTTCTGAGACTCCTTCATTCCCCTGGTGGGATCTTCGCCCGTCGCCGGACGCCGCGGTTGTGGATGATCAGGCGTGCGAGTGCAGCGGCTTGCCGGCGAGGGCCAGGTGCGCCTCGCCCAGGGCCTCGTTCTGGGTCGGGTGGGCGTGCACGAGCTGGGCGACCTCCGCCGGGTAGGCCTCCCAGTTGTAGATGAGCTGCGCCTCACCGATCAGCTCACCCACCCGGGCGCCGATCATGTGTACGCCGACCACCGGGCCGTCCTCGACCCGAACCAGCTTCACGAAGCCGGTGGTCTTGAGGATCTGGCTCTTTCCGTTGCCACCCAGGTTGTAGTTGTACGTCTTGACCTTGTCGGCGCCGTACTGCTCCTTGGCCCTGGCCTCGGTGAGGCCCACCGACGCCAGCTCCGGGTCGCAGTAGGTGACGCGCGGGATGCCGACCTCGTCGATCACGGCGGGGGTCTGCCCGGCGATCTCCTCGGCGACGAAGATGCCCTGCTGGAAGCCCCGGTGTGCGAGCTGGAGGCCGGGCACGATGTCGCCGACCGCGTAGACGTTCGGCACGCTGGTGCGGAGCCGCTCGTCGGTCAGCACGTAGCCGCGGTCCATCTTGACGCCCTGCTCCTCGTACCCGAGGTTGGCGGTGTTCGGGCCGCGACCGACGGCGACGAGCAGCAGCTCCGCCTCGACGGTCTCGCCGCCCTGGATGGTCAGCTTGACGCCGTTGTCGGTCTTCTCGACCTTCTCGAACGGCTTGCCGACCTTGAAGTTGATCTTCCGCTTGCGGAACGCCCGCTCCAGCGCCTTGGACGACTCCTCGTCCTCGGCGGCGACCAGCCGGGGCAGCGCCTCGACGATCGTCACGTCCACACCGAAGGACTTCCACACGCTGGCGAACTCGACGCCGATCACGCCGCCACCGAGCACGATCACCGACGACGGCACCCGGTCCATCGTGAGGGCGTGGTCGCTGGTGATGATCCGCTCGCCGTCGACCTCCAGGCCGGGCAGGCTCTTCGCGTACGAGCCGGAGGCCAGGACGATGTTGCGGCCGGTGTAACGCTTGCCGTCCACCTCGACCACGTTCTTGCCGACCAGCTTGCCGGCGCCCTCGACGATCGTGATGCCCTTGTTGCCCTTCAACATGCCCTGCAGGCCCTTGTACAGGCGGGCGATCACGCCGTCCTTGTACGAGTTGACCCCGGCCATGTCGATGCCGATCAGCTCGGCCTTCACGCCGAACTGCTCCGACTCGCGGGCCTGGTCGGCGATCTCGGCGGCGTGCAGCAGGGCCTTCGTCGGAATGCAGCCGTTGTGCAGGCAGGTGCCGCCGAGTTTGCCCTTCTCGACCAGCGCGACCTTCAGGCCCAGCTGGACGGCGCGCAGCGCGGTCGCGTAGCCGCCGCTGCCACCTCCGAGAATGACAATGTCGAAGGTCGCTTCGTTCGGCTCGCTCACGTCCAACTCCCAGGTCGCGTCGCTGCATCGGGGGTCACAGAGGTGTAACACGGACACACCCCACCTCGGTCATCTTGTCACCACTGGGCACAGGGTGCGTACCGAGGTGCCCAACGACACGTCATCGACACGTACCCTTGGCACCGTTGTCGATGACGCACGGTGGGGGAGAGATCCGGTGGGCTTGTTCCGGCGCCGCAAACAGACGGCTGTGCCGAGCCATGACCGTGCTGCCAGTCGCGGCGATCTGGACCATTTGGAGAACTTCATCCGGAGTCGGCGCGGCGTCGAGGCGTTCATCGAACCCCGTACGACGGTGACGGAGACCACCATCATCCTGATCGCCGACGACGGGGAGTGGACCCGTCGGCGCATCGACGGCCCGGACGGGGCCCGGCGCTTCGCGTACCGGATGGGCATCCCGGTGTACGACGTCCGGCTGATGGGCTACCCGCAGCGGATGCGCGACTTCAACGAACGCCGCAAACGTCGCCCCGAGCGGTAGTGAGCAACGCGGAAGGGGCCCCCTTGAAGCAGGGGGCCCCTTCCGCGTGTCCGATCAGCCGTTGGCGGCGACATCCTCGACGAGCTGCACCAGTGTGCGGACCGGAACGCCGGTGCCGCCCTTGGTCCAGTAGCCGGTCGGCTCGCCCGAGTGGTAGCCCGGCCCGGCGATGTCGATGTGCGCCCAGGCCACGTCGTCGGCCACGAACTCGCGCAGGAACACGCCGCCCTGCAGCATGTGACCGGCCCGGTCCATCCCGGCATTGACCTGCGAGATGTCCGCCACATCCGACTCCATGCCCTTACGGACGTCGTCGGGCAGCGGCATCGGCCAGGCCGGCTCGCCGACGGCGTCGCCGGCCACCTTCACCCGGTCGCACAACTGCGGGGTGCCCATCACGCCGGCCATCCGCTTGCCCAGCGCGATCACCTGGCCACCGGTCAGCGTGGAGGTCTCGAACAGGTAGTCGGTGCCGTCCGCGCAGGCGCGGGCGATGGCGTCGCCCAGGATCATCCGGCCCTCGGCGTCGGTGTTGAGCACCTCGACCCGCTTGCCGTTGAACATGGTGATCACGTCACCCGGCCGGTAGCTGGTGCCCGACGGCATGTTCTCCGCCATCGGCAGGTACGCGCTGACCGCCACCGTCGGCTTCAGCGCGGCGATCGCCAGCATGGCCGCGCCCACCGCGGCGGCGCCCGCCATGTCGGACTTCATCTCCCACATGCCCTGCGCCGGCTTGATCGAGATGCCGCCGGTGTCGAAGGTGATGCCCTTGCCGACCAGCGCGACCCGCTTGCCGTTGCCGCCGCCCTTCGGGGTGTAGGTCAGCTTCACCAGCCGCGGCGGGGCCTCAGAGCCCTGCCCGACCGCGACGATGCCGCCGTACCCGCCGGCGGCCAGCGCCGCCTCGTCGAGCACCTCGACGCCGAGGCCCGCCTCGCGCGCCGCGGTGGCGACCGCGTCGGCGAACGACGGCGGACGCAGCTCGTTCGGCGCGGTGTTCACCCAGTCCCGGCTGAGCCGGACCGCGCCCGCCACCGCCTGCGCCCGGGCGACCTCCGCCTGGGCGCCCGCGTCGCCGGCGTCCGGCACCGCGATGAGCACCTCGGCCACCGGCTCGCGCCGGGTCGGCTGGGGTCGGGTCTTGTAGCCGGCGAACCGGTACCCACCCAGCAGCGCGCCCTCGGCGATCGCGCGCAGCTCAGCCGACGCGTCCGCGTCGTCGGGCAGCGGCAGCGCCAGCGCGACAGTGGGTGCGCCCGCCAGGGCCCGGATCGCCGCACCGGCGGCCCGGCGCAGCGTCTCCGGGGCCGGGGCGGCACCCGACGGCTCCGGGCCGAGCCCGACCGCGGTGACCAGCGGGGCGGTCACGGTGCCCAGGGTGGCCAGCTTGATGACCTCACCCGGCCCGCCGGTCGCGCCGAGCAGCGCGAGGGTCTCGGTCAGCTTGCCGTCGAACGCGGCCGCGATGCTCTCCGCGCCGCTGGCGAGCAGCAGGGTGCCGGCGAGGCCGCTGGTGGCGCCCTGCTCTCCGGTCTGGCTGTGCACGCCGATCACGATCGCGTCGACGGCGAGCTCGGCCGGGTCGGTGTCGACCAGGCTCAGGTTGGTGGTGCGGGGTGAAGTCACTGAAGCTACTCCGGGCGGGCCGGGCCGGTCGCGGCGTCGCGTACCAGCGGTGAAGGTCTCCGGCGGAACCTACCCGCCGGACGTCATGGCTGTCCCGCCGACAGCGCCAGCGGGCTCCCGCCGATGCTAACCAGCGACGTTGTCCCCGGTAAGTTGCCACCCATGACCGACGTGACCTCCGACGCCGCCGCGACCCGGCTGCGCCGTTCCCCGCTGCACGAGCGGCACACCGCCGCCGGAGCCAAGTTCGCCCCCTTCGGGGGCTGGGAGATGCCCCTGGAGTACGCCGGCGGCGGAGTGCTCAAGGAGCACACCGCGGTGCGTACGGCGGTCGGGGTCTTCGACGTGTCACACCTGGGCAAGGCCCGGGTGAGCGGCCCCGGCGCGGCCGACTTTGTCAACTCCTGCCTCAGCAACGACCTGGGCCGGATCGGCCCGGGCCGGGCGCAGTACACGCTCTGCTGCGACGACGCCACCGGCGGTGTGGTGGACGACATCATCGCCTACCTGTACGCCGACGACCACGTCTTCCTCATCCCGAACGCGGCGAACACCGCCGAGGTGGTGCGCCGGTTGCGCGCCGCCGCTCCCGCGCAGGTGACAGTCACCGACGAGCACGAGGCGTACGCGGTGCTGGCCGTGCAGGGCCCCCGCTCGGCCGAGTTGCTGGCCGCCCTGGACCTGCCCACCGAACACGGCTACATGAGCTTCTCCGCCTCGAGCCTCGAGGGGGTGGAGCTGACGGTCTGTCGTACCGGCTACACGGGTGAGCTGGGCTACGAGCTGGTGGTGCCGGCGGAGCACGCGGTCGTCGTGTGGGATGCGCTGTTCGCCGCCGGCGCGGCGTTCGAGCTGCGCGCCTGCGGGCTGGCCGCCCGGGACACACTGCGGACCGAGATGGGTTACCCGCTGCACGGGCAGGACCTCTCCCTGGACATCAGCCCGGTGCAGGCCCGCTCCGGCTGGGCGGTCGGCTGGGACAAGCCGGCTTTCTGGGGCCGCGACGCGCTGCTCGCCGAGAAGGCCGCCGGCCCCCGGCGTACGCTGCGCGGCCTGGTGGCAGTCGACCGGGCCATCCCGCGTCCCGGCATGACCCTGCACGTGGGGGACACCCAGGTCGGCACCGTGACCAGCGGCACCTTCAGCCCGACGAGGAAGCAGGGCATCGCCCTGGCCCTGCTGGACACCGACGCCAACCTGACCGACGGCGACGAGGTCGAGATCGACATCCGAGGCCGCCGAGCCCCCCTGACCCTGACCAAACCCCCCTTCGTAACCCCCTCAGTGAAGTAACCCCACCCCCACCCCCCACCCAAGCCCTGGTTGATCATGAAGTTATTGCCACGACACGCCGACGGCGGTGGCAATAACTTCATGATCAACGCGGGGGTGGGGGTGGGTGGGTGAGACCGGGGGGTTAGCGGGAGGGGGTTGGGGGTTCGCCTGAGTCCAGGACTGCTTGGGTCCAGCCGCCTTCTATGACGCCTGTGGCGTCCAGGACGGCCCAGTCGACCACGTCGGACGTCTCCACGACCACTGGGGCGCCGATGCGGACGCTCTGGTCGGTGTTGGCGTCGCTGGCGCTCACGCCGACGATGCGTTCCGGGGTCTCCCACGAGGTGACGCCCGCCCAGACGTACTCCGGGCCGTCGTCCCCGGGCAGGCCGTACTTCACCACCAGTTGCGACTCGGTGGGGAACTGGCCGGCGACGAAGCGGGCCCGCGCGTCATCCAACGCGTCCCGGGCGGTGGCGACCGCACGGCTCATCGCGTCACCGGAGCGGGCGTAGCGCACGTCCGGCTGGATCCCGGAGAACAGGGTCGCGCAGGCGGCGGCGTAGTAGCGCCCGTCCGGGCCGGGGTGCCCGGCCGGCGGGCGCAGGCTGAGGAACGAGTCGGCCTCCGGGTCGGTCGCCGGGTCCAGTTCGAGGCGCAGCAGCACCGGGGCGGTGGCGCCGTGCTGCTCCGGGTTGCCGTACGCCACAGCGATGTCGTGCCCGGTGACAGTGGCCAGCACCGGCAACTGCACGAACGCCGGCACCTCCTCGCCGGTGAGCCCGTCGGTCCAGTCCCGCAGGAGTCGGCGGGCCGCCCCGGTCATCACCGCACCCCAGGCGCGGGTGAGGTGGTCGGGCACCCCCTGGGTCTGCAACTCCAGGAGACCGAAGCGGCGCAGCCCCTTCGTGGTGAACCACAGGCCCTCGGTGTCCGAGGAGTACGGCACCAGCACCCAGTCGACAAGCCGGATCCGGCCGTTCTCGTCGGGGAGCGAGCGCAGCGCGGTCGCCGGGTCGAGGAACTGGAGGCCGAAGACGTCCACGACGTCGCTGTCGACGGATTCCGCCACGGCGGCCGCGACCGCCCGGGCGGCCCACTCGTGCGCGGGTGGCCAACCGGGCCGGTACTCGGCCTGTACGACCACCAGGTGCGTCGCCGCCGCCAGCCGGTCCAGCTGCTCCTTCGTGGCACCGAACGCGGTGAGCAGGTCCGGTGGCAGCTCGGGGAACTCGGCGATCGGCCGGGTGTCGACGCTCATCAGCGGGCTGTCGAGCATCTGCCGGGCGAGCCCGTGCACCGGCTCGGCCAGCCGGCCGGTCAGGGCCGCCACCGCGGTCTTCGCACTGACCTTCGGTAGCCCCGCCATCGGCACCAGGTAGGTCGCGCTGAGCGACTCCGGCACCGGAACGGGCAGGAAGTCGTCCGTGATGAGCATTGTGGGTTCCCCCGGTGGCCGCGCCGGTGTTGTCGAGCCGAACGCTACCCGGCCCGCCGGGCCCGGTTCAGCCGGACAGCACCAGACCCAGGTAGACCAGCGTGGTGACCACCTCGACGGTCGCGCCGAGGACGTCGCCGGTGATCCCGCCGAGGCGGCGTACCACGTGGTTGAGCAGCGGTAGCGCGACGGCGATCGCGGCGACGACGGTCAGCGGCCCCTGCCATGGGCGGCCCGGCACCGCGGGCACCGCCAGCAGCACGACGGCGATCGCGCCGGCGGCCACTGCCACCGGGCCGACAGTGCCGGCGACCAGCGCGCCCAGCCCGTCGGGTCGGGCCGCCGGCACGCCCCGCCGGCAGGCCACAGTGACACCGAGCCGCCCGGCAGCGGTCGCCGCGACCACCGCCGCGAGGCACGCCGGCCAGGACCGACCGGCGAGGTCGGCGAGCGCCGCCGCCTGCACCAGGAGTACGACCACCAGGGCGACCACCCCGAACGGGCCGACGTCCGGCTTCTTCATGATCTCCAGAGCGGCCTCGCCCCGCCGGTACGAGCCGAGCGCGTCCACTGTGTCGGCCAGCCCGTCCAGGTGCAGCCCCCGGCTGAGCAGCGCGCCGACGCCGACTGTCACGCCGGCCGCCACCAGCGGTGGGGCGAGCGCCCCGGCCAGCAGCAGCACACCGGCCAGTAGGGCGCCGAGCAGCGCGCCGACCACCGGGGCGAGGGCCATCGCCGTGCCGGCGACCGGGCGGTCGATGCGCCCGGCCCGCACCGGCAACGTGGTGAACGTGGTGACCGCGAGCCGGGCCCCGGCGAGCAGCCGTGGCTCAGCCGGCACGCCAGCTCGACGCCGGCTGCTCGTCCGCCCCGGTGCTGGCCGGGCCCGGTCCGGCCGGCTCCGGCTCGGCGAAGTCGGGCTCGGTCGGGTCGGGCTCGGTGAGATCCGGGTCGGCGTAGCTCGGGTCGGTGGACTCCGGCTCGTCGGCGGCCGGGTCGGTGTCGTCGGTGCCGGTCAGCGACGGGTGCACCGGAAGCGCGGCGGACAACGCCAGCACCGAGCGCAGCAGCGGCAGCGCGACCAGCGCGTTCGCGCCCTCGCCGAGATCCATCCGCAGGTCGAGCAGCGGGGTGAGACCCAGCACGTCGGCGGCGAGCCGCACGGCAGGGTGCCCGCCGTGGTCGGCCAGCAGACACCAGTGCCGGGCCTGCCCGGCCAGGTCGCGGCTCACCATGCCGGCGGCCAACCCGACCGGCCCGTCGAGCAGCACCGGCACCCGGCGGGCGGTGGCGCCGAGCAGCACGCCCGTGGCCACCGCCACGTCGCCGCCGCCGAGCTCGGCCAGGATGTCCTTGGCGCCGCGCGACGAGCGCCGGGTGCGGTGCAGCGCGTCGCGCACCGCCGCGCAGCGGATCATCCACGCCGCGTCGTCGATCTCGCCGGAGTCGGTGATCACCCGGCCCAGCACGGCGGGTGGCTCCGCGCCCGCGGTCGCCGCGAGCACCGCCGCGGCCGCCGCCTCGGTGCCGGCGCCGCACGCACCGAGCACCAGCAGTTGCACGCCCGCGTCGGCGGCCTGCTCGGCCAGTCGCCAGCCGTAGCGCAGCGCGGACTCCACCTGCTCCGGCGCGAGAGCCGGCTGGTCTTCGATCGGCGCGGAGGCCGGAGTGTCCACCACCTGGAGACTCGCGCCGCTCTCGGCGGCCAGCCGTGCCAGCGCGCCCTGACCGGCGCGGGCCTGCGCGGCGCGGCGCGCCGACTCACCGGCGACGGTGCCGGCCGCCGCCCCGCCGGCGTGGTCGCCGTGCAGCAGCAGCACCCGCACCGAGCCCCAGGCGACAGGGGTCGAGGTGCCCTGGGTGGCGGCGGCGAAGCCCACCACCCGGTCCAGCACGCCCAACCCGGCACCCGGTACGTCAAGCGTGGCCAACCGGTCGACAGCCTGCGGGCCGGCGTACTCGTCGGGCATCGGCAGTTCCATGCCGGGCTGGATGACAAGCCCGGTGGACACCATCGGCAGCGCCATGGTCGGCGCCGCCCACGGGTTGCCCGACTCCGCGGTCGGGGCGGCCGGCGGCGTGGGGGTCAGCACGTCGGGCAGCTGCACCTCGGGGGTGGGCTCGGTGTCGGCCAGGCTCGCCACGACCGGTGCGGTGGCGGCGGCCGTCGGCGCGGTCACGGTGGCGGGAGCGGACCGCTCGGTCGAGGTGACGGCCGGCTTGAGCCAGACCGGCTGACCGGCGACGACCAGTACGACAGCGTCGCAGGCGTCGGCGACCGCGCGGTTCGCAGCGCCCAGCGCGTCGGTGAACGCCCGGCCCAGCGGGGTGGTCGGCACCAGCGACAGCCCCACCTCGGGGCTCACCAGCACCACCCGGGCGGCACACCCGCGGATCGCCTCGGCCAGCTCGGCGATGGTCGCCACGTCGTCGGCGGGCTGGTGGTCCGGGTCGAGCAGCACCGTCACCCAGCCGCCCAGGTCGTCGACGAGCAGCATCTCGTTGGGCTCGGCGGACTCGAGCACGTCGGCCAGCCGGCGCGGGTCCTCGGTGGTCTCCTCGGTGGTCCAGCTGCCCGGCCGTCGGGCGCGGTGCGCTGCCAGCCGGGTCGCCCACTCGGTGTCCTCCGGGTCGCCCTCGGGCGCGGTGGCGACGTAGCGGACCACCGGCGCGTCGGTGACCAGGGACTCGGCGAACTCGGACTTGCCGGACCGGATACCGCCGAGCACCAGGACCGTGTTCCACCCGTCTACGGACATGCCCGTACCTTAGTTCTCCCGCCTTGGACCCGGGCACCTCGCCCCAGCCCAACCGAAGATCGAAAGTTCGTCCTGCGTCCGTCGCGGGCCGATGTTCCCAACCGTCGGCGCGGCACCGAGCCACGCGCACCTCAGACCGTCCGTACCCGGGTGCGCCTGGGGTGAGGTTGGGCGTGCGGATTCCGCGTCGAGAGAGTTGGTCGGGGAACCCCTTCCACGACCACGACTCCGGCGCGCTGGACATAGACCTCGCGCTTGTCGGTGGCGTTGCCCTTCGGGCCGAGGACGTAGCCCGTCAACCAGATCCAGTCGTTGTACGGGTCGGGCTCCCCGACAGCCACGAGTCGAAGCCGCAGCACCCGGTCCCCGGTGAACTGCACCGAGCACGCCAACCCGATGCGGACGATGTCGCCGGGGTGGAGCGTGGTCACGGCACCCACCCGAGGAAGCGGCGGCGGAGCCCGTCTGGCTGAGCCCAACTCAGGTCCTGCTCGGCGGAGACCAGATAGGTGCCCATGTAGACGGCCAGCGTGAACGAGGCGTCGGCGTACTCGCCCAACAGTTCTTCCCGGCGGGTGACGCAGGGCCACGGCTTGCCACACGTCTCGCAGAGCCACAGGGGCAGGACCGGTCCATGCCGCGTCATCGGCGCTCACCCGGCCGGTGCCCCCGGTTGATCGGGATGCGGTGGCGGGATCGGCAGGGTAGCTCCGCGCCGCAGCGGCAGACGTTCCGCCACCGGATCCACGACCAGACCGGCCGGTGGCGGCGCGCCAGCGTCAATGCCGCTGAGAGGAGGTAGTCGTCGAACCAAACTCTCCGCACTCGAACTCCTACGGTCGGTCGCTCATCCGCAACCAACCGTAGTTGTGTACGTCTGTGTACGTCTATAGACGTACCGAAAGACTAGACGTCTATGAACGTCTCCTATGTTTGCGTCCATGATCGACCCGCTGTCTCCGACGCCGATTTACGTCCAACTCGCAGACGTGATCGCCAAACGGATCGAGGACGGAGAGCTGCCTCCCCGGCGGCCGATCCCGAGTGAGTCGACGCTCCAGCAGGAGTACGGCGTGGCGCGTGGAACGGTCCGGGCGGCGGTGCGCCTGCTCCGGGAGCGCGGACTGGTGATGACCGTTCCCCAGCGCGGCACCTACGTCAGCGACAAGTAGGCAGGCGGACAACCCCTCGATGCCGCGCCTGCGGGCCCGGGTGCTTACCGGTGCTCAGTCGCAGTGTTCGAACCCGCTGCCGTAGCTGACCCCGCCGGTGGAGCCGCCCCACTTGACGCACGTCCCGGCGGCGACCGCCTTCACCGGTCCGGCGTAGTAGTCGAAGGACCCGCTGTCGGTGCTGCGTGTGCGCCCCTGCACCTCCAGGTACGCCGAGGCGGCCGACTTCGCGCCCACCGCGCTGTCCTTGAGGGTGACCACGCAGTTGGTGCCGGTGCCCGAGTGGTACAGCAGGAAGACCCGACCCTTGCGCTGCCCGTCCCCGCCGGTCAGCGTCGCCGAGTCGATCACCTGGTAGCCGCTGCCGCACGCCTGCGCGGCGGTGTACGGGTTGGGCCGGCTGGACGGGGTGCGGCTGGGCGTCGGTCGGCTGCTGGCCGTACCGGTCGGTGTGTTGCCCGGCGTCGCGGTGCGCGCGTCTGCGGCGGCGCTTGGCGCGTCGGTCCCTGCGACCGAGCCGGTCGGCGCGGCGGACGCGGTGCGGCTGGCGCCCGGGGTGCCGCTGGGCGCGGGTCCCGAGGGGCTCGCACCTCCGTCGTCGAGCGCACCGCCGTTCGGTGCCGCCGCCGATTCGCCGGCCAGCGCGGGCGGACGGTCCGCCCCACCCGGCTCCCCGTTGGGCCGCAGGGCCGCCACGGCCACGGCGATCAGCGCCACGAGAGCGACCGCGCCGACCCCGATCAGCAGTTGCCGGCGCCGGCCGGACGACCCCTTCCGGAACACCTCCTCCCGGGTCGAGCCTGGCCCGGTCACCGGTGAGGCCGCGAAGCCTGCCGGCCTGGGCACGGCGCCCCCGACCGGCGCGGGCTGCCCGGCCGGCGTCGGCCCGGCCAACGGCGTCGGTGCGACAGGTGGCGCGGGGGTCGGTGCGGGCGGCGTGGCGGCTGGGGTGACCGGAAGAGGCGACGGCGTCCCGGGAGCGGGCACGGCCAGCGCCCACGGTGGGCGGGCCGAGACCGGAATGCTGGCCAGTGTCGCGTCCCGGGCATCGGCGGCGGCAGCGGCCAGCTCAGCGGCGCTGCCGAACCGGTCCTCCGGACGCTTGGCCAGCGCGCGGGACACCACGGCGGCAACCGCCGGTGGGGTGTCCGCCGGCAGCGCCGCCGGGTCCTCCTGGGCGTGCCGCAGCGCCACCGCGAGGGGGTTGTCACCGTGGAAGGGCGGCTGCCCGGCAAGACAGAAGTACGCGACCGCGCCGAGCGCGTAGATGTCGGTGGCGGCCGAGACGGGCTGCCCGGTGGCCTGCTCGGGAGACATGTACGAGGCGGTGCCGAGCACCATGTTCGCGGCGGTGAGCCCGGCCATGTTGCGGGACCGGGCGATGCCGAAGTCGACCAGCACCACGGTGCCGTCGCCCTTGACCAGCAGGTTGCCCGGCTTCACGTCGCGGTGCACGATGCCGGCGAGATGGGCGGTGTGCAGCGCGTCGGCGGCCTGGGCCAGCACCGACATCGTGGTGGCCGGATCCAGCCGCCCCACCGTGCGCACCCGGGCGGACAACGGCTCGCCCTCGACGTACTCCATCACCAGGTAGTCGACCTGGCTGCCGTCGTCGAGCGCCGCCTGCCCCACGTCGTGCACCGGCACCACGCCGGGGTGCCGCAGCGCGGCCAGCATCCGCGCCTCGGCCCGGAACCGGGCGGTGAACTCCGGATCGGCGACCAGCGACGGCAACAGCACCTTCACGGCGACCTCGCGTTCCAGCAGCACGTCAGTGCCGCGCCAGACCGCGCCCATCCCGCCCGTCGCCACCCGCTCGCCCAGCCGGTACCGGTCGCCGAGCAGCACTCCCCGTGTCAGCACCGAGCCACCGTACCGGCCGGCGTCGATCGGATTGATCCACCCCGTGGGTCCCGCCGGGGCGAGCGAGCGGCCGTTGCGCGCCGGGCCGACTACGCTGGCGAGGGTTCGTCCCACGGGGACTTCAGCGGCGAGGGGAGACGCGGCATGGCGTGGAGCTGGCGGTACGAGGGCACGGACGGCCAGACGGTCGAGGGACCGGCGGAGTCGTTCGGCAGCCAGGCCGACGCCGAATCCTGGATCGGTCAGACCTGGCGGGAGCTCGCGGCGTCCGGCGTCACCTCGGTCGCGCTCGTGGAGGACGACCGGGTGGAGTACCGGATGAGCCTGCTGCCCACGGCCGAGTGATGGCCTACGACCGCCCGGGTGACGGGCTGGTCCTCGGCGTGCCCAAGGCGGCGTTCCGGCCCAGCCCGGTCTTCCTCGGCCTGGTCGCGCTCTTCGCGGTCAGCGGGGTGCTGACCTGGAACGGGTACGGCAGCGTCCGGTTCAACGTGTTCCTCTTCGTGGTGTCCGGCTGGCTGGTGTCGCTCTGCCTGCACGAGTACGCCCACGCGGTGGTGGCCTACCGGGCCGGCGACCGGGACATCGCCCATCGTGGCTACCTGACGCTCAACCCGTTGAAGTACACCCACCCGTTGCTGTCGATAGTGCTGCCGGTGGCGGTGGTGCTGCTCGGTGGCATCGGCCTGCCGGGTGGCGCGGTCTGGGTGGACCGGCACGCCATCCCGGGTCGACTGCGGCACACCCTGGTCAGCCTCGCCGGCCCGGCGACAAACGTGCTGTTCACGTTGGTGCTGGTGGCGGCGGTACGGCTCGGCACCCAGTCGGGTGGTCCGGTGGAGTTCTGGGCCGGGGTGGCGTTGCTCGCCTTCCTCCAGCTCACCGCCAGTGTGCTGAACCTGCTGCCGGTGCCCGGCCTGGACGGCGGCAACATGATCCAGCCGTGGCTCAACCCGCAGTGGCGCAAGATGTACGACCTGTTCGCGCCGTACGGCTTCATCCTGCTCTTCGCGCTGCTGTGGAACCCGCGCATCGGCGGCTGGTTCTTCGACGCGGTCTTCGCGGTCGGTGACCTGCTCGGTCTGCCGTCGTGGCTCTACGCCACCGGCCTGGAGCTGATCCGCTTCTGGCGGGGCTGATCGGGCGGGGCTGATTGCTGACCCGGCCCGGTCGGCGCGAGGGTTTCGCGCCGGCCGGGCCGGAACGGCGTCAGGGACGCTGCGCGGGGGACTCGGTCTTCGCCGGGTCCCGCTCGACGATCGGGCCGACGATGTCGTCGATCGCCTTGAGCAGGTCGGCGTCGAGCTTCACCCCGGCCGCCTTCACGTTGTCGTGCACCTGCTCGGGGCGGGACGCGCCGATGATCGCCGACGAGACGTTCGGGTTCTGCAGCACCCACGCCACGGCGAGCTGGGCCATGCTGAGCCCGGCCTGCTCGGCGAGGGGCTTGAGCTGCTGAACCCGGGTCAGCACGTCGTCGTTCATGAACCGGGAGATGAAGCCCGCACCCGACTTCTCGTCGGTGGCGCGGGAACCGGCCGGTGGCGGCTGGCCCGGCAGGTACTTGCCGGAGAGCACGCCCTGCGCCATCGGTGACCAGACGATCTGCCCGATGCCCAGCTCCTCGCTGGCCGGCACGACCTCGGTCTCGATGACCCGCCAGAGCAGCGAGTACTGCGGCTGGTTGGAGACCAGCGGGATGTGCAGCTCCCGGGCGAGCGGGTGGGCGGCGCGCAGCTGGGCGGCGGTCCACTCGGAGACGCCGATGTAGTGCGCCTTGCCGGAGTGGACGACGTCGGCGAACGCCTCCATCGTCTCTTCCAGCGGGGTGCTGCTGTCGTAGCGGTGGGCCTGGTAGAGGTCCACGTAGTCGGTGCGCAGTCGGCGCAGCGAGCCGTTGATCGACTCCATGATGTGCTTGCGGGACAGGCCACGGTCGTTGCGGCCGGGCCCGGTCGGCCAGTAGACCTTGGTGAAGATCTCCAGGCCCTCACGGCGCTCGTTCTGCAACGCCCGGCCGAGCACGTCCTCGGCCCGGGTGCCGGCGTACACGTCGGCGGTGTCGAAGGTCGTGATCCCCGCGTCGAGAGCGGCGCGGACGCAGGCGAACGCGGCGTCCTCCTCGACCTGCGAACCGTGGGTGATCCAGTTGCCGTACGAGATCTCGCTGACCATCAGGCCGGAACGGCCCAGGTGTCGGAATTCCATGCACCGACAGTAGCTCCAGTGGATCACCAGTGGCGACCGGTGCCTCAGAGCACCGGGTTGGCGTCGGTGAGTAGCCGGTCGATCTCCTCCATCACCTCGGCGCGATCGCGGTGCACCGGGTCGATGAGCGGCACGCCGCGCCGGTCCAGCGCGCCCCACCGCCCGCTGTCGCTCTCGACCAGGAACGCCACCGGGTGGATGACCAGCATCGGGTGCGCCGGCGGGACCAGCACCGTGCCGGTGCGGTCCACCACGCCCCGCCGACCCGCCACGTCGACCACGGCGAGCCCCTCGTCGGTGAATCCGTCGATCTGCTGGCCGTCGGCCAACTCGGTGACGAAGCCGTGGTAGCGGGTGGGCACGATGACCCGACCGGTCCGGTCGACAGCCCCCCACCCCTCGCGCCGCACCGCTGCCAGCCCACGACGGAACGGTCGTACCTCGGCGAAGTTGGGCGCGACCTGCACCGCCCCGGTCGCGTCGATCGCCGTCCAACCACCGTCGCCGACCACCCAGGCCAGGCCGTCGCTGAACGGCTGCGCGGCCCGGAAGGACGGCGGGATCACCGTCGTACCGAGCAGGTTGATCAGCGACCAGCGGTCGGTGTCCGGCCGGCGGACCCAGGCCAACCCGTCGTGGAAGGGCTGCGCCTCGGCGTACCGGGCGGGGACGACAACGTCGCCGTCCTGGCTGGTGTAACCCCACAGCGGCCCGTCCTGGTCCGGCAACGGGGGTCGGTCCCGGTCGAGCACCTCGTCTCGACCCCGGGGGTACGCCCCGAAGCCATCCGCCTCGGCCCGGACGGTGACCGCGTCGAGGGCGACCCGGACCCGGTCCAGCAGTTCGGCGTCGCCCGCGCCGCGCAGGTCGAGTGCCTTCTCGAAATGCTCGCAGGCCTCCATGAGCCGCCCCTGGTCGTAACACGACCGCCCGGCGTGCTCGTGCAGCGCGGCCCGTAGCCGGTCGGGCAACTCGACCGAGTTGGCCTGGGCGAAGAGCTGATCGGCCTCGGCGAAGTCGCCGCGCCAGCGCAGCACGTGGGCCAGCCGGGCCTGGGCCAGCGCGGTCCGGCGCAGCTCGCCGGTGGCTTCGGCGTAGGTGAGGGCGAGCCGACCGTCGGCCAGCGCGTCGTCCAGGTCGCCGAGAATCCGCGAGGCCACCGCCCGCAGGCTGAGCAGCCGGGCCCGGGCACGGTTGTCGACCGCCGAGCCCAACTTCTCGGTCAGCCGCCGCCGGATGGCCCGCAGGTCGTCCGGCTCCGTCAACTCCTCGCGCAGGGTGACCGGGTCCAACCGCCACCGGTACGCGGCCAGCACCTGCTCCGGGTCGCCCGGGTCGGCCAGCGACGGGCGGGTCACCACCGGCGGCGCTTCGCCGGATGGCGCCTCGTCGGATGGCGCCTCGTCGGATGGCGCCTCGTCGGGTGGCGCGGACACCTGCTCGTTCTCCCCGTCCGAGCCGCTCCTCGGGCCGGGTACGGCCGAGGCGGGTGGCCCGGACGTCGGCACCACCGACGCCGGCGGCCCGGATACGGGCACCGCGGCCGGCGGTGGTGTCGAGGCCGGTGGCGCCGTCATGGGCGTGGCGGCAGGCGGCGCGGAGACGGGCACTGCTGCGGCCGCTGGCGGTGCGGAGACCGGTGCTGCGGAGTACGGCTGTGCCGGCGCGGGTGGCGCGGAGACGGGCGCTACGGAGTACGGCTGCGCTGCGGCGGGTGGCGCGGACACTGGTGCTGCGGTCGGTGCCGGTGACGCGGAGACGGGCGCTGCGGGCGGGGCCGATACCGGCGATGCCGGAGGAGCGGAGACGGGCGTGAACGAGGCGGGCGGTGCGGAGACCGGCGGTGCGGAGACCGACGGTGCGGAGACCGGTGGTGCCGAGATGGGCGGGCTCGTGTCGTCCACGGCCGTGACATGCAGCGTCGCGTCGTCCCGCCACTCGTCGATTCGCGAGCCATCCGCCGGGCTCGCGCTCGGATCGTCGATCGCTTCCGTCGGCTCGTCGGGTGCTGCGAGTTCGTCCGTCGGGTCGTGCTCGACCGGATCGGTGTCCTCGCTGGGCGAAGCGGTGAAGGACTGCCGGTCGACCTCGGCTTCGGTCCGCTGGTGGGGCATCGCGACGACAGGTGCGCCGGGAACGGGCTGGTCGCCGTCCACCGTTCCCGTGTCGAAACCGGGCCGCGGCTCGTCGTCAGGGTCGGCCGCCCCCAGTCGACGGTCGCCGGAGAGCGGGTGGGCGGGCGGCGCGGAGACCGGGTCGAATGCGTCGTCTGATGTCGACCCGCCGGCGTGCTCGTCGGCCACGTCGAGGTGGGTGTCGGCTGCCGGCGTCGACGTCTGCGCGACCGGTGTCGCGGAGAGGTCGGGGTCACCGGCCGTCGACTCGTCGTCGACCGGGTCGAACGACCGCCGGTCCGTGGCCGGCTCGGCCTGGTCGGATTCGGCGGGCTGAGCGGGGCTGAACCACGCTTCCGGCCCGCGGGTACCCGGGACGCCGTCCGGCTCGCGAACGGGGGCCACCGGCTCTTCGGAGGGCGGCGGGGGCACGTAGCGGCGCGGCGTACCGGGGGCCGGCGGAAGCACCGGCGCGACCTCCGCCGCCGGTGGCTGCGGGTCTGCCGGAGCCGGGGCTGCCGGGGTCGGGTCGGATCGGGTCGTCGGTGGCTGCGGTGCCTGCCAGGTGGGTGGCGGGGCCGCCGACGGGCGGGCGTCCGCCGTGGGTGCCAGTCGCTCCGGCGAGTACGGGCGCTGCTGCGCGGCCGGTCGATCCGGCACGACTCGGCGATCGGCGGGGTGCGGCCGCTCGGCCGCGGGCGGGCGGTCCGGGGAGGACGGGCGGCGGTCGGTCGGTGGGGTGCCGGCCAACGGGTCGCCGATCCGACGGCGGTCCGGGCCCGGCTCCTCGCCGCGCCGCTGGTCCGCTGGACGGTCACTGGTGTCCGGGCCTGGATAACGCGGCGGCGGGGCGGGATGCGCCCTGGATGCCGGTGGCGGTTCGGCCAGCGGCCGGCGTCCCGATGCTGGCGGGGCGTCCGGGCGCTCGTCGGCGCCGGGTGGGTCCACCGGCGCGGGCAGGTATTCCAACCGCAGACGCGCGGCGGGTGGCCCCGAGACGGGCCGATCGGAGGCGGGAGAGACCGGGACTGCCGACACCGGTCGGTCCCAGCCGCGCGCGGCGGGGGAGTCGGGTGCTGGGGACACCGGTCGTTCCGGGGTGGCCGGGGCGGCTGACACCGGTCGGTCCCAGGCGGGGGAGTCGGGTGCTGGGGACACCGGTCGTTCCGGGGTGGCCGGGGCGGCTGACACCGGTCGGTCCCAGGCGGGGGAGTCGGGTGCTGGGGACACCGGTCGTTCCGGGGTGGCCGGGGCGGCTGACACCGGTCGGTCCCAGGCGGGGGAGACGGGTGCTGGCGACACCGGTCGCTCCGGGGAGACCGGCATGGCGCGGCCGGAGGCGGGCGGCGCCGTCGCGGCCGGGCGTACCTGTCGCTCGTCCTGCCGTGCCGGAGTGGCCGCCGGGCGCTCCTCGGGCCGGGACGGCGTGGCCGCCGGCCGGTCGGGTCGGGCGGCCGGCCGCGACGGCATGCCCGGGTCGGGGCTGCGGTGTGGGTCGGCGCTGCGGTACGGCTCCGCGGTGCGGTGCGGCTCGGGGCTGCGGTGTGGGTCGGGGCTGCGGTGTGGGTCCGCGGTGCGGTGCGGGTCGGTGCGGTGGCCGGGCTCCCGGGTGCGGTCCGAGGTGCGGTCCTGGCGCACCGGACCCGGCGCCGGCCAGGGCAGACTGCCGTCCGACCGCTGGCCCGGCTGTGGCCGGGGCTCGCGGTACGCGTCCTCACGAGACGCGTCATCGCGGTACCCGTTGTCGCGGTACCCGTCCGGGCTGGCCTGCTCGCGGGGTCGCCGGTCCGGGTACGCCTCGGCGCGGGCCGCCGCCTCACGGGGCTGCTGCCGGTGCGGGTCGGTGTCGGGCCGCCGCCGGTCGTCGTCGAGGCGCGGCTGGTCGGGCAGGTCCGGCTCGGGGCGACGCCGTCGTCCACCGTTCGGTGAGGGCGCCGCGCCGATTCCGTCGTCCGGGCGGTAGCGCGGCTCTGGGCGGCGCAGGTCGTCGGCGGCCCGGTCCGGGTACCCGTCGGCGCGGTATCGCGTGCGGCCGTCCACGGGTGCCCACGGGTCGGCCGGCTCGGCGGTCCGCCCGTCGTGGTCGCGGGTTGGTCGGACGCCGTACCCGTCGCCCGGGTGCCGCTCGTAACCGGCGGCTGTTCGCTCCGGTGTACCGCGCCGACGTGGTGTGTCGTCCGGCTCGGGCACCCAGCCGGGTTCGGGCCGGGGCGCGGGGGAGACTGGCGGAGAGCCCCGGTAACCCCGATCCCGCTCGGTGGGCTCCTGCCGGGGGCGGCGGCTGTCGTACCGCTCGGTGGTGGGCTGGTCCCGGTGCCAGGCGGCTTCCCGCGCGGGCCCTCGCTCGTCGGCGGGGCGTCGGTCGGACCAGGCGGTACGTCGGTCCGACTCGGGCGAGCGGCGTTCGTCGCGGCGGGGTGGCTCGGGCAGCGGACGACGGTACGGCTCATGGTCGTAGTGGCGGGAGTCAGCGCTGTCGGGCCGGCCGTAGGCGGACGTGTCCGCCGAGCGCTCGTCGCTGCCGAGTCGGCCGTAGGCCGATGCCCCGCCCGGCTCGTCGTCCACCCAGGAACGGCCGTGCGGTGTCTGTTCCGCCGGTGGTTCGTCGGACCAGGACCGGCCGAGGTAGGTGCCGTCCGGGCGGGTGGGCGCCAGCGGCGGCACCTCGGCGCGACCGGACACCGTCGCGCGGCCGCGCGGTGGCGGCTGGTGCGGCATGCCGATGTCGCCGGCGTAACGCTGGCCGGGGAACTGGGGGTGCCACTCGGCGGTCGGCTCGACCACCCAGGACGGTTCGTTCGGGTCTGACCACCGGTCGGTGTAGCGGCCGTTCATCCGCCGAGCCCGTCGCCACACCCGGCCGCTGGGCCGATTCTCGCCGGGGGTGAGGTGTCCGCAGCCGCCGTCGGGTGACCGCTGGGCGTCCGGTCGCCGCCTGCCACGCCCCGGTGGCCGGCTCGCGTCCGCTCGCTCACGCGTTGTCACCTCGTTGCAAATTGTCGCGCTGGGGCCGCACGTGCCGGTCAGATCGCCGCTCCGGCAGGCCGTAGCTGCGGATGGAGGGTAACGGCGTGGGCTCGCTCACCGCCACTGTGGTGCCGCCCACCGGCGCAAACGTTATCCCATCGGTTTCGGACATTTGGTCCTATAAGCGAATCTGGCCTCCGACCCTATCGCACTCGAAGACCGCCCGGCTGCGGCGGGATCGCCGTCCTCGTTCAGGGGTGCTCCATGATGAGGACGGCGAACGTACCGGGAGCGAGCGCCTCGTAACGGTGCGGGGCGTCGCCGGGGAACGTGGCGTAGTCGCCCGGTTCGAGTTCGACAGGTGCCCCCTCGGGCCCCACCCGCAGCCGGCCGGCAGCGACCACCACGTGCTCGATACTGCGCGGGGTGTGTCCGTGCCCGGCTCGGACCGCGCCGGGCTCAAGCGTGATCAGGTAGACGTCCCGGCGCAGGTGCGCCGCACCCGCGCTGAGCAGTGTTCCGCTGAAGTCGGCCTGCTCCGAGCGGACGTGCGGCCCGTCCCCGGCCCGGATGACCCGTACGCCGTCGTCGACGGGCTCCACCAGCCGGCTGAACGGCACACCGAGTGCGACGCCCAGCGCCCAGAGGGTCTCCACACTCGGGTTTCCGGTGCCCGACTCCAGTTGGGAGAGGGTGGACTTGGCCACCCCCGCTCGGCGGGCCAGCTCGGTCAGCGAGATACCGACCCGTTCCCGCTCCCGGCGCAGGGCGGCGGCGATGGTGGCCAGAGGGGCAGTCGGTTCCGAAGGCATGCCTTCGCTCCATTGGTCACACGTTCGGTCTGTCGAACAACGACCCGTTCAGCATGATGAACGCACGACAAGATCCGCGCAGTTACGGCAAAACTGCTGCCCCGCAGATGTCTGAGGCAGCAGTTTCGCCGTTGTTGCGCGGATCTTGGAGGGCGTGGGAGGCCGGGGTCAGACCTTGTCGCCCAGCTTGACCTGGGGCGCCGGAGCGCGCATCCGCCGGAAGGTGATCGACCGCATGACCGCGTAGAGGAAGAGCGAGCCCATCCGCTGGTCGGTCTTCGGGAAGCGCTCCCGGACCAGCTTGCTGATCTTGCGGCAGATCAGCACCGAGTCGACGACCACACCCAGCGCCAGCGCGCCCCAGAGCACGTTGGAGATCAGTCGGACCAACGGCGGCATTGCCGCGTTCGACCCGACCAGCACGATCAGCGCGCCGCCGAAGAACCAGGTGCCGACGGTACGCCGGGAGTCGACCACGTTGCGGGCCAGCAGCCGCTCCGGGCCACGGTCGCGGGGGCCACCCTCACGGCGGAACTCCGACGCCGCCTCGGCGCGCAGTTGACGGCGACGCTCCCGCTCCTCCTCCTTGGTGAGGGGACGGGTGGGGCCGGCCGGGCGACGGCCGACGGTCGGCCGCTTGGGCGTCTCCCGACCCTTGGCCGGGGTGTAACCCCGGGAACGCTCAGCGGTCTCCTCGGGGGTCACCGAGGTGACGGCCTCGTCGACGAGGTCGGTGGACTTGCGGCGAAAGAGCGACGGCACGCGGCAAGGGTAGCCAACGGTCCGCGCCCGCTGCACATCGCGGTACAGCGACCGACGGCTCCAGGTCGCAGGGCGACCTGGAGCCGTCGTAGCCGAACGATGGGTGAGCGAGGTTACGGGCGCTCGGCGTGCGCGCCCAGGTCGGCGAGCTTCGCCTCGAAGTCCTCGTAGCCCCGGTTGATCAGATCCACGCCGTACACCCGGGAGGTGCCCTCGGCCGCGAGCGCCGCGATCAGGTGGCTGAACCCGGCCCGCAGGTCCGGGATGACCAGGTCGGCGGCGTGCAGCTTGCTCGGCCCGGCGATCACCGCGGAGTGCTTGAAGTTGCGCCGGCCGAAGCGGCACGGGGTGCCGCCGAGGCAGTCCCGGTAGACCTGGATGTTGGCGCCCATCGAGTTGAGGGCCTCGGTGTAGCCCAGCCGCTGCTCGTAGACCGTCTCGTGGACGATCGACAGGCCGCGGGCCTGGGTCAGCGCCACGACCAGCGGCTGCTGCCAGTCGGTCATGAAGCCGGGGTGCACGTCGGTCTCCAACGCCACAGCGTTCAGCTCGCCACCCGGGTGCCAGAAGCGGATGCCGCCCTCCTGACCGGGGTCGCCCAGCTTCGGCGCGCGGGCGTCGGTGACCTCGTACTCGCCGCCGACCGAGCGGAAGATGTTCAGGAAGGTCATCATGTCGGCCTGCTGCGCGCCCAGCACCTCGACGTGACCACGGGTGGCCAGGGCGGCGGCCGCCCAGCTCGCCGCCTCGATCCGGTCCGGGATCGGCCGGTGGGTGTAGCCGTGCAGCTTGGGCACGCCCTGAATCTCGATCACCCGGTCGGTGTGGACCTTGATGATCGCGCCCATCTTCTGCAGGATGCAGATCAGGTCGATGATCTCCGGCTCCACTGCTGCGTTGCGCAGCTCGGTGACGCCCTCGGCCATCACTGCGGTCAGCAGCACCTGCTCGGTGGCGCCGACGCTCGGGTACGGCAGGGCGAACTTCGTGCCGTGCAGCCCGTTCGGCGCGGACAGGTGCAACCCCTCGGGCCGCTTCTCGACTGTGGCGCCGAACTCGCGCAGCGCCTGGAGGTGGAAGTCGATCGGGCGCGGGCCGATGTGGCAGCCGCCCAGATCCGGGATGAACGCGTGCCCGAGGCGGTGCAGCAGTGGGCCGCAGAACAGGATCGGGATCCGGCTGGAACCGGCGTGCACGTTGATCTGGTCGGTGCTGGCGCTCTCCACGTTCGCCGGGTCGAAGACGAGCTCGCCGTCCTCGGTGCCGTCGGTGACCTTGACGCCGTGCAGGCCGAGCAGACCTCGCACCACCTCGACATCACGGATCTTGGGCACGTCGAACAGTCGGCTCGGGCTGTCGCCGAGCAACGCGGCGACCATCGCCTTCGAAACCAGGTTCTTCGCGCCGCGCACGCGGATCCGCCCTTCGAGCGGAGTACCTCCGTGCACAACCAGGACGTCGTCGGTCAACGCAACCTCCAGCGCGTCGGGTGCTGCCGTGTTGATGGTGGGGCGCCTGAACGTTGTCGCTACCCCGGATGCGGCCATGTCGAAACGGCCCGCGTGTGTCGTCGCTTGGGCAGCATAGCCCTCGGTGACGAAAAAGGACTCGGTCACATCGGCGTGTGTGGCATTAATCGGTGATCCGGCACTTTTGCGTACCAAGAGCGCTACGGATCGTGATCAGGACACAGTCGGCGGCGGAGTGTCCGCGCCGGGCAACGCGAGCATCTGATCGAGCGCCACCCGCGCGTGGTGCGCGGTGTCGGCGTCCACCGTGATCTGGTTGACCACCCGGCCCGCGACCAGCTCCTCCAGGGCCCAGACCAGGTGCGGCAGATCGATCCGGTTCATCGTCGAGCAGTAGCAGACGGCCTTGTCCAGGAACATGATCTGCTTGTCCGGGTGCGCCAGCGCGAGCCGGCGGACCAGGTTCAGCTCGGTGCCGAGCGCCCACGCCGAGCCGGCCGGAGCCGCCTCGATGGTCTTGATGATGTATTCGGTGGACCCGACGTGGTCGGAGGCCGTGACCACCTCGTGCCGGCACTCCGGGTGGACCAGGACGTTGACCCCGGGCACCCGCTCCCGCACGTCGTTGACGCTCTCCAGGGTGAACCGGCCGTGCACCGAGCAGTGCCCCCGCCACAGGATCATCTTGGCGTCGCGCAGCTGCTCCGGGGTGAGCCCGCCACCGGGCTTGTGCGGGTCGTAGAGCACACAGTCGTCCAGCGACAGGCCCATCTCCAGAACCGCTGTGTTGCGGCCCAGGTGCTGATCCGGCAGGAAGAGCACCTTCGACCCCTGCTCGAAGGCCCAGTCCAGGGCGCGCTTGGCGTTTGACGAGGTGCAGACCACGCCGCCGTTGCGGCCCACGAAACCCTTGATGTCGGCCGAGGAGTTCATGTACGTCACCGGCACGGTGTCGCTGGCGATGCCCAGCTCGGTCAGCGTGTCCCACGCGGCCTCGACCTGGCCCAGCACCGCCATGTCCGCCATCGAGCAACCCGCCGCGAGGTCCGGCAGGATCACCCGCTGGGTGGCGGTGGTGAGGATGTCGGCGCTCTCGGCCATGAAGTGCACGCCGCAGAAGACGATGTACTCCGCGTCCGGGCGGGCCGCGGCCTCCCGGGCCAGCTTGAACGAGTCGCCGGTCACGTCGGCGAACTGGATCACCTCGTCGCGCTGGTAGTGGTGCCCCAGCACGAAGACCTTGCTGCCCAGCTTCGCCTTCGCGGCGGTGGCGCGGGCCACCAGATCCGGATCGCTGGGCGCCGGCAGGTCGCCCGGACACTCGACGCCGCGCTCGGTGTCGGGGTCGCTGCCCCGGCCGAGCAGCAGCAGAGCCGTCGCCGTGTTGGAGGGTTCCACCCAGGTCGAAGTCACGTAGCCCATGGTCCCACAGCGCGAGCGCGGCGCAGCCTCGCTCGGTGTGGGCTGCCACACTGCTCGGCATGCGCGTGCTGCTCTGCCCGGACAAGTTCGCCGGCACCCTGTCCGCACCGGAGGTGGCCGCCGCCGTCGCCGTCGGTTGGCGGACCGTCACCGACGGAGACGATCTGCTGATCCGGCCCCTCGCCGACGGCGGACCGGGCTTCGTGGAGGTGCTCGCCGAGGCCCTCGGCGGCCGGCGGGTGCCGGTGTCGACAGTCGATCCGCTGGGCCGCCCGGCGGCTGGTGAGATCCTGCTCACCGCCGACGGCTCGACCGCCTACCTGGAGAGCGCGCAGGCGTGCGGCCTGCACCTGCTCTCCGCGGCCGAGCGCGACCCGAAGACCACCACCTCGTACGGGCTGGGTCTGTTGGTGGCCGCCGCCGTGGAGAGCGGTGCCCGCACGGTAGTGATCGGGCTGGGCGGCTCCGGCACCAACGACGCCGGCGCCGGAATGCTGGCCGCGCTGGGCGTGACCCCGCTCGACCAGGGCGGCGCCGCGCTGCCGTACGGCGGGGCGGCGCTCGCCGCGGTCGACGCGCTGGACGGCGCGCCCCGGCTGCGCGGCGTCCGGCTGGTCGCGGCCACCGACGTGGACAACCCACTGCTCGGCCTGCACGGCGCCAGCAACGTGTTCGGCCCGCAGAAGGGCGCCGACCGCGCCGACGTGTTGCTGCTCGACGCGGCCCTGGAGCGTTTCGCGGCGGTGCTGGAACGGGACCTGGCCGGCTGCCCGGCGGGGCTCGGCGCGCTGCCCGGGGGCGGGGCCGCCGGCGGCATCGGTGCCGCGCTTCTCGCCCTGGGCGGCGACTGCGAGTCGGGGATCGGCCTGGTCACCCGGGCCACCCGACTCGACACCGCGCTGGACACCGCCGACCTGGTGATCACCGGCGAGGGGTCGTTCGACCATCAGTCACTGCGCGGCAAGGTCGTCGCCGGGGTGGCCGGCGCCGCCCGCGATCGGGGAGTGCCCTGCGTGGTGGTGGCCGGGCAGGTGAGCACCGGCCGGCGGGAGGCCGCCTCGGCCGGGGTGACCGACGCGTACAGCCTGGTGGAGCACTTCGGCGGCGAGGAGGGCGGCGGGCTCGACGCGGCGCTGAGCCGGCCCGCGGAGGGGTTGCGCGAGCTGGGCGCCCGGCTGGCCCGGCAGTGGAGCCGCTGAGCGCCCCGAGCCCCTGTGCTCCCGCGTCGACTGAGGGTCGACCTGCGGCGGGGGTCACGCCACGCGGGTGAGCTCGGCCAAGGCGGCGTACCATCGGTTGAGGACCACAACCGGGAATCACTGGACGGCGCGCGACGTTGGCCAGTACGTCCGGACCCAAACCGCGCAGGGAGACTTCCACGTGACCACGCCAGCGCAGACCGAGTCGACCGAGGCCCAGGCCCCTACTTCCGTCGTCCTCACCGACGTCGCGGCGCAGAAGGTCAAGGCCCTGATCGAGCAGGAGGGCCGCGACGACCTGCGGCTCCGCGTCGCCGTGCAGCCGGGCGGCTGCTCCGGCCTGCGGTACCAGCTCTTCTTCGACGAGCGTTCGCTCGACGGTGACGTCGTGACCGACTTCGGTGGTGTCGAGGTCGTCGTCGACCGGATGAGCGCCCCGTACCTTTCCGGCGCGACGATCGACTTCGCCGACCGGATCGACGCCCAGGGCTTCACCATCGACAACCCCAACGCGGGCAGCTCCTGCGCCTGCGGTGACTCGTTCAACTGAGTCACACCACACACCAGCGACGATGGGGCCGTTCTTCGGGACGGCCCCATCGCCGTACCGGTCGGCTGTCGCACCGGTCCGGGAGGGGCCGTGGCGGGTTGGTTGCCGTTGTCCGACCGAGCGGTGACCATCGCGTTGCCGTCCCGGTAGGCTGACCGCGCCCTGCTCCCGACCCCGAGGGTTGACATGAAGATCGCCGTCACCGGCTCGATCGCCACCGATCACCTGATGAGCTTCCCCGGCCGCTTCGCCGACCAGCTCATCGCCGATCAACTGCACAAGGTGTCCCTCTCCTTCCTGGTGGACGACCTGGTGCTCCGCCGCGGTGGCGTGGCGGCGAACATCTCCTTCGGGATGGGCCAGCTCGGGCTGCGCCCGGTGCTGCTCGGCGCGGTCGGCGCCGACTTCGCCGACTACCGCTCCTGGCTGGAGCGCCACGGTGTGGACTGCGACTCGGTGCACATCAGCGAGGTGGCGCACACCGCCCGCTTCGTCTGCACCACCGACACCGACATGTGCCAGATCGCGTCGTTCTACGCCGGTGCGATGAGCGAGGCCCGCAACATCGAGCTGGCCCCGGTCGCCGACCGGCTCGGCGGTCTGGACCTGGTGCTGGTCGGCGCGAACGACCCCGAGGCGATGCTGCGGCACTCGGCCGAGTGCCGCACCCGCGGGTACGCCTTCGCCGCCGACCCGTCCCAGCAGCTCGCCCGGATGCCCGGCGAGGACGTGGTGGCGCTGATCGAGGGCGCCGAGTACCTGATGACGAACGACTACGAGAAGTCGCTGCTGCAGAGCAAGGCGCAGCTCAGCGACGACCAACTGCTGGACCTGGTCAAGGTGCGGGTCACCACGCTGGGCAAGCACGGTGTGGAGATTGCCGGGCGTGGCATCGACCCGATCCACGTGCCGATCGCGCGGGAGATCCGCGCGGTCGACCCGACCGGCGTCGGCGACGGCTTCCGGGCCGGCTTCTTCACCGCGCTCTCCTGGGGTCTCGGCCTGGAACGCGCCGCCCAGGTCGGCTCGCTGCTGGCCACGCTGGTCCTGGAGACCGTCGGCACCCAGGAGTACGACGTCCGCCGCGACCTGTTCGTCAAGCGGCTCGCCGAGTCCTACGGCGACTCCGCGGCAGAAGAGGTCCGCCCCCACCTCCTCCCGGCGTAACCCCCGCCCCCACCCCGGCGATCTTGCACTTTCTGTCGCCGTATCGCGGCTTCTGCACCCCTTTGTCCACGCAGAAACTGCAAGATCGCGGGGGTGAGGGGGCGGGGCGCGGGGTTAGTGGGTGCGGCGTACGTCGTAGGCGGGGCCGTCCGGGCCGTTGACGGAGCCGAGGAACTCCTGGCCGCGCATCCGGCACCAGGCGGGGATGTCGACCGCTGCCGCCGGGTCGTCGGCCAGCACCCGGACCACAGTGCCGACCGGCACCTCGGGCATCCGTCGCGCCGCCGCGATCACCGGTAGCGGGCAGCGTTGCCCCCGGCAGTCGATCACCTCGTCCGGCACCGTCACAGCCCCACCACCCCGGCCTCGGCGCGCAGCCCGGCGACGATTCCCGGCAACTCGGTCAGGAACCGCTCCACGTCCGCCTCGGTCGTCTCCCGGTGCAGGCTGACCCGCACGTTGCCGTGCGAGAGCACCCCCATCGCCTCCAGCACATGCGACGGACGCAACGTGGACGACGTGCAGGACGAGCCGGACGACACGGCGAAGCCCCGCCGGTCCAGGGCGTGCAGCAACGCCTCCCCGTCGACGTACAGGCAGGAGAAGGTGACCAGGTGGGGGAGCCGGAGTACCGGGTCGCCGACCACCTCGACGTCGGGAACCTCCGCCGCGACCCGCTCCCGGACCCGGTCCACCAGGGCGGTCAACCGGGTCGCCTCGGCCGCCGCGTCGGCCGCCGCCGCCCGCAGGCTCGCCGCCGCCGCCACGACCGCGGGCAGGTTCACCACCCCGGGGGTACGCCCGCCCTCCCGCTCGTCGGCCGGCCAGGGTGACTCCCAGCGAACGCCCTTCCGGACCGCCAGCACCCCCACGCCGGGTGGCCCACCCCACTTGTGCGCGCTCGCCGTGAGCACCGACCAGCCGGCCGGCAGTGGCACCCGGCCCACCGACTGCGCCGCGTCCACGTACAGCGGCACACCCACGTCGGCGCAGGCCGCCGCCGCCGCGGCGACCGGCTGCACCGTCCCCACCTCGTGACTGGCGGTGATCAGCGCGGCCAGCGCGACCCCCGGGGCCCGAACGGCTGTCGACCACGCCGTCAGGTCCAGCCGGCCCAACCGGTCGACCGGCACCACTGTGGCGGTCCCGCCCGCGCCGACGTGCCGCTCCGCCGCGTGCAGCACCGCCGAGTGCTCGATCGCCGAGTGCACCAGCGTCGACCCGACCCGGCGTCGCCCCTTCAGGCCGCCGAGCACCGCCCCGTGGGCCGCTGTCGTACCACTGGGGGTGAAAGAGACCTCGTCGGCGCGGACGCCGAGCGTCAGGGCGGTGGCCTCGCGGGCGGCGTCGAGCAGTTGCCGGGCCCGGCGGGCCTGCGTGTACAGCTTGCCCGGGTCGGCCCAGCCGTCGTCGAGCGCGGCCAGCAGAGCCTGCCGCGCGACCGGATGCATCGGCGCGGCGGTCGCCGCGTCCAGGTAGACCGGGGATGCGCTCACAGACCCGCCTTCGTTCGTGGCTGCGGGGCTCGCAACGCCGGCTCACTCCACGCCTTCACAGACCAAGACGCTATCGCGGCGGTATGCCCAGGATCCCCCCGATGGGGGTCGGACAGTGACCCCACCACGGCCGAGTCCGTCATGGTCGAGTAATCTGCGACCGTCGGTGACGCCTTTGCCGCGGGTGCCGAGGAAAGACGCACCGCGGCGCGCTAGGGAGGCAGGACCAGGTGGTCGCAAGGAGTTCGGAGGTACGGCCGTCGGCCGTACGGCACAGCGCTTCCCCAGGGGTTGGTGGACGCCGGGGGCGTGGTGCTGGTCGCCTGGCCGGGCTCGGTCTCGGTGGCGTGGCGTTGCTGGTTCTGCTCACGGGCTGTGACGTCGGTCGGACGTTCGACGGCTTCGGCTGGCCGCAGGGCGGCATCTCGGCGGAGTCCAAGCGGATGTACGACCTGTGGATCGCCTCCTGCATCGCCGCGCTCGCCGTCGGCGTCTTCGTGTGGGGCCTGATCTTCTGGTGCGTCGTGCGTTACCGCAAGCGTGGCAACGCGCTGCCGGTGCAGACCCGCTACAACATGCCGATGGAGTTCCTCTACACCATCGCGCCGATCCTGATCGTCTCCGTGCTCTTCTACTACACGGCGATCGTGCAGACCGACGTCGACAAGTTGTCGAAGAACCCGGACGTCACTGTCGAGGTCGTCGCGTTCAAGTGGAACTGGCAGTTCAACTACCGGGACGGCCAGGGCACGGAAGCCCGCACCACCGCGTCGACGCTCGGCACCAGTGAGGTCATCCCGGTGCTGGTGCTGCCGACCAACCGGTCCATCCGGTTCGAGGAGACCAGCCGCGACGTCATCCACTCGTTCTGGGTGCCGGAGCTGCTCTTCAAGCGGGACGTCATGCCGGGCAAGATCCGCAACGTGTTCGAGGTCTCAAGCCTGGACGCCGAGGGTGCCTACGTCGGCCGCTGCGCCGAACTGTGCGGCAGCTACCACGCGTTCATGAACTTCGAGCTGCGGGTGGTTTCGCCGGAGAAGTACGACCAGTTCCTCGCGGCCAAGCAGAGCGGCAAGTCCACCCAGGATGCGCTGTCCGCGATCGGTGAGCAGCCGTACGCGACGACCACGCAGCCGTTCGACACGCGGCGGACGCAGGACAACTTCAACCCGGACGACGTTCCGGCCCGCACGGGAAGCTGAGGCAGCCGCATGAAGACCGAGTGGCGTATCTTCCTGATCATCGCCGGGTTCCTCTTCGGCGCCACCATCCTCTACGGCGCCTGGACGAACGGTGAGTCGGGCGGCGTCGAGTGGGTCGGCACCGTCGCCCTGCTGCTGTCGTTCCTGCTCTGCTCGATGTGCGGTGGCTTCTTCTGGTTCGTCTCCCGCCGCATCGACCTGCGCCCGGAGGACCGCCCGGACGCCGAGATCGCCGACGGCGCTGGTGAGGTCGGCTTCTTCAGCCCGGGCAGCTACTGGCCGTTCGGTCTGGCGCTGGCCGCCGCGATCGCCGCGCTCGGCCTGGTGTTCTGGCAGTACTGGCTGATCGGTGCCGGCCTGGTGGCCGTCGTCTTCTCCGCCTGTGGGCTTCTGTTCGAGTACTACAGCGGCACCCGGCGTACCGCCGAGCACTGACCCATCCGGTCGCCGTCGCGACCGACCAGGCACGACGAAGGCCCGTTCCCCGAGTGGGGAGCGGGCCTTCGGTCATGCGCCATCTCGGCTCGGCTGGCGCGGCGCGGCGGCTAGGCGGCGGGGCGGTGAGGCGGTGCGGCGGTGCGGGCGGTCAGGCGGCGCGGGCGGTGCGGCGGCGCGGCGGTGCGGGCGGTCAGGCGGCGCGGGCGGTGAGGCGGTGCTGCCGTCGGGCGGCGCTGAGGTCAGGCGGCGCGGCGGGCGGGCTGGCGTCGGCGGGCGGCCAACCGGGTGACCGGGAAGGCGAACGTGCCGACCACCACGGCGGCGCCGCAGTCGGTGCAGATCAGCTCTGGACAGTCGGTGTCGTGGCTGTCGACGCAGGGCGGCGCCTCGAACAGCGCCACGCCCTCGCAGACGTCGCAGTAGAGCTCGCGGTGCGACACGGGCGTCTCCTCTCGGATACCAGGCGGACCGCCCCCGGATGCGACAACGACGCACCGACGGCAGCAGAGAACTACTCACCTGTAGTTTCCCAGACGGGTCCGACAAATCTCCGCGCACCGTCGCCCGCCGGTCGGCACTCACGCGTGATCCACTCGACTTCAGCGAAGTCGGGGCATTCGAGCTGCCCGGACACCACGGGTTCAAGGAACCCGAGTCGATCACCGGCCGAGACGCCGCCGCCCGACGGGTCGGGTGGTGGCCGGCGGGTCGGGTGGTGGTGAGGTCAGGCGGTGGCGGTCTCGATCCAGCGATCCAGGGTCGCGGCGGCCGCGCCGGAGTCGATCGACTCGGCCGCACGGGCCAGGCCGGCGCGGAGCGCCTCGGTCAGGTCGCCGTCCAGCGGGCCCTGGGTGGCCAGCGCCGCCGCCGCGTTGACCAGCACCGCGTCCCGGACCGGGCCCGTCTCGCCGGCCAGCAGGCGACGAGCCACGCCCGCGTTGTACGCGGCGTCACCGCCCCGCAGGTCAGCGAGGGTGGACCGGGGTACCCCCAGGTCCGTCGCGTCCAGCACAGCCTCGCGTACGGTGCCGCCCTGGGCCGCCCAGATCCTGGTCGGCGCGGCGGTGGTGAACTCGTCCAGCCCGTCCTCCCCGCGCATCACGATCGCCGAGTCGCCACGGGCCGCGAACACGCTGGCCATCACCGGGGCCATCCGCAGGTCGAAGCAGCCGACCGCGCCGGCCCGGGGGCGGGCCGGGTTGGTCAGCGGGCCGAGGAAGTTGAAGAAGGTGGGCACGCCCACCTCGCGGCGGACCGGGCCGGCGTGGCGCATCCCGGGGTGGAAGCGGGCCGCGAAGCAGAACCCGATGCCGGCCTCCTCGACACAGCGGGCAACCTGCTCCGGGCCGAGATCCAGCGGGATGCCGAGGAACTCCAGCAGGTCCGCGGTGCCGCACAGGGAGGAGGCTGCCCGGTTGCCGTGCTTCACGACACGGACACCCGTGCCGGCGACCACCAGCGCCGTCATCGTGGAGATGTTCACAGTGTGGGCGAGGTCACCGCCGGTGCCGACCACGTCGAGCGCGGTACGGCGCAGCTCCTCCGGGAGCGCCACCGGGACCGCGCGACCGAGCATCGCCTCCACCAGGCCGGCCAGCTCCGCTGGCGTCTCACCCTTGGCCCGCAGCGCCACGGCGAAGGCGGCGATCTGCGCCGCGCTCGCCGAGCCGGTCATGATCTCGTCCATCGCCCAGGCGGTGTCGGCGGTGGAGAGTTCGTCACCGCGCAGCAGCGCGTTGAGCAGGTGCGGCCAGGTCCGATCGCCCATGGCGGGCCTCCCGAGCATGCGAAGTGCGGGTGGGCTGGAACCGGCGCCGAGGAGATCCGGCGCCGTGGGGGTGCCGGAGGAGCGTGGGACGTCAGGCGGGTGCGTGCGTCCGCAGCAGCTCGGCCACCGTGCCGCCGGTGGTCACCGGGTCGAGCGGGTGCACCAGCGTCGCGTCGACCTCGGCGTACGCGGCGAGCCATCGGTCGGCGGCGCGGGCGATCACCAGGCAGGTCGGGGGAGCGTCGTTCCGGTCGTCCTTGACCTGGCGGGCGATGCCGATGCCGCCGCCCGGGCTCGCCTCACCGTCGAGCAGCAGCAGGTCGATCTCGTAGTCGTCGACCAGCCGGATGGTCTCCGCGTAGGTCGACGCCTCGACGAATTCGATCTGCAGACCAGGAGCTGGCCGGGTGCCGACAGCCATCCGCATCCGATCACGGACCTGCGGGTCGTCGCTGTAGAGCAACACGGTGCAAAGACGATCGGTCATGCCGGAACTCCCACCTCGTAGCTGCCCGCAGATCGTACCGGTCGGCGTGACGTAGCCGACATCCCGCCCGGCGTCACGCGTCGGGGCGTACCGTCCGGGCAGCTCAGGCGGGCGCGGCGTCGGCGGCGCGTTCGCGGGCCTCCTGGCGGTCCAGTTCGCGGTCCACCCGGCGGGCCTCCCTCTCGGACTGCTTGACCCACTGCAGCACGAGCACCGCGAGCATGGTCACACTGACGAACTCGCCACCGGCCCAGAGGATGCCGCCGGCCACCACCTGGTCCTGCCACGGGTCGACCCAACCGAGGTTGAGCGACGGGTACCAGTCACCGCCGAAGAGCGTGCTGCTCTGCATGACGGTGAGGCCGAGCACTGTGTGGAACGGCACGGAGAGCAGCATCAGCAGCGCACGCGCCGGGTACGGCCAGCGGCCGGGCAGCGGGTCGAGGCCGAGCAGCGGCCAGAAGAACACGCAGCCGGTCATGATGAAGTGCGCGTGCACCAGCTCGTGCGCCCAGGCGTGTTCGAGGGTGTAGCGGTACAGATCACTGAAGTACAGCACGAACGGGTTGACCACGAAGATGGCGAACGCCACCAGCGGGAAGCTGTAAACCCGGGCGACGCGGCTGTGCACGATCGCGAGCAGGCGCTTGCGCGGCCCGACCGGCAGGGTCCGCAGGGCCAGGGTCATCGGCGCGCCCAGCGCCAGGAAGATCGGCGCCACCATGGAGAGCACCATGTGCTGGATCATGTGCACGGACAGCAGCGCGGTGTCGTACGCGTGCAGCCCGCTGACAGTGACCAGCGCGATGCCACCCAGGCCGGGGCCGAGGAAGAACACGGTACGGGTGATCGGCCAGCGGTCACCGCGCAGGCGCAGCCGGTACACCCCGTAGAGGTACAGGCCGGCGGCGAGCACCAGGCCGAGGGCCAGCCAGCTGTCCAGCCTGGTCTCGGTCAGCACCGCGCCGACGGTGAACGGCGGCGGGGCCGAGGTGGCGGCGAAGATCGGATCGACGTGCAGCACGCTTTTCAGGCTAGGCCAGGCGAACCGGACCCTGACGCTCGGGCCACGGAAGGCGCAGGTTTGCCACCCCGCTGATCGGCGGCCCCGGTCAGGGGCAATAATGACGGCGTGACTGCGGCCCCAGCCATTGACAAGAGCCGGATCCACTCTCTGACCCGACCAAACATGGTCAGCGTCGGGACGATCGTGTGGCTCTCCAGCGAACTCATGTTCTTCGCGGCGCTGTTCGCGATGTACTTCTCCATCCGCGCGGCTGCGCCGGAGCAGTGGGAGAAGCACACCGAAGCGCTGAACATCCCGTACGCGACCACCTTCACGGTGATCCTGGTGCTGTCCTCGGTGACGTGCCAGCTCGGCGTCTTCGCGGCGGAGAAGGGTGACGTGCACGCGCTGCGGCGCTGGTTCACCGTCACCTTCGTGATGGGTCTGATCTTCGTCCTCGGCCAGTTGAACGAGTACCGGCACCTGGTCGCCGACGGCATCAAGATCAACGGAGACGGGTACGGGTCGGTGTTCTACCTGACCACCGGCTTCCACGGCCTGCACGTGACCGGTGGACTTATCGCCTTCATCATCTTCATGGTCCGTACGACCATGGGCCGGTTCACTCCGGCGCAGGCGACGTCGGCGATCGTCGTGTCGTACTACTGGCACTTCGTCGACGTCGTGTGGATCGGGCTGTACGCCATGATCTACTGGCTCCAGTGATCTTGCGCGTCACATTCCGCGCTGCTGCTCCGTCCCCTGAGACAGGTCCAACCGGTTAAGGACACCGCTCATGACTTCTGACAACGACCGCCGACGCGGTCTGCTCGCGCGGTTGCGTGAGCGGCCCGCCGTGCGCAGCAGGGGCCGCCGCCGGCTGGGCGCCGCGGTCCGGCTGATCGCCGCGCTGATGCTCGCCGGTGGCGCGTACACCGTCTTCGCCCCGGGCGCCCAGGCACAGGACAACCCGCAGCTGACCGGCGCCGCCGCCGAGGGCAAGGCGCTGTTCGACGTCAGCTGCGTGACCTGCCACGGCCGCAACGCCCAGGGCGTCGAGGGTCGCGGGCCGAGCCTGATCGGCGTCGGCGCGGCATCGGTCGAGTTCCAGGTCAGCTCCGGGCGGATGCCGCTGGCCCGCCAGGAGGCCCAGGCGCACCGCAAGCCCCCGCTCTTCACCGACGAGCAGACCCGTCAGCTGGCCCAGTACATCCAGGAGCTTGGCGGCGGCCCGGTCGTGCCCGAGGGCGACGACCTCCGCGAGGACGGCAACATCGCCGCCGGCGGTGAGCTGTTCCGGATCAACTGCTCGCAGTGCCACGCCTTCGGTGGCGGCGGCGGTGCGCTCTCCTCGGGCAAGTTCGCCCCGAGCCTGCACCCCGCGACCGACCGCCAGATCTACGCGGCGATGTTGAGCGGCCCGCAGAACATGCCGGTGTTCGGCGACAACCAGCTCCGGCCGGAGCAGAAGGCCGACATCATCGCCTACATCCAGGAGACGCTGAAGCACGACCAGGACCCGGGTGGGTTCAACCTCGGGCGGTACGGCCCGTCCACCGAGGGCCTGGCGATCTTCCTGGTTGGCATCGTGGCGCTCGTCTTCGCTAGCCTGTGGATTGCGGGTAAGTCGTGATCGAGCAGGCCATCCGATTCAGTGCTGTGGTGCCGCTCGGCGCCACCCGTAGCGAGGTGACGGCATGAGCACCCACACCGAGCACCAGGCCCCACAGGGCCCGGAGCCGCTCGACGTGAACGACCCCAAGCTGACCCGGTTCGACATCGTTCGCGAGGGCGCGCGTCGGGACGACATCGAGATCGTCCACTACGAGCCGCAGGTGCTGCCGGGCACCAAGGCGGAGCGTCGGCTGACCCGTGTGGTCGCCGGCTTCTTCCTGATCACCGGCCTGGCCGCGACCGCGTTCCTGGCCATCTACATCTGGTGGCCGTGGCAGTACGAGGCGGGCCGGGGCGGCGACAAGTTCTACACCCCGCTGCTCGGCTTCACCCTCGGCGTGGCGCTGCTCGCCGTCGGCTTCGGCATCCTGACCTGGGGCAAGAAGTTGCTGCCCAAGGAGGTCTCGATCCAGGACCGGCACGAGGGTCAGGTGGACTCCGAAGGCCGCACCATCACCGGGCAGACCATGCTCTACATGGCTGACGAGTTGGGCGTGAAGCGTCGCCCCCTGCTCGGCATCTCGCTGCTGGCCGGTCTCGCGCCGGTCGCCGCGGTCGCCGCGGCGCCGCTGGTCGGCGGTCTGATCTCGCAGCCGCACAAGAACAACCAGATGTTCACCACCGGGTTCGCCGCGGCCGAGGGTGGCCAGCGGATCCGCCTGGTCCGCGAGGACGGCCGGCCGATCCGCCCGGCGGACATCAGCACCGGTGGGCAGCTGACCGTCTTCCCCGGCATCGACCACGGTGTGAGCAACAGGCACGCCGACTCGCCGACGCTGCTGATCCACCTCCGCGACTCGGACGCGCAGGAGTCGCGCCGGGCCAACGAGAAGGTCGGCCACGGCGACTACATGTGGGGCAACTACGCGGCGTTCTCCAAGATCTGCACGCACGCGGGATGCCCGGCCAGCCTGTACGAGCAGCAGACCAACCGGCTGCTCTGCCCGTGCCACCAGTCCCAGTTCCTGATCACCGACAACGCCCGGCCCATCTTCGGCCCCGCCAGCCGGCGGCTGCCGCAGCTGCCGATCGAGGTGGACTCCGAGGGCTTCTTCGTGGCGAAGTCCGACTACACCGAGACCGTCGGGCCTGATTTCTGGGAGCGGCCATGAAGCGTCGAAAGTTTGACCTTGCGGCGACGCCGGGCAAGGCCGCGGTGGGAGTGGACGACCGCTTCGCGGTGGCCACCCCGCTGCGCAAGCTGCTGAACAAGGTCTTCCCGGACCACTGGTCCTTCCTGCTCGGCGAGATCGCGCTGTTCTCGTTCATCGTGCTGCTGCTGACCGGTGTGTTCCTCACCTTCTTCTTCGAGCCGGCGATGACCGAGGTGGTCTACGACGGCAGCTACGCGCCGTTGCAGGGCACCCCGATGTCCGCCGCGTACGCCTCCAGCCTGGACATCTCGTTCGACGTCCGCGGCGGTCTGGTGATGCGGCAGATGCACCACTGGGCGGCGCTGCTGTTCATGGCCGCGATCGTCGTGCACATGCTGCGGGTCTTCTTCACCGGCGCCTTCCGCAAGCCGCGCGAGACCAACTGGATCATCGGTTCGCTGCTGTTCTGGGTCGGCTTCCTGGCCGGCTTCACCGGCTACTCGCTGCCTGACGACGGCCTGTCCGGCACCGGCCTGCGGATCGCCTCGGCGATCATGCTGTCCATCCCGGTGATCGGCTCCTGGGTCACCTCGTCGGTCTTCGGCGGCGAGTTCCCCGGCACGATCATCATCAGCCGGTTCTTCATCGCCCACGTGCTGCTCATCCCGGGTCTGCTGGTCGCGCTGATCAGCGTCCACCTGGGTCTGGTCTTCAAGCAGAAGCACACCCAGTGGCCCGGCCCCGGCCGGACCAACAACAACGTGGTCGGCGAGCGGATGTTCCCGCGGTACGCGCTGAAGCAGGGCGGCTTCTTCATGGTCGTCTTCGGCGTCATCGCGCTGATGGGCGGTCTGTTCCAGATCAACCCGATCTGGCTGTTCGGCCCGTACGAGGCGTGGGTGGTCTCGGCCGCCAGCCAGCCCGACTGGTACGTCATGTTCCTCGACGGGTCGACCCGACTCATGCCGGCCTGGGAGATCCCCATCCCGATCGGCGACGGGTACGTCATCCCGCCGCTCTTCTGGCCGACGGTAGTGCTGCCCGGCATCCTGGTGGGCCTGTCGACGATGTACCCGTTCCTGGAAGCCCGGCACCTCAAGGACCGCAAGAGCCACAACCTGCTCGAGCGTCCCCGGGACGCTCCGGCCCGGACCGCCCTCGGCGCCATGGCCGTCTCGTTCTACATCGTGCTGACGCTCTCCGGCGCCAACGACGTGATCGCGGACAAGTTCCAGATCAGTTTGAACGCGATGACCTGGGCGGGCCGCATCGGCCTGCTGGTGGTCCCGCCGCTGGCGTACTACGTCACCTACCGGCTCTGCCTGGGTCTGCAGCAGCACGACCGGGAGGTGCTCGCGCACGGCGTGGAGACCGGCATCATCCGGCGCCTGCCGGACGGCCGGTTCGTCGAGGTGCACCAGCCGCTCAGCGCGTCCAACGGGCACGCGGACGGTCACGGCCAGCTGGACTACGTCGGCTGGGTCGTACCCAAGAAGATGAACCGGCTGGGGGCCCTCGGCCCGGCCATCCGGGGCTTCTTCTACCCGATCGAGAAGCCGGTCGAGGCACCGGTCTCGCCGGGGCACCCGCCGGTCGAGGCCCGGCCCGAGCGCGAGGAGATCGGCAGCGGCGAAAGCCGCCGCTGACCGCCCAGTCACACAGTTACGGGGGCGCCCGCCGGATTTCGGCGGGCGCCCCGTCGTATCCACACCCCCCGGCCCATCCGACCAGGAGTCGGACGGCCCTGACGGGACCGGTCGACGCCGGGCGACGGGCGATCGCAGGAATAACCCCGGTGAGCCGGGTATCCGTGCGGTCCAACGTCTCAAGGGGGGGAAGCATGTTGGGTATCAAACGCCTCGGCCTGTTGGCCGCGCTGGTACTTGTCGGTGTCGCGCCGGCTGCGGCCGCGCAGGCCGCGGCACAGCCGTCAACGCAGGACACCCAGTACCTGCAGGCGGTACACCAGGTCAACCTGTTCGAGATCACCGCTGGTGACCTGGCTCAGCAGAAGGGCCAGGACCAGGGGGTCAAGGACCTGGGCGCGATGCTGAAGACCGACCACACCCAGCTGGACCAGACGGTGCAGCAGACCGCGTCGCAGCTCGGGGTGGAACTGCCGAACGAGCCCAGCGCCGATCAGCAGGCGGTCATCGACAAGCTGAACAACGCCAGCGGCGCGGAGTTCGACAGGCTCTGGGTGACCAGTGAGCTGGCTGGCCACGTCCAGGCCATCCAGGCCACCCAGACGGAGATCTCGCAGGGCTCCGAGCAGTCGGTGGTCCAGTTGGCGCAGACGGCGCTTCCGACGCTGCAGACGCACTACGACGAGTTGGTGGCGCTCGCCAACAAGCTTGGCATCCCGGTTCCGCAGACCAGCGCCAGCGGTACGCCCAGCCCGGGCGGCACCGGCACTGAGTCCCCGGCTCCGGGCGGCACTGTCACCGAGTCGCCGGCTCCGGGCGGCAGCGGCACCGAGTCGCCGGCTCCGGGCGGCGGCAGCACCGAGGTACCGGCTCCCAGCGAGAGCTGACGTAGCCACAGCAGACGGCCGGTCCACCCTCGGGGTGGGCCGGCCGCCCTGTGCGCGCTACGCGCCGCCATACGGCCGGCGCGGACCCGAAACGGCGAGCGGGTCAGTCGGAGCTGGCCAGACCGATCGCGAACGCCTCCTCCAGGTCGTGCTGGGAGTACGCCCGGAAGGCGATGTGCGACTCGGTGTTGAGCACTCCCGGGACCTTGGAGATGCTGCCCGCGATGACCTGGGCGATCTGGTCGAACTCGCGGACCCGGACGATGGCGATGAGGTCGACGTGCCCGGCCACCGAGTAGACCTCGCTGACGCCGGGAAGGTTGGCCAGGTTCTCCGCCACCTCGGGGATCGCATCGGTGGCGCAGTCGATCAGCACGATCGCGGTGATCACGGGGCATTTCTCCGTTCGTCGGCGTCGTCGCCCATGCTAGATGTTCCGGCCCGAGACCGGAGGCGGGAGCCGTCGGGGCTCAGCCCTCGGCGGGGCAGGGCACTGTCAGGTCGCGCCCGGCCCGGATCACGTTCCGCAGCCGCTCGCCGGCCCGTACTGTCGCGCCCGGCCACACCACGGTGCGGGACACGTCACCGTCCACCCGCGCGCCCGCGCCGACGACCGACTCCACACAGTGGCCGGTCACCGTCGCGGACTCCTCGACGAGAACGCCGCCGGCTGCGGAGTGCAGGTTGGCCGCCAGGTAGTCGGCCGGGGTGCCGGTGTCGAAGAAGGTGCCCGGGTAGGGCACCACAGTCAGGTCGCCAGCCGCCTCGGCCGGACGCCACACGGCGCGTACCAGGTCCGAGAAGACGACAGGCAGGTCCCGGACCAGCCGCCACGGCAGCAACGAGAAGCCGGTGAAGCAGTGCCCGGCGAAGGTGCCCGGCGCCGTCGGGTCCGCGGCGGGCTGGCCGAGCAGGCGTACGGTGTGCCCGTCCCAGCCGTCGAGCAGGGCGGCCACGTCCGGGCCCGGGGGAGCAGCCGGGTCGGCGAGGTACGCGTCGGCGTTGCCGACCAGCACCGGTCGCCCGTCGATCCAGTCCCGCAGGTTGGCCACCCCGCCCGCGGTGCCCAGCGGGTCGCCCGGCTCCACCGACAGGTGTGCGCGGTCGCCGACGTGCGCCACCACCTGGTCACCGAGGTAGCAGGCGTTCACCGCGACCCGGTCGGGACCGGTCAGGCCCAGGCCGGCCAGCCGCGCCAACGCCCGATCCAGCAGGGGCACGTTGCCCACCGGGCAGAGCGCCTTGGGCAGCCGTTCGGTGAGCGGGCGCAGCCGGGTGCCCTCGCCGGCGGCCAGCACCACAGCGCACAGCTGGGCCGGCACACCGGCCGCGCCGGTCACGGGGTGTCGTCGGGCACCGGCGGCGGGAACTGCCCGGCCAGCGGCCCGATGTCGTAGTAGGCGAGCAGCCGGGCCGTCGGCCAGGTCAGCTTGGGCAGGTCGTCAAGGGGGTGCCAGGCGGCCTCGAAGACCTCCGCGCCGTCGACTGTCAGCTCGGTGCTGGACGCCGGCACCTCGGCCTCGAAGACCATGTCCACCCAGCCCTTGGCGTGCACGATCGCGTTCGGCACCGCCGGGCGCAGCCGGGACGGGGGGAGCCGGACCCCGGACTCCTCGAACAGCTCACGGGCCGCGCCCACCACCGGGGACTCACCCCGGTTGAGCAGGCCGGCGGGGAGTGACCAGCCCTTGCCGGGCGGCTGGCGCAGCATGAGCAACCGACCCGCGCCCGTCGCCTCAATGTCCCGGACCAGGGTCACCGCGCCGACGATGTACTTGGGCACGGCCAGCCGGACCAGGCGTCGACGCACCGGCAGCGGCAGTCGGTAGAAGGCCTGGTAGAAGAGGGCCCGACCGGTGGCGCGGGAGCGGGGGATCATGACTCCAGGCTAGTGGTCGCGAATGTCTTTCGGTCGCGCTGGGGCCCGCCGGGTCACTGTCGATGGTCGACCAGGTCGATGAGCTGGCGGACCACGGTGTCCGGTTCGATCGCCCGGTCGAAGACCGCTACCAACAAGGTCTCCAGGTCGGGGTAACCCAACTCCTCGGACAGGCGCAGCAGTGGCAGGTCACTGGCGAGGCCCCGGTTGTGCTGACGCAGGGCGAGCCCGATGGTGGCCCGACCGAGGCGGACCTTGTCGCTGATCGTGATCCCCGGCTCGGTGTGCTCGGCGAACCACCTGTTGATCTGCATCTGCGCGTGCGGCGACTTGACGAAGGTCAGCCACTCCCGCCGGGGGCCGCGCGGCGCCACACCGGCCTCGAAGCCGTTGTCGCCGTCGTTCTCGGTGAAGATCTCCACCACGTCGCCCTCGTCCAGCTCCGAACTGAGCGGGGCCAGCCGACCGTTGATGCGGGCGGCGAGGCAGTGGTCGCCCCGGTCGTTGCCCAGCTCGTAGGCGAGGTCGACGGGCGTGGCACCGGCCGGCAGCACTACCTGCCGGCCGTCCGCGAAGACCTGGATCTGCCCCTCGGCCAGGTCGCAGCGCAGCGACTCGTAGAACTGTGCCGGGTCGGCGGCGTCCGGCTCCCAGTCGAGCACCCGGCGCAGCCAGTCCAACTGTTCGGCACGGGCCGCGGCGGTGCTGCTGCCGGAGCTGGGGAAACGGAAGTCGGCGGCAATGCCGTACTCGGCCGAGCGGTGCATCTCCTCGGTGCGGATCAGCACCTCCACTGTGCGGTCCTGGGGGCCGCAGACGCTGGTGTGCAGCGAACGGTAGAGGTTGTTCTTCGGCGAGGCGATGAAGTCCTTGAAACGGCCGGGCACCGGTCGCCAGGTGCCGTGGATCGCGCCCAGCGCGGCGTAACAGTCGGTGGCCGGGCCGTCGACCACCACCACGATGCGGGGCAGGTCGTACGGAGCCGTGTGGCCGCCGGCGATGGTGTCCTTCCAGATCGAGTAGAGGTGCCGGGGACGGGGGCTCACCTCGGCGTCGACCCGGCTGCGGCGCAGCGCCACCCGGGCCCGGGTGACCACCGAGTCGAGGTACGAATCCCAGCCGGGCCGATCGTGCACGTGCCGGGCCAGCCGGGCGTGCTCGTCGGGCTCAAGGTGCAGCAGCACCACGTCGTCCAGCTCGCGTTTGAGGGTCTGGATGCCCAGCCGGTCACAGAGCGGGACCAGCACCTCCTGGGTCTTGCGGGCGATCCGTTCCCGCGACGACGCGGAGCGCACCCCGAGCGTGCGCATGTTGTGCAGCCGGTCAGCCAGCTTGATGATCAGCACGCGCACGTCCTTGGCGGCCGCGACGATCATCTTGCGGACCGTCTCCGCCTCGGCGGCCTTGCCGTAGAACGCCTTGTCGAACTTGGTCACCCCGTCGACCAGGTGGGCCACCTCGCCGCCGAAGTCCTCGGAGAGCGCCTGGAGCGTGTAGCGGGTGTCCTCCACGGTGTCGTGCAGCAGCGCCGCGACCAGGGTGGTGGTGTCCATCCCCAGCTCGGCGCAGATCTGCGCCACCGCGAGGGGATGGGTGATGTACGGTTCCCCGCTCTTGCGGAACTGCCCGCGGTGCATGTTCTCGGCGATCGTGTAGGCACGGCGCAGCACCGCGGGGTCGGTGCCGGCATGGATGCCCCGGTGGGTGCGGACCAGCTGGGTGACCGGGTCCGAGTCGGTGGTCGGCCAGCTGAGCAGCGACCGCAGCCGGCGGGCGAGCGGCAGCTCACCCGGCTGTGTCGGCAGGGCGCCCCCCAGGGCGGCGCCGTGTCCGGCGTCGACGTCCACGAGGGACACCTCCTCACCCCGGCTCCACATCGCCGGGACCCGGCGGGGGAGCAGGCCCACGAATCGGGCAGGACTGCACTTCTCTAACAGCCTAAGCGAGTCGACGTAGTCCGATCGGTCAGTTGGTCATGAGCGTTCGGTCGAGAGTTGGTGGGACGCGCCGCCTTCGGCCTTCGCCAGTAGGTCACGGAACCGGCCCGCGCCACTCGCCGGAGACGACCAACCGGAGGACAACTCGACGAGTCGGGTCTCCGGTCGCTCCAACCAGGACAGGATCCGCTCCGACTCCTCGGCGGTCGCGGCCGGCACCGGCCCGTGCCCGCCCGACACCGTCTCGGCGGTGGCCCGGATCGCTGTCAACGTGGGACGCGGGTGAACGCCCGGCGGGGACACCCCCGCGCCGGCCAGTCTGCCGTGCCGGACCAGCGCCAACTCCCAGCCGCCCCGGGCGGCCGGCCGGGCCGCGGCCAACTCGACGATCCCGGTCAGCGCGGCCAGCCGCTGCATCCGCACTGTGGCCCGCAGCACGGCGGCCAGCCGGGACCGCACCACAGCTGCCTCCTCGTAGCGCTGGTCGCGGGAGAGCACGTCGATCCGCGCGAGCAGCGCGTCCACCACCGGCTGGGGGTCGCTGGCCGTCGCGGTACGGAAGGGCGCGGCGGCGCTGTCGTCGTACTCCTCCGGGGTGATCTTGTGTTCGCAGGGTGCCGGGCAGCGACCCAGCTCGGCCAGCGCGCAGGCCGGCGTGACGGTGCGCAGCGAGAGCCGGTGGGTGCACTGGCGCAGCGGCACCGCGTCGTGGAAACCGGCGGCGGCCAGCTCGGCGGCCCGCCGGGAGGTGAACGGCCCGAGGTACGCGGTGTCGGTGGGGGAGAGGTCGCGGACGATCGACAGCCGAGGGTACGGACCGTCGGTCAGCTTGAGCCAGAGCATCCGTTCCGGGTATTTGGACCGGCGGTTGTACGGCGGGGCGTGCGCCGCGATCAACCGCAGCTCGCGGACCTCCGCCTCCAACGAGTGGGCGCACTCCACCGCCTCGACCCGCTCGGCCGCGCCCAGCATCTCGGAGATCCGGGCACGCTTCTCGCCGGCGGTGAAGTAGCTGCGCACCCGGGTGGCGATGTCGACCGAGGTGCCCACGTAGAGCGGCCGGTCGTCGGCGGCCCGGAAGATGTAGACCCCGGGGACCTTGGGCAACCCCTCGGCCAGGTGCCGTTTGCGGCGCTGGGTAGGGGTGACCGCGCGGGCGAACTCGATGGCGTCGCCGACGGTGTCCACCCGGTGCCCGCCGAGCCGGCCGATCAGCCCGTGCAGCACGTCGACGGTGGCCTTCGCGTCGTCCAACGCCCGGTGGGTGGGCTGGGTGGCGGTGCGGAAGTAGGCGGCCAGGGTGCCCAGCTTGCGGTTGGGCACCTCGTCGCGGGTCAGCACCCGGCGGGCGAGCGCCGCCGTGTCCAGGACCCGGGGGTTGGGCCAGCGGTAGCCGTGCTTGGCGCAGGCGGCCTTGAGGAAGCCCACGTCGTACGGGGCGTTGTGGGCCACCAGCACCGCGTCGTCGATGAACTCCAGGAAGCTCGGCAGCACCTGCTCGATCGGTGGCGCCGGCACCAGCATGGCCTGGGTGATGCCGGTCAGCACCGTGATGAACGGCGGAATCGGCTGGCCCGGGTTGACCAGGGTCGCCAGCACCCCCAACTGCTCGCCGCCGCGCACCTTGACCGCGCCGATCTCGGTGATGCCGCCACCGTCCGGCGCGCCGCCGGTGGTCTCCAGGTCGACCACCACGAAGGTCGTCGCGTAGAGCGGCAGCGCCGGGTCCACCCCGCCCACCGCCGGGTCGAGACCGGCCAGTGACTCCTGGACGTACTCCGCCTGTGCCATCGGCGGCACGCTAGCGCCCCGGTCCGACACTCCCGTCGCAGCCGTCCCATCCGTCACCATGGGGCTAGGATGAGAGATCGGCTCACTCACCGGGCGGTGGGCCCGGTCGCGGTGGGAGACTTGCCACATGCCCCTCACCGAGCCTTACGACGACCACCTCCCGCAGGAGGATCCGGTCGCGCTCGACGGTGCTGTGGGCAACCCGGACGACAACGTAGTCACCGACACATCGGGCGCATCGGACCCGACAACGGACGACGGCCCCACCGCCGAGCCGGAGCCCACCCTGCCCGAGCCGGTCCGCCAGCGGATCGTGACGCTCACCGCTGCGGTGCTGCCCACCCTCCCCACCGACGAGGTCCCGGTGCCGTTGCGCCGGGTGGCAAAGTTCGCCCCCAACCGCCGCGCCCGGCTCGGCGCGCCGGTCATCGCCGCCCAGCTCACCGCCGACCCGCTGTTCCGGCAGCGGGTCACCGCGCGGGTCCTGTCCGACGCCGGTGACCTCGGCGCGGCAGTGGTCGAGGGCACCGCGCCGGCCGCCGCCGACCCGGTCGAGGTGGCCGCGCTGGCCTACCTGGCCCGGCCCCGCGGCTGGCGGGAGCTGATCGACGCCAGCGGCGCGGCCGTGCGCGCCGAGGCGGACAGCGCCGTCGTCGCCGAGTTGGTCCGCGAGGCCGAGCAGCGGGCCACCCGGGCCGAGCACGACCGCGCTGTGGCCCGGGTCGAGGCCGAGAAGCTCCGCGACGAGTTGGCCCGCGTCCGCGAGGAGCTGGGTCAGCTGCGTGAGGAGTCCCGACAGGTGGCCCGCACCCTGCGGGAGACCCAGGCCCGTGAGCGGAAGGCCACCGAGCTGCTGGCCACCGAGCGCGGCCGGGCCGCCCGGGCCAGCGCCGACGTGGACGCCGAACTCCGCCGTGCCCGGGCCCGGCTGGCCGAGGCCGAGGCCGCCGCCGGGGTGGCCCGGGCCAGCGCCAAGGAGGCACGCTCGGTCGACGACGCCCGGCTCTGGCTGCTCCTGGAGACCATCGGTCAGGCCGCCGTCGGGCTGCGCCGGGAGCTGGCGCTCGACCCGGTGGACAAGCTCCCCGCCGACTTCGTCGCCGACGCGTTCGCCGAGCAGCCGGGCACCGCCCCGGCCGGCCCCGCCGCCCGCGCCCGCGACACCGACGACCCGGCCCGGCTCGACCAGTTGCTCGCCCTGCCCCGGGCGCACCTCGTGGTGGACGGTTACAACGTCACCAAGCGTGGCTTCGGCGAGATGTCCCTGGAGCAGCAGCGCAAACGACTGATCACCGGGCTGGGCGGGATCGCCGCGCAGACCGGCGACGAGGTCACAGTGGTCTTCGACGGCGCCGAGCGGATGCACGGGCTGCCGCCCGCGCCGCGCGGCGTACGGGTGCTCTTCTCCCGGAAGGGTGAGACCGCCGACGAGCTGATCCGGCGACTGGTCCGCGCCGAGCCGGCGGGCCGGCCGGTGGTCGTGGTCTCGTCGGACCGCGAGGTCGCCGACGGGGTACGCCGGCACGGCGCGTACCCGCTGGGCGCTGACTCGCTGCTGCGGCGGCTCGCGCGCTCCTGAGCGCAGCGGGCCGACAGGTCGACGGGTCGGTCCCGGCGAGCCCGGCCGGTGCGCCACACGTCGCGCTGTGTCTCACCTGTCCCACCCCGGCGCTATCATCGCCGCGACCGCCGAGGGACGGGAGTCGCCATGGCACAGGACGACGTGAAGGTCTTCGTCGACCGGGACCTGCGGGGTGCCCGGTTCAACAGGTCGACGCTTGCCGGTGCGGTGATGCGCGGCGTCGATGTGGACGCTCTTGACGTCGACGCGCCGTGGCTGGCCGAGGGCACGTTCCTGATCAACGGCGTCGATGTCGTGCCGCTGGTCGAGGCCGAGCTCAACCGACGATTCCCCGGGCGCGACCTCCGCCGGGCCAAGAATCCGGACGACCTCCGCGAGGCGTGGGCGGCACTCGAACGGGCCTGGGCGGCGGCGGTCGACAGGGCCGTGTCCATGCCCGAGGGTGCGGTCGACGTCTCGATCGACGGGGAGTGGTCGTTCGCGCAGACGCTGCGCCACCTCGCGTTCGCCGCCGACACCTGGTTGGGAAAGGCGATCCGGCGCCTGCCGCAGCCCTTCCACCCGCTCGGGCAACCACATGCCGAGTACGAGACGGACGGCTTCGACATGTCGATCTTCGCCGTCGAGCAACCGACGTTCGCCGCGACCTCGGAGCTGCGAGCCGAGCGGCAGGCGATGGTGCGCGACTTTCTCGCAGCCGTCACGCCGGATCTGCTCGCCGAGACTCGGCCGGCCCCCTGGTGGCCCGAGAAGCAGGTGACGGTGCTGCACTGCCTTCACGTCATCTTCGACGAGGAGTGGCAGCACCTCCGCTTCGCCCTGCGTGACCTCGACGCGCAGGGCTGAGCCCTCGCCCCGACGGCTGCTCGGCCGCTTCGGCGCTCGGCCGGCCGGGCAGTCGGCCGGCCGCCAGTCAGGTGGTCGGTAGTCGTCGGGCCTGGCGGCGGTTCCTTGATGTCGGGGGTTCCGGCCGGGTGGGATACCCCGATATCGCTGATCTGGAGCTGATCTAGCCCCGAAACGGGCGGTCGGACTGGGTTCCTGTCGTACCCGGTGGTTAGTGTCGATGTCACCGACGGTGCTCGCTCGGCGACGGCAGGAGTCGCCCGAGCGCCGCGAGCCGATCAGGAGGGCGTGATGCTCATCGACTGCGACGGGTGCGCGAAGCGGGCCGACGGTTGTTCCGGCTGCCCGCTGACCGCCCTGTTCGACGAGACGTCCCCGGCGGCCGGGCTGGTCGCCGCCGAGGTCGAGGCCATCGAGGTGCTCGCCCGAGCCGGCTTCGACGTGGAGGTGCTGGCCGCGCCCGCGCGCCCGCAGGCAGCCCGCCGTCGCGTCACCCGCCGCGTCGCCTGAGCGCGACACCGCGCCCGGAAGCGGGCTTTTCGCGGGCCATAGGATGATCGGTCACGGCGGGAGGAGCGGCGCGATGAACGGGGAACAACTGGTGGTGACGCGGTGACCCCGCGCGGCTGGGCGCTGTTGACCCTGGCCGGGCTGGCCCTCGCGCTGGTCGTGCTGGCCGCGCTGCTCATCCCGTGGCACCGCCCGCCGGCACCCCGGGCCGACCAGCTCGCCGCGCTGGGCGACCTGCCGGCCGAGCAGGTGGCCAAGGGGCGGGAGTTCCGGGCCGCGCTGCGTCCCGGTGGCTACGCCGCGCTCGCCGTTGGGCTGCTGATCGCCCTCGCGCTCGGGTTGACCCCGTTCGGCGGTCGCCTGGTCGAGCTGGTGGGCCGGCCCTTCGGTGGGCACTGGGCAGCGCAGGCTGTGCTCGGCGGGCTGGCGGTGGTGCTCGTCGCCGACCTGGTGACGCTCCCGTTCGCCGCCTGGCGGCAGAGCGTGCTCACCCGCTACGGGATGAGCACCAACGGCTGGAGCGGCTGGGCTGTCGACCTGCTCAAGTCGTACGCCGTCAGCGCGGTGATCGGCGCGGTGGCGCTGTTCGCCTTCTACGCGGTCATCCGGCTCGCGCCACGCTGGTGGTGGGCGTTCGGTGCGGCCGGCGCCGCGGTGCTTGTGGGGCTGCTGTCGTTCGTGTTGCCGGTGCTGGTGGAGCCGGTGTTCAACCGGTTCACCCCGATGGAGCAGGGCCCGCTGCGCACCGAGCTGATGAGCATGGCCGCCCGCGACGGGGTGCCGGTGCGTGACGTGCTGGTCGCCGACGCCTCCCGGCGCACCAGGGCGGTCAACGCGTACGTCTCCGGTCTCGGTCCGACCCGACGGGTGGTCGTCTACGACACGCTGCTGCGTGAGGCGACCCCGGCCGAGGTGACCGCCGTCGTGGCGCACGAGTTGGGGCACGCGAAGGACTCCGACGTGGCAGCCGGCACGCTGACCGGGGCGCTGGGTGCCGCGGCCGCCGTGGTGGCGCTCTACCTGCTGGGCTCGTGGGGGCCGCTGCTGCGGCTGGCGGGTGTCGACTCGGTGGCCCAGCCGCGCGCGTTCCCGCTGCTGGTCGCCCTGGTCACGGTGGCCGGGCTGGTTGCCGCTCCGGTGCAGGCGCTGATGTCCCGCCGGGTGGAGGCGAGGGCCGACGCGCACGCGCTCGCGCTCACCAACGACCCGGAGTCCTTCGAGTCGATGCAGCGCCGGCTCGGCTCGGTCAACCTCGGTGACCCCGACCCGCCCCGCTGGGAATACCTCTATTCGGCCTCACATCCGTCGACAGTGGAGCGGATGGCCGCCGCCCGCGCGTACGCCCGGGAGGCCGGCCGATGAACCGCACCCTGCTGATCACCAATGACTTTCCGCCCCGTCCGGGTGGGATCCAGTCGTTCGTGCACAACCTCGCGGTCCGTCAACCGGCCGGCTCGGTGGTCGTCTACGCGTCGAGCTGGCGCGGGGCAGCGAAGTTCGACGCCGACCAGCCGTTCGAGGTGATCCGGGAACGTACCCGGGTGTTGCTGCCCACCCCGTTGATCGCCCGCAGGGCGGCCCGGTTGGCTCGCTCGTACGACTGCGACACCGTGTGGTTCGGCGCGGCGGCCCCGTTGGGCCTTCTCGCGGCCGGCCTGCGGCGGCGTGCCGACATCCGCCGGGTGGTGGCGCAGACCCATGGCCACGAGATCGGTTGGGCGGCGGTGCCGGCCGCCCGGCCGGCGCTGCGGCGCATCGGTCGGGGTGTGGACGTGACCACCTATCTCGGCGAGTACACCCGTAGCCGGTTGGCCCGGGTGCTGGACGGGGTGACTGAGCTGCGCCGCCTCGCGCCCGGGGTCGACGTGGACACCTACCACCCGAGCGTGGACGGTGAACAGGTCCGGGCCCGGCTCGGGTTGACCGACCGGCCGGTGGTCGTCTGTGTGTCCCGGCTGGTGCCGCGCAAGGGTCAGGACACCCTGATCCGGGCGCTGCCGGAGATCCGCCGCCGGGTGCCCGACGCGGCGCTGCTGATCGTCGGCGGCGGGCCGTACCGGGCGACCCTGGAGAAGCTGGCCCGCCAGACCGGTGTGGAACGGGATGTGGTGTTCACCGGCACGGTGCCGTCGGTCGAGTTGCCGGCGCACTACGCGGCCGGTGACGTCTACGCGATGCCGTGCCGCACCCGCAACCGTGGCCTCGACGTCGAAGGGCTGGGCATCGTCTATCTGGAGGCATCCGCGGCCGGTCTGCCGGTGGTGGCCGGTGACTCCGGGGGCGCGCCGGACGCGGTCCGCGAGGGGGAGACCGGCTACGTCGTGCGCGGTCGGGATGTCGCCCAGCTCGCCGACCGGGTAGCCCGGCTGCTCGCCGACCGGGACCTGGCCCGTCAGTTGGGCGCGGCCGGCCGGGCGTGGGTGGAACGGGAGTGGCGCTGGGAGGCGCAGGCGGAACGCATGGCGGCACTGCTCGCCGGCTGATCGCCGCCCCCGTTCAGCTCTCCCGGGTGGGCGCGTAGCGCGGCACGTACTCCTGGCCGGTGAGCTGCTGGATCGCCGCCATCACCTCGTCGGTGACAGTTCGGATGTCCCGCGGCCCGTTGATCCGTTCGGCGACCGGGATCGGCGGGCCGAACCGCAGGGTGATCGGGTGTCGACGGGGCAGCCGTGCGTCGACCGGCAGCACCTCGGCGGTGCCGAGCACGCCGACCGGGATGATCGGCACCCCGGCGTCGCGGGCCAGCCGGGTCATCCCGACCCGCCCCCGGTAGAGCCGCCCGTCCGGGGAACGGGTGCCCTCCGGGTAGACGGCGACCAGGCCGCCGGCGCGCAGCACCGGGACGGCGGCGTCGAGGGCGCGCAGGGCGGCCCGGCCGTCGGTGCGGTCGACCGGGATGGCGCCCATGCCGGCGACGATCCGCCGGTTGAGCCAACCTGCCGGGCCCCGGCCGTTGAAGTACTCGACCTTCGCCCAGAAGGTGACGTGTCGGGGTGTCGAGGTGACGAGAAACAGCTCGTCGGCGACCGAGAGGTGATTGCCGGCGAGGATCGCGCCGCCGTGTCGGGGCAGATGCTCAAGCCCTTCCACCCGGGGCTGCCAGCCAAACCGCAGCGCGGCGCCGACGGTCAGCTTGGTGACGTCGTACAGCAGGGGCACGTGTCCTCCGGGTCGGGTTTCAGGCCCGCGCCGGGCCGAGGTGGGCGTCCAACGCGGCGCGCAGCAGGGCATCGTCGTCGGTGGCGCCGGTGGCCAGCGGCAGGCTGCCCCAGGCCCAGAGTTGGGCGATGCCGTGCAGGTTCGCCCACAGCACGCCGGCCAGCACCGCCGCTGGCGCGTCGGTGGGCCGGCACGCCTGCGCCACCAGATCGGCCAGCACGGCGAACAGCGGCAGGCTCGTCTCGCGCAGCCGCAGTCGGCCGCTGTCCAGCAGGTCGTGGCGGAACATCAGCTCGAACATGCCGCGGTGGGCCGCCGCGAAGTCCAGGTACGTCCGGGCCAACGCTGTCAATTGGGTACGGGGATCCGGGTCGGCGTCGCGCAACGTTCGCTCGACCCGGGCGGTGAGGTCGGCGAAGCCCTCCCGGGCGATGGCGGAGAGCAGGTCGACGTGGGTGGGAAAGTAGCGGCGCGGTGCGCCGTGCGAGACCCCGGCAGTACGGGCGATCTCCCGCAGCGACACCGCCGACTGGCCCTCGCGCAGCACCAGGTCCACCCCGGCGGCCACCAACCGCGCCCGCAGCCCTGTCTCGTCCGCGTCCATAGACACTGTCTACCAGTCGAGGTAGACGCTGTCTACCTCCGTGCCGGATCTCCCCGGTCGGTCTGCCGTCCGCAGACCGGTGAGGGGTTTCGTGAAGTCGGGGTGTCGTGCCCGAGGGATACCCCGACATCATGAAAGACGAGTGGATCATGTGCGTCGGTCGGGGTGGTTGGGCCGGGCAGGTTCAGCGGATGCGGGCCAGGATGCGATCGGCGGGGGCCGGGCGGCCGAAGTGCCAACCCTGAGCCGCGTCGCAGCCGATCGCGCGTAGCCGCTCGGCCTGCCCAGCGGTCTCCACCCCTTCGGCGGTGACGGTCAGGTCCAGCGCGTGCGCCAGCGAGACCAGGGAGGCGAGAATCCGCTCGTCGGTGCGGCCGACGGAGGGCGACCGCAGGCCCGCCACGAACTCCCCGGCCACCTTCAGCTCGGTCACCGGCAGATCCCGCAGGTACGCCAGGTTGCTGTAACCGGTGCCGAAGTCGTCGATGGCGATGCGGACCCCGAGGTCGGCGAGGACCCGCAGGGCGCGGACCGGCTCCTCGGCGGTGCTCATCATCGTGCTCTCGGTGATCTCCAGTTGGAGTCGCTCCGGTGGCAGGCCGGTCCGCCGCAGCAGCGCGCGGACCTCCTGCACCAACCCGGGCCGGTGCACCTGCCGTACCGCCAGGTTGACACTGACGAAGGGCGCGGCGACACCCCCGGCCGACCACGCCTCGGCCTCGCGGCACGCCTCGGCCAACACCCAACCGCCCAACTGGACGATCAGGCCGGTCTCCTCGGCCAACCCGATGAAGCTGTCCGGGCGCAGCACCCCCAACTCGGGGTGGCGCCACCGGACCAGCGCCTCCACGCCGACCAGGCTGCCGTCGCGCAGCGAGGTCAGCGGCTGGTAGTCGAGGTAGAACTCGCCCCGCTCCAACGCCGCCGGGATGGCCGCGGAGAGCGCGTACCGGGCCAGTTCACGTTGGTTGCGCTCGGCGTCGTACAGCGCCCAGCGCGCCCCACCGGCGGACTTCGCCCAGTGCAGGGTGCTGTCGGCGGCCCGCATCAGGTCCGTGGGGTTCGCCCCGGCCACCTGGCGCTCGACGATGCCGATGCTCGCCGATATCTGCAACTCGTGCCCGTCGACCAGGGCCGGTGTGCGTACCGCGGCGAGCGCCGTCTCGGCCACCGCCACCATGTCGTCGGTGCCGGCGGTGCGTTCCACCAGAATGACGAACTCGTCGCCGCCGAGCCGGGCCACCAGGTGCTCACCCATTGACTTGCGCAGCCGCTCGGCCACAGTGGCCAGCAGCAGGTCACCGATCTGGTGCCCCAGCGTGTCGTTGACCACCTTGAAGCGGTCCAGGTCCAGGAAGCACACCCCGACCCGCTGCGCGCCCCGGCCCGGCTCGTTGAGCGCAGCGGCGAGCCGTTCGGTGAACAGCGTCCGGTTGGGCAGGCCGGTGAGCGGGTCGTGGGTGGCCTGATGTCGGAACCGGGCCTCGCTGGCCCGCAGCGCCCGCTCGGCCTGGGTGCGGGCACGCATGGCGGCGCGGCGGATCGACTCCTGCTCGTCGAGGGTCCGGTCGCGCAGGGCGCGGGCGTAGCCGGTCGTCACGGCCGCCAGCAGCCGGGCCATCCGGTCCTCGACGTCCTCGGCCACCAAGCCCAGGTCGCGCACCAGGCGGAGCTGGATGACCTCGACGGTACGACCCAGCCCCTCGGCGGAAGCGATGTGCGCGGCGACCAACTCGGCGCCGACCCGGTGCCCGGCACGCAGGTCGAACGGCTCGGTGAGCAACGCCCCGGCCAGTTGCCCGGTGAGCCGGTCCAGCAGGGACTCCAACTGGGCCTGGGTCATCGGTAGGTAGCTGGTGCCGGAGACCGCCTTCGCCCAGGCCCGGGCGAACGTCCCCGGGCAGGGGTTCGCCCCGGGCGACTCAGCCACCGAGGCGCCCGACGCCGCCCATGAAGACCGCGCGCTCGGCGTCCTCCGCGCTCTCCGGGGTGTCCGGTCGCCACTGGGGCACCCAGACCACGCCGGGGTCGAGCAGCTCGAAGCCGTCGAAGAGCGTGGTCAGCTCGGCGCGGCTGCGCACCGACAGCGGGTTGTCGGTACGCCGGTAGACCCGCTCCGCCTCGGCGCGTTCGTCCTCGCTGCGCCCGTCGTCGCTGGCCTGCGACAGCACCAGGTAGCTGCCGGGCGCCAACGCGTCCCGCAGCGTCCGCAGCAGCTCCGCCGGCCGGTCGTCGTCGGAGACGAAGTGCAGGACGGCCACGACCATCACGGCCACCGGTTGGCTCAGGTCGAGCAGCTTGCGGACGTCCGGATGGGCCAGGATCGCCTCCGGGTTGCGCAGGTCCTCCTGTACGACTGCGGCCTGCTCGTTGCCGGCGAGGATCTCGCGGCTGTGCGCCACAGCCACCGGGTCGACGTCCACGTAGACCACACGCGCCTGCGGGTCGAGCTGCTGGGCGATCTCGTGCACGTTGCCGACCGTCGGGATGCCCGAACCGATGTCCAGGAACTGCTTGATCCCGGCGTCGGCAAGGTGGTGCACGGCGCGACGCAGGAACGCCCGGTTGGCCTGGGCCATCAGAGGTGCCTCGGGCACCGCGGCGACCATGGCCTGCGCGGCGGCCCGGTCGGCGGCGAAGTTGTGCGAGCCGCCGAGGTAGTAGTCGTACATCCGCGCGACGCTCGGGCGCTCGATGTCGATGGTGTCGGGTGCCCAGTCCGGCCGCTGCATGCGTTTCACCCCTCGAATCCGCGACGCGAGCATCGTCGCCCGCGCGGGTATTGTGCACCCGCCACGCACGCCAGACCATAGCGCGCCGAAGGTTGCTCGCCGACGTCGGTCGTTTCGTCCCGCTCGACGAGCGGGAGGCAGGTCAGAACTTCGGCGCGTCCGGTGCCTCGAGCAGGCCCAGCCGGAGCGCGGTCATCAGGGCCTGAGCCCGGTTGGCCGCGCCGAGCTTCTCGTAGAGCTTCGAGATGTGCGTCTTCGCCGTGGACTCGCTGACGAACAGCTGCTTGGCGATGCCCGCCACGCTCATCCCGTCGGCGAGCAGCCGCAGCACCTGCCCCTCCCGCGGAGACAACTGCGGGCCGGACGGGGCGAGCCGGCGCTTCATCGCCTCGGCCAGGTCGGCCGCGGTGAACGCGCTGGGGGAGGAGGCGGCGTGCCGTGCGGCGGCCACCACCTCGTCGGCCGGGGCGGTCTTCGGCACGAAGGCGCTCGCGCCGGCCTCCAGAGCCCCGAAGAGCTGGTCGTCGCCGGCGTACATGGTCAGCACCACGATGCCCATCGACGCGCTGGACTTGCGCAGTGCGCGGGTGGCCTCCAGGCCGCTGCCGTCGGGCAGCCGCAGATCCATGATCACCACGTCCGGCTGCAAGGCGCCGGCCTGGCGTACTCCCTCCGCCGCCGTGGCCGCCTCACCGACGACCTCGAACTGGCGGTCGCGCTCGAAGGCGTGCCGCAAACCCTTGCGAATCAGGTCATGATCGTCGACAAGGAGGACCTTGGTACGGGTGGCCGGTATCGGACTTGTGGTCATCCTCGGGTTACTCCCCTTCTGGTGCTGCGCTGCCGCGCACGTTATCGCGCCGGGCCGAGGTGCCGAGAACCACCGCCACGGTCGTGCCGCTGGGTTGCCGCGGCCTGATCTCCAACCGGCCCCGGATACGTTCCGCCCTCTCGGCCATGATCGCAAGACCGTACCGCCCGTCCGGGCGCTGGTCAGCCATCCCCTGACCGTCATCCGACACTTCTATTTGCGCGTACGGGGGGTCGACCTCACACGTGACCCACAAATTCGACGCCCCGGCGTGCTTGCGCGCGTTGGTCACCGCCTCCTGCGCGATGCGCAGCAACTCGGCTTCGGTGGCGGCCGGCAACCGGGCGGTGGACTCGTCCAGCGAGAGGTGCACCCGCAGCCCGCCGGACGCGCCCACTGTGCGCGCGTACTCGGCGATCGCCGCTGCCAACCCACCCTGCCGGTCCACCTCGCTGCGCAACTCGAAGAGGCTCAGCCGCAGCTCCTGGATCACCCGGGTCACCTCGCCGCGCAGCGTACGCAGGGCCTCGGCGGTCTCGTCGGCGTCGTCGAAGACGGTGGCCAGGGCGTTGTCGATGCCGTAGCCGACCATCACCAGCTCCTGGGCCACCCCGTCGTGGATCTCCCGGGCCAGCCGCTGCCGTTCCTCGTTGGTGGCCAGTGAGCGCACCTCGTCGAAGAGCAGCGCCGCCTCCAGCCGCAGCGCGGCCGGGCGGGTCAGCGCGGTCACCCGGGACACCACCGGCGGTGGGTACGCGTGCGCGGCGTCGGCCTCCAGCACCACCAGCCCCACGGTGCGCACCCCGGCGACCAGCGGAATGATCAGCGCGGACACGTCGCCGCCGCAGTGGGAGCGGGACTGCGACCGGGCGGCGGTGGTGGCCTGCTGGGTGGCCCAGGCGTCGGCGATCGCCGAGTCGGCGTCCAGCGTCGTCTCCCAGTCCACCCGGTCGACGCCGGCCTGGGCGAGCACCACGAGCCGACCGCCGCCGCTGGCCGACAGCACCGCGCCCCGGTCCGCGCGGGCCACCGTCCGCAGCTCCTCCAGCAGGTGCTCGGAGATGCCGCCCGGGTCCAGGGTCGCCCCGGGCAGCTGCCGGGCCACCGTCCGCAGTTGGGTCAGCAGCCGGGTCGCCTCGGCGTACGGCTGGGGTTTGCCCTCACCGCGGACCGCCATCACCCGGTGCAGCGTGCCGGCGGCATAGAGCCCCAGCGCCGCCAGGATCAGCCACTGCGCGCAGACGGCGAGGTAACCCAGCTGGCCGAGCTGGAGACCGCCGTCGACCCGGGTCAGCGCGCCGCTGAGCAGCAGGGTGGCGGCGGTGACCACGAGCAGCGCGGCACCCTCCGGGAAGCGGCGGCGCAGCGCGGTGACGGTCACCGGGACCGCCAGGTAGGGCAGCACCGCCGAGGCGCCCAGGCCGTCGACAGTGCCACCGATCGACGCCACCGCGGCGACGTGGCTCGCGGCCAGCCCCAGCACCAGCACCTCGGCCACCCGGCTCAGCGGGCCGACCAGCCGGTGCTGCGGTGCCAGCAGTGACGGCAGCCCGGCCACCGCCAGCAGCGCGATCCACCACAACTGGGTGACGTCGCGGGTGGCGAACAGGGTCAGGATGGCGACCAGCGCCAGCATCACCACGCGGGCGGCCGCGGCGAGGGGATGCGGGTGCGGGGCGGTGGCTGTGGATGCGGGCACGTGACGGATGGTAGTCAGCCTCGGTAGATATCGGCGATCTCCGCCGCGTACGTCTTGTGGACAACCTGGCGCTTGACCTTGAGCGACGGGGTCAGCTCGCCGGTCGCCTCGGTGAAGTCGCGGGGCAGGACCCGGAACACCTTGATCGCCTCGGCCTTCGACACGGCCTGGTTCGCGGCGTCGATCGCGGCCTGAATCTCCTTGCGGAGGCTCTCGTGCTCGCGTAGCTGCTCGACAGGGGTGTCGAGGGGCATCCCGGCGCTCTCCAGCCAGGTCGGCAGCGCCTCCTCGTCGACGGTGACCAGCGCCGCGATGAACGGCTTCCGGTCGCCGACCACGACACACTGGCTGATCAACGGGTGCGCACGGACCAGGTCCTCCAGTACCGCCGGGGCGACGTTCTTGCCACCGGCGGTGACGATCAGCTCCTTCTTGCGGCCGGTGATGCTCAGGTAGCCGTCGGAGTCGAGCTGGCCCAGGTCACCGGTGCGGAACCAGCCGTCGGCGCTGATCGTCTCGGCGGTCGCTGTCTCGTTGCGCCAGTAACCCTGGAAGATCAGCGCACCGGAGATCAGGATCTCGCCGTCGTCCTCGATCCGCACCGTCACACCGGGCAGCGGACGGCCGACGCTGCCCATCCGGGTGCCGCTGGGCAGGTTCGCGGCGGCGGCGGGCGAGGTCTCGGTGAGGCCGTAGCCCTCCAGGACCGTCACGCCGATGCCCCGGAAGAAGTGGCCGAGCCGGGCGCCGAGTGGCGCGCCGCCGGAGATCGCGTCCCGGCACCGTCCGCCGAGCGCGGCGCGCAGCTTGCGGTAGACCAGCCGGTCGAAGACCACGTGCTGGGCGCGCAGCGCCAGGCCAGGTCCGCCCGGGGTCTCCAGCGCCTCGCTGTACGCGATGGCGACCTGCTCGGCGCGGGCGAAGACGCCGCCCTTGCCGTCCGCCTCGGCCTTCTGCTTGGCGGCGTTGTAGACCTTCTCGAAGACCCGGGGTACGGAGAGCACGAAGGTGGGTCGGAACGCCTGCAGCTCGGCGACCAGGTTCTTGGTGTCGGCGCAGTGCGCCATGGTGGCCCGCGCCTGCACGACGCCGATCTGGATGAGTCGGGCGAAGGCGTGCGCCAGCGGGAGGAAGAGCAGGGTGCTCGCGCCGGCGTTGAACAGGTTCGGCAGCACCGGCACCGCGTTGGCGATGTCGGAGTACATGTTGCGGTGGGTGAGCACGCAGCCCTTGGGCCGGCCGGTGGTGCCGCTGGTGTAGATGATCGTGGCCAGGTCGTCGGCGCGGACGGCCTTGCGCCGCCGCCCGACCTCGGCCAGCTCGATCGCGGCGCCGGTGCTGACCAGCTCGTCGACGCCGCCGCTGTCGATCTGCCAGACCTGGCTCAGGTCGGGCAGCCGGTGCCGGACACCGGCGATCAGTGCGGCGTGCGCCTCGCTCTCCACCACGACGGCGACCGCGTTGGAGTCCTCGAGGATCCACGCGGCCTGCTCGGCGCTGGACGTCTCGTAGATCGGTACGGTCACCGCGCCGACGGCCCAGATGGCGTAGTCCAGCAGCGTCCACTCGTAGCGGGTGCGGCTCATCAGCCCGACCCGGACGCCGGGCTCGATGCCGGCGGCGATCAGCCCGCGGGCCACCGCGGCCACCTCGTCGCGGAACTGGAGGCAGGTCACCTCGGTCCATTCGGTGACGGTGCCGTCGGTGCGCGGAGTGGGGCGGGCGAACTGGACGGTGTCGGGCGCGACTTCGGCGTTGTCCCAGACCGGATCGGTGAGGTTGGCCGCGTCGCCAACGGTGACGATCGGCGGGACGGAGAACTCGCGCACCTGCACTCCTTCGTGCTCGCACTGGTCGGGCTGGCCGCCGCCGTGGGCGTCGGCATGTGTCGAAACCTACCCGGCGGGCGGTCGGGGTGAGACAACCAGGAGGCGGGTAGCCTCCCCCCATGGCGGACTCCTCCACCCAGTCGATCATCATCGGCGCCGCACCGGATCGGGTGACGGCGGTCATTTGCGACTTCGCGCGCTACCCGGAGTGGACCGAGGCGGTGCGCCGCGCCGAGGTCGTCGAGGAGTACGAGGACGGCTACGCCAGTCAGGTGCGATTCACCATCGACGCCGGGGTGATGGCCGACGAGTACGTGCTCGCCTACGAGTACGCCGAGGACCTGTCCCGGATCGAGTGGCACCTGGTCGCTCCGTCGAAGATGCAGAAGGCCCAGCGTGGTTCGTACGACCTGGTGGGTAACCAGGACGGCAGCACGACGGTGACCTACACGCTGGAGGTCGACCTGTCGGTCGGCATGCTCGGGATGTTTCGGCGCAAAGCCGAGAAGATGATCATGGACACCGCGTTGAAGCAGCTCAAGCGCCGGGTAGAAGCAACCGGTGCGGCGCAGTGACGTGTCCGGTGGCACGGTAGAGGAGCCGACGGTGGGCGGAACGGATCCGGGTTCGGCCCGGGAAGAGGCGGAGCGGCTGGTCGCCACCCTGCTGGCGGGGGCGCGACTGGCCTCCGCCGGCTCGGCGGGCGGCGCGCTCGGCTCGTTGGGCGGGATGCTGTCTGGTGTCCTCGGTCACAGCGCCGGAACGGACGCCCGCCCCGGCGCCGGTGGTGCTTTCGCCACCGGTTCGGCCGAATGCTGCGTCTGCCCGGTCTGTCGGGGCATCGCCGCCTTGCGGGACCCGAGTCCGGAATTCGCCGAGCGGCTCGCTACCGGCGCCGGAGACCTCGCCGCGGGCGTCGCCAGCCTGCTCCGCGCGTTCTCCCCGACGGAACCGGCCGCGCCGAGCCCCGCCGAGCCGGCCGCCGAGCCGACCAGCCCGCCCTCGCCGGCACCCGCCGCGAGCACCGACGACGTGCTCCCCGAGCCACCCCCGAGTGCCCCGCCCACCGCGACAGTCGACGACCACGTGTGGCGCGATGCCACCCGTACCGGGCATGATTCTCAGCCGGCGCCGGAGCGGGATGTCTGGTCGGTCGCCACCCGGACGGCGGACCCACTCGCCCCGGCCGCCGCACCACCCGTCGACGAGGCCGGGACGGCGACCGTACCGGCACCGACCACCCGTCCCGTGGTGCCCGCCTCGCGGGTGCCCGATGACGCCGACGCGGAAGCATCGGGCGACGGCGCCTGAGCGCGGGACCTTCCGACCCGGACCGGCACTGTGCCGGATCCTGGGCCGGACAGCACAGCAGAGGGGGGCGGTAGCGGTGACGCTGACCATCGGAGTCGACGTCGGTGGCACGAAGGTGGCCGGCGGTGTCGTGGACGACACCGGCACGGTCCTCGTGCAGACCCGACGGGACACTCCCGCCGATGACGTGGCGAAGACCCGCGACGTCATCATCGAGTTGGTCGGCGAGCTGGCTGCCGGGCGGACCATCGAGGCCGTCGGCATCGGCGCGGCCGGTTGGATCGACGCCAGCCGTTCGACAGTGCTCTTCGCTCCCAACCTGGCCTGGCGTGACGAACCGCTGCGCGAGTACGTCAGCGAGGCCGTCGAGCTGCCGGTGATTGTGGAGAACGACGGGAACGTCGCCGCGTGGGCCGAGTTCCGCTACGGCGCGGCCCGCGACGCCGACGACTCGATGATCATGTTCACCATCGGCACCGGTGTGGGCGGCGGCATCGTCCTCGGCGGCGACCTGATGCGCGGCGCGCACGGCATCGCCGCCGAGTTGGGCCACATGCTGGCCGTGCCGGACGGGCACCAGTGCGGCTGCGGCCGGCTGGGCTGCATCGAGCAGTACGCCAGCGGCAGCGCCCTGGTGCGGTTCGCCCGGGCCGGCGCCCGGCAGGAGCCCAACCGGGCCACCGCACTGCTGAAGCTGGCCGGCGGGGAGGCCGAGGCGATCACCGGCCCGATGGTGACCGCCGCCGCGCAGGGCGGCGACCCGGTCTCCGCCGAGGCGTTCGCCCAGATCGGCCGGTGGCTGGGCACCAGCCTCGCCGACATGGCGCAGATCCTCGACCCGCAGACCCTGGTGGTCGGCGGCGGCGTGATCGACGCCGGTGACCTGCTGCTCGGCCCCACCCGCCGCTCGTACCTCGACGCGCTCGCCCAGCGCGGTCGCCTGCCGGTGGCCGAGGTGCTCCCGGCGGAGCTGGGCAACAGCGCCGGGGTGATTGGCGCCGCTGACCTGGCCCGCCGGATCTGAGGCGGTCCGGGATGGGCGTGCCGCTGCGCGTGGTGTCGTACAACATCCACAGCCAGCGCGACGACACCGCCGCGCTGGCGGCGGTGGTCCGGGCCGCGACGCCGGACGTGGTGATCGTGCAGGAGGGGCCGCGCCGGTTCCGGTGGCGACAGAAGTCCGCCACGTTGGCCGAGTCGTTCGGTCTGGTGGTGGCCGCCGGTGGGCTGCCGGCCCTGGGCAACCTGCTCCTGACCAGCCTGCGGGTCCAGGTGCTGGGCACCCGCTGCCAGCGCTTTCCGCTGACCCCCGGCCGGCACCTGCGCGGCGCGGCGTACGCCGACTGCCGGGTCGGTGACGCCCGGTTCACAGTCGCCGGGTCGCACCTGTCCACCGACCCGGCCGAGCGGCCCTCCCAGGCCACCGAGTTCAAGCGTGGCCTGGACGCGGCAACCAGCCCGGTGCTGGCCGGGGCGGACCTCAACGAGGGGCCGGACGGGCCCGCCTGGGCCACCGTGTCGCGCGGGTTGACCGACGCGGCGGTGGCGGCCGACCGGGCCGAACGGCTCACCTACTCCTGCGCCGACCCGCGCCGACGCATCGACGCGCTCTTCGTCGACCGGCGGATCACAGTGGTGGACTACGACGTGGTGGACACCCCGCAGACCCGCCGGGCCAGCGACCACTTCCCGGTCCTGGTCGACCTGCTGCTACCCACCACCGGCTGACCCCCGACCCCGGCTCGACCGTCGGCGCGTCCGGCTCAGGACTGGACATCCGGCCCGGTTGTGGAGAGGATTTCGCGGCGACCGGCACGCCTGCCGTACCAAAAGGAGATGTCCCCGGTGTCCACCTCCACCGACCACGGCCGGCCCGACCCGGAGGCGACCTCGCCCGCGGCGAACAGCGACGGCCGCCCGGTCTCCGACCGGGGCGACACGGTCTGCGTCATCGGGGCCGGGGCCAGCGGCCTGACGGCCATCAAGAACCTGCGCGAGCACGGGTTCGGCGTGGACTGCTACGAGCGGGAGACGGGCGTCGGCGGCGCCTGGAACTGGCGGCACGACCGCAGCCCGGTGTACGCCAGCACCCACCTGATCTCGTCGAAGCCGTTCACCCAGTTCCCCGACTTCCCGATGCCGGACTCCTGGCCGGACTACCCGCACCACGGTCAGCTGCTGTCCTACTTCGAGCGGTACGCCGACCACTTCGACCTGCGTTCGCACATCTGGTTCGGCACCGAGGTGATCCGGGTCGAGCCCGTCGACGGGGACCGGTGGGACGTGACCACCCGCTCCACCGGCGGGTACGGCCCCGAGCGCACCGCCCGGTACGCCGCCGTGGTGATCGCCAACGGCCACAACTGGTCGCCGAAGCTGCCCCGCTACGAGGGCCTGGAGGAGTTCCGCGGCGAGATCATGCACGCCTCGTCCTACAAGGACCCGGCGCAGCTGCGCGGCAAGCGGGTGCTGGTGGTCGGTGCCGGCAACACCGGCTGCGACATCGCTGTCGAGGCCGCCCAGCAGGCGTCGCGCTGCTGGCACTCCACCCGCCGGGGCTACTGGTACGCGCCGAAGTACGTGCTCGGTCGCCCCGCCGACCAGGTGAACGACAGCCTGTTGGCGCTGCGGGTGCCGCTGCGGGTGCGGCAGTGGCTCTACCACTGGACGCTGCGGCTGACCGTCGGCGACCTGACCCGCTTCGGCCTGCCCAAGCCCGACCACCGGGTGTACGAGACGCACCCGATCGCGAACAGTCAGCTCGTGTACTACGTGGGCCACGGCGGGATCGGCCCGGTGCCGGACGTCGCCCGGTTCCACCCGTACGCGGTGGAGTTGGCCGACGGCCGCGAGATCGACCCCGAGGTGGTCGTCTTCGCCACCGGTTACCTGCCGCGCTTCGAGTTCCTCGACGCGTCGGTGTTCGCCGACAGCGCGGGCACGGGCCGGCCCACACTGTGGCTCAACGCGTTCACCCCGGGGCATCCGACCCTGGCCGTCGCCGGCCTGCTGCAACCTGACTCCGGGTTGTTCACCCTGTCGCACTGGCAGACGGTGCTCTTCGCCAGGCTGCTCCAGGCCCGTCGGGACCGGCCGGAACGGGCCACCGCGTTCGCGTCTCGGGTGCGGGAGCGGGCGGGGGAGCGGTACTCCGGGCCGGTCAAGGACAGCAGCCGGCACTGGTTCGAGGTCGGGCACGCCGACTACCTGCGCGCCATCCAACGCGCCCTGGTCGAGCTGGAGGGCAAGTGAGCGCGAGGAGTGAGCTTGCGAGCCCCGCAGTCGCGAACGAAAGGCTGGCACGGTGAGCGCTAGTAGCGAGCTGCGGATCATGCGGGGCCGGGAGTGGTCCCGGCCGGTACGGCCGGCCCGGCGGGAGGTGCTCAGCGCGGTCCCCGAGCTGGAGGAGGGGCGGCCGCCGCTGCTGTTCGTCCCCGGGTTCGGGCACGGCGCGTGGGCGTTCGCCGAGCACTGGTTGGGTCACGTGGCGTCGCGCGGGTTCCCGGCGTACGCGGTGAGCCTGCGCGGGCACGGTGGCAGCGAGCCGGCGCCGGAGGCGACGCTGCGGGCGTACGCCCACGACGTGGTCCAGGTGGCGGCGAGCCTGCCGCGGCAGGCGGTGCTGGTGGGGCACGGCGCCGGGGCCCTGGTGGTGGCACACGCGTTGGCCCGCTACCCGGCGCGGGGCGCGGTGCTGGTGGCGCCGGTCTTCGGCGGCTGGGGGGTGCTGGGCGCGGCGTTGCGCCGCAACCCGGCGGGCACGTTGCCGGCGGTGTTCGGTGGGCCGTTGCGGCTCAACCGGGGGCAGCTGTTCAGCCGCGAGTTGCCCGACGAGGAGGCCCGGCGGTATGTCGGACGCCTCGGTCGGGCGGGTCGGCGGGCCCAGTGGGCGCTGCTGGGCGAGCCGGAGGCCGAGCCGGCCGTGGGCGCGCCCCCGGTGTTGGTGCTGGGCAGCCCGGACGACCGGGTGGTGCCGGCGTCGACATTGACCCGGGTGGCCCGCCGGTACGGGTCGGCCCCGCTGCTCTTTCCCGGAATGGGCCACGACCTGATGCTGGACGCGCGGTGGGCGGAGCCGATCGACGCGATCCTGGACTGGCTGGAGAAGGAGCCGGTGGCGCACTGAGAGGCCAGGCCGTCGGCGCTCAGCCGCCGGCCTGGTGGACGGCCGGGCTGCCGGCCGGGGTGGCCGGCCGGGGCACCCGAGCGCCGCCGTCGGAGCCGGTGTCGGTGCTGGTCAGGCGACTGACCAGGCCCCCGCCCTCGTCCAGGGCGCGCAGGTAGGAGCGGGCCCACGCCCGGATGTCGTGTTGGTGCAGGTGGGCGCGCATGGCCCGCATCCGCTGGGTGGTGTCGGCCGGGTCGGCCCGCAGCGCCGCGCGCAGGCCCTGCTTGAGCCCTTCCAGGTCGTGCGGGTTGACCAGGTACGCCTGGGACAGTTCGGCGGCGGTGCCGGCGAACTCGCTGAGCAGCAGTGCGCCGGTGTCGTCGACCCGCGCGGCCACGTACTCCTTGGCGACCAGGTTCATTCCGTCGCGCAGCGGGGTCACCGCCATCACGTCGGCGACCCGGTAGAGAGCGGCCAGCTCGGCCCGGTCGAAGGGTTGGGTGAGGTAGTGGATCGCGGGCTCACCGACCCGGCCGAACTCGCCATTGATCCGGCCGACCTCGCGTTCGATGCGCTCGCGCAGGATCTGGTACTGGCCGACACGTTCCCGGCTCGGCATGGCGACCTGCACCAGCACCGTGTCGCGGACCTTGACGTCACCGCTGGCGAGCAACTCGCTGTACGCCTTCAGGCGCTGCTCGATGCCCTTTGTGTAGTCCATCCGGTCCACGCTGAGGACCACCTGCCGGGGATCGCCGAGGTCCTGACGGAGCCGGTGGGCCCGGGCGGCCACGTCCGGGCGGTCGGCGAGCGCTGCCATCTCGGCGGTGTCGATGGAGACCGGGAACGCGCCGATACGGACGACCCGGTCGTCGATGCCGATCCGCCGGTCGGTGGCCGGCAGCTCCAGCACCCGGGTCACCAACTGGGCGAAGTTGTGCGCCGCCTGCACCCGCTGGAAGCCGACCAGGTCGGCGCCGAGCATGCCGCGCAGCAGTTCGGCCCGGCGGGGCAGTTGCATGAACAGCTCCGGTGGCGGGAACGGCACGTGCAGGAAGAACCCGATGCGCAGGTCCGGGCGGAGCGCGCGCAGCAGACCGGGGACCAGTTGCAGGTGGTAATCCTGCACCCAGACCACGGCGCCCGGCTCGGCGACCTCCGCTGTCGCCTCGGCGAAGCGCTGGTTGACCCGCTGGTACGCCTCCCACCACCGGCGGTGGTGCTGCGGCTGTTCCACGGAGTCGTGGTAGAGCGGCCAGAGGGTGGCGTTGGCGAACCCCTCGTAGTGGTCGCGCAGGTCTTCCGGGCTGAGCGCGACGGTGTGCATCCGCACGCCGTCGACGTCCGGCAGGGCGGGGGCCGGCCCGGTGCCACCGGCCCAGCCGACCCAGGTCGCCGGGGTGTGCCGCAGGAGCGGGTGCAGCGCGCTGACCAACCCGCCCGGGCTGCGCCGCCACTCGCAGGCCCCGTCCGGGGCCTGGTTGTCGTCGATGGGGAGGCGGTTGGCCACCACCACGAGAGAACTCTGTCGCATCTCGGGCATTCCGATCAGCAGAGGACTGACCGCCGCGAGCAAGGAAAAACCGGTCAGTCAGCGGGGGAAGTGACGTACAGCGGTATTCCTACTGACAGTAAGTTACACCACTGTTACGCACCCGGCGGGGCGCTGCTGTCCCGGGATGCGGGCCGACCGTCAGACGACGGCGCCGTTGTCCGGGTCGTCGTCTTCCTCGTCGCCGGGACGCAGCCGCCAGATCAGCGTGACGAAACCGGCCAGGATGCCGGTGAAGCCGAACAGCGTGACCGCAGAGCGGTCGATCGGGAGCAGCCACGGGAAGAGGAACAGCACGAACCCGACGACCACCCCGAGCACGCCGATCACCGCGTACTTGCTGACCCGCGGCAGCGGTGGCGGTGGCGGCGGGTGGTAGCCCTCGTCGTCCTCGTCGTCGGGCAGGTCGGCGCCGAAGGTGTCCAACCCGTCCAGCAGCGACGGCTCGTCCGGTCGGGTGCCGCGCCCGACGGAGATCCCGGAGATGTCCGTCGCGGACGGCAGCCGGCGAACGTCGGTGGCTGTCGGACCGGGTTCGTCGGTGCCGGAGCGGGCCAGCGGCCCGGAGGTCGGCTCGTCCCGGCTGTCCCGTTCGTCCACGTCCTCCGAGGCCGGCCACGGGTGGTCACCGGGCGTGGAGGTGGTGTGGAAACCCGCCACGATCCGCGCCCACTCGGCGTCGATGTCCGGTTCGTCGCGAGCCGGTGGCTGCTCCGGAGCGGTCTCGTCGGCGAGCTGGGTGAGGTAGTCCCGGGCGGTGGTCAGGTGCGAGCGGTCGACGTAGAGCCTGTCGACCGGCCGGGCCGGCACCGTGGTGGTGCGGGTGACCGGGTTGAGGTCGGCGGAGGGCTGGAGGTAGGCGGCGATCCCGCCGGCGGCCAGCACGTCGAGCAGGTGCTCACCGACGCGCGGATCGACATCGCCGACGACGGCGTACTCGTTCGCGTCGAGCCCGTTGTCCCGCCGTCCCCGGCGGGCCCCACCCGCTGACACCCGGACATCCCCCTTAACGCGCCTTCCGGCGCGGCCACCGCAGCCCTTCGGCGCCAGTCCGCACGCCGTGCTCTGAATCGTGACACGTCAGGGCATGGTTCCGGGAGTGCGTTGTGTCGCGTCTTCCAAAGTCACGGCTGCTCCCGCAGGTCGCGGCGGGGCTCCTTTGTCCGTTCTTGCGCGACAAGTGCGATCTCGGTGATCGCGGGACGGCTCGATGCCTCAGCCCCGGAACGTCGTCCGTTGTGGTGAGAGCGCTCGCTTCGTAGGCTCGGCGGCGACGACGGCTGGCGCTGTCGCGGGCACACCACGGGAAAGGACGCCGGTGCTCTACTGGCTGCTGAAGTACGTCATCCTCGGTCCGCTGCTCAAGCTGATCTTCCGCCCGCAGGTGGAGGGCCTGCGCAACGTGCCGGCGACCGGTCCGGTGATCCTCGCGAGCAACCACCTCTCCTTCTCCGACTCGATCTTCACGCCGTTGATCACCGCCCGGAAGGTCACCTTCGTCGCCAAGGCCGAGTACTTCACCGGCAAGGGAATCAAGGGCTGGCTGACCAGGATGTTCTTCGTCGGCACCGGCACGATTCCGGTGGACCGCTCCGGTGGCCGGGCCGCGCGCGCCGCCCTGGACACCCAGTTGCAGGTGCTGCGGGCCGGGGGAGTGGCCGGCATCTACCCCGAGGGCACCCGCTCCCCGGACGGGCGGCTCTACCGGGGCAAGACCGGGGTGGCCCGGCTCGCCCTGGAGAGCGGCGCGGTGGTGGTGCCGGTGGCGATGCTCAACGCCGACGAGATCCAGCCGCCGGGCAAGCTCATCCCCAGGATCGACCGGGTGAGGATCCGCTTCGGGGCGCCGCTGGACTTCTCCCGCTACGCCGGGCTGGCCGGCGACCGGTTCGTCGAGCGCGCTGTCACCGACGAGATCATGTACGAGTTGATGGAGCTCTCCGGTCGGGAGTACGTCGACGTCTACGCCCAGAAGCTCAAGCAGCCCGTCCCGACGCCGCTGGCCGCCTGAGTCACCGCCGTGCCGGCCCGCTCGGCGCTCAGGGCAGGTGGAGCAGGGCGGGGGCGTGGTGGTGGGTGGCGAAGCCGTGCAGGCGGGCACGGGTCGCCGCGGCGGCCTGTGGGTCGGTCTCGGCCAGCGGGCCGACGGCCAGCGCCAGCGTGATGACCTCGTCGGTCACGTCGGCCATCCGGGCGTAGCTCGCCGCCGCCGAGCGCAACAGGTTCCCCGCTGTCGAGGCGTCCCCGGCGTGCCGGGCCAACGTGGCGTCGGCGACCTGACCGGCCGCGTGAGCCCACGGGGTCATCCGGGGTGCCCGGTCGAGCAGTTGCCGGACCAGCCGGGCCGCGTCCGCGCCGAGCACCCCGGCGACGTGCCCGACGGCTGGCACCCACTCCGCGAACGGAATCATCCGGGTCCGTTGCCAGTCCTCGTCCAACTCGGTGAGCAGCGCCATCGCCTCGGCGCGGCGGCCCTGCACCGCCCGACAGAGAGCGGCGTGCGCCAGGGTGGAGCGCAGCACCCGGTGGAATCCGGTGCGTCGCGCCGCGACCAGCGCCTGCTCGACCAGATCCCCACCCGTTGCGTCCGGCCCCGCAGTTTCGTCGGGCCCGTCGGGTCCGACCAGCTCGGCTCCGGCCAGCCCGCGCATCCAACCCGAGACCGCCACGATGTGCAGATCCCACTCCGCGGTCGGCCGTCGGGTCGACTCCGCCGCCATCGCCAGCGCCGCCGTCCAGTCACCCGCGTAGTACGACCGCGCCCACTGGTCGGCGAAGCTGGTGGCGAGGCTGTGCTCACCGCCCAGGTCGAGGGTGAGCTGCTCGTCGACCAACCGGGCCGAGCCGGCCAGGTCGCCCTCCTCCTGCAACGCCCAGGCCAGGTTCTGCACCGCCCGGCGTCGACTGGTCAGCCGCTCCACCCGGCAGTGCTCGGTCACCTTCGCCAGCTCCGGGAACGCCTCGGCGGAGCCGGCCAGGTAGCGCGCCACGGCCAGGGTGATCCGCGCGTTGGCCTGGACCTCGCGCAGCTGGAGCCGCTCGGCCAGGGTCGCTGCCGCCCGCGCCGCGGTGCACGCCGGCTCGGTCTCCGCGTTGAGCATGTGCACCCGGGCCAGCTCCAGTAGGGCGCCCGCCTTCTCCTGACTGTCCGGTAGGTCGCCGTAGATGCCGATCGCCTGGTCCAGGCAGTGCAGCGTCGTCGAGCGGTCGGCCCGACTCCAGGCGGCGGTGGCGAGCAGCGTCCAGGCGCGTGCCGCCCCCGTCCGGTCGCCGCTCGTGGTGAGCCGCGCGGCCAGCCGGGTCAGGGTGTCGGTGCCCCCCGCCACCAGGAAGGCGTCCCCGTCCCGATAGAACGCCAGCTCGGCGTCGAACAGCTCCAGCGCCGGGTCGGGCCCGACGTCCAGGGCCAGCGCCCGGCCCACCAGCGCGGCGGCGGTGTCCAGCGCGTGCAGCTCGTACGCGCGGCGGGCCGCCCGGTGCAGCGCGGCCCGCGCCGGCGGGGCGTAGGGGGCGGTGTCCAACCCGACAGTCCGGGCGATCTCGTGCGCCGCCCAGCGATGGTTGGCCAGCACCTCGGCCAGGTCGTACTGCCGGCCGTCGGTGAGCTGTGCCATCCAGTCGGCGGTGCGTTGGTGGCGCAGCACCCGTTCGGCCCTGGGCAGCCGCTGGTAGCAGACGTCACGCACCAGGATGTGCCGGAACCGGTACTCGGGCTGGCCGGGCATCGTCGACGTGCTCTGCTCGTACACCAGGTCGCGGCGTTGCAGGCGGTCCAGCGCACGCTCCACCCACTCCACCGGCCGTCCCAACGCCATCGCCACCGGCGCGGCCCAGAACACCACGCCGACCACGGCGGCGGCCTGGAGCACCGCCCGGTCGGCCGGGTCCAGCAGGTCGAGCCGGTTGGCGATGACCGCCTGCACGGTGCGGGGCATCTCCGCGCCACCGTCGAGGTCGGGTCGGGCGGCCGAACCGACAGCGTCGAGCAGGCCGCCGTCCAGCAGCATCCGGGCGTACTCCTGAGCGTAGAGCGGGTTGCCGTCGGCGAACTCGATCAACGGGGTACGCGAGCTGGAGGGCAGCGTCGCCTGCCCGAGGAGCAGCGAGTAGAGCGTGTCGATGTCGGTGTCGTGCATCGGCGGCACCGAGATGGACATCGCGCCACTGATCGTGCCGGTCCAGGCCGGGTGTCGTTCCCGCAGCTCCGGCCGGGCGGTGGCGACGACCAGCAGCGGTACGCCGCGCGCTGACGCGCCCAACTGCTCGACGAAGGCGAGCATCGCCTGGTCGGCCCAGTGCATGTCCTCGAAGACCAGCACGGTCGGGCCGGTGGTCGCCAGGGCGAGCAGGAACCGCCGCCAGGCGGCCTCGGTCTCACCGGGGGTGAGCCGTTCACCGGGTACGCCGATCAGCGGCCCGAGCGCCTCGGCCAGCCGGGTCGCGTGCGGGTCGGCGAGCTGCCCCAGCCGGGAGCGCAGCCGCTCGCGCAGCGCAACCGGGTCGTCGACCTCCGGCACGCCCACCCAGGTCTTCACGATGTCGGACAGGGCGGCCCAGGTGACGTTCTCGCCGAACGGCGGGCACTGCCCGACGAGCCAGGTGATCGGCGGACCGGGCAGGCTGCCGGCGTGCCGGGCCAGTTCGCGCAACAGCCGGCTCTTGCCCACACCGGCCGGGCCGAACACCGTCACCAACTGGGAGGTTCGCTCGGTCACCATCCGGTGCAGCGCGTTGACCAGCAGGCCGCGCTCGTGTTCCCGGTCCACCATCGGGGTCAGTTCGGCGCCGCGCGGGTCCCGGTGCGGTCGCACCTGGACGGCCAGCCAGATCCGGCTCACCGCGGACCGGCCGCGCAGGGTGACAGGTGGTTGGTCGGCGTACTCCATCTCGTGTCGGGTTGCCGACCAGGTGCTCTCGTCGACGACGACACCACCCGGCGGGGCGAACCCCTGTAGACGGGAAGCGGTGTTGACAACGTCGCCGGTCACGAAGGCCTGCCCACCGTCGCGGGTGGCGGAGAGGTCGACCAGGGCCTCGCCGGTCGCGATGCCGACCCGGAATCTCAGCGGCGGCTGCGGACCGGCGGGCTGGCGGGCCAGGCTCCGTTGCAGCTCCAGACCGGCGCGGACGCACCGCAGAGCGTCGTTGTCGGTGGCCACCGGCGCGCCGAACAGCGCCATCGCCGCGTCGCCGATGTACTTCTCGACCACCCCGCCGTACTGGTGCACGATCCGGCGGACGGTGGCGAAGTAGGTCTGTTGCAGACCGCGGGCCTGCTCCGGGTCGGCCCGCTCCGCGTAGCTGGTGAAGTCCACTATGTCGACGAAGAGCACGCTGACCTGACGCCGGTCCTCCTGCACCGCGACGGCGTGGTCCCGCAGCGGTTGACCGCAGCTGGTGCAGAAATTGACCTCGGTGCTGTTGGCATGCCCGCAGTGCGCACAGTTGACCCCGAGCGGCTGGCCACACCCGCCGCAGAAGCGGTCGTCCGGCCCGGCCGCGCGTGCGCAGTGTCCACACTTGAGGTCGATGTTCAGCTCCGTCGGCGAAAGAGGTCAGTATCACGGCCGATCGGCCCAGTCGGGTACCCGACGTGCGGACGGGCAACGGCATCGATCGGTCGGGGTTAGTGTTCCGTACCAGGAAGTTTCATGTCAGGGAGAGTGCCGTGCAGGTACGACTGTCCGCCTCGTGGACCGATCCGGGTGGCACGCTGTGGGCGCCGGGGGACACGATCGACGTCGATGCGGTCACTCTCGCCGAACTGGAGGAGCAGGGCATGGTGGAAGAGCCTGAGGGTCAGTCGGGCGGGTCGGGGGAGACCACGACCACCTCGTCGAGCACGTCCACGGCTGGTAAGCCGACCGATCCGAAGAAGATCGGGCCGGGGCCGGGTGCGCCGCCGGCCGACAGCACGGAGAACTGATTTTCCCGGGTGCGGTCGGCGGGCCATCGGTCCACCGGCCGCACCCGTCTGTCCAGCCCGTTCGTTGATGCCGGTTGCCAGTGGCGGCCGGCATCAGCAGTGCGCGCGGGTGGGTTGGCCGGCAACGGATGACGGGCGTCCACACCGGAGACCGGGTCGTCGGGACGGCCGGCGCGGGCCGGTCGGTCAGCGGTCGGCCATGCCGGCGCGGCGGCGCAGCGCTGCCACGTCGGTCACCACGATCCGGCGGCCCTCGGTACGCAGCCAGCCACGGCTGGCGAACGAGCCGATCGCCTGGTTGACGCTCTGTCGTGAACCACCGGCCATCTCGGCCAGTTGGCTCTGGTTGAGCTCGATCGTGATCATCGGTGCCTGGCTCTCGCCGGCCAGCCGCACCAGCGTCTTCGCCACCCGACCAGGCAGGTCGAGGAAGACGTGGTCGGCGTTCTGCTCGGTGAGCCGGCGGATCAGCCCGCCCAGTGAGCGCATAACCGCGTCCAGGATGCGGGGGTTGGAGTGCACCAGCTCCATGAACGCGCCCCGCGAGAGCGCGAGCGCCGCGCAGTCCTCGATGGCCTCCGCCGAGGCGGACCGGGTGGACGCGTCGAGCAGGGAGACCTCACCGAGCACGTCCGGTGGACGGATAACCGACAGCACTGCCCGCTCGCCGGTGGGTGCGGTGCGGAAGACCGCCACCGCGCCGCGGCGAAGCACGATCAGGGACTCGCCGGGGTCGTTCTCCACGAAGAGCAGTTGGCCCTTGCGGTAGGTGCGCGGAACGGCGGCAGCGATGACGCGCTGCCGCACCTCGGGCTCCAGCCCGGCGAACATCTCAACACCCGTGAGCGCGTCACCCGGCTCCGGCAGGCGAACCTCCACGGCCCAACCCCTCCCCCGGTCATGGACCACAACTCGCTCACCGGGCGAACCTGATGGGCCCCGACAAGGTGAACTGACACCGATTCGGCGTCCGGTAGCGGTACACATCAGATCATGACGGTCCGGTCGCTTGCTGTACACCCCTCGAAGCACTTCCGTGACCGTCACGAGCTGCGACGCGCCGTTCACGAGGTGTCGCCGTGACCCGGTCGCCCTCCGGGCGGGCCCCGCCGGACGCGGCCGCCCGGCGGTGGGCGAGGATGCCCGGAATGGTCTACCGCTACTTCTACGACTGCGAGTTCATCGAGGACGGCACGACAGTCGACCTCGTCTCGATCGGTGTCGTCGACGAGTACGGCCGCGAGTTCTACGCGGTCTCCACCGAGTTCGACGACTCCCGCGCCGTGCCCTGGGTTCGACGCAACGTGCTGGACAAGCTGCCCTCCCCGGCGGACCGGGCCTGGCGCTCACGTGAGCGCATCCGCGACGACCTGTACGACTTCCTGATGGAGCCGATCCGGGACCGGCCGGGGGAGCAGTTGGAGCTGTGGGCCTGGTTCGCCGCGTACGACCACGTGGTGCTCGCCCAGCTCTGGGGCGCGATGCCGGCGCTGCCCCGGGAGATTCCCCGCTACACCAAGGAGCTGCGGCAGCTCTGGGACGACCGGGGTCGGCCGCCCCTGCCGGACGCGGACGCGGCCCGGCACGACGCTCTGGTCGACGCCCGGCACAATCTGGCCCGCTGGCGGGCGATGACAGCCCGTTGACCGGTGGCCGCGCCGCCGTAGGTTTGACCGGTTCTGTCCCGGGCAACGGTTCGACCAGCCGAGCCGAGGGAGATTGCCATGAGCGACCAGCCGAGCAGTGCCGCGGAGGCACGCGCCCGGGTCACCGGCCTGGCCCGGGCCGCGCGGATCTGCATGCTCACCACCACTGCTCTGGACGGGCGGCAGGTGAGTCGACCGATGGGGCTCCAGGAGGCCGAGTTCGACGGCGAGCTGTGGTTCTTCGCCTACGCCGACTCGGCCAAGGTCCGCCAGATCCGGGTGAACCCGGAGGTCAACGTCGCCTTCTCCGACCAGAGGCACAACGCCTGGGTGTCGATCTCCGGCACCGCCACCGAGGGGTTCGACCGGGCCCGGGCCGAGCGGCTGTGGAACCCGCTGCTCAAGGCGTGGTTCCCCGACGGGCTGGACACCTCCGGTCTCACGCTGATCAAGGTGCACGCCAGCTCCGCCGAGTACTGGGACTCGCCGAACAGCACCGTGGTGAACCTGCTCGACTACGCGAGGGCCGCCGTCACCGGCCGGCCACCGAAGGCCGGCGAGAACCACGAGGTGACCTACTGACCGGGGGTGGGTGCCCGGGGCGCGCTGTCGTCGTACCGGCGGGCCGACTACAGTTCGCAGTGACGGCCCGCCCCGGGCCGGCAACGGCGCCGATGGTCTGACCTGACACATACCCTGGGGCATATCGGGCTTTACCTGATGCTCCAGGAGGATGAGCGGATCATGCGTATCGGCGTGCTCACCGGCGGCGGCGACTGCCCCGGTCTCAACGCGGTCATCCGGGCGGTGGTCCGCAAGGGCGTCGCCACTTACGGTCACGAGTTCGTGGGCTTCCGGGACGGCTGGAAGGGCCCGCTCGAGGGTCTGTCCCGCCCGCTGGACATCGCCGACGTTCGCGGCATCCTGCCCCGCGGCGGCACCATCCTCGGCTCGTCCCGGACCAACCCGTTCAAGATCGAGAACGGCGTCGAGCGGATCAAGGACAACCTCGCCGCCCAGGGCGTGGACGCGCTGATCGCGATCGGCGGCGAGGACACCCTCGGCGTGGCCACCAAGCTCTACGAGCTGGGCGTGCACGTCGTCGGCGTGCCGAAGACGATCGACAACGACCTCGGTGCCACCGACTACACCTTCGGCTTCGACACCGCTGTCAACATCGCGATGGAGGCCATCGACCGCCTGCACACCACCGCGGAGAGCCACCACCGCACCCTGGTCGTCGAGGTGATGGGCCGGCACGCCGGCTGGATCGCCCTGCACGCCGGTCTTGCCGGCGGCGCGAACGTGATCCTGCTGCCCGAGCGTCAGTTCGACGTCGACCAGGTGGCCGGCTACGTCGAGAAGCGCTTCCAGCACCAGTACGCCCCGATCGTCGTGGTCGCCGAGGGCGCCCAGCCGCTCGACGGCCAGATGGTGCTCGCCAACCAGGAGCTCGACTCGTTCGGCCACGTCCGCCTCGGCGGCATCGGCCAGTGGCTCGCCGAGCAGCTGGAGGCCAAGACCGGCAAGGAGGCCCGCACCGTGGTGCTGGGCCACATCCAGCGCGGTGGCACCCCGACCGCCTTCGACCGGGTGCTCGCCACCCGCCTGGGCCTGCAGGCCATCGACGCTGTCAACGACGGCGACTGGGGCAAGATGGTCGCGATGCAGAGCACCGACATCGTCCGGGTGCCCCTCGCCGAGGCCACCCGTGAGCTGAAGACCGTGCCGCTGGAGCGGTACGCCGAGGCCGAGGTCTTCTTCGGCAGCTGATCGATCGTCGGCGGCGCGGCGGGCCTGCGGGTCCGCCGCGCCGCGACCCAATGCGAGGGGGTACGGGCCGACATGTCAGCCGGAGTGCACACGGTCGCGGTGATCGGCGCGGGCAAGATCGGTGAGCTGATGCTCTCCGGGCTGCTGCGCTCGGGATGGCCGGTGGACCGGCTGCTGGCCACCGCCCGCCGACCCGCTCGCGCCCAGGAGTTGACCGCCCGGTACGGCGTACGGGTGGTCGACAACCTGACCGCCGTGGACGAGGCGGCGGTGCTCGCGGTCTCGGTCAAGCCGCAGGACGCCGCCGCGCTCCTCGACGAGATCGGCCCCAAGGTGCCGGCCGACAAGCTCGTCATCTCGCTGTGCGCAGGTCTGCCCACCAGCTTCTTCAGCCGCCGGTTGCCCGAGGGCACCCCTGTGGTGCGGGTGATGACCAACACCCCGGCGCTGGTCGACGAGGCGATGACCGCGATCTCCGCCGGCGCGCACGCCACCGGGGCGCACCTCACGCTGGCCGAGGAGATGTTCAAGCCGCTCGGCCAGACGATCCGGGTGCCCGAATCGCAGCAGGACGCGGTCACCGCGCTCTCCGGCTCCGGCCCGGCCTACTTCTACCTGCTGGTCGAAGCCATGATCGACGCGGGGATCCTGCTCGGGCTGCCCCGTCAGGTGGCGCACGAGTTGATCGTGCAGACCGCGATCGGGTCGGCGGTGATGCTGCGCGACTCCGGCGAGCACCCCGTCAAGCTGCGCGAGGCGGTCACCTCGCCGGCCGGCACCACCATCTCCGCGATTCGTGAGCTGGAGAAGCACGGCGTACGCGCGGCGCTGCTCGCCGCGTTGGAGGCCGCCCGGGATCGCGCCCGCGAGTTGGCGGCACAGGCCGACTGAGCGGTCGGGGCGAGCCACGGGGCAGTGCGTGCCGCATACTGGCCCGGTGTTCACACTCGCCCAGGCCCGGCACCTGGTGGCCACCCTGCAACCACGCGTCGACGAGTTGATCCGGGTCCGGGCCGACCTGGCCGAGTTGCGCGCCGACCTGGCCGACCACGGCGTGAGCGCGCTCGGCGGGCTGGCCGAGGACAAGGCACTGGAAGCTCGGCTGCACGCCGTCGTCGACGAGCTGCACCAGCACGACATCCAGGTCAAGGGCATCGCTCCGGTGCTGCTGGACTTTCCCGGTGAGCGGGCCGGCCGCGCCGTGCTCTGGTGCTGGTTGGAGGGCGACTCCGACGTGCGCTGGTACCACCGCGCAGAGTGCGGCTTCGCCGGCCGCCGCCCCCTCTGACCCCCCAGGCCCTGGCGCCGGGGCCCGCGCGGCCTGCCGTGCTGGCCCGCGCCGAGGCGGAGCGAGGCCGCCGGGTTGAGGGCTTGATCCACTCGGGATCCTGAAAGTCGCGGCATCCGGGCACGCCGGACACCGCGACTTCCTTAAACCCGAGTTGATCACGCGGCGGGCCGGGACCTCGCGGCGCTGGCCCATGCCGGCCGGGTGCGCGGCTCAGCCGGCCGCGGACGTCGGCAGGACCGGGTCGGGGGCCTCGGTCACAGCGAACACCACCACGTTGTCGACGTAGTGGCCCCGCCGCCGGTCGAAGTCGCCCCCGCAGGTGACCAGGCGCAGCTCCGCGCCGGGTGTCGGGCCGTAGACCACTGCGGTCGGAAACTGGTCCTTGCGGGTACGCAGCGACCCGGTCACCCGGAACGGCAACCGCTGCCCGCCGCGCCACACCTCCACCACGTCGCCGGGCCGTAGCTCGCCGAGCCGGGCGAAGACCGCCGGCCCGCGTCGTGAGTCCAGGTGCCCGGCGAGTACGGCCGGACCGGTGTCGCCCGGGGCCGGGCCGCCGCCGTACCAGCCAGCGGTGTGGAAGTCGGTAGGCGGAATCAGCACACCGGCGCTGTCCAGACCCAGCACCGTGAGCGGTGAGTCGACGTCGATGCGCGGTACGCGTACCCGCGTGGGTGGACCGTGTGGTGTGGGCGCGGCGGCCACCGACGGGCAGTCGTCGCCGCAGCCGGGGTGCCAGCTCGCCACCGGCGGTGGTGGGCCGGTGGTGGCCAGCCCGACCCCGGTGGCGGCGGCCAGGCAGACCGCCGCGCCGGCCGCTACCAGCGCGGCCAGCGGTATCCGGCGCTCACGGTGGCGCCGGATCGACGGGTCCGGCCCGGCGTTCACCAGGTGGTGCGCCGCCGCCGACGCCAGAGCAGCAGAGCCACTCCGCCGGCCGCCACGGCCAGACCGCCGGCCACCACCGGGTACGCGTCGAGCCCGGCCCCGGCGGCGCCACCGGCACCGGTGTCCACCCCGCCGGCCGGGACGACGGTGCCGCCTTCGGCGTCGCGGCGCAGTTCGGCGGTGAGCCCGCCCTGTTTCGCGTCGAGCACCAGCAGCGAGTAGACCGCGCCACCGGTGAGCCGCACCTCGGCGTCGGTGCTCGGCCCGCCGGCACCCGTCAGCTTCAGCCGCCAACTGCCCGGCTCGACCTGCTGGTAGTCGGTAGTGGTCGCGAACTGCACCCCGTCGGCGATCATCGGGCCGTCGGCGGCGGCCACGTCGAGCACCGGGGTCCGCACCGACGCCTGGACGACCCGCACCTTGGCGCGGCCGTCGGTGGGGGCGCTGAGGTCGTCGTTGAGCACCCGCAGGCCGAGGTCGGCGTGCCGGCCCACACCTGCCACAGTGAAGGCGTTCCCGCTGGTCACCGCGACCTCGGTGGTGAGCACCGGGGGGTCGCTGGCGGGGGCGCCGGCCTCGCGCATGGCCACCGCGTACCGGCCCGGCGCGAGTTCGAGGTAGTCGGAGACCACGCCGTAACCGACGCCGGGGAAGACCTGCGGCTTGGCCGCGCCCGGCGCGGCAAGGTAGACGTCCACCGCCGGGGTGTCCGGGGAGAGGTGCGCGAGCCGGACGTATCCGACGGTGTCCGCTCCGGTCGCGGCGTTCGCCGGAACCGGGATGGCGGCGGTGGCGAGGGCGGTGCCGAGCAGGAGCGCGCCGGAACCGGCCAGCAGCCGGCGGGGAACGGTACGGAGCGTGTGCATGTCGCCTCCGGGGGAGCACGTTCGGTGAGCGGGCAGCAACCCAGAGAACAGGGTCCCGTGAACAGGACTGTGGCGCAAGTTGCCACAGCGATGTTTTGTCGGCCGCCGCTACCGATCGCGGAGGGCGAGGAGGCCGAACAGGTCGGGGACTCCGCCCGGGCCCGCCTCGACGACCCGGACCAGCCGCAGGCCGGCGACAACGGTCGCGTTGATCAGATCGGCGAGGGGGAGATGCCAGGCACCCACCCGTACGCGCACGCCGCTGGCGTTCCAAGTGTCGAAGCTGCGCGACCGGTCGGCGTACCGCGCGTCGACGACGACACGCGGATGCTGACTCCAGTCGGCGAACGCGCCCACGAAACACTGGTGCACACCCACGTGCACGAAACGCCCGCCGGGACGCAGCACCCGGGCGACCTCGCGCAGCACGGCCGGGTAGTCGGGCAGGTCGGTGCTGGCCAGCACGCACATCGCGGCCGGCAGCGACGCGTCGGCGACCGGCAGGGCACCCGCGTCACCCCGGAGCACCGGCAACCGCCCTCGCGCGTGCCGCAACTGCCCGCCGGACAGGTCCACGCCCACCGGCGTCCAACCCAGACCCGCCGGCACCGACGCGTGCGCGCCGGTACCGCAGCAGATGTCGAGGCAGGGGCCCTCGCCCGCGCCGAGCAGGTCCGACACCGTCGCGTGCACCCGCCGCAGATAGTCGCCGCCGCCGGAGATGAAGCTCTCGTACCAGTCCGCGTGGGCGTCGTACGCCGGTGTGCTCGTCGTCCCCATTCGCCGAGGCTACGAATCGACACCCCACCCGCGACACCAGTTCTTCCGAGGGCAGAAGTGGGGCGTTTGCGTTTGCTCACGTGTGGCTACTGAGCAGGCGTAGTGACGAAGGTCGATGCAGGGGACACGTGGTTTCGACGGTCCCGCTGGCGGGTGCTGGCCCGGGTCGCCTGCGCGGGACTGGTGGTCCTGCCGGCCTTCGCGTTGCTCAGCGTCGCGTTCGCCAACCCCTGGTACTCCCCGCCAAGGCGGTGGAGCACCCCGGGTCATTCCGCTGCTCGCCGCGTACCCGGGTTCGCGTACGTTCTCGTTCCGGTCGGCGACGATGGCCCACGGTCGGCTCGTCGCGGACGGGCAGCCGATCGCCAGCTACGACGACGAACTCGCCGCCGCCCTCCGCACGACCACCCGACAGGCGGTCGCGGGGAGGGCGGCGGTTGGCCTTACTCAGCGGGTGGCGGCGGCCAGGGCGGCGCGCAGCTTCGCGGCGTCGCCCTGGGCCGGGTGCTCCCAGTCGGTCGGGCTCGCGGAGTAGAGCGTGCCGTACGCCGGGGTGTCCGGCTGGTAGCGCCACCCCTCGGCCAGCGGGCCGACGTCGACCGCGTCGTAGCCGATCTGGTCCAGGAAGGCCGTCACTTCGGCCTTTGCGGCGGCGTCGTCACCGGCGATCGCGAGGGCGCTGCGGTCGGCCGCGCCGGTCGGCCGGGGGAGCGCGGCCAGGCCCTTGAAGTAGATGTTGTTGAAGACCTTGACCACTCGCGAGCCCGGCAGGTGTCGCTGGAGCAACTCGCTGCTGGTGATCTCACCGGAGTCCAGCTCCGGGAAGGCGCCATCGCGCTGCGGGTAGTAGTTGTTGGTGTCGATGACGACCTTGCCGGCCAGCGGTTCCACGGGCACCGCGCGGTACGCCTTCAGCGGCACGCTGACCACCACCAGGTCGCCTACCTGCGCCGCGTCCTGCGTGGTGCCGGCGCTGGCGTGCTCGCCCAGGGTCTCCACCAGGTCGGTGAGGGTCTCCGGGCCCCGCGAGTTGCTCAGCACCACGTCGTAGCCGGCGTCGACGGCCAGCCGGGCCACGGTGCCGCCGATGTTGCCACTGCCGATCAGTCCCACAGTTGTCATGCTTGTTCCCAACTCCGTCCACCCGCGACGCATTCCCGACCAGCCTGGTGGGTTATTCGGTTTGCTCGCCGCCGGGCGACTTCTCAGGCTGGTCGCGACCTACGCCGTCCCGGCGGGTGCCTGGGTGGCGGCGCAGGCCAGTCCTGCACAACGTACTGCTCGTGCTGGTCGCCGACCGGCTTCCCGCTGACGTGCCACTCTCCGGTGACGAGCGGGGCGGACCGCCTGTCGTTTCGCGGAGTCGACCCGGCGAGATCACGCTGGATCCTGGATGCAGTGGCGTCCGGGAGACGGGAGGCCACTACATCCATGTTCGAGCGGGATCGAGGCGCGCCGTGGAGCGCCCCGGGGTGTCAGGCGGTGGGGAGGGTCTTTTCGATGGCGGCGCGCAGGTCGTCGGAGTCGGGCGTGACAGTGGGGGCGAAGCGGGCGGCGACCGAGCCGTCCGGGGCCACCAGGAACTTCTCGAAGTTCCAGCGCACGTCACCGGTGTGCCCGTCGGCGTCCGGGGTGTCCACGAGCGCGGCGTAGAGCGGGTGCCGGTCGGGCCCGTTGACGTCGACCTTCTCGGTCAGCGGGAAGGTGACCCCGTAGTTGACCTGGCAGAAGTCGCTGATCTCGGCGGCGCTGCCCGGCTCCTGTCCGGCGAACTGGTTGCACGGCACGCCGAGCACCACGAGGCCCTGGTCGGCGTAGGAGTCGGCGAGCGTCTGGAGGCCGGCGTACTGCGGGGTGAGGCCGCAGCGGGAGGCGACGTTGACGACCAGCAACGCCTTGCCGCGGTGGCGGGCCAGGTCGGCGGGGCCGCCGTTGAGGGCGTCGATCGGGATGTCGAAGACGGTCATGGGCCGAGGCTACGCGCCGGTCGGCTGTCGACCCGGGGTGGGCGCAGCGTGAGCACTCCGTGCACCAGGAGAAATCGAAACATGCGCATCTTGACGAACTGATGACGCCGTGAGTACCGTCTCACCATCTCTTTTGGAAAGTTTCCTAACAGTTCGGGAGACGCCTCATGAAAAGATCGCTCCGCCGGGCCCTCTGGGCCGGTGCCGTGGTCGCCGTGACCGTCGCAGCGGTGCCGGTGACCACCGCGTTCGGCGCCGGCACGGTCACCACCACCTTCACCAAGGCGCAGGACTGGGGGACCGGTCACGAGACGAGGGTGACGGTCACCAACGGCTCCAGCGCCACCGTCACCACCTGGCGCATCGAGTTCGACCTGCCGTCGGGCACCACCATCAGCAGCGCGTGGGACGCCGACGTCACCAGCAGCGGCAACCACTACGTCGCGGTCAAGAAGAGCTGGGCCGGCGGCATCGCCCCCGGCGCCTCGTTCAGCTGGGGCTACAACGGCAGCGGCGCCTACAAGGCACCGCTGAACTGCACCATCAACGGTGCCGCGTGCGGCGGCGGGACGACCCCGCCGACCACCACTCCGCCGACCACCACCCCACCGACGACGACGCCGCCCACCACCCCTCCGCCCACCACGCCACCGCCGACCACCAACCCGCCGAACCCGGGCGGCAAGAAGATCGTCGGTTACTTCGCCGAGTGGGGCGTCTACGGGCGCAACTACCACGTCAAGAACATCCAGACCAGCGGCTCGGCCGCCAAGCTGACCCACATCCTGTACGCCTTCGGCAACACCACCGGTGGCCGTTGCGCCATCGGTGACAGCTACGCCGACTACGAGAAGGCGTACACCGCGGCGGAGAGCGTGGACGGCGTCGCCGACACGTGGGACCAGCCGCTGCGCGGCAGCTTCAACCAGCTGCGCAAGCTCAAGCAGCTGAACCCGCACCTCAAGGTGATCTGGTCGTTCGGTGGCTGGACCTGGTCCGGCGGCTTCACCCAGGCCGCGCAGAACCCGGCCGCGTTCGCCGAGAGCTGCTACAACCTGGTCGAGGACCCGCGCTGGGCGGACGTCTTCGACGGCATCGACGTCGACTGGGAGTACCCCAACGCCTGCGGTCTGAGCTGTGACAGCAGTGGCCCGAACGCGTTCAAGAACGTGATCAGCGCGTTGCGGTCGAAGTTCGGGTCCAGCGCCCTGGTCACCGCCGCCATCACCGCGGACGGCAGCAACGGCGGCAAGATCGACGCCACCGACTACGCCGGCGCCATCGGCAACCTCAACTGGCTGATGCCGATGACCTACGACTACTTCGGCGCCTTCGCCGCCCAGGGTCCGACGGCACCGCACTCACCGCTCACCTCGTACACCGGCATCCCGCAGCAGGGCTTCAACTCCGACGCGGCGATCCAGAAGCTCAAGAGCAAGGGCGTCCCGGCCAACAAGCTGCTGCTCGGCATCGGCTTCTACGGTCGGGGCTGGACCGGTGTCACCCAGGCCGCTCCGGGTGGCAGCGCCACCGGTGCGGCGCCGGGCACCTACGAGGCTGGCATCGAGGACTACAAGGTCCTCAAGAACACCTGCCCGGCCACCGGCGCGATCGCCGGCACCGCGTACGCCAAGTGCGGCAGCAACTGGTGGAGCTACGACACCCCGTCGACCATCAACGGCAAGATGACGTACGCGAACAACCAGGGCCTCGGTGGCGCGTTCTTCTGGGAGCTCTCCGGTGACACGAGCAACGGCGAGCTCATCGGCGCCATCAAGGGCGGTCTCGGCTGAGCCGAGGGCCGACGCACCACCCACACGGCGGGAAGGGGCCCGCACCGTCCCTTCCCGCCCGTGACACAGCGGCCCGGTCGACGCCCAGCGTCGGCCGGGCCGCCGCCGTTGGGCTCGGTCAGCCGGATGTGGCAGACTCGCGGCTCGGCACGTCTCGATCTCACCGCCAACGGAGGTGATCATGCGCCCGACACACCGCAGGCTGGCGGCGACCGCCGCCGGGCTGATGCTGCTACCGGTTGCCCTGGTCGGCTGCGGGATCGGCGACAAGGACGAGAAGTCCGCCGCCAAGCCGGCCCGAGCCCCCGCCGAGGAGGCCACCACCCGCTCCCGCGAGCGCGTGCAGGCGTACCTCGACGCGATGGCCGCCAAGGACGTCGACGCCGGCCGCAGCCAGCTCTGCGCTCTGCTGCACGACGGCTTCGACCTGGGCGCCACCGGCCCCAACGGCGACTTCGCCGACCACTTCCAGGTGCCGGAGGCGGCCATCACGGACATCCGGTCCGGTCCGCTCGGGCAGGAGGTCCGCGTCTCGGTCTCGGTCGCGGTCGGCAAGCGCACCGTCATCCGGCCCTTGATCTTCACCGTCACCCGGGACGGAAGCGACTGGTGCATCGCCGGCGAAGCGCCGGGTGGGCCCGTCGCCCCGACGCCGACCGGCGTCGCCCCCACCCCCGCATCCTGACCGGCGTCCGGCAGATTGATCTCCCATCTGCCGGAACCGTCCCCCTCGCCGCCCGGCCACCGCTACCGTCGCCGTACGCTTTCTGACATGCGCCATGAGTGGCATCAGTTGAGCCATCCCGCTGTGGGCAGCCCGGGCCTGCAGACCAGCCGACCGACAGTCGATTCCGCCGAGGACGCCGCGCTCGGTCTGGACCGATGGCGGGAGCTGCCCCGCGAGCAGGTTCCGCCGTGGTCCGACCCGGCTGCCGTGGCCGCGGTCTGCAAGGTCCTCGACACGGTGCCGTCGGTCGTCGCGCCCTACGAGGTGGACCAACTCCGACAGAAGCTCGCCCTGGTCTGCGAGGGCAAGGCGTTCCTGCTGCAGGGTGGTGACTGCGCCGAGACGTTCGTGGACAACACCGAGAGCCACCTGCTGGCCAACGCCCGCACCCTGCTCCAGATGGCGATCGTGCTCACCTACGGGGCGTCGCTGCCGGTGGTCAAGGTCGCCCGGGTGGCCGGGCAGTACACGAAGCCCCGCTCGCTGCCGACCGACGCCCGCGGCCTGCCCGCGTACCGCGGCGACATGATCAACTCGCTGGAGGCCGACCCGACCGCCCGGGTCGCCGACCCGCAACGCATGATCCGCGCGTACGCGAACTCTGCGGCGGCGATGAACATGCTCCGGGCGTACCTCGCCGGCGGGCTCGCCGACCTGCACGCCGTGCACGACTGGAACAAGGGCTTCGTGAAGAACTCCCCGGCGGGGGAGCGTTACGAGGCGATCGCCCGGGAGATCGACCGGGCGCTGGCCTTCATCCGGGCCTGCGGCATGACCGACGACGAGGCGTTGCGCACCGTCACGCTCTACTGCTCCCACGAGGCCCTGGCCCTGGAGTACGACCGGGCGCTCACCCGGGTCTCCGACCGTCGGGCGTACGGGCTCTCCGGGCACTTCCTGTGGATCGGCGAGCGCACCCGGCAGATCAGCGGGGCGCACATCGACTTCATCTCCCGGATCGCCAACCCGATCGGGGTCAAGCTCGGCCCGACGACCTCCCCGGACGAGGCGATCGAGTTGTGCGAGAAGCTCAACCCGGACAACATCCCCGGGCGGCTCACCCTGATCAGCCGGATGGGCAACCACCGGGTACGCGACGCGCTGCCGCCGATCGTCGCCAAGGTCACAGCCGCCGGGGCCAAGGTGGTCTGGCAGTGCGACCCGATGCACGGCAACACGCACGAGTCGTCGAACGGCTACAAGACCCGGCACTTCGACCGCATCGTCGACGAGGTGCTCGGCTACTTCGAGGTGCACCGGGGGCTGGACACCCACCCCGGCGGCCTGCACGTCGAGTTGACCGGCGAGGACGTCACCGAGTGCCTCGGCGGCGCCCAGGGGATCGAGGATCTTGACCTGCCCGACCGGTACGAGACCGCCTGCGACCCGCGTCTGAACACCCAGCAGTCGTTGGAGTTGGCGTTCCTCGTAGCGGAAATGCTGCGGGGCTGAGCGTGTGAGCCCGCAGCCGGCAAGTCAGAGGATGACCATGGCTGACGCGGGGCTGAGCGTGCGAGCCCGCAGTTTGCCAGTTGGCAGTTGAAAGGGATGACAGTGCCTGATCTGTTCGTGGACCTGCGGTCCGACACGGTGACCCGACCCACCGCCGGGATGCGGGAGGCGATGGCCGCCGCTGAGGTCGGTGACGACGTCTACGGCGAGGACCCGAGCGTCAACGCGCTGGAGGCCGAGGTCGCCGCGTTGTTCGGGCACGAGGCGGCGCTGTTCGCCCCGAGTGGCTCGATGGCGAACCAGATCGCCCTGCAACTGCTGGTGTCGCCCGGCGACGAGTTGCTCTGCGACGCCGACGCGCACGTGGTCACGTACGAGATCGGCGCCGCGGCCGCGTACGGCGGGATCTCCTCCCGGACCTGGCCCGCGGTGGGCGCGGACATCGACCCGGAGGTGGTGGCCGGGATGATCCGGCCGGACGGTTACTTCGCCGTCCCCACCCGCGCGATCGCCGTCGAGCAGACCCACAACCGCGGCGGCGGCGGAGTGATTCCGCTGGCGACCCTGCGGGATCTGCGCGGGGTGGCTGACGAGGCGGGCGTCGCGCTGCACTGTGACGGCGCCCGGATCTGGCACGCGCACGTCGCCGACCGGGTGCCGCTGATCGAGTACGGCCGGCTCTTCGACACGCTGTCGGTGTGCCTGTCCAAGGGCCTCGGCGCGCCGGTCGGTTCGCTGGTGCTCGGCAGCGCGGAGAAGATCGAACGTGCCCGGCTGATCCGCAAGCGGATGGGCGGGGGCATGCGCCAGGCCGGCATTCTCGCCGCCGCCGGTCGGTACGCGCTCGCGCAGCACATCGACCGGTTGGCCGACGACCACGCGAAGGCGGCCCGGCTCGCCGAGGCGGTCGCGCCGTTCGGTGTGCTGGCCACCACGGTCCGTACCAACCTGGTCGCGCTGGACCTCACCAAGCACACCCTGGACGCGCGGGCCCTGGCCGCCGCGGCGCGGGCCGAGGGCGTACTGATCTCGGTGCTCGGCCCCCGTACCGCCCGCCTGGTCACCCACCTGGGCCTCAGCGACGCGGACATCGACCGCGCCCTGGCAGCCCTACCCCGCATCCTCGCCGCAGCCTAAAACCCACCCCACCCCACCCCACCCCCGGTGATCATGAAGTTATTGCCACTCGGATCGGCGTGTCATGACAATAACTTCATGATCACCCGGTGGGCCGGGGCCGCCGGGCGGGGAGTTGGTAGGGAGGGGTGGGTGGGTTACGGGTGGGACAGGCGGGTGAGGGTGGCGATGTCGGCGGCGTGGCCCACGTGCTTCTCGCTGGGGGTTTCCACCACGATCGGGACGCCAGCGGTCGCCGGGTGCGCCATCAGCTCGGCGAAGGCGGGCTCGCCGATGCTGCCCTTGCCGATGTTCTCGTGCCGATCCCGGGTGGAGCCGCACAGGTCCTTCGAATCGTTGGCGTGGATCAGCCGCAGCCGGTCCGCGCCGACAGTGGCCACCAGGGTGTCCAGCGTCGACGTCATGCCGCCCTCGGCCGCCAGGTCGTGGCCGGCCGCCCAGGCGTGGCAGGTGTCGAAGCAGACCCCGAGCATGGGATGCCCGTCCACCGCGTCCAGGTAGGGGCCGAGTTGCTCGACCCGGGAGGCCAGTGACCGGCCACCGCCGGCGCTCGGCTCGACAAGCAACATCGGCCCACCAGCGTCGGCAGCCCAGTCGAGCAGCGGCAGCAACACCTCGCGGACCTGTCCCATCGCCGCCTCGGCGTGCCCCTCGTCCACCGAACTGCCCGCGTGGAACACCACCCCGCGCGCGCCGATCGCCACGCCCCGACGAAGCGCGTGGGCCAGCGTCTGACCCGACTTCTCGACGGTGGCCGGGGTGGGCGAGCCGAGGTTGACCAGCAGCGCGGCGTGGATGAACGCGGGAATGCCCCGCTCGGCGCAACCGTCGCGGAACAGCGCGTCCTGCACCGGGTCGCCGTTGGGCAGCGCCCAGCCTCGCGAGTTGGAGACGTAGACCTGCACCACCTGCGCACCGGTCGCGTCGGCGTACGGCAGGGCAGCCTTCGCCAGCCCACCCGAGGTCGGAGTGTGCGTGCCCACCGGCCGCGCGGAGATCGGCGGCATCAGAAGCACGTCAGTGTGACCGGGGTGCCGGGCGCCACCTGCGAATTTTCGCCCGGGATCTGGATCCGGACCACGGCGTTCGGGTTGATCGCCATCGTCACCGGGTAGCCCTGGCCCTCCAGCGCCTGCTTGGCCTGCTGGCACGGCAGGTCGATCACCCGCGGCATGACGACCAGCGGCGGGCCCTTGCTGACGTCCAGCTTGACCTCGGTGCCCTTCTCCACGCCGGCGCCATCGGCGGGGCTCTGGCCGAGGATCTCGTCCCTCGGCTTGTCGGAGTCCTTGTAGTTCTCCTTCAGCACCAGGTTGAGCTGGGCCAGGGTCGTCCGGGCGTCGGTCAGGCTCTTGCCGACCAGGTTCGGCACCGTCACCGGCGCCCTGCCCCGGCTCAGAATGAGGGTGACCTTCGCACCGGGTTTGACCTCGGTGCCCACCTTGGGGGAGCTTTCCACCACGACCCCGGCCGGCAGGCTGTCGTCGTAGCGGGGGGTTCCCTTGGCCACCACCAGCTTCACGTTGACCAGGTCCGCCTCGGCGAGCTCGAACTCCTTGCCGATCACATCCGGTACGGGGAAACGCTCCGGACCGAGGGAGAGGGTCAGGGTGATCGTGCCACCCTTGACGATCTCGGCAGCGGACGCCGGGTTCTGCTCCAGCACGCTGTCCTTCGGGGCTTTCTCGTCGAAGCGCGGCTCAGCGTACTTGACGAGAAGCCCGGCGCGGTCGGCCTTCGCCTGCGCCTCGGCCTTGCTCAGGCTCACCAGCTGCGGAGCGTCCGTGTAGCGGCCGACGCCGAACCACCAACCCCCGAGCGCGGCCACCAGGCCCAGCGTCACGACGACCGCCGCGACGGCCAGCCGGCCACGGGGGTTGCTCAGCACCGTGCTGCGCAGCACGGCGAGCCGGGCGCCCAGGCCCTCCGCCGGCTCCGGGGCGGCGCGACGCCGCCCCGGCCCCTGGCTGCTGGCGCCCTCGGGCAGTCGTGCCCACGACGGGCGGTTGGCCGGCTGGAGCGTCGCCACCATCATGGTCGGCTGGGAGAGCGACGGTGCGTCACTGACCGGGCGGAGTACTGCGGTGTGGCTGTTGGCGTCGCCCAGACGATCCCGGGCCACCTGCACCTCGGCCAACAACGCGCCAGCGTCGGCGGGCCGCGCTCCCGGGTCGCGGCGGGTGGCCCGCTGCACCAGGTCGTCGAGGACCGACGGCAGGCCCGGCACCAGCGTCGAGGGCGCCGGCACGTCCCGGTCGACGTGCTGCCAGGCGACGTCCACCGGGCGGTCCCCGTCGTACGGCACCCGGCCGGTGAGCATCTCGAACAGCACGATGCCGGCCGAGTAGACGTCGGTGCGCGGATCGGCGCGGCCCTCGGTGACCAGTTCCGGGGCGACGTACGCCACGGTGGCCATCAGCTGGTTGCCCTGCTCCTCGTCGGCGCTCGCCTCGACCGCCCGGGCCAGCCCGAAGTCGGCCACCTTCACCACGCTGTCGACCAGGTTGGCGACGCCACCGGTAGGCGCTTCCGCGACCAGCACGTTCTCCGGTTTGACGTCGCGGTGCACGAGACCGGCTCGGTGCGCGGCGGCGATCGCGGCGAGCATCTGCTCGGCGATGGCCAGCGCCTCGTCCGGGTTGAGCCGGCGACGCTCGGCCAGCACGTCACGCAGCGTGCGGCCACGGACGTACTCCATCACCAGGTACGGGAGGCCGGCGTGCGTGCCCTGGTCGTAGACCGCCACCACGTTCGGGTGGGTCAGCCGGGCGATGGTCTTCGCCTCGTCGGTGAACCGAGCCACGAAGTTGGCGATCCGGGCCCGGGCCTCGCTCGCCTGGGTCGGGTGAATGATCTTGACAGCGACGGTGCGCTCGAGGCGTTCGTCGGTGGCGGTGTACACGGTCGCCATGCCACCACGGGCCACGCGACCGCGAATGCGGTAGCGCCCGTCGATCAGCGAGCCCAGCAACGTGTCGGCGACCTGAGTGTCCATCGGCAGGCAGTCTATGTGTCCAGAGGGTGAAGGATGAACAGGATGCTACAGCCGTACACCGAACTGGTCCCTCCCGACGCGTTTCCCGCCCCTTGTTCGCTGGTCAGCGACGATCAGGGAAGAGGACGCAGAAGGGCCGCCCGGGGTGCCGGTGGCTCGTCGCGGCGGCGGCGTGGCAGGGTTGTCGGGTGACCGAACCCGTACCCGACCAGGCCGCTCCCGGCCTGGAGCTCGCCGGCCCCACCGACCCGGCCGACTGGTTGACCCTGCCCGACGTCGCCGAACGCCTCGACGTGTCGATCAGCAAGGTGCACCAGATGATCCGTGACCGGGAGCTGTTGGCGGTCCGCCGCGACGGCGTCCGCCGGATCCCAGCGGACCTGGTTGCCAACCAGACCGTGCTCAAGCACCTGCCCGGCGTGCTCAACCTGCTCGCCGACAACGGCTACGACGACGAGGCCGTCCTGCGCTGGCTCTACGAGCCGGACGACACCCTCCCCGGCGCCACCCCAGCCGCCGCCCTCTCCGGCGATCAGGCCCGCGAGGTGAAACGCCGAGCCCAGGCCCAGGGCTTCTAACTCCGTACCCCCGCGTTGATCATGAGGTTGGTGGCGCGGCACGCCGAGGCTAAGGCCGCCAACCTCATGACCAAGCCTGGAGGCGGGGGCCGGGTGGGGTTAGTCGGACCGGCGGGTTGCGGCTATGGCCAGGTCGACCAGGGCTTGGCGGGCCTCGGTGTCGAGGTCGACGGCGGTCAGGGCGGCCAGGGCGGCGTCGGTGAGTGTGGTGATCCGCTGTTCGGTACGGGCCAGCGCCCCACTTCCCGAGATCACCTCGCGGAGCCGGGCCACGCCGTCCTCGTCCAGCTCCGGGTCGCCGAGCCGGCCGAGCAGCAGCTCACGACCCGCGTCGTCGGTGGCCTCCACTGTCGCCGCCACCAGATAGGTGCGCTTGCCCTCGCGTAGGTCGTCCCCGGCCGGTTTGCCGGTCAGCGCCGGGTCGCCGAAGACCCCCAGCACGTCGTCGCGGAGCTGGAACGCCTCGCCCAGCGGCAGCCCGTACGCCGAGTAGGCCGTCCGCACGTCCTCCGGCGCGTCGGCCAGCGCGGCGCCGAGCAGCATCGGGCGCTCAACCGTGTACTTGGCGGACTTGTACCGGGCGACCTTGCTGGCCCGTTCCACCGAGGTGTCCCCGGTGACCTGGGTGAGCACGTCGAGGTACTGCCCGACGGTGACCTCGGTGCGCATCTCGTCGAAGACCGGCCGGGCCCGGGCCAACGACCACAGGTCCAGGCCGGCGGAGTGCAGCAGCTCGTCGGACCAGACCAGACACAGGTCACCGAGCAGGATGGCCGCGGCGTCGCCGAAACCGTCCGGGTCGCCGCCCCAGCCAGCCTCCCGATGCCGGGTGGCGAAGCGTCGGTGCACCGCGGGCTCGCCGCGACGGGTGTCGGAACGGTCCATCAGGTCGTCGTGGATCAGGGCGCTGGCCTGGACGAACTCCAGCGCGGCCAGGGCGGTCAGCACCTGGTCGCCGTCCAGCCCGCCGGCCCCTCGGAACCCCCAGTAAGCGAATGCGGGACGCAGTCGCTTGCCGCCGCCGAGCACGAACGCCTCGATCGCCTCGGCCACCGGACCCAACGCCTCGTCCACTGCGGCGAGCCGGACCCGTTGGCCGGCCAGGAACTCGGTGAGAGCCTTGTCGACCCGCTGCCGAAGGCCGGCGCGGTCGACGGGAGACACGGGAGCAGCGTGGGTCACGCCCCGACGCTAGCCGGTCGTCCGTGCTCGTGCTCCACCGCCACGCGTAGTCCCGCCGGTGCGCCCGGGACCCGCCCGCCCGGCCGGTCGCGCGCCGGCCGCCGCGGCGCGGCCCGGCCCGGTGGCCCGCGTCGAGCCGGCTCGACGGGTCGCCGCGGCGGCCTCCGCGAGCACCACCAGCGGCACGTCCAGGACGACGGCGAGCCAGCCGAGCCAGAACCCGCCCGGCACGCGACGCTGTCGCTCCCACCGGGAAACCTCGTGCCGACTCAGCGTCGGCACCCCGGCGGCGGCACACAACTCGGCGGCGGCTCGCTGCTGGCTCCAGCCACGGGCCAGTCGGCGCCGGGCCAGCAGCGGCCCGAGCTGCACGGGGCGCGGCGATGCGGGCGGGATCATGTGTCCTCCTGGCGGGCGTCGGTGCGGTGACGACCTACCCGCCCGACCGGACGGGACCGGCGTCACCGCTCGGTTGCTGACCCCCGCGCGGGATCAGGGGCCACCCCCGCCGCCCCTCCCGCACCGTCCCTTCCTACAGCGGAGGTACGACGCCTTTCCGCCGTCGGTCGAGGCGCGGTGCGACACCGTCCACCGGCTCACGGCGGACCCGGGTGAAGCCGCCCACCGGCTCACGGCAGACCGGGTGAGGCCGCCCACCGGACCGGGCGGCACCGGCCGCTGGGTGGGAAGGGCCTGGGTCCTGGTGCCATCGACCGCTAGAGTCGGGTCGTGGCGCTCGGTCTTCCCTCGACACTCCCCAATCCGCAGCCGGCGATCGGGGAGCTCATCCGTGAGCACCAGCCGACCTTCTCGTTCGAGTTCTTCCCGCCCAAGACCGAGGCGGGGGAGCAGCTGCTCTGGCAGGCCATCCGCGAGCTGGAGTCGCTGCGCCCGTCGTTCGTGTCGATCACGTACGGCGCCGGCGGTTCGACCCGGGACACCACAGTGGCGGTGACCGAGCGGATCGCCACCGAGACCACCCTGCTGCCGATGGCCCACCTCACCGCGGTCAACCACTCTGTCGCCGAGCTGCGGCACGTGGTCGGCCGGCTCGCCGGGGTGGGGGTGCGCAACGTGCTGGCTGTTCGTGGCGACCCCCCGGGCAACCCGGGCGGTGAGTGGATCCGTCACCCCGAGGGCGTGGACTACGCCGAGGACCTGGTCCGGCTGGTGCGTGACGCCGGCGACTTCAGCGTCGGCGTGGCGGCCTTCCCGTACAAGCACCCCCGCTCGCCCGATGTGGCCAGCGACACTGCCCAGTTCGTCCGTAAGTGTCGGGCCGGCGCGGAGTTCGCGGTCACCCAGATGTTCTTCGACGCCGACGACTACCTGCGGCTACGTGACCGGGTGGCCGCCGCCGGCTGTGACACCCCGATCCTGGCCGGCGTGATGCCGGTGACCCAGTTCAGCACGATCGAGCGATCCGTGCAGCTGTCCGGTGCGCCGTTCCCACCGGCGTTGGCGGCCCGCTTCGAACGCGTCGCCGACGACCCGGACGCCGTCCGCCGGCTCGGCATCGAGCAGGCCAGCGAGATGTGCCGCCGGCTGCTGGACGAGGGCGTGCCGGGGATCCACTTCATCACCCTCAACCGGTCCACCGCGACCCGCGAGGTCTGGCAGAACCTGAAGGCCGGCGCCCGCGTGTGAACGATGCGCCTGCGACACCTGTTGCCCGGCACGACGGTTGATCCGTGGTGGGCACACAGCTGAACTGGGATCAGTACGCCACGGCGTGGGCGCGGTTGCACGGCGGGTTCGACCCTCGGGTCGCCGCGCCGGTGGTGCGCGCCTGGCTGCGATTCGCGTACCACGTCGGATATGTGCTGGGTCGACTGCGGGTCAGCCCCACCGCTGTCACAGTGGCCGGGGTGCTGCTCTGCTTCTGCGTACCGTTGCTGGTGGGCCGGCCGGGGGACGGGCCGTTCCTCGGCGCGCTGTTCGTGCTGCTCGCCGCCGTGGCGGACAGCGTGGACGGTGCGGTGGCGGTCGCCACCGGCCGCACCACCCGGCTCGGCTACGTCTACGACTCGGTCGCCGACCGGCTCGGTGAGGTGGCGTGGCTGCTGGCGTTCTGGCTGGTCGGCGCGCCGGGTGGGCTGGTCGTCGCGGGCGGCGCGCTGTCCTGGTTGCACGAGTACGTCCGGGCGCGGGCGGTCGCCGCCGGCATGCGGGAGATCGGCGCGGTGACAGTGGGGGAACGCCCCACCCGGGTCTCGGTGGCGCTGGCCGGTTTGCTGGTCGCCGGGCTGGCCGGGCTGATCGAGCCGGACCTGGCCGCCGGCACCATCACCATGGCGACAGCGGTCTGGGTGCTGCTGGCCGGTTTCGGCCTGGGGCAACTGCTCTCCAGCATCCGCCGCGCCCTGCTCGACGCCGACTGAGTGAGCCAGCGGCCGCAGACACCGGCTGAAAGGCGCTGACCGGGACAGGCGCCGGCTGGAGCAGGCCGGGTCTACCAGGCGGGGCCGATCTCGTCGGCGACGATCTGCGCGGAGAGGGTCACCATCGGCAACCCGCCGCCCGGGTGGGTGGAACCACCCACGAGCCACAGCCCGTTCGCCGGCCCCCGGTTCGCCGGGCGGAGCAGCCCACCGGCGGTGCCGTAGATCGAGCCACCTGGCGCGCCGGTCGCCACGTCCAGGTCGGCCGGGGTACGGATCTCGCGGAACAGCAACCGGTCACGCACGTCCACGCCGCGCCGCGCCAACACGTCCAGGATCCGGTCGGCGTACGCGTCGGCCAGCCCCGGGCGTCGCCAGTCGACAGCGCCCGCAGCGGTGCCCTGCCGGGCGGCGTTGACCAGCACGAACCACGCCTCGTGTCCGGCTGGGCGGACCATCGGGTCGTCGGCCACTGTGACGAACACCGCCGGGTCGGCCGCCGGCCGGGCCCGTACACCGCGCCCGGGGTCACCGAATACCGCGTCGAACTCGGCGTCGTAGTCGTCCGGGAAGAAGACATTGTGGTGGGCCAGCCCGGTGCTGCCGGAGACGCCGAGCAGCAGCACGAAGCCGGCGAGGCTGCGGTCGGTCAGCGCGGCCAGCCGACGCGGGTGCGGCAGCAGGTCACGGTAGACGGTGAGCGCGTCCACGTTGGCCACCACCACGTCGGCGGGCACCGGGGTGGTGACGCCGGCGAGGCGTACCCCGTGCACCCGGCCGCCGGTGGCGTCGATCCGTGTGACAGTGGCGTCGGTCTGCACGACCACGCCGAGGTCCAGGCAGCGGGTCAGCAGCGCGTCGGCGAGCGTGCCCAGCCCGCCGCGCAGGTACCAGCCACCGAAGGCCAGCTCGGCGTAGGGGACTGCGACCAGCGCCGCCGGTGCCCGACGTGGGTCGGCGCCGGTGTAGGTGGCGTACCGGTCCAGCATCATCCGCAGCCGCGGGTCGGACAGGTGCCGGCGGCCCAGGCCGCGCAGACTGCGGCCCGGGGCGATGGCGGCCAGGTCGCCGACGCGCCAGGCCAGCGACGCGAGGTCGCGGGGGGAGTCGACGGTACGACGCAGGATGTCCCGTGAGGAGGCCTGCCACACCCGCGCCGCTCGGCGCCACAGCCGCTGCCAGTCGGCGGCCGCCCGGTCACCGAACGCGGCCCCGATCCGGGCGGTGAACTCCGCCGGGTCGGCGCACGAGTCCAGGGTCGGGCCACCGTCGGGAAAGATGTGTCGGACGATCGGGTCCAGCGGGACCAGGTCCAGGTATTCGTCGAGCTTCGCCCCGGTCGCCTCGAACAGGTCGTGGAAGACCTCGGGCAGGGTGAGCAGGCTCGGCCCGGTGTCGAAGTGGAACGACCCGGCCGGGGTGTCGTGCGCGTACCGGCCGAGTTTGCCGCCGACCGTGTCGGCCCGCTCGAAGACGGTCACCTGATGCCCGGTAGCGGCCAGCCGGGCGGCGGTGGCGAGGCCACCCACCCCGGCGCCGACGACCACGATCCGCGCCATGCCGCGTCCTCCCTAGCTGACCGGGCGGCCCCGCCAGGTCAGGCGGCGTCGCTTTCGCAGATGGTACGACCGCAGGGTCAGCCAACCGAGGACCACGACCGACACGGGGTGTGCGAGCGCGTCGGGCCACCACCGGCCACCGGTCGCGCGGGCGGTGAGCACCCGCCCGGCCACCCCGAGCACGTACGCGGCCAGGCCCACGGCGGCCACCCTCGGTGCGCCGGCCGCCGCACCCGTCAGCGCGATCAGCGGTGGGGCGGTGTAGAGCAGCAGCAGCGCCGCCACCACGGCTGCCGCCGCGCCCTGGTGCCCGAACGACGCCCAGAGCGACTTCGAGTACCCGTCGCGCAGTTGCGGCCAGTTGTCGTACATCCGGCAGGTGGCCAGCCGGGAGCCGTCGGCCAGGGCGATCCGCCCACCGGCCCGCTTGACCGCCCGGGCCAGCTCGACGTCCTCCAGGATCTTGTCGGCGACCGCGGCGTGCCCGCCGGCGGCGGTGTAGCCGGCCCGGTCCACCACCAGGAACTGCCCGCCCGCCGCGGCCAACGACGGCCGCGACGAGCGTTCCATCGCGCGCAGCGGCAGGAAGGTCAGCCAGAGCCACTGCAACAGCGGCTGCACCAACCGGTCGCCGGCCGTCGCCACCACGATCCGGGGGTACGGCGACAGCAGCGTCACCCGGGCGGCGCGCAACTCGGTGACGGCGGCGGCCACGGCGTGCGGGGCGAGCACCACGTCGGCGTCGACGAAGACCAGCGCGGTGGCGTCCGGGTCGGCCCGGGTGGCCAACTGCCAGCAGGCGTGCGGCTTGCCCAGCCAGCCCGGCGGTGGGGCGACCCCGGTGAGCAGCGTGACCCGGGGGTCGTCGCCGGCCACCGCGCGGACCACGTCGGCGGTGCCGTCGGTGGACCCGTCGTCGAGGACCACGACGCGTAGCCCTGGTACGCCCCGCTGGGCCAGTAGGGCGCGCAGGCAGGGCGTGACCCGGGTGGCCTCGTCGCGCAGCGGCAGCAGCACTGTGACCGGCTCGTCGACGTCGTCGGGCTGGTCGGTGGGTCGGCGCAGCCACCGGGTGGCGTTGAGCCAGGTGTGCCCGGTCAACGCGGCGACGGCGATGAGCAGGGCGAGCAGGACGGTCATCGGGTCGCGTCGACGCCGGGGCGGTGTGGCTGGTGGGCCTCCCGACCGGAGTCACCGCCCCGGCGGGCACGCAGGAGGGTCACCGTCAGGGGTACGGCGGTCACCGACATGCCGGCGGCGCCCCAGAGCGCCGAGGCGGGCAGGTCGAGGAAGACGGCGTGGGCCAGGATGCTGGAGAAGTACGTCCACAGGTACAGCGCGACCATCGGGTGGTCCCGCCGATCGGTGTGCGCGGCGGCCGGCCCGGCCAGCGGGCGCAGCGCGCTCATCATCAGCACCGCGAACAGCAGCCAGCCCAGGTAGTTGCTGACCGGGATGCCGGCCAGGCCGGGCAGGGCCGGGGTGGCGTCACGCCAGACCCAGTAGCCCTCGGCCACCATCTGCGGGTCGAGGAAGAGGTCCCAGGCGGCCAGCCCCACGGTGGCCAGCGCGATCCGCCCCACCCATCGACCCACAGCGGGCCCGCTGCTGCTGGCTGTCGGCCCGCTGCCGCCCGCCGTTGCGTCCCTGCCGCCGGTCAGTCGGACCGCTGCCAGCCAGGCCGGCCAGGCCATCCAGGTCCAGGCCAACGGAATGATCAGCGGCACGCCGGCCAGCTTGGGGCCCAGCTCTCCGGAGTAGTCGTAGCTGCCGAACGGCACACCGGTGGCCACCCCGATCGCCTCGATCGCGAACCCGCCGCCGGTGGCCACCGCGACCAGCGCCGCCGCCACCCGTGGGCCCCGGCTGAGCAGCGCGTGGCCGACCGAGAGCAGCCAACCGAGGACGACGGTGGCCACTGTGAGCCCCGCCCGGGTGGCGCCGGTGGTGAGCGGGTAGCAGATCTGGGCGAGCACCAGGACGGCGAGCAGCGTCCAGGAGATCCGCCGGGTCATGACGCCGGTGGCTCGAGCGGCAGATCCCGACCGAGTACGCCGAACGGTCGCTCGTCGCCGGGGAAGTGGAAGTCGCGCAGCACGTCGACGAAGCCGAACCGTCGGTACAACCGCCAGGCTCGCGAGGTCTGCTCGTCGGCCTCCGGGGTGGACAGCAGCACGGTGTCGCCCTCCGCCATGCCGAGCAGCGCGCGTAGCTGACCGGTGCCCAGGCCGTGCCCCTGCGCCGGTGGCCGGACGTGCAACTCGACCACCTCGAAGCAGTGGGTGAGCCAGCGCGTGCGGGTCGGGGCGTCCAGTGCGCGGTGCACCTGGTCGTGCCACCACTGGCCGGAAGCGCCCAGGTAGCCGTAGCCGAAGCCGGCGAGGTGACCCTCGCTGGTCAGGCTGGCGACCGCCCGGAAACCCGGCCGGCGGACGTGGGTGGCGATGTAACCGCGCCGGGCTTCCAGCAGATCGGTGCGGTATCCCATCGCCTCGCCGTAGACGGCCACCACGTCGTCCAGCCGCCGGACGAGATCGTCCGGCGTCCAGCGCACCAACCTCATGCCCGTCCACCCTTCACCGTTTCCGGGCCGCCGTCGGCGACCCACCCGAGCACCGACCGGTCGCCGACCACGTCGCGTACCTCGAACCGGGCGAACAGCTCCTCGGCGTACCAGCCCGCGGTGGGGGTTCGCATGATCGCCGCCCGATGCTCCGGGTGACGGTACGCGAACGCCACCAGGTCCGTCGGGTCGCGCCACACGCTCACCGTGCCCTGCCAACCCAGCGGGGCCTCTCCGACCCCGAACCGGGCCAGCAGGCCGGGCGCGTCGCGCAGGGCGGCGGCCACCGGCGGGATCGCCCGCCAGAAGGTGGCCGCCCGGCGGGCCCGCAGCCGGGCCCGGGTCAGTGCCAGCACCGGGCCGGTGACCCGGCCGCCCGACGGGTCGCCGAACGGTTGCTGGCCGGACCACTCGCCCCGGCTGGTCAACGGGCTTAGGTCGATTCGCGCCTGGGCGTGGGCGATGCGCGCCCAGGCCCGTCCGACCGGCGAGTCGTCGAAGCCGGCCGCCGCGGCGGGAGAGTCCCAGACGGTCAGCGCCGCCCACCGGGTCAGGTCGGCGTCCCGTGGCCCGAAGTCGGTGCCGGTTCCGGTGCCCAGCAGTTTGCCGAACCGGACGCCGGGGAGGGCCCGCAACCGGCGGGGGTCCATCGCCATCCGGGTCAGCGCCCGGGGCAGCGTGCCACGGGAGGTCCGCCACACGTGCAGCGTGACCAGTTCCGGAGCGGCACTGCTGCTTCGCTCGCTCACGCCACCTCGGCCGGGGTGCCGGCGGTGACCCGCAACAGCTCGGTGTAGGTGGTCGGGAAGACCGCCTGGGGTACGCCACCCGCGGCCCAGATCTCCGGGTACGTCGCCAGCGCCGTGTCCACCAGGGTGCGCAGCGGGTGCGGGTGCCCGAGTGGGGCGACCCCGCCGATCGGCTGCCCGGTGTGGGCCCGGACGAACTCCGGGGTGGCCCGGCGCAGTCGGGTGACGCCGATCGATGCCGCCAGACCGGCGGTGTCGACCCGGTGTGCGCCGGAGGTGAGGACGAGCAACGGCGTGTCGTCCGCGTCGAAGATCAGTGAGTTGGCGATCTGGCCGACCTCGACGTCGAGCGCCTCGGCGGCCGCCGCGGCGGTGTGTACCGCGTCGGGCAGCAGACGGACCATGCTGGGCTCACCGGCGCCGTCGAGCGTGCCGGCGGCGGTGAGCGCGTCCTGCACCGCCCGTACGTTCGGGTGTGGCTGCATCCCGCCATTCTTCCCGGTCCGTTGGTGGCCGGTTCAGTCGGCCGGCACGCTCGGCGCGTCACACGTTGCATTTTCGTCGGAGGGGAGGTGTACTGTCAGCAGCAGTTAGAACGAGTGTTCGATTGCCTCGAACGCCCGTTCCAACCAGCCGGAGCGCGGCGTTTCGCGGCGCCACCTCCGGGCGGTGCGGCTCCGCGGGCCGCACCTGGGTTTCCGGGCAGTCGCGAGCCTGGTCCCAACAGGCAGGAGCGTCGCCCACCGCCCACGACCCCCGGGCGGCGGGCGACGCACCCGCCGGTCCGCCGGCCGGGTGTGGTGTGGGGAAGCATCCACACCCGGCCGGCCACACCCGGTGCGTCTTCCTCCGCACCACCCCGACCTCGGCGTCTCGTCGGTGGCATCAGCCACCGCAGTGACGTCTCGGCCACGTGGAGGAGAGACATCCATGCCGACCAACCCGGCTCAGGCACCGACGGTGCCGGCGCACGTGCTGCCGCACCGCACCCCCGCCCAACTCCTCACGTTGGCCCGCCGTGGGCTGGTCGAGGCCGGCCAGACCCGACCTGACGGCCTGCGCTACGCAGCTGCCCACCTGGCCGCCCTGCGCGCGGCGGCGGCTCTGCTCGCCGCCCGGGCCCGACCCGCGCCGAGTCGACGCAACCGGATCACCAGCGTCTGGGTCCTCCTCTGCGCCGTCGCTCCCGAGCTCGACGAGTGGTCCCGGTTCTTCGCCGCGGGGGCCAGCAAGCGTGCCGCCGCCGAGGCCGGCATCCCCCGGGTGGTCAGCGCCCGGGAGGCCGACGATCTGCTCCGCGCTGCCGAACAGTTCGTCACGGTGGTGGAAACCGCGCTCGGCGTGGCCCACCAACCGGCCCTGGACGGCCTCGCCGCCTGATCCCGCCGTGCCACCGGCCGCCCTGCGGGGGGAGCCGGGCGGCCGGTGGCACGGCGTGCCGGTCCTGATCTGATCCACAGCAACGACGGGGGAGTTGGTCCAATGGCGGGCCGCATGGTGGTCGGTTCCGCCGCGCTGGCCGATCTGGTGCGCCCGGCGAGCGCGCCCGACCCGGTCGGTGGCCACCGAGTGCTGCCGGTGGTGCCCGAGCTGACCGGTCTGCTGCCCAACCGGGGTCTGCGCCGGGGCAGCACCATCGCGGTCGCCGCCGGCCAGCCCCGCCGCAGCGGTGGCACCTCGCTGATGCTGGCCCTGCTCGCCGAGGCGTCCCGGGCCGGCTCGTGGTGCGCCGTGGTCGGGGTGCCGACGTTCGGCGCGGGCGCGGCGGCTGAGTTGGGCATCGCCCTGGACCGGCTGGCCCTGGTGCCGAACCCCGGCCCCGAGTGGGCCACAGTGGTCGCCGCGCTGATCGACGGGGTGGACGTCGTGGTCACCACAGTGCCGGCCTCGGTCTCCGCCTCGGTCGCCACCCGGTTGGCGGCCCGGGCCCGGCAGCGCGGCAGCGTGCTCGTCCCGTACGGCCGGTGGGACGGCGCGGATGTGACGCTGCAGGTGGTCCGGGGAGTCTGGGAGGGGCTCGGGCTGGGCCGGGGGCGGTTGCGCCGCCGGGAGATCACCGTCTCGGCGCGCGGGCGCGGGGCAGCCGCCCGGCCCAAGGAGATCAAGGTCTGGCTCCCCGGTGACGAGCTGACCCGGGTGATCCCTCGTACGCTGCCGTCGCCCGTGGGCCGATCGGCCGCGCCACTCGCGCTGGTCGGTCGGGGATGACCGGCGCGCCGGCACGCACGCTGCTGCTGTGGTGCCCGGACTGGCCGGTGCTCGCCGCCGAGATCGTCGACGGGGTGCCGGCGACCGGCCCGGTCGCCGTGCTGCACGCCAATCGGGTGGTCGCCTGCTCCGAGCGGGCCCGCGCCGAGGGGGTGCGTCGAGGGCTGCGCAAGCGGGAGGCGCAGGGGCGCTGCCCGCAGCTCACCGTCGTGGAGTACGACCCCGGTCGGGACGCCCGGGCGTTCGAGCCGGTGGTCGCCGCGGTGGAGGAGTTGGTCGCCGGCGTCGAGGTGGTCCGTCCGGGGGCCTGCGCGGTGGCCGCCCGGGGGCCGGGCCGCTACCTCGGCGGTGAGGAGGCGGCCGCTGAGCGGATCATCGAGCACGTGGCGCAGTCGTGCCTGGTGGAGAGCCAGGTCGGCATCGCCGACGGGGTGTTCGCGGCCGGGTTGGCCGCTCGCGCCGGCCGGGTGGTGGCACCGGGTGGGACACCAGAGTTCCTGGCCGGGTTGCCGGTCGAGGCGCTCGGCCGGTCGGCGCTGGCCGACCTGCTGCGTCGGCTGGGCGTACGCACCCTCGGCGACTTCGCCGCCCTGCCGGCCGGCGACGTGCTGGCCCGGTTCGGGTTCGACGGTGCGCTGGCCCACCGGCTGGCCGCCGGGCGGGACCACCGCCCACTCGCCGTCCGGCAGCCGCCGGCCGACCTGACGGTGACCGCCGAGCACGACGAGCCGATCGACAGGGTCGACGCGGCGGCGTTCGTGGCCCGGGCGCTGGCCGAGCGGTTGCACGAACGGCTGGCCGGGCACGGGCTGGCCTGCACCCGGCTCGGCATCGAGGCGGTCACCGAGCACGGGCAGGAGCTGCACCGGGTATGGCGGCACGATGGCCTGCTCACCGCCTCGGCCATCGCCGACCGGGTGCGCTGGCAGCTCGACGGGTGGCTCTCCGGCAGCAACGGCCGCGCCGGTGCCCGGCCGGCCCGACCGACGGCCGGCATCATCCGGCTGCGACTGATACCGGACGGGGTGATCGCCCAGGCCGGTCTGCAGGCCGGCCTCTGGGGGGAGACCGGCGAGGAGCGGGAACGCGCGCACCGGGCGTTGAGCCGGGTGCAGGGCATCCTCGGCCCGGAAGCGGTGGTCACCGCGGTGCTCGGTGGTGGGCGCTCCCCGGCCGACCAGGTGCGACTGGTGCCGTGGGGCGACGAACGCGTCCCCGCCCGCCCTGGCCCGCCGGCCGATGCCGGCGCCGACCCGGGCACCGGCCGGGGTGGAGGCGGGGCTCCGCCGTGGCCAGGCCGGCTGCCGGCGCCCGCGCCGGCGGTGGTGCTGCCCAACCCGCTCGCGGCGACGGTGCACGACGCCGCCGGCGAGCCGGTGGTGATCAGCGCGCGGTTGGCGGTGAGCGCCCCACCGGCTCGGCTGGTGGTCGGCACCGGCCAGCCGGCGGAGATCGTGGGCTGGGCCGGCCCGTGGCCCGTGGACGAGCGGTGGTGGGCGCCGGTCGAGGCCCGTCGACGGGCCCGGTTCCAGGTCAGCCTGGCCGACGGTGCCGCCCTGCTGCTGGCCGTCGAGGCCGGGCAGTGGTTGGTGGAGGCGATCTATGACTGAGCCGGTGCTCCCCAGGTTTGCGGCGGATGCCCCGACGAGGGCGGCTCGATGAGCTTTCACAACCCGAAGATGCCCTGGTCGGAGCTGGAGCGGGTGCTCTCCGGGCGGGCCAGCGGCGGCGGCCGGTCGGGCGGCGGTCGGTCGCGTGAGGAGCGGCACCTGCACGTGGTGGACCCGCTCGCCGTGGACGCCGACGGCGGTGACTCCCCGGCCTGGAGCCGTAAGCGCCAGCAGTACGAGCCACCGGAGCTGACCCGCCCCGACGGCGTGGTGCCCTACGCGGAGCTGCACGCGCACACGAACTTCAGCTTCCTCGACGGCGCCAGCCACCCGGAGGAGCTGGCCGAGGAAGCGGCCCGGCTGGGGCTCACCGCGCTCGCCGTCACCGACCACGACGGCTTCTACGGGGTGGTCCGCTTCGCCGAGGCGGCTCGGACGCTGGGCCTGCCGACCATCTTCGGCGCGGAGCTGTCCCTCGGCCTGCCCGGCCCGCAGAACGGCGAGCCTGACCCGCACGGCGCGCACCTGCTGGTGCTCGCGCACGGCCACGAGGGGTACGCCCGGCTGGCCACCACCATCGCCCGCGCCCAGCTACGCGGCGGGGAGAAGGGCCGCCCGGATTACGGGGACCTGGAGGAGGTCGCCGCCGAGCTGCGTGACCATGTGCTGGTGCTGACCGGCTGCCGCAAGGGGCACGTGCCGGGGGCGCTGCTCACCGACGGGGTGGACGCGGCGGCCCGCGAGTTGGACCGGCTGACAGCGCTCTTCGGCGCGGAGACGGTGGCAGTGGAGCTGACCGACCACGGCCACCCCATCGACGCCGACCGTAACGACGCGCTCGCCGAGCTGGCCGCCGCAGCCGGGTTGCCGACGGTGGCCAGCAACAACGTGCACTACGCCAGCCCTGGCCGGCGTCGGCTGGCCACCACCGTCGCCGCGGTCCGGGCCCGACGCAGCCTGGACGAGATCGACGGCTGGTTGCCCGCGGCGGCCACCGCCCACCTGCGCAGCGGCGCGGAGATGGCGGCCCGGTTCGCCGCGTACCCGGGTGCGGTGGCGCGGGCCGCCGAGTTCGGCGCCGAGTTGGCCTTCGACCTTCAGCTCGTCGCGCCGCAGCTACCGGCGTACCCGGTGCCGCCGGGGCACACCGAGATGAGTTGGCTGCGGAAGCTGACAGCTGACGGGGCGCACGAGCGCTACGGGCCGCCGCAGGCGCACCCGACGGCGTACGCGCAACTCGACCACGAACTGAACATGATCGAGGAACTGGGGTTCCCCGGCTACTTCCTGGTGGTCTACGACATCGTCACGTTCTGCCGTGACCAGGACATCTACTGCCAGGGTCGGGGTTCGGCGGCCAACTCGGCGGTCTGCTACGCGTTGCGGATCACCAATGTGGACGCGGTCCGGCACCAACTGCTCTTCGAGCGGTTCCTCGCCCCGGAACGGGACGGCCCACCCGACATCGACGTGGACATCGAGTCCGACCGCCGGGAGGAGGTGATCCAGCACGTCTACACCCGTTACGGCCGGGAGCACGCCGCCCAGGTCGCCAACGTCATCTCCTACCGGCCCCGGTCGGCAGTGCGGGACGTGGCCAAGGCGTTCGGCTACTCGCCGGGGCAGCAGGACGCCTGGAGCAAGCAGATCGACAGGTGGGGCTCGGTCGCCACTGTCGATGTCGAGAACATCCCCGAGCAGGTGGTGGAGTACGCGAACGAGTTGCAGACGTTCCCACGGCACCTGGGCATCCACTCCGGCGGCATGGTGATCTGCGACCGGCCGGTGATCGAGGTCTGCCCGGTGGAGTGGGGGCGGATGCCCGGGCGCAGCGTCCTGCAATGGGACAAGGACGACTGCGCCGCTGTGGGCCTGGTCAAGTTCGACCTGCTCGGCCTGGGCATGCTCTCCGCCCTGCACTACGGCTACGACATGATCGGGTCCCGGCTCGACCTGGGTGACATGACCCTGGACGACCCGGAGGTCTACGACATGCTCTGCCGGGCCGACTCGGTCGGGGTGTTCCAGGTGGAGAGCCGGGCCCAGATGGCCACCCTGCCCCGACTCAAGCCCCGCGAGTTCTACGACCTGGTGGTCGAGGTGGCGCTGATCCGCCCCGGTCCGATCCAGGGCGGTTCGGTGCACCCGTTCATCCGCCGCAAGAACGGTCAGGAGCCGGTGACCTTCGCGCACCCGCTGATGCGCAACGCCCTGGAGAAGACCCTTGGTGTGCCGTTGTTCCAGGAGCAGCTGATGCAGCTCGCCATCGACCTGGCCGGCTTCGACGCGGCCGAGGCCGACCAGTTGCGCCGGGCGATGGGCGCGAAACGGTCGGTCGAGCGGATGACCCGGATCGCCGACCGGCTCTATGCCGGGATGGCCGAGCGGGGCATCACCGGTGAGCTGGCCGACGACGTCTACCGCAAGCTCACCGCGTTCGCCAGCTACGGCTTCCCGGAGAGCCACGCGATGAGCTTCGCCTACCTGGTCTACGCCAGTTCCTGGCTCAAGCGTTACCACCCCGCGCCGTTCCTGGCCGCGCTGCTCAACGCCCAGCCGATGGGTTTCTACTCGCCGCAGACCCTGGTCGACGACGCCCGCCGGCACGGGGTGGAGGTCCGTCGTCCGGACATCAACGCCAGCGGGGCCCTGGCGGTGCTGGAGTCCACCCCGGAGACCCGGTGGGGCAGCGGGCCGGGGGAGCCGCCGCACGCGTGGGGGCTGGGCGGCCCCGCCGTCCGGCTCGGCCTGTCCAGTGTGCGGACCCTCGGCGTCGACGTGGCCGAACGGATCGAGGCCGAACGGGCCGTCGGCGGGCCGTACCGGGACATGCCGGATGTGGCCCGGCGGGTCGGTCTCACCGCCGCGCAGCTGGAGGCGTTGGCCACTGCGGACGCCTTCGCCTGTTTCGGGCTGACCCGGCGGCAGGCGCTGTGGGCCGCCGGCGCGGCGGCCCAGGACCGACCGGGTCGGCTGCCCGGCACTGTGACCGGCGCGGCGGCACCCACGCTGCCCGGGATGGAGGCGGTGGATCGGCTGGTCGCCGACGTGTGGGCCACCGGGCTGTCGCCGGAGAGCCATCCCGCCCGGTTCATCAGGGGTCAGCTCGACGTGCTCGGCGCGGTGCCGATCGCCCGGCTCGGCAGGGTGGAGCCGGGGCAGCGGATCCGGGTCGGTGGCATCGTCACCCACCGGCAACGCCCGGCGACGGCGGGCGGGGTCACCTTCCTCAACCTGGAGGACGAGACGGGGATGCTCAACGTCACCTGTTCGCCGGGGCTGTGGCAGCGCTACCGGCGGGTGGCGCGGACCAGCGCCGCGCTGGTGGTCCGGGGGCGGTTGCAGCGAAACGAGGGAGTGACCAACCTGATCGCCGACCGGCTGGACGCCATCGAGCCACCGGTGAGTCCGGCATCCCGTGACTTCCGCTGATTCAGTGATCCACATTACGGTTTCCCGAGCCGTCGAGCGGGAGACTCGTCCCGAGCGGGCAGAGCGGCCCGTGATCCGTGAGGGGGAACGACAGTGACGGGAAATCACGCGTACACCGGTGGAATCGCCAACGCCCGGCGGACCCGACTGGGCACCGGCTGGGTGCCGTCGCACCTCGCCGACCCCCGCGAGTACGAGGTGACAAACGGTCCGGTGGCCAACGAGCGCCGGTCCCGGGCGGAGGACGAGGCCGAGGGCACCGAGGCCTGACCGGCCGCCGCGCCACGCACCGATCGGGCGTGTGGTGGGCGCCCCCCGCCACACGCCCGCACCACCACCGGGCCGGGTGACTAGGCTCGGCCGGGTGGAGCAGACCCCAGGCCGGTTCGCCGAGCCGCCGCTGACACCCCGCACCGCCGTGATCTGGTCGGTGCTCCGCGCCGAGCTGGACCGGCGCGGCGACGCCGAGCTCACAGTGCTGGACGTGGGCGGCGGCACCGGCGGTTTCGCCGTTCCGCTGGCCCGCGCCGGGCATCGGGTCACAGTCGTCGACGCCAGCCCCGACGCGCTCGCCGCGCTCACCCGCCGCGCCGCCGAGGCCGGGGTGGCCGACCGGATCGTCGCCGTGCAGGGCGACGGTGACGCCCTCGCCGGGCTGGTCGAGCCGGCCGGCGTCGACCTAGTGCTCTGCCACGCAGTCCTGGAGGTGGTCGACGACCCGACGCCGGTGGTGACCGCGCTGGCCACCGCGCTGCGCCCGGGTGGCGCGGCCAGTGTGCTGGTGGCCGGCCGGGCCGCCGCCGTGCTGGGCCGTGCGATGAACGGGCACCTGGACGTCGCGACCACCCTGGCCGCCGATCCGGCCGGCACCGCTGGCCCGCGCGACACGCTGCGCCGACGCTACGACGCCCCCGGCGCCGCCGCGCTGCTCGGCGCCGCCGGGCTGGTGGTCGAGGAGATCCACGGGGTACGCGTGCTGGCCGACCTGCTGCCTGCCGCTGTCGCCGATGGGCAGTCCGCCGCAGTGGTCGAGCTGGAACGTGCGCTGGCCGTCCAACCGCCGTACCGGGACCTGGCCGCCCAACTGCACCTGTTCGCCCGCCGGCCGGCATGACCGCCGAGGCCGGTGGCCGGCCGGCGCCGCTGGAGATCCTCGGGCCGGGCCACGGCGGGGGTCGCCTCGCCGACGTGCTGCCCAGCGCGCTGGCGGTGCTCGGGGTGCCCGGCTCGACCGACCCGCTGGGGCTCCGGCCCGCGCTGGCCGGGGTACGCCGGATCGCCGTGCTGCTCGTCGACGGGCTCGGCTGGTACCAGCTGCCGACCGCGGCCCCGTACGCGCCGACCATCGCCGGGCTCGCCGCGACTGTGGCCCGGCCGCTCATCGCCGGTTTCCCGTCCACCACTCCGACCAGCCTGGTGTCGCTGGGCACCGGTGCCGCGCCGGGCGCGCACGGCGTGCTCGGCTTCACAGTGCGGGTGCCCGGCACCGATCGGGTGCTCACCCACACCGACTGGGCCGCCGATCCGTCGCCGCTGCGCTGGCAGCCGGTGCCCACCCAGTTGGAGCGGGCCCGCGCTGCCGGGGTGACGACGAGCGTGGTGAGTCGGCCGGAGTTCGGCGGCAGCGGGTTGACGGTGGCCGCCAACCGGGGCGGCGACTTCCGGGGCGCCGCCGGCGGGGACGCGGTGGCCACCGCCATGCTGGCCGCGCTGGCCGCCGGGCCCGGGCCCACACTGGTCTCCGGCTACCACGCCGACCTGGACCGGCACGGCCACATCAGCGGCGTCGACTCGGCGCCCTGGCGGGTCGCCGCGACCGAGGTGGACGCCCTGGTGACCCGACTGGTCGACGGGCTGCCGCCGGACGCCGCGCTGCTGGTGACCGCCGACCACGGGCAGCTCGACATCCCTGCCGCGCACCGCTTCGACCTGGACACCGATCCGCGACTGCGCGCCGGCGTGCGGCTGGTGGCCGGCGAGGCCCGGGTGCGTTACCTGCACGTCGAGCCGGGCGCTGTCGACGACGTGCGGGCCGCCTGGTCGGAGGTGCTGGGTGCCACGGCCCGGGTACGCACCCGCGACGAGCTGGTGGCCACCGGCTGGTTCGGGCCGGTGGCCGAGGAGCACCTGGGCCGGATCGGCGACGTGGTGGCGATCTGCAACGACACGTACGCGGTCATGGCCAGTCGCACCGAGCGGCCGATGGCGTCGAAGTTGGTGGCCTACCACGGGTCGGACACCGCGGCGGAGCTGACAGTGCCGCTGTTGGTCGTCCGGGGCTGACCCGCTGACGGTTCGGCCCGCTGGCCGATGGTGGTGTCGTACCTCCGGGTTAACCTGCCGGGATGGGCCGCAGCCAGTCGTTGCCCCGGGGCGACGATCCGCGCTTCGGGCCGGACGCCGACGACTCCGCCAGCCCGATCCTGCACGTCGACATGGACGCCTTCTTCGCCGCCGTCGAGGTGCGTCGTCGCCCCGAGCTGCGCGGCCGGCCGGTGATCGTCGGCGGTGTCGGCCCGCGCGGGGTGGTCAGCTCGGCAAGCTACGAGGCCCGCCGGTACGGCGTCCGCAGCGCGATGCCGACCAGTCAGGCGAGGGCCCGCTGCCCCCACGCGGTCTACCTGCCACCGGATTTTTCCGCCTACACGGCCGCCTCCCGGGCCGTCATGCAGATCTTCCGAGACGTCACGCCGCTGGTGGAGCCGCTCTCCCTCGACGAGGCGTTCCTCGACGTGACCGGTGCCCGTCGGCTCTTCGGCTCTCCGGCCACCATCGCCCGGCTGATCCGTCGCCGAGTCGCCGACGAGCAGGCGTTGACCTGCTCGGTCGGGGTGGCGCCGACCAAGTTCGTGGCCAAGCTGGGCTCCACCCGGGCCAAGCCGGACGGCCTGCTGGTCGTGCCCCCGGGGCAGGTGCTCGACTTCCTGCACCCGCTGCCGGTGGACGCCCTGTGGGGGGTGGGGGAGCGCGCCGCCGAGGCGCTACGCCGGCTCGGCCTGAGCACAGTCGGCGACCTCGCCGAGGCGCCGGTGGGCATGCTCCGCCGAGCCGTCGGTGCCGCCTCGGCGTCGCACCTGCACGAGTTGGCCTGGGGGCGCGACCCGCGCGGGGTCAGCCCCGAGCACGTCGACAAGTCGATCGGCGCCGAGGTGACCTTCGACGTCGACGTGGCCGACCCGTTGGAGATCCGCCGCGCGTTGCTGGCGCTCAGCGCGAAGGTCGGTGTCCGGTTGCGCGGCTCCGAGCAGGTCGGGCGCACCGTCTCACTCAAGGTCCGGCTCGCCGACTTCCGCACCGTCAGTCGATCTCGCACCCTCGACGTTCCCACCGACACCGCCCGCGAGATGTTCGACACGGTCTGGGCGCTCTACACCGCGTTGGACCCCGGCGAGCGGATCCGACTCGTCGGTGTCCGGGTGGAAGGACTCGCCCCGTCGCAGGGCGCTCCCCGGCAACTCACCCTCGGCGCGCCCGAGCGTGGCTGGCGCGAAGCGGAAGCTGCCGCGGACGCCGCCGCTGCCCGTTTCGGGCGGTCCGTCATAGGTCCGGCCAGTCTGATGGGCGACCGTGATCCCCGTCGAAACGAAAATCCACCCCGCCCATAGGTCGTCCCGCTTTCCGACGCGCGACCCCCCTCGTAGACTTGCGGGTAAGCAGCCGGTTGGCTGCCACGGTCTGTCGGCCCGAGTGGGCCCGACCAACGTGACCGGGGAGGAGTGCCGTGCCGCTCTCGGAGCACGAGCAGCGGCTGTTCGAGCAGATCGAGCGGTCGCTTGCCGAGGACCCCAAATTCGCCTCGGCCGTGCGCGCCAGCGATCCGCGCTTCCATGCGCGGCGTCGCCTGCTCGTCGCCGCCGGCGTCATCATCGCTGGCTTGGCTCTACTGGTCTATGGCGCGGTGATCAAGACTCCACCGCTGGCGGTGGCGGGCTTCGTCGTCATGCTGGCGTCGGCCGCGTTCGCGGTGCAGTCGCACCGGCGGGCGCAGTCACCCGACCTGCACGTGGTGGGCGGCACGACGAGTCGTCGTCGTCCCCGCGGTGGCCGATCCGGTCGCCGGTCGTCAATCCTGGACCGCATGGAGGACAGGTGGCGGCAGCGCCCGGAGGGGCACCGCTGAGCCGGTCCCGCCGCTGAGGCGGGCCGTACGCCGCGACGAGCGGTCGCCGGGCACAGCCCCCGGCGACCTCCGTCGTATCCGCGCGCCCTTACCCGGTTCGCGTCCTCTGCGCTGCGCCTTCTCCCGCGTGATCGTGCTTGGTCTGGGGTCTTCTCCCGCGACTTCTTCCGCCTGATCGTGCTCGGTCTGTGGTCTTCTCCTGCGACTTCTCCCGCGTGATCGTGCTCGATCCGTGGCCTTCTCCCGCGCCTGCTCCCGCTGATCGTGCTCGGTCTGGGGTCTTCTCCCGCGCCCGCGCCCGCTCCCGCATGATCGTGCTCGATCCTGGAAGTAGTGGCATCGTGTGCGAGGGGAGGGGCCTCTTTCCTGGATCGAGCACGACCTTGGGCGGTCCCGGTAGTCGTTGAGCCGCTGCGCCCGGTCGGATCCGCGCGGAACGACGTCGCCCCGACCAGCGGCATGATCGACTCGAGTTCCGCGTGATCGGGGGCACCCGGCCACCGGAGACCGCGACTTCACCGCACCACTGCGCAGACCCGACGTCGCCCCGGGCCTACGCCTCGCTCGGCCCGCGCGGCCTACGCCTCGCTCGGCCCGCGCGGCCTACGCCTCGCTCGGCCCGCGCGGCCTACGCCTCGCTCGGCCCGCGCGGCCTACGCCCCGCGCGGCCCGCGCGGCCTACGCCCTACTCGGCTACGCCTCACCCCGACACGGTGCCGCTGCGCCGGACCGGCGCACCCACCCTGGCGCACCCATGATCACTCGGTGAGCAGCAGCTGCCAGAAGCTCTGCAACTACTGATCATCAAGTGATGATGAGCGGTGGCGGGTGCGCCGGAGCGCTGGTGCGGGGGTGGGTGCGTTGGGTTTCGGTCAGCGTGCGGCCCGGTCGGCCAGCAGCCGACGAGGGTTCCACCGCAGCAGTCGGTACCGGGCCTGACCGGTCAGCGCCACCATCCGGCTGGACCTGTCGGCCATGGCGGTGCGCCAGCGCAGCAGCACCGAGGGCGGCAGCACGGCGGCGAGGAGGCGGGTCCGCCGGTCCGCCCGTGTCGCGAGCGCCGCACGGACCGCGCGTAGCGCCGGCAGCAACCGCTCACCGGTCAGCGGATCCCGCGCGTAGCGGGCCCGCTCCTCCGCCCGGCCGAGCAGCCGCGCGGACCCGATCGCGTCGTCATCGTCGAGGGAGTCCCGGACAAGCCGGTCCGCTGTCGCCCTGGGCGTCTCGGTCGGATCGACCGGGACCCGGAAGTCCACAAGCGTGTCGAGCAGTTCCGCCCAGGCGGCGTGCGCGTCCGCGCGGGCCTGGTTGGCGTCCGCGCTGACCATCACCGGACGTGCCCCCGGCTCCGTGCCGCCGTCGACTCTCGCGGAGGCCATCGCCCCGCTCGCCGCGCGGCCACTGCGTCGGCGGCGCAGGGTCATCCGGCGCAGGGCGGGCACCGCGAGCAGCACCAGCAGGGCCACCAGGCCCGCTGCCCACCAGGGCCAGACCGGTGGCTGCTCGTTCGGCGTCGCCCCGCCGAGGGAGAGCCCTTCGTCGGTGTCCCGGTCGGCGTTGTCCTGGCCGGTCGGCTCCGTCGAGGTGCCCGGGTCCGTCGGGGCGCTCGTGGCGTCGCTGCTCGGGCTGGGCGCCTCCGGCGCGTCAGTGTCCGGTGCCCAGGCTGACCGGGTGGAGCCGGGCACCCCGTACGCCGGGGTGGCGTCGAACGGCACCCAACCAGCCCCGTCGAAGTAGACCTCGGTCCAGGCGTGCAGGTTGAGGTTGGTCAGCGTGAAGGTGTCGCCGTCGCGCTTGCTGCCGTTGGTGAACCCGAACGCCACCCGGGCCGGAATGCCGGCCGAGCGGACCAGCCAGGCCATCGCGGCGGCGTACTGCTGGCAGTAGCCGACCTTGTTGGTCAAGAAGTTGACGATGTCCTGACCGCTGCTGCCGCTCTCGGTGCTCAACCGGTAGCTGAAGCCGTTGTCCGCCGAAAAGTGCCGGTAGATCGACAGCACCCGGTCGTAGTCCGTGCGCTTGCCCTGGATCAGCCCCTTGACCAGCTCCTCCACCTCGGGCACCGGCCCGGGGGTAGCGGTCATCTGTCGGCGTACGGGGTGTTCGGTCGGCAGCGGCTTCGCGGCCCGCAACGCCTCAGGCGTGAACGTCGAGCGGACGTAGTCGAAGGAGTACTTCCGACCGCGGGAGTTCTCCCGGTTGGAGAAGACGACCTGCTGGTTGGTGTCGTAGAGCCAGTTGTCGCTGAGGTCGTCGGCGCGGGTCGGCTCGGCGTACACCGGCATCAGCGACATGCTCAGGCTCTTGGTGACCTCGACGGTCGCCTGGTAGGTGGTCTGCTGCACGCCTGGACCGGCCCGGTCGGCCGGGTTCGGCAGGTCCCTGTTGACCGACCGGCCGCTGGGGTTGCGCGCCTGGAAACCAGCGGGGCGAAGCTCGTCGGCGACCGCGTAACGCAGGTAGAACGGGTTCTGCTCGGACGTCTTCACCTTCACCAGGTCGGCTACCTGGGACTGGTTGAGTTGGCCGGCGAGCGAGGCGAACAGGTCGATCCGACCCGACGTGCCGCCCGAACCGGACCCGTTGCCGGTGCCATTGCCCGGCCCTCGGCTGAGCGAGTCGAGCAGCCCGCCGGTCATGCCGGGCACCGCCAGTGGCAGCACCACCGCCAGCGCCACCCCGACCGCCGCGAGCCGACGGCCGGCGGAGGCCAGCGGAGAGGCCTCCCACACGTCGACGTCGCGGCCATCACCGGTGAACCGGCGCCCGAAGCGACGGACCCGGTCGACGTTGTCGGTGACCAGCAGCCAGAGGTAACCGGCGGCGCCCACCACGAACGGCACCGCGGGGACGCTGTCCACGTAGACGGCGACCGGCACCGAGTAGATGGCGAGCATCGGCAGCCCCGCCAGCGCGGGCCGGCGCAGCCCAACGGCCAGTACGTCCACCAGCACGGCGACTCCGCCGACGCCGAGCACGGCGATGAACAGCAGCGGGTCAGTGTCCGGGACCTCGACCCCGTACGAGCGCATGTCCTGCATGGAGCCGGCGAGCAGGTCGCCGAAGTACGCGAACGTGCCCGGGGTGGGCAGGATCGCGAGCAGCTCCTGGCCGCTGGGGAACAACCAGGTCAGGGCGAGCATCAGGCCGGCCAGCATGCCCAGCACCTGACCCCACAGCGGTGCCCGGGCGAGGCGGGTCAGCGCGGCCACCCCGGCCACCACGGCGACCGCGATGATGGACTCGATCAACCACGTCCAGCCCTGGAAGATGGCCGACAGCGGCGCGGCGGCCAGCAGCGTGGCAGCGGCCGCCACCATGCCGATGTTCCGACTGCTGATCATGAGGGGAGCCTTCCGTTCATCGCACACCGCCGGCGACCGTCTCGGCCAGCGCGGCCCGCAGGGCGAACCCCTGGGCGCCCCGACCGACCTGCGGCCACAGCGCCGGCAGCCGGCCGCCGTGGTCGACGCCGACCACCCGCCAGCCACTCTGCAACATGGCCAGGACGGCGGCGGCGTGGGCGTGCTCCGCCTCGGCCCGCGCCTTCTCCGGCAGGCTGAGCCAGGTGGAGCTGTTCAGCAGGAAGCCGACACAGGTGGCGCCGTTGCCCCGCAGCCCGGCCAGCAGCTCCGCCTCGGCGACGCTGACAGTGCCGAACAGGCCGATGATCAGACCGCCGTCGGCGCGTTGACGGACCCGCTGCACCAGGCCGGTGACCTCGGCGCGCTGATCCAGTCGGACCTCCGCGAGGTGGTCGAGCAGCGCGCCGTCCCCGCCGGCCTCCGAGGCGTCCACATCTGCGCCCGAGCCGGTGACCAGGCGCAACTTGTAACCGGCCTGCCGCAGGTGGACGGCGATGCTCGCGGCGGCCGACACCGACCACTCGAAACTGGCAGTCGGCCCCTCGCCCCGGTGGCCGTACGCCCTGGTGTCCAGGACGACTGTGGCCCGGCTCTCCCACGGTTGCTCCTCGCGGCGCACCATCAGCTCACCGGTGCGGGCGGTGGACTTCCAGTGCACCCGGCGCAGGTCGTCGCCGCGCCGGTACTCCCGGGTCGCCGCGTCGTCCTCGCCGTGCACCGCCACCGAGCGTGCCCGGCTGTCGCCGCTGCCCGCGTACTCCCCGGGGAGCCGGACCGACGGCAGCGGGGTGACCTGCGGGATGACCGTCAGGTGATCGGTGCTGGGGAAGGAGCGGGTGAGTTCACAGAGGCCGAACGGGTCGGTCATCCGGACGACCAGCGGGCCCACGTCGTAGCGGCCCCGAACGTCGGCCCGCACCGTGTACGCCACGGAGCTGGCCTGGTGCGCGCCGAGCCGCTCCAACACCACCCGGGGCCGGCTGCCCAGCGCGTAGGGCAGCCGGTCCTCCAGGAGCAGGGTGCCGGTCGGCAGCCGGGAGAGGTTCTGTAGGCGCAGCACCACCCGGGAGTTGGCGCCGACCGGAACCCGGTGCGGGTCCAGCGAACGGTTGCAGGCCAGCTTGTAGCGGCTCCGCCCGACGTAGGCGGCGGCCAGCAACGGCAGGATGGCCAACAGCACAGCCACCCGGAGCAGGTCCTTCTCGCCGAGGATGCCGGCCGAGATCGCCGCCGCGACCGCAGCGGCGAGGAAGGACCGACCGCGGGTGGTCAGCCCGCGTAGCCCGGCACGCACGTCACGGCCTCCGCGGCTCGTAGGGTGCGCGACCGTTGCCGGTGGCGGGTGGCCGGGTGTCGTACGGGTTGCGCTGCCTGTCGTGTGGCAGCGGCAGGCGGTGCACCAGCTCGGAGACGATCGCGTCGGTGGTGCGCCGGGCGAGCTGCGCGTCGGCGGTCGGGATGATCCGGTGGGCCAGCACCGGCACCGCCAGGGCCTGCAGATCGTCGGGGAGGACATAGTCGCGGCCCTCCAGGGCGGCGACCGCCCGGGCGGTGCGCAACAGTTGCAGGGTCGCCCGGGGGGACGCGCCGAGCCGCAGGTCGGGGGCCTCGCGGGTGGCGGTGACCAGGTCGATCGCGTACTGCTTGACCGCGTCCGCCACGTGCACCTGCCGGACGGTGGCGATCAACTGCCGGACGATGGCCGCGTCGGAGACCGCGCGCAGCTCGTGCAGCGGGTCGGTGGCGCCGTGCCCGTCGAGCATGGCCAGCTCGGCGTTGGAGTCCGGGTAACCCATCGCGATGCGGGCGGTGAACCGGTCGCGCTGCGCCTCCGGCAGCGGGTAGGTCCCCTCCATCTCGATCGGGTTCTGGGTGGCGATCACCATGAACGGGGTCTGGAGCTGGTACGTCACCCCGTCGACGGTGACCTGCCGCTCCTCCATGCACTCCAGCAACGCCGACTGGGTCTTCGGCGAGGCCCGGTTGATCTCGTCGCCGACCACCAGGTTGGCGAACACGGCGCCGGGGCGGAACTCGAAGTCGTGCGTCTCCTGGTTGTAGACGCTGACCCCGGTGACGTCGCTGGGCAGCAGGTCGGGGGTGAACTGGATCCGTCGGACCGTGCAGTCGATGGACCGCGCGAGGGCCTTGGCAAGCTTGGTCTTGCCGACACCCGGGACGTCTTCGATCAGGAGGTGACCCTCGGCGAGCAGGACGGCCAGGGCGAGCCGCACGGTGGCGGTCTTACCCTCGATGACCTGCTCGATGTTGGCCACGATGGCCTCGCTGGCGGCGCGGAACTCGTCGTGCGGCAACAGGCCGCCCACCTCGTCCCAGGTCTGTTGTGTCACGGGCCTCCTCCTCGTCGCCGTCACGGCAGCTCTCTAGAGAGCACCTGGACCCGCCGTTGGGTTCGCGACGTCGAGCCTCGTTTGCCGCAGGAATCTCACTAGTCTCTCAGGCTAACCATGTTTGTCGTTATCGCCGACCCCCGCAGGTAGTCCGTCGGTTACGCACCGATATTCGCCGACTCGGGGGAACGGCTTCGACAGCGCCCGGGGGCCGGCAGGGCGAACCATGGAAGAGGTACACTGCGGGGCATGGCCGGAGTCTTCCTGCTTCTTACCGGGCCGTGCTGATGCGCTGAACCCAGCGACAGCACGGCGGCCCCTCCTGCGCGAGGGGCTTTTTTGTGCCCGCCGCCGGCCCGGCCCGGTGGTGCCGAGACGAAGCGAAGCGAAGCGAGGAGAGACGATGAGTGAGGCAGCCGCACCGGCGGGCGACATTCCCCCGTTCCGGTACACAGCGGCCCTGGCCGACGAGATCGAGATTCGTTGGCAGGACATCTGGGCGCGCGAGGGCACCTTCCACGCACCGAACCCGACCGGCCCGCTGGCCGACCCGACCCACCCACGCGCCGGCGCGGAGAAGCTGTACGTGCTGGACATGTTCCCGTACCCGTCCGGAGCGGGCCTGCACGTCGGCCACCCGCTGGGCTACATCGGCACCGACTGCTACGCCCGCTACCAACGGATGGCCGGTCGCAACGTGCTGCACGCGATGGGCTTCGACGCGTTCGGCCTGCCCGCCGAGCAGTACGCGGTGCAGACCGGCACCCACCCCCGGACCACCACCGTCGCGAACATCGAGCGGTACAAGGCGCAGCTGCGCCGGCTGGGGCTGGCGCACGACGAGCGCCGCTCGGTGGCCACCATCGACACCGACTTCTACCGCTGGACCCAGTGGATCTTCCTGCAGATCTTCAACTCCTGGTACGACAGCGACGCCGGCCGGGCCCGTCCGATCGCTGAGCTGATCGCCGAGTTCGAGGGCGGCAACCGGCCCACCCCGGACGGCCGCGCCTGGGCCGAGCTGAGCGTCGCCGAGCGCCGCCAGGTCGTCGACGACCACCGCCTGGCGTACGTCTCGCAGGCGCCGGTGAACTGGTGCCCGGGTCTGGGCACCGTGCTGGCCAACGAGGAGGTCACCGCCGACGGCCGTTCCGAGCGGGGCAACTTCCCGGTCTTCAAGCGCAACCTGAAGCAGTGGATGATGCGGATCACCGCGTACGGTGACCGGCTGCTGGACGACCTGGACAGCCTGGACTGGCCCGAGCCGATCAAGCTGATGCAGCGCAACTGGATCGGCCGCTCCACCGGCGCCCACGTGGACTTCCCGACCAGCGCGGCACCGGTGCGGGTGTTCACGACCCGCCCGGACACCGTCTTCGGCGCCACCTACATGGTGCTGGCGCCCGAGCACGAGCTGGTCGACACGCTGGCGTCGGCCAGCTGGCCGGACGGGACGAGGGACGCCTGGACCGGCGGGCACGCCAGCCCCCGGGAGGCGGTCGAGGCGTACCGCAAGGCGGCAGCCGCCAAGACCGACGTCGAGCGGCAGTCCGACACGAAGGAGAAGACCGGCGTCTTCATCGGCGCGTACGCCACCAACCCGGTCACCGGTGGGCAGATCCCGATCTTCATCGCCGACTACGTGCTGGCCGGCTACGGCACCGGCGCGATCATGGCGGTGCCGGCGCAGGACGAGCGGGACTGGGCGTTCGCCGAGGTCTTCGAGCTGCCCATCGTCCGTACCGTGCAGCCGGCCGAGGGCTTCGACGGCAAGGCGTACACAGGGGACGGCCCGGCGATCAACAGCGCCGCGCCCGAGCGCGGCCTGGACCTGAACGGGCTGGGGGTCGCCGACGCAAAGGCGGCGATCATCGCCTGGCTGGAGGCGAACGGGCACGGCACCGGCGCGGTGACCTACCGGCTGCGCGACTGGCTGTTCTCCCGGCAGCGTTACTGGGGCGAACCGTTCCCGATCGTCTACGACGAGACCGGCGCGGCCATCGCCCTGCCGGAGGAGATGCTGCCGGTCGAGTTGCCGGAGGTGGACGACTTCTCCCCGAAGACGTTCGACGCCGACGACGCCAACAGCAACCCGGAGACGCCGCTGTCACGGCGGCGCGACTGGGTCGAGGTCGAACTGGACCTGGGTGACGGGCCGAAGCGCTACACCCGGGAAACCAACGTGATGCCGCAGTGGGCCGGCTCCTGCTGGTACGAGCTGCGCTACCTGGACCCGACGAACAGCGAGCGGTTCGTCGACGCGGAGAACGAGCGGTACTGGATGGGCCCGCGCGCCGACGGTGACTGCGGGGGCACCGACCTGTACGTCGGTGGCGCCGAGCACGCCGTGCTGCACCTGCTGTACGCGCGGTTCTGGCACAAGGTGCTGTTCGACCTGGGGCACGTGTCGTCGTTCGAGCCGTTCCGCAAGCTGTTCAACCAGGGCATGATCCAGGCGTACGCGTACACCGACTCGCGCGGCAGCTACGTGCAGGCCGAGGAGGTCTTCGAGCGCGACGGCGCCTACTACCTGGGTGACCTGGCGGTCAACCGCGAGTACGGCAAGATGGGCAAGTCGCTGAAGAACGTGGTGACCCCCGACGACATGTGCGCCGCCTACGGCGCGGACACCTTCCGGGTGTACGAGATGTCGATGGGCCCGCTGGAGGTCTCCCGCCCCTGGGAGACCCGGGCGGTGGTCGGCTCGTACCGGTTCCTGCAGCGGGTGTGGCGGGCCGTCGTCGACGAGCAGACGGGCGCCCTGCGAGTCACCGAGGACCCGGCCGACGAGGCGACCCGCCGGCTGCTGCACAAGGTGATCGACGGGGTCCGTGGCGACATGGACGGCATCCGGTTCAATACCGCTATCGCCAAGTTGATCGAGCTGACCAACGGGCTGACCCGACTGTCGGCCACGCCGCGTGAGGTGGCCGAGCCGCTGGTGCTGATGGTGGCGCCGTTCGCCCCGCACATGGCCGAGGAGCTGTGGCGCAAGCTGGGCCATGACACGTCGCTGACGTACGCGGACTTCCCGACCGCCGACCCGGCGCTGCTGGTGGCCGACACGGTGACGTACCCGGTGCAGGTGAACGGCAAGGTCCGTGGCCGCGTCGAGGTCCCCGCCGACGCCTCCGAGGAGAGCGTCCGCGCGGCGGCACTGGACGCGGTGGCGGCGACCCTGGGTGGCAAGGAGCCCCGCAAGGTCATCGTGGTCAAGGGCCGGATGGTCTCGGTAGTCGCCTAACCCCCGCACGCGCCTTGCCCCGCCCCCACCCCGCGATCTTGCAGTTTCGGTTTGGTTTTTGTCCCTTGTATCCCGTGATGCGGGGACAGAAACTGCAAGATCGCGGGAGTGGGGGGTGGGGTTAGACGGGCATGGTGCGACGGCGGCGACGTTCTGCTCGCCACCACTGGTGGATGAGCACCAGGCTGGCGATCAGGCCGAGGCTGGCCGGGGCCGCGGCGTACCAGTTGACGTGGCCGGGGGAGCTGACCGCCGCGCCGATCGCCGCGTAGCCGAAGGCGGTCGGCGCGGACGCGATCACGCTGCCGGCCAGGAACGGCAGCACTCGGGCGCCGGTCGTGCCGTAGCCGTAGCTGACCAGGCCGAAGCCGGCGATCGGCAGCAGCCGGACGGTGACCACACCGAGCACGCTCTGCCGGGCGAACCAGCCGTCGAGGCGGGCCAGGCGACCGCGGACCCGCTCGGCGACAAACTCCCGACCGAGCAACCGGCCGACAGTGAACCCGATCGCCGCCGCCACCAGCGCCGCGCCCAGGGCGTACGTGGCGCCCTCCAGCGGGCCGAAGATCGCACCTGCGGCGAGCGTGATGAAGGTCCGGGGCACCAGCGCGACAAGCAGCAGCGCACCACCGAGGATCGCCGCCACCGGGGCGAGGTCGCCCAGCCGGTCGGCGACCAGCGGCAACTGCGCCGGATCCGGCCGGGGCACCAGCAGCAGCAGTAACCCGCACCCGCCGATCAGCAGCAGGAGCAGCGCGAACCGGGCGGCCGACGGCTGCCGGAGCAGCCGCCGGACGGCACGGATCATGCCCGGGCGGCGGCCACCGCGGAGCGGCGCTCGTTGCGGAGCCGGTCCGACCATGTGTCGTCCAACGGCGGGAGCTGGTGTGCCCCGGTGGCCCAGCGCAGCAGCAGGTCGGCCAGGGCCGGGTTGCGCGCCAGCGCCGGCCCGTGCGAGTAGGTGCCCAGCAGCTTGCCGCGCCACGCGCCCTCGGTGGCGCCGTCGTTGCCCACCCCGGCGGTGACCCGGGCCAGCGGGGAGACCTCCGGACCGAGGTGGGTGCGACCGCCGTGGTTCTCGAAACCGGTCAGCGGCGGCAGGCCGAGCCGGGGGTCGATCTCACCGGCCAGCTCGCCCACGGCCCGGCTCTCGCCCCGGTCGGACCGCAGGTCGAGCAGCTCCAGCCCGCGGCACTGCACACCCTTGGCGAAGAACGAGGTGCCGAGGAGCTGGTAGCCGGCGCAGACGCCGAACACCACCGAGCCCTGCGCGACGGCGCGGTGCAGGCCGCCGTCGGCCAGCAGCCGCTGGGCGCCGAGCGCCTGCGGGCCGTCCTCGCCGCCACCGACCAGGTAGATGTCGGCGGTCGCGGGCAGCCGCTCGTCGGAGCGGACCTCCAGCACCTCGACCGGCATCCCGCGCTGACGGGCCCGCCGGGCGAGGATCAGGGCGTTGCCCCGGTCTCCGTAGGTGGAGAGCAGGTCGGGGTAGATCCAGACGATGCGCAGACTCTCAGATGACACGGTCCAACTCCGCTCGGATGTCCTGGAACGCGGTGTAGTTCGCGATGACCTCCAGCCGGCCGGGCGGGACCGACCGGAGTGCGTCGTCGAACGTGCGGACGTGCTGGAACGGCACGTCGTTGACGTCCAGTCGCACCGCCAGGTCGTATGCCCGGTCGCCGGTGATCAACACCTGCCGGCCTCGGAGCGGGGCGAAGTCGACGTCGTAGAGCCAGGAGGTGTCCAGACCGTCGGGATCGCGCGCGTTGATGGAGAGCAGGGTCGGCGCGTCGTCGGCCATGTCGAACGCCTCCAGCCAACTGGCCGGGTTCTTGGCCAGCAGCAGCCGGATGTTGCGCCCGTCCTTGTCGACCTGTGCGTAGCGGCCGGCCACCGAGGTGACGATGCCGAGGCGGGACACCGCGTCGACCGGGCGGACGCCGAACTCGGCGGCCACCGCCAGCGCGGTCGCCGCGTTGCCGAGGTTGACCTTGCCGGGCAGTTGGAGGGAGACCTTGTGCCAGGCGCCGGTGGGGTCGAGCACGCCCTCGTCCTCGACGACCCAGTGCGGCTCCGGTCGGCGTAGCGGGCAGCCGGTGCACCACCACTGCTCGCCGGAGCGCTGGATGGTGGAGCCGCACTCCGGGCAGACCCAGGAGTCGTCGTGCCAGCGTTGGCCGGCACTGAACCACGTCACGTGCGGCGGGTTGATGCCCCGGGCGGGGTCACCCGGTGGGGTGGCGGCCCACACGACCAGCGGGTCGTCGGCGTTGGCCACCACCCGTACGTCGGTGTGCCGGACCAGCGCCGCGCGCCAGAGCTGCGCCATCATGGCGACCTCCTTGGCGCGGTCGAGCTGGTCGCGGGAGAGGTTCAGCAGCGCGACAACGTGCGGCTCGGTCGCCTCCAGCACCTGCGCGAGGTAGTGCTCGTCGACCTCCAGCACCGCGTACGGGGTGCTGCCGGCCTTGGCCAGCGCCGAGGTGTGCCCGCTGGGCATGTTGGCGCCGAACGAGTTGGTGGCGACCCGGCCGAGCACGCCGACAGCGGCGGAGGTCAGTCGGGTGGTGGTGGTCTTGCCGTTGGTGCCGGAGACGAGCGCGATCGCGCGCCCGGCCGACAGGTGGGCCAGCAGGTCCGGATCGATCTTCAGGCCGATCCACCCGCCGATCACTGAACCGTCGCCACGGCCGGCCGCCCGGGAGAGCGCCGCGGCGGTCCGTGACACGGAGCTGGCCACCTTGGCCCGTAGGGGCATTTTCGCGTCCGTCACGCGAGCGAGGTTACCGGACCGCCGACCCCACCAGATCGCCGCCGACGGGGAACCGTTCGGCAGTGGTGGCTGCGCGGGCGGCCGGGTCGGCCTCCCCCGGACGGAGTCGATCTATGTCGGAAAGCGGACCACGCCGAGGGGCGGTCGAAGCCCTCCACTCCGCTCCACCCCTTGTGACGTGCGGTTTTGTCCCCGGGTCAGGCGCGCCACGCGGGCGAATTTGGTTGCGGGTGGAGGGAAGTGGAGTAGAGTGGGGACCAATGGTGAGGCCGGGAGGGCTCACCGGCCCGGGGGGTCAGCGGCGCCGCGAACGCCGCTCAGGGGCGAGGGGGTTGGGCCGATGTTTCTCGGCACCCACACTCCGCGCCTGGACGAAAAGGGCCGGTTGATCCTTCCGGCCAAGTTCCGGGATGAGCTGGCGGGGGGTGTCGTGGTCACTAAAGGGCAGGAGCGCTGCCTCTACGTCTTCCCGACCCCTGAGTTCCAGCGGATCGCGGAGCAGTTGCGCGCACAGCCGATGACCCACAAGGCGGCCCGGGCCTACAGCCGGGTCTTCTTCGCCAGCGCGCACGACGAGGTTCCGGACAAGCAGGGTCGGGTGACCATTCCGGCTCACCTGCGGGCCTATGCCGCGCTGGACCGCGAGTTGGTGGTGATCGGCGCGAGTACGCGCGTGGAGATCTGGGACAAGGTCGCCTGGGAGACCTACCTCGCCGAGAGCGAAGACGACTTCGCCGACATCGAGGAGGGGGTGCTGCCCGGCGGTCTGTAGGGCGGTAACGGCGCCCGACGTACTGCGAGATCTCCAGCCGCTTTCGAGTTCCTGGCATCACTTCCCCGGTGCCAGGCGCACGATCCAGTCATTGGGCGACGGTCCGGTGTCAGGCGGGAGCGGATGGGGATCTGGCGGTACGACGGCAGCGCCGTCCGACGACAGGCGCACGAGAAGAACGGACGTTTCAACCAGTGGGGGTCATCATGGGGGAGTTGCGCGGCACGCACGTGCCGGTGCTGCTCGAGCGGTGTCTCGAGCTGCTGGCCCCCGCGCTGGGTCGAGGCGGCCGGACGGTCTACGTCGACGCGACGCTCGGTCTGGCCGGGCACGCGGAGGCGGTGCTCGAGGCACAACCGGAAACGGTCCTGATCGGGCTCGACCGGGACACCGAGGCGCTCGCTCACGCGCGGGTCCGGCTGGCCCGGTTCGCCGATCGGGTGCACCTGGAACACGCCGTCTACGACGAGTTGCCGGACGTGCTGGACCGGCTGGGCTATCCGGCCATCGACGGCATCCTGTTCGACCTGGGCGTCTCGTCGTTGCAGTTGGACGCGCCCGACCGAGGGTTCGCGTACGCCCAGGACGCGCCGTTGGACATGCGGATGGATCAGACCCGGGGGGTGACCGCCGAAGAGGTGGTCAACACGTACGCGCATCCGGACCTGGCCCGGGTGCTGCGGGTCTACGGCGAGGAGAAGTTCGCCGGTCGGATCGCCTCGGCGATCATCCGGCAGCGGGAGCGGGCCCGGATCACCTCGTCCGCGCTGCTGGCGGAACTGGTTCGGGACTCCATCCCGGCACCAGCCCGACGAACGGGCGGGCACCCGGCAAAGAGAACGTTTCAGGCTTTACGGATCGAGGTAAACAGAGAGCTGGCAGCGCTGGAGACAGCGTTGCCATCCGCACTCGACGCACTGACAGTGGGCGGTCGCATGGTGGTCCTGTCCTACCACTCGCTGGAGGACAGGCTCACCAAGGCGGCCCTCACGGACCGGGTCCGCAGTAAGGGCCCGATTGACCTCCCGGTCGAGCTTCCCGGGTCCGGTCCGACGTTCCGGCTGCTCAGCCGGGGCGCCGAACTGCCGGGGGAGGCGGAGGTCGCCGCGAACCCGCGGGCCGCCTCGGTGCGGCTGCGGGCCGCGGAGCGACTCGACCCGAACGCGACAGAGCACTGGCGGACCGACCGCGAACGGTCTCGCCGACGGGTGAAGGGAATGCACCAACCGGGCACGGGGTCCGCCTGATCCGTGGGGGGTCAGGGGCACCGGGACGGCTAGAGGGACGGACGTTGAGGGGGAGGGACATGAGCATTGACAAGCGCGACCGCCGGGACGTCACCGGCGGCGGGCAGCGCGCACCGCGGTCGGGGGGCCGGATCGCGGCGGAGCGGGCTCCGCGCCTCGGAAACGGTACGCCACGCATCGATCGAACGAATCGGCAGGGGGAGACTCGCGCCCGGGGGGCGCGCGAGTTCCCGACTCAGGGCAGCGCCGCGCTGCGACCGGTCGAGAAGACCGCCAGCGCCACCAGCGCCCGGCCGCCGCGGCTGCGGGTGGCGCCGCCGCCGCCGATCTCGGTGCCGCGTGCTCCGTTCGCGGCGCTGATCGTGGTGCTCGTGGTCGGCGGGGTGCTGGGCATCCTGGCGGTCAACACCAAGATCAATGAGAACGCGTTCCGGCTTGAGCGGTTGCAGCAGCAGCAGGCTCGACTGGACCTGGAGAAGCAGCAACTGGACAAGCAGATCGCCGAGTCCAAGGCGCCGGGCAACCTGACCGCCGAGGCGCGCCGGCTGGGCCTGGTCGACGCGGGCGAGCCCGGCTACATCCGGCTGCCGGACGGCAAGACCATCGGCGTGCCCCAGCCGGCGACCGGCGAGCCGTCGGTGACCAGCCAGGGTGCGGGAGGCTGACCGGTGCCACCAAGGTCGGACGAGCCGCGCCGGGACCCTACGGGGTCCCGGCGCGGTTCTGCACGTGACCCTCGACCCGCCGACGGCGAGCCCCGCACCGGCGACCCAGGCGTCGGGGGCATCTCCGGCGCCCGGGCGTACACCCCGAGGGGTCGGACGGTCCGCGAGGAACGCGCCACTCCGGCGCGCGGGCAGGGTGCGGAGCAACGGCGTACACCGCGAAGCAGCACCCGGTCCGGTGACCCTTTCCGGCCGGCGTTGCAGGTGCTCGACGGGGGCCGGGCCGCCGCCCGGGCCGGCCGGCGCGACGCTCCGGCCGCCGGACGCGGTCAGGTGGTGCGCACCGTCGCGTCGCGTACCCCCCGTGGCCTGGCCGGCGACGAGCCGCCGCCGCGTCGCCGGACCACGCCCCGCGCGCCGCGGCGCACCGACCGACCGGTGGCCCGGCGGCCGATCCGCAAGCCACGACGCCCACCGAAGCTTGCCGACTCGCGGCTGCGGCTGCGGCTGGGCACCGTGCTCGCGCTGACCCTGTTCGCTGTCATCGGGATCCGGCTGATCTTCCTCCAGGCAGTCGACGCTCCGGCGTACGCCGGGGGCGGCACCGCCGACCGTCTCCGCATCGTCGAGCTGCCGGCGCCACGGGGTGCTATCTACGACAGCACCGGCGCGCCGCTGGCCCGCAGTGTCGAGGCACGGTACGTGTTCGCCGATCCGACCAAGGTGGAGGACCCGCCCGGCATCGCCAAGGCGCTCTCCCCGCTGCTCGGCATTCCGGTGTCGAAGCTCATGGAGTTGATGAAGCCCCGCAAGTTGGAGAACGGCAAGGACTCCACGTTCGCCTACCTCGCCCGGGGCGTGGAGATCCCGACCGCCAAGCGGGTGCAGGCGCTGGAGCTGCCCGGTGTCGGCGTGCACCGCGACGAGCGCCGCGAGGTGCCCGGCGGTGACCTGGCGGCCAACCTGCTCGGCTTCACCAGCCAGGACATGGACGGGCTGGAAGGGCTGGAGGCCCGCTACGACGACGTGCTCGCCGGTCAGGACGGAAAGCGGGTGTACGAGGCCGGCCTCGGCGACCTCGACGCACCGATCCCGGGCGGTTACAGCCGGACCACTGTCGCCAAGCCGGGCAGCTCGCTCGCCCTCACCATCAACGGCGACCTGCAGTTCCGGACGCAGCAGATCCTCAGCGCCGGAATGGCCCAGGCGCCGGGTGGCACCGGCGCGGCCGTGATCATCGAGATTCCCTCCGGCGCGGTACTGGCCCAGGCCAGCAACCCCACCTACAACGCGGCGAAGCCGACGCCCAGCGACCCGGTCGCCCGGGAGGACGCCGCGACCAGCTTCGTCGTCGACCCGGGCTCGGTGCACAAGGCCATCACCTACGGCGCGGCGTTGCAGGAAGGGGTGATCACCCCGGACACCACGCTGCCCATCGCCAACAGCATCAAGAAGGGCGACACCTGGTTCTCCGACACGCACCCCGCCGACGGCAAACGGATGAGCGTGCCGGGAATGCTCGCCTACTCGTCGAACGTCGGCACGATCACGATCGCCGACAAACTCGGGCCGGACCGGCTGATCGACTACCAGAAGCGATTCGGGCTGGGCAAGCCCACCGGCGAGGGGATGCCCGGGGAGGCCAGCGGGCGACTGCTGCCGGCCGACGAGTGGAGCGAATCGTCGCAGGGGTCGGTGCCCATCGGGCACAGCGTCGACGCCACCCCGTTGCAGATGGCCGCCGCGTACGCCGCCATCGCCAACAACGGCACGTACGTGCAGCCGCACCTGGTCAAGGAGGTGATCGGGCCGGACGGCAAGCGCACCCCCGCGGCGGCCCCGGTGACCCGGTCGGTGCTCAGCCCGCAGAACGCCGCGGCCCTGCGCACCATGCTGGAGGCGGTCACCACCGTCGACCACGCCACCGGCCTGACCGCCGCGGTCCCCGGTTACCGGGTCGCCGGCAAGACCGGCACCGGGTGGCGGCTGGTGAACGGCAAGAAGCAGCCCGGTGAGGTGTCCTCGTTCATCGGGATGGCCCCCGCCGAGAACCCGCGCTACGTGATCGCCGTCTTCGTCTACGCGCCCAACGGCGGAGGCGCGGCGATCGCCAATCCGGCGTTCCGGGACATGATGCAGTTCACTCTGCGTCACTACCGGGTGCCGCCCTCAACCGGCGGATCCGCGCCCAAGTTCGTGGTCTATCCGCGCTGAGCAGCAATGGCGGGACATCATCGGTGAGTGCCGACGAACCACCGGGGCGGCTGTGCGGCCGGAACCGGACGACCGGGTAGGGTCTGACGCCGTGCCCGGCAATCCACGTCCACGTACCGTGACCGGAGTCCGGCTCGGTGATCTCGCCGTCCGGCTCGCCGTCGACCTTCCGGCGGACGCCGCCGCGGTGGTCGTCACCGGGGTCACCCATGCCAGCCAGGAGGTTCGCCCCGGCGACCTGTACGCGGCGCTTCCCGGTGCCCGTCGGCACGGCGCGGAGTTCGCCGCCGGCGCCGTCGAGGCGGGTGCCGTGGCGCTGCTGACCGACAGGGCCGGTGCGGAGTTGGCGGCGGGAACCGGTCTGCCCGCCCTGGTGGTGCCCGACCCGCGCGCCGTGCTCGGCGAGCTGGCCTCGGCCGTCTACGGCGATCCGACAGCCGATCTCACGGTGATCGGAGTGACCGGCACCGCGGGTAAGACGTCCACCGCGTACCTGATCGAGTCGGGGCTGCGGGCCGCCGGGCACACCACCGGGCTGGTCGGGACGGTGGAGACCCGGCTCGGTGATCTGGTGATCGACAGTGTCCGCACCACCCCCGAGGCGACCGACCTGCACGCCATGTTGGCCACCGCCCGCGAGCGTGGGGTCACCGCAGTGGTCATGGAGGTCTCCAGCCACGCGCTGGCCATGGGCCGGGTGGGCGGTGTGCGGTTCGCCGTCGGCGGTTACACCAACTTCGGCTCCGACCACCTCGACTTCCACGCCGACAGCGACGACTACTTCGCCGCGAAGGCCCAGCTCTTCGACGGGCGCTGCGCGGTCGAGGTGCTCAACCACGACGACCCGGCGTTGACGCCGCTGCTCAAGCCGACCACTGTCACCTACTCGGCGGCCGGTGAGCAGGACGCGACCTGGTGGGCCGACGGTGTGGGCGGCGAGGGGTACGCGCAGCGGTTCACCGCGCACGGCCCGAACGGCGTGACGGTGTCCGCCGGTGTCGCGCTGCCCGGCCGGCACAACGTGGCCAACGCGCTGCTGGCCATCGCCGCACTGGTCGGTGCCGGGGTGGACCCGGTGACCGCGGCGACCGGTGTGGCTGCCTGCGGGGGCGTCCCGGGCCGGCTGGAACTGGTCGACGTGGCCGCGCCGGTGCGCGGGGTGGTCGACTACGCCCACAAGTCGGACGCGATAGTGGCCGCGCTCGCCGCGCTGCGCGAGCTGAGCGCCGGCCGACTGATCTGTGTGATCGGCGCCGGTGGGGACCGGGACCGGGGCAAGCGGCCGGTGATGGGCGCCGCCGCGGCGGAGGGAGCCGACGTGGTGCTGGTGACCGACGACAACCCGCGCACCGAGGATCCGGGGGAGATTCGCGCCGAGGTGCTGGCCGGGGCGTACCGGGCCGGCACTGCCGCTCGGATCATCGAGGTGGCGGGCCGCCGCGCAGCGATCGACGAGGCGGTGCGGCTGGCCGAGCCGGGCGACGTGATCGCGCTGCTCGGCAAGGGCCATGAGCGCGGCCAGGAGGTGGCGGGTCAGGTGCTTCCGTTCGACGACAGCATCGAGTTGGCCGAGGCGTTGCGAGCCCGCTTCGGGGACCTGGCGGGTCAGCGGTGATCACGCTGAGCCTGGCCGAGGTGGCCGCGGCGGTCGACGGGCGGCTGGTGGCCGCCGACCCGGCAACCACAGTCACCGGGTCGGTGGAGTTCGACTCGCGCAAGGTGGGGCCCGGTTCGCTCTTCGTGGCCTTCCCGGGGGAGAAGGTCGACGGGCACGACTACGCGGCGACGGCGATCCAGGCCGGCGCGGTGGCGGTGCTCGGCAGCCGAGAGGTGCCCGGGGTGCCGATGGTGCTTGTCGACGACGCCCTGACCGCGATGGGCCGACTGGCCCGCGCGGCGGTGGACCGGCTGACCGGGCTGACCGTGATCGGTGTGACCGGCTCGTCCGGCAAGACCACCACGAAGGACCTGATCGGTCAGCTCACCGCCCGGCTCGGGGCCACTGTGGCACCACCCGGCTCGTTCAACAACGAGCTGGGGCACCCGTACACCGCACTGAGGGCTGACTCGGACACCCGCTACCTGGTGATGGAGAAGGGCGCGCGCGGGGTCGGGCACGTGCGGTACCTGTGCGAGCTGGTGCCGCCCCGGATCTCCGTGGTGCTCAACGTCGGCACGTCGCACATCGGCGAGTTCGGCTCGCAGGACGCCATCGCCCTGGCCAAGGGCGAGCTGGTCGAGGCGCTGCCGCCGGACGGGCTGGCCGTGCTGAACGCCGACGACCCCCGGGTGGACGCGATGGCGGGCCGCACACAGGCCCGGGTGGTCCGCTACGGCGAGGCGCCCGACGCCGACGTGCGCGCCGAGGACGTCACGCTCGACGAGCGGGGTCACCCGTCGTACACACTGGTCACCCCGGAGGGTCGCGCCCCGGTGCGGCTCCGGCTGGCCGGCCGCCACCAGGTCGGGAACACCCTCGCGGCGGCGGCGGTCGCCCGGGAGCTGGGCATGCCGCTGGCCGAGCTGGCCACGGCCCTCGGCGAGCTGGGGCTGGTCTCGACCCGACGGATGGACGTCTTCGACCGCCCCGACGGGGTGACAGTGATCGACGACTCGTACAACGCCAACCCGGCCTCGATGGCGGTCGCGGTGCGGGCGCTCGCCAGCATGGGCCAGGGGCGGCGTACCGTCGCGGTGCTTGGTTACATGGCCGAGCTGGGCCCGTTCGAGTACGACGGCCACGCCGAGGTCGGCCAACTCGCGGCCGAGCTGGGTGTCGACCGGCTGCTCGTGGTGGGCGAGCCGGCCGCGCCGATCCACGAAGGCGCGACAGCTGTAGCAAACTGGGGAGGAGAGTCGGTGCTGCTCACCGATCAGGCGGCGGCCGTCGAGGTGCTGCGGAGCGAGCTACGACCGGGTGACGTCGTCCTGGTCAAGGGCTCCCGGTACCGGACCTGGGAGGTGGCCGACGCCCTGCGCGCCGACGCCGGTGGGGAGTCGACCCGATGAGGGCGGTCATCGTCGCCATCGGGGTGGCGTTCCTCGTCTCGCTCTTCTGCACCCCGATCGCGATCAAGGTCTTCACCCGGCTCAAGGCCGGTCAGCCGATCCGGTCCGACGGCCCCGCCATGCACCAGGGCAAGAAGGGCACGCCCACCATGGGTGGCGTGGTCTTCATCCTGGCCACCGTGATCGCGTACGTGGCCGGGCACCTCGCCCTGACCACCCTGCCGGACCAGCAGATCGCCCAGGTGGAGCCGACCATCACCGCGCTGGTGCTGCTGGGCCTGATGGTCTTCTCCGGTGCTGTGGGTTTCCTCGACGACTTCCTGAAGGTGCGCAAGCGCAACAGCGCCGGGCTGAACAAGCGCGGCAAGTTGCTCGGGCAGATCCTGGTCGGTGCGGTCTTCGGGGTGATCGCGCTGTGGTTCCCGAGCACGATGACAAACGGTTCGGGCCTGGCGACCAACACCGAGACGGTGGGCAGCACCACGCTGAGCTTCATCCGGGACATCGACTTCCTGGAGGTCAGCAAGGTCGGCGCGGTGATCATCTTCATCTTCGTGGTGATGGCCGCGACGAACGGCGTCAACCTCACCGACGGTCTGGACGGTCTGGCCACCGGCGCGTCGGTGATGGTGCTCGCCGCGTACGCGCTGATCGCGTTCTGGCAGTACCGGCACTGGTGCGCCGACCCGAACTACACCCAGCCGTACTGCTACGAGGTCCGCGACCCATTGGAGATCGCGCTGATCGCCGGGGCTGCGGCCGGTGCCTGTGTGGGCTTCCTCTGGTGGAACACCTCCCCGGCGCGGATCTTCATGGGCGACACCGGTGCGTTGGGGCTGGGCGGTCTGATCGCCGGCATGGCGATGTCCACCCGCACCATCCTGCTGCTGCCGATCATCGGCGGGCTCTTCGTGATCATCACGATGTCCGTGGTGATCCAGATCATCTCCTTCAAGACCACCGGTAAACGGGTGTTCCGAATGTCTCCGCTCCAGCACCACTTCGAGTTGGCGGGCTGGAGCGAGGTCAACATCGTGGTGCGCTTCTGGATCATCGCCGGCATCGGCGTGGCCATCGCCCTGGGCCTGTTCTACAGCGAGTTCCTCGCCAACATGACCTGATCCCCGCCTCGCCCCCCGCCCCCTCGCCCCGTCGATCTTGCACTTTCGGTTGGCGCAACGTCCACTTATGGGCGTTTGGTCGCCACCCAAAGTGCAAGATCGACGCGTGTCGGCGGCGGGGGTGGGGAGGGTTCGACACGCCCGGTGGGGCGTTGTGGGGCGCGGGGGCCCGTCAGCGGTGATGATGTCGGGGTGGGGGAGGAAATCGGCACCGAGGATGGGACTGTCGGACGGCCGCGACGGTCGCCGAGCGCGACGCGTACGCCGTCGGCCGGCGGGGCGCGCGGCCCGGAGCCCGGCGCGGGGGCCCGCGAACCCGGGCCGCCGGCGCGGGAGGCCGGGCCGACGGGCCGCGAGCCGGAGGCCGTGGCGACCGCACCGCTGCGCGGTATCGACGCGGCCGGCGGGCTCGCCGCGCTGCGCGGCCTGCTGGACCGGCCGCTGACCTCCTACTACCTGCTGCTGTCCTGTTCCGGCCTGCTGCTGCTGATCGGGCTGACGATGGTCTTCTCGGCGACCAGCGTGAAGGACTACGCCGAGGACGGCAACGCCTCGGCCTCGGTGACCAAGCAGGCCATCTTCGCGGTGATCGGCATCGGCGCGTTCTGGGTCTGCCAGCGCCTGCCGGCCAGCACCTACCGGTCGCTGGGCCGCCCGCTGCTCTTCACCTCGGTCGTCCTGCTGGTGGTGCTCAACCTGCTGGTCGCCTACGCCCGGCTGACGAACCAGAAGACAGGGCAGATCGGCCCGATCGAGGCGCGGCTCAACTGGCTCTTCGTCGGCGGGATCCAGCTTCAGCCATCCGAGCTGGCCAAGTTCGCGATGGTGCTCTGGGGTGCGCACATCGTCGCCCGCAAGGGCGCCGCGCTCGGGTGGTGGCGCGAACTGGCCACCCCGCTCTTCCCGGTGGTCGGCCTGCTCTTCGTCCTGGTCGGCTACAACGACACCGGCACGATGCTCTGCCTGCTGGCCCTGATCGTGGGTCTGCTCTGGGCCGCCGGGGTGCGGATAAGGGTCTTCGGCGCCCTGGCGGCGGCCGGGCTGGTCGGGATCGGCCTGCTGGTAGCGGTGGCCTCACTGGGCGCCGGTTCCGGCGAGCGCGGCGAGGACAACTACCGCTTCGCCCGGCTGGACATGTTCTTCAATCCACCGGACCCGGAGACCTGCAAACTTGACGGCTGTCTGCAGTTCTACCAGGGGCGGCTGGCCATCGAGCACGGCGGCTGGTTCGGTGTCGGGCTGGGTAAGGGCAGTCTGAAGTGGGACTGGCTCCCCGAGGCGCACAACGACTTCATCTTCGCGATCATCGCCGAGGAGCTGGGCGTGATCGGGTGCGTCGTGGTGCTCAGCCTCTTCGCGGTCCTCGCGTACACCGGTTTTCGGATCGCCCGGCGGGTCGACGACCCGTTCCGTCGGCTCGCCGCCACCGCCGTGACCACCTGGCTGGTCAGCCAGGCCGTGATCAACATCGGTGGGGTGGTGGGGCTGCTGCCGATCACCGGTCTGCCGCTGCCGTTCATCTCCGACGGCGGAAGTGCCCTGGTGGTGACGTTGGCCGGCATCGGCATGCTGGCGTCCTTCGCCCGCGCCGAACCCGATGCGGCCAGAGCACTGCATGCCCGTCCGCCGGCCCGGTGGGTCCGACTACTCTGGGCCCCGTTGCCGCCGCTTCCCGGCCGGCGTCGCCGACCGGCGACGCCGCCCGCTGGCCGAGGGTCCGTACCCCGGTCCCGCGAGCGGCGCCATGACGATCAGGCCGCGCCGCGCGGGGTCCGACAGGACCGGAGCCGCGGTGGTACGGCGAGCGAGAGGAGACGCTGATGGGTCCGCTGCGTTCGGTGGTGCTCGCGGGAGGTGGCACCGGGGGGCACGTCTACCCGCTGCTCGCCTTCGCCGACTGCCTTCGCCGACACGACCCGGGCGTCCGGATCACCTGCCTCGGCACACCACGGGGCATGGAGAACGACCTGATCCCGCCGCAGGGCTACGACCTGCGGCAGATCCCGGCGTACCAGCTGCCCCGGTCGGTCAACATGAACCTGGTCCGCACACCGGGCCGGATGTGGACCGCGGCGCGCGCCGCGGGCAAGGTGATCGACGAGGTGCGCGCCGACGTGGTCGTCGGCTTCGGCGGGTACGTCTCGGTGCCGGCCTACCTGGCCGCGTGGCGCCGCGAACTGCCCATGGTGATCCACGAGGTGAACGTGCCACCGGGCGTGGCCAACAAGCTGGGCATGAAGTTCACCAAGAACGTTGCCGTCGGCTTCCCGAACCAGCCGAGCCAGGCCGAGTCGCTGCGGGACGCCACAGTCGTCGGTGTGCCGCTGCGCCGCAGCATCGCCGGTCTCGACCGGTACGCGCTGCGTAACGCCGCCCGCGCCCACTTCGGGCTCCGCCCGGACCTGCCGGTGCTCTTCGTGTCCGGCGGCTCGTCCGGCGCCCGCTCGATCAACCTGGCGGTCTCCGGGGCGGCCAAGGAGCTGGCCCGCAACGGCGTGCAGGTGCTGCACGTGATGGGCGCCCGCAACGAGCCGGTGCCGATCCCCACCGACCTGCCGGTGCCGTACGTGACGCTGCCGTACCTGTCCGAGATGGAGCTGGGCTACGCCGCCGCCGACCTGATGCTGGCCCGGGGCGGGGCGATGACCGTCGCCGAGGTGGCCGCTATCGGGTTGCCCACGATCTACGTCCCGTACCCGCACAGCAACCAGGAGCAGCGGCGCAACGCGCTGCCAGTGGTGGAGGCCGGCGGTGGACTGCTGGTCGACGACGGGGAGCTCACCCCGGACTGGCTGGAGCGCACTGTCATCCCCCTCATCCGTGACCCGCAGCGGCTCTACAACATGGGTGCCGCCGCCGGGTCGTACGGCCGGCGCGACGGCGACGAGGCGCTGCGTTCCTTCGTGCTGGCGGCGGTGGCCCGATGACCGCGCAGTTCACCCCGGCCGGCACGCTCACCGCTGAGGACCTGGGCGCCGTCCACCTGATCGGGGTGGGTGGGGTGGGCATGCTCGGCGTGGCCCGGCTGCTGCTCACCCGTGGTATCCGGGTCTCCGGCAGCGACCTGCGGGAGTGGCCCTCGCTGGCCGGCCTGCGGGCGCTCGGCGGCACCATCCACCTCAGCCACGAGGTGAGCAACCTCGACGGCGTGGACACCGTCGTCTACTCGTCGGCAATTCCCCAGGACCACCTGGAGTTGGTCGAGGCGCGTCGGCGCGGGCTGCGGGTGCTGCACCGCTCGGAGGCTCTCGCCGCGGCGATGACCGGCCGTCGGGCGGTGGCAGTCGCCGGCACGCACGGCAAGACGACCACCACCTCGATGGTGACGATGGTGCTCCAGCAGGCCGGAGTGGACCCGTCCTTCGTGATCGGTGGAGAGATCTCCGAGGTCGGTTCGGGCGCCCACCACGGCACCGGCGAGCACTTCGTTGTCGAGGCGGACGAGAGCGACCGCTCGTTCCTCATCTACCGCCCGTACGTCTCGATCATCACGAACGTCGAGGCGGACCACCTCAACACCTACGGCGACTACGCGACGCTGGAGGCGGCGTTCGTGGAGTTCGCCCGCCTCACCGACCCGGACGGGTTCATCATCACCTGCGCCGACGACCCGGGCGGCCGGCGGTTGGCCGAGAGCCTGCGGTCCGCGGGGCGACGGGTCTTCACCTACGGCGAGGCCGTCGACGCCGACCTGCGGTTGACCGAGATGGTCTCCTCCGCGCGTGGGGTGCGCTACCTGGCCGCGATCGACGGCCGGTCACTGGGCGAGTTCCGGCTGCCGGTGCCGGGGCGGCACATGGGGCTGAACAGCGCCGCCGCGGTGCTGGCCGCGTACCTGCTGGAACTGCCGCTGGAGGCGGCGGAGGCCGCGCTGGCGGTCTTCCCCGGGGTGCGGCGGCGCTTCGAGCGCAAGGGTGTCGCGGACGGTGTGCTGATCTACGACGAGTACGCCTACCACCCGACCTCGATGAAACTGGCCATGCAGACGTTGCGCGAGGTCGCCGGGGACGGCCGGCTGATCGTCGTCTTCCAGCCGTACCGGCTGTACCGCACCCGCGACAACCAGGCGGAGATCGCCGAGGCGCTGGCCATCGCCGACGAGGTGGTGCTCCTGGAGGTCTTCGGGCCCGGTGAGTTGCGTCAGCCCGGCGAGGGTTCGGCGGCGCTGATCGCGGCTGTGGATCTGCCCGCCGACCGCAAGGTCTTCGTGGAGTCGTGGGAGCAGGCCCCGATCGAGGTGGCCCGCCGCGCCCGCTCCGGGGACGTGGTGGTCACCATGGGCGCCCCACCGATCTCGCTGATGGGCGACGAGCTGCTGGCCGCCCTGGGTGAGCGTACGGCCGGCTCGGCACCGACCGCGACCGTCGACCCGGTGGCCACCACCCCGGCGATCGGTGATCCGGTGCCGGGTGGGGCGACGGCCGGCGGCGACGGCGCGGCTCTCGGTGGCACCGCCGTGCCCGGCGGCTCGGCGCCCACGGCCGGATGAGTCCCGGCCCGGCCCGAGGGCGGACCAGCGCCGCCGACGGCGGCGCCCCGCGCCGCGGTCCGGCCCGGCGGTGGCAGTTGGTCCGGGCGGGCCGCGACGCGGTACCGCCCTCGACCCGCCGGTTCATGGCCCGTGCCCGGCAGCGTCGCATGCGTGCGGCGCTGCCGTGGGCGGTGACCGCCGGGGTGCTCGCTCTGGCCGGGCTGGTCGCCTGGACGGTGCTCGGTACCGGGCTGTTCGGTGTGCGGGAGGTGCGCGTGGAGGGTGCCGACCTGGTCACCCCGGTGCAGGTGCACGACGCGGTCGGGGTGCCGGACGGCGTGCCGTTGGCCCGGGTGGACCTGACCGCCGCCGCCCGTCGGGTCGGCGCGCTGCCGGCGGTGGAGCGGGCCACTGTCTCCCGGGACTGGCCCGGCGCGCTGGTGGTGCGGGTGACCGAGCGGACCGCGGTGGCTGTGGTGCCGCAGGGCGAGGCGTTCGCCCTCATCGACCGGAGCGGCGTGGCGTTTCGGACTGTGGAGCGACGCCCCGCCGACCTGCCACAGGTGACGGTGGCCCGGCCGGCCGCCGACGACCCGGGCACCCGGGCCGGGCTGGAGGTGCTCGTCGCGCTGACGCCCCAGCTGCGCGCCGAGCTTGTGGACGTGAACGTGGCGGGGCTGGCCCGGATCAGCCTGCGGCTGCGCGGCGAGCGGACGGTGGTCTGGGGCGACGCGACCCGGGGTACTGACAAGGCTCGGGTGGCCACCGCGCTGCTCGACGAGGACACCGACCGGATCGACGTGAGCGCACCGGATGTGGTGACCTTTCGTTGACCGGTGAGCGTGCGCGGACGTGACCCGTGGCGCTCCGCGCGGCGACACGCCGCCCGGGTCCTTGGCTCATAGCGCGGTGGCGCTTACGTTGCCTCGAAGAGCTTCAGTGGTTGACATAACTGTAACCCTCTAGTAGAGGGTTAGGGTTCACCCCTGATCCTCGTTGGTGACAGCTGTCGTCGGCCGCTGGTCTGGCCACGCCGTAACCGGTCGGCCGAAGCCAATCTCGAAGGAAAGGACCGGAGATGACACCTCCGCACAACTACCTGGCGGTCATCAAGGTCGTCGGCATCGGGGGTGGCGGCGTCAACGCCGTCAACCGGATGATCGAGGTTGGGCTCAAGGGCGTCGAGTTCATCGCGATCAACACCGATGCGCAGGCGCTGCTGATGAGCGACGCCGACGTCAAGCTCGACGTCGGTCGGGAGCTGACCCGTGGCCTGGGGGCCGGGGCCAACCCGGACGTCGGGAAGAACGCCGCCGAGGACCACCGCGACGAGATCGAGGAGGTGCTCAAGGGCGCCGACATGGTCTTCGTGACCTGCGGCGAGGGAGGCGGCACCGGCACCGGCGGCGCGCCGGTGGTGGCCAACATCGCCCGCAAGCTCGGCGCGCTGACCATCGGCGTGGTGACCCGGCCGTTCTCCTTCGAGGGCAAGCGCCGCCAGGTGCAGGCCGAGACGGGGATAGACGAGCTCCGCAACCAGTGCGACACGCTGATCGTCATCCCGAACGACAGGCTGCTGGCCCTGGGCGACCGCAACATCAGCATGATGGACGCGTTCCGCACGGCCGACCAGGTGCTGCTCTCGGGTGTGCAGGGCATCACCGACCTGATCACCACCCCGGGTCTGATCAACCTGGACTTCGCCGACGTCAAGAGCGTGATGAGCGGCGCCGGCAGCGCGTTGATGGGCATCGGCAGCGCCCGCGGCGAGAACCGCGCGGTCGAGGCGGCCGAGGCGGCCATCTCCAGCCCGCTGCTGGAGCAGAGCATGGACGGCGCGCGGGGCGTGCTGCTCTCCATCGCCGGCGGCTCCGACCTGGGCCTGTTCGAGATCAATGATGCCGCCCAGCTGGTCACCGACGCGGCCCACCCGGACGCCAACATCATCTTCGGCGCGGTCATCGACGACGCTCTCGGTGACGAGGTGCGGGTGACTGTCATCGCGGCGGGCTTCGACGGTGGCACGCCCGCGTACAAGGCGGCCGAGCCGACCCGTAAGACCAACACCAACCAGCCGGCACCGCAGAGCACCCCGGCGCCGGCGCCGGCCACCAACCCGGCTCCGGCCCAGTCGCCGCGTCGCGTGCTCTTCGACGACGTGGACGTTCCCGACTTCCTCAAGAACGGGTCCTGAGCACCGCCGATGACCGACAGCTCAGCCACGGTACGTCCAGATCGGCACGCCGAACTCGCGGCCGGTCTGGCCCAGGTTCGGTCCCGGGTCGATGACGCCTGCGCGCAGGCCGGCCGGGATCGTGCCGAGGTAACCATGATCGCGGTGACGAAGACCTACCCGGCCAGCGACGTGTTGGCGCTGGCCGGGCTCGGGGTGACCGACATGGGGGAGAACCGCGACCAGGAGGCGGCCGGCAAGGCCGCCGAGGTGGCTGCCGCCGGGGTGCGTCCCCGCTGGCACTTCATCGGCCAGTTGCAGCGCAACAAGGCCCGCTCGGTGGTCCGCTACGCCGACGTGGTGCACTCCGTCGACAGTGTCCGGCTGGCCCGGGCGTTGGCCACCGCGACTGCCGACCGGCAGGAGCCGCTCGACGCTTTGGTCCAGGTGAGCATCGACGGCGACGCCGCGCGGGGCGGTGCCCTGCCCGGCTCGGCGGATCCGGCCGCCGGTCTGGAGCCGGTGGCCGAGGCGGTGGCCGACGCGCCGGGGTTGCGTCTGGTCGGTCTCATGGCGGTCGCTCCGCTGGGGTGGGAGCCGGAGCGGGCGTTCGCCCGGCTCGCGGAGGTCGCCGACGCGTTTCGGGCCGTCCATCCGGGAGCCACCGCGCTGTCCGCCGGTATGAGCGGAGATTTCGAAATCGCGATCCGTTACGGCGCGACACATGTCCGCGTCGGTAGCGCGTTGCTCGGAATGCGTCCCACGCTGCGGTAGCCTGACCGCGAGACATGCAAATTACATCAGTGTTGTTTCAGGGGCGGGCGTCTCCTTAGTCGGGGGTCGTGGCGCGCGACGCGAATCGCGCGCCGGGGGGATTGCCGTTCCGGTCCGGTGGGCATGGTTGTCCACTCGCGACGGGCGACATGGCACGGGGGCGCGTGCCGCACGGCGGACGGAAGGGCGCGGGATGGGTGCACTGCGCAAGGCGGGGGTCTGGCTCGGTCTGGTCGAAGAAGACGACGAGCGGGCCTACGACGACGGTGGCTACGACAAGGGTGGCTACCGCGACTCGCGTTACCGGCAGAGCCGGTACGCCGAGGAGTTCGCCGACGACGACGAGGACGACGCCGAGGAGCCGCCGGCTCCCCGGCCGCGCGACAGCGGGCGGGGTCGACTCTCCGAGCGGTCGAGCGGGCGGTTGAGCGAGTCCGAGCGTGGCGACGGTGAGCGGCCGGAGCGGATCGAGCGGTCCAGCGTCCGGTCGATCACCCGGTCGTCGGCGGGCGAGACCTCCGGTGCGCTGACCTACCACACTCGGGACAACCTGGCCCTCGCGCCGCAGGTCACGTCGCGCGAGCGGGCTCTGCCCGAGGAGGAGCAGCGTTACCAGATCACCACGCTGCACCCCACCACCTACCGGGAGGCGCGCACCATCGGTGAGCACTTCCGCGACGGCGTCCCGGTGATCATCAATCTCACCGAGATGGATGAGGCCGATGCCCGCCGTCTGGTGGACTTCGCCGCCGGACTGGCGTTCGGCCTGCGCGGTACGATCGAGCGCGTGACCAATCGGGTGTTCCTGCTCTCACCGGCTAACGTCCAGGTCACCGCAGAGGACAAAGCCAAGATCGCTGAGGGCGGCTTTTTCAGTCTGAGTTGATCCCGCCCGACCCGAGGGACGTCGCTGACCGTGTTGTCGATCTTACTGCAAGTGTTGTACCTGATCCTTTATGTCTTCCTGCTCCTTCTTCTGTCCCGGTTCGTGTTGAGCGCCGTCCTGCAGTACGGCCGTCGCTGGCAACCGGGGCGTGGAGCATCGGCAGGATTGGAATCCGTGTGGAGCGTCACTGATCCCCCTCTCAACACGTTGAGGCGTGTGATCCCTCCGCTGCGAATTGGTACCGTGAGCATCGACCTGGCCTCCCTTGTGCTCCTGGTTATCCTGTTCGTGCTGATGGAGTTCGTGTTAGGGCCGTCGATCAGGGCATCTGCCTGATGACCGACGCGCTTTCGCGGCCGCAACTGACCCGAGGAGTTTCGATGCCGCTGACCCCGGCCGACGTCCACAACGTCGCCTTCAAAAAGCCGCCGATCGGCAAACGGGGGTATGACGAGGAGGAGGTCGACGCCTTCCTTGACGAGGTCGAGCGCGAGCTCGCCCGTCTCATCGAGGAGAACAACGAGCTGCGCGCCCAGGTGGAGCGCGGCGGCCGTGGCGGTGCCCCCGCCGGCCCCGGCGGCGACGCCCGACTGGCGGCGGAGCTCAACGATGTCAAGGCCCAACTGGACCGGGTGCAGCGCGACAAGTCGGCGGCCGAGCAGGCTGCCCGCGCGATGCAGGCCGAGCTGGAGCAGGTCCGCGCGACCGGCGGCCCGGCCAGCGGCGTCACCGGTGACGGTGAGCAGCAGGCCCTGCGCGTGCTGATGATGGCCCAGCGCACCGCCGACGACCACGTGTCCGACGCTCGCCGCGAGGCCGACCAGCTGCTGTCCGAGGCTCGCAGCAAGGCCGAGGAGGTGACCCGGGAGGCGCGCGCCAAGGCTGACGCCCTTGAGCGGGACGCCCGCCAGCGGCACCAGGAGGCCATGGGCGGCCTGGACGCCAAGCGCACGGCGCTGCAGAAGCACATCGAGGAGCTCAAGCAGTTCGAGCGCGAGTACCGCACCCGGCTCAAGGCGTACCTGGAGAGCCAGCTGCGTGACCTCGACGGTCGTGGCCAGGGCCTCGAAGCCGAGATGACCCGCTCCGAAGCCGGCCGGGTCGCTGGCGGCAACGGGCTGGCGGCAGCGGGTCTCGCTGGTTCGTACGGCGGCGGCGGGCGCTCCGGCGCCCTCGAAGCCGGACGCTGAGCACCGGCCGGCGATCGCTGTCCGCCAATGGTGACGGTCGCCGGCCTGGCCTGGACGGTTCGACGCGGCGGGGGTGAGCCGTGATAGTCGCAAGTCTTCTGCTCATCCTCGTCGCGGTGGCGCTACTGGTGCTCGGCCTGGCCGGTGGCTCCAGCTTCTTGTTGGTCATCTCCATCGCGGCCAGTCTGCTGGCCGCCGTGGCGTTGGTGGTGGGCGCCCGCCAGGCAGCCGCCAACCGCGCCATGGCGGATCCCGGCCGGACCGACCGGCGGCACCCCGACGCACCCCGCACGGCCAGCCAGGCCACACCGGGTGTCGCGTACGGGCCGCCGCTGGTCGAGCCGGAGGTGCCGGTCCAGCACGTGCCCACGACGTTTGGTACCGGCGGCACCGGGTGGCGGCAACCACCCGAGCCGCCGGTCGACCATGCGCCGCCGGTCGATGAGGTGTCGCCGGTCGATGAGGTGTCGCCGGTCGATGAGGTGTCGCCGGTCGACGCGTCGCACGTCGATGACGCGTCGCCGTTGGTGGGTTCGGCGGACGAGGCGCCCGCGCGGGCCCGGCCGGTCAGCCCGGCGTCGCCGATGGACGACGTGTTCGATCCCGCGGTCGCGGCGGTCGACGAGCCGGCCGCCCAGCAGATCACGGCCGCCGAGGCGGCCCGGGTGGCCCGACTGCTCGACGCCGTCGAGGTCGTCGACGGCCGCCCTCGTTACCACCTGGACGGCTGCCCCCACCTGATCGGCTGGCAGCCCGAGACGTTGCCGGTCGCCGAGGCCGTGGACCTCGGCTTCACCCCGTGCGCGCACTGCGCGCCGGCGACCGCTCTCCTCGCCGACGCCCGGCCGATCTGAAGCGGCGCCGGTGCCCGCACAGGACACGCTCACCGTGGCGGTAAGGGTGAAGCCCGGCGCCTCGCGGGACCGGGTGGGTGGCCGCTTCGACGGCCCGCACGGGCCCGCGCTCGTGATCGCGGTCCACGACCCGGCCGTCGACGGCCGGGCCACCGAGGCCGCCCGCCGGGCGTTGGCCGGCGCGTTGGGCGTCCGACCTGCCGTCGTGTCACTGCGTGCCGGCGCGGCCAGTCGGGACAAGCTCTTCCTCGTCGACCGGCCGGGCCCGGAGCTGCCCGAGGTGCTGCGCCGTCTGCGCGACGGATCCGTCGAGTGAGGACAGCCCAGGCAAGGCAGCCGTGACGCCCGGGTTGGATATCGCGCTGCTGCTCGGTGCGGCAGTGCTGCTGGTCGCTGTCGGCGCGGTGCGACTCTCCACGAGGCTCGGCGTGCCCAGCCTCCTGGTCTACCTGGCTCTCGGTGTGGCTATCGGCGAGAACGGGTTGGGCATCCGTTTCGACGACGTCGAGCTGACCCGGACCCTCGGCTTCTGCGCGCTGATCGTGATCATCGCGGAGGGCGGGCTCACCGCCCGGTGGACCACGTTGCGCCCGGTGCTCGGGCTGGCCTCCGCGCTCTCCACTGTCGGCGTGATCGTCAGCATCGCGGTGGTCGGCGTGGCAGTGCACCTGCTGCTGGGGCTGGACTGGCGGTTGGCGCTGCTCTACGGCGCTGTGCTCTCGTCCACCGACGCGGCGGCCGTCTTCGCCACTCTGCGCCGGCTGCGGTTGCCGCCCCGGCTGGTGGCGACCCTGGAGGCCGAGTCGGGGATGAACGACGCCCCGGTGGTGCTGCTGGTGGTGCTGCTGTCCCACAGGGGTTTCGCGCACCCGTGGTGGTACGAGGTCGCGCTGGTCTGTTACGAGCTGGGCGTCGGTGCGGCGGTGGGCGTGGCCGCTGGCGTCGCCGGCACCTGGGCGCTGCGCCGGGCCGCGCTGCCCTCGGCCGGGCTCTACCCGATCGCCGCGGTGGGCATCACAGTTCTGGCGTACGCCGCGGGGGCTGTTCTGCACGCCTCGGGCTTCCTCGCCGTCTATGTGGCAGGGGTGTTGCTGGGCAATGCCCGCCTGTCGCACCGGCAGGCGATTCTCGGTTTCGCGGACGGGCTGGCCTGGCTCGCCCAGATCGGGTTGTTCGTGCTGCTCGGGTTGCTGGTCTCGCCGGGCCGGCTGGACGCGGCGGTACTGCCAGCGGTGGTCGCCGGGCTGGCTCTGGTGCTCCTGGCCCGGCCGCTGTCGGTGGCTGTCTCGGCGGTGCCGTTCCGGGTCGGGCTTCGAGAACAGGCGTTCCTGTCCTGGGCCGGGCTGCGCGGTGCGGTGCCGATCGTGCTGGCCACCATTCCGCTGTCCGAGCGGGTGCCCGGCGCGGAGCGGCTCTTCGACGTGGTCTTCGTGCTGGTGGTGATCTTCACGCTGGTGCAGACCGGGACGCTGGGGCCGTTCGCCCGCCGGTTGCGGGTGACCGCGCCGGCCGAGGCCGCCGAGATCCACGTGGAGACCGCGCCGCTGGAGCGAATGCGGGCGGACCTGCTCCAGGTGGAGGTGCCACCGGGCTCACGACTGGCCGGCGTGCACGTCGACGAGCTGCGCCTTCCGTTGGGCGCGTCGGTGACCCTTGTGCTGCGCGACGGCGTGGGCTTCGTGCCCGCACCGGACACCCGGTTGAAGACCGGCGACAGTCTGCTGATCGTGGCGACCGCAGGGGTGCGGGACGCGGCGGAACGGCGGTTGCGGGCGGTCAGTCGGCGGGGTCGTCTGGCCCGATGGTTTGGTGAGTACGGGGATGAGGTGCCCAATTGATCTGCTAGCGTTCCCTTTGCCCCAGTTAGGCAGGGCTAGGGGCTGTTAGACGGTGCGACGGTGCGGCACGTTGTCGGACGCCTGTACGTTCCGTATTCTTGCCAACCTCCGGAGTGCGCGGCCATCGTCGCCGTGCGCCCCTTTTCGTACATAGGGGACGCCCTAGTCGGCGCCCCCTGTCCAGGCGCCGCGGACCGCGCGGTTCCCCGGCCGAGGGAGCGACCCATGGCGAAGCCATCCGACACCAGGACCGCCGGGCGCAAGCCGGTGGCGAAGGCCACCCGTAGCACGGCGGAGACCGAGAAGATCCGGGCGGCGCTGGCGGCGCGGCGGGACGAGCTTCGTGCCGAGTACGATCAGACGCTGAGTGAGATCACCGAGCTGCAGCGCGATCGGCTGACCGACTCGGCCGGGGACGACCAGGCCGATACGGGCACCAAGACGCTCGAGCGGGAGCAGGAGATCTCTCTCGCCAACAGCATTCTGGAACGGATCACGCAGGTGGAGCGCGCTCTGGAGCGCCTCGACGAGGGTGGTTACGGCTGGTGCGAGCGGTGCGGCAACCCGATCCCGGTCGAGCGCCTCGCCGCCTTCCCGTCGGCCACCCTGTGTGTGACGTGCAAGCAGCTGGAGGAGCGGCGCTGAGGTCCGTTCCCCGGCGGCGATGAGACGGTGAGCGATCACCGCCAAGACTGTCGATGGGGAGCGCATGACCGCAGTACCGTCCGCCGAACCCGGCCGCACCGATCCGGGCGGCGGCACCCGCCGGCCCCGGGCAGTCGCGATTCTCGCCGGAGTCGCCCTGGTGGCCCTGCTGGCCGACCTGGTCACCAAGCACCTCGCGCTGGCCGCGCTGACCGACCGGGAGCCGGTCCGGCTGCTCGGTGGGTTCGTCTACCTGAGCCTGACCCGCAACAGCGGTGCGGCCTGGAGCATCGGCGCGGACCACACCTGGGTCTTCCCACTGATCACCATCGGTGTGGTCGGCTGGATCGTCTGGATGGCACTGCGGCTGCGCTCGCTGCCCTGGGCGGTCTCGCTCGGCCTGGTTCTCGGTGGCGCGTTGGGCAACCTCGTCGACCGGATCTTCCGGGCGCCGTCCCCGTTCCACGGGCACGTCGTCGACATGATCAGCCTCTTCGACCCGTACGGTCAGGTCTGGCCGGTGTTCAACCTCGCCGACAGTTCGCTGGTCTGTGGCGTGCTGCTGGCCGTCCTGTTGGAGTTGACCGGCCGCCAGCGTGACGGCCGGCGGGCGGGTCGCGACGGCGACCCGGCCACGACGGACGCCGCCGCGTCGGGCGCCGAGCAGCGGGAGCGGGCATGACCTCGGCATTCGCCGCTGGCGGCGACCACCGTTCCCTTCCGGTTCCGGACGGCCTCGACGGCATGCGCCTGGACCAGGCCGTGTCCCGCCTGTTCGGGCTGTCCCGCACCGCCGCCGCGGCCCTGGTCGACGCCGGGGACGCGCTGGTCGACGGCTCCGCCCGGCCCAACTCGCACAAGGTCAAGGCCGGCTCCTGGCTGGACGTCACGCTGCCCGCCCCTGTCGCACCGCCGACAGTGGTCCCGCAGGCGGTGCCCGGCCTGCGGGTCGTCTACGCCGACGACGACATCGTCGTGGTCGACAAGCCGGTCGGGGTGGCCGCGCACCCGAGCCCCGGGTGGACCGGGCCGACGGTGATCGGCGCGCTCGCCGCGATCGGGCACCGCATCTCCACCAGCGGCGCCGCCGAACGCCAGGGCGTGGTGCACCGGCTCGACGTGGGCACCACCGGGATCATGGTGGTGGCCAAGAGCGAGCAGGCGTACACGGCGTTGAAGCGGGCCTTCAAGTACCGCGAGGTCGACAAGGGCTACCACGCGGTGGTGCAGGGTCACCTGGACCCGCTGCGGGGCACCGTCGACGCGCCGATCGACAGGCACCCGACCCACGACTACCGCTGGGCGGTGGTGTCCGGCGGCAAGCCGAGCATCACCCACTACGACACCCTTGAGGCGTTCCCGGCGGCGAGCCTGGTCGACGTCCGGCTGGAGACCGGCCGGACCCACCAGATCCGGGTGCACTTCTCCACCCTGCGGCACCCCTGTGTGGGTGACCTCACCTATGGCGCCGATCCCACCCTCTCGGCCCGTCTCGGCCTGGCCCGACAGTGGCTGCACGCCCGCGAACTGAGCTTTTTGCACCCCCGAACGGGGGACGAGGTCCGGTTCGTCAGCGACTACCCTGACGACCTGGACCGTGCGCTTCAGATCCTGCGTGACTGAGCGGCGACCGCCCGACACCGTTCCACAGAGGGGATCCCGCCCGTGCGCGCCGGCAACCTGCTGCGGCAGCTGGACCAGCGGTTGCTGCCGCCGCTGACCCGGACCGTGGCCCGCCTCGGCGACCGGTCGGCGCGCTCCGGCGTGCTCAGTTGGGCCGCGGTGCTCTCCGCGGCGGCGGTGTTGGGCACCGCCGTCTGGGCCGTCGACGACACTCCGGTCGGCGACCGGACGGTCGGCGAGGTGACCCGGGTCGGTGTTGCCGACGGCGACTCCGTCCCCGGCTACCTGCGGTCCGCCGCGGCCGACCTGGCCGCGCTGCCCGCGTCCGCCCCGGCCGCGGAGGGCGGGACGTACGCGCTGGTCACGCTCGACACGTACCTGCCTCCGCAGCGGCTGGCGACGGTGCTCGGCGACGTCGGGGTCTCGACGGTCTTCGGGCGGGTTCCGCTGCCCGGCCGGCAGACCGAGATCGTCAAGATCCCCGCGCTGCGGGTGCCGGACGACGTGGTGGCCGGGATGGACCAGGTGGCGGCCCGCAAGGAGACCGAGGCCGCCGACTACCGGGCCAGGGCCGCCGCTGTGGACGGCGACGGGGTGGGCGAGCGGGAGTTGCGGGAGCAGTACGCCAGTGGCGCCGAGGTGGCCGCCGCCGAGGCGGTCGCGTACCGCACCGGCTGCGCCTGCGTCTACGCGGCGGTGGTTCGCGCGACGCCGGTGGCGCTGCGCGGTGTCGCGGCCCGGCCGGATGTACGGGCGGTCGACCCGGCCCCCGAGGTGTACCGGCTGGACCGGACGGTCTTCACGCCGCCCCTGCCCGAGCAGCGTGACGTGGTGCGCCCGCCGGCCGACACCGGGCCGAGCCCCGTACCGACCCGGTCCGAGCCGCCAGCGCCGATGATCAGCGCACCGGCGCCGTCGGCCCCCGTGGGCGAATCGTCGGAACCCGCACCAGTCGTGACCATTCCGTCACCCGAACCGTCGACGCCGGAGCCCGCCGAGTCGGCGCCGCCGAGCGTCACCACCTCGCCGGACGCCGCCCTCACCGAGCCGTTGCCGCCATCGCCGTCGTCGTGATCTGCGCCGGCTGGTGTGCGCTCTGAGGTGTGGTCCGAATAGGGTTGGGTTCGTAGCCTGTCAGACAGAGATCGATGGCGCTGGGAGGGCGGGCCGTGGAGGGCAGTGAGACCGGCTGGGGCCGGCCGGCCGAACCAGCGCCGCGGTGGCGCGCGCTGTTGGACCGTGCCCGGCTGGGCGGTCGCGGCGCGGAGCAGACCGAGCCGGAGCGGCGCGGCGAGGAACCGCCGCCGGACCCGCTGCCACGACGTGCGGCCCCCAACGGCTACGCCGGGCGGGCACCCGCCATCGGGCATCCGGCCGACCTGTCGTACGGCGCGGAGCCTGCGTACCGGGCCGAGGCGACCTACCGGGTCGACCCCGCGTACCGGGCCGAGCCGGACTACCGGGCCGAGCCCGCGTACCGGACCGAGCCGGGTTATCGGGCCGAGCCGGACTATCGAGCGGAGCCGGCGTACCGGACCGGGCAGCCGGACTACCGCGCCGAACCCGGCTACCGGGCCGAGCCGGGCTACCGCGCTGAACCGGACTACCCCGCCACGCCCGGCTACCGGGCCGAGCCCGACTACCGGGCGGACCCGGGTTATCGGGCCGAGCCGGGCTATCGGGCCGAGCCCGACTACCGGGCTGAGCCGACCTACCGGGCCGAGCCCGAGCCGCCGGCACGCGGCCCCGACCCGGTCCCGTCGCGCTACGCGTTGCTGGACAACGGCTACCGGCCGGGCGACCCGCCGGTGGAGTCGCGGTACGCCCTGCTGGAGACCGGCTACCAGCCGGAGACCGGCTACCCGGCCGCCCCGCCACCGCCCCCGCCGGTCGCCCCGCCGCCCGTGCCGCCGGTCGCCGTGCCGGTCACGCCGCCCGTTCCGCCACCACCCGCCCCGGCGGTCGGCTCGGTGGTCGCCGAACGCGCCTACCCGGCCCGGATCGAATGGCGCCCACCGGCCGTCGACCAGGAGCAGGAGCGCGCCAACGGGGTGCTCCAACGGGACCTGGGCACGCCCCGGGTGTTCGCCTTCGCCAACCCCAAGGGCGGAGTGCACAAGACGACCGCCACAGTGCTCGCCGCGGCGACGGTCGGCAGCGTCCGCGGCAAGGGCGTGCTGGCCTGGGACGACAACGAGCTGCGCGGCACCCTCGGCCTGCGCGCCGGCAGCGCCCGGCACGCCCGGACGATCCGGCACCTGATCAGCGACCTGGCCCAGATCGAGATCCTGGAAGACGCGACCCTGCTGGACCGGCTTGACGACTACCTGCGGCACGCCTCCGACGGCTCGTACGACGTGCTGGCCGGCGAGGAGAGCCCACGCTTCGCCCAGCGACTGGACCAGTTCACCGTCCGACGGGTGCTGGAGCTGCTGCGGCGCACCCACGACGTGGTCTGCGTGGACACCGGCAACAACGTGGAGAGCCCCAACTGGCGCACTGTGATGCAGGCCGCCGACCAGCTGGTGGTGACCACTGTGCCCCGGGAGGACGCGGCGTTCAGCGCGGACTGGATGCTCGACCTGCTGCACGAGGAGGGCATGGGCGAGTTGGCGGACAACGCCATCACCCTCATCTCCTGCCCGACCCCCGGTCGCTCGACGCTCCAGGACGACCTGGAGCGGCACTTCGCCACGCGTACCCGGGGCGTGGCCGTCGTGCCGTACGACCCGGCTCTGGAGACCGGGTCGTCCATCGAGTACCACCAGCTCCAGCCGGAGACCCGGCAGGCGTGGCTGCGGGCCGCGGCGATGATGGTGGAGCCGTTCGCCCGGTGAGCTGGTCTGCCGCCACCGGAGCCCCGGCCGCGCACCGGGCCTGAGAGGATCATCGGGTGAGCCCGGACAACCCCGACCGTGAGCGGCCCGTCGACGAGCCCGACCAATCCGCGCCGCCCGGTACGCCGGACGCGAGACCGCCGGAGGTCGACCCGCCGGCCGCGACGACGCCCGGCGAGTTCGGTCCGGGCCACCTGCCGGACTCGGCGGCGTACCAGAGCTTGTTGGAGCTTCGGTTCGACGAGCCGCGTCGTCCATTGCGTGCCCTGGCGACGGTGCTGGGCACCGTGCTCGCGCTGGCCGTGTCGGGTGTTCCGCTCGGGCTGCTCTGGGCCGCGCTCGCGCCGGACACCCCGGTGCTCAAGACCGCCGAGGGGGCGATCTACGCCGAGCCGCAACCGGAGCAGCCGATCGCCGCCGACGGCTGGTTCAGCCTGCTCGGGCTCGCCTTCGGGCTGCTCGTGGCGTTCGCCCTGTGGTTCGTGCTGCGTCGACGGCGCGGCCCGGTCGGGCTGCTCGCCGCGGTGCTCGGCACCCTGGTCGCCGCGCCGGTGGCCTGGCAGGTGGGACGGCGGATCGGCCTGGCCACCTTCGACCGGCTGCTGGCGACGGCCCCGGTCGGGCAGGCCTTCAGCAAACCCGCCGACCTGCGGGCTGGTGGGGTGGACTGGCTGCTCGGCGTGCTGCCGGTTCCGCACGGCAACCTGCTGCTGCCGGCGTTCGGGGCCGCTGTCATGTACACACTGCTGGCCGGTTGGTCGCGGTGGCCGGGGCTGCGCCCGGAGCCCGAGCCGGGGGACTTCAGTTGGGTGTCGGCGGGGACGCCAGCTCCGACAGCGGCACCGGAACCGCCCGCACCTGACGCAGCAGAGCCGCCTCGCGGTTGAGCAACCGCAGCTCGGCGCGGAGCCGGGAGGCGGTGTCGTCGATCGCCAGCAGCCGTTGCCGGTCGTCGACGGTGAGCGCCGCGGTCGCCGCCACCAGGTGCGAGAGCACGGTCGGGTCCTCCGGCAACTGCTCGGAGATCTCCTCCGGGTCGGAGCGGATCAGGCCGAGGTACTGCCGGAACACAGCGATAACCCGGGCGGCCAGCAGATCGGCCACCTCGTCCGGGCCGCCCGGGTCGGGCAGCCACTCGACGTCGGCGGTCAGGTAGGGCTCGGCGCTGTCGTCGATTTCGGCGATCCGGAATCGACGCCGACCGACAGTGACGATGTCGAAACCACCGTCGGTCAACTCGGTCACCTGGCGCAGCTCGGCGGTGCAGCCCACCTCGTGCAGCGTCACCTCGCCGACGCTCGATCGGGCCGGGGCGCCGGCGGGACCGGCGGGCGCGACTTCCCAGCCGGCCTGGATGGCCACCACGCCGAACTCGCGCGGGGCACCGTCGGGCAGGCCGACAAGGTGCCGGACCAGCGCCCGGTAGCGCTCCTCGAAGATGTGCAGCGGCAGCACCAACCCGGGAAAGAGCACCGTTGCGAGCGGGAAAACCGGCAGCCGTGCGGTCACATGGTCGAGCCTAACCAATCTCGTCCCCGGGGGCGTGGCCCGGCTCACCGTCCCGGCGGACGGGCGGCTCGGGTGGACGTCGGGCCGGCCGCCTAGACTCGCAAGGGTGCTGAATCGGATCGACCTGCGCGACGGTCTCGGTGACCCGCGCCGCCTGCTGCCCCGTGCCCAGCTCGACGTGTCCGTCGCCGTCGAGCGCATCCGGCCCCTGGTGGAGGCGGTCCGTGAGCATGGGTACCCAGCGATCCGGGAGGCCAGCGTTCGGTTCGACAGCATCTCCCCGGAGGTGCTGCGGGTGCCGGTCGAGGCGATCACCGAGGCGGAGGGGGTGCTCGACCCGGCGGTGCGTGCCGCGCTGCTGGAGTCCATCGCCCGGGCCCGTCGGGTGCACGATGATCAGCGGCGCACCGACCACACCACGACTGTGGTGCCCGGCGGCACTGTCACCGAGCGATGGCTGCCGGTCGACCGGGTCGGCCTCTACGTGCCCGGTGGCCTGGCGATGTACCCGTCGACTGTGGTGATGAACGTGGTGCCCGCCCAGGCGGCCGGGGTGCGCTCGCTGGTGGTGGTCAGCCCGCCGCAGAAGGACAACGGCGGCCTGCCCGATCCCCGGGTGCTCGCCGCGTGCGCGCTGCTCGGCGTCGACGAGGTGTACGCGGTGGGCGGGGCCCAGGCGGTGGCGATGCTGGCGTACGGCGCGGCGGTGGACCCGGCGGGTGAGCTGCGGTGCGACCCCGTCGACCTGATCACCGGCCCCGGCAACATCTGGGTGACCGCCGCCAAGCGGCTGCTGCGCGGCGTGGTCGGCATCGACGCCGAGGCCGGGCCGACCGAGATCGCCATCCTGGCCGACGACACCGCCGACCCGGCGCACGTGGCCGCCGACCTGATCAGTCAGGCCGAGCACGACCCGCTCGCCGCGAGCGTGCTGGTCACCCCGTCGGTGGCGTTGGTCGAGGCGGTCGAGGCGGAGTTGGCCCGGCAGGTGCCGGCGACCAAGCACACCGAACGGGTCACCACGGCGCTGACCGGTGAGCAGAGCGGCGTGGTCCTGGTCGACGACCTTGAGGCGGGGCTGCGGGTGGTCGACGCGTACGCGGCCGAGCACCTGGAGATCCAGACGGTGGACGCCCGGGAGTGGGCGCTGCGGGTCCGCAACGCCGGGGCGATCTTCGTGGGCGCCTGGTCGCCGGTGTCGCTCGGTGACTACTGCGCCGGCTCCAACCACGTGCTGCCCACCGGTGGCTGCGCGCGGCACTCCTCCGGCCTGTCCGTGCAGTCCTTCCTGCGCGGCGTGCACCTGATCGAATACACCGAGGCCGCGCTACGCGACGTGGCCCCGCACGTGGTCACCCTGGCCAACGTGGAGGACCTGCCCGCGCACGGCCAGGCGGTCCAGGCCCGTTTCCCGGGAGGGTCGGCGTGAGCGCGCGCACCAGCCGGCTCGGGCGACCGGTGCCTCCGGCCGCTGTCTCGCGAAACGGGGAGGCGGCGTGACCAGCCTGGAAGAGCTGCCGATCCGGGCCGACCTGCGGGGGCTGTCGCCGTACGGGGCGCCGCAGTTGGACGTGCCGGTGCGGCTCAACACCAACGAGAATTCCCACCCGGTGCCGGAGCCGGTGGTCGAGGCGATCGGCAAGGCGCTCGCGGCCGAGCTGCGTGAGCTGAACCGCTACCCGGACCGGGACGCGGTGGCGCTCCGCGCCGACCTGGCCGAATATCTCGGGCACGGGCTCACTGTCGACCAGGTGTGGGCGGCCAACGGCTCCAACGAGATTCAGCAGCAGCTGCTCCAGGCGTTCGGCGGGCCGGGGCGCACGGCGCTCGGCTTCGTTCCGGCGTACTCGATGCACCCGCTGCTGGCCCTCGGCACCGGCACCCGGTGGGTGCCCGCCGCGCGCGGCGTCGACTTCGGGTTGACCGCCGAGGAGGCGGTCGCCCAGGTCCGCGAGCACCAGCCGGACGTGGTCTTCCTCTGCTCGCCGAACAACCCCACCGGCACGGCACTGGACCCGGCGGTGATCGCCGCGGTGCTCGACGTCGCTCCCGGCATGGTGGTCGTCGACGAGGCGTACGCCGAGTTCGCCAGGCCCGGGACGGTCAGCGCCCTGGCGGTGCTGCCCGGCCACCCACGGCTGGTGGTGACCCGGACGATGAGCAAGGCTTTCGGCTTCGCCGGTGGTCGGCTGGGTTACCTGGCCGCCGACCCGGCGGTGGTGCGGGCGGTGCAGCTCGTCCGTTTGCCGTACCATCTCTCCGCGCTCACCCAGGCCGCCGCACGCGCGGCGGTGGCTCACCGCGACGCCCTTCTCGGTACGGTGAGCGCGATCATGGCGCAGCGGGACCGGATCGTGGCGACGCTGCGCGAGCGGGGGTTGCGGGTCGCTGACAGCGACGCCAACTTCGTGCTCTTCGAGGTGGGCGGCGACCAGACCATCGTCTGGAACGCCCTGCTGGCGCAGGGGGTGTTGGTCCGTGACGTCGGCCTGCCCGGCTGGCTGCGGGTGACCGCCGGCACCGCCGCCGAGACCGACGCCTTCCTTTCTGCAATGGAGACTTCGCAATGAGTCGGACCGCCCGGGTGGAACGGATCACCAAGGAGACCAAGGTCCTCGTCGAGATCGATCTCGACGGCACCGGTGCCGCCGAGATCAGCACCGGCGTCGGCTTCTACGACCACATGCTGCACCAGATCGCCCGGCACGGCGGCTTCGACCTGACCGTGCGCACAGTGGGTGACCTGGAGATCGACGCGCACCACACGATCGAGGACACCGCGCTGGCCCTGGGCGCGGCGTTCGACCAGGCACTGGGCGACAAGGCCGGCATCCGGCGGTACGGTTCGGCGACCGTTCCGATGGACGAGGTGCTGGTCCGGGCGGCGGTGGACCTGTCCGGTCGGCCGTACGTGGTGCACGACGAGCCGGTGCTCGCCCCGTACATCGGGCCGGTGTACGCGACCAGCATGACCCGGCACATCTGGGAGTCCTTCGGTCAGGCGGCCCGGGTCACGCTGCACGTCGACGTGCTGCGGGCGGCCCGGCCCGGTGGTCACCCGGACGCGCACCACGTGGTGGAGGCGCAGTTCAAGGCGGTCTCCCGCGCGTTGCGCGAAGCCACCTCGATCGATCCGCGTTCCGCCGGGGCGATCCCGAGCACGAAGGGCGCGCTCTGATGCGCGCGAGGAGTGCAGCGCGGCGGAGCCCCGCAGTCGCGACTGGAAGGTGGCTCTGATGGGCGCCGCGTTGCCGACGTTGCTGCTGATTCTGGCCGGGGTGCTGGTGGGCGGCACCTGGTCGCTCTACCGGCAGGGCGCGCCGAAGGCCGCCGTGCTGATCACCGCGGCGCTCGCGGTGCTCGCCACCGTCGCCGGGGTGCTGCGGCTGCTGCCGGAGAACGGGTGATCGGGGTGACGACATGAGTGACGTGGTGGTGCTCGACTACGGCTCGGGCAACCTGCGCTCGGCGGAGCGGGCGCTGGCCGCCGCCGGAGCGGACGTCCGGGTGACCGACGACCTGGCCGCGGCGGCCGCCGCCGATGGTCTGGTGGTGCCGGGTGTGGGCGCGTACGCGGCGTGCATGGCGGGGATCGAGGCGCTGGGCGCCGGCCCGGTGATCGCCGAACGGGTGGCTGCCGGCCGGCCGGTGCTCGGCATCTGCGTGGGCATGCAGGTTCTCTTCGAGCACGGCGACGAGCACGGCGTGGTGACCAAGGGGCTGGGGCTGCTTCCCGGCGGGGTGACCCGGCTGGCCGCCACCCGGTTGCCGCACATGGGCTGGAACACGGTCCGGGCTCCGCGGGAGTCGGTGCTGTTCGCCGGGTTGACCGAGCAGAGCCGGTTCTACTTCGTCCACTCGTACGCGATGGGCGACCCGGCGGCGCTGGTCGCTGCCGGTGCCACTGTGACCACCGCCCACCACGACACGGATTTCGTCGCGGCGGTGGAGCGGGGCTCGTTGTCGGCGGCCCAGTTCCACCCGGAGAAGTCCGCCGACACCGGTGCCGCGCTGCTGCGCAACTGGCTCGCCACGCTGCCCAGCGGTGACTGAGCGCCGTCGCGCGGTGCCCGAGCGGCGGGCGTCGCGGTGAGCCGGGAGCGCGCCCGCCGACGGGCGGAGCGGGAGGCGGAGCAGGCCCGGGAGCGGGCGGTCCGGCAGCGCCAGGTGGCCCGGCGGCAACGCCGTCGCGCGGTGGTGCGCAGTTTGACGCCGCGGCTGCGGCGGGGTCGCTCCGGGCGGCTGGCCCGGCACACTCGGGGGGAGCGGGCCGCGATCGTGCTGCTCACCGGCGCGGCGTTGCTCCTGATCTGGACGTTTGTCGACAACCTGGCGTTGCGTATCGCGCTGATCGTGCTCTTGCTGCTCGTACTGCCGGCGATCGTGGTGATCGCCCTGGACCGTCGTACCTGATCGAGGAGAAGACCTTGAGCCTCACCCTGTTACCCGCCGTGGATGTCGCTGACGGCCGGGCCGTCCGGCTCGTGCAGGGCGCCGTCGGAAGCGAGAGCATCTACGGCGACCCGTTGGACGCGGCGCTGGCCTGGCAGCAGGACGGCGCGGAGTGGATCCACCTGGTCGACCTGGACGCGGCGTTCGGTCGGGGCACGAACGCGCACCTGCTCGCGGAGGTGGTGCGCCAGTTGGATGTGAAGGTGGAGCTCTCCGGGGGCATCCGTGATGACGAGTCGCTGCGTGCGGCGCTGGGCACCGGTGCGGCCCGGGTGAACATCGGGACCGCCGCTCTGGAGGATCCGGTCTGGTGTGACCGGGTGGTGGCGGAGTACGGCGACCGGGTGGCCATCGGGCTGGACGTGCGGGGTCACACCCTGTCGGCGCGGGGTTGGACCCGCGACGGTGGTGACCTGTACGAGGTGCTGGAGCGACTGGACAAGGCGGGCGCGAGTCGGTACGTGGTCACCGACATCACCAAGGACGGCACGATGCGTGGGCCGAACCTGGATCTGCTGCGCGAGGTGTGTGCCCGTACGGACCGGCCGGTGATCGCCTCGGGTGGGGTGTCCACCCTGGACGACCTGCGGGCGTTGGCGACCCTGGAGTCGGCCGGGGTGGAGGGCGTGATCGCCGGCAAGGCGCTCTACGCGGGTGCCTTCACTGTGGCCGAGGCGCTGCGGACGCTGGCCGAGGCGTGACGACGACCCGACTGGGGTCGGGCGGCCCGTGGGAGCAGCGCTACGGGTACTCCCGGGTGGTCCGGGCCGGTGAGCGGGCCTGGACGGCGGGTTGCACGGCGACAGTGGACGGCCGGGTGGTGCACGTCGGTGATCCGGCCGCGCAGACCGCGCAGGCGCTGCGGATCGGGCTGGCCGCGCTCGCCGAGGTGGGTGCGGAGCCGGGCGATGTGGTCCGGACCAGGATGTACGTGACGGACCGGTTGCACGCCGACGAGGTGGGCCGGGCGCACAACGCGGTCTTCGGTGCGGTCCGGCCGGCCGCCACCCTGGTGGTGGTGGCCGGTCTGCTGGACCCGGAGCACCTGGTGGAGGTGGAGTTGGAGGCGTACCTCGGCGATCGCTGAGGTACCGCCCGGGCGTCCTGCCGGGCCGTCCTGCGCCCCGATAAGTTGTGCACAACTTAATTGTGGGCTACGGTTCAGCGGTGACCGATGACCTGGAGCTGCGCCGGCAGGTGTGCTTCGCGCTCTACGCCGCGTCGCGCGCACTGACCGACGTCTACCGGCCGATCCTCGACGAGGTCGGGTTGACCTACCCGCAGTACCTGGTGCTGCTGGTGCTCTGGGAGCGTCCCGACGACGCCCCCACGGTGTCCGAGCTGGGCGCCGAGCTGCGGCTGGACTCCGGCACGCTCTCCCCGCTGCTCAAGCGGCTGGAGGGGGCGGGCCTGGTGGTGCGGCGGCGGTCGGCCCGCGACGAGCGGCGGGTCGAGGTGGGCCTCACCGAGCAGGGCCGGGCGCTGCGCGAGCGCGTCTGCGACGTCCCGCTGCGGATCGCGCAGGCCACCGGGCTGGGCTTCGGCGAGCTCGTCGCGCTGCGCGACACCCTCACCCGGGTCACCGACACCATCCACCGACAGAAGGAGCAGTGACCACCATGCAGGTTGTCTACACCGCGTCCGCGACCGCCACCGGCGACGGCCGGGACGGCCACGTCGAGACCTCCGACGGCACGTTCGCACTCGACCTGGCCGTGCCGAAGGAGATGGGCGGCGCCGGTGGCGCGGCCAACCCCGAGCAGCTCTTCGCCGCCGGTTACGCGGCCTGCTTCCACAGCGCCCTGCGGCTGGTGGCCCGCCGGGCCAAGGCCGACGTGACCGGTTCCGTGGTCGGCGCCGAGGTGGGCATCGGCCCGAACGGCAGCGGCGGCTTCGGGCTCACCGTGCAGCTCGTCGTCGACCTGCCCGCCGCGCCCCGCGAGGTCGCCGAGCAGATCGTCGAGCAGGCCCACCAGGTCTGCCCGTACTCCAACGCCACCCGTGGCAACGTCGACGTCACACTGACCGTCCGCGAGACCCTGTCCGCGTGACCTCGCGGCCCCAGGCCCCAGGCCCCATCCGCGGACGAGAGGACGACCACCCCGTGACCAGTAACCGCGAGATCCACCTGGCCAGCCGCCCCCAGGGCTGGCCCACCGAAGACACCTTCCGGCTCGTCGAGACCGAGGTTCCGACGCCCGGACCGGGCCAGATCGTGGTCCGCAACCAGTACATGTCCGTCGACCCGTACATGCGCGGACGGATGAACGACGTCAAGTCGTACGTGCCGCCGTTCGCGCTCGACGCGCCGCTCGACGGTGCCGCGATCGGTGCGGTGGTGGCCAGCGAGGCGGCGGACATCGCCGTCGGGACCACAGTCCTGCACGGGCTGGGCTGGCGGGAGTACACGCTGCTCGACGCCACCGCGGCCCGACCCGTCGACCCGAACATCGCCCCGGTCAGCGCGTACCTGAGCGTGCTCGGCATGACCGGGCTGACGGCGTACGCCGGGCTGCTGGAGGTGGCCGCGATGAAGCCCGGCGAGACGGTCTTCGTCTCCGCCGCGGCCGGCGCGGTGGGCAGCCTGGTCGGCCAGATCGCCAAGCTCAAGGGCGCCGGTCGGGTGATCGGCAGCGCCGGCTCGCCGGCCAAGGTCGAGCGGCTGCGGGCGCTGGGCTTCGACGCCGCCTTCGACTACCACGACGGCATCCGCGAGTCGCTGCGGGCGGCCGCCCCGGACGGCATCGACGTCTACTTCGACAACGTCGGCGGCGACCACCTGGAGGCCGCGATCTCGGCCATGAACCTGCACGGCCGGGCCGCCATCTGCGGCATGATCTCGCAGTACAACGCCACCGAGCCGCCGGCCGCCCCGCGCAACCTGGCGCTGGTCATCGGCAAGCGGCTCACACTGCGCGGCTTCCTGGTCAACGACCACAACGACATGCGGGCGGCGTTCGTGCGCGACGTCGCGGGCTGGCTGCGCGACGGCACGCTGTCCTACGACGAGACGATCGTGGACGGCATCGAGAACGCCCCGGCCGCGTTCCTCGGCCTGTTGCGCGGCGACAACCTCGGCAAGATGCTCGTCCGCGTGTGACGCAGACCTCTCTCACGGCGGTCGACCCGATCGGGTCGACCGCCGTGCCGCGTGCGGAGGATAGGCTCGCGGCATGACGGTGGCGGTACGGGTGATCCCCTGTCTGGACGTGGACGCCGGGCGGGTGGTCAAGGGGGTCAACTTCCTCGACCTGCGTGACGCCGGCGACCCGGTGGAACTGGCTGCCGCGTATGACCGGGCCGGCGCTGACGAGTTGACCTTCCTCGACGTCACGGCGTCCTCCAGCGACCGGGGCACAATGCTCGACGTGGTGCGCCGCACCGCCGAGTCGGTGTTCATCCCGCTGACCGTCGGCGGTGGCGTCCGGCAGGTCGCCGACGTGGACACACTGCTGCGCGCCGGCGCGGACAAGGTCGGCGTGAACACCGCAGCCATCGCCCGTCCGGAGCTGATCGCCGAGATCGCCGACCGGTTCGGCAGGCAGGTGCTCGTGCTCTCCCTCGACGTGCGGCGGTCGCCGAACGGCGGCACGCCCAGCGGCTTCGAGGTCACCACCCACGGGGGTCGGCGCGGCACCGGCATCGACGCCGTGTGGTGGGCGCACCGGGGCGCCGAGTTGGGCGCGGGGGAGATCCTGCTCAACTCGATGGACGCCGACGGCACCAAGGCGGGCTTCGACCTGGAGCTGATCGCCGCGGTGCGCGCGGTGGTGGACGTGCCGGTGGTGGCCAGTGGGGGCGCCGGCGAGGTGGCCCACTTTCCGCCCGCTGTCGGCGCCGGCGCGGACGCCGTGCTCGCCGCCAGCGTCTTCCACTTCGGCGAGCTGACCGTCGCCGAGGTCAAGGACGCGCTGCGCCTCGGCGGCCATCCGGTGCGCTGAGCAGCTCAGCGCTCGCCGGAGTGGCCCTCCGGTGACCGGCGCGGGGTGGGGATCGAACGGACCGCGTACTCCTGGACGGCAGCCGCGTGGTCGGCCTCGTCCAGGATCCAGTCGGCGCTGCCCGGCGCGTGCCGGCGGGTCAACACACCCTGCACGGTGTCCACCATTGTCGCCACACCCGCGCGCGGCCGGGTGCGCCACAGCTGCTCACCCTCGGCGGTGATGCGGAACCAGCCGTCGGCGACGCTGACCAGCCCGGCGCCGACCAACCGCTGGACCGCTGCCTCCACCTCGTGTCGCTGCGGAATCGCGTGGTTGAGGTGGTCGGCGGTGGAGAGCACGTCGGTCAGGCGGACGCCCTCCGGTCGTCGGCTTGTCGCCGACCGGCGGTGCCGTCCGGCCCCGCTCGCGATGACGAGCGACACGAAGATCCAGGCGTCGTTCCAGCGCCAACCGTTCTCCCCCATGCAGAGATGATGACGGCGCGCGTCGCGGAAGGGAACACCCACCCGCGAACCGGTGCGCGGCACCACCACCACGTACCGGTTCGCGGACGGTCGGTGAGGGTTCAGCCGGCCGGGGTGGCCGGCGCGGGGTTGCCCGGTGGGGGCGCGGCGCTGTCCGGCTCGGTGCCCTCCGGCACGGCGAACAGCGGGATGAAGAACTGGGCCAACGGGCCGATGGCCAGGGCGTACGCGACGGTTCCCAGGCCGACCTTGCCGCCGAGCAGCCAGCCCAGCGCCAGCACTGTGACCTCGATGATGGTGCGCACCAGGCGGATCGACCGGCCGGGCCGGCGGGCCACGTACCCGGTCATCAAGCCGTCGCGGGGGCCGGGGCCCAGATTGGCACCGAGGTAGAGGGCGGTGGCCGCGCCGTTGGCGACGATCCCGCTTGTCAGCAGCGCGATCTGGACGCTGAGCGGACCACCGGTGGGCACCAGGGCCAGTGTGGCGTCCACCACCAGGCCGATCACCACGACGTTGCTGACAGTGCCGAGGCCAGGCCGCTGCCGTAGCGGGATCCAGAGCAGCAGGACCAGCGCGCCGACGCCGATGGTGACAGTGCCGAAGGAGAGCCCGGTCAGCTCGGAGAGCCCCTGGTGGAACACGTCCCACGGGTCGAGGCCCAGGTCGGAGCGGATCATCAGGGCCATGCTGACGCCGTAGAGCGTGAGCCCGAGGTAGAGCTGGACCAACCGTCGAACCGGTCGGTGCCGCAGATTGCCAAGCAGTGCCATGCATGCCACCCTAGGTGCCAATCCGCGTCGAGGAAGAAGCCAATATCTGAGGAGTGGCTATGACAGGGCAGGTGCGCGGCGTCCAATTGGCCCGTCTGCTCGGGCAGTGGCATGCCCTGCCGGGCCGCCGCCGCAGCCCCGACTACGCCGCGCTGGCCGGCTCGGTGCGCGGGCTGCTCGCCGACGGCCGGCTGCCGCTGGGCGTCCGCCTCCCGGCCGAACGGGAGCTGGCCGAGGCGCTGCGGATCAGCCGGACCACCGTCACCGCCGCCTACCGGCAGCTCCGCGAGACCGGACACCTGGCCAGCCGTCGGGGCGCCGGTAGCTGGACGATGCTGCCCGGCAACCACCGGGTGGCCAGCACCGGCCTGTGGACCCCGCTGGACGACAGGGAGATGCTCGACCTCGGCGTCGCGGCGCTGGCCGCCCCGCCGCAGCTGTTGTCAGCCGCGCGGGCCGCCACCGAGGACCTGCCCCGCTACCTCGGCGGGGCCGGTTACCACCCGACCGGCATCATCGAGCTGCGCGAGGCGGTGGCCGACGCGTACTCCGCCCGGGGTCTGCCCACCTCGGCCGACCAGATCATGGTCACCAGCGGCACCCAGCACGCACTGGATCTGGTGCTGCGGCTCGCCCTGGCCCCGGGCGGCACCGTGCTGGTCGAGTCCCCGACCTACCCCAACGCCCTCGCCGCGCTGGCTGGCCGGCGGGCCCGGATCAGCACCCACGGGCTGGCCGCCGACGCCGGTTGGGAGCCCGACCTGCTGCTGGGCACTCTCCGGCAGACCCGGCCCAAGCTGGCCTACCTGATTCCGGAGTTCCAGAACCCGACAGGGCATCTGATGCCCGCCTCCCTGCGCGAACACGTGGTGGCCGTGGCGCACGCGGTCGGCACCGATCTGATCATCGACGAGTCCTTCGTGGACCTGTCCATGGACGGCACCGAGGTGCCACCCCCGGTCGCCACCTACGACCGGCACAGCCGGGTGGTCAGCATCGGCGGGATGAGCAAGCCCTACTGGGGTGGCCTGCGGATCGGCTGGGTCCGCGCGTCCGCGCCGCAGGTGCAGCGGCTGGCCGCCGTGCGGGTCGGGGTCGACATGGCCAGCCCGGTGCTGGACCAACTGGTAGCGGTGCACCTGCTCGCCGACGCCGAGGCCATCGTCGCCGACCGCCGCGTCCAGTTGGCCGTCCAGCGCGACGCCCTGCTCGGCGCGCTGGCGCACCAACTGCCGGAGTGGCGGGTCACAGTGCCACGGGGTGGCGTGACGCTCTGGGCCGAGTTGGACGGCCCGGTCTCGAGCGCGCTGGCCCGGGCCGCGGAGGAGGTCGGCGTACGGCTGGCCCCGGGCCCCCGGTTCGGCCTGGACGGCACCCTGGAGCGCTTCCTGCGGCTGCCCTTCACCCTGCCCGCGGCGGACCTCGTGGAGGCCGTCGGGCGGATCGCGGCGATCCGCTACGACCTGGACCGGGCCGGCCGTCAGCGGTGGCGGGAGCCCGCCGTCATCGCCTGAGCCAGCGCCCAACCACCAGCGGCATCCGCCGGCACCATTATGCCGGGAATGCGTCATCCGCCCCAGCTCGGCTGCCAGACTCCCCTGGTGGGCCAGGACAGCGGGACACGCGGGGTCCGCCGCAGTGCGCCGGGCTCGCGGGCGACCCCGCTGGAACTCTTCTACGACCTGGTCTTCGTCTTCGCGTTCCTGCACGTCACCACGGCCACCGCCGGCAATCCGACCGCCCGGGGCCTGGTCCAGTGCCTGGTGCTGCTGGCCCTGCTCTGGTGGTGCTGGTCGGCGTTCGCCCTGCTGGGCAACCTGATCCGTACCGACCAGGGGATCGTCCCGGCGGTCGGCTTCGTCACCATCGCCGCCGCCTTCGTGCTGGCGCTGAGTCTGCCGAAGGCGTTCGTCGACCGTCCCGGTGGGCTGTTCGGTCCGCTGGTCTTCGCGACCTGCTACTTCCTCGTCAGGGTGAGCGAGAGTGTGATCTTCCTGTGGATCGGCCGCCGGAACCGCGACGTGCGTCGACGCTGGCAGCTGCTCGCCCTGCCGGCGGTCGTGGCCACGGCCCTCATCGTGGTCGCCGGGCTGCTGCCGCAGCGGCTCTTCGACGGAACAGCCGAGTCGGTGGCCCGCCTGCTGTGCTGGCTCGCGGCCCTCGGCGTGGAGTACGGGGCCGGCCTCGCGCTGCGGGGCACCGGGTGGACAGTGCTCTCCGCCGGGCACTGGGCGGAGCGGCACGGTCAGATCGTCCTGATCGCCCTCGGCGAGGCCATCATCGCACTCGGGTTCAGTCCCAGCGAAACCGCTGGTCTACCGCTGACCTGGCCGGTGCTGATCGCCGCGGTGCTCGGCATCGCGGTGGCCGCCGCGATGTGGTGGGCGTACTTCGACACCCTGGCGCTCGGCATGGAACAGACCCTGCACCGCACCCGCGACCCGTACGCGCGCGCCATCCTGGCCCGGAACGCCTACAGCTACCTGCACCTGCCGGTCATCGCCGGCGTCATCCTGTTCGCGCTCGGGCTCAAGGGGCTGATCCACGAAGGCGCCGATCCCACCACACCGAGCTGGGGCGTTCCGCTGCCGAGCTTCGAGCTGCTGGCGCTCAACGGTGGGGTCGCGCTCTACCTGCTCGCGCTCATCGTGCTCGGCCGGCGGATGCTCGGCGCCTCCCGCTGGCCCACGATCGGCGGGATCCTGCTGCTGATTGCGCTGGTGCCGGCTGCCGGGTCGCTACCCGAGCTGATCGCCTTGGCCATGGTGGCCCTCGCCACGGCGGTGGCGGTGGCGCTGCAGACGGTTGTCGACTCCCGGCGCCGGGCCGGGGTCCGGCAGATGGCGTTCGAGGAGCAGCTCGCCGCGGAGGAGGAGCACACGAGGTGGCGGGGTCACCACCTGTGAGGGTCCCATGCCGACTTCCTCGCCGGCACGGGACCCTCGGTCGGCTCAGAGCTCGGCGAGGGTGCCGGCGTACATCTTGTCGATCTCGGTGGCGAAGTTGCTCTCCACCCCACGCCGCTTGATCTTCAACGACGGGGTGATCTCGCCGTCCTCGATCGTCAGGTCGCGCGGGAGGATGGCCACCTTCTTGATGGTCTCCCAGCGGTTGAGCTTGGCGTTGAGCTGGGCGACGTACTCCTCGACCATCGTCTGGGCCTCAGCCGACGCGACGATCTCGGTGTAGCTGCGCCCTTCGAGGGGGCCGCCGGCGACCCAGCCCCGGATCGCGTCCGGGTCCAGGGTGACCAGCATCGTGCAGAAGTTGCGGGCCTGACCGACGACGACCGCCTGCGAGGTGTACGGGCAGATTGCCTTGAACATGCCCTCGATGTGCGACGGCGCGATGTACTTGCCGCCCGACGTCTTGACCAGGTCCTTCTTGCGGTCGGTGATGCGCAGGTAGCCCTGCTCGTCGAGGCTGCCGATGTCACCGGTACGGAAGAAGCCGTCCTCGGTGAACGAGGCGGCGGTCTCCTCCGGCAGGTTGTGGTAGCCGCGCATCACCGGCCGACCCCGCACCAGGATCTCCCCGTCGGTGTCGATCTTGCATTCGAGGTCGCCCATCGCCCGGCCCACGGTGCCGATCCGCAGCCCGGCCGGGGGGTTGACGAAGTTGCCGGCGCTGGTCTCGGTCAGGCCGTAGCCCTCGGAGATCGGCAGGTTCGCGGCGGCGAAGAAGGTGGCGATCTCGGGGCTGAGCGGCGCGGCGCCGGACACCAGCACCCGCATCCGGCCGCCCAGGCGGGCCTGGAGCTTGCTGAACACCAGCTTCTCGGCAAGCCCGTAGCGCAGCTTCAGCCCGGCCGGCACCGGCTTGCCCGCCTGCTCCAGGGTGACCTTCTCCTTGCCGACGCCGACGGCCCAGCCGAAGATCTTCGCCTTCGCGCCGCCGGCGCCCTGCGCGGTGGTCACTGCCTTGTTGTAGACCTTCTCGAACACCCGGGGAGCACCGCACATCAGTGTCGGGCGGATGACCGAGAGAAGGTCGACCAGCTTGTCCACCCGCCCGTCGACGTAGGTGGGCAGGCCGACGTGGATGGCGCCGCAGAGCAGGGTCTTGCCGAACGAGTGGGCCAGCGGCAGCCACAGGTACTGCAGGTCGTCGTCGCGCAGCAGCCCGACCTCCGCCTGCGCCACGGCCTCCCAGCACCAGCCGCCGTGCAGCAGCTCGACGCCCTTGGGTTGGCCGGTGGTGCCGGAGGTGTAGATCAGGGTGGCCAGGTGGTCCGGGCCGATGCCGGCCACCAGCATGTCGATCAGCTCCGGCTCGGCGGCCAGCGCCTGGGTGCCGCGCTCCTCCAGGTCGGCCAGCGTCAACTGCGCGATGGCGGCGTTCGGGTCGACGGCGCCGTCGAGGAGCACCACGTGGGTGAGCGCGGGCAGGGACGCCCCAGCGATCTTCGCCGCCTGGGCCGGGTTCTCCGCGAACAGCACCTTCGACCCGGAGTCGGCGATGATGTACGTCGCGTCGGCCGGCTCGGTGGTGGGGTAGACGGTGGTGGTCGCGCCGCCGGCGCACATGATGCCGAGGTCGGCGATCACCCATTCCAGCCGGGTGTTGGCGAGGATCGCGACCGGGTCCTCCTGGCCGACGCCGAGGCCGTGCAGGCCGGCGGCGACCGCCTTGGCGCGCTGGCCGACCTGCGCCCAGGTCAGCCAGACGGGCCCCGAGTCGTCGGGGTTCGGGGACGCGAACGCGTTCCGGTCGGGGGTGGCCGCCACGCGCTTGAGGAACATGTCCGGGATGGAACGGTACGGTACATCGAGAGCCATCGCTGTAGCCGCCTTCGGGGGTGGTGGCGTGACGGTCGTCACGTCATGATGGTTACCGAAGAGTATTGCCTGTTGCCGTGCATCGGCTAGCCCTGGTGATCGTCCGGCCGGCCCATCCCGCCAACCGGTACGGCCGATCAGGCGTACCGGGCAGCCACCACCGACCAGTCGTAGGTGGCCCGGACCCAGTTGCGCCGGGCGGCCAGGGCGTCGCGGATCCCGTCGTCGCCGGCGGCGCGCAGTGCCTCCTCAGCGTCCAGGTACGCCGCCAACCCCTGGTTGAACCGGTGTGCCGCACTCCGCAGCGCTGTCACCTCGTCCGCGTCGCTGCCCTGGGCGATCACCGTGACGAGGTTGTGCGCGTCCGGGTCGGCCTGGCTCTCCTTGCCGTAGGAGAAGAGGTCGTTGCACCAGCAGACCAGGTCCACCGCCAGCAGGTCCAGGGCGACCAGCCCCGGGTTGGCCCGCTGAGCTGGCCCGGAGGGCCGCGTCGACGCCAGGTCGGTCAGGGTGAGGCAGGGGTGCACGCCGCCGATGTGCCGGCGTAGCTGCACGTACTCCGCCACCTCGGGCACGCGCCGACGTTCCCGGTTGCCCGCCTCCCAGAGCAGCGCCAACAGGTACTCGCGCATCTGGCTGACGAACCGCAGCAGCAGCCCTGCGTGATCGTGCAGTCGGGTCCGGCGGCAGAGGTCGTGCAACGCGTCACCCAGTGGCCCGACGGCGGGCGGTACGACGTACGGGTCACCGCAGCGGTCCAGCACGTCGAGCAGGGTGCTGATCGCCGGACCCAGTCGGACCGGGTCGGCGCCGAGGCCGTCCTCGTCGCAGGCGTCGTCCATCACGAAGAGCCAGCTGATCAGGTCGGTGAGCAGCCGCAGGCCGTCGACGGAGCCGTCCGGGCAGGCACGGCCGGCCAGTCCGGCGGCGTCGGCCCGTTCCAGGCGTCGCACGCGTTGGCTGGAATCGACCAGCCCGAACGTGCGCGCCCACTCCATGCTCTCACCCGCCACCTGGTCGGTGGCCCCGTGGCGTCCGGTGGGAAACGGGGGTTCCCTCAGCGCCGAAATCGCGAAGTCCCGCACAATGCGCCCCCACTTCGTGCCGCTCGGCGCGGAGCGGCGCGGTGAAGCGTACGGGAGGAGGTATCAGCGTCCTTCGCTGGGTGTGGGCAACTCCACAGTTGTTCGGTGACCGTTTACGTACAAACAGTCACATGCCCAGGTTGGCGGTGCGTAGCCGCCGAGCCGCCTCGGTCGAGCCGTTCAGTTGGACCCGGGCCACCCGTTGCCGGCCGGAGACGAACAGCACCAGCTCGGCCGGAGCGCCGACCAGGCGCAGTGGCTCACCACCGCGTCCGAGGGAGATCTCACCGTGGCCGGGCGCCTGCACGTAGAGGTCCGCCGGAAAGCGGCGCAGTGCCAGCCGGACCATCGGGGCCGCGCGTTTCCAGAGCGCGCTCTGCAGGCCGGTGGGCAGATCGCGCGGCTGCCACCCGGAGCCGGCCCGCCGGACGTCCTCGTGATGGATGAAGAACTCCATCGTGTTTGCCAACTCGTCGGTCAGCGGGTTGCTGACCGGGCTCCACACCGGCGGTCGGCGCACCTGTGCCACCAGCTCGGGGTAGGGCCGTGCGGCGAGTCGCCGACGGACCCGTTCGGCGTAGCCGCGCAGCGGCGGCAGCACGATCCCACCCGCCGCGTCCGGACGGCGCTCCCGCAACACCAGATGCGCGGCGAGGTCACGGGTCGCCCAGCCCTCGTTGATGGTCGGGGCGTCCGGCCCGAGGGCCAGGAGAAGATCGGCGAGCGCCTCGCGCTCGGCTCGGGCGTACCGCGGCATGGCCCGATCGTAGGCCCGGCGGCCCGCCGGCGCGCGACAGCGGAGGCCGATCGGCCGGCGCGGGACAGCGGACGTCGGTCGGCCGGCGCGTGACACACGACGCCGGTCGGCGCCTGCGGCACGCCGCCGTCCGGTACGTGATGGTCGACATATCCAGTCAGGGTCGGCGGCACTGGCCCCGACCGGTAAGGATGAGGGAGATAATTGCGGCTTACGGCGGGGGAGAGCGTGGCGAGCAAGACAAGTCGGGACGTTCTCAGTCGAGGGCTGGGGGTCCTGCGGCAGGCGATCCGTGAGCAACCGCGGATCTTCTCCGTGGCGGTCGTCGGCAGCGTGCTCTTCGGCGGGATGATCATTGTCAGCGCCCGGGTGGTCGGGTCGGTCATCGGTGAGGTGGCGCTTCCGGCCATCGAACGCGGCGAGGTGGGCGCCGGCACCCTGGCGCTGGCCGCGGCCGCGTTGTTCGGGATCAGCGTGCTGCGGGTGGCGGGCATCTTCGGCCGCCGGCTCGGCGCCGGCTACATGCAGTACCGCCTCCAGGCCTCCTACCGACGCAGGGTGACCCGTCGGTACCTGGAGCTGCCGCTGTCCTGGCACCACCGCAACTCCACCGGCACCCTGCTGTCGAACGCCAACTCCGACGTGGAGGCGGCCTGGTACCCGATCGCGCCGCTGCCGTTCGCCGTCGGCACGTTGGTGATGCTGGTCGGCGCGATAGTGTCGCTCTTCGCCACCGACTGGGCGCTCGCCCTGGTCGGGCTCGCGGTCTTCCCCGCGCTCTTCGCGCTCAACGTCGTCTACTCCCGCCGGATGGCCCCCCGGCAGGCGCGGGCGCAGCGACTGCGCGCCGAGGTCAGCGGCATCGCCCACGAGAGCTTCGACGGCGCCCTGGTGGTCAAGACGATGGGCCGCGAGGCCCAGGAAACCGCCCGGTTCGCGGGCCGCGCCGGTGAGCTGCGCGACTCGCTGATCGCTGTCGGCCGGCTGCGCGGCATCTTCGACCCGCTGCTGGAGACGCTGCCCAGCCTCGGCACCCTCGCCGTACTGGTGGTCGGGGCGTTCCGGCTGCGCCAGGGCGCGATCAGCGTGACCGAGCTGGTCAGCGTGGCCTTCCTCTTCACAGTGCTGGCCTTCCCGGTGCGGGCCATCGGTTGGGTGCTGGCCGAGCTGCCGCGCAGCGTCGCCGGCTGGGACCGGGTGCGCCGGGTGCTCGACGCCACCGGCGAGATGCCGTACGGGCAGCGGGTGCTCGACCCGGCCGGTGCCGGCCCGGCCACCCTCACCTTCACCGACGTGCACTACTCCTACCCGCCGGCCGAAGCGCACCCGCCCGGCGCGCAGGTCCTCGGCGAGGTCGGCTTCACGGTGCCGTCCGGTCGGACGGTGGCCCTGGTGGGGCCGACCGGCGCCGGCAAGTCCACAATCGCCTCGCTGGCGGTGCGCCTCGTCGACCCGGACTCCGGCACTGTGTGCCTGGACGGCGTGGACGTGCGCGAGCTGACCTCCGCGTCGTTGGCCGGCACTGTGGCCCTGGTCGCCCAGGTGCCCTTCATCTTCGACGACACGGTCCGCGCCAACATCGCCCTCGACCGGCCCGGTGTCGACGACGAGGTGGTCTGGGCCGCGCTGCGGCTGGCCGAGGCGGACGGGTTCGTCGCCGCGCTGCCCGATGGTCTGGACACCATGGTCGGCGAGCGGGGCACGTCGCTCTCCGGCGGTCAGCGGCAGCGGCTCACACTGGCCCGCGCGCTGGCCGGTCGACCGCGCCTGCTGGTGCTCGACGACGCGACGAGCGCTGTCGATCCTCGAGTGGAGGCGGCCATCCTGGCGGGGCTGCGGTCGTCAACCACCCAAGCGGGAGTTCCGGCCGCGTCGATCCTGGTGGTGGCGTACCGCCGGGCCACCATCGCGCTCGCCGACGAGGTCATCTACGTGGAGCAGGGACGGGTGGTCGCCCGCGGCACCCACAGCGAGTTGTTGGCCACCGTGCCCGGCTACGTCGACCTGGTCACCGCCTACGAGCAGGCCGAGGTGGAGCGGGCACAGGAAAGTTCCTACGGCGACGACGTGGCGCCGCTGCCGTCGGGCCTGGAGATCGAGGTGGACCGGTGAACGCGAGGAGTGCAGCGCAGCGGAGCCCCGCAGTCGCGAACGGAAGGCGGGACCGGTGAACGCGAGGAGTGCAGCGCAGCGGAGCCCCGCAGTCGCGAACGAAAGGCGGGACCGGTGAGCGCGAGGAGTGCAGCGCAGCGGAGCCCCGCAGTCGCGAACGAAAGGCGGGACCGGTGAGTACGACGACTACGGGAACCGACGAGCAGGAGGCCCGGCAGGAGACGACCTGGCAGACCCTGCGTCGGGGCCTGGCGCTCTCGCCGGAGCTACGGATCGGTCTGGCCGGCACGTTGGCACTGGCGTTGGTCTACATGGTCGGTCGGGTTGCCGTGCCGGTCGCCGTGCAGCAGGGCATCGACCGGGGTCTCGTCGGTGGTCTGAATCTGAACGTGGTCTGGACGGTGGTGGCGGTCACCGCGGCGATCCTGACCATCACCACGATCTGCGGCTACCTGATGATGCGCCGGCTGTTCACGGTCAGCGAGACGGCGTTGGCCAATGTCCGGACGCGCGCGTTCCGCCACGTGCACGACCTGTCGATGTTGCACCAGCAGTCGGAGCGGCGCGGTTCGCTGGTCTCGCGGGTCACCAGCGACGTGGACCAGATCACCCAGTTCCTCCAGTGGGGCGGGGTGATCCTGCTGGTCAACCTCGGTCAGCTGGTGGTCACCACCGCCGTCATGCTGGCGTACTCCTGGCAGTTGACAGTGGTGGTGCTGGCCGCGTTCCTGCCGGCGGTGTTCGTCATCCGGCAGTTGCAACGTCGCCTCGGCAGCGCGTACGCGACGGTGCGCCAACGCACCGGTACGTTGCTCGGCGCGATCGGCGAGAGCGTGGTGGGCGCGCCGGTGATCCGGGCGTACGGGATCGCCGGGCGCACCGAGCGGCGGCTGGACGAGGCGATCGACAGGCAGCGGCTGGCGCAGCAGCGGGCGATCCGGATCAGCATTGTGGGCAGCTCGGTCGGCGAGTTGGCGGCGGGGCTGGCGCTGGCCGGCGTGGTGGTGCTCGGCGTGCTGCTGGGGGTGGACGGCACGCTGTCGATCGGCCAGCTGACCGCCTTCCTCTTCCTGGTGACGCTCTTCATCCAGCCGGTGCAGATCGCCACCGAGGTGCTCAACGAGGCGCAGAACGCGATCGCCGGCTGGCGTCGGGTGCTGGACGTGCTGGACGTCGCCCCGGACGTGGCCGACCCGGGGGAGCAGGGGCGGGAGCTGCCGGGCGGGCCGCTGGACATCCGGTTCGCCGGAGTGCGGTTCGCCTATCCGGGTGGCCCGCCTGTGCTGCACGACATCGACCTGGAGATCCCGGCGAAGAGCCGGGTGGCGGTGGTCGGTGAGACCGGCAGCGGCAAGACCACGTTCGCCAAGTTGCTGACCCGGCTGATGGACCCGTCGGCCGGGGCGGTGCTGCTGTCCGGGGTCCAGTTGACCGACGTCCGGTTCGACTCGCTGCGCTCCCGCGTGGTGATGGTGCCGCAGGACGGGTTCCTCTTCGACGCGACGGTGGGGGACAACGTCCGGTTCGCTCGGCCGGAGTTGACCGACGAGCAGTTGAGCGCAGCCTTCACCGAGCTGGGCCTGTCGGACTGGCTGGAGGGTCTGCCTGCGGGCCTGGACACTCCGGTCGGGGAGCGCGGCGAGGCGCTCAGCGTCGGGGAGCGGCAACTTGTCGCGTTGGCCCGCGCGTACGTGGCCGACCCGGACCTGCTGGTGCTCGACGAGGCGACCAGCGCTGTGGACCCGGCGACGGAGGTGCGGTTGCAACGCACGCTGGACGCTGTCACCCGGGGTCGGACCACCCTCGCCATCGCGCACCGGCTCTCCACCGCGCAGGCCGCCGACGAGGTGATAGTGGTGGACCGGGGTCGGGTGGTGCAGCGCGGCCCGCACGACGAGCTGGTTCGCGACGCCGACTCGGTGTACGGCCTGCTCTACGCCTCCTGGCTGGAGCAGACCCGGTGAGGTGCGGCGGTGTGGTGGACGCCGACGGGCGGGTGCTCTAGGCTCCGGGTTAGGTAAGCCTAACCTCAGAAGGAGGTCGCGCCCATGCGGCCCAACTCCGCCGAGACCGTCCGTACCCTCGTCGCCGGCCGCCTGCCCGGCCTCGTGCACCTGGCCCACCGGCCGGGTCCGCACCACGCCCGGCACGTCACCGACTCGGACGGGCGGGTGCTGCTGCTGGTGCCGGTGGCCAGCCACCTGGCCGCCGCCCTGCAACCGGCAGCCGGAGGCAGCGACGTCGCTGTGGTGCTCGACGTGCTCGACCTGCCGCCCGCCGCCGGCGCGCCCGGCCTGGGTCGCGCCTGGGTGTCCGGTTGGGCGGCCGAGCTGCGCGGCGACGAGGCCCGCGACGCGGCCGTCGAGTTCGCCGCGGTGGAGCCGACCGGCGACCTGCTCGACCTGGGCATCCGGTTCCGGCTGTTCCGCTTCGAGGTGGTCGAGGTCCGCTGGGAGCGGGCCGGCGTCGTGCACCGGATCGACCCGGTGGAGTACGCCGAGGCCGAGCCGGACCCGGTGCACCCGGTCGAGGCCCGCCTGCTCGCCGACCTCGCCGAGTGCGACGGCGCGCAGGTGACGGAGTATCTGCGCCGGCAGCTCGGGTTGGCCGGGCAGACCCCGGACGGGCCGCCCCGGGTGGTGCGCATCGACCGCTACGGGCTGGTGGTGGCCCTCGGCCAACCCGGCGCCCGGCGTCGGGTCCGGCTGGCCTTCCCGGGCCCGGTGGCCGACCCGGCCGAGCTGCTGCGGCTGCTGCCGCCACTGCCCCTAACGGCCCACGCCCACCCGCCGCGCTAACCGCCCCGCCCCCGCGCCCCGTCCCGCCCCGCCCCGCCGATCTTGCACTTTCGGTCGTCGGGTTGCGTGGTATGTCCCTTTGGTCGGGGCAGAAAGTGCAAGATCGCGAGGGGCCCGGGGAGCGGCCTTGTGGGGTCAGGTTGGGAGCGGGCCGGTGAGGTACCGCTGGATCGTGGGACCGATCGCGGCCACCAGGGTTTCCGGGTCCGCCGAGGCGACCGGCTCAAGGCGCACCACGTGCCGCATCATGGCCAGGCCGATCATCTGGGTGGCCACCAGCGAGCCCCGCAGCGGTAGCTCGACCGGGTCGACGTCGAGGTTTTCCAGCACCCGGCGCAGCACCTGTGTGGTGACGAACTCACGCAGTAGTCGAGCGGTCCACTCGTTGCTCACCGCGGAGCGCAGCAGTGCCTGTGCGGCGCTGCCGGTCGGGGAGTCCCAGACGCCGAGGAAGATGCGCACCATCCGCTCACCGACGCCGTCCCGGTCGCCGGCGAGGACCCTCGGCACCAGCTGACCGGGGTCGACCGGAAAGTTCATCGCGGCAAGGAAGAGCTGGTCCTTGCTGCCGAAGTAGTGGTGCACGAGGGCCGGGTCGACCTGCGCCGTACCGGCGATTCCCCGGATCGAGGCGGCGTCGTAGCCACGTTCGGCGAACGCCGTCCGCGCCGCGTCGAGAATCGCCTCCCGGGTGCCCGGGTTGCCGGGTCGCCGGCCGGTCCGCCGCGTCATCGCCGCCCTTCGTTCGTTCGCCTCGGCCCGTCGTGGGCCGGCCCGGCCCGCGCCGGGGTCGGCTGCCGCGCTGGCCGCCGCCCCCGGCGCTGGCGGTCAGCCGCTGCGTCGGCGCAGGGTGGCCGCCGCGAGCACCAGCGCCAGCACCACCGCGCCGAACACCACACCGACGTCGCGCCACATCCGGCCGGTCGGTTCGGCGTGGGCACCGACCTCCTGCAACGCCTCGATGGCGTACGACAGGGGGAAGGCGTCACTGAGCGCCTGGAGCCAGCCGGCCATCTGGTCGCGAGCCACGAACAGCCCGCAGAGCAGCAGTTGGGGGATCACCACGACTGGCAGGAACTGTACTGCCTGGAACTCGGTGCGCGCGAAGGCACTGCACAGCAGCCCGAGGGCGACGCCGAGCACGGCGTCGAGCACGGCGATCCCGAGCACCAGCCCGATGCTGCCGGCGGTGTCCAGATCGAAGATCCAGTACGCCACCGCGGCGGCGACGGCTGCCTGCACGGCGGCGGCCAGCCCGAACGCGATGCCGTACCCGAAGAGCAGATCGAGCTTGCCCAGCGGCGTGGTGAGCAGCCGCTCCAGCGTGCCCGAGGTGCGTTCCCGCAGCATGGCGATGCTGGTCACCAGAAACATGATCACGAAGGGGAAGATGCCGAGCATCACCAGCGCGATCCGGTCGAAGGTCGTCGGCTGGCCGGGCGGGGTCGGTTGGTCGGCGTACATGAAGTAGACAAGGGTGAGCAGGACGGCCGGCACCACCACGAGCAGCGCGATGGTCCGCCGGTCGTGCCGGAGCTGACGCAGGATGCGCCCGGTGGTGGCGGCGAGAATTCGCGCGTTCATGCTGTCTCCCGTGCGGCTGTCGCGTCGGTGCTGGTGGCGGCGGCCTCGCCGGCCCGGATGAGCCGCAGGAACGCCTCGTCGAGGTCGTCCACACCGGCGGCGGCGCGGACCGCGGCGGGGCTGTCGTCGGCGATCAACCGCCCCTGCCGGATCAGCAGCAGTTGGTCGCAGCGTGCTGCCTCGTCCATCACGTGGCTGGACACCAGCAGGGTGGTGCCGGCGGCGGCCATCGCGTGGAACCGGGCCCACAGGTCGGCGCGCAGCACCGGGTCCTGGCCGACTGTCGGCTCGTCGAGGATGACCAGCTCCGGCTCCCCGACCAGGGCACACGCCAGCGAGGCCCGGCTGCGTTGACCGCCAGAGAGGGTGCCGACCAGTTGACCGGCGGCCTCGGCCAGCCCGACGTCGCTGATCGCCCGGTCGGCCTCGGCGCGCCCACGCCCGTACAGGGCCGCGAAGTAGCGGGCGTTCTCCCGGACGGTGAGGTCGGCGTAGACGCTCGGGGCCTGGGTCAGGTAGCCCACCCGGTGCCGCAGCGCGGGGGTGCCCGCCAGTTGACCGAGCACGGTGACCGTCCCGCCGCTGACCAGCTGCACCCCGACCACCGCGCGCATGAACGTGGTCTTGCCACTGCCGCTGGGGCCGAGCAGCCCGGTGACCGCGCCGCGCGGGACCCGGCAGCTGATGCCGTCCAGCACCCGCCGCCCACCCCGGTCCACGACCAGGTCTCGGACGGCTATCGCATCGTCCATCACGCACCTCCACAGAAACTCATCACCTGTTGAACTCAACGCTAGATGAAATACCGCGCCGGGCGCAACGCCGCGCCGGTGTCCGGCTGGCCAACCGTCGCGCGGAGCGCGAGAACGGGCAGTAGGCTCCGGACCGGACACGAAGTCCGCCAACGGGCATTGCGCGCTGATCGGACGTACGGCACGATGGCGCGGTGGGTCACGCTCCGTTACCGGATAGCGGTTTTCTTGAGGATTGGGCCGCGCGGTTGCGGCAGGCCGCCGAGCGGCCGGTGGTCGGCATCGTGTTGCGCGGCAGCCACGCCCGCCGCGCCGCCACCGCGCACAGCGACGTCGACCTCGACGTGTTGGTCGGCGGCGCCCCGTACGCGGCCCGCCGGGCCTACCTGGACGAGTCCGCAGGCCAGGTCACTCACGTTTCGGTGGCCGCCCGAGACATCCGGTCCTGGGTGCACCGGCTGGGCGAACCGGCCGACTGGGCGTTCGGGCTGCCTGTCACCGCGCCGGCGCGGCTGCTCTGGGCCGACCCGCACTGGCGGCCCCGGATCGACCTGCCGGTGCTCTGCCAGCCCGCCGAGCCACCCCGACTGGAAGAGATGATCGCCACGCTGGGTAAGGCCGCCGCCGCCCGCGCGGCCAGCGATCGTCTCGGGGTCCGGCTCGCCGTCGCCGACCTGGCGCGGCTCTGCCCCTCGGTGCTGCGACCGGCCAACCCGTCCGTGCGGGTCCACTCCCGCCGGGCGGCCTTCGCGGCGGCCCTGGAACTGCCGGTAGCACCACCCGGCTACCGGACGGACATGCTGCTCTGCCTCGGACTGCGACCGGGGGCCACCGGGCAGCTCTGGGCCGCCGCCGTTCGGCTGGTCGCCGGCACGCTGCCGTTGATCCGGCCGTACGCCGAGGAGATCGCCGACACGGCCGGCGCGGACCTGGCCGCCGCCCTGGTCGACGGCCGGCTGGACCGCTACGTCGCCCAGCTGGCCCGACCGGCCCGGCCCTCGTCGCAGCCCCGGCCCTCGTCGCAGGTCAGGTCCTCGTCGCAGCCGTTGCTCTCGTCCCAGCGCTGGCTCTCGGGGCCTCCGCCGCAGCCCTGGCGGGAGCGGTCGGCGGCGCCCGCACCGCGTGCGGGAGAATTGGTGACTGTGCCCGTACCTGACCCGCCGGTGACCGGCGTCCCCAGCGATCCGAACGAGTTGGCCGCGTCGGCGCGCCAGTCCCGGCTCGACCCGGCCATCGCGGCCCAGTTGCGCCGCACCGCCGACGGTCTGGTCGCCGCCGTGGTGCGCGCGCACGACTCCGGTGAGGTGCTGATGGTGGCCTGGATGGACGACGAGGCGTTGCACCGCACCCTCACCACCGGCCGGGCCACCTACTGGTCGCGCAGCCGCCGCGAATACTGGGTCAAGGGCGCCACCTCCGGGCACCACCAGTACGTGCGGTCGGTCGCCCTGGACTGCGACGGGGACGCGCTGCTGGTGAGCGTGGACCAGGTCGGCGCGGCCTGCCACACCGGGCACCGGACCTGCTTCTTCACCGAGCTGCCCGTCACCGGGACGGAGGCACCGTGAGCACGCGGAGCGCGGCGCGGCGACACACGGCAGTCGCTACCGAAAGGCGGGTCGGCCGATGACCGACGGCACCCTCAGCCCCGACCTGGACACCTTCACCGCGCTGGCCGCCGACTGGCGGGTGGTGCCGGTCACCCGGCGGCTGCTGGCCGACGCGGAGACCCCGGTCGGGGTCTACCGGAAGCTGGCTGGTGGGCCGGGCACGTTCCTGTTGGAATCGGCCGAGCAGGGCGTCGGCTCGGCCGGCATGGCCTGGTCGCGGTACTCGTTCATCGGCGTCCGCAGCAGCGCGACCCTGATCGAGCGCGACGGCGTGGCGACCTGGCTCGGCCAGCCGCCGGCAGGGCTGAGCACCGAGGGTGACCCGGTGCGGATGCTGCGGGAAACGGTGGCGGCGCTGGCCGGCCCGGTCGGGGACCCGTCCGACGGTCTGCCGCCGCTGACCGGGGGCATGGTCGGCTACCTCGGCTACGACCTGATCCGGCGTTTCGAGCGGTTGCCCGAGCTGACCGAGGACGACCTGGGCGTCCCGGAGCTGGGCATGATGCTCGCCACCGACCTGGTGGTCCTCGACCACTACGACGGCTCCGCGATCCTGGTCGCCAACGCGGTGCTACCGCCGTTGGACGCCCCGGACCGCGCCCCGCAGGTCGCCGCCGCCTACCACCACGCGGTGGGCCGGTTGGACGCGATGACCACGGCGCTGTCCCGGCCCATCCCGCCGATGATCTCCACGGTCGAGCGTCCGCCGGCCGGCGAGGTGCTCTGCCGTACGCCCGACGGCGGCTACCCGAAGGCGGTGGAGGCGGCCAAGGAGGCGATCAGGGCCGGTGAGTGCTTCCAGATCGTGCTCTCCCAGCGCTTCGAGCGGACGACCCACGCCGACCCGCTGGACGTCTACCGGGTGCTGCGTACCAGCAACCCCAGCCCGTACATGTACCTGCTGCGCTTCGACGGGTTCGACATCGTCGGCTCGTCCCCCGAGGCGCACCTGAAGGTCACCGGGGCCGCGGACGGGCGACGCCGGGCGTTGTTGCACCCGATCGCCGGCACCCGGCCGCGGGGCGGCACCCCCGCCGCCGACGCCGCGCTCGCCGCCGAGCTGCTCGCCGACCCGAAGGAACGTGCGGAGCACGTGATGCTGGTCGACCTCGGCCGCAACGACCTGGGTCGGGTCTGTCAGCCCGGCACCGTGGAGGTGCCCGAGTTCGCCACCATCGAGCGGTACAGCCACGTCATGCACATCGTCTCCACTGTCACCGGCACGCTGCGTGACGACCAGAGCGCCTTTGATGCCCTGGCCGCGACCTTCCCGGCCGGCACGCTCTCCGGGGCGCCCAAGGTGCGCGCCATGGAGATCATCGAGGAGTTGGAACCGGTCCGTCGTGGCCTCTACGGCGGCACCGTCGGCTACTTCGGCTTCGGCGGCGACCTGGACATGGCGATCGCCATCCGGACCGCGCTCATGCGGGACGGCCGCGCCTACGTCCAGGCCGGGGCGGGGGTGGTCGCCGACTCGGACCCGGCCGCCGAGGACCAGGAGACGCGGAACAAGGCAGCGGCAGTGCTGGCCGCGATCGCGGCCGCCGAAACCCTCCGGCCGGCGCGGTGAGCGCGAGGAGTGCGGCGAAGCGGAGCCCCGCGGTGAACGATGGGATGAGGTCGTGAGCGGCGGGGACCGGTCCGTCGTGGGCCGGCGCGCGTTGACGTACGCCGTGCTGCTCTGCCTGGCCGGCGCGGGCCTGGCTCTCTGGGCCGCGACGCGCAGCTGGTCGGTCGAGCTGACCGTACGTCCGGCGCCGCTGCCGCCGGTGCGGGACACCCGCAGCGGTGCGAGCCTGCTGCCGTGGCTGCCGGCGTTGGCCCTTGTGACACTGGCCGGGGGTGGCGCGGTGCTTGCCACCCGGGGTCGCCTGCGTCGGGTGCTCGGGGCGCTGCTCGGCGTGCTCGGCCTGGCCGTGGCGGCCGGCGGTGGGTACGGGCTGGTAGCCGATGTGGGCGGCGTCGCGAGCCGGCAGTGGCCGGCGCTCTGCCTGCTGGGCGGCCTGCTGGCCGCCGGCGGTGGCTGGTGGACGGCGGTGCGCGGCGGTGACTGGCCGGCGATGGGCGCCCGGTACGAACGTCCGGCGCGGACCGCGCCGCAGGCCGCGCCGGCGCAGGGCGACCCGGTTGTGCCGCCGACGCCGTTGGCGGGGCGGCGGACCACCGAGGCGTGGGACGCGCTGGACCGGGGCGAGGACCCGACGGACGACTGACGCGGTGGCCGGCCAACGCGGTGGCCGGTCAATGTGACGACCGGCTGACGCGGTGGCCGTGACGGGCGGTCAGCCGACCGGCTGGCGCTCCCACTGGGCGCGGCTACTGGCGGCGCGGGCGGCGGTCAGCTCGGCGACCAGGCGGTTCAGCTCGGCCCGTTGGTCGGCGCGGGCCCGGTCGGCGCAGACCGCCTCCCAGGCGTTGCCCCGTGCCGTCCGCATCCGTCCCTCGCCCACCACTGCCCGTTCAACTGTGTGCACCACTCCGACGGCGAGCGATGCCACGGTCCGCGAGATGGTGGTCAGTCCGATGGTCGGGTTCGGCTCGGAAATGCTCATGGTCACCTCGCACGAGGAGTTGCTGCGGTCGGGGCAGGCGCGCCATCGAGTCTGCCCGAGGACGATGCTCGCCCGTCGACGTTTCGTCGCGGTGACCGCCCGGTCAACTGTCTCGCCTCGGCCGTGACCAGGCACCGTCCGTTCGGCCTTGAGCTTGCTCACAGCATCGACTGGCATCGCTGCCACCGGGCGGCGAGCGGAAACTGGTGGCATGATCGATGGATCGGCCCGGTCTGACTGTGGCCGCCAGGCTCCATACCGCGTGACGGTGGTCGATACCGGAGGTGGCGCTGCGTGACAACCCCTTCACGGCAAGTCGGCCATTATGCCGCAGCCCTTTTCGTGAGCAGCGCCATACCCCCGGCATTCGGCGTCGGTCGGCTGCCCCTAGCATCGGCCCATGACGCCCGGAGAGGGGAGTCCGTTCGTGACTGCTGAGCATGCGCACGCGGAGGGGGACGAGGCCGGCCAGGCAGCGTCCGTAAGCGTGCTCGACGAGATTCTGGCCGGCGTGCGTGAAGACGTCGCCCGACGCCAGGAGCAGGTTCCGCTGGAGCGGATCCGTGAACTGGCAGCGGCGGCGCCGCCACCCATGGACGCGTACGCCGCGCTGCGCAAGCCCGGCGTGGCCGTGATCGCCGAGGTGAAGCGTTCGTCGCCGTCCAAGGGCCGGCTGGCCGAGATCGCCGATCCGGCTGACCTCGCTGTCGACTACGCGGCCGGTGGGGCGCGGGCGATCAGCGTGCTGACCGAGGGGCGCTGGTTCGGCGGTTCGCTGGACGACCTGGCGGCCGTCCGTGCGGCGGTCACCGTGCCGGTGCTGCGCAAGGACTTCGTGGTCTCCAGCTATCAGATCCACGAGGCCCGCGCGCACGGCGCCGACCTGGTGCTGCTGATCGTCGCCGCACTTGAGCAGAACGTCCTGATGGGGCTGCTGGAGCGGATCGAGTCGCTGGGCATGACAGCTCTGGTCGAGGTGCACGACGAGGAAGAGGCCGACCGCGCGTTGGAGGCCGGCGCGCAGGTGATCGGGGTCAACGCCCGTGACCTGCGTACCCTGGAGGTCGACCGGTCGGTGTTCGAGCGGATCGCGCCCGGCCTGCCCAGCAGCGTCGTCAAGATCGCCGAATCTGGCGTTCGTGGCCCGCACGACCTGATCCGGTACGCCTCCGCGGGCGCCGACGCGGTCCTCGTGGGTGAGGGCCTGGTCACCCAGAAGAGCCCCCGCGAGGCGGTAGCCGAGTTGGTCAACGCCGGCAACCACCCGGCAACGCCCCGGCCGGTGCGCTGACCCCGCCCCCGGTCTGACGTCCCACCGAGAGGATTCCCGATGAGCGCCGACGCGCTGGCCCCGGTGGCCGGCCCGCAGCCCGACTCCGCCGGCCACTTCGGCCGCTTCGGCGGTCGGTTCGTTCCCGAGGCCCTGGTGGCCGCGCTGGACGAGCTCGACGGGGCGTGGCGTACGGCGATGGCTGACGAGTCCTTCCGGGCGGAGTTCGGCGCGCTGTTGCGCGACTACGCCGGCACGCCGTCGCTGCTCTACGAGGCCCGGCGGTTCTCCGCGAAGGTCGGCGCGCGGGTGCTGCTCAAGCGCGAGGACCTCAACCACACGGGTGCGCACAAGGTGCGCAACGTGCTCGGCCAGGCGCTGCTCACCAAGCGGATGGGCAAGACCCGCGTGATCGCGGAGACCGGCGCCGGCCAGCACGGTGTCGCCACCGCGACCGCCGCCGCCCTGTTCGACCTGGAGTGTGTGGTCTACATGGGCCAGGTCGACACCGAGCGGCAGGCGCTCAACGTGGCCCGGATGCGGATGCTCGGCGCTACCGTCGTCCCCGTCACCAACGGCTCGCGCACCCTGAAGGACGCGATGAACGAGGCGATGCGCGACTGGGTGGCGAACGTCGACGAGACGCACTACCTGATCGGCACCGCCGCGGGCCCGCACCCGTTCCCGGCGATGGTGCGCGACTTCGTCCGGGGCATTGGTGACGAGGCACGTCAGCAGTGCCTGGACCTCACCGGTGGGTTGCCGGACGCCGTCACCGCGTGCGTCGGCGGCGGCTCCAACGCGCTGGGAATCTTCCACGCGTTCGTGGGCGACGAGGCCGTGCGGCTGTACGGCTTCGAAGCCGGTGGCGACGGGGTGGCCACCGGCCGGCATGCGGCGAGCATCACCGGCGGGTCGGCCGGCGTGCTGCACGGCACCCGCACCTTCGTCCTCCAGGACGCTGACGGGCAGACCCTGGAGTCACACTCGATCTCCGCCGGCCTGGACTACCCGGGCGTCGGGCCCGAGCACGCGTGGCTGCACGACACCGGCCGGGCGAACTACCTGCCGGTCACCGACGACGAGGCGATGGCCGCGTTCGAGCTGCTCTGCCGTACCGAGGGCATCATCCCGGCGATCGAGAGCGCACACGCGCTCGCCGGCACCGTCGCGCTGGCTCCCAAGCTCGCCGCGGAACTGGGCCGGGAGCCCACGATCGTGGTCAACCTCTCCGGGCGGGGCGACAAGGACGTGCACACCGCCGGTGACTACTTCGGCATCCTCGACAAGGAGCGGTGAGATGAGCCGGATCGGGGTGGCCTTCGACAAGGCCCGCGCCGACGGACGGGCACTGCTGGTCGGCTGCATGCCGGCCGGTTTCCCCACCGTCGAGGGCAGCATCGCCGCGATGACCGCCATGGTCGAGGCCGGCGTCGACGTGATCGAGGTGGAGATCCCCTACTCCGACCCGGTGATGGACGGGCCGGTTATCCAGCGGGCCAGCGACATCGCGCTGGCTGGGGGCGTACGCACCGCGGACACGATGCGCATCATCGAGGCGGTGGCGGCCACCGGCGCTCCGGTGGTCACCATGACCTACTGGAACCCGGTCGAGCGGTACGGCGTGGACGTCTTCGCCCGTGACCTGGCCTCCGCCGGCGGCACCGGTCTGATCACCCCGGACCTGATCCCTGACGAGGCCGACGAGTGGCTGGCCGCCTCGGAGGCGCACGGGCTGGACCGCACGTTCCTGGTCTCGCCGTCGTCCACCGACGCCCGGCTGGCGATGACGGTCCAGCACTGCCGCGGTTTCGTCTACGCGACAGCGGTGATGGGGGTGACCGGCGCCCGGGCGCGTACCTCCGACGCCGCCCCGACGCTGGTCTCCCGGGCCCGCGCGGTCACCGACCTGCCGATCGGCGTCGGCCTGGGTGTGGGTACCGGCGCGCAGGCCGGCACCGTCGCCGGTTACGCCGATGGGGTGATCGTCGGCAGCGCGCTGGTCCGGTGTGTGCTCGACGCGCCCAACGAGGCCGACGGGCTGGCCGCCCTGCGCACGCTCAGCGCCGAACTCGCCGAGGGCGTCCGTAACCCCACCCGCTGAGCCCGGCGCTTGCTGGGCCTTGCCGCGCCGAGCCCTCGGCGTTCGTCAGGGGTGCAGCGACGGGTCCACGGCCTCACCGCGTTGCTCCGGTGGCTGCCCCGCTCCCGGTTGGCATACCTGGCCGGTTCCGGGCTGCCGCCCGTTGTGCCCGGCGGGCTGCTCGTGGCTGGTCGCGGGCCGCTGTGTGTCCTGGCCGGTCCCCGGGCGCTGCGTGTCCTTGTCGGTTGTCGGCCGGCCGTGCTCGGCTGGGCGAGCCGCCGGCAGCGGCGCGGAGGCGCTGGTGTCGGACACGCAGGCGACGTCGCGGAGCACGCCGGAGCGGCCGGCTGTCGCGTCGGTGACGGCGGCCCGGGTGAGCGGTGTGACCACCTCGGGCAGCGCGTCGGGGGAGTGCCAGGACAATCGGCAGCCCGGCGGTGGGTCGGTGGCGGGTCGGACACCGGCAGCGCGGGCCCGGAACACGTGCACGAGGACGTCCGGCAGCGGGCCGGCGCGTCCGGCGGCGGCCTCTCCTGGGGGGCCGCTCACCTGGTAGATGCCGACGAGGTCGGTCAGTTCGATCTCCCAGCCGGTCTCCGCGCGAATGTCCCGTAACGCCGCCCGCACCGGGCCCTCGGCCGGGCGCAGTCGTCCGCCGGGCAACGCGTAGCGGCGGGCACCCCGACCTTGCTGGCAGAGCAGCACCCGACCGGTGTCGTCGGTGACGACCGCGGCGACCGCCCAGGTGAGCGCGCTCATGGACAAAGAGCCTACGGCGGTGCAAACCAGAAGTCACCGGGATGCGCCCTCCAGCGGCCCGGGGTGCCGCTGTGGGGGTGTGCAGCGGTAGCGTGTGCACCCGTGACCCTCGCCTCGCTCTCTCCCCAGGCGGCCCTGCCCAGCCCCAGCACCGCGGTCTGGCAGCTCGGGCCGGTGCCGATCCGGGCCTACGCGCTCTGCATCATCGCCGGCATCGTGCTGGCCTGCTGGGTGACGGAACGCCGGCTGCGGCAGCGCGGCGTCGCGCCCGGCGCGGTGCTCGACATCGCCGTCTGGGCGGTTCCCGCAGGCATCATCGGCGCCCGGATCTACCACGTGATCACCTCACCGGAGAAGTACTTCGGCGCCGGTGGGGACCCGATGAAGGCGTTCGCCATCTGGGAGGGCGGTCTCGGCATCTGGGGCGCGGTCGCCGGTGGCGCGGTCGGTGCCTGGATCGCGGCCCGACAGCTCGGCATTCCGTTCGGTGTGCTGGCCGACGCGCTGGCCCCCGGGCTGCCGCTGGCCCAGGCCGTCGGCCGGATCGGCAACTGGTTCAACAACGAGCTCTTCGGTGGCCGGACGACAGTGCCGTGGGGTCTGGAGATCCACCGGATGGACCCGGACAACCCGGGGCACGCCCTCCGCGACGACGCCGGGCAGCCGATCCTCGAACCGGGTCTCTACCAGCCGACCTTCCTCTACGAGGCGCTGTGGAACCTCGGCGTCGTAGCTCTGGTCCTGATCCTCGACCGCCGGCTGAAGCTTGGCCGGGGCCGCGCGTTCGCGCTCTACGTGATGGGTTACACGGTCGGCCGGTTCTGGATCGAGCTGATGCGCACCGACGAGGCCAACCAGATCCTCGGCGTCCGGCTCAACGTCTGGACGGCCGCAGTGGTCTTCCTCGGCGCCCTGATCTACTTCGTACGGGTGCGTGGCCCTCGGGACTACCTGATCCCGCTCGGCCCGGCAGCGACGACGACCCCGCCCCCCACGTCCGACCTGTCCCAGGTCGACCTGTCCGAGCGGGAGATCCCCACGCGGGCTGCCGCGCCGGAGGGCTACCGGGTGGTGAGCGAGGAGCAGTACGCGGTCTGGCAGGACACCGGCGTCGTACCGCCGGCGACCGACGACGACTCCCGGCCCGAGGATGACCAGCCGTCCGACGACACGGCATCCGCCGACCTCACGTCGAGCGATGACGAGCCGGTGGACGATCCGTCCGCCGCCCGCACCGACCGGGCTGACGCTACCGGCGCGCGTCCCGCCGACCGGGACAGCTGAGCGGCACCGATGCGAAGCGCGGTGGTGGTCGGCGCAGGGGTGGGTGGCCTCGCGGTGGCCGGCGCGCTGGCCCGTTCCGGCTGGCAGGTCACAGTGTTGGAACGCGCCGAACGGATCCGCCCCGAGCCGACCGCGGTGGTGCTCTGGCCCAACGGCGTCCGCGCGCTCCAGGCCCTCGGCCTCGGCGCCGGCCTGGCCGCCATCGCCACCCCGTTGCCCGACGGCGGGGTCCGTCGCCCGGACGGGCACTGGCTCGTGCAGCCCCGACCCATCCCGGCCGACCGGATGCCGGTGGTGGTGCACCGGGAGGATCTGCACGACGCGCTGATCGCCGGCCTCGGCGAACGGGTCGAGTTGCGGACCGGGGTGACAGTGCGCCACGTCCGCGTCGAGCCGGGCGAGCGGCCGGGAGTCAGCGACGGGCGGCACACCATCGAGGCCGATCTGGTGGTGGCCGCCGACGGCACTGACAGCGGCATCCGCCGCCAACTCGCGCCCGAGTCCCGGGTGGTCAGCTCCGGATGCGCCGCCTGGCGGGCTGTCATCCCGTGGTACCAGGCACCTCGGCTCCCCGACGATCAGCCGCTGGCCGGTGAGATTCTCGGCGCGGGTTACCGGTTCGTGGCCGCGTCGCTGGGTGAGCGCGGCTCCTCGGGCGGGTCCACCAGGGGCGGCATCTACTGGGTGGCCACCGCCGCCGGCGCGCCCCGCCCGGAACCACCGGAGACCCAACTCGCCCTGCTGCGCCGCTGGTACGCGGGCTGGCCCGCGCCGGTCGGCGCGCTGCTCGACGCCACCGACCCGGCCGACCTGGTCCAACAGGAGGTTCGTGAGCTGCGCCCGCTGCCCCGGGCGTACGGCTTTCCGGTCGGGCCCGGTGGGGTGGTGCTCCTCGGTGACGCGGCGCACGCCATGCCGCCGCACCTCGGGCAGGGCGCCTGCCTCGCGTTCGAGGACGCCGCGACGCTCGCGTCGCTGCTGCGGGAGGCCCGGCTGCCCGACGCCGTGCAGACGTACGACCGGGTGCGCCGCCCCCGGGCCGCGACGGTGGTCCGCCAGACCCGGCGGATGTCGGCGGTGCTCCAGACCCGGGGCCGGTTGGCGCTGCGCGCCCGGGACGCCGCGCTGGGCACGATCAACTCCCGGCTGCTCTCCAGCGCCGCCGCCTCCGCCGCCCAGTGGCGCCCACCGACCTGACCTCGGACGCGAGGCAGGTCAGCGCAGTGGGGCAGGTCAGGGGATGAGGGCGGCGGGTTCGGCGATGCAGGCGGTGCCGATTCGGCGGAAGCCGACCCGCAGGTAGACCCGCGCGATCTCCTCGCTGCCCGCGGAGAGGAAGACCAGCTCGGTGCCGGCGGCCAGCAGTTCCCGGGCCAGGGTGGCGGTGAGCGCGGCGCCCAGCCCGCGTCGCCGGGCGGACGGCAGGGTGGCCACCCCGGCGATCTCCGCGACGTCGTGCACCCGCATCGCCATGCCGCTGGCCAGCGCGCCCTCGGTCGGCGTGCCGGCCAGCGCGGAGATCCGTCGCCCGTCGGCGATCCGGGCACGCTCCTCGTCGAGCGCGGCCAGTTCGAGTTCGGTGACGGCGGCGTCGCGTTCGGCCGGGCCCGCCTCGCCGGGCGCGGTGCCGGCCGCGGCGAATGCCACCGCTGCCACCGCACGTCGTGCGGCGACATCGGCGGCGAAGCCGGGGGAGTCAGCTGCCAGCACCCGTACCGCCGCGTCGGAGAGCGTCGCCGGGTCCGGCAGCGCGCTCGGGTCAAGCACCATCAGCGGCGCCTCCAGCACGCTGAGCCCCGCCGAGCGGGCCACCGCCAGCAACTCCGGGGTCGTCTCGTGCACCCACTCGAACGCTTCTGGCAGGCCCAGCTTCCGCTGGCGTTCGCGAACCGAGACCACGTCGGCCAGCGACGGCGGCTCAGTGGCGTCGATCCGGGGACGGGCGTAGAACGGCCAACCGGCGCCTTCGCGGACGAACAACACCAGCGCGCCATGCTCCTCCGCACCGGCGACGTCGCGGGGCACCGCGTCGTAGAAGCGTTCCAACCGGTCGAAGACGTGCTTGTGTAGCGGATCCACCGCGCGAGACTACACGTCCCAGCCAGTGGACGGTGTGATCAATCTCGGGTGGCCGTGCGACCCCGGCCCTAACGTAGACTCAATAGACCCACGGGCCGACGTCGTCCCCACCATGATCCAACCTGAGTGACGACAGGAGGCCCGGTGGCTCAGCCGTACGCGGACACAGAACAGCCGCACCCGCACAGCCCACAGGCGTCCCCGACGCCCCACCCCCATCCGTCCGCCCAGGGCCTCTACGACCCAGCGCAGGAGCACGATGCCTGCGGCGTGGCCTTCGTGGCGGACCTGCACGGCCGGCGTTCACACTCGGTCGTCGCCAATGGGCTCGGCGCGCTCTGTCGGCTGGACCACCGGGGCGCCCGTGGCGCGGAGCCGAACACCGGCGACGGCGCCGGCATCATGATCCAGGTGCCTGACGCGTTCCTGCGCGCGGTGGCCGACGTCGCGCTTCCTCCGGCCGGCGAGTACGCCACGGGGCTGGTCTTCCTTCCCGACGACGATGCCGCCGAGGCGCGAGCCCGCCGGGTGGTCGAGAAGTACGCACTGGTCGAGGGTGCCGACGTGCTCGGCTGGCGGGACGTGCCGACCGACCCGAGTGACCTGGGCGAGACCGCCCTGGCGGCGATGCCCCGGGTCCGGCAGCTCTTCCTGGCCGCGCACCGCCTCACCGACGCGCCCGACGGGCCGGCCGGCTCCCCGCTGCGCGGCCTCGACCTGGACCGGGTGGCGTTCTGCCTGCGCAAGCAGGCCGAACGGGAAACCGCCGAGCGTGGTGTTCCGGCGTACTTCCCGTCGCTGTCCAGCCGCACCATGGTCTACAAGGGCATGCTCACGCCCGACCAGTTGCCGGCGTTCTACCCGGACCTGCGCGACGAGCGGGTGGACAGCGCGATCGCGCTGGTGCACTCCCGCTTCTCCACGAACACCTTCCCGTCCTGGCCGCTGGCGCACCCGTACCGGTTCATCGCCCACAACGGCGAGATCAACACGATCCGGGGCAACCGCAACTGGATGCAGGCGCGCGAGGCGCTTCTGCGCTCGCCGAACGTGCCGGGGAACATCCGGCGGGTCTTCCCGGTCTGCACCCCCGCAGCCTCCGACTCGGCGAACTTCGACGAGGTGCTGGAGCTGCTGCACCTGGCCGGGCGGAGCCTGCCGCACGCGGTGCTGATGATGATCCCCGAGGCCTGGGAGAACGACCCGGGGATGGACCCGGCCAAGCGCGCCTTCTACCGCTTCCACGCCAGCCTGATGGAGCCGTGGGACGGCCCGGCGTCGGTGGCCTTCACCGACGGCGAGATCGTCGGGGCGGTGCTGGACCGCAACGGGCTGCGCCCGGGGCGCTGGTGGCAGACCGACGACGGGCTTGTGGTGCTCGGCTCCGAGGCGGGCGTCCTCGACCTCGACCCGGCCCACGTGGTCGCCAAGGGGCGGCTCCAGCCGGGCCGGATGTTCCTGGTCGACACAGTGGCCGGGCGGATCGTGCACGACGAGGAGATCAAGTCCGAGTTGGCCGCGGCCCAGCCGTACGGCGAGTGGCTGCACGCCGGGCTGATCGAGCTGAACGACCTGCCGGCCCGCGAGCACACCGTCTACACGCACGACTCGGTGCGCCGTCGGCAGCAGACCTTCGGCTACACGGTGGAAGAGCTGAAGATCCTGCTCGGTCCGATGGCCCGCACCGGCGCCGAGCCGCTCGGTTCGATGGGTACGGACACCCCGATCGCGCCGCTGTCCACAAGGCCGCGGCTGCTCTACGACTACTTCCACCAGCTCTTCGCCCAGGTCACCAACCCGCCGCTGGACGCCATCCGCGAAGAGTTGGTGACCAGCCTGGCGTCGACGATCGGGCCGGAGGGCAACCTGCTCGACCCGGGTGCCGCGAGCTGCCGGCAGATCGTGCTCCCGCACCCGATCATCGACAACGACGAGCTGGCGAAGATCCTCTCCATCGACGAGGACGGCGACCTGCCCGGCTTCAAGGCGGTCCGGGTCTCCGGGCTGTACCGGATCCGGGAGGGCGCCGCCGGGATCAAGGCGCGGCTGACCGAGATCTGCCGGCACGTCTCCGAGGCGATCGAGGACGGCGTGCGCATCCTGGTGCTCTCCGACCGGGACTCCAACGCCGACCTGGCCCCGATCCCGTCGCTGCTGCTCACCGCGGCCGTGCACCAGCACCTGGTCCGCGAGCAGACCCGTACGCGGGCGGCGCTGATCGTCGAGTCCGGGGACTGCCGGGAGGTGCACCACGCGGCGGTGCTGATCGGCTACGGCGCGGCGGCGGTCAACCCGTACCTGGCGTTCGAGTCGGTCGAGGACATGATCGCCACTGGCACGTTGGCCGGGGTGGAGCCCGCCGCGGCGGTGCGCAACTACGCGAAGGCGCTCGGCAAGGGCGTCCTGAAGATCATGTCCAAGATGGGCATCTCGACGGTCTCCTCGTACTGCGGTGCGCAGGTCTTCGAGGCGGTCGGCCTGGACAGCCGGCTGGTCGAGCGCTACTTCCGGGGCACCCCCAGCCGCATCGGCGGGGTGGGTCTCGCCGGCGTGCACACCGAGGTGGCCGCCCGGCACGCGCTGGCCTGGCCGCCGGCCGGCACCGCCACCTCCGACCGGTTGGAGGTCGGTGGCGAGTACCAGTGGCGTCGCGAGGGTGAGCTGCACCTGTTCAACCCGGAGACGGTCTTCCTGCTCCAGCACGCCACCCGCAGCCGGCAGTACGACGTCTTCCGGCAGTACACCGCCAAGGTCGACGCGCTCGCCGCGCAGGCCGGCTCGCTGCGCGGGCTGTTCACACTGCGTACCGGGGTCCGTCCGGCGGTGCCGATCGAGGAGGTCGAGCCAGCCACCGAGATCGTCAAGCGCTTCGCCACCGGCGCCATGTCGTACGGGTCCATCTCGGCGGAGGCGCACGAGACGCTCGCCATCGCCATGAACCGCCTCGGCGGCAAGTCCAACACCGGTGAGGGCGGCGAGGACGTCGAGCGGCTGCACGACCCGGCCCGCCGGTCGGCGGTCAAGCAGATCGCCAGTGGCCGCTTCGGTGTGACAAGCGAATACCTGGTCAACGCCGACGACCTTCAGATCAAGATGGCCCAGGGCGCCAAGCCGGGCGAGGGCGGTCAGCTGCCCGGTAACAAGGTCTGGCCGTGGATCGCCCGGACCCGGCACGCCACCCCCGGCGTGGGTCTGATCTCCCCGCCGCCGCACCACGACATCTACTCCATCGAGGACCTCGCCCAGTTGGTGCACGACCTGAAGTGCGTCAACCCGGCGGCCCGGGTGCACGTCAAGCTGGTCAGCGAGGTCGGCGTCGGCACCGTCGCCGCCGGGGTGGCGAAGCTCAAGGCGGACGTCATCCTGATCTCCGGCCACGACGGCGGCACGGGCGCCTCCCCGATGAACTCGCTCAAGCACGCCGGCACCCCGTGGGAGCTGGGGTTGGCCGAGGCGCAGCAGACGCTGCTGCTCAACAAGCTGCGTGACCGGGTCACTGTGCAGGTCGACGGCCAGCTCAAGACCGGCCGGGACGTGCTGGTCGCGGCGCTGCTCGGCGCGGAGGAGTTCGGCTTCGCGACAGCGCCGCTGATCGTCGAGGGTTGCGTGATGATGCGGGTCTGCCACCTGGACACCTGCCCGGTCGGCATCGCCACCCAGAATCCCGTGCTGCGGGAGCGCTTCACCGGCAAGCCGGAGTTCGTGGAGAACTTCTTCCTCTTCCTCGCCGAGGAGGTCCGGGGGTACCTGGCCGAGCTGGGTTTCCGGTCGATCGAGGAGGCGATCGGGCAGTCGGAGCTGCTCGACGTGGCCCCCGCGGTGACGCACTGGAAGGCGCACGGGTTGGACCTGGCGCCCGTCCTGCACCTGCCGGAGCTGCCCGCCGGCGCGGCCCGACGCGGGGTCCGCGCCCAGGATCACGGCCTGGAGCAGGCGCTCGACAACGAGCTGATCGCGTTGGCCCGTCCGGCTCTGGCGGACGGAGCGCCGGTGCGGGTCGAGGTGGCGGTGCGCAACGAGCACCGCAGCGTCGGCGCGATGCTCGGCGGTGAGGTGACCCGTCGCTTCGGTGGCGCCGGTCTTCCCGAGGACACCATCGAGTTCGTGCTGCACGGCACGGCTGGGCAGTCGTTCGGCGCGTTCCTGCCGCGCGGGGTGACACTGCGCCTGCACGGCGACGCCAACGACTACGTGGGCAAGGGCCTCTCCGGGGGTCGGCTCATCGTCCGTCCGGACGCCGCCGCGCCGTTCCTCGACCCGGACGCCGAGCCGGGGCAGCGGGCCGAGGATCAGATCATCGCCGGCAACACCATCCTGTACGGGGCCACTGCGGGCGAGGTCTTCCTGCGCGGCCGGGTGGGGGAGCGGTTCGCGGTGCGCAACTCCGGCGCGGTCGCCGTTGTCGAGGGCGTCGGTGACCATGGTTGCGAGTACATGACCGGCGGCACTGTGGTGGTGCTGGGCGCGACCGGCCGGAACTTCGCCGCGGGCATGTCCGGCGGCACGGCGTTCGTGCACCACCTGGACCGGGCCCGGGTCAACGCGGAGCTGGTCGACCTGCTGCCGCTGGGCGAGCAGGAGCAGTCGCTCCTGCACGAACTGGTCCAACGGCACGTGGCCGAGACCGGGTCGGCTGTCGCCGAGGAGCTGCTCAAGCGGTGGCCGGAGGCGGTGGCCGAGTTCACCGCTGTGGTACCCCGCGACTACCGCCGGGTGCTGGAGATCATGCGGGCTGCCGAAGCAGCCGGCCGCGACGTCGACGACGCGGTCATGACGGAACTGACCGCGCCCGCTGTGCCGGCGATGCCGGTGCCGCCCGCCCCGCGGGTGGCTGCCCAGGAGGTGGCACGTGCCTGACCCGAACGGTTTCCTGCGCTACGACCGGCGGCTGCCGGCCCGCCGGCCGGTGCCGGTGCGGATCAGCGACTGGCGGGAGGTGTACCCGCCGGCCGGCGAGGAGTTGGTCCGTGAGCAGGCCACCCGATGCATGGACTGCGGCATCCCGTTCTGCCACGACGGCTGCCCCCTGGGCAATCGCATCCCGGACTGGAACGACCTGGTGCGTACCGGCAACTGGGACGCCGCTGTGGAGTCGCTGCACGCCACCAACAACTTCCCGGAGTTCACCGGCCGGCTCTGCCCCGCGCCCTGCGAGGCGGCCTGCGTGCTCGGCATCTCCGGCGGTCAACCGGTGACCATCAAGCAGGTGGAGGTGGAGATCGCCGACGCCGCCGCGGCGCGCGGGTTCACCCCCCACCCGGTGCCGGCGCCGTCGGGCCGGTCGGTCGCCGTCGTCGGCTCCGGGCCCGCCGGCCTCGCCGCCGCCCAGCAGCTGGCCCGCGCCGGTCACTCGGTCACTGTGTACGAACGCGACGACGCGATCGGTGGCCTGCTCCGGTACGGCATCCCCGACTTCAAGTTGGAGAAGCGGCACATCGATGCCCGGCTGGCCCAGCTCACCGCCGAGGGGGTGCGCTTCCGCACCGGCGTGAACGTCGGGGTGGACGTCACCGCCGAGCAGTTGCGCGCCGAGCACGACGCGGTGCTGCTGGCCTGTGGGGCGTTGCAGGGCCGGGACACCCCCGAGACCCCGGGGCGGGCGCTTCGGGGCGTACACCAGGCGATGGCGCACCTGGTCGCGGCGAATCGCGCGGTCGCCACGGCGGCCACCGACCAGGCCGGCGTGGTGGCCACCGCCGAGCGTCGGCTGGCGCCGGCGGTGTTGCCGGACGGCACGCCGATCGACGCGGCCGGCAAGCACGTGGTGATCATCGGCGGAGGTGACACGGCGGCCGACTGTCTCGGCGTGGCGCACCGTCAGGGCGCTGCGGGCGTGCACCAGCTCGACCTGTACCCGCAGCCGCCGCAGGAGCGCGACGAGGCACGGGATCCGTGGCCGACCTGGCCGTGGGTGCTGCGCAGTTACCCGGCGCACGAGGAGGGCGGCGAGCGGGTCTTCGCCGTGGCGGTGCAGGAGTTCGTTGACGACGGTGCCGGCCAGGTGCGGGCGGTGCGGATCGCCGAGGTGACAGTGGAGAAGCGCGACGGCCGGCGGGTCGTCACTGTGGTGCCGGGCTCCGAGCGGGAGTTGCCGGCCGATCTGGTGCTGTTGGCGATCGGCTTCGAGGGCACCGAGCAGCAGCCGCTGCTGGCCCAGTTCGGTGTGGCCCGCAACCCTCGGGGCGCGATCGACGCTCGCGACGACTGGCAGACCGACGCCGACGGGGTGTTTGTGGCTGGTGACATGCACCGGGGCGCTTCGTTGATCGTCTGGGCCATCGCCGAGGGGCGGGCGGTCGCCGCCGCCATCCACGGCTATCTGGGCGGTGTCGGTGCGTTGCCGGCCCCGGTGGGCCCGGCCGCGCAGGCCCTCGCCGCTCGCTGAGGTGCGGTTGTCTGGTCGGTGCGGCAGGTCCGCCGCCGCACCGGCCGGGCATTCCCGCTGGTGAAGCCTCTCACAAATGTGGGCAAAGAGGTTTAAGCCGGCAAGACTTGTCGGCTGCCGAACCGCGCCGCGATCGGTCTGAGTGAGCATGCTGCCGATTGCTGGAGGTTCGTCGTGGCCAGAGGTGCCACCTTCGCCGCGTTGCGCCACCGCAACTACCGGATCTGGGCGCTCGCCGGCTTCGTCTCCGTCATCGGCACGTGGATGCAGGTCCTCGGGGTCAACTGGTACGTCCTGAAGGAAACCGGCTCGGCGACGTCGATGGGCTTCGCCGTGCTGCTCCAGGCGGCGCCCACGCTGCTGCTCAGCGTCTGGGGTGGCGTGCTGGCCGACCGGCTGCCCGCCCGCCCGTTGCTGATCGCCGCCCAGGGCGCCCACGCGGCGCTCGCCGCCGGACTGGCGGCGGTCGCCCTGACCGGGGTCGGCGGCCTGCCGCTGATCTTCGCGATCTCGCTGGCCACCGGTGCCGTCTCGGCGATCGAAGGCCCGGTGATGGGGCGCTGGGCCGCCAGCCTCGTCGACCGGGAGACGCTGGGCAACGCGCTGGCGCTCGGTTCGCTCACCAACTCCGCCGGCCGCATCCTCGGCATGAGCCTCGGCGCGGTGGTGGTGGCCGCCGTCGGACCCGCCCTTCTGTTCGGCATCAACGCGGCCAGCTTCGCCGCCGTGGTGGTGGCGCTGTTCGCCGTACGCCCGGGAGCGGTGCCCGGCCTCCCGGTGCCGGACGCCGGGCGGACCCGGGGCGGTGTCCGCGCCGGGTTCGCCTACCTGCGCGGGCAGCCGGTGCTGCTCCTCGCGCTCGCCCTGTCGTTCGTGCTCGGCAGCCTGGGCCGCAACTACCAGGTGACCATGGCCGCGATGAGCGACGGTCCGCTGGACGCCGGGGCCTCCGGGTACGGCCTGCTGTCGACGGTGTTCGCTGTCGGCACTGTGGTGGGTGCGCTCGTCGCGGCCCGACGGCGTTCGCTGGGCTACCGGACGCTTGTCGTCGCGGGCCTGCTCGCCAGCGGGTTGCAGATCGTCGCCGGCCTCGCACCGGGCACCTGGAGTTTCGCCGCGGTGATCCTGCCGATCGCCGCCGCCGCTGTGGTCATCGACACCACAGTCGGCACCCGCGCCCAGCTCGACACCGACGGCGCGATGCGGGGCCGGGTGCTCGCCGCCCTGGCTGTCACCGGCTCGGTCTCCGCCGCGGTCGGCGCCCCGCTGCTCGGTTGGCTCGCCGAACACGCCGGGCCCCGGCAGACGCTCGTCCTCGCCGGCGCCGCGGCGGCGATCGCCACGACGGCGGCCGGCGTCGCCCTGGACCGGCAGCGCGGCCGCGCGGCGACCCTCGCGCTCGTCGTTCCGCGACCTCGTCATCCGGTACGACGAGCGGCGTTCCGGGCCGCCCGCATGGTCCGGCCCACCGGTGCGGTCTGCGTCATCGCGCCCGCCGAAGCCGGTGCGGTGCGGTCGGGCGGGGTGCGGCTCCGGGAGTTGGTCACCGCCGGGCCGGTAACGAACCGCTGAGACAGCTGTCACCCTCGGCGGCCGGCTTCCGGGACAGGGCGACACGAAGATCATCGTTACGCTGCGATCATGGAGATCGAGGAACGCCTACGGCGGACTCGCCGATGGCTGTGGGTCGTGCTGATCGGGCTCTTCCTGAGCGGTGTCACAGCGTTTCCGCTGGAGATCGAGGTGCGCTGGCTGCTGCGCGCACTGGACCCGCTCGCCGGCCAACTGCCCGCGCTTGTCGCCTGGATCGAGCGGGTGCACACCGGGCTCGTGACGGCCGGCGAGGACTACCCGTTCCTGCTCTACGGCACCGACTGGTTGGCCTTCGCCCACCTGGTGCTGGCGGTGGCCTTCTGGGGGCCGCTGCGCGACCCGGTGCGCAACGTCTGGGTGGTGCAGGTCGGCATGATCGCCTGCGCGGGCATCATTCCGCTGGCGCTGATCTGCGGCCCGATCCGGGACATCCCCTGGTTCTGGACTGTCGTCGACCTGTCCTTCGCGGTCGGGGCGTTCCCGCCGCTCTGGTTCGCGTACCGGCACATCCGCGCCGTCGAAGAGGCAGGAGCTTCAACCCCGTAAACCCTGCCGCCGGCCAGGCTGCTCCGACCCCGCCGGTCGATCATGGAGTTGTGGTGGGCAGAAGGTACGCCCTTGCCTCATCTGTGAGGCACCACAAGTCCATGATCGACGCGGGCGGGTGGGGCTAGTGCGACATCAGGTGGTGCGACTCGCGGATCTTGTCCCAGGACCTGGGCTCGGTCGGCGGAGCGGCCTTACGGGCGGCGCTGGCCACGTCGGGCCGGCCGGCGGTGAACAGCCAGGTGGTGAACAGGTCGTCAAGGTCCAGTCCGGAGATCCGCTCGGCCAGTGCCTGGAACTGCTCGATGGTGCCGTTGCCGTACCGGCGCTCGGCCGTCCACGTCGGCAGGATCTCGAAGAACGCGTCATCGCCGACCGCCAGCCGCAGCTGGTGCAGGGTCATCGCGCCCCGGTCGTAGACGGCGTTGTCGAAGATCCGAGCGGCGCCCGGGTCGCCGGGCAGCACCTGCCAGAACCCGTCGTCGGCCGGGTAACTGGCGTAGGCGAAGTCGAAGACCTCCTGGGCGGTGCCCTCGCCCTGCTCCTCCGACCAGAGCCACTCGGCGTACGAGGCGAAGCCCTCGTTGAGCCAGACGTTGCGCCAGTCGGCCACCGATACCGAGTCGCCGAACCACTGGTGGGCCAGCTCGTGCGTCACCACGTAGGTGTTGGCGCCGCGTCGCCAGAAGCCCGGCCCGTACACCGGGCGGGTCTGCGTCTCCAGCGCGAAGCTGATCCCGTCGACCGGCCCGGCCACGCCGCCCTGCGCCTCGAACGGGTACGGGCCGAAGAGCCCGCTCTCCCAGTCGACGATCTCGGCGGTCCGTTCGATGCTGGCCCGCGCGGCCGGCCCGAGCGCCCCCAGCGACGTGCTGTACGCGTTGATCACCGGCTGGCCACTCGGGGCGGTGTCGGTGACGATGTCGTACTGGCCGATGGCCATGAAGGCCAGGTAGGTGGTGGTGGGGGAGGTGGTCCGCCAGATCCACCGGGTGCGGTTGCCGGCCTCGGCCAGCGGCGGCCTCGGCTGCACGCCGTTGCTGATCACCTCGACGCCGGTGGGCACCGACACCGAGATGTCGTAGGTGGCCTTGTCCAGCGGGTGGTCGTTGCTCGGGAACCACCACCACGCCGACTCGGGCTCGCCGACGGCGAGGGCGCCGTCGTCGGTACGCGTCCAGGCGGTGTAGCCGTTGACCAGGGCCTCCGACGGGACACCGGAGTAACGCACGACGATGGTGAGCTGCTGGCCCCGGGTCACGGTGCGGGCCGGGGTGACCACCAACTCGTGCGCCCCAGCGGTGCTGGTGCTCGCCGCCCAACCGTTCACCCGGACCGACTCGACGTCGAGCAGGAAGTCCAGATTGAACGTCGAGAGGTCCTCAGTGGCGGTGGCGAGGATGGTGGTGGTGCCGGTGAGCAGGTCGGTGGCCGGTTCGTAGCGCAGCCGGACGTCGTAGTGCTCGACGTCGTAGCCGCCGTTGCCGTAGTCGGGGAAGTAGCTGTCGCCCAGTCCGGGCGCGCCGGGTTGCGGCGCTGCGGAGACGACCGGACGGCCCCAGCCCGTCGGGGCGGCCTGGCCGGGGGTGCCGGCGAGCATGGTGCCGGCGGTGGTGAGGGTCAGGGCGGTGGTGGCCGCCGTGAGGACTCGTCGCACGGGGTGGACTCCCTCCATCGGGTGTTCGCCAGGCCAACTTAATCGACAACTGTGAACGTCGCCGGTCGCCACACCCATCGTCGGTCGTCGCCCCCTGGCGTGCGTTGCACCGCAAGGTCACACTGTGTTGATCGGAGGTGACACGTGCGGCGCTCGGAGTTGCCCAGGCGAGAGGTGATCGGCCAACGGCAGGCGACAGCAGGTCGGGAACGGCTGCCGGCCGGCGGCCTGGAGTTGTTCGCGCTGCTCGCCCGGCTGTTGCGGCGACCCCGTCGCGGCGACCGCCGGCTCCCGCTGGTGTGGCTGGTCCGCTCCGACACCGCGGATCTGATGGTGCCGCTGCGCCGGTTCCTCGGCCAGGGCCCCCGGCGGCGGGTCCCGCACGCCGTGCTGGACGCCGACGCGTCGCCCGGCGCGGGGGACGTGCCGGCGCTGCTGCGCGAGCTGCACCGGCAGCTCTCCCTGGAGGCCTTCGGCGCCGCCCGGCTGCGCTTCCGGCACTATCCGCTCGCCGACTGGCTGATGCAGCAGAGCCTCAACCTGGGCATCGACGCCGACGACAGCCGCGCGGCACTGGTCCGCCGGCTGCGCGACCGCAGGGGCCCGCGCACGCCGGAGGCGTTGCCCTCCGGCGGCGACGCGGTCAGCATCGCCTCCCAGGTGCTGCTCTGGCTGGTCCGTCGCGCCGTGCCGGGGGTGGTCTTCCGGGCTGCCGTCTCCGGTCGGGTGCCGGTGCTCGGGCGGCACTACAACTGGTTCATGCGCCAGCAGTATCTGGCGCCCCGGCAGTCGGTCACCTTCCTCGGCTTCGCCGAGCGCCTCACCGCGGGCTGGCGCGACGGGGAGCAACCCGACCAGGTCAACAAGCTGCTGCTGCACGCGTTCCTGGAGGACCTGCGGCAGGCGTACCGGCGTCGGCCCTGGCGCCCGTCGGACTGGCGGCGCACCGCGTACCCGGCTCTGCTGATCGATCACGTCGCCCCCGGCAACGTCGGCGGGGAGCTGGTCCGCCTGCTCGGCGACGTCCGCACCGAGACCGGCCGCAACGACCCGCTGCTGATCGTCGCGTCCGGTGGGCAACCCCCACCGGACCTGCCGGAACCGCACCCGTTGACCGAGGCCGACGAGGCGTACGACGAGTGGGCCGGGGCGCTGCCGGAGATGCGACGGCTGCGCCGCCCGGCCACCTGGCTGGTGGCGCTGCGCCCCGACGAGACCGACACCGGCCCACCGTCACGTGGCGGGCTGCGGCCCTTCTCCGCGCCCGACCCGCCGTGGTGGTCGCGGCGCTTCCTGCCGACGGCGCTGTGCCTGGTGCTGGTGGCGGTGCTCGGCCTCTGGGTGGCCAGCCGCTGGGGGCCGGGCTGTCACCCCTCGCTCACCGGAAAGGTCTCGGTCGAGGTGGTCGGCAGCGGCGAGTGTGTCGGCTACAGCGACAGCGCGGCCCAGGTGTTCAACAACGACCCCGGCCAGGACCGGCTGCGCACAGTTCAAGAGCGCATCTTCGCGCAGAACCGCGCCGCCGAGGAGGTCTGGCAGCGCAGCGACCGACGACGGCCCTTCCTCACCCTGGTCTACCTCGGCACCCTCACCGGCAACCGGACCCGCGCGGACGAGGAGTCGTACGTCTCCGAGCGCGAGGAGCTCGAAGGGATGGCCACCGCCCAGTACGCGTTGCTGAAGGAGTCGGCCGGCGCCGACGGCGCGGCGCTGCTGCGGATCGTGGTGGCAAACGGTGGCCGCCAGATGATCTACGCCGATCGCGCCGTGGCGATGCTGGCCGAGCTGGCCCGGGACGACCCCACTGTGCTCGGGGTGGTCGGGCTGGTGGAGAGCCGCACCAGCACCGCCCGCGCGCTGCGCGAGCTGAACCAGGTCGGGCTGCCGGTGCTGGCGCCCACCCTCTCCGCCGACAGGATGGACGCCAACTCCCGCCTCTACCTCCAGATCTCCGCACCGAACAAGGACCAGGTGAAGCTTGTCGACGCGTACGCCAAGCAGGTGCTGAAGGTCGACGACGCGCACGTCTTCTACACCACCCTGGAGGGCAGTTCGCTCACCGAGGACCTCTACGTGGGCACCCTCGTCGACGGGCTCCGACAACAGTTCGGCACCCGGATCACCCGCCTGGACGAGTGGCGCACCGGGCAGCGGCTGACCGACGAGTGCGGCTACCCCGGGATGCTCTTCTACGCGGGCCGATGGACGGAGTTCGACGGTTTCCTGCGGGCGTTGCGCGAGTGCGGCGGCAACCCGCCCCGACACCTCGTCGCCGACGACTCGGCCAACAGGTACATGGCCAACCCGGGTCTGCGCGCCGCCGCGCCCGGGAACCTGCCCGTCACGTACGTCTCCAAGGCGGCCCTGGCCACCTGCGCGGCGCTGCGGGCCGCCCAGGACCGGCGCGACGACGACGCGCGGGCAAGCTTCCTGTCCTGGATCCAGGCCGACGACCTGCTCGACCCGCCGCGCTGCCGGCCGGGCTCGGAGGAACAGGTCGGCGAGCGCGTCAGCCTGGCCTACGACGCGTCGATGATGCTGGTCCGGGCGGTGGAGAGCCTCGCCGCCCGACTGCACCACGCCGACCCCCGGCAACGCTGGGAGCCGGAGTCGGTGAACCCGGTGGGCGTGCACGCGGAGGTGCTCCGGCAGAACGCCGGTCAGGGCTACCCGGGGGTGGCCGGGCTGATCCGGTTCACTCCCGACTCGGGGGAGCCGGTCGACAAGCGGCTGGCCCTGATGCGGGTGGAGCAGGTGCCCGACGTGGCGACGGCGCCGGTGGAGGTGTTCCGCTGCGGGGCCGCCGACGGGTCCGGCCCGGCGGCGTGCGGCCCGGCCTGACCGGTCCGGCGTGACACGTCCTCGCAGGACTGTCCGCGTGCCGTCGGTGTCCGTTAGGGTTCCTGGGACCAGGCGGCCGTGGCGTTGGGGGCAGAGGGTGGGCAGGCTCGCGTCGGCGTACGGGCAGGCGGTCAACTCCCACCGGGCGGCCCGGGCACATCTGGACACCGCCCGCAGCGTCCTGGGGGCGGCGCCGACCGCCGTCGCGCCGGTCGGCGCCGACGACCTGGTGACCCGCCTCGCCCGCCTCGGCGGTGCACTGGCAACCCCTGCCCCGGGCGTCACCCCGCTGACCGACGAGCCGGCCGCGGTGCGGATCGGCGAGGCGTCCACAGCGGACGGCACCTTTCCGGTGCTGGTCCCGCTCGGCGGCGGCCACCACCTCGCAGTGGACACCGACGCCCGGGACCCGCAGGTCGCCGGATTGCTGCGGGCGCTGGTGCTGCGGCTCGTCGCCACCGCACCGGCCGGTCAGGTCCGCGTCGCCGGCATCGACACCGCAGCGCTCGGCGCCACCTTCGGCCCACTGCGACCACTGCTCGACGCCGGGGTGCTCGACCCGCCGGCCACCGGCGAGGCCGAGGTTGCCGCGCTGCTGGACGCCGCCGAGCAGCACGCCCGCGCCGCGCAGCACTGTCAGCCCGCCGCCCGTCGCCTGCTGGTGGTGGTCGCCACCGCCGCGCCGCCGCCGCGCGAGCTGGCCCGGCTCGCCGCGCTCACCCACGCCGGCCCGGCGGCCGCCGTGTGCGTGCTGCTCGCCGGCCATCCGTCCCGGCTGCCCGGCGAGACCGCGCCGCCGCTGGGCGGCACCACAGCGGTGCGGCTCAACCAGGGGTACGCGCACGTCGGCGACCCTCCCGGCACCCCGTTCAGCGCGGACGGCAGCGGGCTCGCCGTACCCGTTCTGCTCGACGGCGACCCGCCGCCCGCCTCGGTACGCGCGCTCGCCGAGCACCTCGGCACCGCCACCCGTCGCGCCGACGCGTTGCCCTTCACCGACCTGCTGCCCGAAGGGCGTTGGGCCGAGTCCGCCGGCAACGGCCTGCGCACGGTGATCGGCCGGGCCGGCGGCACCGCGCTGACGCTCGCCTTCGACGACGCCACCCCACACTGGCTGGTCGGTGGGCGCACCGGCGCCGGCAAGACGGTCTTCCTCCTCGACGTCCTCTACGGGTTGGCCGCCCGCTACTCGCCGGCCGAGTTGCAGCTCTACCTTCTCGACTTCAAGGAGGGCGTGAGCTTCACCGAGTTCGTGCCCACCGGTCGGGACCCGTCCTGGCTGCCGCACGCCCGTGCCGTCGGCATCGAATCCGACCGCGAGTACGGTCTCGCCGTGCTGCGTGAGCTGCGCCGGGAGGCGCAGCGCCGGGCCACAGCACTCAAACGGCACGGCGTCACCAAGCTCGCCGACCTGCCCCGGGACAGTTCGCTGCCGCGCATCGTGACGGTCATCGACGAGTTCCACGTGCTGCTCGCCGGCAACGACCCGCTGGCCCGCGAGTCGGTCGACCTGCTGGAGGAGTTGGCCCGCAAGGGCCGCTCGTACGGCATCCACCTGGTGCTCGCCAGCCAGAGCATGACCGGCATCGAAGCCCTCTACGGTCGGGCCGAGGCGATCTTCGGGCAGTTCGCGTTGCGGGTAGCGCTGCCCGGCGGTGGTGGAGTGCTCGACCAGCTCAACGCCGCCGCCGCGGCCCTACCGGTCGGCTCCGCGGTGGTCAACACCGCCGCCGGCGCGGTCGGCGCCGACACGGTGCTGCGCTTCCCCGACGCGCACGCCGCCACGGCGGACCTCGCCGCGTTACGCCACGACCTGTGGCAGGCCCGCCCGCCGGGCTCGCGGCCCCCAGCGGTCTTCAAGGGGTACGAAGCCGCACGGATCGAGGACGACACCACGTTCGCCGGGTTGCGTCCCGGTGGTCGACGCCCGATGGCCCTGGTCGGCCGAACCGTCGACGTGCACGGCACCACGGCACTGTTCCTGATGGACACCACCCCCGGCCGGCACCTCGCCGTGGTGGGCACCGCACCGGCCGGCGCGGACGTGCTGCGTGCCGCGACGCTCAGCCTGGCCCGCCAGCACACCCCCGGCGACGCCCGCTTCCAGTTGGCCTGCCTGGTCACCGCCGCCGACCCGGTCGCCGACGACACCGAAACGCTGCTGCGGGCCGCCGGCCACCCGGTGCAGCGCCTCGACGCCGCCGGGCTGCGCGACCGGATCGCCGCGCTGGCCGTCGAGCCCACCGGCCGCGAATACCTTGTGGTGTTCGGCATGGACGCCGCCGCGCCCGTCCTCGGGGCCACCGACCCCGCCACGTTCCGCTCCGGTCTTGACGACCTGCGTACCGTCCTGCGTCAGGGCCCCGGCCAGGGGGTGCACCTGCTCGGCTGGTGGCGGGGGCTGCGCCGGCTCGCCGACGACCTCGGCGGCACCCAGAACCGCGACGACGTCGCCTGCCTGGTCGCGCTCAACGTGCCCGGCGCCGAGCTGGCAATGCACCTCGGAGCGCACGACCTGGCCTACACGCCCCGCCCCGACCGGGCGCTGCTGATCGACCGGCACGACCAGCGCACCCGGCTGATCGTTCCGTTCGTCGGCGACGGGCACGACCCGGACGGGGAGCGGTGACAGTGTCCTTCGAGGAGTACGCGGCGCTGGCCCGACAACTCTCCGCCCAGCACCGCGCCGGGGAACAGCACGCCGCCGCCGAATCCGCGCGCCGCCGCGACCTGCACGCCGCCGTCGACTACCTCCAGCAGCGGCTGACCGCCCAGGGCCAGCGCCTCGACCAGCTCGGCCGCGCCATCGGCATCGACCAACCACCCCCTGCCCCTGCCCCGGCCCCGGGGACGCCGGGTGAGACCGCCGCCTGGCCCAGCCCGCCGTCCGGCGCCGGGGTGCCCACCGCTCCCAGCTCCGGCCCGCCCTTCGCTGCCGGCGCTCCCACCGCACCCGGAACCGGGGACGGGGAAGTCGCCGGCGCAGCCGGCGCGCCGGGGCGGGCGGGGGTCGGGGCGTACCCCCAGTTGGCGGCGGGGGAGGCGTGGCTGGCGCTGCCGACGGCGGGGAGCCCGGCGGGCGGCGGGGTGCCCGCGCAGCGCGCGGCGGCGGCCGACCCGGCGGTGGAGTTGGAGCTGGCCCGGCGGATGGCCGACGAGGCCGACCGGCACGGGCAGCAGACGGAGTTGCTGGCCCAGCGGCCAGCGCTGCTGCCGACGTGGTCGCCGCTGGCGCGGGCGGTCGCCGTCTACGCCGGGTGCGGCGCGGCGGCCGGGGTGCTCGTGCTGATCCTGGTGCTCGCCTCCGGGGTCGGTCTGGTGGACGGGTTCACCCTCGGCGCGTGGATCTGCGCGGGGTTGCCGGCGGTGGCGTTCTTCGGCGGCTATTTGGTGCTGGGCCGGTGGGGGCGGCCCGCGATGGTCGCCGGCACCCCGCCGCGATATCTGCCGCTCGGTTTCCTGATCTGTTTCCTGGTGGTGCCGATGGCCTACTGCGCGTACCTGCTGATGGTCCGTGGCCTGCGCTGATGACTGACCTGACATCCGGTCTGCGCTTCGCCGCGCAGCCGGTCGTCAGCGTGTTCGTGCCGGGCAGGCCACCTGGGCACACGACGCCGCCATCCATTGTGTCCGCCTCGGTGCCGTAGTCTCGCGCCCCGAGCGCTATCGGTGCGCAATGCGCTTGCCGGGGCTCCGGATCGTCACACCTCGGCGTCTCCTGAGCGGTAGGTCGAAAGGTTGGTCAGGGAATTGCAGGGACACACGTCCACCGAGGTTGAGCCGATGCCGGCAGGGGGCGGGATCGCCGTTTCGCCGCCGGTCAACGCCGAAGCGGCGACGCCTCGCTCCGAACAGGAGTCAGGGCCGTCGGTCGTCACGGCATCACAGCAGGCCGGCCCGGGCGCGGTGGTCGCCGGTTTCGGGCTGATCGCCGTCGGCGCCGTAGGGGGCTGGCTGATCTGGCGCAGCGGCGCCTCCGCGGCGAAGATCCAGCCCGAGGACACCACAGGTGTCTTCCTCACCCTGTTGGTCTTCGCCGCAGCGGTCGAGCGGATCCTGGAACCGTTCTCGCGGTGGCTTCCCGGACGCGCCGCCGAGGCCGCGCTCTCCCGGACGGTGGCCGACGTGACCAGCCGGGCCGACGGCCCCACCGAGGCCGACCGCGAGGCGATCGCCGTGGCCACCGCCAAGGTCGCGCGGGCGAAGGCGAACCGCACCATCGTCGCGTGGGGCCTCGCCAGCGGCCTGGCCACAGTGGCGTCCAGCGCCGGCGGGTTCTACGTTCTGCACGCGGTCGCCGGTGCCGACTGGAACGGAGTGGCAGTCTGGGTCGACGCCGTGGTGACGGGTGTGATGGTCGGCAGCGGCACCAAGCCGCTGCACGACCTGATCAGCCGGGCGCAGAGCGGCCCGCCGTCGGCGTAGCCCCCTGCCTGGCCGTCCGGGCCCGCCGGAGGGCATGATCCACTCGGGTTCACGGAAGTCGGGGTATCCGTGCCATCGGGATACCCCGACCTCAGCTGTCCCGCGTCGCTCCAGATCGTGGACAGTTTCCGTTACGAGCTAACGGAAACTGTCCAAGATCTCGGTCGCCACACGGACTCGGTCGGGGCACAGTTGCTCGCGTGGAGGGACCACTGCCCACGAGGTGACGCGGGAGCGGGCGGCCGGTCGCGCTGGGTGCGCGGATCTCGTACGCTCCCATGTGGTCTCTGCCGGTGCGGTGGTGGAGGCGATGGTCGATCACGGGGAGGTGCGCGTGAGCGCAGCACAGATCATCGCGAGGTTGGCGGCGGCGTCGCAGAAGCTGGACGAGGCGAAGGCCAAGACCGCAGCGGCAGCACAAGACGCGGCCGAGGCGCGGGCACTCGTCGCCGGTGCGCTGGAAGGCGTGGCCGCCGGTCCGCTGATCAGCATGATCGACTCCTACCGTCAGGCGCTCGCGCAGGCGTCCCAGGGTGGTGACCCCGCGAAGCAGCATGTGCAGGAGACGATCGCCAAGGTCCGAGCGCTGGGCAATTGACCACGGGTGGTGACAGAGCAACCCACCAACCACCAGTGCGACGTGCGATTCCGCTCGTCACAGACGCCCTGGTCGCACGGCTCGAATCCGCGCTGATCGGCGCGACACCCCCGTGCCGGACCAGAGGTGTCAATCCATGGCGGGTTCGCGTTCGATGACGACGACCGGGATCTCGCGGTCGGTCTCCTTCGCGTAGCGGGCGTACGTCGGGAAGACCTTCGTCATCACCGGCCACAGCCGGACGCGCTCCGCACCGGTCGCGGTCCGGGCCCGACCGACGATCCGCTCCGCGCCGACCTGGATCTCCACCGCCGGGTCGGCGCTCAGGTTCAGGTACCAGGCGGGGTGCCTGGCCGCGCCGCCGTTGGACGCCACCAGCACATAGTTGTCGCCGTCGCGCCCGTACATCAGGGCCGTGCGGCGCAGCGTGCCCGATCGGCGTCCCCGGGTGGTGAGCAGCAGCGAGGGTACGCCGTGGAAGGTGCCCCCGTCCGCGCCGTCGGTCTTCACGTAGCGCCGGATGTGGCTGGCGACCCAGCCGACAGGGCTGTCCTCGACCGTCTCGTGCTGCTCGTGTGTGGTCACGCCATCGCCTCCATCGTCGAGCCCGGACGGTCGAACGGGGTGTCGATCATACGCGGGGCTCATGCGGTGGCCGGCGCTCAAGAGGGTGCCGGCGGTTGTGGTCGAACGTGATGCCTGTGAGTCATCGTGATGACTCACAGGCATCAGGCTCTCCAGGGACACGGCCTCCAGGGACACGGCCTCCAGGGACACGGCCTCCAGGGACACGGCCTCCAGGGACACGGCCTCCAGGGACACGGCCTCCAGGGGCCGCAGGCTCCCGGGGCCGCAGGGACCGAGCCGGCGGGGGAGGATCAGCCGCGCGAGCGCGGCAGGCAGCACTTCTTGTACTTGGCGCCGGAGCCGCACCAGCAGGTGTCGTTGCGGCCGGGTGGCCAGGCGTTCACGCCGGCCTCGTCCAGGCTGTCGGCGTACTCGTCGAGGGTTTCCTCGCTGGTGGGGTCGCTGTCGGTGCGTTCGGCGAAGGCTGCCAGGTCGGCGACCGTGCCGACGACCACGCCCAGGTCCGCGCCGCCCATCCCGGAGGCGTCGACGAGGGCGCGTTCGATCTGGGCGCGGTGCTCGTCCCAGGTGGCGGGGTAGCTGTCGACCAGGGTGGGCCAGCGCAGCAGCAGCGCGGTGAACTCCGCCTGCGGCCAGAACAGCAGCGTCGCCGGGCCGTCGTCGAGGGCGTCGAGCGCGTGGGTGCTCGCGGCGCGCAGCCGGTCGGCGAGGTTGTCGTACTCGTCGTGGGGTAGACCCTGCTCTTCGCGCAGGTCGTGGCGTCGCTGGGCCAGGCCGTAGATCATGGCGGCGGCCTCGTCCTGGGCGTCCTCGGATTCGTGCTGTTGGGTGCGGGTCCGTTCCAGGATGGCGTCCAGTGCCCCGGTGAGCCATTCCAACGCCGTGTCGCCGTGGCCGGACTCGGCCAGCTCGTCGATCAGGTACGTGGCCGCGGGATCGGTCTCCAGCAGCGGACGCAGGGCGGTCAGCTCGGCCATGCCCTCGTCCGAGCGGTCGAGGCGCAGCAGCAGACCGCCGCGCACCGCTCGGGCGTACGCGTTGTCGTCCGGCTGTTCGGCGATGGCGCGGGTGGCCAGGGCGAGTGCGTCGGCCAGGTCACCGGCCTGTTCCAGGATGTCCGCGGCGACCAGCAGGGCGTACCCGGTGTCGTCGGGGTCCGCTACCCGACCCTCGTCGACGGCACCTACCAGTTCGGCGACGAGCGCGGCCGGGTCGGGGCTCTCGAAGCCGAGGGCGCCGATCTCCTCGATGCGGTCGGCGGTGAGCAACTCGGACATGGGCGCATCCTGAAAGACGACTGTCGGTGGGTGGGGGAGCGGCCAGCGTACTCCTGGACGTGGAGCAGCCCGGGCGGCGAACCGCCCGGGCTGCGACACGTTTCCTCAGCGGGTCGCCGGCATGGTGGCGAACTCGCCGGCTAGCTCCGACTCGACGATCGTCGCGGCGGACGGCCGGCGACCGGCCGACGGCCGCCGGGCGGACGGGACGGCGAGGGCCGCGAGCGCGGCTGCCAGGGCGATCGCCGTGAGGACGAGAAACCCCATCGTGAAGCCGGCCTCCCTGGGCAGGCCGTTGGCCTGCGGGTTGGCGGTGATCACGCCGCTGACCACTGCGGCGCCGATCGCGCCGCCGATGGTGCGGATGTTGGCGTTCATGCCGGTCGCCACGCCGGTCTGGCTGGCGGGCACGCTGGCCACGATCAGGTTGGCCATCGAGGCGAAGGCCAGGCCGATGCCGAGGCCGACCAGGCCACCGGCGATGGCGACCTCCCAGCGGGTGTCGTGTGCGGTGGCGAGCATCGCGGAGGCGGCCACGTTGAAGGTGGCACCGGTGGCGAGTTGCGCCTTGGCGCTGAAGACGGCCTGGAGTCGCCCGGCGATGACGCCGGCGACGAACATCGCACTGACCATCGGCAGCATGAGCAGACCAGCCTGGCTGATGCTCGCCCCGAAGCCGTAACCGGCGGCGGTAGGGGTCTGCAGGAACTGCGGGAGGAACGCGTACATGGAGAACATCGACGCGCCGTAGAGCAGGGCGACCAGGTTGGTGGTCCACACGCCGGGCAGGCGCATCATCCGCATGTCGATCAGCGGGTTGCTGGAGCGCAGCTCGGTGACCAGCCAGCCGACCAGCAGGACCACGGCCAGCGCCAGTAGACCGAGCACCCGGGTGGAGGTCCAGCCCCAGGTGGCGCCCTGGCTGATCGGCAGCAGCAACGCGACCAGCCAGCCGGAGAGCAGCACTGTGGCGCGCCAGTCGATGCGACCGGGGGTACGGACCGGCGACTCGGGCACGAACAGGTGCGCGGCCACCGCGGTCAGCCCGACCACGATCATCGGGATCCAGAACAGCCAGCGGTAGTCCAGCGTGCTGACGATCGGGCCGGCCAGCACGATGCCCAGACCGCCGCCGACGGCGACGATGGCCGAGATGGCGGCCACCGCGGTGGAGACCCGCGCGGCCGGGAACTCGTCGCGGATGATGCCGAACGACAGCGGGAAGACCGCTCCGCCGATGCCCTGTACGACCCGGGCGAGGATGAGGATGCCGATGTTCGGCGCGATGGCGGCGAGCAGGCAGCCGAGGGCGAGGGCGGCGAGCGAGACGACGAGCATCCGCTCCTTGCCGATCATGTCGCCCACGCGTCCGAGGATCGGCGTGAAGATCGACGCGCTGAGCAGGTAGGCGGTCAGGACCCAGGTCACTGTGTTCTGGGAGGTGTGCAGGTCCTGCTGGATGGTCGGCAGCACGGGGGTGATCAGCGACTGGAGCATCGCGAAGAACCCGGCGCCGGCCGCGAGCACGGTGAAGGTGAGCCGACGCGAGCTGCGTCGGGAGGTCACTGCCACGAGAGGAAACTCCCTGATTACGTACGGGAATGAAGGCTTGTCGTCCGTCGTCGGACGGGGTGGTCTGTCGGGGTCCGGGCGATCGGGGTGGCCAGGCGGCGATCGGGCGGGTCCCGAGGTAGAGTAACCGGAGGCAGGCCTCCGGGATTCCGGAGGGGTGCCTCCGCTAAGCTAGCGGAGGGCATCCTCCGGATGCAAATAGAGTGAGGTGACGCACGTCATGACCAGCGCGGGGCAGGCGCCCGAGGTCTTCGCCCAGCGGCCCAAGCGGGCCGACGCGCGGCGTAACTACGACGCCCTGATCGTGGCGGCACGCGAGGCGTTCGCCGAGAACGGCGCCGCCGCCTCCCTGGAGGACGTGGCCCGCCGGGCCGGCGTGGGCATCGGCACGCTCTACCGCAACTTCCCGACCCGCCGGCACCTGTTCGAGGCCGTCTACGTCGAGGAGGTCCGGGCGCTGTGCCACTCCGCCGAGGGCCTGGCCGAGCTGCCGCCCTGGGACGCGCTCGTCGCCTGGCTGCACCGCTTCGTCGCGTACGTCGCCACCAAGCGGGCGCTCGCCGAGCAACTGCTGCACGACTCCGAGATCTTCACCAGCTGCCGGGCGGAGATCTTCTCCGCCGGTGAGCCGCTGATGCGTCGCGCACAGGACGCCGGTGTGGTCCGTGGCGACATCGGCTTCGACGACGTGGTGCGGCTGATCAGTGGTCTCACCATGGCCCAGTTCCCGTCACCCGAGCAGCGTGACCGGGTGCTCGGCGTGGCACTGGACGGCCTGCGTCCACCAGCCACGCCGCGCTGACGGCCCAGTCGGCCGCGCCGCGCTGACGACCGTCCGACCGGTCAGCGGTCGACCAGCAGCAGCCACTCGTCGTCGAGGCGTTCCACTGTCGTGTCCGCCGGCCAGCGGTGGCCGGGATCGGCCACCGCCCGGGCCTGCTCTACCTGCGGCGGCCGGCTGAACTGCGTGTCGCGGAAGCTGGCCATGCTGTGGAACCGGGCCCGGCCGAAGTTCGCCGCGTCGAGAAAACGGGCCCTGTCGAACAGCGCCTCCGCGCCGAACACCGTCCAGCGGAACAGCGCCATGTTCGTGAAGCGGACGGCGTGGAAGCTGGCCGACCGGCCGAACTCGGTGTGCTCCATCGACAGGGCGCCCTCGAAGACGGCCTCGCGGAACGAGGTGACGTCCTCGAAGCGGGTCAGGTCGAAGCTGGTCGGCTGGCCGAAGGTCACCCGGCGAAACGAGGTCGGGCCGGTGAAGCTGGCTCGCCGACAGGACAGACCGCCGGGAAAGGCGGCGCCGTCGACGTTGGCCGCGCCGCCGCCGCGGATGCCGTCGAGGACGACCTCGCCGTCGGCCACGAGCCCGTCGAAGACCACGTCACCGAAGGTCGCCGCACCGAACAGCAGCCGCCCCCGCGACGTCGCGCCCGCGAAGGTGGTCGAACCGGTGAACACCGCCGCCGTGAAGTTCGCGTCGACGAGCGTGCAGCCGGCGGCGTCGAAGTCGATGAGCGTGGCGCCGGCCAGGTCGAGCGTCAGCTCCGGCCAGTGGGCCACGTCGTCAGCGCGCAGGTGCCGGGTGAGCACGCGCTGCGCGCTGCGCCGGACCTCCGTCTCGCGCGGCTCGCCGTCGGACGCCGGCATCCGCAGGTACGCGCAGAGCACCGCCGCGATCGTCGGGCGCTGCCCCGGGTTGTCCTGACCGAGGCGCTCCAGTGCGTGCAGACCGCCGAGGCGTACCGCCGCGCTGTCGTTGCCGAGCAGCTCGACCGCCCGGGTGTAGAGCTCGGTCAGTCGACGCTCCGCCGCGTCGTGCTCGGCGGCCCCGGACTGCCGCTCCTGGTGGCGCTGCGCGGCCTCGGCCACCGCCTCGGCGTGTGCCTGCACCCGGTCCCGGTGCACCTGGTCCCGTGTGGCGACGTTCTCCTGGTGTCGCTGCGCGCGTTCGGCGATCCACTGGCGGCGGGCGGCCAGCAGCAGCGCGAGCCCTCCGCCGGTGCCGGCGACGACGGTCAGGCCGGTGCGGATCGCGTCGATGCGCAGCGTGGCGCGGGTGTCCGGTTGGCTGGCCCGGTCGGCCTCGGTGAGCAGCAGGTCCAGCACCAGCCAGCCCAGGGCGACGGCGACGAGCAGGCCGACCAGGACCAGCCACCACGGCATCACCCTCAGCTCGCGCTCGGTGGGTTCGTCGACAGCCACGGCCACAGCATGTCAGGCAGCGCCGGTGTCCGATATGGAGCGTGGCGGTATGACCGTTTACGCCTCCGTCGGAACAACGGGTTACCGACGCGTAACAAGTCATTGACGTTTCTGAATTGTTGCGGGGATGATCGTCGCACGGTCGACCGGACACCCCCACCCACCTGCCCGGTTCGCCGGGCGCCTCCCCCCGGAGGTGCAGCGATGCTGCTCCGAAAGACCGCCCTCGTCCTGGCCCTCGCCACCGCCGCGCTGCTCACGTCGACCGCCACGGCGAACGCCGCCCCCGCCCCGGCCACCGCCGCCCCCACGACACCCTTCGCCGCCGCCGCGGCGGCCAACCCCGTCATCGTGGTCGGCGGGCTCAGCGGCGTCGCCGTCGCGTACGAGCCGATCGCCGCCCGCCTGCGCGCCGACGGCTACCGCGCCTTCATCTACCAACTGCCCGGGCTGGGCCTCGGCGACATCCCCACCTCGGCCCGCGCGTTCGCCAGCTACGTCAACCAGGTCCGCGCCAACACCGGCGCGGCGACGGTGGACGTCGTCGCCCACTCCGAAGGGGGTCTGGTGAGCCGGTACTACCTCAAGCGGCTCGGCGGCACCGCCACCGTCGGCCGCTACGTCAGCCTGGGCACACCGCAGTACGGCACGTACGTCGCCAATATCGTGGCGTTCCTGGGCCTGGGCAGCTGCGCCGGCGTGGTGGCCTGCCAACAGATGAGCATCGGCTCGGCGTTCCTCGCCGACCTCAACGACGGCGACGACACCCCGGGCGCGGTGCGCTACACCACCATCCGCACAGTGCAGGACGAGTTGGTCCGGCCGACCGGGAACGCCGCCGTCAACGACGGTGCGACGAACGTGCTGATCCAGGCGTACTGCCCGCTGCGGGTGGTGGGGCACCTCGGCCTGGTGCTCGACGGCACGGCGTACACCATCGTGCGTGGTGCCCTGGTCGACGGCCCGGTGCGACCCCACTGCCTCGCGCTCTGACCCGCTGCGCTGCGGCGGTCCCGGAGGGGACCGCCGCACCGGGCCCGCGACGGTGAGTGTCGGGTGCGCGACGATTCCCCCAAACGGTGTGGCAGACATCAGATGCCCTCGATAGCCTGCTCCGGCTGTCCATTCCCGACAGTGGACGCCATCCTCCGAGAGGGAGCAGCGCTCATGACCGAGCCGCCCACAGTGCCGCCGGAGAACACCCCGCCGACAGTGCCGCAGCTCGACGTCCGGGCCGCCCAACCGCCGTCGGCCGACACCCCGCCACCCACCGGCGGGTTCGCCGACCGCCCACCGGGCTATCCCAGCGCGCTGGTCTGGCTGCGCGCCGGGATCCTGCGGGACTGGCGCGGCGTGCTCGGCGCGTTCCTCGCGACCTGGTTCTACCTGCCAGTGGCGCTGCTCCTGGCGTTCTGGGGCGGCCTCACGTTCGGCATCGTCGGGCTCTTCGCCGTCGGGACCGGCGCCGACGACCAGCTGCCCCAGGTGCTGCGCGACGCCCCGCTCATCGGCTCGCTGACCGAGGCGTTCCTGACCCGCTCCGGCGGGTTGCTCGGCGGCATCGCCGGTTTCGCCATCGGCTTTTTGGTCGGCTTCCTCGCCGTGCTGGCCCTGCCCTGGATGGGCGTAGCCGACGAGCCCTTCGCGCTGCTCACCGGCCTGATTGGCACTGTCGTCGCGGCGGCGCTGATCGGGGTCCTCTACACGCTGTACCGGGTGCTGCTCGAACCCCGTCTGCTTGTCGTCTCGGGTGCGCGCCAGCCCAGCCGCCGCGAGTACGCGCGGCTGCGCCCCGTGCTCGACGACTGCGCCCGACGGCTCGGCCTGCCCAGCGTGCCCAGGCTGCTCATGGAGGACGACCCGGTCCTGAGCAACGCGCGCACGTACGCCCGGCACGTGGTGGTCACCACCGCCGTGCTGGGCGAACCGGACGACGAGGTGGCCGCGCTGCTCAGCCACGAGCTGGTGCACTGGCGCACCGGGGACGAGATCACCAGCGCCTTCGTCCGCGGTGTCGGCCTGCCACTGACCCTCGCGCACGCCCTGCCGACCTGGCTGATGCGGACGTTCCCACACCCGGGCACCAACTTCGTGGTCTTCGTGTTCTTCTGGCCGGTGCTGCTCACCATGCGGTACGTGGTGCTGCCACTGCACGCCCGTGACGTGCGGGCGGCCGAGTACCGGGCCGACCTCGGCGCGGTGCTCACCGGGCACGTCGACGGCCTGCGGCGCATCCTGGAACGACGGCTGTCCTTCGAGACCGGCCGCAGCGGCTGGGACGAGGCGGTCTGCGCCACCCACCCGCCGCACGAGCTGCGGCTCGACGCGTTGGAGCGGGCGCCGCTGGCGGGTTCGCCCGCCGGGGCGGGTCAGCCCGTCACCGTCGACGGGCTGTTCAACAGCTCCGGTCCGGTCGGCACCCGCCGCACCTGGCTGCTGGTCGGCGCCCTCACACTGGCCGCCTGCCTCGGCACCAGCGGACTCGGCGTGGTGCAGTGGGCGTTCTTCCGGCCCCAGGCGGCGATCGACGGCTACTTCTCCGCGCTCGCCGATCGGGACAGCGAGGCCGCGCTCGGCTACCTGACCGACCAGGGCAGCGACACCAAGCTGCTCGCTCAACTGCTGCGGGGCAAGGGCTACCAACCACCGACCGACGTCGAGATCAGCTCGTTGGAGCGCGACGGCGACAGCGCCAGAGCCACAGTGGCGTACCGGCTGGGTGACGCGCGGGAGACCGCCGCCCTCACCCTGCGCCGCGAGGACGAGACCACCGCCGGGCTGTTCCACGGCTGGCGGTTGAGCGGCGGGCCGACCCCGCTCAACGCCGCGATCGCCGACCCCGGGGTACGGCTCAACGGGGTGGAGTTGCCTGTCGCCACCGAGGGTGCCCCGCTGGTGCTGTTGCCCGGCGGCTACACAGCGACCGGCCCGTCCAGTGCGCTCAGCGAGACGCCGAGCACGACGATGCTGGTCGGCCCGGGGGAGACCGCCGCCGTCCTGCAACTGGCGCCGGTGCTCAAGCCGGCGGCGACCGAGGCCGTCGAGGCGCAGGTACGCGCCTGGTTGGACGAGTGCGCCAAGCAGAAGGTCGCCGCCCCGCCGGGCTGCCCGTTCCGTTACTACGGCGGCTCCACCCAGAAGATCACCTGGAAGATCCTGGAGTATCCGAAGCTCGCCGTGGAACTCACCGGCCCAGCCAGCGCCCAGGTCTCCACCCCGACCGAGACCCAGGGCAGGGTGGAGGCCAGTGGCACCACCACCTACTTCGGCGGCAGCTCACCGTTCACTGACGACACCGCGTTCACGGTCACGGGCGTCGCCACCGCCGACGGGGACAACGTGACCTTCCGACCCGCCGCCGACTGACCGGGAGACAGACCGTGACCGACAGCGACACCGCAGCCCGGCTACCCGTCCGGCTGACCATCAGCCCCCGGCAGCGCCAGCCTCCGTCGGTCGACCTGCTGACCTGGATCCACCGCCGCCCCGAGTACCGGCCGGGAGTCCGCCCGGCCGGCGGCGGCGGGGGCCGGCCGGGATTCAGCGACGCGGTGATCATCGCGGTGCTCGCCCAGGGGCTGCTTCCCGGGCTGTTCAACCTGCTCCAGTCCTGGGTGGACCAGCAGCGCACCGAGGCCAGCATCCGGATCCAGGCGGGAGACACCGAAGTGGAGTTGCAGGTGAGCGGGCGGACCGACTCCGCTCGCCTGCTGGCCCAGGCGACCGAGGCGCTGCGCGCCGCCCGCGAGCCAGGCCCGGACGCCGCCGGGTGACCCGACGGCGTCCGGAACGGTGGGTCAGCTCGCCTTGGCGAGCGCCTCGAACTCGTCGTCGGTGAGTCGCACGTCGGCAGCGCCCACGTTCTCCTCCAGGTGCGCCACCGAGGACGTGCCGGGGATCGGCAGCATCACCGGCGAGCGGCGCAGCAGCCAGGCCAACGCGAGCTGCGCGGGCGACGCGCCGTGCGCAGTGGAGATGGCGTCCAGCGGGCCGCCCGGTCGGGCCAGCTCACCGGTCGCGATCGGGAACCACGGGATGAACGCGAGGTCGTTGCGCTCGCAGAACTCCAGCACGTCCTCGGCGCTGCGGTTGGCCAGGTTGTACAGGTTCTGCACGGACGCGATGGTGGTGATCGCCCGGGACTCCTCGATCTGCGCGACGCTCACCTCGGACAGCCCGATGTGCTGGATCTTGCCTTCCTCCCGCAGCAGGGCCAGCTCACCGAGCTGATCGGCGAGCGGCACCTTCGGGTCGATCCGGTGCAGCTGGTACAGCGGGATGCTGTCCAGACGGAGGTGGCGCAGGCTCAGCTCGCACTGCTGACGCAGGTACTCCGGGCGGCCCACCACCCGCCAGTCGCCCGGCCCGGATCGGGTGAACCCGCCCTTCGTCGCGATGACCAGGTCATCGGCGTACGGGTGCAGCGCCTCCCGGATCAGCAACTCCGACACGAACGGCCCGTACGAGTCTGCGGTGTCGATGAACGTCACGCCCAGCTCGACCGCACGGCGCAGCACGCGAACCGCCTCGGCCGGGTCCTTCGGGTCACCCCAGACACCCGGGCCGGTGATCTGCATGGCCCCGTAGCCGAGCCGGTTGACTGTGACATCGCCACCGATCCGGTACGTGCCGGACGCCTTCGCGGGCTGCTCACTGATATTTGTCGCCATTGCCCGATCCCCAATCGTCTCGTCGTGGCGGGCGTGGACAGCGCGGGCGTGAAGTGCCCACCCGCCACCGATGGATCATCCCCCGGAACCCCGCAGCCATGCCGCCGGTCGGCCGACTGTGGGCGCGGACACGCCGTCAGCGCGCCGACCCGAGTTGGCGGGAGCGCCCGGTACGACCGGGGTGGCCGTGCGACGCTGGCCGGAGCCGGTGCGTTCCGGCGCGACGGCGAGGGGAGCACCCATGGGAGTGCCGCAGGTCAACTTCGCGCTCGACACGTACGAGTGCATCGTGATCTATCCCGGCGCGGCCGGGCGGGCCCTGCCCGCGGAGACCGTGCAGCGGTTGCAGGCCGAGCACGCCGAACACATGCAGGCGTTGCAGCGCCGCGGCATCGTCCTGGTCGCCGGCTCGGTGGACGGGCCGGCGCGCGAGCCGGACCCGCCGATCGGTTTCGGGCTGGCCCGCACCGGCAGCGTCGACGATGTCCGCAGCGTGCTGGAGGCCGACCCGGCGGTGCAGGCCGGGCTCTACCGGGTGGAGGTGCTGACCTTCCTCTGCCCGGCCGGTTCCCTGGAGTTTCCGCTGGTCAAGGCGGGTAGCTGAGTCACCGGTCCATCGGTGGCTGTCGTGATGGCGACGGCGCTCACCCGCCCGCCGGTGCTACGGTCGCGCCCAGCGCGGGCCGCCGCCGGGGCGTACCCGGTGTCGTGGGTCGGCCCCGGTCGAGGAGTCGCCATGATCTCCGCCGCCACCGGTGATGTCGCGTCAGCCGCCGCCCGACTGCGGGCCCTGCTCGGCGACCGGCTGCACGAGCCGGGCGATCCCGGTTACGCCGCCACCACCCAGCTCTGGAACGGCGCGGTGGCGCGCACGCCCGCGCTGGTCGCCCAGTGCCGGGACTCCGACGAGGTGGCCGAGGCAGTCCGCGTCGCCACCCGGTGCCACCTGCCCCTCTCGGTCCGCTCCGGCGGGCACGACTGGGCCGGCCGGGCGCTGCGCGACGGCGCTCTGGCGCTCGACCTGACCGGGCTGCGCGCCGTCGAGGTCGACCCCGACGCGGCCACCGTGACCATCGGCGGCGGCGTCACGGCGGCCGAGCTGCTCGCCGCGGCCCGCCCCTACGAGCTGGTGGTGCCCACCGGCACGGTTGGCGGCGTGGGAATGGCCGGGCTCACCCTCGCCTGCGGGTACGGCCCGCTGTGCGGCCGGTTCGGCCTGGCGGTGGACAGCCTGCTCGGCGCGGAGGTGGTTCTCGCCGACGGCCGCCGGGTCACCGCCGACCCCCGCCACGACGCCGAGCTGTACTGGGCGCTGCGCGGCGGCGGTGGCAACCTCGGCATCGTCACCGAGCTGCGCTTCCGCGCGCACCGGCTGCCCGGCGTGCTGGCCGGCATGATCATGTTCGCGCTCTCCGAGGCACCGGCCGTGCTGCGCGGCTACGGCGCGCTGGTCGCCGAGGCCCCGGACGAGCTGACAGTGATGACCGGCTTCCTGCCCGGCCCGGCCGGCGAGCCGGTGATCTTCGTCTGCCCGTTCTACAGCGGCCCCGACCTGGACGCCGGGGGGCAGTGGATGGACCGGCTGCGCGCGCTGGGCACCCCGCTGGTCGACCAGATCGGCCCGATGCCGTACGCGGACGCGCTGCGGATGTTCGACGACGGGATGGTCGACGGCAACCACTACCTGCTGCGGACCCGGTGGTTGCCAGCGCTCACCGACGGCACGGTGGACACGCTCGTCGACGCGGCCCGGCAGGTCACCTCGCCGTTCTCCGCGCTGGCAGTGCACCACTTCCACGGCGCGGCCAGCCGGGTCCGACAGGCCGACACGGCGTTCGGGCTGCGCACCGATCACCTGATGGCCGAGATCATCGCGGTGTGGGCGCCCGGCGACCAGGCCGGTCCGCACCGCGAGTGGGCCGAGCGGACCTCGGCGGCGCTCGCCCCGCGTGCCCTGTCCGGTGGTTACCCCAACCTGCTCGCCCCCGAGGAGACCGACCGGGTCCGGCTCGCCTACGGCGCGAACTGGGAGCGGCTACGCCGGGCCAAGCGCCGCTACGACCCCCGCGACCTGCTGCACGCGGTGCCCACCCTGCCACCCTCTGGGCATCCGGAATGAGGCGTCGCCCGCGGCCCCCGGAGCACCCGGAATGAGCCGTCACCTGCCGTGCTCGGGGCACCCGGAGTGAGCCGCCGCCGGGAGCACCCCGACAGCGCACGCCGACGGAGGCGTACGATTCCCGGCGCGCGGTCGCTGATGCCCGTCGCCACAACGTTCCCGGTGCGGTTCCGCCCGCCGGCCCGACGCGCACCGCGCGTCGTTGGACACCTGTTCCACTGCCTGCAAGGGGTCGGCCCCGAGTCCGACCTGAAGGAGAGACTAGCCTGATGGGCGTGACACGCCGCGCGAAGATCGTCTGCACTCTTGGTCCCGCCACCTCGTCCCCGGAGCGCATCCGGGGTCTCGTCGAGGCCGGCATGAACGTGGCGAGGCTCAACTTCAGCCACGGCAGCCACGCCGACCACGAGGCGGTCTACCGACTGGTCCGGGAGGCGTCGGAGGCAACAGGTAAGCCGGTCGCCGTCCTCGCCGACCTGCAAGGCCCCAAGATCCGGCTCGGTCGGTTCGCCGACGGCCCGCACGAGTGGCGCACCGGTGACTCCGTCGTCATCACCGGCGACGACGTCATCGGCACCAAGGAGCGGGTCTCCTGCACCTACCGCAAGCTGCCGCAGGAGGTGAAGCCCGGTGACCGGCTGCTGATCGACGACGGTCGGGTCGCCGTCGAGGTCACCGACGTCACCGGCAACGACATCCGCTGCCTCGTCACCGAGGGCGGCCCGGTCTCCAACAACAAGGGCGTGTCGCTGCCCAACGTGGCGGTCAGTGTGCCCGCCATGTCGGACAAGGACGCCGAGGACCTGCGCTTCTCCCTGGGTCTCGGTGTCGACCTGGTGGCGCTCTCCTTCGTCCGCTCGGCCGAGGACATCAAGCTCGTGCACGGGATCATGGCCGAGGAGGGCGTGTTCCGGCCGGTGCTCGCCAAGGTCGAGAAGCCGGAGGCGGTGGAGCACCTGGAGGCCATCGTGCTGGCCTTCGACGGCGTCATGGTCGCCCGCGGTGACCTCGGTGTCGAGATGCCGCTGGACGAGGTCCCGCTGGTGCAGAAGCGCGCCGTGCAGCTGTGCCGGGAGAACGCCAAGCCCGTCATCGTGGCCACCCAGATGCTCGACTCCATGATCGAGAACTCCCGCCCGACCCGGGCGGAGGCCTCCGACGTCGCCAACGCGGTGCTCGACGGCGCGGACGCGGTGATGCTCTCCGGCGAAACCAGCGTCGGCAAGTATCCGGTGCTCACTGTCAGCACCATGGCCAAGATCGTGACGACCACCGAGGCCGGTTCCATCGGGGTGCCGCGCCTGCAGCACGACCCGCGTACCCACGGTGGCGCCCTCACCGTGGCCGCCTCGTCGATCGCCCGGGCCATCAACGCCAAGGCGCTCGTCGCGTTCTCGCAGACCGGCGACACCGTGCGACGGCTGTCCCGCCTGCACTGCGACCTGCCGCTGCTGGCCTTCACGCCGGTCCCCGAGGTGCGCGACCAGCTCGCCCTCACCTGGGGCGTGGAGACCTTCCTGATGCCGTTCGTGCAGCACACCGACGACATGTTCCGCCAGGTCGACCAGGCGCTGCTCGGCCTCGACCGGGCCAACCCCGGTGACTACGTGGTGATCGTGGCGGGCAGCCCGCCCGGCACCCCCGGCTCGACCAACACGCTGCGCGTACACCAGCTCGGCTCGCTTGTCGACGCCGCGTCGGCGCGGGCCCTGCAGTGAGCGACGGTCGGGTCGCGGTCGGCCAGGCGGCGGTGGACCAGCTGCTGGAAGTGCTGGACCTCGACCCGACCGGCGAAATGACCTTCCGGGGGATGAGCCCCCCGGTCGGCCCACAACGGGTGTACGGCGGTCAGGTCGCCGGTCAGGCCCTGGTCGCCGCCGGCCGTACCGTCGACCCGGAGCGGTTCGTGCACTCGCTGCACGGCTACTTCGTCCGCCCCGGCGACCCTGTCGAACCGATCGCGTACGAGGTGGAGAACATCCGCGACGGCCGGTCCTTCTCGGTCCGCCGCGCGGTGGCCCTCCAACACGGCAAGCCGATCTTCTTCATGTCGGCGTCGTTCCAGCGGGCCGAGGAGGGCCTGGACCACCAGGCCCCGGCCCCGCTGGACGTACCCCCGCCGCAGGACGTGCCGACGATGACCGACCGGCTCTCCCGTTACCCGGAGCGGCTGGGCATCTGGGGTCAGATCCCACGACCGATCGACGTGCGCTACGTGGGCGAGCCCGGCTGGGTCCGCCCCGGCGACCGGCCCGCCGACCCGCACCAGCGCGTCTGGATGCGCATCGACGGCAAACTGCCCGACGACCCCCTGCTGCACGCCTGCGCGCTCACCTACGCCTCGGACCTCACCCTGCTGGATTCGGTGCTCTCCGCGCACGGCGAGGTGTGGGGGCCGGGCGGGTTGGTCGGCGCGAGCCTGGACCACGCGCTGTGGTTCCACCGGCCGTTCCGGGCCGACGAGTGGTTCCTCTACGACTGCCTGAGCCCATCGGCGTCCGGCGCGCGCGGGCTGGCCACCGGCCGGATGTTCACCACCGACGGCCAGCAGATCGCCAGCGCCGTCCAGGAGGGTCTGCTGCGCCGCGTCGGAGCCTGACGCTCTGGCTCATCTCCGCCGCTTGATCGTCACTCGTCCCCGCCAGGCAACTGGCGGGGATGACGTGGTTCAGGCCTGGTAGATGGCTTCGCCGGCGATCTCGATCTGCACGGTCTTGCCGACCAGCACCCCGCCGCTCTCCAGGACGACATTCCAGAGCAGGCCGTAGTCCTCACGGTTCATCTCTGCCGTCGCGCTGAACCCGAAGATGTTCTGCCCGTACGGATCCTGACGAGCACCACCAAAATTCACCTCCAGGTCGACGGCCCGGGTGATCCCCTTCACCGTCAACTCACCGGTGAGGACGAATCGTCCGGGAATACCGTCGGACTGCGGCGGAACAATGTGACTTCTGCCTCGTCCGCCCAACCGGTGGTTGCGCAGACGCGCCCACTGGAATATGGGGTCCTCGTTGCCCTGCCACTTAATGCCGGTGCTTCGATATTCGAGGGTGGGAAAACGCTCCACGTCGAGGAAGTCGGCACTCTTCAGATGCGTGTCCCGGTCGACGCTTCCGGTGGTGATGCTGGCCGACATGATGGTGGCCGTCACCGAGGAGAGCAGCGGGTCCTCCGCCACGAAGATCTCCGCCGTGGCCTCGGCGAACTCGCCGCGCACCGGGCTCACCATCATGTGCCGGGACAGGAAACCGATCCGCTTGTGCGCCTGATCGAGAAGATAGGAGCCGGCCACCGGGATGGTCATGCCGTCCCAGGTGCGTGTGGCGATATCGGTCATCGTGTTGCCTTCCCCCCGAGCACACCCGGGTGTTTATCAATATGGTGCTGGCGGCCGGGTAAACGGCCAGACATTCGTACTCACGCCCAGCATAGGGACGCTCCGGACCGGCATTTCGGCCGCCACCGTTCGGTGGATCATGACGTACTTCACCGGTCCCTACCGGCGGCCGTTCATCGGTCCCGATCGGGTGCCGGCGGCGCTACTTTCCATCGATGCGTGGCCGATCGGCCGAGGGTCGCCCGCCCGCCCGGTTGACCAGCGACTAACCTTGCCGACATGCGCCTCTCCGCTCGGGTCGACTACGCCCTCCGTGCGGCCGCCGAGCTTGCCGCGACGGCCAGCGGCCCCGGGCGCGGTCGGCCGGTGACGGCCGACCAGATCGCCCGCGCCCAGGAGATCCCGCCGAAGTTCCTGGAGAGCATCCTTCTCCAACTGCGCCGAGGCGGCATCGTGCACGCCCAGCGCGGCCCGGAGGGCGGCTACTGGCTGGCCCGCCCCGCCGAGGAGATCTCCCTCGCCGAGGTCATCCGGGTGATCGACGGGCCCCTCGCCCACGTACGCGGGCAACGCCCCGAGCAGCTCGGCTACCACGGTCCGGCACATGCCCTCCAGGAAGTCTGGATCGCGCTACGGGCAAGCGAGCGGGAGATCCTGGAACTGGTCAGCGTCGCCGACGTCGCCGCCGGCACCCTGCCCGCGCGGGTCACCGAGCTGGCCGCCGACCCGCGCGCCTGGATCTGAGCGCCGGTTCCGCTCCCGGCTTCACGCCACCTGGTCGCTGCCTTCTTCGCCTGGGTCCGCACGCCGACCAGGTTTCCGGCCTGGCGTCGCCTGGCCCCTGGCCCTGCGTGCCTGGATTGCCGCCGCTCGTTTGCCGGCCCGCGCCACCTGGCCGCTGACCCGGCGCACCGCCCGTTCGCGTCCCATCCACCGATCGGGGGCTTGACCCCGGCTGGCCCATCCCGCATTGTCGACCAAGTCGATAGGAGATGCCGAAAAGTCTGGGGGCGCTCGTGCGCAAGCTGTTGGTCCTCGCTCTGGTCGGGCTCGTCGCGCAACTGATCGATGGTTCGCTCGGCATGGCATACGGCTTGACCTCGTCCACTCTGCTGCTGGTCGCCGGGGTCGCCCCGGCCGCAGCCTCGGCCTCGGTGCACCTGGCCGAGATCGGCACCACGCTCGCCGCCGGGGTCGCGCACTGGCGGTTCGGCAACGTCGACTGGCGGGTGGTGTCCCGCATCGCCCTACCCGGCGCTGTCGGCGCCTTCGCCGGCGCCACTCTGCTCAGCTCGATCTCCACCGAGGCCGCCGCACCGTGGATGGCCGGCATCCTCTTCACGCTCGGCGCGTACCTCCTGATCCGCTTCGCCCGCCCACTGCGCACCGACCGGGTCGGCGGACGGCTCCGCGGTCGTTTCCTCGGCCCCCTGGGCCTGGTCGCCGGCTTCGTCGACGCGACCGGCGGCGGCGGATGGGGTCCGGTGGCCACCCCCGCGCTGCTGGTCTCCGGCCGCATGGAACCCCGCAAGGTGATCGGCTCCGTCGACACCGCCGAGTTCGTCGTGGCCGGCGCGGCCAGCATCGGCTTCCTGATCGGGTTGGGCTCGGAGGGATTCCTGCTCCCCACCGTCGCCGCGCTGCTCATCGGCGGCCTCATCGCCGCCCCACTGGCCGCCTGGCTGGTGCGAATCGTGCCCGCCCAACTGCTCGGCGCGGCAGTCGGCGGCGTGATCGTGCTGACCAACGCCCGCACCCTGATCCGCTCCGCCGAACTGGACGGTCCGGCCCGCCCCGCCCTGTACGCTCTACTCGCCGCCGGCTGGCTGGCCGCCCTGGTGTTGGCCGTCCGTGCCCTACGCCGTACCCGCCGCGCCCGCGCCGAGGCCGCCGCCGCTCCCGCCGCCGCTGCCGGTGTGCCCGCCGAGGCATCCGACGCGGCGTCCGTCAGCGAGGCCCCGGCCGATCTGGCCGCAACGGGTACGCCCACCCCCCGCTGACCCCCCCGGGTTACGCCCACCCCCCCGCTGGCCCTCGTTGCGCCCACCCCACGCCGCCCCCCGGGTTGGGCTCACCCACCCACGCGCCCGCCGCGCCTCGGTCAAACGTCGCCATCGCCCAGGTTGAGTCACCAAGATCGCGCTACATCCTGGATGTAGTGGTATCCCGGCTCGTCGAAGCCACTACATCCAGGATCGAGCGTGACCTTGGCGGCGGTGGGCGCCCTGAACCCTGCCCCCGGTCGGTTGGACACGGTGTTCGTCGTCAGGATTCGCGCAACATCGGGGATGTTGCTGTCTCCCGCGCGTCGGAGGTGGCAACGTCCGGAAGGTTGCGCAGATCCGGGCGCGAGGGCGCGAGGGCGCGAGGGACCCGGGGGCGCGAGGGACCCGGGGGCGCGAGGGACCCGGGGGCGCG
>NZ_JAKKFH010000059.1 GCF_022230925.1 Micromonospora alfalfae | reverse complement strand
GGGGTGGGTGAGCGGCTGGACCCCGACATCGGGGGGGCCCGCCGGGCCGGGCGGGACAGCCTGGTCGTGCTACCCGGCGTCAGCGGCGTACCGGAACTGCTGGCCGCCGGGCCGCGGCGACGTCCCACGTACGTCGCGAAAGACCTGGCGGGGCTCTTCGACCCGGCTTCCGCCGTGCGGGTCCCGGGCCCGGCGGACGCCGGCGGCTGGTCCGTGACCGACCGGGACGGCACGCTTGAGCTGGCCGGGGCCGGCCGGTGTTCTAGCGACTGCTCAGCAGTCGTAGTACATGGCGAACTCGTGCGGGGTCGGGCGCAGACGCACCGGGTCGACCTCGTTGGCGCGCTTCCAGTCGACCCAGGTGGAGATCAGGTCGGGGGTGAAGACGCCGCCGTCGAGCAGGTAGTCGTGGTCGGCCTCCAGCGAGTCGAGCACCGCCGACAGCGAGCCCGGCACCTGCTTGACGTCGCCCCACTCCTCCGGCGGGAGGTCGTAGAGGTCCTTGTCGATCGGCGTCGGCGGCTCGATCTTGCTCTTGATGCCGTCGAGGCCGGCCATCATCATGGCCGAGAAGGCCAGGTAGACGTTGGCCGACGGGTCCGGGACGCGGAACTCGACGCGCTTGGCCTTCGGGTTCGCGCCGGTCACCGGGATGCGGGTGCAGGCGGACCGGTTGCGCTGCGAGTAGACCAGGTTGACCGGCGCCTCGAAGCCCGGCACCAGGCGGCGGTACGAGTTGATCGTCGGGTTGGTGAAGGCCAACAGCGACGGCGCGTGGTGCAGCAGACCACCGATGTACCAGCGGGCCATGTCGGACAGGCCGGCGTAGCCGGTCTCGTCGTAGAACAGCGGCTCACCGTTGAGCCAGAGGCTCTGGTGGGTGTGCATGCCGGAACCGTTGTCGCCGAACAGCGGCTTGGGCATGAACGTCGCGGTCTTGCCGTTGGCCCAGGCCTCGTTCTTCACGATGTACTTGAAGAGCTGGAGCTGGTCACCGGCGTGCAGCAGGGTGGAGAACCGGTAGTTGATCTCGGACTGGCCGGCGGTGCCCACCTCGTGGTGCGAGCGCTCCACGTTGAAGCCGGTGTCGACCAGGCGGCGCACGATCGAGTCACGCAGGTCGGCGTAGTGGTCGACCGGCGGGACGGGGAAGTAGCCGCCCTTGTACGCGGTCTTGTAGCCGCGGTTGCCGCCCGGCTCTTCGCGGCCGGTGTTCCAGGCGCCCTCGATCGAGTCGATGTAGTAGAACGACTGGTGCGCCGAGGTCTCGTGGCGGATCGAGTCGAAGATGTAGAACTCCGCCTCGGCCCCGAAGTAGGCGGTGTCGGCGATACCGCTCGCCGCCAGGTACGCCTCGGCCTTCTTCGCCACGTTGCGCGGGTCGCGGCTGTAGGCCTCACGGGTGAACGGGTCGTGGATGAAGAAGTTGAGCGCGAGCGTCTTCTGCGCGCGGAACGGATCGATGAACGCGGTGGCGACATCCGGGAGCAGGAGCATGTCCGACTCGTGGATCGCCTGGAAACCGCGGATCGACGAACCGTCGAACGCGAGGCCGTCGGTGAAGAGGTCGTCGTTGACGGACTCGACCGGCAGGTTGAAGTGCTGCATCACGCCGGGCAGGTCACAGAAACGAACGTCGACGAACTTCACGTCCTCGTTCTTGAGGTATCGCAGCAGTTCCTCGGGGTTGGCGAACACACATCCTCCTGGCACGTCCACGGGGTGGCTAGGCTTCTGGCGACGCTAGGGCCGGGGGGTTGCCCGGCCGTGTCTCCGTTGTTTCTGCCGTGTTACGTCCCTCGCGGAGCGTCAGCGACGCCCCGGTCCGCGCCTCCGGCCCGCCAGGAACGCCGTACCGACTGTGCCAGTGTAATGACATCTGATGCCTTTGGCCTGAATCGGCACACAGCGGCGGCGGCACCCGGCAACCTCTCATCCCGGCGCGGATACCCTTGACCGCTGTGACCAATCCGCACCTCCCGGCAGCGCCGGCCACCGACCCCACCTTCACCGCGCCGAGCCTCGGTCGGCGGTTCGGGGCGTTGATCATCGACTGGGTCCTCTGCCTGCTGGTGTCCAACTTCTTCGCCGACCCGGTACGCGACGGCTGGGCCCCGGTGCTGGTGCTCGTCCTGGAGTACGGCATCTTCCTGGGCCTGTTCGCCCAGACCCCGGGCATGTACATCACCAAGATCCGCTGTGTGAACTGGCTCGACGGTGGCCGGATCGGCGTGCTCCGGGGGCTGATCCGTGGCCTGCTGCTGGCCCTCGTCGTCCCCGCACTGATCATGGACGAGCACCGGCGCGGCCTGCACGACCGAGTCGCCGGCTCGGTCATCGTCGACGCCCCCCGCGGCTGAGCCAACCCCTCCGGCACCGCGCGAACCGCAAGATCGCGCTCGATCCAGGATCCAGTGGCATCCGCCCCGAGCGAGGCCCCTACATCCAGGATCGAGCACGATCATGGCGTGGTGGGGGCGAGGACGATCACGGCGTGGTGGGGGCGGGGGCGAGAGGTGGCTTGGGGCGGGCGGCGCGTCGGGGGTGGGCACCTGAGGG
>NZ_JAKKFH010000058.1 GCF_022230925.1 Micromonospora alfalfae | reverse complement strand
AGTGCGTGTTTGACAAGGTCGAGTGTGGACGGTGTGGCGGCGTGACGATGGCCGCCGGGGCGGGCAGGGTGTCCGGGTGTCGTCGCCTCGTCGTGGTTACCCGTCGGACCTGACCGATGTCCAGTGGGCGTTGATCGAAGGGTTGTTGCCGGAGCCCAGCACGGACGGGCGGCGGGAGAAACACCCTCGTCGGGAGATCGTCAACGGGATCTTGTACGTGGTCCGCTCGGGGTGTCCGTGGCGGTACCTGCCGGCGGATCTGCCGCCGTGGCAGACGGTGTACTGGTACTTCGTGCGCTGGGAAGACGCCGGTGTGACCGAGAACCTGCTGGCCGCGCTGCGGGTCAAGGCGCGGGTGCAGGACGGGCGGAATCCGGAGCCGTCGGCGGGGATCATCGACTCGCAGTCGGTGAAGGGCGCCGACACCGTCGGGCAGCAGACGCGTGGCTACGACGCGGGCAAGAAGGTCAACGGCAGGAAACGGTTCATCATCACCGATACCGCCGGGCTGTTGGTCACCGTGGCGGTGATGGCCGCCTCATGGCAGGACCGCGACGGCGCGAAGACCGCCCTGCTCAGCGCTTATCTGGCCACCCCGATCCGGCACGTCTTCGCCGACCAGGGCTTCGCGGGCCGTCTCGTCGACTGGACCCGCGACACCTTGAAGATCACGCTGGAGATTGTGCGCAAGCCCGCTGACCAGCGGGGCTTCGCCGTGCACCCGCGCAGGTGGGTCGTGGAGCGGACCCTGGCATGGCTCACCGCCTGCCGCCGGCTGGCCCGCGACTACGAACGCCACCCTGAGATCTCCGAAGGCATCATCAGGTGGGCCGCCATCGCCGGCATGACCCGCCGCATCGCCCGCGGCCGACCAGCCCGACGGCAGGCGAAGCGCACCTTCATCTGGACCTGATCAAGTCCCTCTCAAACACGCTCT
>NZ_JAKKFH010000057.1 GCF_022230925.1 Micromonospora alfalfae | reverse complement strand
GCGGGGGTGCCGCCTACGCCGCCGGGTTTTGATCTTGGTGGTTCCTGGTCGACGTTGGGTCCTCTGTTTGGGGTGGGGTTACCAGCCTCTGGCTTTCCACTGGGGGAGGGCGGGGCGCTCGGCGCCCAGGGTGCTGTCCTTGCCGTGGCCCGGGTAGAACCAGGTGTCGTCCGGGAGTTGGTCGAACAGCTTGTGCTCGACGTCGGCGATCAGCGCCGCGAAGCGCTCCGGGTCCTTGTCGGTGTTGCCCACCCCACCCGGGAAGAGGCTGTCGCCGGTGAAGAGGTGCGGGGTTCCGGACGGGTCGCGGTAGAGCAGCGCGATCGAACCCGGGGTGTGCCCCTTGATGTGGATGACCTCCAGCGCGCAGTCGCCGATCGCCACCGTGTCGCCGTCGGCCAGCCGCTCCGCCTCGATCGGCAACCCCGACGCGTCATCGGCGTGCACCAACGCCCGGGCGCCGGTCTTGGCGACGACCTCCTCCAGCGCGACCCAGTGATCCATGTGCTGGTGGGTCGTCACCACAGCGGTGAGCCCACCGTCACCGATCAGTTCGAGCAGCCGCGGCGCCTCGTTGGCGGCGTCGATCAGCACCTGATCACCGGTGCCCGTGCAGCGCAGCAGGTAGGCGTTGTTGTCCATCGGACCCACCGACAGCTTGCTGATGGTCAGCCCGTCCAGCTCCCGGACCGCCGGTGCGCCGCCGTGCGTGACGTCTCCGCTGTATGTCATGACGTTTCTATATCCATTCCGGTGGAGTAGGCAGGGGACCGTCAGGGGTGACGGAGAGCGGGGAGCCGTCGGCGCGGCCGATCAGCCAGGCGGCGAGGTCGGGGGCGGGGCCGGCGACGATCGGGGCGTCCACGCGCTCCCCGATCACCACCTCATGCTCGCTGCCGTCGAGGCGCAGCACCATCGAGGGCGGTGTCGGCCCCATGGCGTGATGACTGGCCGCCTCCCGCAGCAGACGGTGGGCGAACGTCTCCGACCAGTCCGCGGCCCGGTAGTCGGCGGCCAGATCGAGGTGGTGCACCTCGATCTCCCGCAGCCGACCCCAGACCAGCAGCGCCGCCGGCCAGGGGCCCTTACGCGCCTGCACCGTCGCCGCCCAGGCATCGGCCGGCATCGCCGCGACCGCCTCGGAGAACAGGTCCGCCGTGCGTCGCAGGTCGTCCAGGTGCGCGGCCGGTGCCCGGCTCGAACCGGCTTCGATGTCCGCGTTGCGGGCGTCCAGCGAGGCGTACATCGGCAGCGCCGCCCCCGTGCGGGCCGCGGTGAGCAGGTTGACGAAGCCGTCGGCGTTGCGCGCCACATGCGCCAGCACGTGGCCACGCGTCCAGCCCGGCAGCAGCGACGCGCCGGCCAGGTCCGCGGCGTCGAAAGAAGCGGCGGTACGCAGTAGTCGGCTGGTGGCCGCATCCACCTCGCCCATCAGCAACAGCGGATCCGTTGTCACCCGTCGACCCTAGCGGTCCGCCGTCGCGCCGTCGCCGGGGAAATCGCTTTCGGCGCGTCGACGCGCGACCTACCGTCAGCGGCAGACGCGGCACCGGGACATCGGACGGAGGTGGTGATCATGCCGGACGTGGCACGCGTGTTCCGCCATCACCAGCTTCGACACCGATGAGGATGCCATGACGATCGATCTGACCGCCCTCGGCTGGGACGCCGAGCGGACGGCGTACGCCGCGCGCCGCGGTGAGCACCAGCCGGGTCGGGTGGCCCGGGTGGACCGGGGGGTCTGCACAGTGCTCACCGCAGTCGGCCCGGTCCGGGCCAGCCTGGGTGGGGCGGTGCTGACCGTCGCCGCACGGGACCCGTCCGCGCTGCCCTGCGCAGGGGACTGGGTGCTGCTCACCCACTGGCCGGACCGCCGCGTGACCGTGGAGGCGGTGCTGCCGCGACGGGGCGCGCTGATCCGGCGTACCGCCGGCAAGGACGCCAGCGGTCAGGTGCTGGCCGCCAACCTCGACGCCGCCGCCGTGGTGGAGCCGGTGCACCCCGAGCCGGACGTGGGCCGGATCGAGCGGCTGCTCTCCCTGGCCCACGAGTCCGGCGCCCGGCCGCTTGTCGTACTGACCAAGGCGGATCTCGCGGCCGACCCGGCCGCGCTGGCCCGCCAGTTGGCCGCGGTCGCCCCCGGGGTGCCGGTGCTGCCGGTCAGCGCCGAACGAGGCCTCGGGCTGGAACCGCTGCGCGCCGAGGTGACGCCCGGCCGCACGCTCGGCCTGCTCGGTCCGTCCGGTGCGGGCAAGTCGAGCCTGGTCAACGCCCTCGTCGGGGCGGTGATGATGCCCACCCAGTCGATCCGGCGGGTGGACGGCAAGGGTCGGCACACCACCACCTGGCGGGCCCTCGTACCCATCCCGGGTGGCGGTGCGGTGATCGACACGCCCGGTGTCCGGGCGGTCGGCCTGCTGGACGGCGCGGCCGGGCTCGACCGGGCGTTCGCCGACATCGCCGGGCTGGCCGAAGGCTGCCGGTACGCCGACTGCGGCCACGACGGCGAGCCGTCCTGCGCGGTCCGGGAGGCGCTGCACACCGGCGAGCTCTCCACCCGTCGGTGGGAGAGCTGGCGGCGGCTGCAGGGTGAGGTGGCCCACGAGAGCCGACGACGGGAGGCCCGGGTGGCGGCGGAGCGACGCGGAGGGTGGCGTTCGGCCCGGCGTCGGGCCGCGCGTCCGCCGGCGCCCGGCGGCTACTGACCGGGCCCCGCCGTCGCACGGCCGACAGGGCTTGCAGGCGCACTGTCGACATGGCCCGCCGTCGCACGGCCGACAGGGCTTGCGGGCGCACTGTCGACATGGCCCGCCGTCGCACGGCCGACAGGGCTTGCCGGCGGGGCGGCCGACCGGGCTGAGCTGGGGGAATGTGCGGGCGGGGGAAACTGTCATACCTCGGAGCTAGAGTTGCCGAGGCGTGTTTTCCGCGCCCGCACGACCGCTCAAGACCACCCAGAGCGGGACGAATCCTTCGCTTCATCTTCTCCCGGGAGTACACGCACTGTGGCCGACCGACTGATCATCCGTGGCGCGCGCGAGCACAACCTGCGTGACGTCAGTCTCGACCTGCCCCGGGACGCACTCATCGTGTTCACCGGGCTGTCCGGGTCGGGCAAGTCGAGCCTGGCCTTCGACACGATCTTCGCCGAGGGTCAGCGCCGCTACGTCGAGTCGCTCTCGTCGTACGCCCGGCAGTTCCTCGGCCAGATGGACAAGCCAGACGTCGACTTCATCGAGGGCCTGAGCCCGGCCGTCTCGATCGACCAGAAATCCACCTCGCGCAACCCGCGCTCGACCGTCGGCACCATCACCGAGGTCTACGACTACCTGCGTCTGCTCTACGCCCGCATCGGTGAGCCGCACTGCCCGGTCTGTGGTGAGCGCATCTCCCGGCAGAGCCCGCAGCAGATCGTCGACCGGGTCCTGGCCATGGCCGAGGGCACCAAGTTCATGGTGCTCGCCCCAGTGATCCGTGGCCGCAAGGGCGAATATGTCGACCTCTTCGCCGAGCTCCAGGCCAAGGGCTACGCCCGGGCCCGGGTCGACGGCGTGGTGCACCCGCTGACCGAGCCGCCGAAGCTCAAGAAGCAGGAGAAGCACACCATCGAGGTGGTGATCGACCGGCTCACCGTCAAGCCGAGCGCCAAGCAGCGGCTCACCGACTCGGTCGAGGCCGCCCTGGGCCTGTCCAGCGGCCTGGTTCTGCTCGACTTCGTCGACCTTCCCGAGGACGACCCGGACCGCGAGCGCCGCTACTCCGAACACCTGGCCTGCCCCAACGACCACCCGCTGGCCATCGAGGATCTCGAGCCTCGGGTCTTCTCCTTCAACGCCCCCTACGGCGCCTGCCCGGAGTGCACCGGCCTGGGCACCAAGAAGGAGGTCGACCCGGAGCTGCTGGTCCCCGACCCGGAGCGCAGCCTGCGTGAGGGCGCCATCCAACCCTGGTCCACCGGGCACAACCTGGAATACTTCCTGCGCCTGCTGGAGGCGCTCGGCGAGGCCCAGCACTTCGACATCGACACCCCGTGGCGGGCGTTGCCGGCGCGGGCGCAGAAGACGATCCTGCACGGCTCCGACGACCAGGTGCACGTGCGCTACCGCAACAAGTACGGCCGTGAGCGCTCCTACTACACCGGCTTCGAGGGCGTGGTGCAGTGGATCGAGCGCCGGCACTCCGACACCGAGTCCGAGTGGTCCCGCGACAAGTACGAGGGCTACATGCGCGACGTGCCGTGCGCGGCGTGCGGCGGTGCTCGGCTCAAGCCCGAGGTGCTCGCGGTCACGCTGGCCGGCAAGAGCATCGCCGAGGTCTGCAACCTGTCCGTGGGGGAGTGCGCCGACCTGCTCGCCGGCATCGAGCTGACCGACCGGCAGAAAATGATCGCCGAGCGCGTCCTCAAGGAGATCAACGCCCGGCTGCGGTTCCTGCTCGACGTCGGCCTGGACTACCTCTCCCTGGACCGCCCGGCCGGCACGCTCTCCGGCGGTGAGGCACAGCGCATCCGGCTGGCCACCCAGATCGGCTCCGGCCTGGTGGGCGTGCTCTACGTGCTCGACGAGCCGTCGATCGGGCTGCACCAGCGCGACAACCACCGGCTGATCGAGACCTTGATCCGGCTGCGCGGGCTCGGCAACACGCTGATCGTGGTGGAGCACGACGAGGACACCATCCGCACCGCCGACTGGATCGTCGACATCGGGCCCGGCGCGGGTGAGCACGGCGGCAAGATCGTGCACAGCGGCTCGGTGCCGGCGCTGCTGAAGAACAAGGAGTCGATCACCGGGGCGTACCTGTCCGGTCGGCGGTCGATCCCCACGCCGACGGGCCGCCGCCCGCAGGACCCGGCCCGCGAGCTGGTGGTGCACGGCGCGCGCGAGCACAACCTGCGCAACCTGACCGTCTCGTTCCCGCTGGGCCAGCTGATCGCTGTCACCGGGGTCAGCGGCTCGGGCAAGTCGACGCTGGTCAACGACATCCTGTACGCGGTGCTGGCCAACCAGATCAACGGCGCCCGCCTGGTGCCCGGCCGGCACACCCGGGTCTCCGGGCTGGAGCACGTGGACAAGGTCGTCGGCGTGGACCAGTCGCCGATCGGCCGGACACCGCGCTCCAACCCGGCCACCTACACCGGCGTCTGGGACCACGTCCGCAAGCTCTTCGCCGAGACCACCGAGGCGAAGGTGCGCGGATACGGCCCGGGGCGGTTCTCCTTCAACGTCAAGGGCGGGCGCTGCGAGGCGTGCTCGGGTGACGGCACCATCAAGATCGAGATGAACTTCCTCCCCGACGTGTACGTCCCCTGCGAGGTCTGCAAGGGCGCCCGGTACAACCGGGAGACCCTTGAGGTGCACTACAAGGGCAAGACCGTCTCGGACGTGCTGGAGATGCCGATCGAGGAGGCCGCCGAGTTCTTCTCCGCCATCCCGGCCATCCACCGGCACCTGAAGACCCTGGTCGACGTCGGCCTGGGCTACGTCCGCCTCGGTCAGCCCGCGCCGACCCTCTCCGGCGGTGAGGCGCAGCGGGTCAAGCTCGCCTCCGAGCTGCAGAAGCGCTCCACCGGGCGGACGGTCTACGTGCTCGACGAGCCGACCACCGGTCTGCACTTCGAGGACATCCGCAAGCTGCTGATGGTGCTGGAAGGGCTGGTCGACAAGGGCAACACGGTGATCACGATCGAGCACAACCTCGACGTGATCAAGACCGCGGACTGGCTGATCGACATGGGTCCCGAGGGTGGCCACCGGGGCGGCACCGTGCTCGCCACCGGCACCCCCGAGGAGGTCGCCGAGGTGGCCGAGAGCCACACCGGCGAGTTCCTGCGCCAGGTGCTCAAGCTCGACGGCAAGGCCAAGGGTGCGGCTGCCGCCACCACCCGGGCCGCCAAGGCCAACGGCGTGACCAAGGCGCGGGCCAGCCGTAAGGTGCCGGCCGCCGCACGCTGATCCTTCTGTGCGTGTTCGCGGGGCGGGGCGGGTCGGTTGACGACCCGCCCCGCCCCATTTGCCGGGTCGGACGAGTACCGAGATGAACCATCCGGCACAGTTGCCCGTGTGGAGAAGTGTGGCCGGCTATCGACCGGCAGCGGGCTAGAGAGAGGCGAGGCATGAGTGACGATCAGGCGCTGACCGGTCCGGGTACGCAGACACGTCGTACCCTGCTCACCGGCGTCGGGGCGGTCGGCGCGGCCGTCGTCCTGGCTGCCTGCGGCAGCGACGACGGCGGCAGCGGCAGCGGCGCACCCACCAGTGGTGGCCCCGCAGTGCCCAGCACCGGTGACGCCGGCGGCGGCGACCGGCAGAACGCCCAGTCGTTGGCCACCACCGCCGACATCCCGGTCGGAGGGGGCAAGGTCCTCGCCGCCGAAGGTGTGGTCATCACCCAGCCCACGGCCGGTCAGTTCAAGGGCTTCAGCCCGATCTGTACGCACCAGAACTGCCCGGTGACCAACGTCGACGGCGGCACCATCAACTGCACCTGCCACGGCAGCAAGTTCTCGATCGAGGACGGCTCGGTGAAGGCCGGCCCGGCCACCAAGCCGCTGCCACCCAAGGACATCAAGGTCACCGGCGACCAGATCTCGCTGGCCTGATCCGAAGCGGAGCCGGCGGGCTGGCCCGGCCGCACGCTGAGCGGCCGGTCGGCCCGACGTCGCAGGATCGACTCACGTCTCGGAAGTCGGTGTGTCAGCGGTGTGCCGACACCCCGGCTTCCGGGGCGCCGAGTGGATCACGCCTGCGGTGGGCTGTCGGTGCTGCGGACTAGGCTTGTCGGCGTGGCTGACCCCTCGACCTACCGCCCCGCACCCGGCACCATCCCGGAGCTACCGGGGGTCTACCGCTTTCGCGACGGCACCGGCCGGGTGATCTACGTCGGCAAGGCGCGAAATCTGCGCAGCCGACTCAACTCCTACTTCGGCGACGTCTGGAACCTGCACGAGCGCACCCGGCAGATGGTCACTACCGCCGAGTCGGTGGACTGGATCACCGTCGGCACCGAGGTCGAGGCGCTCCAGCAGGAGTTCACCTGGATCAAGCAGTACGACCCCCGGTTCAACGTCCGCTACCGCGACGACAAGTCGTACCCCTATCTCGCCGTCACCCTCGACGAGGAGTACCCCCGGCTCCAGGTGATGCGCGGCGCCAAGCGCAAGGGCGTGCGTTACTTCGGTCCCTATTCGCATGCCTGGGCCATCCGGGAGACCCTCGACCTGCTGCTGCGGGTCTTCCCCGCGCGGACGTGCTCCGCCGGGGTGTTCAAGCGGGCCGGCCAGGTCGGTCGTCCCTGCCTGCTGGGCTACATCGGCAAGTGCTCGGCGCCGTGCGTCGGCACCGTCTCCGCCGACGAACACCGGGCCATCGTCGACGGGTTCTGCGACTTCATGGCCGGGCGCACCGACACCATGGTCCGCAAGATCGAACGTGAGATGACCGAGGCGAGCGAGCAGCTGGAGTTCGAGCGGGCCGCCCGGCTGCGCGACGACGTGGCCGCGCTGCGCCGGGCCATGGAGAAGCAGACAGTGGTGCTCGGCGACGGCACCGACGCGGACGTCGTCGCGTTCGCCGACGACCCGCTCGAGGCGGCTGTGCAGGTCTTCCACGTCCGCGACGGCAGGGTCCGTGGCCAGCGCGGTTGGGTGGTGGAGAAGACCGAGGACCTGACCACCGGGGACCTGGTGCACCACTTCTGCACCCAGGTGTACGGCGGCGAGCACGGCGAAGCCGACGTGCCTCGGGAACTGCTGGTCCCCGAGCTGCCCGCGGACGCCGACGCGCTGGCCGAGTGGCTCTCCAACCACCGGGGCAGTCGGGTGTCGCTGCGGGTGCCGCAGCGTGGCGACAAACGCTCACTGATGGAGACGGTGGAGCGCAACGCCAAGGACGCGCTGGCCCGGCACAAGCTCAAGCGCTCCGGCGACCTGACCACCCGGGGCAAGGCACTGGACGAGATCAGCGAGGCGCTGGGCATGGGCACCTCGCCGCTGCGCATCGAGTGTTTCGACATCTCCCAGATCCAGGGCACCGACGTGGTCGCCAGCATGGTGGTCTTCGAGGACGGGTTGCCCCGCAAGAGCGAGTACCGGCGGTTCATCGTCCGGGGCGCCACCGACGACCTCTCCGCGATGTCAGAGGTGCTCCGCCGCCGCTTCGCCCGCTACCTCGACGCGAGAGCCGAGACGGGCGAGGTGGGCGTGGAGTCGGCCGACGACACGGCCGCCCCCCAGGACGCGGCCGAGCCCCAGGTCGGCGTCCTGATCGATCCGACCACCGGCCGGCCACGAAAATTCGCGTACCCGCCGCAACTGGTGGTCGTCGACGGCGGCGCCCCACAGGTCGCGGCCGCCGCGCAGGCCCTCGCCGACCTGGGCATCGACGACGTGGCCCTGTGCGGGCTGGCCAAGCGGCTGGAGGAGGTGTGGCTTCCGGACGACGAGTTCCCGGTCATCCTTCCGCGCACCTCGGAAGGGCTCTACCTGCTGCAACGGGTGCGTGACGAGGCCCACCGGTTCGCCATCACCTTCCACCGGCAGCGCCGCTCCAAGCGGATGACCGAGTCGGCGCTGGACCACGTACCCGGCCTGGGCGAGGTGCGTCGCAAGGCGCTGCTGCGGCACTTCGGCTCGCTCAAGCGACTGTCGGCCGCAACGGTTGAAGAGATCACCGAGGTGCCTGGTGTGGGTCGGCGCACCGCCGAGGCGATCCTGGCCGCCCTGGACACGGACACGAAGGCCGGCGACGGCGCCGAGGCGAAGCCGAGCACCTGAACACTGCCACCGGCTGCCCGACTGCCCGGCTGCCCGGCTGCCCGCCCGCCCGGCTGCCCGCCCGGCTGCCCGCCCGCCCGGCTGCCCGCCCGGCTGCCCGCCCGGCTGCCCGACTGCCCGGCTGCCCGCCTGCCCGGCAGGCGGGCAGCCGGGCGGGCAGCCGAGATCGGAAGAGCACACGGCCGGACTCCAGTGCCGTCCGCACACGTCGTCTGCCGTCGTCTGCTTG
>NZ_JAKKFH010000056.1 GCF_022230925.1 Micromonospora alfalfae | reverse complement strand
ACGGAAACTGTCCAAGATCTCCATGGGCGGGACGAGGAATCATCGGTGCGTCAGTTGACCTGCCGCCCTAGAGGCGCAGGTCGAGGGCCGCGGACACCGGCCGCAGACACCGGCCGATGGCGCGGGGCGCGGGCACAGGCCGGGGAACGCCGCTCAGTGGGAGCAGCAGGCCACCTACCTCGTCACCCAGCACTGGAACGGCTGACCCGCACCGCCCGCAGTACACGCACACCAGCACTACAGCACGGCAAGGCCACCGCACGGCATGGCGCACGGCAGGACGCACCCCACCGCAGGAAGCACCGCACGGCAAGGCCACCGCACGGCAGGAAGCACCGCACGGCAGGAAGCACCGCACGGCAGGAAGCACCGCACGGCACCGACCGCTGGCCGGCACCCAGATCCGTGGTGCCGGCCAGCGGCGTACCCCGGTCAGTTCTTGTGGTTGTGGGTGCGCCAGATATCGATCAGCGCGGCGATCAACGCGAGCACGATGATGCCGGTGGCGAGCATGAGGGACTGTTCGAAGGCGTTGGTCCAGTCGCCGTGGCTGTCGGCCAGCGTGGAGAAGAACAGCGAGCCGACGGCGGCGATGCCGGCGGCGGCGCCGATCCGCTGGCCGGTCTGGAGCATGCCGGCGCCGCTGCCCGCCTGATCGACAGGTACCTCGGAGAGGGTGATGGTCTGGTTGGGGGCGATCACCAGTCCGCTGCCGATGCCGGCGACGAGCAGGGGGCCGGCGGTGACCCAGGGCGCTGGGGCGTCCGGGAAGAGCCGTAGTGCGATAACGGTGGCTGCCAGTCCGACCACGACGGTGAGCAGTCCGATGGCCACGAGTGGTCGGCCGAAGCGGTTGACGATGCGGCCACCGAGTACGGCGGCGGCCGCCGAGCCCAGGGCGAAGGGGGTGATGGCCAGGCCGGCGACGAGGGCGCTGTAGCCGAGCCCCATCTGCAGGAACAGGGTGAAGATGAAGAAGATCGCGGTGAAGCCGCCGAAGTAGACGAGCGCGAGGATCGAGCCCAGCGTGTACGACTGGAAGTTGAACAGCCGGAGGTCGAACAGGGGTTGGTGGTGGCGTGCGTACCGTCGTTCCCAGAGCCCGAAGGCGACCAGCACGGCCAGGCCGGCCGGGATGAGCGCCCACTTCCAGGGGGTCCGCCACTGCTGTTCCTGCACCAGTGGCAGCAGGACCAGGACCACACCGACGCCGAGCAGTAGGACGCCGAACGGGTCGAGTCGACGCCAGCCGGGTTGTCCGGTGGGGCGGCCGGGTAGCAGCCGCCAGCCGAGGATCACCGCGAGGACGCCGACCGGCACGTTGACGAAGAAGACCCAGCGCCAGCCGTGTTCGTCGCCGCCGACGGCGATGAGCAGTCCGCCGAGCAGCGGTCCGACGGCGGTGGAGATGCCGATGGTGGCGCCGAGCAGCCCGAACGGGCGGGCGCGTTCGGGCCCGCGGAACAGTTGCTGGATCAGCCCGATGACCTGGGGGTTGACGACGCCGGCGGCGGCGCCTTGGAGCAGTCGGGCGATGACGAGCCAGGTCGGGGAGGTGGCGAGGCCTGCGAGGGCGCTGGTGATGGTGAACAGCGCGATGCCGAAGACGAACGCGTTGCGTCGACCGCGGGCGTCGCCGAAGCGGCCGGCGGGGACCAGCGCCAGGCCGAAGGTGAGCGCGTACCCGGAGAGGATCCACTGCAGGTCGCTCGGTGACGCGTGCAGCGCCCGGTCGATGGAGGGTACGGCCACGTTGACGATGCTCACGTCGAGCAGCGTCATGAAGGCGGCGACGAGTCCGACGCCGACTGCCTGCCAGCGTCGTCGGTTCTCGGCCGCTGTCACCGGCTGCGGCGTCTGCGCCGCGCTCATCGCGCCCCCCGTCGACCCTCGGTCATGCATGATTGACCGCTACCCGGGTCTTCGGGGGGCGAACCGTGCCGGTTGGTTCCGCGGGTCACGCCATCTGGCGGGCGCAGAACCGGGGACCGAAGTCGAGGCCTGCCATCGGTGAGTCCTCGCGGTGCAGCAGGCCCTTCTCGGTGAGCAGGTGCAGGGGGCTGCCCACCTGCTCCTGGGTGAGCCCGGATTCCTCGGCGATCAGGTCCGGGTAGGGCACCTGCCCGCGTGCCTCAAGGGTGGTGACCGCCTGGTACACCCGTTGCTCGGCCTCCGACAATTGCACCTGCTGCATGGTTTCCTCCTTGTGCTCGTCCGCCACTGCGGTGGCGGTTGCCGTGCGCCGGTTACCCCCTGGGTGCCCGAAGATGCACACCCGATCGGGCGGTCACGGCGGCGGGCGGGTCCGGCGGTCGGACCGGGGAGGTGCCCTAGGCTGCTTCCGTGATCGTTTGGGATCTCGTCGTCGTCGGCGCTGGCCCCGCGGGGCTGTCCGCGGCGCACGCCGCTGCCAGTGCTGGCGTCTCCACACTTGTCGTCGAGCGAGCCGTGCACCCGCGGTACAAGACCTGCGGTGGTGGCCTGATCGGCACCTCGCTGGCGGCCGTTCAGGATCGGATCGAGGTGCCCGCGCACGACCGGGTGGACCGGGTGACGTTCACCCGCGACGGCCGTCGGGAGTTCACCCGCCGCAACGGCAGTCCGGTGGTGACGATGGTGCGCCGCGAGGAGTTCGACGACCGGCTGCGCGCGGCGGCGGTGGCCGCGGGCGCACAGCTGCGGGAGCGGGTCGCGGTCCGCGCTATCGAGCAGGACCCCGAGGGGGTACGCCTGCGGCTGGCCGACGGTACGACGATCGCGGCTCGTGCCGTGATCGGGGCGGACGGCTCGTCCGGGGTGACCGGCCGGCACGTCGGGGTCCGGTACCGGCAGGTGGATCTGGGTCTGGAGTTGGAGATTCCGGTGCCGCCCGTCGAGCAGGAGCGGTGGCGGGGCCGGCTGCTGTTGGACTGGGGTGCCATGCCGGGTTCGTACGCCTGGGTCTTTCCCAAGGGTGACCGGCTGACCGTCGGTGTGATCGCCGGGCGGGGGGCGGGGGAGGGGACCCGCGACTACCTGCGGCGGTTCGTCGACCGGTTGGGTCTGGCCGGGTTGCCGGCGGAGCACGACTCCGGTCACCTGACTCGTTGTCGGGCGGAGGATTCACCGTTGCGCAACGGCCGGGTGCTGGTCGTGGGGGATGCGGCGGGGTTGCTGGAGCCGTGGAGCCGGGAGGGCATCAGCTTCGCGTTGCGCTCCGGCGAGTTGGCCGGGGCTGCGGTCGCTGGCGGTGACCTGGCCGGGTATGAGCGGGCGGTGGCTGAGCGTCTGCTGCCGGAGATGCGGGCGGGGTTCCGGCTGCTCGACGTGTTCACCCGTCGCCCGGACGTGTTCCACGCCCTGTTGGCGACTCCGCCGGGCTGGCGGATGTTCGTGCAGTTCTGCCAGGGGCGGGCGAGCTTCGACGAGATGCTGCGCCGCCGCCCGATCCGGGCGGCCCTCGCGGTGCTCGACCGGGTGTCTCATCCATCGCGCCAGGCCACCACCGCTCACCCAGGATCCTAGGACGCCTTACGGGGTGTGCGCCCGGCTACTGGTGCCGACCGCCGTGAACGGCAGACAATCACAGCGGAGCAGGAGGAGGCGCTGATGACCGAGCAGCCGTTCACCGACGACGAGTACGCGTTTCTGCGTCACACGCGGTTCGGGGAGTTGCCGCCCGCCGTCCGACCCGACGAGCGGGTGGCCCTGACCGAGACCGATCCCGGGCGCGATCGGCCGGAGGAGTCCGACGACCCGATCCGCTGGAACGTGCAGGGCTGAGAACGCGCGACGGGCCGCGGGTGTCGCCACCCACGGCCCGTTCCTGATGCGCTGCCGTCAGAAGACGGGCACGCCCTCGCGTACCAGACGCCAGTTGGGCTGGAAGAAGTCGGCCGGGTCGATCGTTCCCCTGGCCTGCGCCCAGTCGATGAGCAGCTGACGGATCTCCTGCTGCGCGTTGTAGACCTGGGTCTTCACGATGCCGGGGAAGTTGCCGCCGCCGCTGCGTCGGTAGTTGTTCACCGCCACCACGAACTGGGCGTTGTCCGCCACCGGGGTGTCGGTGCCGGCCAGCACCAGGCGGGTGATCCGCTGCCCGACCGGCTTGGAGATGTCGATGTCGTAGTCCAGGCCGGAGAAGACGTCGTAGTTGTAATCCGGCACGGCCGGGTCGCTGATCTGCTCCGGGTCGACCGGGGCGCCCGGCGCGAACGTACGGAAGTACTTCGCCGAGTACTCCAGGTACGCGCGCACCTCGGCCCCGTTGAGGACTACCGCCTCGAGGGTGTTGTCGTACACGTACAGGCCGGCCACGTCGCGGATCTTCACATCGCCGGCCGGGAAGACGGCGGTCCGGCTGAACGGCGCCGCGATCGACAGCACCGGCAGGTCCGCGTACGCCGTGCCCGCCAGCGCCGCGCCGACCACCTCGGTCTGCACGTGGTTGATGAAGTCCAGGATCGGCGTGTCCTTGTACCGCGACTCCGCCGCCGACAACTCCACGGTGGACTGCGCGACCACCTGGTTGACGTACGCGATGGTCTTCTGGTGCTGGGCCCGCACGGCCGCGAGCACCTTCGGGTCCTCGACCACAGTGTTGGTGTTCAGCATGGTGGCGGCCTTCTTGGTGATCGTCCACCGGCCACGCTCACGGGTGAGGGTGAAGTCCATCCGGGTGAGCCGCTGGCCCCACTTCGACGGCTCGGAGAGCAGCACCTGCGTGCCGGTGCGCTCGTTGGTGACGAACCGCTCGACCACCTCGTTGTGCGCGTGACCGAAAAGGATCGCGTCGATCCCGGGCACCTGCTGGGCGATCAGCGCCACCGGGTTCTCGTTCGGCAGCTCCGGGCCGTAGCTGGAGGTGCCGCTGTCACCGCCGTGCGCCGAGATCAGCACGAGGTCCGCACCGCGGGCCCGCATGATCGGCACCCACTTCGCGGCGGTCGCGATCATGTCGTCGAAGCGCAGCTTGCCCTCGACGTTGCCCTTGTCCCAGATGGCCACACCGGGGTTGGTCAACCCCAGGATGCCGACCCGCAGGGTCGGCGCGGCGAAACCGAGGGAGACCTTCTTGATGACGTACGGCAGGAAGGCCGGCTTGCCGGTCTTCGCGTTGACCGCGTTCGCGGCGAGCGCCGGGAAGCCGAGCTGACGGATCCACAGGTCCAGCAACGGCAGGCCGTAGTTGAACTCGTGGTTGCCCAGGGTCACCGCGTCGTAGTCGATGACGTTCATGGCCCGTGCCATCGGGTGTTTCTCCCCGGTGGCGGTGATCGGCTCCTGCTTGGCGTAGTACGTGGCGAGGGGAGTGCCCTGGATCGTGTCGCCGGCGTCGAGCACCAGCGTCGCCTTGCCGCGCCGTTCCCGACGGATCTGGTTGATCAGAGTCGCCAGCTTCGCGACGCCGATGTCGTTCTGCTTGCTGTCGTCGTACTCGGCGTCGCGGTAGTAGTCCCAGTTGTAGACGTTGCCGTGCGTGTCCGACGTGCCCAGGAGGGTGAGGTCCCAGGTGCGCGGCCGGGCCGGGCCGGCCGCCTGCGCGGGCGCGGCGGCGATCAGCGGGGTCGTCGCCGCGGCCGCCGCGGCGACGAGCACTTGGCGGCGCGACGGGCCGGAGGAAGAGGTCATGGCGTGCCTTTCCATGGGGGTGGACGCGCCTCGTGAGCGCCTTGCGCACCATAACCAGCACCCGGCACCACCGCCACGGCAGCCCCGATCGTTGCAGCGGTTTCCGCAGGCCGACGCGGGGTAGGGCGGTCAGGGACGGTATTCGTGGGAGAGCGCCGCTTCCCGCGCGCAGCAAGGAGAGTTCTCAGTGAGCGAGGATCAGCACACCCAGCAGGACCCGACCAGCCAGTACGGCCAGCAGTCCGGCCAACCCGCACAGCAGCAGTCAGCGCCCGGCTCGACCGGGGAGATGACCCCGAAGCCGGACCACGGGGAGGAGTCGTACCGGGGCAGCGGCAAGCTCGACGGCAAGCGGGCGCTGATCACCGGCGGTGACTCGGGGATCGGCCGGGCGGTCGCGATCGCCTTCGCCCGGGAGGGCGCGGACGTGCTCATCTCCTACCTCGGTGAGGAGGAGGACGCCGACGCCCGGGAGACCATCCGGCTGGTCGAGGCCGCCGGCCGGCGGGGCGTCGCGGTACGCGGTGACATCACCGACGAGGCGCACTGCCAGGAACTGGTCGACCGGGCGGTACGCGACCTGGGCGGCCTCGACATCCTGGTCAACAACGCGGCGTACCAGATGTCGCAGGACAAGGGGATCCTCGGCATCAGCACCGAGCAGCTCGACCGGGTGTTCAAGACCAACCTGTACGCGATGTTCTGGCTCTGCAAGGCCGCCATTCCGCACCTGGCCGAGGGGTCGGCGATCATCAACACGTCGTCGATCCAGGCGTTCGACCCGTCGCCGCAGTTGCTGGACTACGCCACCACGAAGGCGGGGATCGCCAACTTCACCAAGGCCCTCGCCGCCGACCTGGCCGAGCAGGGCATCCGGGTCAACGCGGTAGCGCCGGGGCCGGTGTGGACGCCGCTGATCCCGGCCACCATGCCGGAGGAGAAGGTGAAGCAGTTCGGCACCGACACCCCGGAGGGGCGTCCCGGGCAGCCGGCGGAGCTGGCGCCCGCGTACGTCTTCTTCGCCTCGCAGGAATCCAGCTACGTGACGGGCGAGATCCTGGGGGTCACGGGCGGTCGACCGACCAAGTGACCCGCCGTCGGGTGGGCGTCCGCCCCGGGGCGCCCGCCCGGCGGTCCGCCGTGCTCATGCGGCTTGTCGCTGTGGCTTGTTCGCGCGGTCCCTTGTTCGCGCGGTCCCTTGTTCGCGCGGTCCCTTGTTCGCGCGGTCCCTTGTTCGCGCGGTCCCTTGTTCGCGCGGTCCCTTGTTGGTGTGGCTTGTTCGCGTGGCTCGGCGGTCAGCGTGGCCAGGCGGCGAAGCGTTGGCGGATCTCGGCGACGTCGGCGGCGCCCAGGCCGTACCGGCCGAAACGCTGGTCGGAGAGCCGGTCCAGGTAGCGGCCGGCAGCGCGCACGTCGTCCGGGTCCAGCGCGGGGTCGACCTGCCGTGCCAGGACCAACAGCTCGGTCACGTCGTAGTGGTCGAGGGCCGCTGCCACGTCGATGAAATCGCGAACCTCCCGCCGGTTGACCAACGCCGCGATCTTGTTCGCCACCAGGTCACGAACGTCCATCACCGGGCCGAGGTCCATCACCACCGGGCTCTGCTGGCGGTCCAACCGGGCGAGGCTGAGCCGGATCTGCCGTCCGTCGCGGCTCACCACGAAGTCCTTCATGTCCTGCTCGTACCCGTCGAACAACTCGGCCAGCTCACTGTCCGGGTCGGCGTCACTGACGATGAACCCGGCCCGCTCCAGGGCCACCCGCACCCCGGCGGACGCCGCCGCCGCGGCGCCCTCCACGTCCGCGAAGAGGTCGACGTCCTCCGTCGGTCGGGCGACCAGCCCGTGCGCCGCCCACGCCACCCCACCACCCAGAACGAACCGGTACGGCCCGGCGGCGGCAAGCGCCACCCGGGCCACCTCCCGGTAGAACTCGTGCAGATGAGGTTCGATCACGCCGCGCGCAGGCCGCGGTGCCGGCTCTCCCACGCCTGGCGTACGCCCCGAGGCAGGTTGAGCAGTCGCCACACCCGACGCAGCGTCCGCCCGTTGATCAGGGCGCGCAGATCCTCGGCCCGAGTGGTCTCGCGAAGCACGTTCTCGTACATCCAGAGCAACTGGTCGGGGTCGCCGAGGTCGAACGTGCGCTCGGCGTTCCACATCAGCCGTACCGGCAGCTCCACGACACCTCGGGTAGGGCCGGCCAGCTCCGCGAGCGTCCGCGCCACCACAGCGGGGCGACCCGGGCGGGCGAGAAAGGCCACGCCGGTCGCGGTGGGGGAGACGGCCTGCATGGTGTCAGGGTAACGCCCACCAGACCCGGTGTCGCTCAGGTCGATCCCAGCACGCTCCTCCAGGCGCGCCGGCCCGACCCTCATCACCTCCAAGTTTGTCCGGTTTGCGTGTAGTGGTGCGCTCGGCCGGTTCGTGATCGACTCCGTTTCCTTGATGTCGGGGTGTCCGGCCGTCCGGGATGCCCCGACTTCCGTGAACCCGAGTGGATCACGCGGGTGAGGGTCGATTCGACGCCTTGGACGCGGTGCCGTCTGGGTGGTTTGTCCGTGACCGGGGGTTTCTGGGTGGTGACCGGGCGCACTCGTGGGCCGGAATCATGGCGGGGCCGAGGTCGTTACATACCCTGACGATCGCAGTACCACCGACCCGCCCCCGACCCTGAGGGCTGGTCGCGCAGGTCGGAAATGCCAGACCCCCTCCGGTCGTTGCAGTCCCCACGAACGACCGACGGGCACCGCCTCGATGAGGGTGCCGGCAGGTGGGCCATTCGGGAATGGTCCCGGCCCCCGGGTCGTTGCAGTCCCCACGAACGACCACCTTGCACCGCCTCGATGAGGGTGCCGACGGTGGGCCAACCCGGAATGACCCCGGCCCCCCGGTCGTTACACAGGGTCCCGGCGCCACGAGCCCCCCGCTCGGCAGGTCGCCGACCCGACGCCCTGATGGGCGTCACCCCCCCACGCCTTTTCCCCTTTGTTTGTGCCGCCCCGGCCG
>NZ_JAKKFH010000055.1 GCF_022230925.1 Micromonospora alfalfae | reverse complement strand
AACTTTTTATTTATATCACGCCGGACACCGGTCGCTGTCGCCGCCGTCGCGCGAACGCTGTGTGCGGCGGGAGTGGGGCGGGGCGGGGCGGGGCCGGGGGCGGGCGGGGCGGGGCCAGGGCGGGGTTGGTGGGGCCAGGGCGGGGTTGGTGGGGCCAGGGCGGGGTTGGTGGGGTTGGTGGAACGGGCTGAGCGCGGGCGGAGCCGTTGCATCTATACACTCAGTATATATACTGCGTGTGTATTGCTCGATGGTCGGGCGGCTCGGTCCCGGCGTCGAGCGACCTCTGGAGGTAGATCGATGCGAACCGTGAAGCCCGTCGGTGGACGGGGACTGACACGCCGTCGAGTTGTCGGAGCCGCACTGGTGGCCGGGGTCGGCGTACCGATGGGCATTGCCGGTGTCGACGGCCGCGCCATGGCCGCCACGGCCGGTCGGGGCCCGGTCCGGCTCACCCTGCCCCGGCCGACCGGGCCCCACCGGGTGGGTACGGTGGCGCTGCATCTGGTCGACCGTTCCCGACCGGAGCCGCTGGCGGGGCCGGGGCGGCACCGGGAGCTGATGGTCAGCGTCTGGTATCCCGCCCGGGACGTCCGGGATCATCCGCTCGCCCCCTGGATGACCGCCGCGTCGATGCGCATGCTGCTGGGCTCCGCCGGCTTTTCCCCCGACGCCGCGCTGGCGCCACTGACGGCCGGGCACGAGGGCGCGCCGGTGCGGCATCCGGGTCGGCGGTTACCGGTGGTTCTCTACTCGCACGGCGCCGGCAGCCACCGTTCGGACACCACGATCGTGGTGCAGGAACTCGCCAGCCACGGGTACGTGGTCGTCACTGTGGACCACACGTACGACGGGTTCAGCGAGTTCCCCGACGGCCGGGTCACCGTCCGGGAGGACGACTTCGACGCCACCCCGTGGACCTACACGCGCGACGTCCGGTTCGTTCTCGACCAGATCGCCGTTCTCGCGGCCGGGGGCAACCCCGACGTCGCGCACGCGCCGCTGCCACCTGGGCTGGGCGCCGCCCTCGATCTGAGCCGGGTCGGCATGTTCGGCTGGTCGAAGGGCGGTACGGCGACGGCCCTGACCATGGGCACCGACCGGCGGGTCCGGGCAGGGCTGAGCCTCGACGGCCCGATGCAGTCGCAGCCGCTGCCCACCGACCTGCACCGACCGTTCATGTTGATGACGGCGGAGTTCACCCGGGCCGCGGAGCCCGCCGTCGCCGAGTTCTTCACGCACCTTCACGGATGGCGGCTGAACGTGCAGGCCGCGGGGGTGGTCCACTCGTCGTACGGCGACAATCAGTGGCTCGTGCCGCAGCTGGCACGGATCATCGGGATGAGCGATGAGGAACTCGTCGGCTGGGTCGGCACTCTCGACCCCGCCCGCGCGGTCCGCATCGGGCAGGCGTACCCGCTGGCGTTCTTCGACCTGCACCTGCGGCACCGGGGCGGTCACCTCCTGAGCGGCCCGAGCCGGGCCTTCCCCGAGGTGGCGTTCATTCCGTGATGCGCTGATCGACTCGGCTTCCTGGAAACCGGGGCATCGCACCGGCCGGGACACCCCGACATCCAGGAACCCGAGTCGATCACGGCAAACGCGAAACGCACGGTCAGAGGCGGATGCCCAGGAGGGCGTCGACAGTGTTCGCGAAGAGGGCCGGCGCGTCGGGGTCGTCGGTGGCGCCGGCGAGGGTGGCCTCGGCCCAACGGTCGGCTGCGGCCAGGGCTCCGGGGGTGTCCAGGTCGTCGGCCAGGCGTGCGCGTACCTCGGCCAGCAACTCAGCCCCGGACGGCCCGGCGGGCGCGGCGGCGGCCCGCCGCCAACGGTCCAGGCGCTCGTACGCGGCGGTGAGCAGGTCGTCGGTCCAGGTGCGGTCGCTGCGGTAGTGACCGGAGATCAGCGCCAGCCGGATCGCCATCGGGTCGACCTTGTCGGCGCGCAGCCGGGACACGAAGACCAGGTTGCCGCGGGACTTGGACATCTTCTCGCCGTCCAGACCGATCATGCCGGCGTGCACGTAGTGCTCGGCGAACGGCGCCTGGCCGGTGAGCCGCTCGGCGTGCGCGGCGGAGGCCTCGTGGTGCGGGAACAGCAGGTCGTTGCCGCCGCCCTGCACGTCGATCCGGTCGCCGAGCAGGTTGAGCGCGATCACCGCGCACTCGATGTGCCAGCCGGGGCGGCCCGGGCCCAGCTCGCCACCCGGCCAGGACGGCTCGCCATCGCGGGCGCCGCGCCACAGCAGCGGGTCGAGCGGGTCCCGTTTCCCGGCCCGATCGGGGTCGCCGCCGCGCTCGGGGAAGATCTCCAGCATCTGCTCGCGGGTCAGGTTCGACTCGTAGCCGAAGCGGGGCGTGGCGGAGATGTCGAAGTAGACGTCGCCGGTGCCGTCGTCGAGCCGGTACGCGGCACCGTCCTTGAGCAGCACCTCGACCTTGTCGGCGATGTCCGGGATCGACTCGACAGCGCCCACGTAGTGCTCCGGCGGGATGATCCGCAGCGCCTCCATGTCCTCCCGGAACAGCGCCGTCTCACGCATCGCCAGGACCACCCAGTCCTCGCCGTCGCGGGCGGCCCGCTCCAGCAGTGGATCGTCGATGTCGGTGACGTTCTGCACGTAGCGCACCGGGCGGCCGGCGTCGCGCCACATCCGCTGCACCAGGTCGAACGTGATCATGGTGGCGGCGTGGCCGAGGTGCGTGGCGTCGTACGGGGTGATGCCGCAGACGTACATGCTTCCCGCGTCGGCCGGCTCGCTCGGGTGGACACCCTGCCGCGCCGAGTCGTACAACGCCAGTGGCTCGCCCCTGCCCGGCAGCCGTGGCACCTCGTGTCCCGCCCAAGACTCCATGGGATCAGCCTAGCCAGCCCGGCGACAACGCCGGAGCGCCCCACGGGTGATCAAGATGACAGCCTGTCACATGGGCGGCCAGGGCATCGCCGGCCAGTCCTCCGGAGGCTGGGGGAAGCAGCCGGTCTCGCGCAGCCTGTCGACCCGGGCGGCCACCTCGGCCACCTCGCTGATCGTCAGATGGTCGGCCAACTCCGCGCCGAGCGCACCGGCGACCTGCCCGGCCAGCGCGTCGAGCATCTCCACGGCGTCCGCTGGCAGCCGCTTACCGGCCCAACCCCAGAGCACCGTGCGCAGCTTGTCCTCCACGTGGAAGCTCACCCCGTGGTCCACGCCGTAGATCCGGTCGTCGGCGCCGACGAGCACGTGACCACCCTTGCGGTCGGCGTTGTTGAGCACCGCGTCGAGCACCGCGAGCCGGGCCAGCCGTGGGTCGTCGGCGTGGGCGAGGGCGTACGCGGCGCCGTCGTCGTCCTGGGCCGCGGCGATCGGGATCCAGCGTGGCGGCAACTCCCCGGCGGGCAGGAAACCGACGAGCGGTTCGGCGTCCTCCGGCTCGTCGATCCACAGCTGGCAGGAGCCGGGGCCGAACGGGCCGTCCCGCAGCACCGTGGGCGGCACCAGGTCCCATCCGGTGGCCCTGGAGACCAGGTACGCCGAGACCTCCCGACCGGCCAGGGTGCCGTCGGGGAAGTCCCAGAGTGGGCGCTCACCCCGGACGGGCTTGTAGACGCAGCGGGCGGTCAACCCGTCCAGGGTCAGGAGGCCGCGCAGCGTCGTGTTCGACGCGTCGACCAGCCGACCCTCCAGGTCGAGGACGCCATCACGCAGCAGCCGCAGCGCGGCGTCGCCGTCCTGGCGAGGCTGGAGGCCGGACGAGGTCACCGGTGATAACCGTTGTGCCGCGGGCAGAGGTGCCCGGCGGGGTCCAACGGTTGGCCGCAGAGCGGGCACGGTGGCCGGCCCGCGTTGACCACTCGCCGGGCCCGCTCGATGAACTGGCGGGTCGCCTGCGGGGTGAGCCGGACCCGGAGCCGATCCAGGTCCTCGTCCGGCTCTTCGTCCTCGTCGTCGTCCTCGTCGTCGTCCTCGTCGCCCAGCTCGACCTCGGGCTCCACCTCGCCCGCCGCGATGGCCTCGATCACCACTGTCGCGGTGTCGACGTCGAAGGCCAGCCCGAGCGTCCCGACCCGGAACTCCTCGTCGACCGGAGTGTCCAGCGGCTCGTTGTCGCCGATCACCGGCGCCAGCTCGGGCAGGTCCACCCCGAAGCGACGCTGCGCCTCGGTGAGCAGCTCCTCCAGCTTCTCGGCGAGCAGGGACACCTGGACCTTCTCCAGCGCGACGCTGACCAGCCTGCCGCCGCCGCGGGCCTGCAGGAAGAACGTGCGCTCCCCTGGCGCCCCGACAGTCCCGGCGACGAACCGCTCCGGCGGTTCGAAGGCGTGCACCTGGTGGGTCATACCCACGACCCTATCCGGCCCGCCCTGGCATCGCGCACCCCACCGACGCGAATCGCCACAGCGTCGGCGCGCCCGGCGTACCAGGGGTTACACCCGGGCGTGGCGGACGCCGACGCCCCGACCGACGGTGGTGCCGTGACGCGCCTCACCGCGACGCACCCGCTCCACCGCCGACGGCCGCGTCCGAGTCGGCCGCGCGGTTCGCGCGCCGACGCCGCTTGGCCGGCGGCGGCACCAGCGCCGCCAGGTCGCCACCGGTGTCGTTGAGCCGCACCAGGAACGGACGCAGCGGCGTGAACCGGATCGCCGTCACCGACGCCGGGTCGGCCACGATCCGCTGAAAGGCATCAAGGTGTACGCCGAGCGCGTCCGCCACGATGGCCTTGATCACATCGCCGTGGCTGCACGCCAACCAGACCGCCTCGGGCCCGTGATCGGCGTTCACCCGGGCGTCCCAGGCTCGAACCGCCGCCACTGCACGTGCCGCCATCGCCGCCATCGCCTCCCCACCCGGGAAGACCGCCGCGCTGGGGTGCTGTTGGACCACCGGCCAGAGCGGCTCCTTGGCCAGCTTCTTCAGCGGCTGCCCCTCCCAGCTGCCGTAGTCGCACTCGATCAGGCCGTCCTCGACCACCGGGGTGGCCTGCGGGAGCGCCAGTTCCAGGGTCTGCCGGCAGCGGATCAGTGGGCTGGTCACCACGGCGGCCAGCGGCACCGCCCGCAGCCGCTCGCCGACCGCTGTGGCCTGGGCGCGTCCGGTGTCGTCCAACTCGACAGGCTGGCGGCCGGCCAGACCGCCGTCCGCGTTCGCTGTCGTCCGGCCGTGTCGCAGAAGCAGGAGGGTCGCCACGGTGACCACCCTATGACCTGCCTCCGAGCGGGTTCGTCGCCCGTCGGCCTGCCGGGGTCCGCGTCGGCTCCACTGATCAGCGCGATCACCCGATTTGGCGGGAAACGCACGGTGTCGCGCCGCCGTTCGATAAAGTGCCATTTGCCTGGCGTGCCCGGGGGCCGCTGTCGGAGGATGTGGAACGCGATGGGCGACTCGGCATCCGCGCGGCCGTCGTTCACCGCGGACCCACAGGACGTGTACCGGGAGTTCCGGCACCCGTTGCTGGTTCTCGCCGTCACCACCGCGACCGCCGGCTTCGTCGACGCCTTCGCCTTCCTGCGCTACGGGGCCTTCGTCGCCAACCAGTCGGGCAACGCCGTCCTCCTGGGCATCGGCCTGGCCGGAAGGCACGCCGCCTGGCCCGAATCCGCGGCCTCGCTGGTCGCGTTCGCCGCCGGGACGGGCGTGGTCTCGCAGATCCGAGCGGCACCGAGCCGGTGGGCACCCTCCTCGCGGGGCCTCGCCTGCGCCGTGGCGGCCATGGCCCTCTGGGCGGCGCTCAACCTGCTGCTTCACCACGGCCGGCAGGGCGGGTCGGCACGGATCGGGCTGGCCGCCGCCGGCGGCTTCGCCATGGGCGCGCTGGCGACCCTGTTCGCCCGCACCGCCGGGATCGCCACGGCCGTCACCTACCAGTCGGGCACCGTGGCGAAGCTCGGTGAACGCGTCGGACGGTTGATGGCCGGGCCGGACGCCGGCCGATCGCGGGCCCGGCAGGGCATCTTCCTGGGGCTCCTGGCGTTGACCTGCTACGCCACCGGGGGTGGCCTCGGCGCGGTGGCGCAGGAAGACCCGCTCTGGGTGCCGGCCTGGGGAACGCTGGTCTTGTCCACCCTGTCGCTGCTGGTCCGCGTCCGCCGGTGACGGTGGTCGGCGGCGCGCCGGTGTGCCAGCGCTCAGCGCACGTCCGTCGCGAGCTGAACGTCCTGCACGAAGCACTCTGAGCGGTCCGCGCCGTAACGGCTCAGCACGTCCAGCACCGCGGACACCGCCTCGCGGTCCACCACCACCTCGACCCGGGCCCGGCCCACGAGATCCTGGTCCTGCCAGAACCCTCGGGGCAGCGAACGGGCGGCCGGTTCGGCGGTGGATACCGTGGCGTCGAAGAGCACGATGGCGGTGCCACCCGCGCCGACCAGCGCATCGCGTAGCTCCCGGGTGGTGGGCAGCAGTGTCGGGTTGACCGTCGCGGTGACCAGTCGGGCGTTCTGCGGCGGCCGGGAGGACCGCTCCGGGCCGCGTTCGCGGTCGGGCCCACGCCGACGCTGGGGCGCGCCGCTGCCGTTGAGACCCGCCACGCCGCCCAGGTGGTACGCGTCGGCGTCCTGCTGGGCGTGGTCGAGATTGTCCTGCGCCTCGGCGGGGGCACGAAGCCCGAGAACGGCCTGCACGGCGGCGGCGATCGCCCAACTGAGCACGAAGGAGAAGGCCACCACGGCGACCACGCCGACGACCTGGTGCCAGAGCAGGGATCCGCCGCCGCCGAAGAAGAGACCGTCCTTGCCCAGCGGGTTGACGCCGCTGTCGCCGAAGAAGCCGACCAGCAGCGAGCCGAGCATGCCTCCGACGAAGTGGACCGCGAGGACGTCCAGCGCGTCGTCGAGCCGGAGCAGGTACTTCAACCGCAGCGCGAAGTGGCAGACGAAGCCGGCGATCGCGCCGATGGCGATGGCGGAGAGCGTGTTGACGTACCCGGCGGCGGGGGTGACCGTCGCGAGCCCCGCGACCGCCCCGGAGACGCCGCCCACGACGGTGCTGTGGCCGTCCTTCAGTCGCTCCGCCACCAGCCAGACGATCATGCCGGCGGCTGCCGCCAGGTGGGTGTTGATCAGGGCCTGGGCGGCGAGGCCGTTGGCCTGGAGTCCGTCGCCGCCGTTGAAGCCGAACCACCCGAACCAGAGGATGCCCGCCCCGAGAATGGTCAGCGGGATCGAGTTGGGCGGGGAGGCGGTGCGTGGCCAGCCACGGCGGCGTCCGACGACGAGCAACGTGCCGAGCACGGCGGCGCCCGCCGAGGCGTGCACCACCATCCCGCCGGCCCAGTCCTGGGTGCCGAACTTGGCCAGCCAGCCGTCGGGGTGCCAGAGCCAGTGCGCGACCGGGGCGTAGACCACGACCGACCAGATCGCCAGGAACGCGACCCAGCCGGCGAACCTCAGTCGACCGGCCGTGGCGCCGGTGACGAGCGCGGGGGTGATCACCGCGAACATCATCTGGTACGCGACGAAGGCCAGGGTCGGAATCGTCACCTGGCCGGCGACCACATGCAGATGGGGGGCGGGTGGGACCTTGAGGTCGGTCAGTCCGAAGAGTTCGAGGTTGCCGAAGAGGCCGGTGCCGGCGTCGTCGCCGAAGGCGATGGTGTACCCCACCAGGACCCAGGTCAGACTGACGACGCCCAGCGCGACCATGTTCTGCTGCAACATCGCGAGTACGTTGCGGGTCCGGACCATGCCGCCGTAGAAGGCGGCCAGGCCGGGGGTCATGAACAACACCAGGCCGGTGCAGACGAGCACCCAGGCCGTGTCGCCCGAGTTCACCGCTTCCTGAGCGAGCATGGGAGCTCACCTCTCCTCTCGGTACGTCAGACGGTGTGTCGCACCGTGGTGACGACGGACTCCTTGACGCGTTCGTGGTTGGGCACCGGCGCGAAGTGCCGTTTGGGCAGCAGCAACAGCCAGGTGGCGATGTTGAACGGTCCGGTCAGCACCGGGATGGCGAGTGGGGCGAGCACGCTCGCCAGGGCCAGCTGCACGAACAGCGTCAGGGCGATGCCGAAGAGGGTGTAGAGGGTCACCAGCGCGCCGGGGCGGTGCAGCACAGCGCCCACAGCGATCGCCGTCAGCACCGCGTTGAAGCCGAAGAGGCCCTTGTCCAGCGAGGCCGCGTCGGCGCCGAACCAGAGCGCCAGCAGGGTGGCCCCGACGGTGCCGATCACCGCGAAGAGCGCCGACCAGCGGGAGTTGACCAGTAGCGCGACCAGGAGGATCACCCCGGTGACCCAGCTGTCGATCAGGAAGACCTGGGACACCCCGCGCAGGAAGGTGGGGATCAGGTCCCAGTCGAAGCGGCCGGTGGTCAACTGTCCCTCGCCGGGAAACGTCGGCTTGAGGTTGGTCTGCACCGTGAACCGGTCGAACTGGTACGCGGCCAGCAGCAGCACCCAGGTGGTCAACACGAACGGCATGGTGAACGCGGTCAGACCCCAGGTCTTGAAGATCGCGTTCAGGGCGAGGGTGACCACTGTCGTGCCGATCGCGCCGAGCACCAGGTAGAGCCACATCAACGGCCGGTCGTCGAGGAACGTCGGCACGGCGATGCCGGTCAGGAACGGGCTGAAGCCGAACAGTCCCTTGCGCAGGGAGGGCTCGTCCACCCGCAGGGCGAGCGCCGTGGCGGTGCCGACGAGCAGCCCGACGACCCCTCCCCCGAAGATCCGTGGCTGCCCGTTCTCGAACGCCCCCCAGGCGACCGCGACCAGGACCAGCAGGCCGGTGAGGGGGTTGTTCTGCAGGAGGACCTGCGCCGGCCCGCGCAGGCAGGCGTCGACGAACCCGAGCAACGGGTTGCCGTCACTGAGCCGGTCCCAACCGTGTGCCACTGCTGTCACGAAACGTCTCCTCGCCAGATCAACGCCAGCTGAACGCCGGCGGGAAGGTCCGGCCGGTCACCTCTTCCCGGGCGGCCACGCAGAAGGCGCGTACCGCGGCGCGGACCGGCTCGGTCTCCTGACCCAGGACCTTGAAGATGAGCCCGGCGTCGTTCGGCAGCCGGCTGACGGCGCTGGCCAGAGGGGTCTGCTCGTCCCAGACCGGCGTCGAGGTCCGATCGAAGACCCGGGCCGCCCGTTCGGGGCTGGTGAGCAGCACGACGTTGCCGAAGATGTGGAAGCGGTCCATGACCCCGACTCTCGCCACGCCGAACTGCCTCGGGGTCACCACGAACTTCTCCACGAACAACTGCCGGCCGTCGGGGCGTTCGGCCCGCAGGGAGCAGGAGAAGAGGTCGTACGCGAAGAGCTCGCCGTCGCGGTAGTACTTGCGGCCGGGTTGCAGGACCTCGCCGTAGAGCATCGTGGCGCTCTCCGGCAGGCGCACCCGGCTGTCGGTGACGAACCGGCTGGCCCGGTAGGGGATCGTCGGTTCCGGGAGGAACTCGAGGTAGGCGTCCTCGCCCAGGGTGAACCGCTGGACCTGAGTCCCGTAGTTCGCGTCCATCTCCTGGATCTTGGTCGCGGCCTGGGTGGTCAGGTGCGCCTGGCTGCCAGCCGCCAGGGTGACGTCCAGGTGCAGGCGGTCCCCCTGCAGGATGCCCCCGGAGGTGGTGAGGATCATGACGCAGGGAAGCTGCGGCATCTCCTCGTCCCAGTAGAGCGCGCGCTGCACCAGCAGCGGCGACTGCCGGTAGAGGTCGTGCAGGATCGTGCGGTCCCCGCGCCGCTCGAACCCGAGGCGCAGGATGCCGACCTTGCCGTTGGCGGCGGCCGGCAGCTGCGCCGGTTGGTCCTGGTACGGCGCCAGCTCCCGGGCACTGTCCAGTGTGATCATGCGACCACTTCGGCGTCGAAGAGCGCGTTGCGGCGAACCAGCGAGACCAGCTCGTCGATGCCCTCACCCGTCTTGCAGTTGGTGAACACGACCGGTTTGCCGTTGCGCATCAGTTCCGCGTCACGGGCCATGACGTCGAGGTCGGCGTCCACGTAGGGCGCCAGATCGGTCTTGTTGATCACGAGGATGTCGGACTTGGAGATCCCCGGCCCGTTCTTGCGCGGGATCTTGTCACCGGCGGCGACGTCGATGACGTAGATGAAGAAGTCCACCAGGGCAGGGCTGAAGGTCAGTGTGAGGTTGTCGCCGCCGCTCTCGATCAGGACCACGTCGCTGTCCGGGAACTTGGACTCCATGTCCTCCACGGCGGCGAGGTTCATGCTCGGGTCCTCACGCACGGCCGTGTGTGGGCATGCCCCGGTCTCCACGCCGATGATCCGTTCCTCGACCAGGACCCCGGTCAGCGCCCGCCGGACGTGCTTCGCGTCCTCAGTGGTGACCACGTCGTTCGTGATCACCAGTATCCGCAGCCCGTTCTCCACCAACCGTGGCACGACAGCCTCGATGATCGCGGTCTTGCCACTGCCCACCGGGCCGCCCACTCCGATACGACTTGCCGACTTCATCCTGTGACCTGTCCTTCCTGGGTACGTTTCCGCGGGGTGCGGATTCAGCTCATGAACATCCGCACGTGCACGTGCTGGTGCGCGGCGGCGAGCACATCGGCGTGCGGCCCGAAGGTCTGCATGTCGTCGAGGCTCGCGGTGCGCACCTCGTGGTAGTCGTCGGCGACCCGCTCGTTGACAGCGAAGAGGATCGACTGCGCGTCGAGGTGGTCCACCGGCATCAGCCGGATCGCCGCGCTGAGCACCGTCGAGGCCGCGCCGTACTGGTGGGCCGCGAACGCGTCCTGCTCGTCGACCCCGAGGTCGGCGAAGACCACGCCGAGGGCGACCGGATAGGTGACCGGCACGCCGTTGGCAGACTCGTCGATCCGCTTCTTGAGCAGCGTCTCCCCGACGATCCGGGTCGCGGCCTCGGCCAGCTTGCGACCCATCCGGACCGACATGGTGCGCGTCTCTTCGTTGATCTTGCGCAGGTGCACGGCCTGGTCGGCCTGGCGGATCCGTTCGAGGTCGCCGGCCCGGGCAGCCCGGTGGCCGGCGAGCACCGCCACCCCGTCCCCGGTTGCGGCGAGCCGGGTGACAGTCCGGACGTAGTCCTGCAGGGTGGTCCGGTCGTGCACGACGCCATGCTCGACGGCCATCTCCAGCCCGTTGGAGAACGAGAAGGCACCGACCGGGAAGACCGAGTCGCCGAACTGCAGGAGCTTCAGGGTTTCGGCCATCGTGCGCACCGTCCGGCCCCGCTCAGTTGAGGTCGGCGGGAAGGTGGGAGTGCGGTGTCGAGTCGGCGCCACCGAACAGCCGCCGCGACTCGTGCGGAGCGAGGTACGCGATGATCTCGGTGCCGGGGACGAACTCGTGCGTGATCCCGCTGAACGCGTGGGTTCGCATCACCGAATCCATCACCTTGCGGTCCACTGTCAGCGGCACGTACATCCGGGTGCCCTTGACCACTGCCGGCCAGTGCTGGTTGCCGATCGCGTGGCCGAGTTCGACGGCCGAGCGGATCAGCAGCTCGGCCGACTCGCCGCGCAGCTGGTCGAGGTGGACCACCATCACCTCGCCCAGTTGGACGCGGGCCACCACTGCCGTGGCGGTCAGGTCGTCCCAGGCCAGGATGTCGCCGTCGCGCAGCCGGACCCCCCGCGCCAGCGCCACGGACAGCTCCGCCCCGGAACTGGTCATCTTGCGGATCCGGCTCTTCTGGGCGTCCCACTGGTCCAGGACCAGGTCGTCGATGCGCGCTTCCTTCAGCCGGAGCGTCCAGTCCGGCTCGTTCATGTTGCCCAGCACCGATTCGACGAGCACGGGCGTCTCCTTTCCATGGTGCGCCCGCGCCGCACACTGCGGCGCCGGCGTCCGGCGGGGGTCAGCTGAAGAAGTAGAGCTGGCTCAGGGGCAGGTTCCGGGCCGGCGGCACCGTCGCGTGCACGCCGTCCATCTTCACGGCGAAGGTCTCCGGATCGACTTCGAGCTTGGGCAGCCGGTCGTTGCGGACCATGTCCCGCTTGGTGAGCCCCCGGGTCCGGTACACCGGCATGACCTGCCGTTGCAGGCCGAGCTCCTCGGCGATGCCGGCCTCGTGCGCGGCCCGCGACACGAAGGTCACGCAGGTCTTGCCGAGCTGACTGCCGTACGCGGCGAACGAGGGCCGGTAGTAGACAGGCTGCGGCGTCGGCAGCGAGGCGTTCGGGTCACCCATGATCGACCAGGCGATCATGCCGCCCTTGAGGACAAGCTTCGGCTTAGCACCGAAGAAGGCCGGCTCCCAGAGCACGAGGTCGGCCATCTTGCCGGGTGTGACCGAGCCCAGCACGTGCGAGATTCCCTGGGTGATCGCCGGGTTGATGGTCATCTTGGCCACGTACCGCAGCACCCGGAAGTTGTCGTTGGCGCTGGAGTCCTCGGCGAGCTTGCCGCGGGCGGTCTTCATCTGCCCGGCGAGCTGGATGGTCCGCAACCAGGTCTCGCCCACCCGGCCCATCGCCTGCGAGTCGCTCTGCATCATCGAGATGACGCCCTCGTCGAGCAGGACGTCCTCGGCCGCGATCGTCTCGGTCCGGATCCGGCTCTCCACGAAGGCCACGTCCGAGGGGACCTGCGGATTGAAGTTGTGGCAGACCATGATCATGTCGTACAGCTCGGACTGGCTGTTGATGCCGTAGGGCACCGTCGGCGTGGTCGAGCTCGGCAACACGTTCATCTGAGCGGCGACCTTGATGACGTCCGGCGCGTGCCCACCACCGGCGCCCTCGGTGTGGAAGGTGTGGATCGTCCGGCCCTCGAACGCGGCGATGCTGTCCTCGAGGTAGCCGCTCTCGTTGAGGGTGTCGGTGTGGATGCTGACCTGCACGTCGAATTCGTCGGCGACGTCCAGGCAGGCCCGGATCACCGCTGGCGGCGCGCCCCAGTCCTCATGGATCTTGAAGCTCGGCGCGCCGGCCATGATCTGTTCCACCAGGGGCGCGCGGCCGGTGCTGTTGCCCTTCGCCATCAGGCCGATGTTGATCGGGATGGACTCGAAGGCCCGCATCATCGCGTGGATGTTCCACGGACCGGGGGTGATGGTGACGCCGTTGGTGCTGTCGGTCGGGCCGGTGCCGCCGCCCCACAGGGTGGTCACCCCGTTGCTCAGGGCGGCGTACGCCTGAAGCGGCGTCACCAGGTGCACATGCGTGTCGATGCCCCCGGCGGTCAGGATGAGGTGCTCACCGGAGATCGCCTCGGTGCCCGGACCGGTGATCAGCTCGGGGGTGACCCCGTCCATGACGTTCGGGTTGCCCGCCTTGCCGATGCCGGCGATCTTGCCGTCCTTGACACCGACGTCCGCCTTGACCACGCCGAGGGTCGCGTCGAGGATGGTCACGTTCGTGATGACCAGGTCCAGGCCGCCCTGCGCGTTGGTGTACTGGTTGTTGACGCCCATGCCGTCGCGCAGCGTCTTGCCCCCGCCGTACATCACCTCGTCGCCGAGGACCCGGAGGTCCTTCTCGATCTCGATGTACAGGTCGGTGTCGCCGAGCCGGATCTGATCGCCCGTGGTGGGGCCGTACATGCCGGAATACTCTTGCCGGGAAATCTGGCTCATCGAATCTTCTCTCCTGCCCGAGGCGCGCAGCCCTGCGGGTTAGTCGATCTACTTCTTCTTGCCCTTGGGGTCGTCCTGCTGCTCCGCGCTGAACTTGAAGCCGCGGGTCTTGGCGTTGTGGATCGCCTCGGTGCGGTCGGGTCGATAGCTGGGGGTCGACTCGCTGCCGCTCCACCCCTGCACCAGACCGTTGAAGCCGTACACGCGCTGCTGCCCGCCGAAGGGGATGAGCTGCACCGTCTTCTTGTCACCCGGCTCGAAGCGGATGGACGTGGTCGCCGGAATGTTCAGCCGCCGCCCGAAGGCCGCCTCACGGTCGAAGGCGAGCATTCGGTTGGCCTCGAAGAAGTGGAAGTGCGAGCCGACCTGGATCGGACGGTCACCGGTGTTCTGGACGACGACCTCGGTGACCGGCCGGCCCGCGTTCAGCTCCAGGGGCTGATCGCTGAGTACGTAGCCGCCGATGGGTCGCACGTGCTTCGAGTTGGGGCCGGGATGTTGGTTGGCCATGTCCTGCTCCCTATCGGATGGGTGAGTGCACGGTGACCAGTCGCGAGCCGTCGGTGAAGACCGCCTCGACCTGGATCATGGGCAGCATGTCCGCCACGCCCGGCATCACGTCGTCGGCGCTCAGGGTGCTGCGGGCCTCGTTCATGACCTCTTCGACGGTCTTGCCGTCCCGGGCGCCCTCGAGGGCGGCGGCACAGATGACCGCGACGGCCTCGGGGTGATTGAGCTTGACCCCCCTGGCCTTGCGGGCATTGGCGACCATCGCCATCGAGAGGATCGTCAGCTTGTCGAATTCCCGTGGTGTCAGATGCACTGTCCTGGTCCTTCTGCGACGGTCGGTCGGGGGCCGCCATCCCGCCGAGCGGATTCCCACCGGGCGAGCACCGACGCTCATCCGGAATGAGCTGTTTGTCCAACAGATCCGTTTTTGGGCGGCTTCGGCTCGACCGTACGCCCTGCCCGCTGCGCCACGGGTCAGAAGCCGAGAATTAGCGGGACCCCGCGCCGGCACGGTGCGAGCGCCGAACACGGGCGTCGTTCTGCCACATCTGCTGGATCTCCTCGAGGGTCCTGCCCCTCGTCTCCGGCAGGTACCGCCAGATGAACAGGAAGCCGAGCACACAGGTGCCGGCGAAGAGCGCGAACACACCCGACCGGCCCAGGGCGTCGAGCATGCTCAGGAAGAACTGGGTGACGAGGTACTCGGTGCCCCAGTGGGTGGCGGACGCGACCGCCACGCATCGGCCCCGGATGCGGCCCGGGAAGATCTCATTGATGACCGTCCAGGCGGCGGGGCCGATCGACATCGCGTAGAACGCCACGAACATGACCACGCCGACCAGCAGGAAGATGCCGGCGTCGGTGGGGTGGTGCCCGGTCGCTCCGGCCGCCTGCGCCCCCGGATCCATCTTCGCGAAGCTGACGCTGACCACCACCAGCGACACCGCCATGCCCAGCAGGCCGACCAGCAGTAGTGGACGGCGGCCCAGCCGGTCCAGGAAGGCGACCGCGACCAGCGTGAAGAGCGAGTCGACAGCGCCGATCGCCCAGGTGGTGGCTGCCAGCTGCGCCTGAGGGGTGTGGAATCCGGCGGCGGAGAAGATCTCGTCGGCGTAGTAGATGATCCCGTTGATCCCGGTCAGCTGCTGGAACAGGGCCAGGCCCACACCCAGCACCAACGGCCGCCGCCACTCGTGCGAGAGCACCTCGCGCCAACCCGCCTTGCCGGCCGCGAGACTCTCCTGCACGGCGTGCAGCCGCTGGGGCACCTTCTCCGGCGGCACCGTCGCCCGCAGCGACGCCTCCGCCCGCCGCCGGTCGCCCCGCCCGACATACCAGACGGCCGAGTCGGGGATCACCGTGGTGACCAGGGCGAGGGCCACCCCCAGCAGCGCGGCGGCCCCGAGCAGGTAACGCCAGGAGCTGCCCGCCTCGAACAGTTCGTCGGCGAGGTAGCCGATGAAGATCGCGAACGTGGTGGAGAACTGGTAGAGCGCCAGGAGGCTGCCCCGGATGCGTTCCGGCGCCGCCTCCGCCGCGTACATCGGGCCGGCGACCGAGGCCACCCCGATGCCCAGCCCCAGGATCAGCCGGGCACCGAACATCACCCCGATCACCGGTGCGAACGCCTGGACGATGGTGCCCACCGCGAAAGCGGCGGCGGCGACCCACAGTGCTCCCCGGCGGCCGACCCGGTCCGCGAGGTGTCCACCGAGCAGCGCACCCACCAGCGCACCGGGGGTCACCCAACTCGCCGCCACCTCGACGGCGAAGGTGTCCGCGTCGAAGGTCTGGCGGATGTCGCGCAGCGCCCCGCTGATGACGCCCTGGTCGTAGCCGAAGAGCGCGCCGGAGAGCGCGACGATCGCGAGGACCGCTATGAGGTTGCGCCGTGGCGGCCCACCCCGCCCGCGCTTCGCGCCGCTGGCGGTCACGGTCGCCCCTCTCCCGCAAGTCTCGTCCCTGACATCAACCCGGACACAGAAAGACTAGGTGCGCTCTGAGGTGGTTCGACCGAAATAGGATGAAGTACGGCACCATCCGGTGGACACCGCAAACGGGCCGGCCTCCGATCCCCGGGCGGGGAACGGAGGCCGGCGGACGCGCGGGCGGATCAGGTGGCGTCGATAGCGCCGGTCAGCAACAGGGCCAGGACCAGGGTGCCCAGCGCCACCCGGTACAGCACGAAGACGTACAGGGTGTGGTGCGCCACGTAGCGCAACAACCAGGCGATGGCCGCGTAACCGATGCCGAAGGCGATGACGGTGGCAACGATCGTCTGGGCCACCGTGGGTACCGACGTGCCCGGGGCGGATGGTTCGAACACGTCCCCGAGGCTGAACACGCCGGACATCACCACCGCCGGGATGGCCAGCAGGAACGAGTACCGGGCCGCCGCCTCGCGGGTCAGGTTGAGCAGCAGGCCGGCGGTGAGGGTGCCGCCGGAACGGGACACCCCGGGCACCAGCGCCATGGCCTGGGCGAAACCCATCACGATGCCGTCCTTCATCCGGAAGTTCTCCAGGGTGCGGGTCTGCCGCCCCCAGTACTCGGCGAAGGCCAACACGAACGCGAACACGATGAGCGTGGTCGCCACCACCCACAGGTTGCGCCCGGCGGTCTTGATCTGGTCCTTGAACACGAAACCGAACAGCCCGATCGGGATCGAGCCGACGATCACGTACCAGCCCATCCGGTAGTCGAGGCTGGAGCGCACCGACTTGTCCCGGATGCCCACCAGCCACGTCCGGGTGATCCGCCAGATGTCCTTGGCGAAGTAGATCAGCACTGCCGCTTCGGTGCCGAGCTGGGTGACCGCTGTGAACGACGCGCCGGCGTCGCGGTCGAAGAAGATCGCCGAGGTGATCCGCAGATGCCCCGACGAGCTGACCGGAAGGAACTCGGTCAGTCCCTGGACGATGCCCAGAACGATTGCCTCGACCCAGGTCACTCGCCAACTCCCGAGAGGTCGAGAGCCTCGGCGACGGTACGCAGGGTCTGCACACCGCTGTCCCGGTCGGCCACGAAGAGGGTCACCGACAGCGTGGTGACGCCGGCCGCCGCGTACTCCCGCATCCGCTCGGCGATGCGTTCCTTCGGGCCGAGCAGCGAGGTGCGGTCGATGAACTCCATGGGTACGGCGGCGGCGGCGTCGCGCTGGCGCTTGGCCAGGTACAGGTCCTGCACCTCGCGGGCGGCGTCGCCGTAGCCCATCCGGGTGGCGAGCTGGTTGTAGAAGTTCTGCTGCCGGCTGCCCATCCCGCCCACGTAGAGCGCGGCGTACCAGCGGACGAGTTCGGCGCAGGAGGCCACGTCGTCACCGATCACCACGGGCACCGACGGCACCACGTCGAAACCGGCCAACTCCTTGCCGACCTTGGCCCGCCCGGCGCGCACCGAGGCGAGCTGCTCCTCGGCGAACTCCGGGGCGTAGAACACTGCCAGCCAGCCGTCGGCGATCTCGCCCGCCAGCTCCAGGTTCTTCGGGCCGACCGCGGCCAGGTAGATCGGTATGTGCTCGCGGGGTGGGTGGAAGCCCAGTCGCAGGGCCTTGCCCGGGCCGTCCGGCAGCGGAAGCGTGTAGTGCTCGCCGTCGTACGCCACCTCCTTGCGGGCGATGGCCAGCTTGACGATGTCGACGAACTCGCGGGTCCGGGCCAGCGGCTTGGCGAAACGCACGCCGTGCCATCCCTCGGAGACCTGCGGGCCGGAGACACCCAGGCCGAGCCGGAACCGGCCGCCGGAGAGCGCGTCGATGGTGGCGGCGGTCATGGCGGTGGCCGCCGGCGTACGGGCGGGGATCTGCATCACCGCGGCGCCGACGTCGATCCGTTCGGTCTGGCCGGCCATCCAGGCCAGCATGCTGGGCGAGTCGGAGCCGTAGGCCTCCGCCGCCCACACCACCGAATAGCCCAGCCGGTCCGCCTCCTGGGCCAGCGCCAGGTGGTCGGCCGGTGTGCTCCACGCCGTCTGGTATCCGAGACTGAGCCCGAGTCGCACTGGTCCTCCCCCATCCGTGGCACAGGTCGCCCCAGGTTACGCAATGCCGATAACGGACTCGATCACCGGCTCGACCCCTTTGATCCCCCCTCCATCGGGGCAGCCCGAGGCGGCGGAACCGGCAGAACCGGCAGAGATACGGGAGCGAGGATATCCGTGGCGGCAGGTTCGAAATAAGGTTCACCCATGCAACAGCGACCGCTCGGCCGAAGCGGGCTGGCGGTTTCCCGGCTCGCGCTCGGCACCATGACCTGGGGCCGGGACACCGACGCCGACGATGCGGCCGCTCAGCTGAAGAGTTACCTCGACGCGGGCGGCAACCTGATCGACACCGCTGACGTGTACGGCGACGGCGACGCCGAGTCGGTGATCGGCTCGCTGCTGGGCTCCCTCGTCCCCCGTGAGGAGCTGCTGATCGCCACGAAGGCCGGGTTACGCCCCGGCAGTGGCCGACGTCGGGACGGCTCTCGGGGGCACCTGCTGCGCACGCTGGACGCGTCGCTGCGCCGGCTCGGCACCGACCACGTCGACCTGTTCCAGGTGCACGGGTACGACCCGGACACCCCCCTCGAAGAGACCCTGGCCGCCCTGGACCACGCGGTGGCCAGCGGCAAGGTCCGCTACGTCGGGGTGTCGAACTTCTCCGGCTGGCAGACCGCGCGGGCCGCGGCCTGGCAGACCGCCTGGCCGGGGCGGGCGCCGGTGGTCGCGTCCCAGGTGGAGTATTCGCTGCTGGAGCGGGGCGTGGAGCGGGAGGTGCTGCCCGCGTGCGACGCGCTCGGCCTCGGCGTGCTGCCCTGGTCGCCGCTGGGGCGGGGCGTGCTCACCGGCAAGTACCGGCACGGCCGTCCGGCCGACTCCCGGGCCGCGTCGCCGCACTTCGAGCCGTTCGTCTCGACCTACCTGGAGCCGCGCTGCTCCAGCATCGTGGAGGCGGTGGCCACCGCGGCCGGTGGGCTGGGGGTGTCGCCGCTGGAGGTGGCCCTGGCCTGGATCCGGGACCGGCCCGGCGTGACAGCGCCGATCCTCGGCGCGCGCACTGTCGGGCAGCTCCTCGGCGCGCTCGCGGTGGAACGGATCACCCTGCCCGAGGAGATCACCACCGCGCTGGACGACGTCTCCGCGGTGCCGGTCGGCTACCCCGAACGCGACGGCTGACCCGCCGGCCGGGTCACGACGCCGGGCGGTTCCCGGCAAGCTCGCGGATAGCGGTCAGGAACCGGGACTGGTCGTCGCGGGTCGCCGGGTTGACGATCCGGATCCACGAGCCGTCGTCGAAGAAGATGGTGGACGGGAAACGCGTCAGACCGCCCACGCCCCCCTCCGAGTCGATCCGGGCCACCCGGCCGCGCTCGACGCTCCACAGCACCCGCGGTTGACGCCGGTCGGGCCGGTCGGCGTCCGGGCGGGGCCCCATCCGCAGCAGGTGAAGGTGGGTGTCGGTCACCGCCAGCGGTGTGCCCGTGTAACGCTCCAGGAAGAGCAGCAGGCTGCCGGCGAGGGTGGCGAGGTCACCGCTGAAGACGAACCGGCGACGGTAGGCGATCTCGGCGAGCTGGTCGGCCAGCGGGCGGTACAGGCTCAGCCGGAACAGGGCCCGGAACGCCTCCTGCTCCGGCGTGAGCGGGATCACCACCCGAGGCGCCCGCTGCTGTGGCGGGGCCGGCTCCGGTTCGGCCGCCTCCGGCACCCCCGCCGCGAGGGCGCCAGCGTTGCCCGGCAGCAGCAGCACGCCCGCGGCCATCCGGACCGGCGTCAGCACCGCGTCCACCCAGACCACCGGGTTGACGATGTTGAGTAGCCCGAACAGCACCTTCGGGTCGAGCGAGTCGACGAACTCGTCGGCCATCACATCGGCGAGCTGCCGACCGGCCTTGTGGGTCTGCGGGGCACGGACCGGGCCGAGCCCCACATAGCGCAGCTCCTGCCCGGGCAGCAGTGGCGCGACGAGAGCACGTTCGGGTTCGTCGCTGGTGCGAAACTCGTCGCGCAGCTCACGGGCCTTGTCCCGGGCGGCCCGCGCGCCGCCGAGCACGGCGTCGGTGAACCGACCGAGGCGGCCCCGCTCCCCTGACATCACGCGTTCCTCCCTAGCGGCCCGCCGGCTGACCCGCCGGCGGTTGCCCGAAGACATTCTGGTCGATCCAGTCCGCCCCGCCCTGCACCGCCTGGTCGATCTGATCGCCGACCTGTTCGCTGCCGGGTACGGAGAGCCCGCTGGTCAACGCGACGGTCCCCCAGGTGACGCCGTGCACGACCGAGTTCGGCACGTTCCACGGCAGATGGGTCGCCCAGTCCCGGGCGACCACCCGGGCACCGTCGGCGACCCCGTGCGCCCGCAGCGCGGCGGCCCGCTCAAGGGTGCCCATGTCGAACGGTGAACCCGACTTGCCCAGCTTGTAGGTGCCCTTCGTCGGGTCGAAGATCTTGTGGAACCACTTGTCGGCCTTGCCGGCGGCGTGCCGCTTGTCGGCGTACTTCCGGCCGGTGAGCAGCTTGTCCTGCATCTTGACCAGCTTGTCCAGGTGCGCCTGCAGCTTGCGCAGATACAGCATGACCCGCTGCAGCAGGCGGATGACCTTCTGAAGATGTGTCGCCAGTGGCCGCATGACCTTCAGAGCCCGGGAAAACACGATCAGGCCCCTGGTCACGGCCACGCCCACGCCGGCCGCCCAGGACGCGCCCATGGTCACCGGGGCCATCAGCAACGCCGTCACCAGCGTCACCAGGAGGAAGTTCACGAACTCCACGCAGAGGTCCACGAGCACGTCGTGCACGGTCTGCAGGCCGTCGGCGACACTGCGCAGGTACTCCGCGGTCGCGGCGAACTGCTCGGCGACGTCGAGGAGCTGCTGCTCCACCTCGGCCAACCGCTGGCCGTACGCCACACCGGACGGTGAGCGCCACCCGCCCTGCGCGGACTCCCGGGCCCCGCGGTGCCCCTGCGCCAGGTCGCGTACCTGCGCGGCCAGCGCGTCCCACTCGGCGGCCTTCGCGCGCAGCACGGCGGGCTCGCCGTCGACCAGCTCGACGAGCTGGATCAGCGGCCAGGCCAGGGTGCGGCAGACACTGTCGACGGCGTCCTGCACCCCGGAGAGCGCGCTGTCCAGGCCGTTCCACAGTTGGACGGCGCTGCCGGCCGGGCCGCTCATCCGGGCAGCCCCGACTGGATGGCCTTGAACCCGGCGTCGAGGTCCCGTTCGTTGTGCTCGTACGCCTCGACCGTGTCGCCCAGCGCCGTGGCGACCCGGCCGAACGCGGCGCTCGCGGCGGAGAACAACTCCTTGCCGCCGGTGACCTGCTCGGCGTACTTGTCGCGGAGCATGTCGCTGGCGAACGGCAGATGGCCGAAGGCGCCCGACGGCACGTCGCCGGCCGAGAGGATCTGCCCCTGCAGCGCGGCCAGCGAGCTGGCGACCTGCTTGGCGGCTGTCTCCAATCGACGGACCGCCTGCACGTCGACATCGATATCCGGTGGCATGCCGTTCCTCCCCCATGAGTCGAGCGCACCGACGATACGATCTCCCGGCCACCGGGCACCACCCGGTCGCACGATCCACGGGGAGGAATCTCATGACGGACCCGACGTCCGCGTTCGACGCGCTCGCCGGGCGGATCGCCGACATCGAACGCCGGTTCGCGGGCCTCCGCGACGACCTGGCCGAACTGTCCGGCACCGCTGTCGACGAGAGCGGCCTGGTCTCGGCGACCGTCGACGCCACCGGCGCGCTGACCGGCCTCACCCTCGCGCCCGCCGCCCTGCGCGCCGGCACGGAAGGGGTGGCCGAGTTGGTGCTCGACGCGTACCGGCGGGCTCGTGAGGTCGCCTCCGGGCACGTCGACGAGCACACCGAGGGGTTGGACGTCGCGCTCGGCGCGGGGCTCGGCGACCTGTTCGGCACGCCGGGAGACTTCTCGGCGCTGGGCCGGCTGGAGGAGACAGTGGCCCGGCTCGGGCGGCTGGACGACCGCCTGCCGGGCGCTCCGGCGTGACGTCGCCGTCGCCGACCTGGCCGGAGATCGCCGCTCGGCTGCGGGACACCGTCGCCCGTTGCGACCGGGACACCGACCTGGAGCTCTCCGCCGGTTCGCGCGGGATCCGGCTGCTGGTGCGCCGCCAGGTGGTGCGGGTGATCTGCCCCGGCCACGACGAGGCACGCCTGGCCGCGCTCGGCTGGCACCGCCCGACCGGCGAGCAGGGCTGGTGGTACGAGGCGGCGCGCACTCCGGAGCAGGTGGAGCGGCTCAGTGTGTTCGTGACCCGTACCGCCGCCGAGGTGTTGACCGACGAACCCGGCACGCTTTCCTGCCGGCCGGTGCCGCCGGACGCCGGCTCTGGCCCGACAGCGCCGCCAAACGCGCGTCGTGCCCCAGCCGAGCCGCCAACCGCCGGCCCTGGCTCAGGCCCAGCGCAGCCGCCAACCGCCGGCCGTGGCCCGGCAGCCCCGCCGGCCGCCCCTGGATCGCAAGCGTTGCCGGTTGCCCGGCCGGCAAGGGTCGAGGTGGCCCAGGTCGGGGCGGCTCCGGCCGGGGCGACACCCGCCGAGGCGGCGGAGCCGGCAGTGGTGGGGCGGCTCGCCGCCGCCGTCGACCGACGTGACCTGCCCGGCTACCTCGCAGCGCTGGCCGGTGCCACCGTGTGCGTCCCCCTCGCCGGGGAACCGACGCCGGACGCCGACTTCCCGTGGACGGTGGTCGGCGACGCGACCGGCGCGCCGCTGCTGCCGGTCTTCACCTCGCCGGGGGCGCTCGCCGCGTTCGCCGGGGACGGGGTGCCGTTCGTGGCGCTGCCCTGCGCCGAACTGTTCGAGGACTGGCCGGACCGGTCCTGGGGGCTGGCGGTCGACCCGGGCAGCCCTCGGGCGCTCGCCCTGGCCGCCCCGGCCCTCGCCGCCCTGCTGACGGCGAACGTCCCCACAGCCTGACGCCCCTGCCCAGCCGCGACGACGCCCCCTCTCCCGCGATGCCCCCTCTCCCGCGATCTTGCAGTTGCTGTCGCGACATAGGGAGCGTTCCACTCATCTCGGCCACAGGAACTGCAAGATCGGCGCGACGGGGACGCGGGGCGGCACGGAGGGGCGGGGCGGGACGAACCGCCCCTGGTGGCGTCGTTGGTCACTCCGGAGGGGGTGGCGAACGGCCGCTGGGCTGGGCAGCATGGAGGGCATGGACTACGAGTACGCGCCACTGCGGCTGCCGCCGAACGTCGACCGGTTGACCGCCGCGGCGCAGTTGGCGATCCAGGCGGAGTTCTCCGGATGGGAGTTGGCCCGGGTGCGGCTGTACCGGGACGGCACGCGGCAGGTGGTGCTGCGTCGTCGGCGGGTCAACCAGCCGCAGCCGGGTCTGTCGTACTGACGACCGGGCGGTGCCGCCCGAGGCCGGAGTCGGCCCCGGGCGGCACCCGGCCTAGTGCCGGTGCCCGGCCTAGTGCTGATGCCCGGCGTGGTCGTGGTCGTCGTCGAGCTCCAGGAACGGGTGCTCGTCGAGCCGACCGACCAGCCGGTCGTCGGCAGCCGGCTGGAACGGGCCGACCGCGTCGTCGTCGTCGAACGACTCCAGATCGACAGGAGTGCCCACCTCGCTGACCATGACCACCCCGTCGAGCGGCTCCAACTCGGGGACGTCCAACGCGCCGAGCGAGCCGTCACCACTCTGCAGCAGCTCCAGCACCGCCTCGCCGACGCCCTCCACCGGGGCCGGCTCGTCGTCCTCCGGGGTGCCCTCGCGGCGGGCCGCCTCGGCAACCCGCAGGAGCGCGGCGACGCTCGGCACCCGGTAGTCACGACGCTGACGCACCGAGATCACCCGGGGGTGCGGGTCGCTGGCCTCGGCACCCTCGCCTCCGCCGAAACGCTCGTCTGCCTCGTCCGGGTCGATCGAGTCGACATCCCACGGCGTCACCTCGCCGAAGGCGTCGAGCAGTCGCTCGTCGTACGCGAAGGAGGCGTTGTTCAACGCCACGTACGCCTGCCAGACGTCGTCGTCGTCGACGCGGCCCTGCGCGGCGCGTACGGCGGCCAGGTGGTGGCGGGCCGCTTCGATCACCCGCTCGAGAGCGGCGTCCAGCTCACCATGCTGGTCGGTCATGTGGGGCAGTCCCTTCACGATGGGGAGGTTGCGCGCCGACGGCCACCGCCGGACACGACTAGCAGGTGCGGAGGAACCGGTCGAGAACCCGCACGCCGAACTGTAGTCCGTCCACCGGAACGCGCTCGTCGATGCCGTGGAACAACGCCGAGAAGTTCAGGTCGGCGGGCAGCCGCAGCGGGGCGAACCCGAAGCAGCGGATGCCGAGCTGCGAGAACGCCTTGGCGTCGGTGCCCCCGGAGAGCATGTACGGAACGGGCCGCGCTCCCGGGTCCTCCGCGCGCAGGGCCGCCGACATGGCCTCGACCAGGTCACCGTCGAAGGTGGTCTCCAGTGCCGGTTGCCGCTGGACGTACTCGATCGCGATGTCCGGGCCGACCAGCTCGCGCAGCTGCCGCTCCAGCAGCTCGGACTGGCCGGGCAGGCTGCGGCAGTCGATGGTGGCGGTGGCCCGGCCGGGGATGACGTTGTCCTTGTAGCCGGCGCTCAACCGGGTCGGGTTGGCGGTGTTGCGGATGGTCGCGCCGATGATGTTGGCGATGGGGCCGAGCTTGGCGATGGCCGTCTCCGGGTCGTCCGGGTCCAACTCGATGCCGAGCAGGTCGGAGACCTCGGTCAGGAAGGCCCGCACGGTGTCGGTGACCACCACCGGGAAGCGGTGCCGGCCGATTCGGGCGACCGCCTCGGCGAGCGCGGTGACGGCGTTGTCGTCGTGCATCATCGAGCCGTGCCCGGGGCGGCCCTTGGCGTGCAGCCGCAGCCAGTCGATGCCCTTCTCGGCGGTCTCGATGAGGTAGAGCCGCTGACTGTCGTTGACCGAGTAGGAGAAGCCGCCGACCTCACCGATCGCCTCGGTGCAGCCGTCGAAGAGGCCCCGGTGGTTGTCCACCAGGAACCGCGCGCCGTAGTCGCTGCCCGCCTCCTCGTCGGCGGTGTACGCGAGCACGATGTCGCGTGGGGGCCGTACGCCGGTGCGCTGCCAGTGCCGCACGACGGCGAGCACCATCGCGTCGAAGTCCTTCATGTCGATGGCGCCCCGGCCCCAGAGGTAGCCGTCGCGCAGCTCGCCGGAGAACGGGCCGACCGACCACTCGTCGGCGTCGGCGGGCACCACGTCCAGGTGGCCGTGCACCAGCAGCGCGCCCCGGCTCGGGTCGGTGCCCGGGATGCGGGCCACCACGTTCGCCCGGCCCGGCGCGGACTCGTGCAGGACGGACTCCAGGCCCACCTCGGCGAGCTTCTCCGCCACGTACTCGGCCGCGCGGCGCTCGCCGACGCTGGTGTCGTTGTCACCCGTGTTGGTGGTGTCGATGCGCAGCAGGTCGCGGCAGAGGTCCACGACCTCTGCGGTGGGGTCGGGCAGGGCGGAGGCGGCATCGCTCGTCATCGCCTCTTCATACCAGCCCGGGCCGCTCGACAGGCCGGCGCGGGTGGACGCATCGACGGGTCGGTTTCGCGTTGGCCGCGTTCGGGTACCGCCGCCCACGACCGAACGTCCCTGCCGGAGCTTCCGCCCGCCAGTCGAGGAGGGCACCATGTCCGCTGTTCCCCTGCCGCCGCTGCCGCCCGCGCCCGCACCCGAGGAGGGCTACCGACCCGCCGGTCGCAGCATCGCCGACATCGTCGACCGGGAGCACCGGCAACTGCTGGCGCTGCTGGACCAGCTCTCCGGCCCGGACACCACGCCGCAGGAGGGGTTGGCGGTGCTCACCGCCGTGCTGTCGCGGCACCTGTCCGCCGAGGAGCAGTACCTGCTGCCGGCGGTCCGCGCGGCGCTGCCGACGGCCGCCGAGCGGGTGGACGCGGAGATCAACGCCGACGCGGGCCTGCTGAGCGCCCTGAAAGGGCTGACGGACGAGGCGCTGACCGAGGTCGCCGAGCGGGTCCGCCGGCATGTCGACGGGGTCGGCGCGCTGGTCACCGAGCTGCGCGCTGTCGCGACCGAGGAGGAGCTGATCCGGCTCGGCAACCGGTTGGAGATCGCCGAGGAGGCCGCGCCGACCCGACCGCACCCGGGCACGCCAGCCACCCCTCCGTGGAACCGGATCGTGGAGCCGGCGGTCGGGGTGGTGGACAAGGTCCTCGACGCGGTGACCCGGCGGCCGACGTACCTGGCGGACCTGCCGGAGCCACCGCGCGACCGGTGACCGGCGACCGCCGGCAATGCATTCATTATCACCGATCCGCTCGGGCTATTCCGCCAGCAGACACGTGGTCCTACCGTCACCCTATGAACCTGGAGCTGCGTCACCTGCGGGTGGTCTGCGCGATCGCGGAGACGGGAAGTGTGACGAAGGCGGCCTCGGCGCTCGGCCTGGCCCAGCCGGCGCTCACCGCCCAGCTCCAACGCATCGAACGGACGCTGGGCGGCCCGCTGTTCGACAGGGACCGGCGCGGGGCTCGACCCACCGCGCTCGGTGAGCTGGTGCTGGCCCGCGCCCGGGTGCTGCTGCCGGCGATGAAGGGGTTGCAGGACGAGGCCGCCCGGCTGGCCGGGGCCGGCGACACCCCGCCGTGCTACCGGTTCGGCGGGGTGAACAGCCCGATCCTGGGTCGGTTGGTGCACCGGTTGGCGGCCGAGCAGCCGCCCGCCCAGATCACCACGTACGCGTCCTGGTCGGTGGACGAGTTGGCGCAGTTGGTGGCCGGCGGCCGGCTGGACTTCGCGCTGGCCGGTGTGTGCGGTGACGCCAGCCCGTCGGCCGGGTTCGGGTTGAGCTGGCAGGAGGTGGCCGTCGACCCGGTGCTGGTGCTGCTGCCGGAGACCCATCCCCTCGCGGCGCAGGACGAGGTCCGCCTGGCCGACCTGCGCCACGAGCAGTGGGTCGCGGCGCCGGGGGACGGCTGCTTCGCCGACTGCTTCGCCGCCGCCTGCGCCCGCGCCGGCTTCACCCCCCGCAAGGTGTACGAGACCGACATCCGCGGCTGCGTCGACCTGGTGGAAGCCGGCGTGGCGGTGGCCCTGTGCCAGGCGACGTTCCGCCCGGTGAGTGGTCTGGTCACCCGTCAACTCGCCGGGACGCCGTTGCGCTGGCGGCTGCTGCTCGGCTGGCATCCGGACTCCCCCGCCGCCCAGGGCTCGGAACTGGTGCTGGCAACGGCCAAGGCGGCGTACGTCGACTCGTTGGCGCCGCACCCGGCGTACCTGGCCTGGCTGCCCCACAACCCGGGGTTCGGCGTCCGGCACCCCAGCGGGGTACGACCGGGCTGATCTGCCGGTATTCCCGGCCGCTGGCGGTGCGAACCGCCGTGGGCCGGGTATCTGGCGGACATGACCGACCTCTACCCGCCCGCCGACGACCGCGAACTGCTACGCCAGGCGGCTGCCGCACACACCGCCGCCACCCGCGAGGTGGAGGCGTTCCTGCGCCGCCTGCCGACGGTGCCCGACCCGGCCGACGTGACCGAGTACGCGAACCTGCTCACCCGGGAGGACCAGACCCGCGGCGACCGGGACGCCGCCGCCGACGCGGCGGGTCTGACCATCGGCAGCCTGGAGCCCGACCAGGGCCAGTAGCGCGCCGCGACGGTGCCGTCCCGGGTTCGGGACGGCACCGTCGCGGGTGAACCTCGCTCAGAGTTCGACGAGCGGGTCGTGACCCAGGTCCAGCAAAGAGTGCCGCCAACTGTCGTCGGCGTTGCCGCGCGACGGCTTGGCGTCCATCAACTCGCGGATCCGCTCGACCGCCTCCCGCATCACCTCGATGTCCTCCGGGGTGAGGTCCACCTTGCGCTTGTTGAGCACCTTGAGGATCTCCCGGCCGGGCTGGGGCAGGTCGAGGTTCGGGTTCGGGCTGAACGACTCCTCCCCCGAACCCCGGGTCAGCAGCCAGGTCCGCAGCTGCTCCGACGGGACGTTGACCTCGGCGTGGAAGTCCTCCCAGAGCACTTCCACCTCGGGGTCGAGCCGCGCTTCGCGTACCATCAGGTCTCCTCTCCGGGCGGCGGCCCGGACGTCTCCGGGTCGTCCTGGTCGGTCTTCGGATGCAGTCCCTCCGCGGGCACCCGCGTGCGGCGGGGGTTCGCGGTGGGCGGCGCCAGGATCGGGTCGGGATGGTCGTCCTCGTCCCGGGGTGTCGCGGACTCCGCAGGCTGGTGCGGGTCCTCGTGTTCGTCCCTTCGCGCCGGCCCGCTCATCGCGGGTGTGTGGTCGTGGCGGCGGTGTACCCCCGCTCGCCCGCTGTCACGTCGAAGCTGAGCGCGCCGTCGCGGACGTCCACAGTGACCTTCTGCCCCGGTGAGATCGCCGACTCCAGCAGCATCCGGGACAGGTGGTTGTCCACCTCCCGCTGGATCACCCGGCGCAGCGGGCGGGCACCGAACTCCGGCTGGTAGCCGTGTTCGGCGAGCCAGTCGATGCCGGCGGTGGTGAACTCCACCTGCAGGTCCTGGGCGTGCATCCGGCGGCGGGTCTCCTCCAGCAGCAGCGCGGTGATGTCGCGCAGCTGCTCGGCTTCCAGCCGGCGGAAGATGATGACCTCGTCGATGCGGTTGAGGAACTCCGGGCGGAAGTTCTCCTGCAGGCGGCGCATGAGCCGCTCCCGCAGCTCGTTGCTCTCCTGCTCGCTGCCCACGTCCCCGCTGCCGAAGCCGACCGAGCGCTGGGCGCCGGTGATCAGCTCGGAACCGAGGTTGCTCGTCATGATCAGGACCGTGTTCTTGAAGTTCACAGTGCGACCCTGGCTGTCGGTGAGCCGCCCGTCGTCGAGCACCTGGAGCAGGATGTTGAACACGTCCGGGTGGGCCTTCTCGATCTCGTCGAGCAGCACCACCGCGTACGGGCGGCGACGCACCGCCTCGGTGAGCTGACCGGCCTCCTCGTACCCGACGTATCCGGGCGGCGCGCCGACCAGCCGACTGACTGTGTGCCGCTCCTGGAACTCGCTCATGTCCACCCGGACCATCCGGTCCGCCTCGCCGAACAACGCCTCGGCCAGGGCCCGCGCCAACTCGGTCTTGCCGACACCGGTCGGGCCGAGGAACAGGAAGCTGCCCATCGGCCGCTCCGGGTCGGCCAGCCCGGCCCGGGAACGGCGCACCGCCTCGGCGACGGCGGTGACCGCGTCGTCCTGACCGACCACCTTCTGGTGCAGGTGACCCTCCAGGCGCAGCAGCCGGTCGCGTTCCTCCTCGGTGAGCTGGCTGACCGGGATGCCGGTGGCCCGGGAGACCACCTCGGCGATCTCCTTGGGGCCCACCTCGGGCACCTGGGAGTTGGACGAGCCGTCCTCGCCGTTCGCGCGACGGATGTTCTCCTCCAACTCGGCGATCCGGTCACGCAGCGCGGAGGCCCGCTCGTACTGCTCGTCGGTGACGGCCTGTTCCTTGTCCCGGCGTACCTCGTCGAGTTCCTGCTCCAGCTCGCGCACGTCGGACGCGGGGGTGCGGGTGCGCAACCGCACCCGGGCGCCGGCCTGGTCGATGAGGTCGATGGCCTTGTCCGGCAGGAACCGGTCGGTGACGTACCGGTCGGACAGCTCGGCGGCCGAGACCAGCGCCTCGTCGGTGAAGCGCACCTGGTGGTGGGCCTCGTACCGGTCGCGCAGCCCGCGCAGGATGGCGATGGTGTCGTCGACACTCGGCTCGGGCACCAGCACCGGCTGGAAGCGCCGGGCCAGGGCGGCGTCCTTCTCGATGCTCTTGCGGTACTCGTCCAGCGTCGTCGCGCCGATCACCCGCAGCTCACCGCGAGCGAGGGCGGGTTTGAGCATGTTGGACGCGTCCATCCCGCCCTCGCTGCCGGCGCCACCGGCCCCGACCAGGGTGTGGATCTCGTCCATGAAGATGATCAGCTCGTCCCGGTGCGCCCGGATCTCGTCGATCACCTTCTTCAGCCGTTCCTCGAAATCGCCGCGGTAGCGGGTGCCGGCGACCAGGCCGGCCAGGTCGAGCTGGACGACCCGCTTGCCGAGCAGGGTCTGCGGTACGTCGCCGTCGCAGATCCGTTCGGCCAGCCCCTCGACGATGGCGGTCTTGCCGACGCCGGCCTCGCCGATCAGCACCGGGTTGTTCTTGGTCCGCCGGGACAGGATCTCCACTGCCTGCTCGATCTCGTCGGCCCGCCCGATCACCGGGTCGATCTGGTCGTTGCGGGCCAGGTCGGTGAGGTCCTGCCCGTACTGGTCCAGGGTGGGGGTGCCGCGGTCCGGCTTCGGCCCGGTCATCGGCCCGCGCTCGGCGTTGGCGGCCTGCAACGACTCGGGTTGGATCCGGCCGGCGGCCAGCATCCGCCCGGCCGGCGACTCCGGGTTGAGCGGCAGCGCCATCAGGATGTGCTCGGGACCGATGTAGTTGGCGCCCATCGCCCGGGACAGCTGATGGGCGTCGAGCAGCGCCCGCTTGGCGGCGGGGGTCAACGACAGGTTGGGCGGCACCTCCCCGCGCGGCGCGCCATCGCCCTTTCCGCCGAGGGCGTTGAGCAGGGTGTCCGGGTCAGCCCCGGCCCGGCGTACCAGGTCACGCAGCGGCTCGCGTTGCAGCGCCGCCCAGAGCAGGTGGTCGGTGTCCAGGTCGCTGCTCTGCCGTTGCGCGGCCCGGCGGGCCGCGTCGGCGAGCATCTCCCGGGCGTCGGCCGTCATCAGTCGGGTGATGTCGACCCGGTGCGGCGGTCGGCGCCCTCCCTCGCCCCGGCCGAAGTACCTGGCCAGGAATTCGTCCCACGGGTCGGAGCCGATGTCACCGGGTCCCATCATGTCTGTCCTCCGCAGTAGGGCTCGGCACGGTCGGCAGGGGCTACCCGGCGCGCGCCCCGACAAACGCCGCAGGTGGCGGAGGACCGGCATTCGGGTGTGGCGTCGGGTCAGGGCCGGGCGATGGTGGCAGGCTGACGGGATGGATGAGACCCCGCTGCTGATCGTGGATGGCGCCAACGTGGTGGGCTCGCGCCCGAACGGGTGGTGGCGTGACCGTGCCGGGGCCGCTGCCCGGTTGCGTGACTCGCTCGCCCCGGTGGCCACAATCGGGTTGCCGGCCCGGCTGACCGCCCCGGTGGAGGTGGTCCTGGTGCTCGAGGGGGCCGCGCGGGACGTGCCGGGCACCGAGGGTGTCCGGGTGGTCTCCGCCGCCGGCTCCGGCGACGACACGGTGGTCGAGCTGGTGGAGGGTGCGCCGCGGCGTCGACGGCTGGTGGTCACCGCCGACCGGGAGTTGCGCGGGCGGGTGACGGCGCTGGGCGCCGAGGTGTACGGCCCGCGCTGGCTCCGCGAGAACCCGACCAGTAACTGAGAAGTTCTCGCACTGGGACTCCCACAGATCGGACTCCCGGCACTTCCGAGGGCCTTCCGGACAGGCGGGCAGGAACACCGACAGGGCGGATGTTCTTTCGGAACCGCCGATAGGCTCTAATGGAGATCTCCCCGCCCCCAGGAGGTTCCGCCGTGGCGAGCGTCGCCGAGCTGAAGGCTGCCATCGATGTCGCCCTCCAACAGATCGGAGACGGGCAGACAGCCGTGCAGGCGGCCGGCGAGAAGCTCTCCGAGGCACAGCAGACCCTGGCCGGAGCGCTGGAGGGCAGCGGGCACGAGACGGTGGAGGCGGCCCAGGCGTCGCTGACACAGGCCAGCCAGGAGCTGGAGGAGTGTCTCGCCGCGACACTTGTCGCGGTGGAGCAGGCGCAGCTCTACGTCTCCACCCTGTAGGCCGCCGTGTCCATCATCGAGGATGTCGGCGGGCAGGTCCGTGCCGCCACCGAGGAGTTCCCGGTGGCGCTGCTCGGGCAGGCGCTGGAGAAGTTCGGCCTGGCCGCGGAGCGGCTGCGCTGGGTACGACAGGAGTCGGCCAACCCGATGGGGGTGCCCGAGCTGTCCGCCGCCACCGAGCACGCCGAGAGCGCCGGCTACGCGCTGCGGGTGGCCCAGGAACAGCTGTCGGCCTACCTGACGGCGATCGGGCTCGGCGCCGACGGCGCCCCGGCGCCCCGCCCTGAGCAACGCGCTCCCCGACACGACACGCCACCGGCGTCCGGGCCCGCGGCGGTCGCGCCGGAGCCGGCCGAGCAGGTGCGGATGCGCCGCTGGTGGTCGGTGCGGGTGGCCGAGCTGACCGGCGGCCGCGAGGGCGCCGACGACGAACCCGACGAGCGGGTGGACGACTCCCAGGAGTTGCTGCGCCGAGTGGTGGGTGGTGTCCGCTCCGGCGACCGGGACCGGCTCCGCAAGGAGCTGCGCCGGGCCCCGGCCGACGTGGGGCTGGGCATGGCGGCGCTGGCGCCGCCACTGCTGCGCGAGCTGGCCGGCGAGTTGCTCGGGCACCCGCCGCGCGCCACCGACCTCGGGCGGCTGCGAGGCGAGTTGGACGGACGCGTCCGCGATCTGCTGCCCGGGTTGCCGCCGCCGGTGCTGGAGACGCTGCTGACCCGGGTGTGCCGGATGCCGCCACCGCGCGCCTCCGGGGAGCCACCGCACGCCGCCGACTCGGCGGTGACCGCCGGGGTGGCGACCGGGTTGCTGCTCGCCCGCCTCGGCCGGGACCTGCCGGCCGGCGGCGCGAGAGAACCGGCGGGGGCGAGAGAACCGGCGGGGGCGGGGCAGCCGGCGCGGGCCGGGCAGTCGACTGGCGCGCAACAACCGGGCGGGACCGGGCGACCGGGCGCGGTCCCCCGCGCGAGCGGTGCGGTCTCCCGCCCGAGCGGTGCGGCACAGCGGCCGGGCAGCGCCGACGCGCAGCGCTCCGGTGGCCTGCCGCCGCGCGCGGAGGGGCCGCCGCCGCGCCCCGGTGGGCTGCCCCCGCGCTCGGGCAGCCCCTGGCGGGACGCCCCGACGCGTCGGGGCTCCGATGGCTGACCGGCGCGGTCAGCTTGCCAGCCGGGTCCGGGCCACCCTCGCCGAGGCGTTGGGCGCCACCCGTACCCGGCTGTCCGCCGCCCAGGCCGACCTGACCGCCGGGCGGGAACGACTGGCCCGGGTCCAGCGGGCGGCGGCCGCCGTACCGCAGCGGGTGGGCACCCAACGGGACCGCCGCATCGCCGAGATCGACGCCCGCTACTCCACCCGGATCGCGGAGCTGGCCCGGCGGGCCGCCGACGCGGCCCGGCAGGAGGCGCCAGGCTGCGCCGGGGCCGACTGGGCCGGGTGGGCGCCGACGCCCGCCCGTCGAGCTGAGCCGCCCGGTGCGCTGCGGGTCGGCACGGTCCGGATCGACGGCGTCGACCCGGTGCCCGCGCTTGTGCCGTTGCTCGACGCCGGGCACGTCCACCTCTCCGGGGACGACCGCGCCGGCTGCGACGCGGTGGTCTCCTCGTTGCTGCTGCGGGCCGTCGGCCGCGCCAACCCCGGGGCGGTACGACTGATCGGGTACGACCCGGATCAGCTCGGCGGCGGACTGGCCGGGTTCGCCCCGTTGGGCACGGCGGGGCTGCTCACCTTCGTCGGCCCGGGCGGGCTGGGCCCGCTGCTGGACGACCTGGTGGAGCAGATCCGCCGGATCAACGAGACGGTTCTCGCCGGCGAGTACGCGTCGCTGCGCGAACTGGCGGCGGCGACCGGCCGACGACCAGAGCCGTGGCGGGTGGCGGTGCTGCTCGGCGGGGAGGAGCTGAACCGGCACGAGCGCGGGCAACTGGACCGGGTGGTGCGGGCCGGCGCGGCCTGCGGCGTACACCTGGTGGTGCACGGTGTGCCGTTGCCGGAGGACCCGACGGTGACCCGGGTGGTGGCCGGCGTGTCCGGCGCGCGGATCGGCGGTTCGGCCGGGTTGCCGGTTCGGCTGGACCCACCGCCACCGGCGGCGCTGGTCACCGAGACCTGCCGGGACGTCGCCGCCCGGGTGAACGCGGGCCCCCCGCCGACCCCCTTCACCGACCTGCTGCCCCCGCCCGAGCTGATGTGGCGGGAGGACTCCGCCGACGGGCTGACCGCCCCGATCGGTGAGGGCCCACAGGGCCGGCCGGTACGGCTGACGCTTGGCGACTACCCACCGCACGCGCTGATCGGCGGGCCCTCCGGCACCGGCAAGACGAACCTGATCTTCGCGTGGATCGGCGCCCTCGCCGCCCGCTACTCCCCCGCCGAGCTGGAGTTCTACCTGCTGGACTTCAAGGAGGGGGTCTCCTTCGCGCGGTTCGCGCAGGGCCGGCGCGACCCGAGTTGGCTGCCGCACATGCGGCTGGTCGGCATCAACGTCAACACCGACCGGGAGTTCGGGCTGGCGCTACTGCGCTTCCTCACCGAGGAGTTGCGCCGACGCGCCGACGCGGCCAAGAAGCACGAGGTGACCAAACTGGCCGAGCTGCGGGCGGTCGACCCGACCGGGCACTGGCCACGCATCGTCGCCGTGGTGGACGAGTTCCAGATGTTGCTGGCCGGCCGGGACGTGGTCGCCCGGGAGGCGGCCGACCTGCTGGAGGACCTGGCCCGGCGCGGCCGGTCCCAGGGCATCCACCTGGTCCTGGCCTCGCAGGACGTGCGGGGCATCGAGGCGCTGTGGGGTCGCCCCGCACTGGTCGCCCAGTTCACCCTGCGCATCGCGTTGCCCAAGGCGCTACGCATCCTCGCCGAGCGCAACGACGCGGCGCAGTCGCTGCCGCGCTGGCACGCGGTGGTCAACGCCGAGTCGGGCATGGTGGAGGGCAACGAGGTGGCCCGCATCCCGTCGGCCAGCGACTGGGAGACCTGGAGCGGGTTGCAGCACCGGCTGTGGCGGATGCGTGCCCCCGACGCGGCGCCGGCCCGGCTCTTCGACGGCGACGCGATCCCCCGGCTGGCGGACGCCCCGGACTTCCGGGCGCTCGCCGCACCGCCGGACGGGACCGCGCCGCGCAACCCGGTGGCATTGCTCGGCGAGATCATCGACGTGCAGTCCCGCTCGGCGTCGCTGCGGCTGCCGCGCGCCCCGGGCCGCAACCTCGCGGTGCTCGGCACCCGCGTCGACGAGGCGTGCGCGGTGCTCGACGCGGCGGCCCGGTCGCTGGCCCGCCAGCACCCGCCGGGCACCGCCCGGTTCTCCATCGCCTGCCTCGACCCGGACGCCGACCCGATCGCCCGCGCCCTCTACGACGACCTGGCCGACGACGCCGCCTGGTACGACGAGGAGACCGTGGGCGAGCTGATGGCCGAGACGGCCGACGGGCTCGGCGGCCCGGGAAGCCCGCACTACCTGCTGCTGTTCGCTGTCGACGCGGCAGCGGGTGCGTTGGCCGCCCGCGCGGGTCGGCGTACCGGCCTGGAGCAGCTGCGCCGGATCATGCACGACGGGCCGGAACGGCGCACACACGTGCTGGCCTGGTGGCGGGGTGTGGCCCGGATGCGCGCCGATCTCGGTGGGCCGGCCGCCCGTACCGACCAGATCGGCGCCTGGGTCGCCCTTGACGCGCACGGCGGCGAGTTGGGCTCGTCGCTCTATCCGGGCACCGGCGGCCCGGACTGGTATCCCCGCCCCTGGCGGGGGCTCTTCTTCGACCGGGCGGTGCACCGCACCGGTCAGGTGATCATCCCGTATGGACCGACACGATGAACGAACCGGTGACCAGCGAGACGTACGCGGCGCAACTGCGCCGGCTGGCCGACCTCAGCGCGCGGGTGCGCGAGCAGCGCGCCGAGGCGCACACCTGGCACGAGCGGCAGTGCGTTGCCGCCGAGCGGGCCGTCGCCGAGGCGGCCGAGCAGCTCCAGAGCGCCGAGGAGGAGCTGGTCGCCGCCCGTGAGCAGCAGGAACGGGTCGACGCCGAGGTGGCCCACCTGTGGCAGCAGGTCCGCTCCCGCCTCGGTGCCCGCCGCCTCGGCGGCCCGCCCGCCCCGGCGAACGGCGTCGGGGCCACCGACCCGGTGCTGCTGCTCGCCAAGGCTCGTGACCTGCTCGACAGGGCCGGCCAGCCGGGCGAGCTGCCGGGCTCGGTCAACCCGCTACTGGCGCTCTGCGGGGTGGCCGGCGGTGTGCTGGCGTACGCGCTGGGCGCCGGTGCCCGGGCGCTCGGCGTCGGGTACGGCGGCGACCTGGCCGTCGGACTGCCGGTGCTCGCGCTGGTGGTGACACTGCTCGGGCCGCTGGTCGGTCTGGTGCCGGCCCGGGTGCTGGCCGACCGCCGACACGCGGTGCTCGGTCCCCGACCGATCACCGTGGTGATCGGCGCCGGTCTGCTGACCACAGTGCTGCTGCTGGTCCTCGGCCGCTGACCCGGGGGCACGGCCTCGCCGCGCGGCGAGCCCTGATCGACTCGGCTTCCCGAAAACCGTGCTGTCCCTGCCTCGCGGACACCGCGACTTCCTGAAAACCGAGTCGATCACGGCCGACGAGCCCGTCCGGCCGGGACGGTCGATCAACCGCCGGCCTCAGGCCGGGACCAGGACGGCCTCGCGCAGCAGTCGACGGGCCAGGGTGACCCGGTCGGCGTCGTCGGGCAGGCCGGGCAGGTCACCGACCCGGGTGACAGTGCCGGTGAGCAGGGCGCGCGCGGCCGGCTCGCAGGTCGCCGGAAGGGTGATGGTGCGGTCGAAGAGCCGCAGCGCCACAGTGTCCGAGTCGTGCGGCACCAACTGCCAGCGCAGGCCGGGCCGCGGGGTGACCCGGGAGTCGGCGTCCAGGGTGGCCAGTGCGTCGGCCTGGGCGAGCGGTCGGATCGGGGCCGGGCGGGCGGCCGGCCAGGCCCGCTGCCGCAGTCGCGCGGCGACAGCGACCGGGTCGGCGCGCAGCAGCCAGTCCCGCAACGCCTCCACGGTCTCGGTCAGCTCCGGCTCGATGGCGTCCGGGTCGGCGACGTCGGTGCCGAACGGCAGGCTGGCCCGTAGCCGCTGGTCCTCGGCGGCCAGCGTCAACAATTCCTCGACCAGGTTGTAACGGGTGAGCGCGCGGATGCCCACTGTCAGGTGCAGCGAGCTGGTGTCCTGCGCCTGTGCGCTGTGCAGCCACCCCCGGGGCAGGTAGAGGGCGTCACCGGGGGCGAGCACCACGTCCAGCGCGGCCGGGCCCTGCGCGGTGGCACCGACCTCGTCGGCGCGCCCACCCCAGTGCTGCTTCTCCAGCGGGTCCGGTAGCACCGGCGGGTGGATCCGCCAGTGCTTGCGGCCGTCGACCTGAAGCACGAACACGTCGTGGGTGTCGTAGTGGGTGGCGAAGCCCTGGCTGCCGGCCGGGGTCAGGTAGGCGTTGATCTGCAACGGCTGGTTGAGCGCGAGGCCCAGGTCGCGGGCGAAGTCGACGAGCGGCGGCCAGATCCGGTGCAGCCCCTGCAACACCAGTGTGGCCCCGGACGCGTACTGCTCCAGGACCCGCTCGTCGAGCACCTGGTCGCCGATCTCGGCGCCCGCGCCGCCGCCGCCGGTCCAGCGTGACGCAGCGACCAACTGGCCGTCCTTGGCGACGCGCAGGAACGGGGTACGCAGACCACGCCGGCTCAGCAACTCGTCGGCGTCGGCGGGGCTGAGAAGATCGGTGAAGCCGGCCGGGTCGGGCAGTTCGGCGGCTCGGGACAGCAGCGGGGTGCGCCCCCAGTGCGCGGCGGCGAACTTGGCCGGTTCGACCGAGACGCAGCGGGCCAGCGCGGCGGTGGCCTCAGCGGACGGGACCGCCGGGCGGCCGTGGTGGCCGCCCGGCGGGTCGAGGTAGGTCATGGCGAGCCGCTATCGGGCGCTGCCGTCAGCGCCACCGTCCTGCTGGCCCGGGGTGGCACCACCATCGGCGGGACCTTCCGCGCCGCCGTCGGCGCCACCGTCGTGCTGACCCGGGGTGGCACCGCCGTCAGCGGGACCCTCCGCGCCGCCATCGGCGCCACCGTCGTGCTGACCGGGGGTCGCACCGCCGTCAGCGGGACCCTCCGCGCCGCCATCGGCACCACCGTCGTGCTGACCGGGGGTCGCACCGCCGTCAGCGGGACCCTCCGCGCCGCCGCCGCCGGTGGTCTGCATGTCGTCATCGTTGAGTGCCATCGGTACTCCCTCGGGTGTGCCGCCCCGCCGTACGCCGGGGTCCGTCGTGCTGCGGGTGGTACCCCACGCGCGATCTTCTCTAACCCTCACCGTAGACGCCGAACCACTGCGACACGGGCAGTTCACGAGCGGCGGCGCAGAGTGCCAGGATGGGGTGGTGATCCTGGTGGGCACGTCCGGTTGGCAGTACCGGGACTGGCGCGGCCGCTTCTACCCGCAGCGGCTGCCGCAGCGACTCTGGCTGGAGCACTTCGCTGCCGGGTTCGCCACTGTCGAGGTCAACAACGCCTTCTACCGGCTGCCCGAACGGGACACCTTCGCCGCCTGGCGGGCACGGACCCCGGCGGACTTCTGCATCGCGGTGAAGATGAGCCGCTACCTCACCCACATCAAGCGGCTGCGCGACCCGGCGGAGCCGGTGGCCCGGTTCCTCGGCCGCGCCACCGCGCTCGGTGACCGGCTCGGCCCGGTGCTGTTGCAACTCCCACCGAACCTGCGGGCGGACGTCGAGGCGCTGGACGCGACGCTGCGACTGTTTCCGGCGGAGGTGCGGGTCGCTGTCGAACCCCGGCACCCCTCCTGGTGGACCGACGCCACCCGGGCGGTGCTGGAACGGCGTCGGGCCGCGCTGGTCTGGGCGGACCGACTGGGACGCCCGGTCGCCCCCCGCTGGCGCACCACCGACTTCGGCTACCTGCGGCTGCACGAGGGGCGGGCGCGGCCGTGGCCCCGCTACGGTCGGGCCGCGCTGCGATCCTGGGTGGGCCGGCTGGCCGACGCCTTCGGGCCGGACGAGCCGGCGTACGTCTACTTCAACAACGATCCGGGCGGGGCCGCGATCGTGGACGCCGTCGCGTTCGCCGCGCTGGCCCGAAGGGCCGGGCACCCGGTGTCCCGGGTACCGACCGCCGCCGAGGCGGCCGCTGCCGACGACTGAGCCCGCCCGACAACGGTCGGGCGGGCTCGCGCTGTCAGGGCGTCACGGCATCATCGTGGCAAGGTCCTTGGGCATTGTGTCCTTCACGTCCTGCCACTCACCCTGGGTGACATGACGGCGCAGCGTGTCCAGCACCACCTGCGTCACCCGCTCCGCGCCGCCCTCCGCGTCGTACGGGAAGCCCTGCCGAACCTCGTAGAGGAAGTCGTCGCGGTTGAGTTTGATCGGCACGTCGGACGGCACCCAGCCGTCGAAGTAGATCCCCCGCACCAGCACCGGCAACTGCTGGGCGAACTCCACGCTCTCGTTCACCGGCAGCCGGTCTCGCAGCAGGTGCAGCACAGTGCGCAGGGCCGCGTACGACTGGTTGCGCCGGTCCTTCGGCCAGCCGTAGGCGTTCTCGATGTCCTTGAGAATGAGGTTCGTCTTGTCCAGCGAGGACTCGAACGCTGAGATCATCGCGTCAGCCATCGGTCGACCCCCGTTCCGTGCTGTCCCACCGTCGGTCGTCGGCGCGACGCGGCGGCCCCACCGGGCCGCGGCGGGCCCGCACCGGGCTGCCCTGCGGGGCGCGCCGGGCGTTGTCGGGCGTGCCGACCACGTGCAGGACGGCACCACGCCGTCGATCCGTCACCACTCGAACCGTCATCCCCGTCACCTCCGTGTCGTCTCCGGCGTCGGCCGTCCACGGGGCGGCCGTACCCACCGCGTCCACCCTCCCTGTGGGTGGGGTGAGTCGTCCCCACCCGGATCGGGTGAGGTCACCCGGCGTCGAGGAGGCCCGCGAGGGTCGTCGCGTTGGTCTGCGCGTAGTCGCGATAGCAGTTGTTCATGAGCACGTGGGTCTGCCCGGCCTCGTCGGCCAGTTCGCGCAGCTTCGGCGCCCAGTCCGCCAGCTCCCGCTTGGAGTAGTGGTAGCCGAACTTCTCGTGAATGTCCTTACTTGTCCACTTGTCGCTGTGCCCGTGGAAGCGCATGACCGCGAGGTCAGCGGTGGCGGCCAGCACCGGAGGCAGCGACGAGCGGTGGCCCTGCGGCATGTCCACGCAGACGTACGGCAGTTTGTGCTCGCGCAGGAAGGCCAGGGTCTCGTCGGCGTTGTCGCCGTCGAACCAGGAGGCGTGCCGGAACTCGTACACCGGGCGCAGTGGCGCGCAGCGCTTCGCCACCTCCAGCAGGTACTGCTTGTTGGCCCGCTTGATGGTGAACCAGGGTGGGAACTGGAACAGCAGCGCGCCAAGCTTGCCGGCCTCGACCAACGGGTCCAGCGCGGACAGGAAGCGCGTCCAGACCTCCTCGTACGACTGCGCGGGCAGGTCGTCGGGGTAGACGTTCTTCTTGTCGGTCTCCGGGCGCAGGTCCTTGTAGAGCGCGCTGACCCGGGTGGGGTGCCCGGTCAGCAGGCTGAACGCCTTGATGTTGAAGGTGAAGCCGGCCGGGGTGCGCTCGGCCCACAGCCGCGCTGTCGCCTCGGCGGGCGGCGAGTAGTAGGTGGCGTCCACTTCGACCAGCGGGAACTGCCGGGCGTAGTAGGCCAGCCGCTTCTCCGGGGTGTCGGCGGTCTGCGGATACCACCCCGATTCCAGCAGTGTGCGGTCGGTCCAGGACGCGGTGCCCACGAGGATGTCACCCATTGTGGAAGTCCATCGCGTCGCGGACCGACCGGCAACCGCTGGGGTGGCTCAGGCCGCCCGCCGCTCGCGAGTCTGCTTGCACGTCACACAGGTGGTGGCGGACGGGAAGATCTCCAGCCGCTCCACCGGGATCGCCGCCGAGCAGCCCTCGCACCAGCCGTAGGTGCCCTCCTCGAGCCGGCCGAGGGCGTGCTCGTACTGGGCGCGGCGGTCGAGGATGGTACGCAACAGGGACTGGGCGGTGTCCCGCTCGGCCGTCTTGGTGCCGCTGTCGGCCTGGTCGTCGCCGGCGGTGTCGCCGACCTCCACCAGCCGCAGCACCTGGCTCTGGAGCACCGCCTGGTCGTACTCCGCGGTCAGCTCGTCGTAGCGCGCCTGGAGCGACTGTCGGATCTGGTCGATCTCCGTCTGGGACCGGGTCGTCGTACCGACCGTGTCGTGGACGAGCATCGCTGCCTGCCTTTCCTGGGCCTGTGGCTCAAGGTGAACCGGGTGCCGGCGGCGCGGGGCCCCGGTCACGGTCGCGTTCGGTGCGCGGGCGATCACCCGCGCTCTGTGAGCCGGGCGAGTACCCGCCGGACCAGCCGTACAAACCGACAAATTCTCGGTTGTCGTCAGTCGTTCGCCCCGGGCTGCACGAGCGCCGGTCGGCGGGGGTCGTCGGCGCGTACCACGACGTCGGCGAAGCTCGCCGGGACGACCTCCTCGGCGTACCGGTCGAAGGCCGGCAGCGCCCACTGCTGGGCCGGTTCGGTACGCCGACGCAGCGCCGCCGGGGACAGCTCCAGGTGGACTGTCACGTCGAAGGGCAGGCCGCCGCCGAGCAGCAGCGAGCCGCTGACCAGGACGACGCCGCCGGGTGCCAGGTCGACGTAAGGGGCGCGACTGGCCCGGTCGGCGTCGGCGTCCCAGAGCGACGGAAGCAGCCGGCCGTTGCCACCCGGACCGGCCGGGTCGAGCACCTCCCGGCGCAGCCCGGCCTCGTCGACCCATGCCTCGTAGAAGGAGTCCGGGTTGGTGCGCCCCAACTCGAAGCGCAGCGACGCGGGGCGCAGGAAGTCGGTGGCGCGGACGTGCAGCACCGGATGGCCCTGGGCACGCAGCGGGTCGACCAGCGCCGCGGCCAGTTCGTCGACGCGGGCGGCGGGTGCGCCGTCCACTGCCACCCGCAGCCGCGCGGGCCCGGCGGCGGCGTTCGCGGCGCGGGTAGCCGCGTCGGCCAGCCGGCCGGTCAGCTCGGTGACGAGCAGGTCGGGCGAGATGGGGCGGATGCGCACCGGACCATCCTGCCCCGCGCCGGGTACGTCGGTGCCGCCGGTCAGCCGCTGCGGTCGATGGTGACCCGGGCGTCGTCGGCCAGCCGGTAGCCCACGCCGTAGACGGTGGTGACCAGCGGGACGTCCACGCCGACCTTGCCGCGCAGCCGACGCACGTGCACGTCGACGGTGCGCACGCCGGCGTGCTCGTAGCCCCACACGGCGTTGAGCAGTTGCAGCCTGGTGAACACCCGGCGTGGGTGGGCGACCAGGTGCAGCAGCAGGTCGAACTCCAGCCGGGTCAGCGGCAGCGGCTCCTCGTCGCGCAGCACCGAGCGCGACGAGGCGAGGATGTGCAGGGCCGGAATGGTCGAGCTGATCGGGCGGGCCGGCGACCGGCTGGCGGGCGCCTGGTCGGGGCGGCGTTCGGCCGGAACCGAGCCGATGATCACCCCTTCGCCCCGTTCCAGCATCTCGCGAGCGGCCTCCAACAGCCGACGCGCCGCCGGGGTCAGCGACTCCTCACAGGCCAGCGGGATGGACAGCGTCACGGTGAGCACGGGCGCGGCGGTGTTCGCCGGGCGACGCTGGCCGCCGGGGGGTCGACCGGGCACCGCGGGCTGGGACGTATGCCATCCGGCGCGCGACGAGGCGGGGCTGACCGACATGGTCCTCCTTGGGCTGGTCCGGGTATCTCCCCACGGCCCGGGACGCCGCTTCATCGATGCTTCCCGGCGCCTGGGCGAGGGTCAAGAGGCGGCTGCGTTGCATGAATGTGACAATTGACGAACACATCGGAGCCAAATGCTCGCTCTGCGTACGAGGCCTGATGATTACAGCAGAGTCGTCGAGATGCCCCGTTACGGGGGTCCCCGACCGGTTCACCAGGCGGTCACATCGCCGCCGGACCAGGGCTCAGCTGCTGTGATCCACGCTGATCGGGGCCTCGTCGGCCAGCCGGTAGCCGACGCCGTAGACGGTGGTGACCACCTCCGAGCCGTCCAGCTTGGCGCGCAGCCGCCGGACGTGCACGTCCACCGTCCGGGCCACCGCGTGCTCGTAGCCCCAGACGCTGGAGAGCAGTTGCAGGCGGGTGAAGACCCGGCGCGGCCGCTCGGCCAGGAACAGCAGCAGCTCGTACTCGATGCGGGTCAGCGCGATGACCCGGTCGCCCTGGCGGACCATCCGCGAGCCGGCCAGGATGCGGACGTGGTCCGGCGCGGCGGGGCGCGGGGCCGGTGGTGGCACCGACGCGGGGTCCTCCACGGTACGCAGTCGACCCTCCCCCGACTCGGCCAGCTCGCCGAGCAGCTGCACCAGCCGGGCCAGCCGGGGGCTCAGCGGCCCGGGGACGAGGTCGAGGGTGATGGTCAGGGTCGGGCTGGTGCGCGGACGGGCCGGCGGGCGCACGCCGGGGTGGCGGCGCGTGGGGATGGCGACGACGGACATGGTGCCTCCTGAGTGGCGGTACGCGCGCCACGCCGGGTGTGGCGTGACGGTCAGCGGCGCGCCCAGCCGGCGTTGACCGGGGACGCGAGGGCAGAGGGGCGGTGCAGCGGGGTCGGGCCGAGGGCCGGCAGGCCGGCGATCCGCCAGGCCGCGAACCCACCGACCACATCGGTGGCCCGGTGCAGGCCGACGTCCTGCAACGCGGCGGCGGCCAGCGACGAGGTGTAGCCCTCCTGACAGAGGATCACCACCGGCACGTCGTAGTCGACGGCCTGTGGCAGCCGGGCCGCGCAGCGTGGGTCGAAGCGCCACTCCAGCACGTTGCGTTCGACGATGAGCGAGCCCGGCACCACGCCGTGCGCGGCCCGCTGCGCGGCCGGGCGGATGTCGACGAGTAGCGACCCGCTCCGGTACGCCAGGTGCGCCCGCTCCGGGTCCAGCCGGCGCAGCCGGGCCCGCGCGGCGGCCAGGATCTCGTCGACGCCCCGGGAGCCCGGTGGCGGCACGGGGGCGGGACAGTGCTCGGCGGTTGTCTGCATTCTCGGTTCCTTCCGGTGACAGGGTTTCTCGGTGCGCGCGGCTACCAGGACCGGCCGGCCTCGGCGACCTCGGAGACCCGCAGCCGCCCGTCGAGGATGTGGTAGCGGGTCATCCGCAGCAGCGCCGGCCGGTAGACGTGCACGCTGACCGCCGGGTCGACACCTCGGTTTGTCACCTGGTGCACGTGCCGGGCGCCGAAGCGGCGGCCCGTGCCGGCCGGCAGCAGTCGGGGGCGTAGTCGACCGGCGCTGACCGTCTCCTCGGTGAGCACGCCGCTGACCACCCGGAACGCCCCGGAGGAGCCGCCGTGGTCGTGCAGGTCGGTGCCCTGCCCGGGCAGCCAGCTCAGCGCCCACACCTCGTGCTCGTCGCTGACGGCGAGGCGGGCGTACCAGCGCTCGGCGCTGTCGAAACGCAGCGCGACCGGCCAACCGGCCGGGTCGGCCCAGCCGCGGGCAACGGTGAGCAGGTCGGGCTCCGGACGGTGCTGCGTCATGGCGGTTCCTCGCGGTCGTTCGGCGGGGTGCCCTCGTACTCTAGGCGGTAAAGCCTATAGGTTTAGTAGGTAATTCCGCCTGGTGGGACGCAGGTCAGCCGCCCGGGTGAATCAACGCAGCACGGGCGGGTCCGCGCGGTAGCCCGGCAACGAGGGCCAGCGCACCGTCAACACCACCGACGCGCGCTCGGCGAACCAGGAATGGTCCACCCCACGGGCCCACACCACGTAGTCGCCCGGCGCGGCCAGCCGAACCGTCCGGTCCGGCAACTCCACCCGGAAACACCCCTCGACGAGTACGAGCAGAGTGGTGCGCACCTCGCCGGTCGCCCACCGCGACCGGGCCTGCCCAGGCGGATGCACGCCCCACTTCACCTCGACGTCGGTGCTGTGCCGGATCTCCCCCGGCGGCGCGAAGTGCCCGAGCAGCCAACCGGCGTTGGTGGCGCCGTCAACTCCCGCGTTGCCCACGTACACCGTCTCACCCATCGGACCTCTCCCCCAGCGCGCCGGCCGAGCAACCTATCAGGACAGGTGTGGCTAACCTGGACCGGTGACCGAGAACCTCGACGCCGAGACGCTGGCGTTCGCGCACCGGATGTTCGACCTGGCCCGAGCCGGCGCCACCGACGAGCTGGCGGCGCAGATCGACGCCGGACTGCCGGTCAACCTCACCAACGACAAGGGCGACACGCTGCTCATCCTGGCCGCGTACCACGCCCACCCGGACACGGTGGCCGCCCTGCTCAGCCGCGGCGCCGACCACACCCGGGCCAACGACCGAGGTCAGACCGCGTTGGCCGCGGCGGTCTTCCGCAGCAGCACCGAGGCGGTCCGCGCGCTCCTCGCCGCCGGCGCCGATCCGGCACACGGCAACCCCTCGGCCGTCGAGACCGCGCGCTTCTTCGACCTACCGGAGATGACCGAGCTGCTGCGCGTCGGCTGACACCGGCACGGCCGGCCGGTATACAGGGTCGGTGGAAGATCCTCTACCGGAGCAGATGCGGTCCGCCGGCACCGCGCTGCTGACCGCGCTCGACCCCGCCGCCCGCGAGAGCGCCATGCACTCGTTCGACGACGAGGCGGCCCGACGCTGGCTGGAGTACCGGCCCCGACCCCGACCGGGCGTCTGCCTCGCCGAACTCGACGTCACCGCCCGCAAGGCCGCGCACCGGTTGCTGGCCACCGCGCTCAGCCCCTCGGCGTACGCACAGGCGATGGCGATCATCTCGCTGGAGGAGGTGCTGGACCGGGCCGAGGGCTGGCAGCGCGGGCGGCACAGCGCCGACTACTGGGTGGCCGTGTTCGGCGACCCGGCGCGCGACGACCGTTGGGCGTGGCGACTCGAAGGGCACCACCTGTCGGTGAACATGACAGTGGTGGACGGTCAGGTCTCCCCCGCGCCGATCTTCTTCGGCGCCAACCCTGCCGCGGTCCGCTACGCCGGCCGGCCGGTCTCCCGCCCACTCGGTGTGGAGGAGGACCTGGCCCGCGCCCTGCTCGACGCGCTGGGCCCGGCCGAGCGGGCCGCCGCGATCATCGCCGACGAGGCACCGGCGGACATCATCAGCGCCACCCGTGGGCGGGTCGACGCGCCACTGGAGCCCCTCGGCGTACCGGCGCAGCGACTCGGACCGACCGGCCGCGCGCTGCTCGACCAGGTGGTCGCCCTCTACCTCGACCGGCTTCCGCCCGAGCTGGCCATCCGGGAGGCGACCCGCCTGGACGCCGGCCCGCTGCACTTCGCCTGGGCCGGCCCGACCCACCCCGGGCGGCGACACTACTACCGGGTGCAGGGCGACGACCTGCTGATCGAGTACGACAACACCACAGCGGACGGCAACCACGCGCACACCGTCCTACGCCGCCCCGCCAGCGACTTCGGCGCCGACGTCCTGGCAACCCACCACCAAACCCACCCCCACTAACCCGCCCCCCCGCGCCCTGCCCTCGCCCCTCGCCCCTCGCCCTCGCCCCCGCCGATCTTGCAGTTTCGGCGGTCGAATTGCCCGGGTAGGCGGCTTTCGCGGGCACCGAAAGTGCAAGATCGGCGGGGGTGGGGTGTTCGTCAGGGGCGGGGGCTTGGGGCTTGGTCAGGGGCGGAGGGCCTCGACGAGGAAGCGTTGGGCGTGGGCGACGAAAGGGCCTTCGGTGGCGATGCGGTGGTGCAGGGCGCGCAGTGGCGCGCGGTAGCGGTCGACCGTGAACCCGGGCACCGTCCAGATCACCTTGCGTAGGAACCAGACCACCGCGCCGACGTCGGCGAAGGTCGCCCGCAGCGTGGCCCGACGCAGGTCGACCACCCGCAGGCCAGCTGCCTCGGCGGCGGCGACCGCGTGCTCGGGGTGCCGCTGGGTCGGCGACGGCAACGGCCCGAGGATCGCCTCACTCAGCTCCCGCATCGTGCCGGCCCCGATCTGCTGCGACAGGAACGTCCCACCCGGCCGCAGCACCCGCGCCGTCTGAACCCAGTCGGTACGCACCGGATGCCGACTGACCACCAGGTCGAACGAGGCGTCGCGAAACGGTAGCGGCCCGTCCGACGCGACCGCGACCACCGACGCGCCGACCCGACGCAGGGTCCGGCGGGCGACCTCCACGTTCGGCGGCCACGCCTCAGTCGCCGCCAGCAGCTTCGGTGGACACGGCACCTCGGCGAGCACCTCCCCGCCGCCGGTGTCCACGTCCAGCGCCGCATCGGCCCGCGCCATCCGCTCGGCGACCAGCCTGGCGTACCCCCAGGGTGGACGCTCCTCAGTGGCCCGCCCGGCCAGCCAACCGAAGCCCCAACCATCGACGGGCGCAGCGGCGGCCTCCGCGATCAAGTCTTCGGCGTCACGCTCAGCGGTCATGGCGGTCAGCCTCGCGGACGGTCACCCGGCCGGCAACCCATTTGCCGCCGCCCGGTCGGGTGCCCGCGGTGGAACTCACCCGAGGCTGAGCCCGTGCTCCTCAAGGGCGGCCTGGAGGATCCCGAGCGCCTTGGGGCCCAGGCCGTGCAGCTTGGCCAGGTCCGCCCGGGGAACGCCCGCGAGCTGGCGCAGCGCGGTGTAGCCGGCATCATGCAGGGCCCGGGTGGCGGGCGCGCCGATCTTCGGAAGCGTGTCCGGAGAGGAGGTCATCCGGGGATGGTAGACCGACCAGTCGCACGGATACCGGCCCCGCGCACCAGGCCCACTTACCGGCCAGACGCCGCGCCCGGCGGATCAGGCTCGTCCGGCGCGCCCGGCGCGCCCGGCGGGCCGGCGCATGGCGGACGGTCTCACGGGTGGCGTCAATGGCGAGTCCAGCGGGTCCGGTGAGCGGGCCCGCTCGGTGGGTGGGGTCAGCGACGAGACCGCCGGCAGGTCGGGTCAGGGGCGGGCGATCTCGCCGGTGGAGCCGGCGAGCGCGTCCAGGCCGCCGGCCTCGGCGCGGCCGCTGTCGAACTGACGCATCAGCCGGGCGCCCAGGTGCACGCCGACCCCGCCGACGGCCAGCGCGACCAGTTCGGTGACCAGGATCGCGACCGACGCGCCGCGCTGCGGGGAGTGTGACCGGACCAGGCAGGTGAGCAGGAACATGGCGGCCATCACCGCGTTCACCAGGTTGAAGGCGACGGCGGTGCGGCGGGTCCGGTCGCCCGGCACGTCCCACAGGTCGACCATGCCGGCCACTGCGGTCAGCGCGGCGGCGACGAGGGCGGCGACGCCGGTCCAGTAGCCGACCTCGCCGAGGAACGCGGGCCCCCCGATCACGTCGGTGAGGTCGAAGACGGTGGCGCTGACGAACAGCCCGAGCGGGAACGTCACCAGCATCGGTTGGATCGGGTGCCCCTGCACCCGCAGCCGGCTCTGCATCGGTCCTCCCCCAGGTCGGCGCAGCTCACCTGACCAGAGTGCTACCCGGGGTCGGTCGAGGCGAAACGATGCCGCCCGACTCGCCGCCGGCAGGGAGAACGGGCACCGTGGCCGCGCTCGCCGAGGCCGGACGGCCAGACTGGCGGTGATCCACTCGGCTTTCAGGAAGTCGGGGCATCCGTCGGCCCATGACACCCCGATTTCCAGAAACCCGAGTGGATCACGCGGCCCGCGCGGCCCAGCGACCCACGCGGCCCAGCGGACCGGGTCAGTTGTCGCGTTGGCGGGAGACCGTCCGGACCAGGCGCTCGGCCACCTCGCGCAGCGGGATGTCCAGCGACGTGGCGGCGGTGCGCAGCACGTCGAGGGCCTCGGCCGGCGGGCACCCGCGCTGCGTCATGATCACGCCGACGGCCTGGCCGACCACCCCGTCGTTCAGGAGTGAGGTGTCCCGTTCACCGGCGAGGGTGAGTTGTCGGTTGCGGTCGCGGACGGCGGCGAGCAGCAGACCTGCGTGTTCGGCGAGCAGCATGGCGGTCAACTGGTGTTGCGGGGTCAAGAGGTCCGGCGCGGCGGCGTACAGGTTGATCGCCCCGATGACCTGGTCGTCGATGTCGACCGGTGCGGAGATCACCCCGCGTACGCCGAGGTCGCGGGCGTGCGCCGTCCAGGCCGGCCAGCGGGGCTCACCGGTCAGGTCGGCGGCGAGGATCATCTCGCGCCGGTGGATCGCGCTCATCGCCGGTGTGTCCGGCCCGTGTCGCAGGTCGTCCAGCCCGGCCAGCCCCTCGTCGGAGGCGGCCACCCCGGCCGGCTCGCCGGCCCGTAGGGCGGTGAACCCGCACCAGCGCACTCCGGCGACGGCGTCCCGGGTGACCCGGACCAGGGCCAGCAGCGCCTCATCAAAGTCGGTCAGGGCGATCAGCCCGGCGGTCAGCTCCCGTAAGAGTGCGGCTGCTTCCAGGACGCCGAGGGTGTGCGTCACCGGTTCCCGCGTGTCGAGGTTCACCGGTTCGCAGCCTCCGTGCCGTCTCGTGCCTGCCCGGCAAGCATCGTCACCTGTGTCATCGTCTGCTCTCTCCCGACTCGACCGACCAGCCCTACTACCCTGAGAAACCTGGGTCGAAACGGCGTAAATCGGAGCCCCGGTCGCGCGCGGAGGCGCGATCGGGGCCCCGACTGTCGGTACGTCAGCGCGAGGCGCCGCTGAGTCGCCGCCCGATCGACGCGATCAGGCGGTCGAGCTCGGACCCGAACGGGTTGTCGTGCACCAGGTACGTCCAGGTGGCGGTGGGCCGGACAAGGGTGCCGTCGTCGGGCTGCCAGTCCTCATCGAATTCGGTCTCGGTGAAGGTGGCGATGGTGCGGGCCTCGATCTCGGGGATCAGGTCGTTGAACGCCGGCACCGCGGCCCGGTGGAACTCGTCCAGCGGGTCGAGCCGGCCCAGCGCGCGCAGGTGCACGCCCTCGCGGACCTCCGACAGCTCGGCAAGGTGCTCGGCCCAGAGCCGGTCCAGGTGGTACAGCGCGATCGACCGGGCGGCACGGGCGAGGAGGTCCTCGTCCATCTCGCCGGCCTTCTCGGGCTCCTTCTCCAGCAGCATGACCGCGGCCACGTCGCTGGTCAGCAGCCGCTCCCGGCGCGCGGCCAGGGCCTTGCGCTGCTGCTCGATCACCACGCTGTAGCGCCAGGTGTTGCGGTGGATCTCGTGGTTGACGCCCTCGGCGACCCGCTGGGCATGCTCCACCGCGTAGTCGACCTGCTCGTCGGTCACCAGACCGTCGGCGTTCATCCGCGGCGAGGCCGGCACCGAGTCGGCGGCGTGCCGGACGACGAGGTCGTCCTCCAGGCTGACGAAGAAGACCGAGCCACCCGGGTCGCCCTGCCGGCCGGCCCGACCGCGCAGCTGGTCGTCCACCCGGCGGCTGTCGTGCCGGCCGCTGCCGATCACGTAGAGCCCGCCCAGCTCGGCGACCCGCTCCTGATCGGTCTGGTCGCTGCCGCCGAGGCGGATGTCGACGCCTCGGCCGGCCATCTGGGTGGAGACGGTCACCGCGCCGTACGCGCCGGCCTCGGCGATGATCGCGGCCTCTTCGTCGTCGTTCTTGGCGTTCAGTACGACGCAGGGCACCCCGGCGGCGTTCAGCCCGGCGGCCAGGCCCTCGGACTCCTTGACGTCCAGGGTGCCGACCAGCATCGGACGCCCCTTGGCGTGCCAGCGCTGGATCTCGTCGATCAGCGCCTCGTCCTTCTCCGCCCGGGTGGCGTAGATGCGGTCCGGCTCGTCCTCGCGGATGCACGGGGTGTTCGGCGGGATCACCGCGACCTCAAGGTCGAAGAACTCCCGCAGTTGGTCGCCGACCAGCACCGCGGTGGCGGTCATCCCGCAGACCTTGGGGTAGAGCGCGATGTACGCCTGCATGGCGATGGTGCCGAGCACCTCACCCTCGGCGGTGGCGTCCAGCCCCTCCTTGGCCTCGACCGCGGCCTGGAGACCGTCCGGCCAGCGGCGGCGCTGGGCCACCCGGCCGCGCATCTCGTCGACCAGCTCGACGGAGCCGTCCCGGACGATGTAATCCACGTCACGGTGCAGCAGGGCGTGCGCGTGCAGCGCCACGTTGACAGCGGAGAGCTGCGCGACGTGTTCCTCGTCGTACAGGTCGATGCCGAGCTTGGCCTCGATGGCGGCCAGGCCGGCGGAGGTGAACGCCACGCTGCGCCCGTCCTCGGCGACCGTGTAGTGCTTGCCCTTGCGCAGGCCACGCACCAGCGCGGCGGCGGCGTGCACCGGGTCCTGCTCGCCCGGCACCGCGCCGGCCAGGACCATCGGCACCCGGGCCTCGTCGATCATGATCGAGTCGGCCTCGTCGACGATGGCGGTGGTCAGCGCGGGCTGAACCCGGTCTTCCACGTCGGTGACGAGCTGGTCGCGCAGGTAGTCGAAGCCCGCCTCGCTGACCGAGACGTAGGTGACGTCGCAGGCGTACGCGTCGCGCCGCTCCTGCGGGGTGGAGGCCTCGTTGACCCAGCCGACGGTGAGGCCGAGCAGGGTGTAGACCGGCTCCATCCACTGGGCGTCGCGCCGGGCCAGATAGTCGTTGATGGTGAGCACGTGCACCGGGCCGTTGCCGAGCCGGACGTGCCCGTACGCGGCGACCGTGGCGGTCAGTGTCTTGCCCTCACCGGTGGCCATCTCGGCGACCTTGCCGGAGAGCAGCGACATCGCGCCGAGCAGCTGCACGTCGTACGGCCGCTGGTCGAGGCCGCGGCGGGCGGCCTCACGGCCGACGGCGCAGATCTCCTCGTAACCGGCGGCGGCACCCGCGGCCGCGGTCAGCTCGGCGTCGTCGAGCGCGGTGAGCTCAGCCTCGCGCGCCTCGATCGCCGGGAGCAGTTTCTCCAGCGGAGCAAGATCCACGGTCGAGCCGGGGCGCTGGAGGAACCGCCGGAACTTGCTCTTGAACCGTTGCGACACACCCATGAGCGGCAACGGTACGCGATTCCGGGCGGCGCGCGCGGCCCGGCCGCCCGGCAAGTCTGCCTTCCTGGGGCGCAGTCAGCCGACCAGCAGCTGGTGGCTGGCGAGTTCCCGGTACAGCGGGTCGGTGGCGGTCAGTTCGGCGTGGGTGCCCACGGCCACCACCCGGCCGCCGTCGAGGACGACGATCTGGTCGGCGTCGACAACTGTGGCGAGCCGGTGCGCCACGATCAACAGGGTCCGGCGGACGGCCACGGCGTCGATGGCGCGGCGCAGCGCGACCTCGTTGCGGGAGTCGAGGTTGCTGGTCGGCTCGTCGAGCAGCAGCACCGGCGGGCCGGCGAGCAGCGCGCGGGCGATGGCCAGGCGCTGCCGCTCACCTCCGGAGAGCAGCACGCCACCCTCGCCCACCTGCACGTCGAGGCCCAGCGGGGTGCGCTGCGCCAGGTGGCCCAGGTTGACCTCGTCGAGGACGTCGCGCAACCGGTCGTCGGTGGCGTCCGGGGTGGTGATCAGCAGGTTCTCCCGCAGCGTGCCGGCCAGCACGGGAGCCTCCTGCTCGACGTAGCCGAGCCGGGCCCGCAGCGCGTCACGGGGCAGGTCCCGTACGTCGGTGCCGTCGAGGCGGACCGCGCCGGCGCTCACCTCGTAGAACCGCTCGACCAGGGCCAGCAGTGTGGACTTGCCGGCGCCGGACGGGCCGACGAGGGCGGTCCGGGTGCCGGCGGGGACCGCGAAGCTGACCTCGTGCAGCACCGGCTCGCCGCCCGGGTAGCCGAAGCCCACCCGGTCGAACTCGATCATCGGGGTCGGACGGCGCGGGGTCGCGACGGCGGGCGTCGGCCGGTCGTCCGCGCCCTCGGCGGGCACCGCGAGGATCTCCTCGATCCGCTGCAGCGCGCCGAGGCCGGACTGCAACTGGGTGTAGGCGCGCAGCACCTGACCCAGCGGCAGCGCCAGCAGGAACAGGTACATGACGAACGCGACCAGGTCGCCGACGGAGATCGCCCCGGCGGCGACCCGCGCCCCACCGATGCCGAGCACCAGCAGGAACGCCCCCTGCACGGTGACCGAGCCGATCGGACCGACCAACGCCTGCACCCGGGCGACCCGCAGCCCCGCCGCGTACGCCTCCCGCGCGCTGCCGGTGACGGTCTCCGTCTCCCGGGTCTCGGCGCGGCTGGCCCGGATGGTCCGGGCCGCCGAGATGGCCCGCTCCACCGCCGAGGTCATCTCGCCGATCCGCTCCTGGGCCACCCGGGCCAGCGCCCGGACCCGGCGGGCGAAGGTGGCGGCGAAGGCCAACCCCAGCGCCACCCCGAGCAGTGTGACGCCGAACAGCAGCGGGTCGAGCAGCACCATCGCCGTGCCGGCGCCGACCACCGTCACCGCCCCGGTGACCGTCTCGAACAGCCCGGAGGTGACGACCGCCCGCAGCAGCGTGGTGTCCGAGCCAACCCGGGAGAGCAGGTCACCGGTGCGTCGGCTGTCGTACTCGGCGATGGGCAGCCGCAGCAGGTGACCCGCCAGACGGCGCCGGGTGCCCAGCACCACTCCCTCGGCGGTGCGTTGCAGCAGGTAGTCACGCAACCCGCCGATCGCCGCGCCGAGCACCACGAGGGCCACCAGCACCGCCACCAGCCGGGCCACGCCCTGCTCGGCGCCGATCCGCTCGAGCACCGACCGGGTGAGCAGCGGCTGCGCCAACGACGCCGCCGAGCCGACCAGCGACAGCGCGCCCACCACCACCAGGGTGCCGCGGTGTTCCCGCAGGTAGGGCAGCAACGCGGCCAGGCCGACCGACCGGCCCGCGGGGCTGCCGCCGGCCGGCGGGTCGTTCGAGGTGTCGCCGGGAACCGGCCGGTCCTGCACGGTGCTCATGTCGCGAACGGTAGCCGCCCCGGGCACGCGGCGACGGCGGGTCAGGCGGCGAGCACCACCTGAAGCTCCTGGCGGCGACGGTCGGCCAGGTCGGTGAGGAGGGCTGGTGCCTCGTCGAACGGCACCACCGCCGAGACGAGGTGCTTGCGGATCGCGTCGCCGTACGTCCTGAGCAGGTCGACGGTCTCGGCGGAGAGCCGCTCGCGGTCCCAGGTGGGCGCGAGCCCGCGCGGCACCCGGCCGATCTGGGCACACCGCAGCGACAACCCGTTGTGGTGGAACTCCTCACCGAGGCGGACCGCGTCCGCGCCGCCCTGATAGAAGGCGAGGTCGATGACGGTGCCCTGGGGCCGCAGCAGACGCAGGGCGAGGTGCAGCGCCCACGCCTGCCCCCGGCACTGGAACACCACGTCGGCGCCCCGGTCGCCGGCGGTGTGCGCCCAACGGGTCTTGAGCACAACCGCCGGGTCGTCCGCGTCGGGGTCGAGGGTTTCCAGACCGAGCGCCTCGGCCACCTGGCGGCGTTGCGGGGTGGGGTCGAGCACCACCACCGACGCTGCGCCGTTGCGCCTGGCGAACAACGCGGTCAGCAGCGCCACGACGCCGGCGCCGACGACGGCGACCCGTCGGCCGCGTACCCCGTCGCCGAGCGCGCGGACATCGGTGCCGTGCAGGTCGGCGGCGGCGTGCAGCAGACCGTTGGCGCAGATCGGGCCCATGTGCGCGACGTAGACGCCGAGCAGCGGGTCCAGGTCGTCGGGCAGCGCCACGAACCGCTCGGCGACCGGGTCGGCCAGCCAGCCGGTGCGGTGCCCGTACGTCATCGCGCCGACAGCGCCCACCGCGACCGCCGGGGTCTCGCTCTCCACCACCCGGCCGACCTGCATGTAGCCGAGGCGGTTCACCGGGTAGGGCGTGCTGGCCGCGCCCGGCTGGAACAGGCCCAGGTCGGCGTTCCAGGTGACGTTCAGGTAGGGGTTCGTGCCCTTGACGTAGCTCAGCTCGGTGCCGGCGGAGACACCGCTGAACAGCGTCTCGACCCGGAACGTGCCGGGGCGCAGCGGGGCGGCGTCCTGCTCGACGAGGTCGACCCGGCCGGGGCCGGTGACCACCACGACCTTGTCACGCATCGACTGTCACCCCGCTGGCGAGCACCGCCGGCGCGGTCGCTGCGCCGAGCCGCACTGTGGCGCCGGTACGGGCCGAGTCGGCCACCGCGAGCGCCAGGCGCTGCGTCGCGAGGGCCTCGGCGTACGGGACGCGCACGTCGTCGCCGATGCCGCGGACGGCGTCGACGAAGGCGCGGTCCACCGCCACCCGGGCGGCTTCCGGGTCGGCGGGGACGTGTCGTTCGCCGTTGGCGTCGCGCACCGACAGCCCTTCCTCGGTGATCGCGAGGGCCAGCCCGTCGGCGAGGATCTCCAGGCCGGCGCGGTGCTTCCAGCCGAGGACGCAGGCGGCGCTGAGCGTGCCGACCGCGCCGTCGGCGAAGCGCAGCGCGGCGGTGGTCACCGAGTCGATGTCGGCGCCGTCGACCGGCGGTGGGGTGCCGTTGCCGTACGCGGTGACCTCGGTGACCTCGCCGGCCAGCACACGGATCAGGTCGAGCACGTGGGCGGCCTGTTCGACCACCGGCCCGCCGGAGCGGTCCCGCCGCGACCACCACGCCACCGGCGGCACCTTGTCCAGCCAGGCGCCGCTGACCATCCGCACCGGACGGTCGGCGAGCAGGTCGCGGGCCTGGTCGAGCACGCTCAGGTAACGCCAGTGGTGGCCGACGGCGGTACGCAGCCCACGCCGCGCGACCAGGTCGGCGATCCGCTCGGCGGTGCTCAGGTCGACAGCGACGGGCTTCTCCACGAACATCGGCACCCCGGCTTCGATCACCGCTTCCTCGGCGGGGCCGTGCGCGAACGGTGGCACGCAGACGTACACGGCGTCCAGATCGGTGGCCAGCAGCTCGGCGACGTCGGCGCAGGCCCTCCCGCCGTGCTGTGCGGCCAGCGCGGACGCCGCCTCCGGCGCCACGTCGGTGACGCCGACCAGCTCGACGTCGTCGAACCCGGCCAGCACCCGCGCGTGACGCTGTGCCACGCCGCCGGCCCCGACCAGCCCCACCCGACAGTTCCGCATCCCCCACACCCCTTCGAAGACGTTTCATGTGCGATGGGAGCAGTCCCCTGGGGTGTGCGCAATCAAACGTTCATCCCCCGGGAACGAATTGTCGTCACCTCTGTGATCAAGCTGTTGCCGAGAATGCGGTTAGCGCGTGATGAGGAATGGGAACAACCAATTTCGGTTTTTCCACGCACGAACGGAGGGGTGCCCGTGCGGGATACGACATCGAACGTGTCGCCGGTGGTGGAGGCGTGGGCTACGTACCGGACGACGTCCGCGGCGGACTGGCCAGCCCGCCGGCTGTTGCGTGCCAAGGGTGAGACCCGGGTCAGCGTGGTGCTGCCGGCCCGCAACGAGGAGGCCACCGTCGGCGCGATCGTGTCGACCATCCGGGAGCACCTGATGGATCGGGTGGCCCTGGTCGACGAGCTGATCGTGGTGGATTCCCGCTCGACGGACCGGACCGCTCAGGTGGCCCGGGCCGCCGGCGCGGAGGTGGTCAGTCAGGACGCGATGACCCGGGGGTTGCCGCGGCTCACCGGCAAGGGCGACGCGCTCTGGGCCGGGCTGGCCGCCGCCGAGGGAGACGTGGTGGCGTTCATCGACGCCGACCTGCGGGAGTTCCGGCCGCACTTCGTGAGTGGGCTGCTCGGCCCGCTGTTGACCGACCCGTCGGTCGACTTCGTGAAGGGCTTCTACCACCGGCCCCTGGTGGGCACCGCCAGCGTGGAGCAGGACGGCGGGGGCCGGGTGACCGAGTTGATGGCACGGCCGCTGCTCAACCTCTTCTGGCCCGAGCTGGCGGGCTTCGTGCAGCCGCTGGCCGGCGAGTACGCGGGTCGCCGGGACGTGCTGGCCCAGGTGCCGTTCGTCTCCGGATACGGGGTGGAGACGGCCATGATGATCGACCTGCTCGACCTGGTCGGCCTGGACGCGCTGGCGCAGGTCGACCTCGGTGAGCGCAAGCACCGCCACCAGGACACCGCCGCCCTCGGCCGGATGTCCGCGCAGATCATGTTGACCGCCTGGTCCCGGCTGCAACGGCGCGGCTGGGCCACCCCCGGGCTGGCGCCGGAGGCGTTGCTGACCCAGTTCCGTCGCGGCGGTTCGGACACCCTGCCGAACCTGGACCGCGAGATCGTGGTCAGCGACGTGTCCATCGAGGAACGCCCGCCGTTGGCCGAACTGCGCCACCGGGTGCCCCGCCGAAGGGTGGCCGCCGCGTGAGCGCGAGGAGCCTCACCGTGCTGATGAACGCCGGCCCGTGGCTGTCGGTGCCACCGCCCGGCTACGGCGGCATCGAGAACGTCATCGCCACGCTGGTGCCGGAGCTGCGGCGACTCGGCGTACGGGTGGTGCTCGCCTCGGTGGGCAGCAGCACCCTGCCGGTGGACGAGCAGATCTCGGTCTTCGCCGACGGGCAGTTCGCCGCGTTGCAGCGGCCGTACAACCAGGTCTGCGGGATCGCCCAGGCGCACCTGGCCGGGGTGGTCCGGGAGCTGCACTCCCGCGACGACATCGACCTGGTGCACGATCACGTCGAGGCGGTCGGGCTGGCCACCCTCGCCGCGATGGGGCCGGCCGGACCGCCGACCCTGCACACCCTGCACTGGGACCTGGCCAAGCACCCGGCGCTCTACGGCAGCCTGGACGGCGGCGACCGGGTCCGGGTCAACGGCGTCTCCGCGTCGCAGCTGGCCCGCGCCCCGCTGGCGCTGCGGGAGCACTCGGTGGGGCACGTGCACCTGTCCACGCCGCTCGCCGTCGACGCCGACCGGCGGCCCCGACCGGACAAGGGCGAGCACCTGCTCATCCTGGGCCGGATCAACCCGGGCAAGGGGCAGGACGTGGGTGCCCGGCTCGCGCACCGGGTCGGTGTTCCGCTGGTGCTGGCCGGCCCCGTCGGCCCGTACCATCGGCCGGCCGACCTGGCCGCGGCCGGCGACGAGGCCCGGCAGAACCCGGACGTGCGGTTCTTCCTCGACGAGGTGGCGCCGCACGTCGACGGCGACCTGGTCCGCTGGGTCGGCACCGTGGCTGGCCAGGAACGCGACGACCTGCTCGCCAGCGCCCGTGCGTCGCTGTTCCCGCTGCGGTGGGAGGAGCCGGGCGGCACGGCGGTCGTCGAGTCGCTCGCCCTGGGTACGCCGGTGGTGGCCACCGCCCGGGGTTGCCTGCCGGAGCTGATCGAGCACGGCCGTACCGGGCTGCTCACCACCGACGAGGAGGAGTTGGACGACCTCGTCCTCGCCGCCGAGTTGCTCGACCCCGACGAGTGCCGGCGGGTGGCAGCGCAGCGCTTCACGCCCGCGGTGATGGCGCAGCGTTACGTCGAGCTGTACGAGCGGGTCCGGCAGTCGGCGAGCGCGCCGAGGTTGCTGCCGGCCTGACCGACGGCGGGGCGGGACGGTTTGCCTGTCGCGTCAGCGGGTAGCCGGCAGCGCTCATGCCCGCCGCGCGACGAGGAGCCGGGAATGGTCGGACCGATGGCGCACTCCCGGGCCCGACCCAACCCGGCCGACGGCAAACCGCCGGTCCGTCGCGCGGCGGCGACGGTGGGGGTGCTGTTCCTGCTGATCGGCGCGCTCGGCTTCGTGCCGGGGATCACCACCGGCATGGACGCGCTGCGCTTCGCCGGCCACGACTCGGGCGCGTTCCTGTTCGGCGTCTTCCAGGTGTCGGTGCTGCACAACCTGGTGCACCTGGCGTACGGGGTGGCGGGCCTGCTGCTGGCCCGGACGGTCACCGGCGCTCGGGCGTTCCTGATCGGCGGCGGGGCGATCTACCTGGTGCTCTGGCTGTACGGGCTGGCGGTGGACCACGACACCGGGGCGAACGTGCTGCCGGTCAACGACGCCGACGACTGGCTGCACCTGGGGCTCGGCGTCGGCATGATCGCGCTGGGCGTCCTGACCGGTCGGCCCCGTCGTTGACCGTCGACCCCGGCTCGAACGGTTGCGCCCGTCCCTGACCTGGGGGTTGCGGGACGTGACCTGCCTCGCCCCGACGTCGGTCCGGTTTGATCGGGAACGGCCTCGGGTAGTTGGCAGATCCCGACCCAGCAGCGAATTGAGGCGCCGATGTCGAGCGGGATCACCTGCGAGGTGCGTACCACGGCACCGGTGGCGGTCGTCCGGCTCACCGGTCCGCTGCACCTGGGCACGATGCGCTCGGTGCACCGGGCGCTCAGCGACGCGCTGGTCGACCAGCCGGAGGCGCTGGTGGTCGACATGGCCGGGGTGAACGTGGAGGACCGACTGGCGCTGTCCGTGTTCGCCGCGACGGCCCGCCGGGCCGAGGAGTGGCCGGCCGTGCCGGTGCTGCTCTGCTCCCCGTCGCCGGTCGCCGCACGATGGCTGGCCGAGTCGACCACGTGCCGGGTGCTTCCGGTCTCCGCGGACTGCGCTGAGGCGACCCGGTTGGCCGGCACGACGTCCCCGTTGCGGATGCGGACCCGGCTGGAGCCGGTCGCCGGGGCCTGCCGGCGGGCCCGGGAGCTGGTCACCGAGGCGTGCACGCGGTGGAACCTGCCCGACGCGTCCGGCCCGGCCGCTTTGGTCCTCAGCGAACTGGTCGGCAACGTGGTGCGCCACGCCGGCACACCGATGCAGGTGACGGTGACCCTGCGCCGGCCGTATCTGCACCTGGCGGTGGTGGACGGCAGCAGCGCCCAGGCCCGCGCGGGCGGGACGGACCTGCACGCCGAGGGTGGACGAGGGTTGATGCTGGTCCGGGAGCTGACCCAGCGGTGGGGCAGCGTGCCGACCGGGCCGGGCAAGGCCGTCTGGGCGATGCTGCCGGCAACCTGAGCGTTCGAGGCGCTTGCACCCGGTACCAGCGTTCTGACCGAATTTACCGCTCTGGCCTGGTTACATGGTGCGAGGGTCGGGTAGGCACGCCCGTCCTTTCTGCCGTCACGACGGGGTGAGCAGCCATGCCCAAGCGGGTAACCACGGAACCCGGTCGCGATCGGGGCCCGGCAATCCTGGCACCGGCCCGTTTCGGGGGGTTCCCGGGAGCGGTACGGGCACCGATCCCGGGCAACTCCCTGATCAAGTTCCTCGCCACTACCGACCACAAGCAGATCGGCCTGCTGTATCTGCTGACCTCCTTCGGGTTCTTCCTGCTGGCGGGGCTGCAGGCGATGGTGATGCGCGCCGAGCTGGCTCGACCGGGGATGCAGTTCCTCTCCCCCGAGCAGTACAACCAGCTCTTCACCTCGCACGGCGCGGTGATGCTGCTGCTGTTCGCCACGCCCGCGGCGTTCGGGTTCGCCAACTACATCGTGCCGATCCAGATCGGCTCGCCGGACGTGTCGTTCCCCCGCCTCAACGCGCTGGCCTACTGGCTGTACCTGTTCGGCGGGCTGATGGTGGTCGGCGGGTTCGTCACCCCGGGGGGTTCGGCGGACTTCGGCTGGACCGCGTACAGCCCACTCAGCGACGTGGACAACAGCCCCGGCGTGGGCGCGAACATGTGGGTGCTCGGCCTGGTCGTCTCCGGGCTCGGCACCATCCTCGGCGCGGTCAACCTGATCACCACGATCCTCACCCTGCGCGCGCCGGGCATGACCATGTTCCGGATGCCGGTCTTCACCTGGAACATGCTGTTCACCAGCTTGCTGGTGATCCTCGTCTTCCCACTGCTGGCCGCCGCGCTGCTGGCGCTCTCCGCCGACCGGTTGCTCAACGCGCACGTGTACGACGCGGCCACGGGTGGCCCGATGCTCTGGCAGCATCTGTTCTGGTTCTTCGGCCACCCCGAGGTCTACATCATCGCGTTGCCGTTCTTCGGCATCATCACCGAGATCATTCCGGTCTTCTCCCGCAAGCCGCTCTTCGGCTACACCGGGATCGTGCTGGCCACCGCCGCCATCACCGTGCTGTCGATGACAGTCTGGGCGCACCACATGTTCGCCACCGGCCAGGTGCTGCTGCCGTTCTTCAGCATCCTGAGTTACCTGATCGCGGTGCCCACCGGTGTGAAGTTCTTCAACTGGATCGGCACCATGTGGAAGGGCCAGCTCACCTTCGAGACGCCGATGCTGTTCGCCATCGGCTTCCTGGTCACGTTCCTGCTCGGCGGCCTCACCGGCGTGCTGCTGGCCAGCCCGCCGGTCGACTGGCACACCCACGACAGCTACTTCGTGGTGGCGCACTTCCACTACGTGGTGTTCGGCACCGTGGTCTTCGCCCTCTTCGGCGGCTACTACTTCTGGTGGCCGAAGATGACCGGGCGGCTGCTCGACGAACGGCTCGGCAAGGCGCACTTCTGGACCATGTTCATCGGCTTCCACGGCACCTTCCTGGTGCACCACTGGCTGGGTAACGAGGGCATGCCGCGCCGGTACGCCGACTACCTGCCCACCGACGGCTTCACCACGCTGAACACGATCTCCAGCATCTTCGCGTTCATCCTCGGCCTCTCCACCCTCTTCTTCATGTACAACGCCTGGAAGTCCTGGCGGTACGGGGCGATGGTGACTGTGGACGACCCGTGGGGCTTCGGCAACTCCCTCGAATGGGCAACCAGCTGCCCGCCGCCGCTGCGCAACTTCGACCGGATGCCCCGGATCCGCTCCGAGCGCCCCGCCTTCGACCTGAAGTACGGCCCGCTCGTCGCCGACCTGGGCCGCGACCTGCCGCAGCGCACCACCAAGCCGCCGCAGCAGTTCGCCGAGGAACTGCGGTTGGAGCACCACGTCCCGGAGTCGCCGGCCGCCGAGGGCGCGCACGGCGCCCGCGACGCCGTCGACTACCAGCCGGCGCCACGCTCCGGCGCCCGGCCGGTGGACGTGCCGGAGCCCGAGGGCGTCCGTCGGCCGAGCTTCGAGCAGAGCGACCCGCCGCAGGACGCCGAGGACGCGCCGAAGCCGCACGAGCGCTGGCGGCACCCGCACAGCGACGGCAACCCCGAAGAGCACTGATCAGGGGTACGCGCAGAAGGGCCGACACCCAGCGGGGTGTCGGCCCTTCGCTTGTCAGTGTGCGTCAGTCCCGGGCCGGCGACAGGCCGGCGGCGGTGAGCGAGCGGCGTACCGCGGGCTGGACCCGGGTCAGCCGCAGCGGCACCCCGGTCCGCTCCGCCGCGTCCCGGCCGGCCATCAGCGCGGCGATCCCACCGGCGTCGAAGCCACCCGCGCCGACCAGGTCGACGACCACCTCGCTGGGCTGGCCGGTGACCGCCTCCAGCATGGCCCGGCGCAGCTGGTCCGCGCCGTCGCGGTCGATCTCGCCGCCGACCTCGACCACCACCGAGTCGCCGTCCTGCTTGACCGAGATCCGGGTCTTGCCAGGGTCGGGTTCGGCGGCGCCGTTCTGCCACGGCGGCGGCGCGTCGGCGAGCATCGCCTGGCGCAGCCAGGTGAGCGCCCGCGACAGCAGCCGGGACACGTGCATCTGTGAGATGCCGAACCGGGCGGCGATCTCCGCCTGGGTCTGGTTGCCGTAGAAGCGCATCGCGAGGATCCGTCGCTCACGCCAGGGCAGTCGGTGCAGCAGGCCGCTCACCGTCACCCGGTCGTCGACGGACTCCAGCGCATTGTCGGATTCGCCGACCAGGTCCCCGAACTCGGCGGAGCTCTCCCCACCCACCGGCGCGTTCAGCGAGGCCGGGCTGTAGCCGGCCGCCGACTCCAGGGCGGCGAGGATCTCCTCCTCCGGGGTCTCCAGCCGGGCGGACAGCTCGGCCACCGACGGGGCCCGGGACAGCTCGCTGGTGAGCGCGGCGGTGGCCTGCCCCACCTCGAGGATCAGGTCCCGGAGCCGACGGGGCACGTGCACGCCCCAGGTTCGGTCCCGGAAGTGCCGTTTGATCTCGCCAACGATGGTGATGGCGGCGTAGGCGGTGAACGAGCCCCGTTCCGGGTCATAGCGGTCGACGGCGTTGACCAGCCCCAGTCGGGCCACCTGCTCCAGGTCCTCCAGCGGCTCCCCCCGCCCCCGGTACCGGCGGGCCAGCCGACCGGCGAACGGCAGCGCGAAGCGCACCAGGTCGTCCCGGGCCTCCCCGCGCCGCTCCGGCGGCAGCCCGGCGATCCGGGCCGCGTACGCCATCGCCGCCGCGTCGAGATCCTCCAGCCCTCGATCGTTGGGTGGTGGTGGGGTCGTGGTCGTGGTCGTGCTCGTCTGTCCGAACATCCGCGCCTCCCTCAGGAAGGTCCCCCGCCCGGATCGGGAAACCGGTCGTGCGCGTGGTCGAGCCACGCACCGGGCCGGAAAGTGGGTCAGTGACTGGGATGCCAGCGGGCGACACCGCCTCTACGCAGCGCAATCAGGCCGTCGCAGCCAGCGATGTTCCCGCTCCGTAGGTACTCAATCACGGGACCCCGGGTTCGCGAGGATGTTTCGGCGTCCTCCGTCTCAGGAGACCAACAACCCCTGGTGGCCGCCGCTGTCGCGGAGCACCGCGAGGGCCTCGGCGACAGCCAGCGGGGGCGGCGCGGGCAGGTCGTACGGCTGGGCGCGCAGCACCTCGGTGGCCCGGCGGGTGGGCACCGAGGTGACCGGGTAACCCCGCGCGGTGGTGCGGTCCAACGCCCGACGCCGCCGACCGAACCCGGCGACGGCCAGCCACTGCGGCAGCCCGGCCAGCGCGGGTGAGCGCACCCCGGGCGGCTCGGGCAACACGTCCACCGAGCTGAACGCCTCGCTGCCGGCCAGCCACCACTCGGCCTCGTCGACGCTGCGTCGGGTGGCGTTCTCACACCAGTACGGCACCAGCCCCGCCCGCACCACCTGCCACGGGTCGAGCAGTCGACCGCACTCCACCACCAACCGGTCACCGGTCTTGCCGGCGCGCCGCAGCCATCGCCGGTACAGGTCGGCCACGCCCGCGCTCAGCGCCGACGGCCGGGGCACCAGCACCCGGTGCAGGGGGTGCTGGTGCCGGGTGGACCAGTCCCGCGCGGCCAGCTCGAAGCCCGAGTCGACGCCGTGCTCGGCGTACGCCGACGGCACTGACACCTCCGGCGGCTCCCACCGGGTCGCGTCGCCGCCGACGGAGCGCAGCACCTGTCGCAACGCGTGGCTGTCGGGGTGGAAGTCGACAGGGTCCAGCCCGCTTCCCGGGCAGCCGACCTGGAAGCTGTGCGCCGCTCCGCGCTCCAGCACCGGCCAGGTGCGCGCGTCGCTGACCAGCAGCACTGGGGCACCCGGCACCAGCAGGTCGGCCAGGAACCGCGTGTACGCGGCCGGTAGGGCCCTCCACGCGGCGGTCAGCGAGACCGTCGCCCCGGTCAGCGCGCCACGGCTCGCCGGGCAGTGCACCTGGCGCAGGTGCAGGTCGGCGTTGCCGGCGAGCAACCGGGTGGCGAGTGCGGCGCCATGCTCCGCGGCGTCCGCCGGGCGGTCCACCCCGCCGTCGGACCAGTGCACCGTCATCTCGAAGCCCGCCGGTAGCCACGGCACGCCGAGGGCCACCGCGAGGTGAGCGGCCGCGCCGTGCGGAGAGCCGATCAGCACCCCGGGGTAGCGCCGACGGGGGTACTGGTCGACGAACCAGCGGGCCACCCGGGCGGCGTCCACCTCGTCGGTCTGGGCCACGGTGAGCGCGACCCGGCCGGCGGCGCGGGTGACCGCGGCACGGCGTACCGGCTCGGGGGCGCCGGGGAACCGCGACGTCGGCCCGGTGTGCCCGAGGTCGGCGCAGTCGACTCCGCGCAGTGCTCGGGCGGTGGCGGCGACCAGCACCCGGGCGGAGCTGCCCACGGCCACGACCCGGTCGCCGGCGAGACCGGCGCCATCGGCCGTGAGCCCCTTGTGCACCTTGTGCACCGGCCCCACCTTGCCTCGTTCGCTCACCACGCGGCCCGGCTTCCCGTCCCGATGGGGTTCAAACGGGGCATCACCCACCCGGCGGCACATTCTGCTGGTCAGCGGGGTGCCCCGGTCATCACCGGCGTTCGGCGGCTCGGGTTTCGCCAGGGCCAGGACGGGCACTTCCGGGGCCATGCGCACCGACGACACCAGCGAGCCAGCCGCAGCCACGATCACCCCGTACGAGGACGGACCGCTGCTGGTCCGTGGCGACTTCGCATTGGTCACCCCGGACGGCGAGCGCATCGACGCGCGGCGGGGCACCGTGGCGTTGTGCCGGTGCGGCAAGTCGGCGCTCAAGCCGTTCTGCGACGGCACTCACAAGGCGATCAACTTCCGCGCGGGCACCGCTCGCGAGGGCTGACCCCGCTCCTTCGCCACGCCTCGTGACGAAGGAGTGGGGACGAGAGGCCGTCCCCGACCCACGTCCTTTGCTCTGCTTCAACGAACGCAACAGTTCCAGGTCCATACCGTTGCGCGGGTTGAAGCAGAGCAAAGGTGGCACGCAGGGGCCGGGCGGGGCACCGCGCCCGGCCCGGCCGCGGCGCGGCATCCCCGTCGCGGCCGTCAGCCGACGACGGTCCGGACCGGCGGGGCCACCGCGGCGCACGCGGCCACGGCGAGCGAGACGGTCGGCGGCACGGCCGGCGGGGCCGGCGGGCGCAGCGAGCTGCGGCCGGCGGCCCAGCTGTCCAGCAGGTGCGCGGCGAACAGCCGGTCCACAGCGAGCCCGGCCGCCGCACCGAAGAGCACATCGGAGGCGAGGGCCGGCTCGACGCGGACCAGGCCGCCGCACATGTCGTGCGCGGCGATCTGCTCGTGCACCGCGTCGGCCTCGACGTGCTCGTCGTAGAAGCGGGTGGCCACCTCGTCGAAGCCGAGCCGGCGTAACCCGTTGCCGTAGCGACGGTTGGGCAGCGAGGAGGTCATCTCGAACGCCGCCAGGTGCCCGAGCAGCGCGCCGCGCAACCGTCGGTGCAGCCCGAACAGCGACATCAGGTTGTTGGTCGCCAACGTCACCGCCGGCGCCACGTCGATGTGCGCCCCGTAGCCGGTGTCCAGGCCCAGCCGCTCGAGGGTACTCCGGAACAGCTCGGCGTGCATCCGGTCCAGCCGCCCGCTGCCGTACTCGTCGGTCTGGATCTCCACGAGCGCTGCCTTGGCCGGGCCACCGAGGCGGGGCAGCGCCCAGCTGTGCGGGTCCGCCTCCCGCAGGTGGTAGACGGAGCGGTGGGCGGCGAACTCGCGGAACTGGGTGAGGTCGGCGCGGCGTTGCAGCGTCGCCGCCAGCGCCGGACCGTCGTCTTCCGCGACCAGCTCGGCCAGGCCGGCCGCCACCCCGGCGGCGGGCACCGGCGGCGGGGTGGCCAGCCGGCGCAGCGCCGCCTCGAAGACCCGTTCGCAGCGGGCACGCAGCGCCAGTAGCGTCGGCTGCCACTCCCACGACTCGTCCACCCCGGCCCAGCCCCGGTAGTGCAGCTCGTAGCAGAGGAACAGCGTGAGCTGCAGGTCCTCGTCGGTGAACGGGTCCGGCGGGTAGACGTCGACGCCGAGATCGACCGGCAGGTCGTGCGGCGGGTGCCGCAGAGCCTCCACGACCGCTGCGGAGAGCGGACCCCGTGCCGTCGGCAGGGTCGCGGGACCGTAGCGGCGGTCGGCGGGCTCGGACATGGGACCTCCAGCGTCGTCGGGCCGCTACTCATGCCCTGGTCCGGGGTGGCTAAACGAGGTCGTCGGCGTTCGCGGTGACCTCCACCTGCTCGCGGACCTTCCGGGCCGGAGCGCCCTCGGCGTACAGGCCGCGCAGGTCGGCGAAGGCGGGCTCCGGCGGCGCCAGCGACACCGCCGGGTCGACGACCGCCTCCAGTACGCAGGGGCGGTCCGCGGCGAGGGCCTCGTCCCAGGCCGCGCCGACCAGCTCCGGACGGTCCACCCGCACCCCGTGCAGCCCCAGCAGCCGGGCCCACCCGGCGTACGGCACGTCGGGGCGGCGGTGGGTCGGGTCGGACGACGGTTGTCGCCCACCACCCATGCCGTTCTGGTCCCGGTTGTTGAGCACCAGCACCACCAGCCGCGGGTCGCGCCACTGCTGCCAGAGGTGCGAGACGGTGATCAGTTCGGCGAGCCCGTTGAGCTGCATCGCCCCGTCTCCGACCAGCGCGACCACCGGCTGGTCGGGGGCGGCGAGCTTGGCCGCCACCGCGTACGGCAGCGCGCAGCCCATCGAGCCGAGGGTGCCGCACAGCTGCGCGTTGACCCCCGGCGGCAGGGTCAGGTGCCGGGCGTACCAGTAGAGGACCGACCCGACGTCGACAGCGACCGCGCCGGTGCCGGGCATCCGGGCGGACAACTCCTGCAGGACGAGCTGCGGGTTGACCGGGTCCGCGGCGGCGGCAGCCCGCTCGGCGGCGACCTCCCGCCAGCGGTCCACCGAGCTCTCGACTGTGGCACGCCACTGCTGTTCGGACCGGCCGCGCAACCGGCTCAGCAGCGCCCGCAGCGTCTCGGCGGCATCGCCGACCAGCGGCACGTCGGCCGGGTAGCGGGTGCCGATGCGTCGGCCGTCGATGTCGATCTGCACAGTGCGCGCCTGCTCCGGCATCGGGAAGTAGTCGGTCCACGGGTCGTTGGTGCCGATCATCAGCAGCGTGTCGCACCCACCCATCAGCTCGGCCGCCGCCGGGGTGCCGACCTCGCCGAGCACCCCGGTGTGGAACGGCAACCGCTCGTCGAGCACCGGCTTGCCGAGCAGCGAGGTGGCCACCCCGGCCCCCAGCCGGTCGGCGATCTCGATGATCTCGGCGGCCGCGTCCCGACCACCCTGGCCCACCAGGATCGCGGTCCGCTGGCCGCCGCTGAGCAGCTGCGCGGCGGCGTCCAGGTCCACCTCGTGCGGCAGGACCCGGGCCAGCGGCTCGCCGGGGGTCGCCGTGATCACCCCGGCGCCGTACGACTGCAGGTCGGGCACCAGCGCCTCCTGCAACTGTCGGGGCAGCACCACGCACGTCGGGCTGCGGGTCGCCGCCGCCGTCCGGAACGCCTGGTCCAGCAGCGCCCCCACCTCGTCGGGGCTGCGGCCGTACCTGACGAACTGGTTGCACACGTCCCCGAAGAGCCGGCTCAGCCCGATCTCCTGGTGCGCGCCGCCGAGCGGCCCGGAGATGTCCTCCCCGACGATGGCCACCACCGGCTTGCTGTCCAGCTTGGCGTCGTAGAGGCCGTTGAGCAGCTGGACGGCGCTGGGCCCCTGGGTGGCGAGGCAGACCCCGATGCCGCCGGTGAACTTGGCGTGCCCGGTTGCCATGAACGAGGCGGTCTCCTCGTGCCGGGCCGGGATGAACGCCGGCTCGCCGCCGGTGCGGTCCAGCGCGTCGACCAGTGGAGCGATCGCCTCACCCGGGAACCCGAAGGCGCGGGGCACCCGCCAGGCCAGCAGTCGTTCCACGACCACGTCCGCGACTGTGCGGTCAACCATTGCCGCGCCCGGGTGTGCTGGGGTCGACGTAGCGCAGTACCGCGCCTACGCCGTCGGCGAGGTCCGGCGCCTCGTCGGGGCCGAGCACGGTCAGGGCCGCGTCGGTGCCGACGAGAGCTCGGACCAGCGCCGCGTCGGCGCGTACCCGCTGCGGGTCGGCCACCGACATCGCGGCCAACTGCCCCGGGTCGACGGCGATCTCGGTGGGTTCCGCCCCGATCCACAATTCACCGTTCGCCGACGGGTCGTCCACGATGATCATCATGTCGACCTGGTTGCGTTGCAGGGCCGAGACGACAGCGTCGAGGCCGCCGCCCACGTCCTCCTGCACGCCGAACTTGTCCAGCGCGGCGCTGATCCGCTGGTCGGCGATCTCCGCGATGGTCTGCACGGTGAGGTCGTCCAGCATCGTCTGGTCGGCGCCGCCGGCCCGCGACCCGGCATCGGTACGGACCACCTGGTCCTGCCAGCGCTCCGGCATCTGGGCGGCGATCATTCCGGTGGCCCGGACGTCACCGGCGACCACCACCACGTCCGCGCCGACCCGGTCGGCCAGCTGCACTGTCGCCGCTGTGACGTCGCCGGCGTTCTGGTGCCACGCCTCCATGGCCGCCCGCTGATAGCGCGACTGGGACCAGCCGCCGGGCTTCGTGCGCCGCAGCGGGTACTCGTCGCGGCCGGCGACGTGCGCACGCCGGGGCACCCCGCCGGCGCTGACCGCCATCGCGTCGGCGCCGAGACGGTCGGCGATCACACGTACCCAGGCCACCTGCTCGCCGCGCTGGGCGAGCAGCGGCATCACGTGCGGCAACGGGCCGACGTTGGCCAGGTCCCGCAGTGGCGGCGCGGACAGGTACTCGGAGAGCACCACCTGGCCGTGACTGGCGAAGAGCGCCAGGCCGTAGTCCCCGACCATCGGATCATGACCTCGGACCACCCGGTCCAGCGCGGCGATGTTCGCCTCGTCCGCCCCCTGTTCGGCCAGGCTGCGTTCCAGGGCACGCCAGCGCAGGTCCAGGGCGGGTTTGGCGTCCTCCGTGTCCGCGGAGGCGTCCAGATACACCGAGCACCACGGCCCGGGACGGTCGTAGAGCGGGCGCAGGAAGGACAGCTGCATGCTCGACCCCTTTCCAGCTCGGCCCCTCGCTTACCCGGGTCGCGGGGGATGTCACCTCGCGGCCGTGAGCCCGTGACCAGGTTTCATTCACGTCGTTCAACCGAGGACGTCGATACGATCTGTGAACACAAGCGGACTCTCGGTGGTGGAAATGGACAGCGGACTCGACACCCGACGGATCGTGCACCCGACGGAACGAATCGTCACCGGGCGGCTGATCCGCCTGCTCGACGGCTACACCCGTGAGGTACGCATCGGTCAGCCGGTGCTGGTGGCGGTGCTCACCGCGGCGGCCTTCGCCCGGCTGCCCGCCCTGCTGCTGCGCTCGCTCTTCTCGTTCGGCGGCGGCGGCACCCGCCGTCGCTGGAAGGAGCTGAAGCAGGGTCCGGAATACCTGGTCACCCCGGTGCGGCTACGCAACACCGCCGGTCAGCTCTGCGAGGTGGAGCTGCACGGGCACCTGCCACAGAGCGCCCTGCACCCGGCAGACCAGGTGCAGCTCACCCTGCGCCCGCAACGCGACCCGGAGCTGCCGCCCCGGATCGAGCGGATCGTCAACCTCACCACCGGGCAGCTGCTGACCCCGCGTACGGCGACGCTCTGGTCGCATCTCGGGCCGCCACTGCTGTTGCAGGCTTTCCTGGGCACGCTGCTGTTGGCGGGCATCGCGGCCTGCTCCGCGCTGACCTGATCGACCCGGGCGGGTCGGCGCTTCAGCCGACCGCGACGGGTGCGCGGTCGGGTCGGCGGTTCAGCCGACCGGGGCGGGCTCGCGGGCGGGTCGGCGGTTCAGCCGACCGGGGCGGGCTCGCGGGCCGGCTGCCGGTCGACGCCGAGCATGCCCCGGCGGCGGGCCCAGCGCTCGAAGGCCAGGGTGGCGAACGGCGGCACCGCGCTGGCCAGGGCCACCGCCGTGGCCAGCAGGCTCCACCGGTGCAGCCGGGCCACGGCCAGCACCAGCAGGACATAGGCGACGAACAGCCCGCCGTGGATCGGCCCGAAGATCTTGACGCCCAGCTCGTTGTCGGGCGGACCGTACTTGACCAGCATGCCGACCAGCAGGGCCAGCCAGGAGCAGGCCTCGGCGATCGCCGCCGCGACGAACAGCCGGGTCACCTTCTCGCGCATCCGCACGCCACCACCTCTCGGGCCGCAATGCTATCGGTCCTGTCTGACTGGGCTAACAGGGCGGGCAGTTGGGTAGGAAAGGGTCCTCGGGTCTTCCCCCGCCCGCCGATCACGTGCGAGGTTAGGGGGACCAGCGGTGACGGGGTGGTGACCATGGGCGAGGACGTCGGCGTACGAACCTTCAGTCGAGAGGATCGAGCCCGCTACCGCGACAAGGTCCGCCGCTGCCTGGATGTCTTCGCCGAGATGCTGCGCGAGTCCCGCTTCGACCTCGACCGGCCGATGACCGGCGTGGAGATCGAGCTGAACCTGGTCGACGAGGCCTCGAATCCGGCGATGCGCAACGCCGACGTGCTGGCGGCCATCGCCGATGAGAGTTTCCAGACCGAGCTGGGCCAGTTCAACGTCGAGATCAACGTGCCGCCGCGCCGGCTGACCGGCACCGGCACCGCCGACTTCGAGGAGTACGTGCGGGCCAGCCTCAACGCCGCCGAGGTGAAGGCCCGGGCGATCGGCGCGCACATGGTCATGATCGGGATCCTGCCGACGCTGCGCCCCGAGCACCTGACCGCCGAGACGCTGTCGGCCAACCCCCGCTACAAGCTGCTCAACGAGCAGATCTTCGCGGCCCGCGGCGAGGACCTGCCGATCGCCATCAGCGGTGTGGAACGTCTGGCGGTCACCGCCGACACAATCACCCCGGAGGCGGCCTGCACCAGCACCCAGTTCCACCTCCAGGTCAGCCCGGCCCAGTTCGCCGACTACTGGAACGCCGCCCAGGCGGTGGCCGGCGTCCAGGTCGCGGTCGGCGCGAACTCGCCGTTGTTCTTCGGCCGGGAGTTGTGGCGCGAAACCCGCATTCCGCTGTTCCAGCAGGCCACCGACACCCGGTCGGAGGAGATAAAAGCCCAGGGGGTACGCCCCCGGGTCTGGTTCGGCGAACGCTGGATCACCAGCGTGTTCGACCTGTTCGAGGAAAACGTGCGCTACTTCCCGGCGCTGCTGCCGGTCTGCGACCCGGAGGACCCGGCGCAGGCCCTCGCGGCCGGTGAAGTGCCCAATCTGGCCGAGTTGCGCCTGCACAACGGCACCGTCTACCGGTGGAACCGCCCGGTGTACGACGTGTCACGGGGCCGGCCGCACCTGCGTGTGGAAAATCGGGTGCTGCCCGCCGGCCCGACAGTGCTGGACACCATCGCCAACGGCGCCTTCTACTTCGGGTTGGTGCGCGCCCTCGCCGAGTCGGACCGGCCGCTGTGGTCGCAGATGTCGTTCAGCGCCGCAGAGGAAAACTTCACCAGCTGCGCCCGGCACGGCGTCGACGCGCAGGTCTTCTGGCCCGGTCTCGGTTACCTGCCCGTCACCGAGCTGGTGTTGCGCCGGTTGCTGCCGATGGCGCATCACGGCCTGGACCGGTGGGGGCTCGACCCGGCCGAGCGCGACCGGTTGCTCGGCATCATCGAGCAGCGCTGCCTGACCGGCCGCAACGGCGCGACCTGGCAGGTGGAGACGCTGCACCGGTTGGAGTCGGCCGACCACCTGGACCGGCCGGAGGCGCTGCGCGAGGTGGTCCGACACTACGTCGACCTGATGCACAGCAACCGGCCGGTGCACGAGTGGCCGATCCCTTGAGCACACCGGATGGGTCGCCCGATCGGCGCGGGGCTCAGCCTCGCGGGGTGGGAACACCGAAGAGATCGGTGATGCCGCCGGGAAGCTGGGCCAGCAGGTCGTGTCGCTCGTCGTCGTTCAGCGCCTCGGCGACGGTACGCAACACCGCCTGGGCGTGTTGACGCACCTGGTCCGCGTTCGCGACCTGTTCGCGGTCGCCGACGTTCTTCAGGAACTCGCCGACGTCCCACCGGCGGCCCTGCGGGTTGCGGGTGACGGATCCGTTCAGCCGCTCCGGTAGCTGTGCCGCCAGGTTGTCTGCCTCCTGCCCGGCGAGCCGTTCACCGAGCACCGACAGGACGGCCTGTATGGACCGTACGGCCTCGTTCTCACCGAGGCCCGCGCGCTGTCGTACCGTGGCGATCATCTGCTCGTACTCCATGCCCCGCTCCTTCGGTCTCGTCGGCATGCCGTCAGGCCTGCCTGCGGACGAACGGGGCGAGTTCCCCGGCTCCCTGGCGGCAAACGGGGTCACGCGCGGATCCGGACTCCCCGCCATCGGCGGGCGGGGCCGCACAAAACATGCCAGTCACGTCACTCGGGTTGCCGGCTGAGCCGGGTCGGGCCGTGCCGGAGGCTCGCCCGCTGGCGCAGGGCCACCGCGCGTCCGCGCGGACGGACGCCGTCCTTTGTGGACCCCCATGGCGATCGAAGTCCGTCGTAGGCTGTGGCAGCTCGCACACATCGTCTGATCACGATGAGGGGACGCACGCCGATGGCCACTTCTGGAACAGACCCAGCCGCGATCCAGGAGCCCACGCGGGTTCCCCTGTCCCGTCGACACATGCTGCGGATGGGAGCGGCGGCGGCCGGTGGCGCGGTGCTCGTCGGCTCGGCGGAGGCAACGTCCGCGCAGGCCGCGCCGGCTGGCGCGAAGCGCGTCCTGCGGGCGCCGGCGCTGGCACCCGGTGACCGGGTCCGGGTGGTCTCGCCCGGCAGCACGCCCGACCCCACGAACATGGCTCGCGGCATCGAGATCCTGCGGAGCTGGGGCCTGGAGGTCGAGCTGGGCAGGCACGTCTTCACCAGGTACGGCTATCTGGCCGGCACCGACGCGCAGCGGCTGGCCGACCTGAACGCCGCCCTCACCGACCCGGGCGTCCGGGCCGTCTTCGCCGCCCGCGGTGGTTACGGCACGCAGCGGATCGTCGACCAGATCGACGTGTCTGTTCTGCGCAGGGACCCCCGGGTGGTCGTCGGTTTCAGCGACATCACCAGCATCCACGGCAAGCTCTGGCGCGAGACGGGCCTGGTCACCTTCTACGGCCCCATGGTCAACTGGAGTGACGACCGCACCGGCCCCGACTCGGCCGAGGCGCTGCGCACCGCGGTGATGACCACAGCACCGGTCACGATCTCCCGGGACCCGGCCGAGACAGCCGCTTCCGTGGTGGTGCCGGGGAGGGCTTCGGGGCCTCTGCTCGGCGGTTGCCTGACGTTGATCTCCACCTCGCTCGGCGCGGAGGACTCCCCGAAGTTCGACGGCGCGATCCTCTTCTTCGAGGACGTGGACGAGGCTCCGTACAGCATCGACAGCATGCTGACCGAGCTGCGCCGGGTGGGCGTGCTGCGCAGGGTCGCCGGTGTGGTCATCGGCCAGATCACCAACAGTGTCGGTGAGCCGGGCGAGTGGGACGCGGCATCGGTGCTCAAGGACCGCCTGTACGACCTGGGCGTGCCGGTCCTGGGTGGGCTACGGCTGGGGCATGGCAACGGGCAGCTCACCGTTCCGTTGGGCTCGCGCGCCACGATCGACGCCGCGGCGGGGACCCTGACCGTGGAGCCGGGGGTCCGCCCGCGCTAGCGCTCAGGCCTGCGGCGTCGGGTCCCAGGGTGACGGGTCGTCGCGCAGCCGGCTGTACAGGTAGCCGTCGCGCCACTGGCCAGCCCGAAACTCGCTGGCCCGCACGACGCCCTCAAGCTGGAAGCCGGCCTTTTCCAGCGCCCGTTGCTCGGCGACGTTCTCCGGGTGCGTACCGGCCTGGATGCGCTGGGCAGGGCTGTGGTGGAAGAGGTAGTCGCAGAGCAACGCCTGGGCGCGCCAGCCGATGCCCCTCCCCCGCCACTGCGGCAGCAGGGCGATGCCGATCTCCCAGTACGATGCCCGGCCGGCGTAACGCCCAGCGGTGTAGCTGACGATGCCGGCGGCGGCCTGCTTCTGCTCGACCTCCACGACGAGCCGTCCGTCGTCCTCGCCGAGGTAGCCGTCGACGGCGAACCGCCGCGCCGGCGCCCCGGCGTCCCGGAAGCCGGCCCAGTCCAAACCGATCAGGCCCGGCTCGGTGCAGAACCGCCGGAGCATCGCCAGGTCGGGCTCGGCAACCGGCCGTAGCCGGACAGTGAGATCGACCGAGACAGCCACCGACATACCGCCACTCTCCATGGCGCCACGCTAGCTTGCGCAGAGCCGAAGCTGGGTTCGGGGCGTGTGCGCGCAGAGCGACCGGCGTTGGTAGCCGAGGCTCTGGTCGGCTCCTTTGGAGTTGAATCGTTGACGACATCACCCCCAGCCCGAGCCCCCGCCTGCCCCAGCCCACCCCACCCCACCCCAGCCCAGCCCGGCCCAGCCCGGCCCACCCCAGCCCAGCCCAGCCCGACCCAGCCCGACCCAGCCCGACCCAGCCGCCGGACTCTCTGGCAGAGGCAGCCAAACCAGCCGGGCTGAATCGTTGCGACATCAACTCCAAAGGCAGCGTGCGAAGAACTTCTCCGCCGGCAGACCTCGCCGCCGGTCAAACCTTGAGCAGCACCTTCGTACAGTCGTCCTGCTTCTTCTGGAAGATCTTGTAGCCCTTCGGCGCGTCCCGCAGCGGCATCCGGTGGCTGACGATGAAGCTCGGGTCGATCTCGCCGCGCTGGATGCGCTCCAGTAGCGGCCGGGTGTAGCGCTGGACGTGGCACTGACCGGTCCGCATGACCAGCGAGCGGTTCATGAACGCGCCCATCGGGAACTTGTCGACGAAGCCGCCGTACGCGCCGACGACCGAGACCACCCCGCCGGAGCGGCAGGCGAGGATCGCCTGTCGCAGCGCGAACGGTCGTTCCGTCTCCACCCGCGCGGCCTGCTTGGCCCGGTCGTAGGCGTACATGGCGGCGTTGGCGTGGTGGCCCTCCATGCCCACCGCGTCGATGCACGCGTCGGGGCCCCGGCCGGCGGTCATCTCGTTGAGGGCGTCCAGCACGTCGGTTTCCTCGTAGTTGATCGTCTCGGCGTCGATGTGCTCCTCGGCCAGCCGCAGCCGGTACGGGAACCGGTCGATGACGATCACCCGCTCCGCGCCGAGCAGCCGGGCGCTGGCCGCGGCGAGCAGCCCGACCGGCCCGGCCCCCCAGACGGCGATCACCTGCCCGGGTTTGATGTCGCACATCTCGGCGCCCATGTAGCCGGTCGGGAACACGTCGGCCAGCATCACCGCCTGGTCGTCGCTGATCTCGTCGGGCACCTTGACCGGACCGACGTCGGCGAACGGCACCCGGGCGTACTCGGCCTGGCCACCGGCGTAGCCGCCGAGCAGGTGCGAGTAGCCGAAGATGCCGGCGGGCGAGTGCCCCATGATCTTCTCGGCGATGCCGGCGTTCGGGTTGGAGTTCTCGCAGACCGAGTAGAGGCCACGCTGGCAGGACGAGCAGTGCCCGCAGGCGATCGGGAAGGGCACCACCACCCGGTCGCCGGGGGCGAGGTTGCGGACCTGCGGGCCCACCTCCACCACCTCGCCCATGAACTCGTGGCCGAGGATGTCGCCCTTGCGCATCGCGGGGATGTAGCCGTGGTAGAGGTGCAGGTCGGAGCCGCAGATCGCGGTGGTGCTGATCCGGACGATCGCGTCCCGGGAGTTCATGATCTTCGGGTCGGGTACGTCGATGACCTTGACGCTGTCGGCGCCCATCCAGGCGGTGGCCTTCATTCTCGGTCCCTTTCGGAGAGCTCGGGCGGTCAGCGGCGGGACGCCGGCAGCGGCTGGGCGGGTCGCTGCATGGCCTGTTGGCGTACGGAGATGCCGTTGGGACTGCCCTCGGAGCGGACGACCTCGCCGGTCTCCAGCACCTGCTTGAAGCGGCGCAGGTCGTCACGGACCTGCTGCTCGGGTTCCTCGCCGAAGAGCTTCGCCACCGCTCGGCCGAGCGCGCCGGCCGGTGGCGCGTAGCGCAGCTCCACCCGCACCTCGGTCCCCCGGTCGCCGGGCGCGGGCACGAACCGGACCCGGCCGGCGTTGGGCACCCGGGTCCCCGGCAGCGACCGCCAGGTGATCGACTTGTTCGGCTGGTCGTCGATGATCTCGGCGTCCCACTCGACGCGGTGCCCGGCCGGGCCACTGGCGATCCAGTGCGAACGGCGCAGGTCGTCGGCGCGGACGGACTCCAGGTGCGCCATGAACCGGGGCAGGTTCTCCATGTCCCGCCAGAACCGGTACGCCTCGGCGGGCGACCGGTTCACAGTCACCGCGATCTGCATCCTGATCAGCCGGGCGCGGGCCCGTCCAGCCCGCCCGACGCGGACGGCGGCGAGCACGTCGACAGCGGTGATGCCGGCGATGGCGAGCGTGGTCAGCGCGACTCGGCGGCGGCGTTCACCGCTGCGGTCGGCGAGGGCCCGCCCGAGCACTGTGAGGTCCATGGCGTCGCCGGCCACCCGGCTCCAGGCCCAGCTGGCCGGACGACGACCGCTGAGCAGGCCGGCGGCGCTGCCCAACTCCCGTAGGCCGATGGCCGGAAGCACGGACCGCGCGGCCGGGGAGTCGTCCACCCCGGTCAGTCGCGCGACGGGTCCGGGCGCGACCAGCGCGCCCACTCCCAGGGCCAGGCTCAGCAGGCCGAGCGCGCTCGGCAGCGTCGCCGGCACCGGCCGGTCCAGCTCCGGCAGGAGCACAGTGTCGACACGACTCATGTCCGGTCCCTTCCGGTGGGCGTCGCCGCCGGCCCGCCGGCGGGGGCGGCGGTGGTCCCCGCCCCCGTGACGTTATGTCGTACCGGTGCCGCGCGCGCCGGGTTCGGGGGAGAACGTCAGACGCGGGCGGTGTGGGCGAGATCGCCTACGGCATCGGTCGGCATCGCGACATTGACCGATTTGGATCACTTGAATGCCGTTACCGTCGGCCCAACCCGTCGCGCCGCCGGAAGGACATCCCCATGAGCCGCGCTCTGCTGCGCCAGCTGACCGCCACCATCGCCGTCGTACTGCTCGTCGGGGAGGCCGCCGCGCCGGCTGCCGCGCGTACCCCCGGGTCGCCCGCGCCCGGCGGTGTCCGCACCGTGGTCCGCGACGCGACGACCGGCGCACCGGTCCCCCGGGCCTGCGCCGCGCTCGTCCCGGTGGACGCCGCGGCGTTGGCGGCGGTCACGCTCGGCGAGGACCAGCTCGGACGGTACGGGGGTTGCGCCGACGAGCAGGGAGTCCTGGTGACCGGGGACGTCGCCCCGGGGAGGTACCGGCTGCTGGTGCGCCCCTACGACACGACGGTGCACGGCTGGCAGTGGGTGGGCCGGCACGGTGGCACCGGTGAGCGTGAGCGGGCCCGGGTGGTCCAGGTACGCGCCGGTGCGGTGACCGGCGTGCCGGACATCCGGCTCGACCCGCCCGGCACCGTGGTCGGAGTGGTGACCGACGCGGCGACGGGCGCCCCGGTTCCGCGCGCCCGGGTCATGGTGGTGCCGTACGTGCCGGATCCGAAGTACGGCGACCACAGCCCGACCACCGACGACGACGGCCGCTACACGATCACCGGCCTCGGCCCGTACCACTGGCCCGTGCAGTTTGCCGCCGCCGGCCTGGCGACGGTGTGGTCCGGTGGGGTGGGCAGTCGGCAGCAGGCGCGGCCGGTGCGGGTCCGCAGCCACCAGACGGTGACCCTGAACCAGGCGCTACCCGCCGGGACGCCGCTCGGCGGGGCGGTACGGGTCGACGAGCTGCTCACCTACGCCCAGGTGATGGCGTTCGACCCGGCCACCGGGGACCTGGCCGGCGTCGCGGACGTGGGCAGCGGTTACGCCCTGCGCCTGCTCCCCGGGCAGCGGGTGAAGCTGCGCTGCGACTGCGCGTACACCCCGCCGGTCTGGCACCGCGACGCCGCCGGCTTCGACGCCGCGACCCCGGTGCGGGTCGGGCGGGCCCCGGTCGTGGTGGACTTCGACCTCGGCTGACCCGGATTCTGGTCGTCCACCGGAACCTTCTCCCCGGCCCATTGGTGGGAATGGTGGAGAAGGGGGGTGGCGGTGTCCGACGGCGATCTGATCTCCGAGCTCTACGCCGGCTGTTTCCGACGCCTGGTGGTCCAGCTGTACGCGGTGACCGGCGACCTGACCGAGGCGCAGGAGGCGGTCCAGGAGGCGTTCACCCGTGCGCTGGTGTCGCCGGGGCGGTTCGCCGGGCTGGAGAACCCGGAGGCCTGGTTGCGTCGGGTCGCCGTGAACTGGGCCCGCAGCCGGTACCGCCGTCGTCGGATGCTGGACGGCCTGCTGCGCCGGATCGGCCCGCCGCCGGCCGTCGCCGACCACTCCCCGGAGCACCTCGCCCTGCTCGCCGCGCTGCGCGTGCTACCCGAGGGGCAGCGACACGCGCTGGCCCTGCACTACCTCGTCGACCTGCCGGTGGACGAGGTCGCCGCCACGCTGGGCGTGTCGTCCGGGACGGTGAAGTCCCGGTTGTCACGGGGCAGGGTGGCCCTGGCGGCACTGCTCGCCGACGCCGACGCTACGGAAACCGGGAGGATCGATGTCCGGTCGTGAGTTTTCCGGATTCGACGTGGACACCGTCACCGAGGCCGTGTCACCGCCTCCCCTCGACGAGCTGCGCACCACCGCCCGGTCCCGTCGGCACCGGTCGGTCGCGATGGTGGCGACCGCGCTGGTCGTACTGGCCGGGCTGGCGGTCGTACCGCTGGTGGTCGAGCCGGACCGGGCCGCGCCGGCCGACCCGCCGACGCCGTCAGACGGGCAGTTCAGCCAACTCACGCTGACCGGGCCCGACGCCGGGGTCGACGTGCGGCAGGACGGCTGCGTCGTGCGCTTCTCGTACACCGGCGACGGTGGCCGCAGTTGGTCGGACTGGGACGCGGCGCGCTTCGAGGGCACCAGATGCGCGGCCGGCACCGCGGCCGGGACGCCGGGCAGCGGCACTGACTTCTCCGTCCTCGGTGAGCGGTCCTACCTGGTCACCGACTCGGGGCTGGCCCACCTCTCCACTGACTACGGCCGCACCTGGCGGGACGCGGGTTCGGCGATCGTCGCCGTACCCACGTTTCCGGCGACGGCCCGACCGGTCCTCTGCGGATTCGGCTGCGCACCGGTGTCGGAGCCGCTGGCGGTGGACCCGTCGAGTGGAACGGTGTACCGCCTCACCGCCAGGGCGCCCACGCAGCGTCCGCTGTTCAGCCTCTACCCGGCAGCGGACGGCAGCATCTGGGCCACGTACCGGACGTCGAGCGCCCAGGGGTCAACCGTCGCGCGCAGCGCCGACCGAGGCGCGACCTGGACCACCTGGGAGGTGGGCGACGGCGGGGACGTGATCGCAGCGGTCGGGCTCGACGACCGGAACGGGTACGTGCTGACCGAACCGTCGACGGCGGGCGGCGGGATGCGGCTGCTGCGGACCACGAACGGCGCGAAGACCTGGACGGACACCGGCGCCGAGTTGCCCGCGCAGGCGCACTACGACCTCACGGTGGGCTCGGACCGGTCCCTGCTGGCGATCACGTCCGGTGCGGGCACCGAACCCGACCGCCGCGCGCGGCTGCTGGTCAGCCGGGACGACGGGCGGCAGTTCACTGTCGCCCGGGAGTACGGCCGGCTCGTCGGCGCGGTCAGTGTCGCGCCCGGCTACGCCTGGCTCTTCGGGCGTGACGACGGGTCGACGGGCGAGCCGGAACACGTCCTCGTCACCGCGGACGCGACCACCTGGACGCGTTTCTCGCTCGCACCCTGAACATGGGGGCACCACCCGGCGTTACAAGTGCGCGGCAGCGGGTAGCCGGCATCCGCTCTTACCAGCGCCGGAGGAGGTGGGATGTCGGAGACCAGCGCCTTCTTCGAGCGGTTGACCGGGGCTGGCCAGGATCCGCGGTTCAGCAAGGTCTGCGGCAGCGTGCGATTCGACATCCGCGACGACGGCACCCTGGAGCAGTGGCTGCTGGACATCGATCATGGCCGGATGCGGGTGACCCGAAGCGGCGCCCCCGCCACCACTGTGATCCAGGTGTCCGCGCAGGTCGCGGAGGCGATGGCGCGGGGCGAGGTGAACGGGCTCGCGGCGATCACCCGGGGCGAGATCATGGTCGACGGTGATCTCGCCCTGGCGTTGCGCATCGGGCGGCTGTTTCCGCGAGAGCCCGGGCGGCTTCAACGCGACGCTCCCGACAGTGGGACGTGACCGTGAGGGACATCGCGGGCACTGTGGCGTGCATCGACGGGAACACCTTCATGGTGTCCGACGCCAGCGGCGACGTGCAGCCGTCCCCGAGCACCCCGGTCGGCCTCTTCGCCGCTGACACGCGCTTTCTGTCCCGCTGGCGGCTCACTGTCAACGGCGAGTGCATGACCGCGCTGTCGGTGGACGACAGCCAGTACTTCGAGGTCACGTTCTTCGCGGTGCCCGGCGCGGCGGTGGACTACGTGGAGGCCGACGTTTCGGCCATCCGGCGCAGGCGCATCGGCCCGGACCTCACCGAGTCGCTGACGATCTTCAATTACGGCGAGCGGGACATGACGCTCGACGTGCGTCTGGAGGTGGCCGCCGACTTCGCCGACATCTTCGAGATCAAGTTCGACATCGGCGACAAGAGCGGCGCGTACTACACGCACGTCGGCACGAACGAGTTGCGGCTGGGCTACCGGCGCGGCACCTTCCGACGTGAGGTCGTCGTGTCGGCGAGTGAGCCCGCGGAGTACGACCCGGGCGGCCTCCGGTTCGCGGTCCGGCTGCGCCCCGAGCAGCAGTGGTCCACCCAGTTGCAGGCCGTCATGCTGGCGCTGCGCCCGGACGGCGTCGACCTGCGCAGCGCCCTGCGGGCCCAACGGCCGGACGACTCCACACTGCCCAGGAGCATGCAGGCCTGGGTAGCGGCGGCCCCGACCCTGGACACCGACAGCGTCGGCCTCCAGCAGGTCTACCACCGCAGCCTGGTGGACCTGGCGGCGCTGCGCTTCGCTCCGCTCTCGCTCGGCGGGGCGAGCGTGCCCGCGGCCGGGTTGCCCTGGTTCATGACCCTGTTCGGTCGCGACAGCCTGTTGACCTGCCTGCAGACCCTGCCGGTCACCCCGTCGCTGACCCCACCGACACTGCGGATCCTCGCGTCGCTGCAGGGCGCCCGAACCGATGACGTGTTGGAGGAGGACCCGGGCCGGATCCTGCACGAGCTGCGCTACGGGGAGTCGGCCGCGTTCGAGGAGCAGCCGCACTCCCCCTACTACGGCACCGTGGACGCCTCGCCGCTGTTCGTGGTGCTGCTCGACGAGTACGAGCGGTGGAGCGGCGACACAACGCTGGTGCGGGAGTTGGAGCAGGAGGCCCGCGCGGCTCTGGCCTGGATCGACAGGTATGCGGACCTGACCTCCACCGGCTACGTCTGGTACCAGCGACGCAACCGCGCCACCGGCCTGGACAACCAGTGCTGGAAGGACTCCTGGGACAGCATCTCCTACGCCGACGGCCGGCTGCCAGGCTTCCCGAGGGCCACCTGCGAGACCCAGGGGTACGCCTACGACGCGAAGATGCGGGGGGCACGACTGGCCCGTACGTTCTGGGGTGACCCTGCCTTCGCGGAGCGGCTGGAGAGCGAGGCGGCGGCCCTGTACGACAGGTTCAACCGGGACTTCTGGCTTGAGGACCGCGGCTTCTACGCCCTCGCGCTCGACCACGACGGCACTCCCGTGGACAGCCTGTCGTCAAACATCGGGCACCTGTTGTGGAGCGGCATCGTGCCACCGGAGCGGGCTGCGCGGGTGGTCGAACACCTGATGGGGCCGGCGCTCTTCTCCGGTTGGGGGGTGCGGACGTTCGCCGAGGGGCAGCGCCGCTACAACCCGCTCGGCTACCACAACGGCACGGTCTGGCCGTTCGACAACTCGTTCATCGCCTGGGGTCTGCGCCGCTACGGGTTCGGCAACGAGGCGGCCCGCATCGCCGAGGGCATCCTCTCCGCCGCCACCTACTTCGAGGGTCGGTTACCCGAGGCGTTCGGCGGGTTCCACCGCGACACCACCCGGTTTCCGATCCGGTACCCGACCGCCGGCAGCCCGCAGGCCTGGTCCAGCGGCGCCACGATGCTGCTGATCCGCACCATGCTCGGTATCAACCCGCACGATGACCACCTGGCCGTGGACCCCGCGCTGCCCACCGCCTTCGGGCGGATCGCGCTCCTGGACATCCCCGGCCGTTGGGGCAAGCGCGACGCGTTCGCCCGCCAACGCCCGGACCAGCGCTGACGGCACGGTCAACCGACGGCGGGCCCGGTGGCCCGGAAAGTGCGCCGGTAGGCGTCCGGGGGCACGCCGACGGTGCGGTGGAAGTGTCGACGCAGCGTCGCGGCGGTGCCCATGCCGGCCGCCTGGGCGATGGCGTCGATGCTGTCGTCGGTCTGCTCCAGCAGTTCCTGGGCGCGGCGGATCCGCTGCGTCGACAGCCACAGCAGTGGAGTGGTGCCGGTGTCGGACCGGAACTGGCGGGCCAGGTTGCGGGAGCTCATGTTCGCCTGCCGGGCCAGGTCCTCGACGGTCAACGGCCGGTCCAGGCGGGCCAGCACCCAGGGGAACAGGGTGGCCAGCGGGTGGTCGTCACGGGCGGGCACCGGGGTGGTGAGGTACTGGGCCTGACCGCCGGCGCGGTGCGGTGGCACGACCAGGCGGCGGGCGACGGCGTTGGCGACGGTCGAGCCGTGGTCGCGGCGGATCAGGTGCAGGCACAGGTCGATCGCGGCGGCCTTGCCGGCGGAGGCGAGCACGGTGCCGTTGTCGACGTAGAGCACGTCCGGATCGACCCGCACCCGGGGATGGCGGGCGGCCAGCGCCTCGGTGTGGGCCCAGTGCGTGGTGGCCCGCAGTCCGTCGAGCACCCCGGCGGCAGCCAGCACGAACGCGCCGGTGCACAGCGAGACCATCCGGGCACCCGACCGGTGGGCCGCGCGGACGGCGTCGAGCAGGTCGGGGGGCACGTCCGCGTCGACGTCCTCGACCGACGGAACGATCACGGTGTCGGCTCGGGCGAGGCGGTCCAACCCGTCGTCGGGCGCCACCAGGAAGCGGCCGACCCGGACCGGGCCGGGGCCGCAGATCGCCACGTCGTACCAGGGGTCGGCCAGGCCGGAGGGGTCGTGGGCGAAGACCTCGCAGGCCAGGGCCAGCTCGAAGTGCAGCATCCCGTCGGTGGCGGCGATCGCGACAAGGGCCATGTCCGAAACTGTACGGGAGTTGGCGTTCCCGACACTGGTCGGCCGCCGACCGCTGCGCGAGGCTGGTCCCAGTCGATCTTTCGAGGGGGCATCCATGGGTTACCAGGTGGCGGTGTTCGGGGCGTACGGGCACACCGGGCGGTTCGTGATGGCGGAGCTGCGCGAGCGCGGGTTCGGTGCGCTTCCGGTGGGCCGCGACGCACGCAGGCTGGAGGCGTTCGGGCGCGACTACCGGGTGGCGTCGGCCGACGATTCGGCCGCGCTCGACGTGGCGCTGACCGGCGTCGACGCGGTCATCAACTGCGCCGGCCCGTTCGCGTCGACGGCCGCAGGTGTGATCGAGGCCGCGCTGCGCGCCGGGATCCCGTACGTGGACGTGGCGGCCGAGATCGAGGCCAACGTCGACACGTTCACGCACTTCACCGAGCGCGCCCGGGCGGCGGGTGTCGCGGTGGTGCCGGCGATGGCCTTCTTCGGCGGGCTCGGTGACCTGCTCGCGACGACGGCGATGGGCGACTGGACGTCGGCCGACGAGGCGCACGTCGCGTACGGACTGAGCAGCTGGCACCCGACGGCCGGGACGGTCGCCGCGGGCGTCGTCTCCCGTGAGCGCCGCGCCGGCCGGCGGGTCCGCTACACCGGGGGCCGGTTGGAGTACCACTCCGGCGGGGAGCTGCCGAGGGTGGACTGGGCCTTCCCCGCGCCGCTGGGCCGGCGCACCGTCCTCGGGGAGTTCACCATGGCCGACGTCGTCACCATCCCCCGTCACCTGGACATCCCCGAGGTCCGCACCTACATGACCGTCGACGCCACCACCGACCTCGCCGCCGCGGCGGCGCCGGTCGCGGTCGACGAGCTGGGCCGGTCAGCGCAGACGTTCACTGTCGACGTCGTCGTGCGTCGCGGCGACGTGCGCCGACGCGTCGTGGCCACTGGTCGGGACATCTACGCCGTCAGCGCGCCTCTGGCCGTGGAGGCGGTTCGGCGCGTCCTCGATGGTCGGACGAGGACCAGCGGCGTCGCCTCCGCCGGCGAGATGTTCGACGCGCCTGATTTCCTGCGCGCGCTGTCGCCGGCCATCCGCGTCGAACCGGTCAGCGACTGAGGCCGACAATTCAGCCGCAATTCTTTACTAAAACGGACGGCCCCCATGCTCAGGCGTGGGGGCCGTCCGTCATCACACCCGACCTGATCGGGCCGCGACGGTCAGAGAACCATGCTGACGCCGTGGGTCTTGCACGCGGTGCTGATCTCCTTGCCGGCCTTCTCGAAGACCGGGTTGTCGGCGGCGGTCGCCGGGTCCGCCGCGGCCGCTGCCTTGGCCGCCTCGGCGGCGAACGTCCGCAGGGCGTCGGCCACCTTACCGTCTCCGGTCGAGGCGACGGTGGTCACCTTCTGCTCCAGCCCAGCCAGGATCTTCTTGAAGTCCGCCGCCGACGCGTCGCCAGTCGTGGCGACCTTGACCATCTCGGTCCTCATCTCGTCGCTGGCCTTCTTCACCGCCTCGCAGAGCTGCTTGTCGGTCGCCGCGCCGGCGGCCTGTGGCGAGGCCGGCGTGGCGGCAGCGGAGGTGGCTACGGCGGATGGGGCGGCGGACGTCGGTGCGGACGCGGTGGGTGCGGCGGTCGTCGCCTTGTCACCGTCACCGCAGGCGGCGAGGGACGTCGAAACGGCAAGGATCAACATGGCGGAGGCAAGACGGGAAGATTTCACGGACGCGGACGATAGCCGATGTTCAAACGATGATCAATTGCGCGCCACCGATCGCTGGAACAGCGGCCACCTATGTGGACCGTGTGTTGGTAGGAAGAGGCATGTTGCCTCACTTCAGGGAGATGATCGTGGCACGTTCCTACCTGTCCCGCCGTTCGCTGCTGACCGCCGGTGGCGCCGCCGCCGTGGCGCTCGGCGGGGCCCTAGCCAGCCCGTCCGCAGGCTCCGCTGCCCCAGCCGACAACCCCGTCGACACGCCGACCGAGGCGCTGCGTCGGCTACAGGCCGGCAATCGACGGTTCACCTCCGGCCACGGCCGGCACCCGCACCAGGGCCTGACCGACCTGCACCGGCTCGCCTCCGGCCAGCACCCGTTCGCCATCACGGTCGGCTGCGCGGATTCCCGGGTGGCTCCCGAGGTGCTCTTCGACCAGGGGTTGGGTGACCTGTTCGACAACCGGGTGGCCGGCAACATCGTCGATGACCTGCTGCTCGGCAGCGTCGAGTTCGCGGTGGAGGAGTTCGGCAGCCTGCTGATCGTCGTCCTCGGCCACGAGCGCTGCGGCGCGATCACCGCCACCATCGATGCCATCCACACCGGCGGTACGGCGCCTGGGCACATCGGCACCATCGTGGATGCCCTGCGCCCGGTCGTCGAGCCGGTGCTGGAGCAGCCCGGCGACCCCGTGGAGAACGGGGTCCGGGCCAACATCGCCGCCCAGGTGCGGGCGCTCAGCGCACGCAGCACGATCATCGCCGAGAAGGTGCACGAGGGTGCGCTGCGGGTGGTGGGCGCCCGCTACGACCTGGACAACGGGCGGGTTTCCCTGGTGGCCTGAGGCCGTCACCCGATGCTGGGCCACCCGGACGGCGACGCTGGCCGGTCATCCACTGCCGCCGATCAGCGCCGCCGCTCGCGTCGCGGCCGACGGGTACGGCGGTAGTAGGACCAACCGGCCAGCGGCAACGCGACCGCCCAGGCCAGCAGGAGCGGGAGACCGATCAGGACGCCGGTCGGGGTGAAGATGTCGTCCGCGCTGGACTCCCCCAGGTCTGCCGCGAACTGCCAGGGCAGAGTCGCCGAGTACCCGATCATCACGGCGGATCCCAGCACCGTCGGCGTCAGCGGCATCCACTGTGGCACCCGACGTCCGCGCAGCCACGGCACCCACCGGGGGAAGACCAGGCCCCAGTCCTGAATGAGCCCCAGCGCCAGAACGCCGCCGAGCCCGGCGAGGACGCACAGGAGGCCCAGGTAGAACGCGCCGGCCGGCAGGCCCAGGAAGCCGTTGACGGGGTGATCCCCGACCCCGGGTCCGCGACCGTGGTACCACTCGCGGAACGGGTCGGGATTGGCGAACAGCGGAATGCCGAGAATCCACGGCACGTGCAGCGGGATGAACCCCAGCACGGGGGCGATCCAGGCCACGTGCCCGGCTCGGCGGGCCCAGGGCGGCGGCGGGGCGGGCACGGCGTTCGGGTGTGGTGTTCGAGTCACGGCGTCGTCTCCATCAGCGGTGGGCGTTGACACATCCGAGATCACCGTCGCCGAACGGCGAGGCGAGCGGATCGCCGCGCGGAGGGACATCGCCTCCCCCGCCGCGGGGATGGCGTCTTTTCGTCACGACGGTCCGTGTGACGGAAACACTTCACGCCAGCGGGCCGCGCTCCGGAGGCTGGACACCATGAATGTGACAGGGCTCGACCGACCCGGCGACGGCCACCGACAGCCCTCGCCCGGGGACACCCTCGCCCGCATCGCAGTCGTGGACGCACTGCGCGGAAGCGCGCTGCTGCTCATCCTGCTGGTGAACATCGCGTTCTTCAGCTCCGGCTACGACTTCCACCTGGTGGACGATCCGGCGCACGGCCCCGTCGACCTGCTGATCGTCGGCGCGGTGGAGCTGTTGTTCGCGATGAAGGCGTACCTGCTGTTCGCCTTTCTGTTCGGCTACAGCTTCACCCTGCAACTCGACTCCGCTGCTCGGCGCGAAGTGGCGTTCCGCCCGGCGTTCCTGCGCCGGCTCTCCGGGCTGTTCGTGCTCGGTGTGCTGCACGCGGTGCTGCTGTTCCACGGCGACATCCTCACCACGTACGCGCTGCTCGGTCTCGTGCTGCTCGCGGTCCGGCGGATCGAGCCCCGCACCGCGCTCGTCGTGGCGGCGTCCATCATCGGCGGCATCGCCGTCGTGGTCGGGATCGCCGCGGTCCTCGGCGCCACGCTGGTTCCGGACGAGGCCGCCGCACTCAGTGCCGGTGCGCGTTCGACGCTGGCGCTGGGCGGCGGCCTCGGCGATGTCGTCCTGGAGCACCTGCGGTCGATGCCGGCGATGATCGGTGGTCTCGCCGTGCAGGGGCCGCTGGCGTTCGCGGCGTTCCTCGTCGGCCTCGCCGCCGGCAAGCACAAGCTGCTCGCCACAGTGCCCGCCCACCAGGACCTGCTGCGCCGATGCGAACGGGTGGGGTACCCGGTCGGTCTGGCCGGCGCCGTCGTGTTCGCAGTCGGTGGTGCCACGGCGAACCTGACCGGACTGATGGTCAGCATCGTCACCGCGCCGTTCCTGGCCGCCGCCTATGCCGCGACCCTGCTGCGCCTGTTCACCCGGCGGCCGCGCCTCGCGGACGCGTTCGCGCCGGCTGGGCGGATGGCCCTGACGAACTACCTGGCCCAGTCGCTCGTGTGTGTGCTCGTCTTCACCGGTGTCGGGTGGGGCCTGGTCGGCCGTACCTCGCCGGCACAGACACTGCTGATCGCACTGGTGATCTTCGCGGTGCAGCTGGTGGTCAGCTCGTGGTGGCTGCGACGGTTCCGGTACGGCCCCGTTGAATGGGCGCTGCGCGCCTGGACCCACCGGGCGCGCCGCCCCAACTAGGGTGCTGACATGGTCGATCGGCGCCAGGTGATGAACTTCCGGGTCCGGGCCCAGCAGCTGGACCGGGACGAGGGCACACTCGCCGACACCGCCGTCCTGGACCTCGGGGTGCAGAACACCGGTCCGGACGGCGCGCGCTGGGCGCTGGCAGTACGCGGGGTCGACGTGACAGCGTTGTCCGACGCCGATCTGGTCCTGCTGTGGACGGTGCGGGGCGCTCCCCACCTCTACCGCCGGGCCGACGTTGCGAAGGTGGCGGCCGCTGTCGAACCCTTCTCCGAAGTCGACGCGGGCAAGCGCATCTACGATGCCGCGAAACCGTTGAAGGCCGCTGGCATCGACACTCTCGCGGCCCTGGACGAGATCGCCGACCGGATGCGGGCCATCGTCAGGGCGCCGACGGTCAAGGGGGACGTGTCCGGCCGCCTGGCCACCATGCTGCCCGAACCGTATCTGCGGTTCTGCCGGCCGTGCGACGCCACGCACCTCTTCGAGATGCCGTTCCGGCTCGCCGCCGTGCGGGCCGGGTTGGAGTTGCAGCTCGACACCTCACCCCCGGTCCTGCGGCGCATCACCGGGTTCAGGAAGGCAGCCGTCGCGGGTGACCGCTTCGACCTCATCCGCGGGTATCTTCGCCTGCTCGGTCCGGCCACCCCGAAACAGGTCGCCGACTACCTCGACGCCGCGGTGAAGGACGTGAAGGCGCGCTGGCCCGACGACGTGATCGAGGTGACGGTCGACCGCGAGGTGCGCTCGCTGCTGGCCGCCGACGAGGAGGCGCTGGAGTCGGCCGACGGCAGGGGCACCCGACTGCTCGGCCCGTTCGATCTGTTCCTGCAGGCCAAGGACCGGGCAACGTTGGTGCCGGACGCCGCCCACGTCAAGGAGCTGTGGCCGGTGTTGGGTCGCCCCGGCGCTGTCCTGGTCGACGGCGAGCTGGTCGGCACCTGGCGGCCCCGCAAGTCCGGCGGGACGTTCACTGTCGCCGTCGAACCGTGGCACCGACTGTCGGACGCGACGCGTAAAGCCATCACCGCGCAGGCCGAGCACCTCGCCGCGTACCGCTCCGTCTCCCTCAGCGGCGTCGACTTCGGCAGCTAGTTTCGAGGACGCTCACTGCACCGCCCACGCGACGGCGGGCGGGCGCACCCGAGCGCAGATGGGCCCACCGGCGGCATCGGTCAACCCGACCCGGCCGACCAGCGTCCCGTCGCCCTCGTGGGCGGCGCGCAGCAGCTCGGTCGGCACGTCGGTGAACATCAGTTTCGCTCGTCGGAACATGGCGAAGCCGTCCTGGGTCACCGCGCCCCAGCTCAGATAGAGAAACCGCGCCCCGGGGCGGCCGTGCACCCAGGGGCCACCGACGTCGAGTGCTCCGTCGATCTCACGGCTGGACACCTCGAAGGACCAGGTGGCGCTTGCCGCGTCGGCCGGCACCTGATCGACGACCTCGGCCTTGCGTTGAACGCCGACGTGCACGTTTCCCACCCGCAGCGCGTCGGCCTCCACACCGGGGCGCTGACCTGGGAGATCGCTGCCGTCGATCCTGATCCGCATGCCACCGACTCTAGTTAGTCGGCCGGTTGCTCGGCGGTGTCGTCCTCGCCGTACTCGCCGCGGATGGGCAGGTAGTAGGCGGGCAGGAACCCGGCGATGATGGCCACACCGGCGATCGGCACGAACGCGCCGACGAGGATGCCGGAGCCGATCCAGAGCAGCGCGAGCGCGAACCGGCGACCGATGGCCCGCGCGCCGAACGGCCCGAGGCCCGGGTCCAGCAGTTTGGCGCGGCGCAGGTACGCCCACACGATGTTGAAGAGGGCCGCCGCCGTCCACAGTGTGCCGCCGTAGACGACGACCGACGCGCGCAGCCCCTGCTCCGCGCGCAACGCTTCGGCGAGCAGTGACGTGGAGAACGGCAGGAACGCGATGACCATCAGGAGCAACGTGTTGAGGAACAGGACCCCTCGGTCGACGTGCCGGACGCGATCGAACATGACGTGGTGATTCACCCACACCTGCCCGATGAGCAGGAAGCTCAGCGTGTACGCCAGGTACGACGGCCACAGCGCACCGAGCCCCCGGGCGAGGCGCTCGAAGTCGTGGGGCGGTTGGATCTCCAGCACCAGCAGCGTCACGGCGATCGCGAAGACACCGTCGCTGAAGGCCAGCAAGCGGCCCGGGTTACGGGTCAGCCGTGAAGTTTCCCCTTTGGGAGGCACGTACCGAATTATGCAGTAGATCAGCTTTCGTCACTGGTGGAGCGACGCCAGAACTGGCGTGGCGCGAAACCCTCACGTCGCAGCCAGTGCTCGGTGTAGACGATCCGCTCCGCCTCGACGACCACGAGGGTGTCCTCGGGCGGCTCGGACAGCGCCCGCCCCCGCTCGGCGTGCTCGTTCTCCCACCGAACCGCCGCCCAGTAGTGCGCGCGGTCCGGATGCTCCGGAGCAAGCACCCTTGCCGTCCCGAACAGTTGGGCACCACGGCTGCTGGCCAGTCCGACCAGCGGCGCGAAGATGCCGATTGACACGCGCGGGTCGGCGGCAATGTTGCGGATCTTTGGCGATCGTGGCGCGGCGGTGAAGAGCACCGCGAAGCCGAGCGGGTAGTACCGCACCGGCGTGGCCAGCGGTCCGTCCGGACCCGTGGTCGCGAGCACACACATGTTCTGCGACGACAACAGGTTGAGAAGGCGTTCTTCGAGCCGTTCGCGATCGAGCCGCTTCGGCGGCGTGGGCTCCGACAGCCACGGATTCGTCAGCGGCATACAACGTCCTCGATCATGGCGAACACCCTAACCGCGTAACCCGCCGTCAAGATCGGCAGGGCGTGCTCTACGCCGTCCTGCGCAGGTAGGTCTCCGCCAACTGACGAAGGCGTGTCCTGTCGAAGCTCTCCCCGTGACCGGGATGGACGACGGACACGTCGAGGTCGACGAGGAACTCCATGCTCCGCCGGTACGCTGCCACGTCGGAGTTCGGCAGATCGTCGATCAGGGCACCCTCGTAGACGACGTCGCCGGAGTACAGGGTCCCGGTGCGTTCCTCCAGCAGGGCGATGCTCCCGGGCGTATGGCCCGGAAGATGCAGCACCGTCAGCACCCGCCCGCCCAGGTCGATGCGGTCGCCGTCGTCGAGCAGGCGGTGCAGGGTCATCGGTGCGACGCGATAGGCAGCCGGGTCGTACCCGGGATCGGGCAGAACATCGATCATGAGCTCCGGGACGGCTTCCCTCGCGGCGTCGATCCCCAGCTTCTCGAAGAGTTCCGCGCCGTACAGGCTCGCCGGTACGCCCGCCGCGAGGATCCCCGCCTCGGCAGGGTGGGCGGCCCGGTCACCGAACTCCGCCGCCGCACCGACGTGATCCAGGTGCGCGTGGGTGAGCACGACAATCGGATCACGCTCGAACAGGCCCGGAATCGCCTGCCGCAGCGCGACGACACCGAGCCCGGCGTCGATCACGATGTCCCGATCGGTGCCCCGCAACCACCAGAAGTTCGCCGACAGCAGCTCGTTGACGTGCGGTTCCGAGATCCGGACGACGTCGCCGTCCACTTCGACCCGGGCATACCAGTCGACCATGCCCGAGAGTCTGCCAGCGCAGCGATGCCGCTTCGACCCCGCGAATCACGGTTCGCGCCTGTCGCGATCGAGATGGAATCCGGCGGGTGCAAGAAGAAGCTAAATGATCGCGAAGAGACGGTCGGCGGGGTCCACGACGGCGGCCAGCACCGCGCCGGGAACGAGGGCTGGGTCGGTCGCACGGATCGTGTCCGCCTCGAAGGTGGCGAACCCCGGCCCGCTGATGCGCAGGTGGAGTTCCAGCTCGGGATTCTCTCCGCCCAGGTGGTTCGCCACCGCGACAATCTCCGCCGTCGCGGCGACACCGGCGGCGGCCAGCCGACTCGCGTCACGGCGCGAGCGGCCGACCACTGGCCAACCGAAGACGCCGAACCCGACACCGATGGCTGTCGCCAGGACGCCACTCCACCGTCCAACCGAGGCCGGGGAGGGTGAATCCGTCCGCGTCGGCGCGCGGGAACGCCCGATCGGCCGATCCGAACGAGTACGCCGTGAAAGACTCGCCCGGCTGGCGGAAGGGGCGGGGATGCAACCAACCTGGCTCGTAGCGCTCTCGTGGGCTTCGCTCGCGTTCGGCGTCGTCAGCTTCGCGGTCGTCATCGCCGACACCTATCTCCGCGGGCACCGGCAGCCGGTCCGGGTCATGGAGATCGTCTGGCTGGTGACCGTCCTCTACATCGGCCCTGCCGCCGTCCGCCTCTACTGGAACTGGGGCAGGCCCGAGGCGTTCTCTCAACGGCGGCAGGAGGGTCAACCGCGACGGCCGCGCCGGGGCATCGTCGTCACCCACGTGTCCCGCTGCGGCGCGCACTGCGCTCTCGGGTTCATCGTCGCCGAGGTCGCCCTGTACGCCGTGAGATTCGACCCGGCCGAGGACCCGCTGTGGGTCGGCTACGCGGGCGACTATCTGATGGCGGTGACGATCGCCGTTCTCTTCCGGTACTTCGCCGGGCCGGGTCGCAGCCTGACGAAGGTCTGGCACGCACTGTCGAGCGTCGGCAGGATCGAGCTGCTGACCATCACCGTGTTCGAGGTGGCGTTGTTCGTGTGGCTGACCCTCGCGCATCGGGTGGTCTTTTCGGAGCCGCACCTGCGACCCGACAGCCCGACGTTCTGGTTCGCCGGTCAGCTCGGGCTGATAGCTGGCTTCCTCGCGGCCTGGCCCACCGCCTCCTGGCAGCTCGGCCGAGGGCTGAGATTCGAGCCGCGCCGACTCCCCTACGACTGAGCAGGGCCCGGCCGCCCGACAAAAACAAGCGGCAAGGAGATCACTCTCCCTGCCACTTCTAACGTATACCGCACCTGGGGGCTTGCCGCAAGACCCCGGTCGTGGCGCAGAATCGGCGGCCGGACCAGCACAAACGAGGTAACGGGGGCGAGACGTGGGTGTGTTGTCGAGGGACGAGGACCGCGCCGGCCAGGCACCACTGTTGGATCTTCGAGAGGTCGACGAGACGCAGGTGTCGGTCGTCGGCGGCAAGGCCGCGCACCTGGGCGCGCTGTCGCGGATCGACGGCATCCGGGTGCCGGCGGGGTTCTGCGTCACGACTGCCGCCTTCCGGCGGATCATGGCGCAGACGCCGTCGATGGACGATCGACTCGATCAGTTGTCGCGCCTGAGCGCGGACGAGCGGGAGGCGATTCGCACGCTCAGCGCGGAGATCCGCCGCAGCGTCGAGGAGACCCCGATTCCGGGCGACCTGGCCGCCGCGATCACCGGCGCGCTCGACCGGTTCGGCGAGCAGGCCGCCTACGCCGTGCGGTCCAGCGCGACGGCGGAGGACACGCCCACGGCGTCCTTCGCCGGCCAGCAGGACACCTACCTGAACGTGGTGGGGCCGGAGGCGATCCTGCGGCACGTCAGCCGGTGCTGGGCGTCACTGTTCACCGAGCGGGCCGTCATCTACCGCCTTCGCAACGGCATCGACCACCGCACGGTTCAGATGGCTGTCGTCGTACAGCAGATGGTTTTTTCGGATGCCGCAGGCATCCTGTTCACGGCGGACCCGGTGACTGGCAACCGGACTGTCGCGACGGTGGACGCCAGCTTCGGCCTCGGCGAGGCCCTGGTGTCCGGCCTGGTGAACCCGGACGTCTTCACGGTGCGCGACGGCGAGGTCGTCGCCGGCACTGTCGCCGCCAAGCAGCGCGCCGTCACCGCGCTGCCCGGCGGCGGAACGCGGGAGGTGGCGATCGAGGCGCAGCGGCAGGAGCAGCCGGCGCTGACGCAGGCGCAGGTCCTACGGCTGGTGCAGCTCGGGCGACGGATCGAGGCGCACTTCGGCCGCCCGCAGGACATCGAGTGGTGCCTGGTGGACGACGACTTCCAGATCGTGCAGAGCCGGCCGATCACCACCCTGTTCCCCATCCCGGCGGCCGACGACCAGGAGAACCACGTCTACCTCTCGGTCGGTCACCAGCAGATGATGACCGACGCCATGCGGCCGCTGGGTCTCTCGATGTGGCAGTTGACGGCCATCGCCGTGATGCTGGAGGCCGGCGGGAGGTTGTTCGTCGACGCCACCCGGCTGCTGGCCTCGCCCACGAGCCGCGCCGGCTTCCTGGAGATGGTCGGGAAGTCCGATCCCCTGATGCGCGACGCGTTGCAGACGCTCCTCGACCGCCCCGACTTCATTCCGACGCTTCCGGACGGGGGCGGTCCCGCCAGGCTGACGACCGGCGGCGCGTCCACCTCGATCGAAACCGACCCGGCGATCGTCACCGAGCTGATCGAGCGCAGCAGGGCATCCATAGCCGCCCTGCGACGCGACATCGCGACGGTGACCGGTACGGCGCTGTTCGACTTCCTGCTGGAGGCGTTCAAGGAGCACAAGCGGGTCCTCGGCGATCCGCTGAACATGCAGGCGATCATGGCCGGCATGGAGGCCACCTGGTGGCTCAACGACCGGCTGCACGAGTGGCTGGGTGAGAAGAACGCCGCCGACACCCTCACCCTCTCCGCGCCCGGCAACGTCACGTCGGAGATGGGGCTGGCGCTGCTCGACGTCGCCGACGTGATCCGCCCCTACCCGGAGGTGGTGGCATTCCTCCAGGACGTCGCGCACGACGACTTCCTCGACGAGCTGCCGAAGGTCGCGGGCGGGGCCGAGGCGCGCGCCGCCATCAAGGCGTACCTCGACCGGTACGGCATGCGCTGCGTCGGCGAGATCGACATCACCAGGCCGCGGTGGAGCGAACGCCCCAGCACGCTGGTGCCGGTGCTGCTGGACAACGTCAAGCTCTTCGAGCCGGGCGCGGCCCGGCGGCGCTTCGAGCAGGGCCAGCAGCGGGCACGGCAGCAGGCGCAGGAGGTGTTGACGCGCCTGCGGGCGCTGCCGGACGGGCAACAGAAGGCCGACGAGACCGCGCGGATGATCGACCGGGTGCGGGCCTTCATCGGCTACCGGGAGTACCCGAAGTACGACATCATCAGCCGCTACTTCATCTACAAGCAGGCCCTGCTGGCAGAGGCCGAGCGCCTGGTACGCGCCGGCGTGCTCGCCGAGACCGAAGACGTCTTCTACCTCACGTTCCAGGAGTTCCACGAGGTGGTGCGCACGCACCGGGTGGATGACGAGCTGATCCGGCGGCGTCGGGAGGAGTTCCTGTCGTACCAGGCGCTCACCCCGCCCCGGGTGCTGACCTCCGACGGCGAGGCGATCACCGGGGCGTACCGACGCGACGACCTGCCGGCCGGCGCCCTGGCCGGGATGCCGGTGTCCGCCGGGACTGTCGAAGGACGCGCCCGCGTCATCCTGGACATGGCACAGGCCGACCTCGAAGCGGGTGACATCCTCGTCACCGCCCACACTGACCCGAGCTGGACGCCGCTGTTCGTCGGCATCGCCGGCCTGGTGACAGAGGTCGGCGGGTTGATGACGCACGGCGCGGTGATCGCGAGGGAGTATGGCCTGCCGGCCGTCGTCAGCGTGCTCGACGCGACCCGGCTGATCCGCGACGGGCAGCGGATCCGCGTGCACGGCAGCGACGGGTACGTGGAGATCCTTTCCTGACCGACGGCACCTCAGGAGGAACGACAGTGGCGGTTTCGGTCCGACGGCTGGCGATCATGATGGCCACGGCGTCGACACTGGTGTCGGTGGCGGGGTGCAGCAGCGGCGGCGGCGACGCCACCGAGGCGGTGACGACGCCGAGCCCGCAGGTGACGCTCGCCCCGTCGCCGGCCGCCGATCAGGAGTTCCGCCGGCTGGAGGAGCAGTTCGGGGCGCGGCTGGGGATCTACGCCGTCGACACGGGCGCCGGCCGCACTGTGGAGTACCGCGCCGACGAGCGGTTCGCGTACGCCTCGACGTGGAAGGCCCTCGCTGCCGCCGAGGTGCTCGACGGCACCACAGACGCCCAGCTGGATCGGGTGGTGCGGTACTCGGCGCGGGACCTGGTGGCGCACTCCCCCATCACCGAGAAGCACGTCGGCGAGGGCATGAGCCTGCGGGCCCTCGCCGACGCCGCAGTGCGCTACAGCGACAACACGGCCGGCAACCTGCTGCTGCGCCACCTCGGCGGGCCGGCGGGGTTCGAGTCGAAGCTGCGCGCGCTGGGCGACACTGTCACCGACGCGGCCCGCTACGAGACAGCGCTGAACGAGGGAACACCTGGCGACAGGCGGGACACCAGCACCGCGCGGGCCCTGGCCGGCGACCTCCGGGCGTACACGGTGGGGGTTGCCCTGGAACCGGCGGACCGCGACGTGCTGATCGGCTGGCTGCGGGGCAACACCACCGGCGCGGCGCTGGTCCGCGCCGGGGTGCCGGCCGGCTGGGTGGTCGGGGACAAGACCGGGACCGGTGGGTACGGCACCCGCAACGACATCGCGGTGATCTGGCCGCCCGACCGGGCCCCGATCGTGCTCGCCGTGCTGTCCAGCCGCGACAGGAAGGACGCCAGCCCGGACGACAGCCTCATCGCCCAGGCCACCCGGGTGGTCGTCGCCCACCTGCGAGCATGAGTCCGTCAGGTCGCGGCGCGGCTGTCGTAGGCCGATTGGTGGCGGCGGATCTCGGCGTGGTGGTCGGCGGACCAGGCCGCCAGGGCCAGAACGGTGGAGAGCAGTGACCTGCCCAGCTCGGTGAGGGCGTATTCGACGCGGGGTGGCACCTCCGGGTACGACGTCCTGGTGATGAGGCCGGTGCGCTGGAGGTGTTTCAGGGTCAGCGTGAGCATGCGCTGGGAGATGCCGGGGATCGCGTCGCCCAGGTCCGAGTAACGGACGGGGCCGTCGGCGAGCGTGCCGATGATCAGCACGCTCCATTTGTCGCCGACGAGGTCCAGGACCTCCCGGATGAAGTCGGCGTCCTCGTCGTTCCAGTGGGCGCAGGGCCCCGGAGCGGCCCGAACGTTCCCCCGGACGTTGGTGCGCCTGCGCCGAAGTTCTCCTGCGCTCATCCCCGCCGCCCCTCCGCGCAGTCCGCGCTACGCACATGAATGTACCTTTTGTGGCCCTCCAATTCTGATGCATCATGGCGCTACGAACAAGAAGTGAGAATCAGTGAGGGGCACCATGAAGATCGAGTTCTGGTCGGACATCGTCTGCCCGTACTGCGGGCTGATGGACCACCGGCTCCACCGGGCAGTGGACCGGCTTTCGTACGGCGACCAAATCCAGGTGATCCACAGGTCGTTCCAGCTGCATCCCGACCTGCCCCGCGCGGGTGTCAGTCAACGGGAGCTGATCACGATGGCGGGGGCTCCCGCGACGACAGTCGACAGGGTTCTGCGGCCGATCGAGCGGGCGGCCGAGGCGGAGGGTTTGACGCCCTACCACGCGGTGGACCGCACGCTCGGGCCGACGGATCTCGCCCACGAACTGCTCGCGTACGCGTCCGACCAGGGTCGCGGCACGCAGATCTGGACGGCGATGTTCCGCGCGCACTTCGGGCAGGCCCGCAAGCTGTGGACCGCTGAGGAGGTCCTCGACTTCGCCGCCGAGGTGGGTCTGGACAGCGCCGGGGCCGCCGACGCCCTGCGAAGCCGCCGCTACCGGGCCCGGGTGGCGGCCGACCAGCGCGAGGCAGAGCGACTCGGGGCCCGCGGCGCGCCGTTCCTCGTCTTCGACGGCCGCTTCGCCGTGCCCGGGGCGATCGGCCTCGACGACCTGCTCGCGGTCATCGACAAGGCGTGGGCCGAGAGCCACCCGACGCCGCAGCCACTGCCGGTGGTCGGTGTCGCCGAGGGCATGTGCGCCCCGGATGGCTGCGCGCTACCCGACCGCACCGCCTGAACTCGTCAGGCGGGGTGGTACTTCAGGAGGACGACCCCGGAGGCGAAGGGTTCGGCGGAGACCAACTCCAGTCGTGCCGGGGGTTGATCACCGTCGAACAGCGCCTTGCCCCGGCGCAGGTACAGGGGATGCACCAGGAGGTGGAACTCGTCGATGAGCCGCAGGTTGGCAAGGGACCGGATCAGCGTGAGGCTGCCGTAGACCACGATGTCGCCGCCGGGATCACGCTTCAGCTGGGCGATCTCGTCGGGTTCGATGTGAGTGAGCCGGCGGCTGTCACCCCAGGTCGCGGTGTCGCCCGAGGCGGAGACGACGATCTTTTCCAGCGCGTCGAGCCGCTGGGCATAACCCCGTACGTCGTCGGGCTGGTCGGGATCCTGGGCGACCAGCGGCCAGTGTCCGGCGAAGTCGGCGTGCGTGACCCGGCCCAGCATGAGGCTTCCGGCCTTGTCCACCAGGTCCCGCTCGTACTTTTGCAGATGGTCGTCGATCAGCAGCCAGTCCATCTCGTCGTCGGGGCCGGCGACGAACCCGTCGAGGGTGGTCCACATCGACACGACAATCTTGCGCAACGTCGTCCTCCGTCATGGTGCGGTGGGCCCCGGGGATCCGGGACCTCGGCGGTGTCGACTACTGGCCGCCGCTGAGCGCGGCTCGGACGGGTTCCGGCGTCCGGCCCGGGAACCTCTGCTGGAAGTCGATCACTCCGACCCAGGTGGGGCGCAGGCCGATCCGGACCATCCGCAGGCCCGGCTGATCTATCGCCGCCAGGTAGGCGTCGCCCGTCTCGTCGCCCATCCCCGCACGCTGGATGGTGGCGTACTCCGGCAGGACGCCCTCGACCTCGGCCACTGTGACCTTCCCGCGCAGCATGAGCACCTCCGGAAGACCGTCTGCGGTGTCGATGCAGACCGCCACGTCGGGGCGGGCGCTCAGGTCGCGGATCTTGTAAGTGCCGGCGAACGCGCCGACGACCAACTCCTCGCCGGTCCACAGGAAGTTCACCGGGATCAACCGCGGCGTTCCGTCCCGGCTGGTGTAGGCGAGGCGCGCCACCGGGGACGTGGCGAGCAACCGCTGCGCCAACGGGGTGTCCAGCAACGTCACGTCACCTTGCGGCGGCAGGTCCATGCCACTCACGCTAGGGGGTCAACTCCTACAGAACAAGTGGCACTCCTAAAAAAGGATCCGGGTATGCTGATGGCCATGGTCGGCATGCGTAGCTATGGGGATCCGTGCGGTGTCGCACGTGGACTGGACATCATCGGCGAGCGGTGGGCGCTGCTGGTGGTACGCGACCTACTGCTCGGCCCGAGGCGGTTCAACGATCTGCTCGGCGGCCTACCCGGGGTGAGCCCAAACGTGCTGAGCCAGCGACTGCGCCAGTTGACCGAGTACGGCGTCGTCCGGCGGCGGGACCTGGGCCCGCCGACGCGCGTACACCTCTACGAGCTGACCGAATGGGGCCGCGCCCTGGAGCCGATCCTGCTGCAGTTCGGGCGCTGGGGAAGCCAGTCCCCCCAACTCCCCGACGGCCCCCTCGGCGTCGACTCCCTGCTGCTCAGCATCAAGGCGGCCTTCGATCCGGCGCGCGCCTCGGACCTCGCCGGCAGCTACGCGTTCCACATCGACGCCGACACCTACCTCGCCGACGTCGCCAACGAGACGGTGCGGCTCCGGCGCGGCACGGCGACCGACCCCGACGCGACGCTCAGCACCGACATCGACACCCTTCGAGCCGTCTGTGGCCATGAGATCACCATGGCGGCGGCGGTTGATGCCGGCGTGGTGCGGATGAGCGGTGACGAGGATGCCAGGCGGCGCCTCACCGATCTGCTCCTTGCGCCGTTCACCCCCGCACCCCAGCCCGCCACGCCCTGACGACCGGCGATCCGCCCCCTCCGGAGAACGCCACCCTCGGCGCGGGCTGACTCCCGGCGACCACCTGACGATGACGGAGATCGCCACGGCCCTCGTGGTTGGACAACCCGTCCCGTTCTCCCGGCGGTGGCGGAGATCGACTCGGGTTTCGTGAAATCGGGGCGTCCTTGGCGGCGGGACGCCCCGACTTCCGTGAACCCGAGTGGATCGTGCTGACAGCGGGACGCGGCACTGTCACGCCGTCGCGGCTGCCCGACCCAGCGGGAACCGCACGCCGGTGAGGTCTTCCGAGACGGCCCAGAGGCGTTGCTGCACGCCCACGTCGTAGGACTCGGGGCTGGAGGTGACCAGCCTCGGGTAGCCGCGCACCTCACCCAGGCCGTCGGGGCCGTAGTACTGCCCGCCGAGGACTGACGGGTCGGTGGCGGCCCGCAGGGTGGGCAGCGCGCCCGCCGTCGCGGGCTGGGTGATCACCGGGGCGAGCCACGTGATCGGCGCGCGGACGACCGCCGGGGCGTTGCGGACCAGTTCGGTGTTGGAGACGCCCGGGTGCGCGGCCACCGCGACGGTGGTGCCGTGCGGAGCGAGCCGGCGCTGCAACTCGTAGGTGAACATCAGATTGGCGAGCTTCGACTGGCCGTAGGCGGCGACCCGGCCGTAGGAACGCTCGAACTGAAGGTCGTCGAAGTGGATGGCGGCGCGGATGCGGTGGCCGGCGCTGCTCACCGTGACCACCCGGGAGCCGGGCACGGGCAGCAGCAGGTCGAGCAGCAGGCCGGTGAACGCGAAGTGGCCCAGGTGGTTGGTGCCGAACTGCATCTCGAAGCCGTCGCGGGTGGTCTGCTTCGGTGTGTACATCACGCCGGCGTTGTTGATCAGCAGGTCGATCCGCTGGTGGGTGGCGCGCAGGTCGGCCGCGGCGGCGCGCACCGATTCCAGCGAGGTCAGATCCAACTCCTGCACGGAGACGTCGCCGTTGATCCGGGCGGCGGCCAGCTTGCCCTTCGCTGTGTCACGAACGGCCAGCACGACCGACGCCCCCCGCTCGGCGAGCCGCCGGGCGGTCTCGAAGCCCAGCCCGGTGTTGGCGCCGGTGACCACTGCCACCCGGCCGTCCTGGCGCGGAATCTGCTGCTCGGTCCACTTCATCTCAGGCTCCCCAATGTACCGCCGGTAACTTATGCTCGAAACGGTAATGTACCACCGGTACTCTGTCAAGGGACCGCCGGTACCTAAGCTAGGGTTGGCGTCATGACGTTCCAGCGGGCGCGCAGCGAGGAGCAGCGTGAGGTCCGGCGCCGGGCGATCCTGGAGACGACCTCGGCGATGCTCGACGAGATGCCGGTGGCCGAGGTGACCCTCAACGAGCTGAGTCGTCGGGTCGGCCTGGCCAAGACGGCGGTGCTGCGCTATTTCGAGTCCCGCGAGGCGGTGCTGCTCGACCTGCTGGACGACCGGACGACGACCTGGCTGGCCGAGCTGGACCAGGAGTTGGCCCACGGCGTCGACCTGAGCCGGCCCGCGACGGAACGGGCGGAGCAGACGGCCGACGTGCTCAGCCGCTCGCTCGCCGCCCACACGGTGCTCTGTGATCTCTTCGGTGCGCAGGGCGGGGTGCTCGAACACAACGTCTCCGTCGAGGCGGTCCGCCGGCACAAACGGGCCGCACTGGGCAACCTCGCGGTGATGGCCGACCTCGTCCTCCGGCACCTGCCGGAGCTCGGCGACAACGCCGAGCTGTTCTGCCTGAACGCCCTGATGATGGCTGGCGCACTGTCCGCCTACACCTCGCCGCCGCCGAGCCTGCTCGCCGTCTACGAGTCCGAACCGGCGCTCGCCGTCCATCACGTCGACCTGCGGACAGCCCTGCGGGTCGCGATCATCACGTCGCTCGTGGGCATGCTGCCGCGCCCCTGATTCGTTGCGGGAAACTCGGTGGTCACGAGGCCGTTCGGGGTCTACCGTGGCCCGCCGTGCTCTCAAACGAACAGATCATCGGACAGGCCCTGGACCGGATCGAGGCCGGGTACGTCTTCCCCGAGAAGGTCGCGGACATCGACGCCGCGATCCGCCGTCGTCTCGCGGCAGGTGAGTACAACGACCTGGACGGGCCGGCGCTCTGCGAGACGGTGACCGCCCACCTTCAGCAGGCGTGTCCGGACAAACATCTGCGGCTGCTGTGGTCGGACCAGCCGCAGTCGCTGGATCCCGCCGACGAGGACGGCGGACGGGCCGCGTTCCTCGCGCTCCTCAGGACGGAGAACCAGGGAATCCGCCGGGTCGAGCACCTGGACGGCAACGTCGGGCTCATCGACGTGCGGCGCATCGCGTACGCCGACGAAGGCGCCGTCGCGATCGGCGCGGCCATGCAACTGGTCGCCCTCAGCTCCGCGCTCATCCTGGACCTGCGCGCCTGCTCCGGCGGAACACCGGAGGGCGCCGCGATGTGGTGCAGCTACTTCTTCCGCGACGACCAGGTGCACCTCAACGACTTCTACGAGCGGTCCACCGGCGCCACCCGCCAGTTCTGGACGACCGCGCACCTGCCCGCACCCCGCTACGCGGACCGCCCGGTCCACGTGCTCACCAGCGCCATGACGTTCTCCGGGGGCGAGGACGTGGCGTACACCCTTCAGGCGCACGGCCGGGCCGTGGTCGTCGGTGAGACGACGCGTGGCGGCGCGCATCCGACGGCCCGTCACCCGGTCACCGCACACATCCTCGTGACAGTGCCGACCGCCCGGACGATCAACAGCGTCACCGGCACCAACTGGGAAGGCGTCGGAGTGGTCCCCGACGTACCCGTCCCGGCGGACCAGGCACTCGACACGGCGCTCAAGGCCCTCTCCGGCACCTAGGCACGCGCGTCGGCGGCCGCCCACCCGAGAACGGCACGACGACACACACCCGAGACGTCGCCGCGGCTCGTTGCCGGCCCGGCGTGATCGACTCGGGTTCCGTGAAACCGGGGTGTCCGCCGAGCCCGGACACCCCGGTTTTCCGTGAACGCGAGTGGATCACCCGCAGCACCTGGAGTCGGAATTAAGAAAGTTAAGGCCCAGACCTTGGAAGTTGAGGATTCTTAAGATACAACTTTAGGTATGACAGAACAGCCGATGGACTGGCAGGAGCTGACCAGCCTGACTCGGGGGCAGCCGTTGGTCGTCGAGCGGGTGCGCCTGGCGAGCAACGGCGTCGCGATCGAGGGCGAGTTCGAGCTGCCGCAGCTGGCTCAGCTCAACGTCGAGGACCAGGTCTTCGTCACGGCGTTCGTGCGCAGCCACGGTTCGATCAAGGAGATGGAACGCATCTTCGGGGTGAGCTACCCGACGATCAAGTCACGTCTCAACCGGATCACACAGATGCTCGACTTCGTCGAGACCGACCCGGCGCCGTCGCGGGCCGACATCATCGACCGGTTACGCCGCGGTGAGATCACCGCACAGCAGGCGTTGACCGAGCTGGGCGGCCGGACGTGATGCCGCAGCTGGTGACCGTCAAGGTCAACCGCCCAGACCGTCGGCCCCTGCGCTTCTGGGTTCCGGTGCTCCCCGTGGCGCTCCTGCTCTTCCCGGTCGTGGTCCTGGTCGTGCTCGCGGCGATCGTGGCCTGCCTGGTGTTCCGCATCGGTGTGGTGCGGGCACTCGGCGCTGGTTGGCGCGTCATCTCCGCGCTGCCCGGCGCCCGCTTCGACATCGAGCACTGCCACACGGCCGTGCTCGTGGCTATCCGATAGGAGAGGTTCGCATGACCGAACAACGCAAGGACATCCTCGACATGCTGGCCGCCGGCAAGATCACCGCGGAGGAGGCGGAGCAGCTCATCGCCGCCCTCGAACGGGACCAGGCACCGGCGGTGGCAGGCCACGACGCCAAGCCGAAGGGCAAGGTGAAATACCTGCGGGTGGTGGTGGACGCCACCGACAACGGCGAGCCGTCGCGGGTCAACGTGCGAGTGCCACTGCAACTGCTGCGAGCTGGCGTACGGCTGGCGGCGCTGGTCCCGCCGCAGGCCCTGGTCAAGGCCAACGCCTCACTCAGCGACTCGGGTGTGCCGATCGACCTGACGCAGCTCAAGCCCGAGCAGTTGGAGGCGCTCGTGGAGCACCTCGACGACGTGACGGTGGAGGTGGACTCCCCCGATGCCACAGTGCGGGTCTTCTGCGAATAGGCGTCGTCCGATGGGACGGCCCCTCGAGAGGGTGCTGGAACACCCTCCCGAGGCTGCGCCCGCCGCAGCAGAGCACAGGTGAACTGCCAACCTGAAGTCTAGCCACTCACCGGCAACCAGCGGAGGGACCACTCGGACGGGTGGTCCCTCCGCTGGTTGCCGTGAGGCACCAACACCCCTGATGGTGCGCGGAATCGTGGGGACGTAAAGACGCGGATCAGCTGGGCGGGGGCGGGCACTCCAGGACCGCGATCGAGTTGCCGGCGAACAGCGTCAGGTGCGGGTGCCCGGAGAAGATCTGAACCGCCTCGTCGTGCGAGCCCGCTTCGACAATGGTGTAGCCGGTCAGCGCGTCGGTGAAGTCCTCGACACCCTGCGCGGTGACCAGCTTCTTCGCGTTCAGTGGAGCGCCGGGGTCGACGATGGCCTTCTCGTTGGCCTGCGCCCACGACGCCCAGGCGTTGATGAACTCGGTCTGCTGCTGTTCGGTGAGTTCGGCCTTGCCGACCTCATCAGCCGCGCCGTTGAAGAGCGCAAGAAACCTGCCCATTCCCGCATCCTAACGGCGGCCTGGCCAGGCCGCCCCGAGCCACGATCTCAGGTTGCCCGCCGATGGCATCATCGATCCGATGAACGTTCGTCGCCTGGCGGCCATCGACATGTACGGCAGCCGAGGAACCACGCGCCGACGGCGGATCATTCTGGCCGAGTTCCTCGTCGGCGTGGTGCTGATGGTGACGTGGGGCTGCTGGCTACTGGCGTCAGCGAACGGTTTCGGCACCCGAGCATTCGGCCTGTGGTTGGTCGGCGCGGGTCTCAACTACGCGCCACTGTCCCTGTACGCGCTCGCGCTGATGCGGCCCGGCGCCCTCGACTCCGAGTTGACCGGCGTCGACACCAACGGGGAACTGCGCCGCTACACGGTGCTTCAGCTTTGGGTCTTCGTGCCGTTCGCCCTCGTCGTGTTCGCCATCCGCGACGCACTCGCCCGGCGTAGGGCGCGGACGACAACTCCCTGACCGCCGCACAAACCGGTGGACTACCTGACATGGCTTGGCTCGTCAGCTCTTGGCCTTGCTGCGACGGGCCCGCCGGCGGGGCTTGTCGTCGCCGCCGGCAAGCCGGGTGAAAGTGAGCATGTTCGCCAGTGCCACGGCGATGATCGCGAGGCCGACCTGGATCGCGAGCACTACCCAGTCCCAGCGCAGCACCCACACCTCCACGCTGGCTCCGTCGTCGATATCGAGCGCCCTGGCGACCACCGTGCCCAGCACCGCCGAGCCGACGCCGATGACGAACGTGGCGAAGAAGCCGATCCGCTGCCTCCCCGGCAGGATGAGTCGACCGAGCAGGCCGACGAGGGCACCGATGAGCACCGCGCCGAGATAACCACTTACCAGCATTGCCGTCTCCCCTCCAGCAGTGCCCAGATACATGCCCGAATCTCACGTTCCCGGAAACCCCGCCCCGGTCGCGGTCCGGTTCAGGGCCTGCCGGTGGTTGGTCGCTCGCGCCCAGCACACCGACGATCAGGGCCGGCGGGAATGTCGCTCTGATCCAATACGCTGCCGGAGCTTTGACACCTGAGCGGAGGACGCACATGGCCCGCCCCTACAAACCCGGCCCGAAGCAGTTCGTATTCGCCGTCGGTGATGGCAACGATCACCATGTCTCGGTGGGCGACCCTCAGGAGGCCTACGTGGCGTTCTCCGCGTTCTTCCGGGGCCGGGAGTCCGACACCTACACCGTCACCGACGAAGCGGCGAGGCAGAGTTTGGTCCTCATGCCCAGCCTGGGAGTGATCTCCCGGATCACTGACGCGGACCACCCTCGGTCGGAACACCTCCGGGTCGACAGACCCAACCGCTACCTGCCGAGCGCGATGCTGTTCTTCGAGAACGGGTACGCCGGCCTCGACCACTTTGGCCAGTGGTTCTCCGACCTCTCCGACCTCGACGCGGCACCGGAGATCCGGGGTGCCGCCCGCGCCGCCACCTTCACGACGGAGGCGGCGGCGATCGACGAGGTGGGCCGGATCTGGGCGGATTCCGGCTACGTCGACCCGACCGACCAGTACTACATCTTCTTCGACTCGCATGACATCGACGACGACCGGGCCGAACGAGCCGAACTGCTCACGTTGATCGAGTTCCTCGGTCTCGAACGGGTCGACGCCCCGGCCGATGCCGCCGGGGGCGAGGTCTGGGTGCGCAGCGACCCACGCCTCGACGCCGAATGCGAACGGTGGGCGTGAACAGGTGACAGACATCGTTTTTGCACGCAGCGGCAGCCTCTGGATCCCGAGCGTCATTCGGGAGGACGGCGAGCTGAAGCTGATGCTCGCCGCCGGTGCCGACGCCAACCATGAGCCGCGCACTTTCACGTTCCCGATCTCCGAAGCCCACCTTGCGGTGATCAGGGTGGACCTGGCCAGGCACCTGCTGCTGTGGAGCGCGGTCCTACCGCTGTGCGACGCCGCCGGCACCCGGGGCTCGCTCGACGAGAACGCCGCCGTAGCGCTACTGGACCCGGTCCTGCTCTCCCCGCCCGCCGACGTCGACGCGCTCTTTCGGCGCCTCCGGTGGGACCGGACCCGGCTCGTCGCCCACGGCGCCGACATCCGCCTCCTGGAGCGCGGTCAGGTCTGCGAGGCGGTGCGCGCGGCGACGGAGGAGGCGAACGAGAAGCGTGCGCAGGAGCATCACGCGGACCGCCAACGTGCCGAGCGGGGCGTGACCCTCGGGCCACTCGACGCGCAGATCCTGCGGTACACGGGCCAGTACCTGCACGGCGCGACAATTCCACGGCGAAGCCCCGACGCGGTCGACCCCGCACTCCTGCCCCAGGTCATCCAGGTGATCGCCGTTGCCGAGCAGGCGTGCGCCGGGATGCGGATCGGTCTCGACCCGCGGCGGGGACACCGGGCCACCGACAAGCGCGACTGGGGCCGGATGACGGCGACGGTCGACAACGCCGTGCGCCGCGCGTACCCCGAACTCGTCGACGACGCGGTGCGGACGGTGAGCTTCCTGATGTGCTCGGAGGCTGCGCCGCACTCGACCAACACGGCCCCTGGATGTCGGACCCGCCGGGTTAGCGGCGTAGGCAGAAGGGATGGCCGGCCGGGTCGCGCAGGACGCGAAAACGGTCCGGCCCGAACTGCTGCTCTTCTTTGACGGCTCCGAGTTCGATGGCGCGCGCCTCAGCGTCGTCGAGGGTGTCGGGGTCGTCGACGGCCAGGTCGAAGTGGATCTGCTGCGACCGCTCGCCGGAGGGCCAGGTCGGTGGCCGGTAGTCGTCGACGCGAACGGCGCCGAGGATCAGCGAACGCGCCTTGACCGCACAGAAGTCCGGTGTCTGGACCGCGACCTCACCATCGAGCATGGCGGCCCAGAAGCGGGCCAGGTCGGCCGGGTCGGGGCAGTCCAGGTTGATCGCGGCGATGTGAGCTACCGGCATGGCTCCTCCAGAGGGCGGGATACTGATCGACCCTAGCATTCAAAATGACGGTCTGCTCTTTTTTGCGCTCGACCACCTCCGCGAGGTTGCCGTCCGACACCCGGACGCCGGACGAGGGTTCGCGGGCCGGCAGCGATCCGGCGCAGCGCGCCCGCCTAGTCGTTGATGATCGCCATCAACGCTGCGGCATAGGGTGCGGGGTCCACGTCGCCGCGGACCGCCAGTTGCAGGCTGTAACTGACGCAGAGGGCCACGAACGCTTCGGCGATTTGTCCGGCTCGCGGGCGCTGACGGTCGGGCACCAGCTCGGCGATCGCGGCCCGCATGGCGGAGAGCTGTCGTTGCACAACTGCGGCCAGCAGCGGCGATACCGCCGCCTCGGCGTAGATCTGGGCAACCAACCGGGCATGGTGGGCGTCCCGGGCCTGGCTACGCACATGCTCGAGGAAACCCCCCACCGCCTCGGCGGTGAGCGCCCTCGGCAGCGCGTCGGTCCCCTGCTCGCAGACCGCGACGACGATCTCGTCCTTGCTCGTGAAGTACCGGTAGATGGCTCCGTTGGAGAGCCCGGACTCGGAAACGATGTCGGCCATCGACGTGTGGGCGAAGCCGTGGCTGGCGAACCGAGCGCGGGCGGCATCCACGATCTGCTGGCGGCGCGAGTCGAGATGCGCTTGACTAACCCTGGGCATAAAGAGTGACCCCTCGTTTTTCTTGCTACTGTCGAGAGCGTACCTCCTCGCACCGGAACTCAGGAGCCCTCCATGCGCTACCAAACCTTCGGCCGCCTGACCGGACTGCGCGTGTCGCAGTACGCGCTCGGGACAGCGAACTTCAGCACCTCGGACGCCGGCGCCGGCCCGGAGGCCTCACGACAGATCTTCGAGGCCTTCGTCAGCGCCGGCGGCACCACCTTCGACACCTCCAACCTGTACCGGGACGGGGAGGCCGAGAGCGTGCTGGGCGGGCTGCTCGGGCGTCAGCGGGACGACTTCGTGATCATCACCAAGTACAGCGGGAGCAGGCAATCCCAGCCGCGCCCCGGCACGACCGGCAACAGCCGCAAGATCATGATCCGGTCTCTCGAGGCGAGTCTGCGCCGCCTGAACACCGACTACGTCGACATCTTCATGCCGCACTTCCCCGACGGCGTCACACCGATCGAGGAGATCCTGGCCGGGTTCGACGACCTGATCCGCTCCGGCAAGATCCTGCACGGCGCCCTGTCCAACTTCCCCGCCTGGCGAGTCGCCGGCGCCGCAGTCCACGCCGACCTACGCGGCTTGGCCCCCCTGGTCGGCATACAGACGGAATACAGCCTGGCCGAACGCTCCGCCGACCGGGAGCTGCTGCCGATGGCGCAGGCCCACGGCTTGGGCGCGGTCCTCTATTCCCCGCTGGCCGGCGGCCTGCTGACCGGCAAGTATCGACAGGGTGCACAGGGCCGGCTGACCGCCCGAGGCGACACGGTCGAAGGCACGGCGCAGCGCACCGCCGTCGTCGACGCCGTACTGGCGATTGCCGAGGAACTCGGTGCGAGCGCGACCCAGGTCGCCCTGGCCTGGCTGCATCGCCGGGCCGCGCTGGCTCCCACGGCCATGATCCCGATCGTCAGCCCGCGCACCCTGACCCAGCTGGAGGAATACCTGAAGTCTCTCGACCTCGACCTCAGCGACCAGGACTACCGGCGTCTGGACGACGTCAGTGCCGTCCGGCCCGGAGCCCCGCACGAGGATGTCGCGGCCGCACTGGATCAGGGCGTCGACGGTGACCGCACCCTGCTCGACCTTCCTCCCGTTCCCGCCATCTGAGGACGCGGCATCGTCCCCAGGCTGCCGGCACAGCGCGTGGTGAGCGGGTGAGGCCGACCAGCGTCGCCAGTCGCGCCACGCCGGCCGGCGCCGGCCGCGCGCGGGCAACATCGGCGATCACCGTACGCGCCAACGGCCGGCACCGAACCTCAGCCGGCGCGACACTGTCCGCGTCGACCAAGGCGCGTGCCGCCCCACGCAGGTCACCCACCTGGAGGTACGCCCGCGCGACGTCGACCAGATACGCTCCCCGATGTTCGGCCGGCAACCGCCGCCACCCCTCCCGCCGCACCACTGTCGAGTGCCTTCGCAACGCCTCGGCGGCGTCACCTCGCTGTGCCGCCACGAGCACCCGCGCCAGCTCAACGGCGACCGGCCCGAAGCTGGTGCGGTGCGTGTCGTCGTACCCCCTCAGGCTGGCGGCGATCCCTGCCGCCCGGTCGATCAGCTCGTCCGCGCGGCGGTGCTCGCCACAGCCGGCGGCAGCGAGCGCGGCCTGCACCAGCAACGTCCCACCCACCGCCCTCCCCCGGTGGCCGCCCTGCCCATCACCCCCGCTCCCGCTCCCGCTCTCGTGATCAAGAGGTTTCGGGCAATTTTGATCGCCAAAGAGCCCGCAAACCTCTTGATCACCGGGGTTGGCTAACTGTGGGAGGACGCGGTTGGCGGTGGGGAGCAGCGCGGTTAGGGCCAGGCGGTCGCGGTTTTGCGCGCGGAGCGCCTGGGCTACCTCGATGGTTGCTGCCGCCGCGAGGAGCCTGTCGTCGCCGGCTGCGGTCATCGCCCGGTCGGCGGCCAGCCATCCCAGGTCGGCTTCGCCGAGCTTGACCAGCAGCGATGAGGTGATCCGGTACGCCTGCACCAGCAGCTCCGCCGACCGCGCACCCTGGGCGGCGTCGAGCAGACAGGGCAGCAGGCGCACCAACTGCCCGTAGTGCGCGTGCTGATAGGTCAACCAGGCATGCCCGATCTGCCGTCTCAGCTCGTCCGTCTGCGGTGGAGCCTGCGGAATGTCGTAGCGGGCGAGCGCGGCCCGGATGTCGTCCACCCCGACCGGCGTGCCCGCCGGGGTGCTCCGCGGCTGGCCGAGCAGCACCTCCGGGTCGACCCGCAGGACGTGGGCCAGTTCCTGGATCACCGAGTACCGGTCCAGGGCGCGGGCACCCCGCTCGACCTTGTCCACCCAACTCTTCGACCTGCGCAACCGGTCGGCGAGCATCTGCTGCGTCATCGACCGCCGCACCCGCCAGCTCGCCACCCGGCGGCCGATCGGGACGTCATCGTCGGTCACGCCGCCACCGCCGGTCCGGGACCGCGCGGGTCGCGTCATCCACGGGCACGCGCTCCGCCTCGGCCTGAGCCAGGAGCCGCTGTTTGGCAGCCTCCCGCTCGGCCGCCTCGCCGTTGTCCTCCGGAGCGTTGTCGTCCCGACCGCTCATCCCCGCCCCCTCTGGTGGAGGCCCAGCAGCTCAGGGTCGACCGTTGCCGCGCTGGACCATCAGGACGTGCTCACGTCCCAAACCAGACAGTAGGGCGGATTGGTGATGCAGTGATTACTGGCAGTTACGCGGCCAGGTTGATGCCGATGCGGCCGGCGAGCAGGCGCAACTCGTCGGGGATGGCTCGGCGCTGGGCGCGCTGGGCCAGGGTCACCACGGCATCGCGGGCGAGGGGGTTGATGGCGAACGGGATCGGTGCGGCTCGCTCGGCCTGCACGAATGCGGCGAGGGCTTCTGCATCTCGCCGACCGCCGTCTGCCAGCGCTCGCCCAATGTCGAGCCAGTACGACAATTGCCGGTTGGACGCCTTGAGCACCTGCGGGCGGATCGTCTGGGACAGCTCGATTATCTTGCCGTACTCGCCCTGCTCAGCCGCGATGGACATTTTCCAGAGCCCCACATTGGTTGGCCCGAAGCAGCAGCCGTTGAAGCCGCCTCCGTCGGCCGGATCTCCCAGGCTCTCGGCTTCGCGAGCGGCCTCTGCAAGGTGATCCTGGGCCGCATCGGAACGTCCATCCACGGTCGAGGCGAGCGCAGCCATGAGGTGGAGCTGGCCGAGCATCTGGCGCACCCGGATGTCGGAGGCATCTCCCTGTAGCTCCACTAGTGACCGGTCAGCGGATGCGGCCGCTAAGCGCGCGGATTCGATCGGCAGGCTCTGCGCGTAGATGAACCGGGATGCGCCGATCCACGCTCGATCTTCGACGTCCTCAGCAGCCGACACGGATATCCGGGAGGCGTTGAGGGCCAGGTGGCGATAGCCGAGGTGCCGAAGACAGGTAGAGGCTAGGTAAGCAACCTGAGCGAGGGAGGCACCTCCCACGGCAGCGGCTTCGAGCAGCAGGCTCGGAAGCATGCGGGCCATGGCCGGGTAGTTGCACGAATTGCGGAGCTGATCGGCACGGGCGATCTCGGCCGTCAGGCGTTCCGTTGTGAAGGTCGACGGGCGGCGCTCGCCGTCCTCGATCTCGATCAGGGCCGACCAGACCGCCGGCACGCATTCGGCCGCGCCCTCACGGGCCGGATCTCCGGACTCCGTGCCCTGGCCAAGCAGGTCGGCGACCGTGACCTGGAGCGCGGCAGCGAGAGCCACCAAAGTGGAGCGGCGGTCGATGGTCTTCCGACCCGACTCGACCTGCGACACGTACGACTGGGTGACGCCCGCGAGCCCAGCGAGAACGGCCTGCGTCATGCCGCCCCGGCGCATCCGCCAGTACCGGATCCTGGCCCCAATGGTGTCCGGCTTCGTCACCATGCCTACACCCACCCCAGGTAGAGGACCAGGACAGCGGCCACGCCATGCTATCCCGCACGTTTGGACGGTACACCGACAGCAGCCAAGTGATGCCGCTGAATGCCCCGAGAGGCGTCGCAGGCTCATCTGCACTTGGCCCAACTCAATCGTCAGAGTTGGCTAGGGTTTGCCGGATGACCTGAACGAGCCAGCCGAGTGCCTAGTACTGGTGCCCGCACGGCCCCCGAATCCGCCGATGACCGGCATCCGATCATCACCACGGAAGGTTGCTCGTCGTCGTTCGCAGGCAATACACCACGCGCCTCGACAAGCGCTGTCATTTGAATGAGAAATCGCTCGAGCGCTGCTCCGCTTGATGGTTCAGCGCGCTCGACCCTGGTGCCGGCCTTCTCAGCAGTCGGTTCAACTCGCTGGGCGCAGTCGAGAATCGGTGGTGGAGCCCACGACGAGGCCGTTGTCGGCGATTGCCCACGACGCTCATAGCGACGCAGAACCTCGATGACGGTGATCCTGGGAAGGACCACCTTCATACGGGGTTCTGCGGGCAACGAATCCGGGCGCGTCCGGACCGCTGATCGAGCCAGCTACTCCAAGCCACTACTCGGAAAGGCCCAGTGGAGGATCAGCAGGGGGTCAGCTGCCAAGTCACCTTCGTCACGTTGACCGGTATATACAGGTCGCCCCCGGTCCCGCCGGCAGGAGCGCAGTTCTTGAAGGGAATCGACGAGCCGAGCATGAACCCGGATATTACGGCGTCGCGGCCTGTGCCGTTGTAGAAGTTGAATCCCTGGATGCTGCCGGTCCACTCGCTGTTGGTCGTCAGAGACGGCGTCTCCACGGGACCCTGCGGCGGGTGATTCCAGTTGGGCCAGATGCAGAGCATGCCCTGCGGGCAGTTCCCGGACCCCGAGCCTTGTACCGACACTCCGGGTGCTGCCGCCGAGGCGGCGGGGGCGGCGGCCAGCGCGCCTGCGACGGACGCGGTGATGGCGATGGCGATGGATTTCAACAGCACGGTTCACCTGCTCTTAGATAGATGCCTGTCGTTGTGGATTTAAACTACCGGCGGAAAATTGACAGGTCAAGCACCTGAAACGACGTAGTCCGGGCGGGTCACTCGGAAGCTGGCGTCCACCTGAGTCTGATGACGATTGAGGTAGTTTCAGAGTGGTATCTGTCGGATGGCACCTCGGCCTGCCCGCATCCGATCACCGCCCACGGTGGAGCCGACCGTGCTCTCACCCGACGGCGCCCCGCTCGATCTTGTCCACCAGCTCTTCGACCTGCACAACCGGTCGGCGAGCATCTGCTGCGTCATCGACCGCCGCACCCGCCAGCTCGCCACCCGGCGGCCGATCGGGAGGTCATCGTTGGTCACGCCGCCACCGCCGGTCCGGGACCGCGCGGGTCGCGTCATCCACGGGCACGCGCTCCGCCTCGGCCTGAGCCAGGAGCCGCTGTTTGGCAGCTTCCCGCTCGGCCGCCTCGCCGTTGTCCTCCGGAGCGTTGTCGTCCTGACCGCTCATCCCCGCCTCCTCCGATGGAGGCCCAGCAGCTCAGGATCGACCGTTGCCGCGCTGGACCATCAGGACGCGTTCACGTCCCAAACCGGACAGTAGGGCTGATTGGTGATGGGCTGATTACTTCCGGTTATGCGGCCAGGTTGATACCGATGCGGCCGACGAGCAGGCGCAACTCATCGGGGATGGCTCGGCACTGAGCGCGCTGGGCCAGGGTCACCACGGCATCGCGGGCGAGGGGATTGATGGCGAACGGGATCGGCGCCGCCCGCTCGGCCTGCACGAACGCGGCGTGGGCTTCGGGATCCCGCCGCCCGCCGTCCGCCAAGGCGCGACCGAGGTCGAGCCAGTAAGACTGCTGGCGGATCGACGCCGCGAGAACCTGCGGGCGAACTGTCCGAGACAGCTCAATGACCCGGCCGGACTCGCCCTGCTCGGCCGCGATCGACATCTCCCAGAGCCCAACATTGGTTGGTCCGAACCCACAGCCGTTGAAGCCCGCACCGTCAGGCGGATCGCCGAGGGTCGCTGCCTCGCGGGCCGCCTCGGCGAGGTGGTCGCGGGTGACATCCAGGCGCCCACTTACTGCCGAGGTCAACGCGGCAGAGAGGTGGAGTTGACCAAGCATCTGTCGCACTCGCTCGTCGTCGGCATCAGCTTGAAGCTCGGTCACAGACCGGTCAGCAGCGCGGGCCGCGACGGCGGCTGACTCGATCGGCAGGCTCTGCGCGTAGGCGAAACGGGATGCCGCGATCCACGCCGGGTCCTCAACGTGCTCGGCGACCGTCGCGGAGAGCCGGGCGGCGTTGAGGGCCAGGTGGCGGTACCCGAGGTTCCGCAGACAGGTGGCGGCCTGATAGACCACCTGAACGAGCGCGGTGCCGCCCACGGCAGCAGCTTCGAGCAGCAGGCCGGAGAACAGACGAGCCATAGCTGGGTAGTTGCAGGACGTGCGAAGCTGTTCGGCGCGAGCAATCTCGGCGGTCAGCCGCTCCGGTGTGTAGGTTGACGGGCGACGCTCGCCGTCCTCGATTTCGATCAGGGCGGACCAGATGGCTGGCACGCACTCAGCTGCGCTCTCACGGGCCGGATCGCCGGGCTCGCTGCCCTGACCGAGTAGGTCGGCCACCGTGACATGGAGTGCAGCAGCAAGAGCGACCAGAGTGGAGCGACGGTAGATGGTCTTCCGCCCCGACTCGACCTGCGACACGTAAGACTGGGTGACACCTGCGAGCCCAGCAAGGACAGCTTGGTTCATCCCGCCACGACGCATACGCCAGTACCGGATCCTGGCACCGACGGTGTCCGGCTTCTTCACCACGACTTCGCCCATCCTCTTAGAGCGTGTTTGAGATGGTGTGATCAGGTCCAGTTGAAGGTGCGGCGGGCTTGGCGGCGGGCGGGTCGACCGCGGGTGATGCGGCGGGTCATACCGGCGATGGCGGCCCAGCGGATGATGGCTTCGGAGACCTCGGGGTGGCGTTCGTAGTCGCGGGCGAGTCGGCGATAGGCGGTGAGCCAGGCCAGGGTTCGTTCCACCACCCACCGCCGCGGGTGCACGGCGAAGCCGCGCTGGTCAGCGGGCTTGCGAAGGATCTCGAGGGTGATGCGCAGGATGTCGCGGGTCCAGTCGACGAGTCGTCCGGTGAAGCCCTGATCGGCGAAGACGTGTCGAATTGGGGTGGCCATGTAGGCGCTCAGCAGGGCGGCCTTCGCGCCATCGCGGTCCTGCCAGCTCGCGGCGAGGACAGTCACCGTGACCAGCAGCCCCAGGGTGTCGGTGACGATGAACCGTTTCCGGCCGTTGATTTTCTTGCCCGCGTCGTAGCCGCGGCTGTCCCGGCCGACGGTGTCGGCGCCCTTCACGCTCTGGGAGTCGATGATCCCGGCCGACGGTTCGGGCTCTCGGCCCCTGCTGCACTCGGGCCTTGATCCGCAGGGTGGCCAAGAGCTTCTCGGTGACGCGGGATTCTTCCCACCGGGTGAAGTACCAGTACACCGTCTGCCACGGTGGCAGGTCAGCAGGCAGATAACGCCACGGGCACCCGGACCGCACCACGAACAGGATCGCGTTGACGATCTCCCGCCGCGGGTGCTTCTCCCGCCGGCCGTCCGTGTTCGGCTCCGGCAGCAAAGCCTCAATCAGCGCCCACTGGGCGTCGGTCAGGTCGGAGGGGTAGCCACGACGCGTAGACACCACGCCACCCTGCCCGGCCCGCCGTCGAAGGTCACGCCGCCGCGCCGTCCACAACAGACCTTCTCAAACACGCACTTACAGAACCGAGATAGCGGCTACGCCCTGCTACTACGCATGATTGGACGGTACACCGACAGAGCATCCAGACGATGACGCCGACTGCCCGAGAAGCGCAGCCCCGCTCACCGGCACTTTGCAAACCGCAGCATCGGAGCTCGCCGCGGTCGCTTGGTGACCTGGACGGGGCGGATGAGTGCCTGAATAGGGCACCCGCATGGCTTCCGGACTTGCCGATGACCGGGGATCGCCGCACAAGCCACCTTCCCATACAGAATTTCGGGTGGCATGTCGAAGGTGGATACTAGGATAATGTCGACCGTGACGAATCCGGTTGTCGACTGGTCGCCCGCAGACCATCCAGAGGCCATCGCGGTCTCGGAAATTCAGTGGTGGGAGCGTGCTGCAGAGCTTGCTCTGTTCCGTATGCACGATTCTGACGACCACCGCATCTCGTGGTTCAGTTCGCGTCAGATCGACGCTCGCCAGCTCATCCTTGCTCTCCGGCAGCTTCTTGCCGCTGCCTCGCTCGTAGACGGCCGGCTGCAGGAACTCGGGCTCGATCAGGCTCTGAACGCTCTTAGGCAGGCAAAGCAACGGTACGAGCGAGCCCTGCCAGGGTTGACCGAGGTGCGAAACTCTCTGATGCACTTCGAGGCGTGGGCGCTCGGGGCTGGCCACGGCCCGCAGAAGCGGCGCATCGCCAGCGGCGCGTCAGCCCGTGAGGTCGCCAGCGAGTTCTGGGGCTTTGCATATGACCCCGCCACCGAGACCATCTCTCTCGGCCCGTACACCATCACGGTAACTACGGTTGCCAGCGCTATGGCTCGACTCGCGGATGCCGTGTATGCGGCTGCCCGCTCAGTCGCCCACCGCAATGCAGTCAACCTAGGTGCCGATGCCAAGACTGCGCTGACCACAGAGGGCATCTCGACGGACGAAGCGTCGCCGTTCCCAAAGTTGACCGTGGGCAGTGACAATAGGCTCTGGCTGTCGATGAGCTCGGATGGACACGACGAGGAAACCGAGCGTCGTGCGCTGGCGGATCGCGTTGTCGGAGCTCTCCTCGCGGCCAATATCAGACTCATCTGTCCCGAGCTGCCCAATGAGCGGGATGTAGCTGGCCCGTTGGCTCGTGGCGATGCACTTCTCTGCGACAGAACTCCCCGCTGAGCTGGTGCAAAATTTCCTGCGAATCGCGCTCCAACTCCGCAACCGACTCAGTCCGACGTTGCGCCACAAAAGGAGGTAATCTTGGAATTTCTGACAACGTCTCCGCTTTCGCTCAGATCAACGAGGAGCGGCGCACCTTCGTCGATGCCCAGCGCCCTTCCGGACTCGAGGCCATCATCGTCGATGGGAACTCACAATTCCAAAGCGGAGCGACTAGGACCTTCATCGACCACGTATTCCGCAACAGCGCGGTACCACCTCCGACGCCAAAAACGTTCTGCCCGCATCGCGCTTCTCCGCAACTAATGGTCACAGCGAACCGAAGCAACGTATGTTCACCTGGTCTTCAAACCGGGTACGGGTGATGCCAAATGAAACGTTCGGCGCAAGTATTCGAATGTTTACGGCCACCTTCAGACCTCGCAGCTAAAGGGAGTGACACGCCAGTGGTTCCCGATATCGCATCAATTGACGATCGACAGCAGCGAATCTACGCCGCGCTAGCGGAGAGACGTTCTGACATCGCCAGTATGTATCGGGCAGCCTTGCTCCTGCTCACGACGCCAGCCGAGGTCGGCGACGAGCGAACGCGGATCTCGCACATCTGTCATTCGGTGCGCGAAGTCATGAACCGGGTGCTGGGCGCAATGGGGACCACGGCGAGCCCTCGAATCAAACCGCCGACCGGGAAGCAGGTCCAGGAACTACCGGACATGCTGGCGAGGTTTCCGGGCTTGGCTCTTGACGCCGACGGCGAGTCCATCCCCGTTCCACGCGCCGTTGCAGAGATCTTCGATAAGCTCATCAAGACGGCAGTGCAAGAGAAGCGGCGCAGTCGAGACGACGTCGCCTCTTTGCTCACGGACGACGGCAACAGTGAGCACCTCGTCGTCAAGCGCTGGGTGGAGTCCCGCGACTTTTTCGTAAGATGGGCCCACCTTCAGGATGACGAACCTAAGCTGTCGGATCTTCCCTCCGATGACCTTCTACGTGACCATGTAGCAGTTTTTGATGAGCTCTTCGACACCGTCATCACCGCCTTCTTTACGCTTCGCCATTCAATAGACGATTTACTGGCCGAGATAAATGCCCTTGAGGAGGTCGGCAATGACAACGCGTGGTACAAGAAGCCGAGCAAAGCCGACGTCCAAGCAGTACTCCTGAAGATACCGACGCTCCAACTGCGGAGGGTTTTCTACGAAGGCCTAAATAATCCTCACTGGGTACGGCCGTTGTTCGAAGCTCATGCGTTCGCGAATCCACCTGAGCCAGAGAACACCGACGACGGGTATGTCCGTGACGTCTACTGGCCCGAGATAGCATACCTAGCCCGGGTGGCACCAGAGGTGCCGACCGACGTGGTCGATGTTCTACGTGCCCTCACCAACAGCAACAATACGTGGGTGCGACGCGCGGTCTTTGAAATCGGTTCGAGGATTCCCGCTGCGGAGGGAGCCCGCCTCAAAGCGCTCCTTCAAGCGTGGGCGGCGACGCGCCAAGGATTCGGGTGGCGAACGGACCCGAGTGAACTTGTGTCGTTTGCGATCACGCTTCTTGACGGCGGCGAGAATAAGGCGGGTCGCTGGTTGGCGAACAACCTCTTCGCACCGAGACCCTCTGTCTCTGACGGCCCCTTTAGGCGAACGCCAGTTCTAGCGATGGACGACTACTGGTACCAGGAGGAGTTGCCACGATTGGTCCCAGCACTCGGTGCGGACGCACTCAAGGCAGTTGCCGGCTGGCTCGCCAGCTTCGAGAAGTTATCCGGCCACGACGGAGACGAGCACGACTTCAGCGGTATGATTCGACCGTCGATTCGGGCACGCGACAGTTCCTACCCAAGTCCTGAGCACGCCCTAGTCGACGCGGTCAGAGACCTGGCGATACCAGCCGTATTAAAGGATCCGGAGGAGACTGTCAAGGCGCTCCTCCGCTCCCGCGTCCAGCTACTCCGCAAGATAGCCATGTTCGCTGTTGCCGAGGCGATCCGTCAGCGCATCGATACAGGCGCCGACGCACGGTACCTGCTTGGTGTTGCCGAACGGTTACTCGGAGACGAGGCGTCCGACGACGACAATCTGCGGGTCGAGTACGCCGAGCTTGGACAATCGGTTGCGAAGATCGACTCAGCAGCTTTGAACGTCATCAACAATTTTATTGCCTACGCGCACGCAGAAGATCTGAAGTGGATGCGTGAACGCTTCGTCGATCCCGAAACGCCCGCCGAAGAGGCCGAGGCTCAAGTCCAGGAGCGCGCTGACCGCAATAAACATCGCTGGCTGTCTGCCCTTGGCGCTGATGCTCTTCCTCCCGGGCTGCGCACCGAGCTGGCCGAGTTGGATGCGCGTAACGGCATGGTCGAGGGGGCGCGCACTCCCTCGGGCATGGTCACGGGCTGGACCGGCCCTAATCCGTACTGCACCCAAGACGAGATGGCGACAATGAGTCCTACCGAGCTTGTCGCTCACCTTGCAAGCTGGCACGACACGGGGGACGGCTGGGGACCTGAGCCCTCTCATGAGGGTCAAGGACGAGAGCTTGCCGGACTCTTGACCACAAACCCGCGCGCCATAGCTGGAGTCACAGGTCTCATCGAGAAACTCCGGCCGACCTACCTGCGCGCCATCCTTCGGGGATGGGAGGCGGCCCTCAAGGCGGACATGGAACTCGATTGGTCAGAGGTTGCCGCGTTGATCCGCGACGTTCTAGAGCACGGGAACGAGTCACCCTTCCCTGTTGAGGGGGGCACAATGGATGACGACAAAGACTTCCGTGGGGCGAAGAACGCAGCAGTTGGACTATTGGAGGAAATTGTCAAAGAACGCGACAGTGTGTCGATTTCAGACCAATCAATGGTTCAGTTTGCGAAGCTGCTGATCGAAGACGCCAAGGATGACGAAGCTTGGGCGGAGTACAACGCTTATGAGGTGGGCGAGAACAGCTGGGACCCACTCACCATGTCGCTCAACTGGCAATGGCCTAACCGACTACGGGCGTTAATCTACCTGGCCACCCGGGCGAAGCAGGCCCCCTGGAAGCCGGCCGCGATGGCAGCGATCGAGCGAGAGCTCGCGCGAGATGATAGACACGGCGCCGGCCGCGCGGTACTCGGCGAAAAGACCGGCCGCATCCTTACTCACTCTTCGGAGTGGCTGAAGGGCCACCTCGAGGCGTTCTTCGGCTCCGAACATAACCTATCCGTTCAGCAGCAGATCGGTTTGACAACGGCTCTTACCACGCACTACTACCACCGCGATTTGTATGACCTACTAAACGGCCCGATGATTGCTGCGATTGACCTCGGCGATGCGCTCATCTGTGGATGGCGTACTAGATCCAGCCCCATCCAGCGGATCGGCGAATGGGCCGTCGATTCACTGATATACGGCCACAAGACGGCCGACGATCCCGTCGTCCACGCTTTCTTCGCGACCGTCGACGCCAAAATCCGTGGCGACGCACTCGGCGCTATCGCTTCATCCTTCTACCATGCAAGCCACGTTGACGAAGAAATCCGCGATCGATTCGGGGACCTTTGGGACGAGCGTTTCCAGCACGTCAGGGATCATCCGGAGGACCATGAAGAACTGAAGGGCTTTTACTGGATCGCCAAGGGCAACAAGTTTCCGGTCCAATGGTGGCTGCCGCGGCTGAGGGATGCATTAGAGCTGGAGCCGGCAATTGCGACGGAGCGGTACATGATCGGGAAAAATTTGGCACAAGCCTCTACGGTCGACCCGGCAACTGCTTTCGCTGTGCTCAAACTTCTCCTAGACGGTCGCGACGAGGGCGGCATGGCGTCCTACGACCCCACACGAAATGCGGTTCCAATGGTAATTGCGAACGCTATGACGTCTGGAGACGATTCTCTAGGGTCAGCGGCAGAGGCGTTTATGAACAGCCTCGGCGCGAAGGGGCACCTTCGACTGGAAGCCGAGGTCAAAGCCGTTCTTGGTGGGGCGGCGACCATCGCGGATGTTGCTGAGTGACCTTCCCCCATGATCTTGCAGAACGGGCATCGTCATGCCGCGATCCGTGCACCGCCAGCGCCACGGTCAATCGCGACGCTGCACGGGTCTTGCCGATGGTGGCCTACTCACCGAGCCACAGCAGGGCCACCACCAGCCCTTCGCCCCCATGGCACGTCACGAGTGTTACGCCACAACCCATGTTCGTCCGCAATCAAGAACAAGCCGCAGAGCGAATCGCCGAATCGCCGTCACCGTCGACGGGGAGAAATCGCGGCCAGTTCGGTTATTTGCCCCAAGCCACCTTCCGCTGCAGGAGCGCTCACGTCTCATGCCAATTCTTCCTTTGAGGTCTAAAATACTGGCCCTCTTCAATCAACCTCTTCTCCCCGGTGGGGAGGGTTTTTCATTGGGCGGTCACGGAATTCGCTGGATACCGGCGAGATATGGCGCAAATGTCAACCTCCTGGCCACTTCGTCTAATCATAGAAAAAATTTCGATCCTCAGCACGTCCAGAAGGGAACAGTCACAAGTTGTGCTGGTGCAGCCGGTCCCAGTTTGGCGGGGCCGGGCGAGAGAGCGAGTTCGTCGCCGCGGGTAACAAAGTTCTCACGGGCGTGTTGCACGGAAGGGCTGTCGTTGGTTGCATAAATGTTATGCACGCGCTAATCTGCCGCAACCCGCAGGCATTCTCACTGAGCCAGCCCCGCACCCACGCCATCATCTACGCACTGACCAACGCGAATGTGATGACTTCCGCCGACAAAGCCAACCAGGACGCCGCCGGCAGCATTCGAACCCCGTTCAAACGCCACCGCTACCGACCGAAACTCTCTCGCTGGCGGGGAAGGCCAACAGCCCTCACGCCCGAATCCGTGCCATTGCGAACGTACCAACGCCACCCTCAAAAACTGGAGTCCTGACCAGGCTGCGGCGACCCCGATCGTGCAGGCCATCCTCGTCCTTTATCCGTCGAAGACCCGCCCTGACCGAGGATGAAAAAGGCTCACTTGACATCACGTCACAGCGCCACGATCGCCGCAGTCTCCGCCGGAAGCTCGATCCGGTCCCGCATCACCGTGACCCCCTCCCCCGTAGCCAGCAGCACCCGCCGCGCCACCCCAGGCAGCGACACCCCCTGCCCCCGCCCGGCGAAGTTCGCCACCACAAGCGTGTCCCCCCGCCGCATCACCAGGAACTGGTCCCCGTGCTGCACCGACACCTCGTGCATCCGTGGATCGGACAGGTCCGAAGACGACCGACGCAGGGCGATCAGTCGCCGGTAGAACGACAACATCGAGGCATGCTCAGGCTTGTCCAGCTCAGCCCAGTCCAACCGGGACCGTACGAACGTCTCCGGGTCCTGCGGGTCCGGCACTTCCCCTTCTGGCCACCCGTGCGAGGCGAACTCCCGCCGCCGCCCGGTCCGCACCGCGGAAGCCAACTCCGGCTCCGGGTGCGACGTGAAGAACTGCCAGGGCGTGGAGGCCGCCCACTCCTCCCCCATGAACAGCATCGGAGTGAACGGCGCCGTCAGCAGCAGCACAGCTCCAACACGCAGCAGTGAGGGCGACAACGAAACAGAGATCCGATCCCCGGTGGCCCGGTTCCCGATCTGATCGTGGTTCTGGAGGTAAGCGACAAGGCGATGCCCAGGCACCCGCGAGTCCAAGGGCCGCCCGTGGTGCCGGTTACGGAAGCTCGACCAGGTCCCCGCGTGGAAGAACCCACCCGTCAGCACGTCCGACAGCGTCTCCAGAGAGCCGAAGTCGCCGTAGTACCCCTGCCGCTCCCCCGTCAGCAATGTGTGCAGCGCGTGGTGGGCGTCGTCGTTCCACTGGGCGTGCAGCCCGAAGCCGCCCGCCTCCCGAGGCGTGATCAGCCGGGGGTCGTTGAGGTCCGACTCGGCGATCAGCGACAACGGCCGCCCCAGGTGCGTCGACAGCGACTCGACGGAGACCGCCAGCTCTTCCAAGATGGGGACGGCCCGCGAGTCGTGAAGGGCGTGCACGGCGTCCAGGCGTAGTCCGTCGACGTGGTAGTCGCGCAGCCACATGAGGACGCTGTCGATGATGTAGCGGCGTACCTCGTCGGAGTGCGGGCCGTCCAGGTTGACCGAGCGGCCCCAGCTGTTGCTCTGCTCGGCGAGGTAGGGCCCGAACTGCGGCGCGTAGGCCCCGGAGGGCCCGAAATGGTTGTAGACAACGTCGAGGATCACCCCCATCCCGCGCGCGTGGGCGGCGTCGACGAACCGTTTCAGGCCGTCGGGGCCGCCGTAGGGCTCGTGCGGGGCGTACCAGCAGACGCCGTCGTACCCCCAGTTGTGTTCGCCGTTGAAGGCGTTGACCGGGAGCAGTTCGATCAGGTCGACGCCCAGCGACACCAGGTGGTCGAGGCGGTCGATGGCCGCGTCGAAGGTGCCGTCCGGGGTGAAGGTGCCGATGTGCAGCTCGTAGAGGATGCTGCCGGGCAACTGCCGGCCCGTCCACGAGGAATCGGTCCACTGGAACGCGGAATGGTCGTAGCGGCGGCTCGGCCCGTGCACTCCCGCAGGCTGCCACGGTGACCGGGGGTCGGGCAGTGGGGATTCGTCGTCGTTCAGCAGAAAGGAGTAGTCGAGGCCGGCGTCGGGCACCTCGACCCGCCACCAGCCGTCGTCGGCGGCGCGCATCTCGTGGTCGGTGTCGCCGGCCAGGCGCAGCCGCACCCGGGTGGCGTCCGGTGCCCAGACGGAGAATTCGGTCATGAAACGGCCTCCTCGGCAGCGGTGGGAGGAGCCAGCAGAGCGACGGGGTAATCGGCCAGAAGATTGTCCAGCGGCGTCTCTCCGCCACTGTAGACCCGGCCGGTGAACAGGTCCTTCATCTCGTGAACGGGAAGTGACAGGGCTGTGTCGCACCACCCGCCGACACGTGCCAGGCCCAGCGGAAGTCGGGTCGCCACGACGATCACCCCGCCCCGGTCGAAGGCCACCGCGTGCCGGCTCACCGGCCCCTGCGCCGGGACCGGCCGGTAGGTGGTGAACAGCTCCGGGTGCGCCCGCCGCAGCCGCAGTGTCCGCGACACGACGAGCAGCTTCGCCGCTCCGTCGGTGTCGATCGGGGGACGCCAGCCGCCGTCGATGCGTGCCAGCAACTCTCGGCGTACGTCGAAGTCGACAGGGCGGCGGTTGTCCGGGTCGACCAGGGAGTTGTCCCACAGCTCGGTGCCCTGGTAGGTGTCCGGCACCCCGGGCATGGTGAGCTGGATGAGCTTCTGCCCGAGGGAGTTGCACCAGCCGGCCGGGGCGATGGCGGCGGCGAGTTCGGTCAGCTCGTCGTGCAGGCTCGGGTCGTCGTACATCAGGTCGACCACGTCGTGCAGCGCCTGCTCGAAGACCGGGTCGGGGTCCGCCCAACTGGTCGAGGCCCCGGCCTCCCGGGCGGCCTTCTCGACGTACGCGTGCAGCCGTTCCCGTTCGATCGGCCACGCGCCGACGGCGGTCTGCCAGAGCAGGTGGGCGAACGCTGGGTCGGGCAGCGGGGCGTACTCCATCCAGGTCTTGACCTGCTCGGCCCACCGGCCCGGCAGCTCGCTGAGCACGGCGAGCCGGGCGCGGACGTCCTCGCCGCGTTTGGTGTCGTGGGTGGAGAGGGTGGTCATGCTGGCCGGCCAACGGACCTGTTGGGCGGCGGCGAAGCGGTGGAACTCCGCCGGTGGCACCCCGAAGCGGGTGGGGCTGTCGCCGACCTCGTTGAGCGCCACGAACCGGGTCCAGCGGTAGAACGCGGTGTCCTCCACGCCCTTGGCCATCACCGCGCCGGTGAGCTGGGGGAACCGCATGCCCAACTCGTCGTCGGGGTTGCGCAGCCGTCGGGTGATCGCGTCCAGGGCGGCGGCCAGGTCGGGGCGGCGGCGGCCGGCCTCGGAGCGGGCGGCGGCGAGGTGCCGGGCTCCGTGCGGCGGGTAGCCCCGGTAGACGTCGAACGCGGCGGCCAGCTCGGCGAGCGCCGCGCGGGCCTGCTCGGTGGGCACCTCGGGGACGAGGGCGGCCAGCCGGGTCAGCTCGGCGGCGAGCAGTTGGGTGGCGGCGGCCAGCTTGGTGGTGTGGGTCAGGTTCTCCCAGGAGGTACGCCGGCCGGCAAGCTGGGTGTCCAGCACCGTGAAGTCGCCCTCGGCGTCGATGTCGATGAAGAGCCCGCCGGCCATGGCCAGGGCGTCGTAACCGGTGGTGCCGTCCACCGGCCAGTCCGGCAGCTCCTCGCCGTACTCAAGGATCTTCTCCACCACGAGCCAGGCGTCGGGCGCGGCGGCCCGCAACCGGGCCAGGTAGCCGGCCGGGTCGCGCAGGCCGTCCGGGTGGTCGACGCGGATGCCGTCGACCTCCCCGGCGGCGGCCCAGCGCAGGATCAGCTCGTGGGTGGCGGCGAAGACCGCCGGGTCCTCCACGCGCAGACCCGCCAGGCCCGCGATGGCGAAGAACCGGCGGTACGTCAGCTCGGCGTCACCGCGCCGCCAGGAGACCAGCTCGTAGTGCTGCCGGTCGTGCACCTCGGCGGCGGTGCCATCGCCGGTGCCGTCGGCGATCGGGAAGCGGTGCTCGTGGTAGCGCAGCTCCCCGTCGACAAGCTTGAGGTCGTCGAGGGCTGCCTCGTCGTCGGCCAGCACCGGCAGCAGCAGCCGGCCCCGGTCCCAGTCGATGTCGAACCAGTCGGCGTACGTCGAGTCGCGCCCCCGGCGCAGCACGTCCCACCAGGCGGGGTTGGCGGCCGGGACGGCGACTCCGGCGTGGTTGGGCACGATGTCGACGACCAGGCCGAGCTGCCTGTCGCGTAGCGCGCGCAGCAGCCGCTGCCGGGCGGCCTCCCCGCCCAGCTCCGGGTTGACGGCCCGGTGGTCGACCACGTCGTAGCCGTGCTGGGAGCCGGGCGTGGCGGTCAGCAGTGGGGCGGTGTAGAGGTGGGTGACGCCGAGGTCGTCCAGGTAGTCGACGACCGCGGCGGTGGCGTCCAGGTCGAAGCCGGGGCGGACCTGGATGCGGTAGGTGGAAGTGGGAGGGGTGGCCGGCATGTCAGATCGTCCTCTCCAACACGACGAGGGACCGGTCCGGCACCCGGATGGTGCCGCCCGCGCTGATCACCGTGGCATCGCCAGGCTCGGGTTCGGCGGTGCTGATCACCCGTTCCCACTTCTGGCCGTACTCGCTGCCGGGCATGGTGAAGTCCAGCGGCGCGTCGTGGGCGTTGAAGCAGAGCAGGAACGACGCGTCGTGGTGCTTCTGCCCGTACTGGCCGCGTTCGCGGATGCCCTCGCCGTTGACGAAGAGCGCCACCGAGCGGCCGAAGTCGTTGCCCCAGTCCTCGCCGGTCATCTCCCGCCCGTCCGGGGTGTGCCAGGCCAGGTCGGGCAGCGGCTCGTCGATGCCGCGCCCGTTCACCGGCAGACCGGTGAAGAACCGGCGACGCCGGAACACCTGGTGGCGTTTGCGGAACGCGGTGAGCGTCTGCACGAACTCCAGCAGATGCTCGTCGACGTTGTCCCAGTCGACCCAGGCCAGCTCGCTGTCCTGGCAGTAGACGTTGTTGTTGCCGTGCTGGGTGCGGCCCAGCTCGTCACCGTGACCGATCATCGGCACGCCCTGCGACAGCATCAGTGTGGCCAGGAAGTTGCGCCGCTGCTTGGCCCGCAGGGCGAGGACCGCCTCGTCGTCGGTGTCGCCCTCGACCCCGCAGTTCCAGGACCGGTTGTGACTCTCCCCGTCGCGATTTTCCTCGCCGTTGGCCTCGTTGTGCTTGTCGTTGTAGGACACCAGATCGTTGAGGGTGAACCCGTCGTGCACAGTGACGAAGTTGATGCTGTGGAACGGTCGGCGGCCGTCGTCCTGGTAGAGGTCGGCGGAACCGGAGATGCGGGACGCGAACTCGGCGAGGGTGGCCGGCTCACCGCGCCAGAAGTCCCGCACCGTGTCGCGGTACTTGCCGTTCCACTCCGTCCACAGCGGCGGGAAGTTGCCCACCTGGTAGCCGCCGGGGCCGACGTCCCACGGCTCGGCGATGAGCTTCACCCGGCTGACCACCGGGTCCTGCTGCACCACCTCGAAGAAGGTGGAGAGCCTGTCCACCTCGTAGAACTCGCGGGCCAGGGTGGCGGCCAGGTCGAACCGGAAGCCGTCGACGTGCATCTCGGTCACCCAGTACCGCAGCGAATCCATGATCAGTTGCAGTGAGTGCGGGCTGCGCACGTTGAGGCTGTTGCCGGTGCCGGTGTAGTCGACGAAGTAGCGCCGGTCCTCCTCGCTGAGCCGGTAGTAGCTCGGGGCGTCCACGCCCTTGAAGCTCAGCGTCGGGCCGAGGTGGTTGCCCTCGGCGGTGTGGTTGTAGACCACGTCGAGGATGACCTCGATGCCGGCCGCGTGCAGCGCCTTCACCATGCCCCGGAACTCCTGCACCTGCTGGCCGGTCCGGCCCAGCGCGGAGTAGCCGTGGTGCGGGGCGAAGAAGCCGATGGTGTTGTAACCCCAGTAGTTGCGCAGCCCCAGGTCGACGAGGCGGTTGTCGTGGATGAACTGGTGCACCGGCATCAGCTCGATCGCCGTCACCCCGAGCCGGGTCAGATAGTCGATCATCGGCGGGGAGGCGATGGCCGCGTACGTGCCGCGCAGCTCCTCCGGGATGTCCGGGTGCCGCATGGTCAGCCCACGCACGTGCGCCTCGTAGATCACCGAATGGTGGTAAGGGGTGCGCGGTGGCTTGTCGTTGCCCCAGTCGAAGTACGGGTTGACCACCACGGACTTCGGCATGAACGGCGCCGAGTCGGTCTCCGACATCCGCTCCGGCTCGTTCAGGTCATAGTCGTAGACCGCCGGGTCCCAGTGGACGTCACCGTCAATGGCCTTGGCGTACGGGTCGATCAGCAGCTTGTGCGGGTTGCAGCGCAACCCGTTCGCCGGGTCGTACGGGCCGTACACCCGGTAGCCGTAGCGCTGGCCCGGCTCGATGCCCGGCAGGTACGCGTGCCACACGTAGGCGTCCACCTCGCGCAGCTCGACGCGGCGCTCCGCGCCGGTGTCCCACTCGTCGAAGAGGCACAGCTCGATCCGCTCGGCCACCTCGGAGAAGATGGCGAAGTTGGTGCCCATCCCGTCGTAGGTGGCGCCCAGGGGGTACCGCTCGCCCGGCCAGACCTGCATGTCGCTCCTTAGACCATGGTTATGTGCGCACCGGCCGAGATCGCCCGCGCGCACGCAGGTAGTGCCCCCGGCCCGGACGCGCCAATCCATCCTTTCAGGCGGTGGGCGGAAACCACCCGTCTGATGCGCGCTACACCACTCAGGTGTCCTCCGTCACGATGACCCTTTTCGAGGTGCGTTCTTGGCCCCGATGGACTTTCCTTGTTTGGGGGCAAGCGTCCGCGCGCGTCCCGCCAGGCCCTCGGCCACCCCTTACACCTCTCGCTCCGCCGCCACTGACGCCGGCGCGTACCACCATGCATGGACGGAGATTGATGTGACGACCCTGCGGGTCGACGAGCAGTTCGCTGCCACCAAGGACCGGGCCCACCGGCCCACAGTGATCTCCCGGCCTCCCGCGCAGGCCGGTCCCACCGCGCAGCCCGGCACGCCAGTGCCGGCGCAGTCCGGCCCCGGCACTCCCCCGCAGACCCGCCGCATCCTCATGCTGTCCTGGGAGTACCCGCCGGTGCTCGTCGGCGGCCTCGGCCGACACGTGCACGCGTTGTCGGTGGCCCTCGCCGCCGCCGGCCACGAGGTCACAGTCGTCACCCGCCACAGCGACGGCGCACCCCTGGAGGAGTACGCCGACGGCGTACGCATCCTGCGCGCCCCCGAAGACCCGGTGACCTTCCCCCTCGCCACCGGCTCGCTGCTGGCCTGGACCATGGCCTTCAACCACACCCTCACCCGCACTGCCCTGCGCGCCACCCAGGCCGGCTCCTACGACGTCATCCACGCCCACGACTGGCTCGTCGCGCACACCGCGATGACGTTGCGCGACCACCTGGACATCCCGCTGGTCAGCACGATCCACGCCACCGAGGCCGGCCGGCACCAGGGCTGGCTACCGGAGGAGATGAACCGCACCATCCACGGCGTCGAGCACTGGCTCAGCAGCGAATCCAACCGGGTGATCGTCTGCTCCGGGTACATGCGCGACGAGGTGAACGCGCTCTTCGGCGTACCGGCCGGACGGGTCGACGTGGTCGCCAACGGCGTGGAGCCGCACCGCTGGCGGGTGCCCGCCCGTGCCGTGGCCGCCGCCCGCGCCCGCTTCGCCGGGAACGGCCCGCTGGTCACCTTCGCCGGCCGCCTGGTGTACGAGAAGGGCGTGCAGCACCTGATCGCCGCACTGCCCCGGCTGCGCGAGCGGCACCCCGGGCTGCGCGCCGTGATCGCCGGCGACGGCCCGTACCGCGCCGAACTGGAAGCCGAGGTGCACCGCCGTGGTCTGGGCGGGATGGTCAGCATGCCGGGCTTCCTGGGCGGCAACGACCTGCCGGCGCTGATGGCCGCGTCAGACTGCTTCGCCGTGCCGAGCATCTACGAGCCGTTCGGCATGGTCGCCCTGGAAGGCGCGGCGGCCGGCGCTCCGCTCGCCGTCGCCGCCACCGGTGGCCTCGGCGAGATCGTCGAACCGGGCGTCACCGGAATGACCTTCCGGCCGGACGACCCGGACAGCCTCACCGACGCCGTGGACGCGCTGCTGTCGGACGCCGACCGCTCCCGCGTGATGGCCCGCCGCGCCCGCCGGATGGTCCACGACCAGTACGGCTGGGCCGCCATCGCCCAACGCACCGCCGCCAGCTACGCCGCCGCCATCCACCACGACGCCGCGTTCACCGCCGAGCGCGCCGAGCAGCGGATGTCGCAGGGTCGGGCTCTCCCGGCGCTCCCCGAGGGCAACCTGCTCGCCGCCGCCGGCCTGCGCTGACCCTCGCGGTGTGCGGCTGATCGACTCGGCTTTCTTGAAGTCGGGGTGTCCCGGTGCTCGGGACCCCGCGACTTCCGGAAAGCCGAGTCGATCACGTCGTGGGGAGCGCGCCGCGAGCTCCACGCCGGGTGGGCGGCTCGGTGTCGCGCGGCTCGGTGTCGGGCCGTCGGGCCGGGACGCGCAGCCCGGCGCCGGTCGGTGGGGCCTGCCAGAATGTGCGGATGTCTCGCAGTGTCGACGCCCTGGATGCCACCTTCCCGATCGCCGCCTCGATCGCGCTGGACCTGATCCGACGCCCCGAGGTGATTGACCAGTGGTCAAGCCCGAGCGCCCTGCCACACCTGTCCATTGGTGGCCTGGCGTGCCACCTGGGGCGGCAGGCGGTCCGTGCGGCGGAGCTGCTGCCGATGCCGACCGACCTGCCGGTGTTGGAGTCGGCCGACAACCATTACGAGCGGGCCGCCTGGGTGTCCGAGGGGTCCCCGGACAAGGACACTGTCGCCTCCGGCCCCGACGAGGCCGACGCCGCACGCGGGCCGGCTGACCTGCACGTGCGTTCCGCCCAGGCGCTGGAGGAGGTCGGCGACCTGCTCTCCCGGGGTGCCGCTCGTGACGTCGTGCCGATCCCGTGGCAGGGCTGGGCCCTTCCGCGCAGCGAGTTCCTGCTCACCCGTCAACTGGAGATCGTGGTCCACTCCGACGACCTCACGGTGAGCGTCGGCGTGCCCACGCCGGAGTTCCCGGCGGACGTCTTCGACCCCGTACGCGACCTGCTGGTCCGCCTGGCCGTGCGCCGCAACGGCCAGTCCGCGTTGATCAGCGCGCTGAGTCGCAGCGAGCGAGCCCGGAACATCTCCGCCTTCTGACCGCCCGCCCCGCCGCCGACCACCCGCCACCCGACGCCCAGGGCTCGGGGCCCGCCCTCGGGGTCACCCCGCCCATGATCGACTCGGCTTCCTGAAAGTTGGGGTGTCCTGGCACGGCGGACACCGCGTCTTCAAGGAACCCGAGTCGATCATGGGCGGGACGGGGACGGGACAGCTCGGAGCACGGGAACGCGGCAGGCCGCCGACCCGTGAGCGGGTCGACGGCCTGCTGGTGAAGCGAGGAGCGGGTCAGCGCTCGCCGAAGGGGACGTAGTCCCGCTCGGCGGAGCCGACGTAGACCTGCCGCGGACGGCCGATCTTGGTCTCCGGGTCGTTGATCATCTCGCGCCACTGGGCGATCCAGCCGGGAAGCCGGCCGAGCGCGAAGAGCACAGTGAACATCTTGGTCGGGAACCCCATGGCCTTGTAGATCAGGCCGGTGTAGAAGTCCACGTTCGGGTAGAGCCGGCGGGAGACGAAGAAGTCGTCGGCGAGGGCGATCTCCTCCAGCTCCATGGCGATGTCCAGCAGCGGGTCGGGCTTGGCCATCCGGCCCATCACGTCCTGCGCGGCCTTCTTGACGATCGCCGCCCGCGGGTCGTAGTTCTTGTAGACCCGGTGGCCGAAGCCCATCAGCTTGACGCCGTCCTGCTTGTCCTTGACCTTACGGACGAAGGACCGGACGTCGCCGTCGCCGGCGTGGATCTGCTGGAGCATCTCCAGCACCGCCTGGTTGGCGCCACCGTGCAGCGGGCCGAACAGCGCGTTCACGCCGGCCGAGACCGAGGCGAACAGGTTGGCGTTGCTGGAGCCGACCAGGCGGACGGTCGACGTGGAGCAGTTCTGCTCGTGGTCGGCGTGCAGGACGAAGAGCATGTCCAGCACCTTCGACATCACCGGGTCGACCTCGTACGGCTCCGCCGGCACGCCGAACGTCATGCGCAGCAGGTTGTCCACGTAACCCAGCGAGTTGTCCGGGTACAGCAGCGGCTGACCGATGGACTTCTTGTACGCGTACGAGGCGATGGTGGGAACCTTCGCCATCAGCCGGACCGTGGAGATCTCCACGTGCTCGGAGTCGAACGGGTCCAGGCTGTCCTGGTAAAAGGTGGACAGGGCGCTCACCGCGGACGAGAGCACCGCCATCGGGTGGGCGTCCCGGGGGAAGCCGTCGAAGAAGCGACGCATCTCCTCGTGCAGCAGCGAGTGCCGCCGAATCCACTCGGTGAACTCGGTCAGCTGCTGCTCGGTCGGCAGCTCACCGTAGATGAGCAGGTAGGAGACCTCCAGGAAGGAGGACTTCTCGGCCAGCTGCTCGATCGGGTACCCCCGGTAACGCAGGATGCCCGCGTCGCCGTCGATGTAGGTGATCGCGGATGAGGCAGCGGCGGTGTTGACGAAACCGGGGTCGTACGTGGTCATCCCGGTTTCCTTCAGCAGCTTGCTCACCCCGATACCGGCGGGGCCCTCGACCGCAGGATGCACCGGCATCGACAGCTGCCCACCGGGGTGATCGAGCTTGACTTCCGTCATGTGGTTCCTCGCTTCGCCGGCAGATCTACGTTGAATTGCCTTCGCTTCTACCGTAATTGCGGCTCGGGGGACAACGCCCGCCGTGGTTCGGCGGTGAGGTATGCGTCACCCGATTCCCGACCGGGCGGCCGGGAAACCCGGCATCCCGCCAACCGGGACCGGACCGGACCGGACCCGGAAACCAGACCGGACCGGGCCCGGCAACCGGGCTGGACCGACCCCGGACGCCAGGTCACGACAGGGTGAGGCGTCGCAGCGTACCGTCCGTCGCGACCTGGAAGACGTCGAGTTGGTTGGTGCCGGCGTGGAACAGCTTGTCGTCGGCGAGCAGCGCGGCGAACCGGCGTCCGCCGGGGTCGGCCGGCACCACCGGGACGACGGCCCCGATGCGGCCGTTGACGGCGACGGCCAGCAGTGTGCCGTCCGGGATCCGGTCCGGGACGTCACCCCAGACCAGCGCCGGGAGGGTGCCGGTGTCCGGGTCCGTGGCGGTGAACGCGGCCAGGTCGGCGACCCGGGCGCTGCCGGCGGCCGGGCCGGCGCGTACCTCGGTGCCGACCAGCGGGTGGGGTGTCGGCAGGGGTGGCGGGGCGGGCACGCCACCGGGGAAGGTGACAGGTTCACCGGGACGGTCGTAGAAGTGCTTCGTACCGTCGGTGCGGGGGGCCTGCCGGGCGGAGCGGCCGTCGACAGGCCAGGGCAACCGGACGCCGGCCTCGTCGGCCACCGTCGGCAGCAGGTCGACGTGTTCCCAGTTGCGGTCGTCCACCCGGCCGGTCTGTTGCCGGGGTTCCTTGACGAACGTCGGCACCCAGGCGACCTCCCCGGCGGCGGCCTTGATGGCGTCCATGCCCCGGCCCTGCGCGCCGGGACGGAAGCTGACCCCGTGGTCGGCGGTCACCACGACGAGGGCCTGGTCGTAGAGGCCGTTGGCGCGCAGCGTCCGCAGCGTCTCGCCGATCAGCCGGTCGGTGTAGCCGAGCTGGGCGAGGTGCCGTTGCCGGGCCAGGTCGACCCAGCCGGCGCCGTCGTTGGGCAGGTCCTCGGGGGCGTCGTAGCGCGCGCCGGACGGCAGGTAGGCCCACGGTGAGTGCGGCATCAGCAGGTGCAGGAAGTGCAGGGTGGGTCGCGCCGTCGGCTTCAGCCCGGCCAGGAAGCTGGTGAACCGGGCCGGTTGGTTGTCGTCCAGGCTGTCCCAGCGGAACTTCGGGTCGGCCGGCACGGGTTCGGCGGCGTCCAGGCCGGCCTCGGCGCGGGTCTGCTCGCGATAGGAGTCTTCCGGGTCGACAGCGCTCTCCGTCGGCCCGGCGACCCGGCCGAGCAGCTTGCCGGTTTCCCGGACCAGCACACCGAGCCCCTGCGCCGGGGCGACCGGCTGCTCGCAGCGGCTGGGCGGGCAGAGCCTGGTGATGCTCTCCTCGGCGCGGATGTCGTACAGGCCGCCGAAGGCGGTGAAGATGTTGTCCGGGTACTGCGAGTAGTGCGGGGCGACCGGCTTGGCCGGGTAGCGGCCGGTGAGCATCGCCGGCAGCGCGTTGGGCGTCCACCCGCTGACCCCTGTGGAGTTGCGGTACCAGGTGGATCCGCCGGCCAGCTCGGCGAAGTGCGGGTACCGCCCGGCGTCGATCCTCCCGTCCGCGTCGAGCAGGCTGACCAGCGGCAGCTCGTCGAGGATCAGCATGACCACCGGGGGGTGCACTGCCGAGCCCTGCGCGGTGCCGGCCGCGCCGCCGTCGCCACGCGGCAGGACCACCGCCGAGGTGGGTGAGGCGAGCAGGAAGAGCGCCACGAAGGCCACCGGGCCGGCGGCGGCCAGTCGCAGAACATGACCCGGCGCCCGCCACCGTCGGTGCGCGGCCCCGCCGGCGGCTCCGGCCAGCACGGCCACCAGCAGCAGCGGTACGCCCCGAAGCGGCGTGACGTGTCGGCCCACCTGCACGGCGAGGGCGGCGACCAGCAGCCCGACCTGCGCGGTGTGGGTGATGGCGCGGGCGGTCCGGCCGGCCAGTCTGCTCAGCGCGCCGAGCAGCGCCACCGCGACTGTGGGCAGCACCGTCACCAGGGCGAGCAGCAGCAGGATCTGGGCGGGGTCGGCGCGGTGGAAGAGGAAGAAGTCGGGGCTGCGGCCGAGCACGTCCAGCAGTGGCTGGGTGACCACGAGACCGACCAGCGCGACGATCTCCAGCAGCCGACCCATTTCCCCGCGCCAGCCCTGGTGCCACCGGCCAGGCGTTGGGGACCGCCGGTCGGGCGGGGCCGGCAGGTCGGCGGAGGAGGGTTCAGCCACCCATCACCGTCCGGTAGAGCGTGCGGGTGCCCGAGGGCAGCTCCAGCCGGTCGGTGATGCGCCCCCGGGCGGCGAGCAGTGTCTCGAAGGCGTCGCGTCGGTAGTCCGGGAAGAGACCGGCGGGCTTGTTGCCCAGCAGTCGGGTCGCCATCGGATCCTCCGGGTGGACGAACTCCACCACCACCGCCCCGCCCGGCGCGGTCAGTCCGGCCAGCCAGTCGATGACCTCCGGCAGCGGCACGTTGCGTCCGATCGCCAGGTGGTGCACCACGGCCAGGGCGAGCACCACGTCGGCGGACGCCCGCTCGGCGAAGCCGGCCCGCTCGACGCCCCGCCAGCCGCCACCCGGCGAGGGGTCGGCCAGGTCCAGCACCAGCGGCAGGATGCGGCGCTGCCCCTCGGAGCGCAGCTGTCGGTACAACTCGTCGACGACTGTGGGGTCCTGCTCGACGGCGACCACGTAGTCGGCGTGCCCTGCTGCCAGCCGGGAGTACCGGCCGTCGTTGGCGCCGAGGTCGAGCACCAGGCGGGGGCGGGCGCCGGCGGCGACCGCGGCGGCCACGAACTGCTCCTTCGCCACCCGGTCGCGGGCCGAGTAGCCACAGGTGCGTTGGTAGTCCGACCAGTGGCTCTCGGGTGGGCGGCGGTCCAGCTTGCGGACCAGTTTCTCGATGCCGCGCACGGTGGCGAGCAGCAGTTCCCGGGAGAAGCCGGCGGCCCGCAGTTGGTCGCGGACCTCGGTGGTGCTGGCGGCGGCGTTGCGGTGCTGCATCGCCCCGTGCAGGTGCAGGTGGGTCAGCACGCCGGGGCGCAGCCGGCGGGCGCCGTTGAAGAGTGGCCGTAGCTCGTCGGCCTCGATGCCGTCGACCCGGGCGCGCAGCCACGGGTGGAAGTCGACGCCCAGGTGGGCGGTGAGCATCAGCGGGTAGAGCACGGTCTGGCAGAACTGCCGGTAGCCGGCCCACGGTTCGCCGTCGCGGACCGGCTCGAAGGAGCCGATGTCGATGAAGACCGGTTGGGCGCCGCGCCACTGGAGGTTGTACGCCGAGCCGTCCTTCGTGGTGAATCCCTCGCCGAGCGCGGCGGTCAGGATCTCCAGGTGCAGCAGGGCGGCGTCGCGCAGCATGCTGAACGACCACTCGTACGGGTGGGAGACGAACGGGATGCGCTCGTGGCGCAGCACGGCGGCCCACGGCGTTCCGGTAGCGGCGGGCACCAGGGTGGGCGGGGCGTCCTCGGTGGCGCAGACCTTGCGCGCGGCGACGAGCGCCGGGAAGAACGTGCTGCCGGTCAGCGCCCGCCAGTGCTCGGCGGCCTGGGGGTCCAGCCCGCGCAGCACCTCGTCGCCGACGTGGAAGACCCGGTTGGCGGGGTCGCGGAAGGAGGCCGGCTCGGGCCGTACCTCGGTGGGTGAGATCGCCATCGTCGGGGCTGGCCCGCTCAGCGCTGGTCGGTGGGTTGCCGGCGGAACCTGTCGACCAGCCGTCGCCAGTAGAGTTTGGCGGCGACCGCGGCGCCAGCCACCCCACCGACGACCGCCTGCACGATCAGGCTGCCGGACCCCGCGTCCAGGTAGGCCAGATGTTCCACCGATCGCTCCTTGCCCTCGCCGCCTCGACACCGGCGTCCCGGGCCGTACACCATGAGGCTTTTGACCCAGAAAGCCGGACTTGTCCATCACCGTACGCCGGTCGTCGTCGCCGTCGCGGGCACATCGGCGTACTCCCAGCCGCACCACAGAATGTGGCCGGGACCGGCCGATCCCGCCGGTACGCTGCGGACGTGCGCTGGATGATCGTGGACGCGCCGCTGGACTCCTCCGGCGCCGGGCGCGGCGAGGAGCGGGCCCCGGCCGCGCTGCGCCGGGCCGGCCTGCGCGAGGCCCTGTCCGCCGACGACGACGGGCGGATCGACGAGGCGCTGTTGCGCGACCCGACCCGGGACCCGGCCAGCGGGGTGATCGGCGCGGCGGGCCTGGTCCGGGCCGGCGGCGCGATCGCCGCGCGGATCGGCGCGCTGATCGCGGACGGCCACCGACCACTGGTGCTCGGCGGCGACTGCGCGATCCTGCCCGGCATCTGCCGGGCCCTGCCCCCGGCGACCGACCTGTGGTTCGTCGACGCCCACCCGGACTTCCTCGACGGCACGACCTCGCCGACCGGTGAGGCCGCCGACATGGACCTCTCGGTGGTCACCGGGCACGGCCCCGCCGCCGCCGTCGGCACCGGCGGCGGCGCGCTGATCGAGCCGAACCGCGTCCATCTGATTGGGCACCGCCCGTCCACCGACGAGAGCAGCCGGGTCGAGGCGGCCCGGATCGACCCGGCGATCCACCAGATCACCGCCGCCGAGTTGCGGCGCCGGGGCGCGGCGACGGTCGGCGCGAGCCTGGCCGCCGACGGGGACGGACCAACCTGGCTGCACCTCGACCTGGACGTGGTGGACCCGCGCGACCTGCCCGCGGTGACCTACCCCGAACCGGACGGGCCGCGCTGGGCGGACCTGATCGCGCTGGTCACACCGCTGGCCCGCGCCGACCGGCTGCTCGGGATGAGTGTGACCGACCTGAACACCGACGAGGACCCCGACGGGCGGCACACCCGACGCGTCGTCGAGGTCCTCACCGAGGTGCTGGTCGGCTGACCGGTCAGCCGTCGGCCGTTCCCGGCCGGGTGGTGCGCTCCGCCCAGGCGTGCAGCGCGTCGCGGTCGCCGGCGCCGTCGAGGTTCAGCGCCGCCTCGATCAACGCGAGGTGGGTGAAGGCCTGCGGGTAGTTGCCCAGCGCTGTGCCGTCGGCGTCGAGCTGTTCGGCGTACAGGCCGAGCGGCCCGGCGTACGCGAGGAGCTGGTCGAACACCTCGGCGGCCTCCTCTCGGCGCCCGGCCAGGACCAAGGCGGAGACCAGCTCGAACGAGCAGAGCAGGAACGCGCCCTCCTCGCCGGGCAACCCGTCGTCGGCCGCGTACCGCCGGATGAGCGCCGGGGCGATGGCGAGGTCCCGCCGGATACGGTCGATGGTCGCCACCACCAGCGGGTCGCCACCGGCAAGGAACCCGACCAGGGGCATCCGGAGCAACGACGCGTCGAGTTCGGTCGAGTCGTACGCCAGCACGAAGCTGCCGACGCGGCTGTCGAAGCCACGCTCGATCACCTCGGAGTGGATGGCGTCGCGTTCCGCGCGCCACCGCTGCGTCGGTGCGTCGTGGTCCCCGACCAGGTCGGCGAGGCGGACACCCCGGTCGAGGCAGACCCAGGCCATCATCTTCGAGTTGACGTAGTGCCGCAGTGGCCCGCGGATCTCCCAGATGCCATGGTCCGGCTCCCGCCACCGGGCGGCCATCGTGTCGACGTGCCGGCGCAGCACCTGCCACTGCGCGCCGGTCAACTCTCCGGTGAGCTGCTGGTACAACAGCGCGGCGTCGAGCACGTGCCCGTACGTGTCGAACTGGAGTTGCTGGGCGGCAGCGTTGCCGATGCGCACCGGCCGCGAGCCCGCGTACCCGTCGAGGTGATCGAGGATCTCCTCCTCGCGGGTCACCCCGTGGATCCCGACGAGTGGGCTGAGGACGTCGCCCGCCCCGCCGCACGTGCTGAGCAGGAAGCGCAGGTAGCGACGGCCCTCCTCGGCGTGGCCCAGTCGGAACAGGGCGAGCAGCAGCAGCGCGGCGTCGCGGTGCCAGGTGAAGCGGTAGTCCCAGTTGCGGACCCCGCCGATCTCCTCGGGAAGCGAGGCGGTGGGTGCGGCGAGCAACGCCCCGGTCTCGTCGAACGACAGGCCCCGCAGCACGGCGGCGCTGTGCCGCACCTCGTCGCTGCCCTGGCCGGTGTAGTCGGCGCGGTCGGACCACTCCCGCCAGGTGCGGCAGGTGCGTTCCAGCAGGTCGGCCGGGTCCAACTCGTCGATGTCGCCCGGGCCGTAGCCGAGGAGCACGTCGACCGTCTGACCCTCGTGCAGCACCGCCTCGGCCCGCAGCGCCGCGCCGTCGACGCGGAACGGCAACCCGGAGCGGAGCCGCAGCCCGGCCTCGGCCGCCACCCAGTGGTCGGCGTCCCGGTGCCAGAGCGCCGGGCGGGCACCGTACCCGGGGCGTGGCGTCACCTCGGCACGCACCCGCACCGACCCCTCCCGTACGAGGAGGCGGCGTACCAGCAGCATGTCCGCGCGGAACGGCTGTGCGGCGTCGCCGGCCCGTACGGCGAGGAAGTCCTGACCGACGGCGCTGCCACCGGCAGCGTGGTACGCGCTCTCCAGGACCAGGGTGCCGGGCAGGTACCGGCGGACCGGCGCGGCGTCAGTGGCGACGGAGAACGTGAACGCGCCCCCGACGCGACGGTCCAGCAGCCGCGCGAAGACAGCGTCACCCTCGAAGTGCGGCACGCAGAACCAGTCGACCGCGCCGTCCACGCCGATCAGCGCCCCGGTGTGGGTGTCGGAGAGGAACGCGTACGAGTCGATCGGCGGCGTGGTCGGGAAGCCGAAGGCCGGCACGCGGCTCCTTACCCGGCGGTCCGGCACGGAAACGCGACTACCGGTCGCGCCGACGGGTAGTCGGCCGGATGCGACAGTTCGTCAACTGGTCCGGCAGCCTTTCGTTCACCCCGGGGGAGTTCGCCGAGCCGGCCGACGAGGACGCGGTACGGGAGCTGGTGGTGCGGGCACGCCAGGACGGTAGGACGATTCGCCCGGTGGGGTCCGGCCACTCGTCGAGCCCGTTGGTGCGCACCGACGACATCCTGCTCAGCGCGGACCGGCTCGCGGGTGTCATCACCGAGGACGCCGATCGGGCGCGGGTGTGGGCGGGCACCAAGCTCAAGGCCCTCGGTGAGGGCCTCTACGACGCCGGGCTGGCCATGGACAACCTCGGCGACGTGGATTACCAGTCGATCGCCGGCGCGACCGCCAGCGGCACGCACGGCACCGGCATCGGTTTCGGCAACCTGTGCACCCAGGTGACCGGTGTTCGCCTGGTCACCGGCACCGGTGACGTGCTGGAGATCTCGGCCGACGAGAACGCGCACCTGGTGCCGGCGGCCCGGCTGTCGCTGGGCGCGCTCGGCGTCGTCACCCAGGTCACGTTGCAGGTGCAACCCCAGTACGAGCTGCGCCGCCGGGCGTGGTGCGCGCACCTCGAGTGGACCCTCGACCACCTGGCCGAGCTGCAACACACCAACCGCAACATGGACTTCTACTGGTACCCGCGCAGCGACCAGACGCAGATCCGCACCATGAACCGCGCCGACCAGGCGTCCGGCGAGCGGGTGTGGGCCGCGCCGCGGGTCCCGGACTCCGGGCCCTGGGGCGCGCCCCACGAGATCCGGTCCGGCCCGGCGCACCGCACCATCCCCCAGGAACGGGACCTGCGGTTCGAGGAGATCGAGTACATGCTGCCGTCGGAGGCGTTCCCGGCCTGCTTCGCCGAGGTCCGACGGCGGATCCTGCAACGGCACCGCACGGTTGTCGGCTGGCGGGTACTGGTGCGCAGCATCGCCGCCGACGACATCTGGCTGAGCAACGCGTACGGGCGGCCCACCACCACCATCGCCTGTCTCCAGAACACCTCCCTGCCGTACGAGGACTACTTCCGGGACATGGAGGCGGTGTTCCGGCAGTACGGTGGCCGCCCGCACTGGGGCAAGAAGCACTGGTTGACCGCCCGTGACCTGCGGCCCCTCTATCCGCGCTGGGACGACTTCCAGAACGCCCGCCGCCGACTCGACCCGGACGGCGTGTTCCTCAGCCCCGACCTCGCCCGGCTGCTGGAGGAGACCCGATGACCGAGATCGGCGCCCGCCTGTGGGTCGTGCCGGGCGGGCACATCCCGTTCCCCGGCAACGGTCCGGAACCGGCGTTCACCAGCTTCGACCAGCTCTGCGTCCTCAACGCCACCGCCACCCGCGCCGACGTCGAACTGAGCCTCTACTACGAGGACACCGAGCCGGTCGGCCCGTACGCCATCACCGTCGACGCCCGTCGGGTACGACACGTTCGGCTCAACGACCTGATCGACCCGGAGGCGGTACGACTCGACCGACCGTACGGCTGCCTGCTGCGCTCCCCCGTCCCGGTGGTGGTGCAGTTCCTGCGCCAGGACACCCGACTGCCGGGGGTGGTGGCACTGGCCGCCACCATGGCCTATCCAACCTGATCAGCCGGTCATGTTCGGGCGCGGCTCGGCCCGGGTAACCCCGGCCATGCAACTGAGGGCCGGGGCGGGCGACGGACGTGCAGCGGCGGCAAACCTGCGGGCACGGGTCACCGCGGCTGTCGACGAGGGCCGCCACCGGTTGCGGACCTACGTGATCGTGGCGTTCCAGGCTGGCCTGGCCGCCGCCCTGGCCTGGGTGGTGGCCCACGAGGTCGTCGGAAACTCGGAGCCGACCTTCGCGCCGGCCGCAGCCGTCGCCGTCATCGCCGCGTCGCTCGGCAACCGCGCTCCCCGCGCGCTGGAGCTGGTCGTCGGCGTGGTGGTCGGCATCGGTGCGGGCGACCTCCTGATCGGCCAGTTCGGCACCGGCCCCTGGCAGACCGGCGTCATCGTTTTCCTGGCGACCGCGACGGCGGTGCTGGTACGCGGCCCCGGCGCTCTGATGGCACAGGCCGGAGGTACGGCCGTGCTCATCGCCACTCTCACCCCAACCGCACCGGACCTGGAGTTACCCCGAACGGTCAACGCGCTGATCGGCGGCTTGGCGGGGTTGTTGGTGATGCTCGTCCTCCTGCCCATCAACCCGATGCGAGCGATCCGCCGAGCCGCCGAACCAGCCCTGGACCTGTTCGCCCGGGAGATGACCGCCTCGGCCGAGGCGCTCGCCGAGGCGGACCGTGGACGCGCGAAGGCGGTGCTGGACCGGATGCGCGACGCGGACCCGAAGATCGAACAGCTCACCCAGGTGACCACGGCCGCCGAAGAGGTCGTCCGCCTCTCCCCCGTACGGTGGCGACGACGCCGGGCAATTACCGCGTATGGCGCTGGAGCGACGCACATGGAGCGGGCCTTCCGCAACAGCCGTGGTCTGGTCCGCCGGATCGGCACCACGCTGCGCGACGGGGAACCGGTTCCGGCCGACCTGCCGGCGGCGGTCGAGCACCTGGGCGAGGCGGTCCGGCTGCTGAACCGGGAGTTCCTCGCCGCCCAGGAGCCCGTGCAGGCCCGCGCACGGGCGCTGCGCGCCGTCAGCGAGGCGGGCGGGGCCTGCCGGGAGGGTCTCGGCTTCTCCGGAACGATCGTGGTCGCCCAACTGCGTACCGCGGCCAACGACCTGCTCCGGGCCACCGGCGTGCCCCGGGACGAGGCCCGCCGGTTGGTCCGCGAGGCCGCCGCGGGCTAAGGCCTGTTTCATAAGAACTGGCCGGCCGCCCTTATGAAACAGGCCTTAGGCGTCGACCGTTGGATCCGGCAGTCGGACGGTGAACAGGGTCCGACCCGGGCGGCTGTCCACCCCGACCGTTCCGTGGTGGGCCTCCACCACCGCCGCGACGATCGCGAGGCCGAGGCCTGTGCTGCCGTGCGCACGGGATCGGGAGCTGTCGCCCCGGGCGAACCGCTCGAACATCTCCGGTTGCAGCTCCACCGGCACCCCCGGCCCGTCGTCGGCGACGGTGAGCACTGCGCTGGCGGCGTCAACGGCCAGCGTGGTGGTGACAGTGCTGCCGGGCGGGGTGTGCACCAGGGCGTTGGTGAGCAGGTTCGCCACCACCTGGTGCAGCCGGGCGGCGTCGCCCGGCACCCGGATCGCCACCTCGGGTAGGTCGAGCTGCCAACGGTGTTCGGGGCCGGCGACGTGCGCGTCACTGACCGCGTCCACCACCAGAGCGGTCAGGTCCACCGGTTCGACAGCAAGCGGCCGGCCGGTGTCGAGGCGGGCCAGCAGCAGCAGGTCGTCGACGAGGCTGGTCATTCTGGTGCTCTCCGACTCCACCCGGCGCAGCGCGTGCGCCACGTCGGCGGGAACCTCGTCACGGCCACGCCGGGCCACCTCGGCGTAACCGCGGATCGCCGCGAGAGGCGTCCGCAACTCGTGGCTGGCGTCGGCGACGAACTGGCGTACCCGCGTCTCGCTGGCCTGCCGGGCGGAGAGCGCGTCGGCGACGTGGCCCAGCATCCGGTTCAGCGCCGCGCCGACCTGACCGACCTCGGTGCGCAAGTCGGTGTCGGCGGCCGGGACCCGGACGGCGAGCGCCACCTCGCCCCGGTCCAGGGGCAGCTCGGTGACGCGGGTGGCGGTGGCGGCCACCCGGTTGAGCGGTCGCAGGGTCGCCCGCACGATCAGCGCGCCCGCCACACCGGCGAGCAGCAGCCCGACCGCAGCCACCCCGGCCTGCGCGGCGACCAGCGCCCAGATCGTCTCCTGGACGCCGGAGAGGGGGATCGCGACGACGCGTACGCGGCCGTCCCAGTACTGGCGGGCCACGGCCCGGTAGTCACCGCGATCGCCGAGGTCGACGGTGCGCGGTCTGGCGTCGACCGGTAGGTCCGCCAGCACGGCGACCTCCCCCACCGCGACGGTCTGCTCGTCGGGGAACGGATCGGCGCTGGAGGCGCTCTTGGTCAGGGTCCGGGCGCTGGCCACGCGGCCGTCGGTGATCTCGGCGACCACCGCACCGGACGGCAACCCGGGCGGGACACCAGGTCCGTTGCCGGGAAACGCCGGCCGACCCGGCCGGTCGCCCCGCATGGCCGTCGCGGGGGCCAACTGGGCGTCGAGCCGGTCGATCAGGAAGTGCCGCAGCGCCACAGTGGTCAGGCCACCGATGGCGACGCTGACCAACGCCAGCAGCGCGAGCAGGGCGAACACCAGTCGGGTACGCAGGGAGCGCCCGGCCAGCCACCCGCGGGCGGCGCGCAGCGGGCGGCGCCTACTCGGCGGGTTTGAGGACATAGCCCGCGCCGCGCAGCGTGTGGATCATCGGCGCCCGGCCGGCGTCGATCTTCTTGCGCAGGTACGAGATGTACAGCTCCACCACGTTGGCCTGACCGCCGAAGTCGTAGTTCCACACCCGGTCGAGGATCTGTGCCTTGCTGAGCACCCGGCGCGGGTTGCGCATCAGGTAACGCAGAAGCTCGAACTCGGTCGCGGTCAGGGTGACGAGCTGGCCGGCCCGGCGAACCTCGTGGCTGTCCTCGTCGAGGCTGAGATCACCGACTGTCAGCACCGCCTCCTCCCGGGTGGCGATCGCCAGCCCGGAGCGGCGCAGCAGCGCGCGCAGCCGGGCGATCACCTCCTCCAGGCTGAACGGTTTGGTGACGTAGTCGTCGCCGCCGACTGTCAACCCGGCGATGCGTTCCTCGACCGCGTCGCGGGCGGTCAGGAAGAGCACCGGCACGGTGGGGGCGTGCTCGCGCAGCCGGCGCAGCACCTGGAAACCGTCCAGGTCGGGCAGCATCACGTCGAGCACCACGGCATCCGGCTGGAACTGTCGGGCGGTGCTCAACGCCGCCATGCCGTTGCCGGCGGTGCGGACCTGCCAGCCCTCGTAGCGCAGGGCCATCGACAACAGGTCGGTGAGCGTGGGTTCGTCGTCGACCACCAGCACCCGGACGGGCTCACCGTCGGGGCGACGCAGCTCGATCCGGCTCGGCGCGGCCTGCCCGTTCATGACCATGGGCCCCATGGTGGCCGCCACGCCTGTGCCGCGCCCCTGCGGAAGCTGTGCGCGAGCTGTGCGGCCGGGCCGACGCGACGCCGGCGACGCCACCGGTCAGCCCCGCCTCGTGGTCACTCGGACACCCCGTACGCGTCGGTGCGCACGAACCGCATGCTCCAGCCGCCGGCCTCGTCGGGCCGGTCGCGTTCGTAGAGGTGGTCGGGGCCGGGCTGCACCGGACCCGTGCCGTCCGGGTGCCGCATGATCCAACGCTGGGGTGGGGCGCCGTCCGACCCGGCCGGCAGCAGCCGGACCAGGCCGTCCGCAGGCCCACCGACGAAGCGTACGGTGACCTCGCTCATCGCGGCGTCCCCTCGGGTGACGGTGCCGGCACAATCGGTGACACCGGCTCTGGCTCGCAAGCTACCGCACCCACCGCTCGGGCGCAGCGAGGTGCGCGGGGCCGAACCGGCCTCGGTTTGCCCAGCTCGGAGTGCGGGTACCGCGATCTGAGCACCCGGCCGTCGGCGGGGCGAGGACGAGGAGTGGTCGATGCGGACGCTGGACGGGCGGTACCGGCTCGAACAGCGCATCGGTGTGGGCGGGATGTCCGAGGTGTGGCGTGCCTACGACCAGGTGCTGGACCGGCCGGTCGCGGTGAAGCTCATCTCGCCCGGCCGCGACGACCGGGACGGCCCGGTGGACCGGATCCGCGCGGAAGCCCGGTCGGCGGCCCGCCTCGAACACCCCAACGTGGCCAGCGTGCACGACTTCGGCACGTCCTCGACGTGGCCCGGCCGACCGGTGCCCTACATCGTCATGGAGCTGGCCGAGGGTGAGACGCTCGCCGTGCACCTGCGCGCCGGTCCGCTGGACTGGCAGATCGCGGTGCGGGTCTGCGCGGAGGTCGCCGCCGCGCTGGCCGCCGCGCACGCCGAGGGCATCGTGCACCGGGACGTCAAACCGGCCAACATCATGCTCACCCCGGCCGGCGTGAAAGTGCTCGACTTCGGCATCGCCATCGCCGCCGGCGCGCCGGACCCGATGCCGACCGGCATGGTGCTGGGCACCCCGGCGTACCTGGCGCCCGAACAGCTGGACGAGGCGCCGGCCACCCCCGCCGCCGACATGTACGCCCTCGGCGTGCTGCTCTACTACAGCCTCACCGCCCGCCTGCCCTACCGCGCGGCGACCGCCAGCGAACTGCTGCTCGTCCGCCGCCGTCAGCCACCGGAGCCGCTGCCCGACATCGCCGGGCTGCCGCCGGAGGTCGCCGAGCTGTGCCACTCCTGCCTCGCCGACGATCCCGAGCGGCGTCCGACCAGCCTGGTCGCCGCGCTGCTGCTGGCCGAGGCGGTGGACGCCCGGGTGTACGTGCCCATGACGATCCCGACGACCCGCCGGCCGGCCCCGACGTCGCCGTGGACCGAACGGGCCGCCGCGGAAGCCACCGAGGCGGTGGCACTGCTGGACGAGCCGAACCTGCCCGCCGGGCGCTGACCGGACGACAGGCGGCGTTTCGTCAGGCGGCGAAGGGGTAGCCGGCCTGGTGAGCGACGGGAGAAACGCGATGCCGGATCAGAGTTCCTGGCTGCGTGAGGCCACAGCGACCGCCGAGGGCGGTCACGTACGCACCGACGATGGCGGGCTCTCCACCGCGCTGGCCTCACCGCTGGCGCCGCACTGCACCGGGCTGACCCCGGAACAGCTGCTGGCCGCGGCCTTCGCCTCCTGCCTGCATCACGCGGCAGTGGAGGTGGCCGGGGAGATCACCGACGAGGCGCACACCGTACAGGTCCGCGCGGAGGCGAAGCTGGGGCGGGACAACGACGGTCGATACCGGGCCGACGTCCACGCGGAGATCTCCTCAGCCGGGCTGAGCCGAGATCAACTGGCCGACCTGGTCGAGTACGCCGACCGGCTCTGGCCGTTCTCCAGCAGCGACACCAGCCGACACCGGCTGACCGTCACCCCAGCCGAAAACGGCCGCCACTGACCCGCCGACCCAAGGATCTGCGCGCCGGGAAGCGCACCGTTCCGCATGATCGTGCTTGATCCTGGTTGTAGTTGCCTCGTTCCTGCCTGAAGGCCCTACTTCCTGGATCAAGCACGATCTTGCGGTGGGTTGCCGCGCCGCGTCAGCGGCACGACGGCGCGGCGCGACGCGGCACTACGACGCGGCACGGCGATGCGGCACCGCAACGCGGCGCGGCGGCGCA
>NZ_JAKKFH010000054.1 GCF_022230925.1 Micromonospora alfalfae | reverse complement strand
GCGCGGGGCGCGGGGCGCGGGCGGTCAGGCGGCCAGGCGGCCAGGCGGTCAGGCGCTGACTGGTACCGGGGCGGCGGCGTCGGTCGGGGTGGCCTGGCGGGCCGGCTCGACCGGACGGCGTTCCCGGGTGGACCACTGCACCGACAGGGCGGCCAGCAGTACCAGGCAGGAGCCGAGCATGTGCGCTCCGACGAGGAGCGCCGGCACGTGGGTGAAGTACTGCACGAAGCCGATCAGGCCCTGACTCAACTCCACGGCGACCAGGATGACCGCGGCGCGGGTGGCTCGCTGCGCACCGACGGCGCGGAACGCGAAGATCAGCGCCACCGACAGCCCGATCAGCAGGAAGACCCCGTCCGCGTGCACCTGCGAGATCGTCTCCGGGTCGAGCCCGTTGCGGGCGGCGCCGTGGTCGCCGGCGTGTGGGCCGCTGCCGGTGACCCAGGTGCCGATGACCAGCACGGCGACGGTGACGCCGGTGGTGATCCGGGCCAGCGCGCGCAGCGGTGCGGGCACCACGGCTGCGGTCGGGCCGTCGGGGTCGCCGATGCGTCGCCAGAGGGCGTACGCGGCGGCGATCACCGCCATCGAGGCGAGGAAGTGCAGCCCGACGACCCACGGGTTGAGGTTGGTCAGCACTGTGATGCCGCCGAGCACCGCCTGGGCGGGGATGCCCAGGAAGACCGCCACGGCCAGTGCGAGGAGCCCGCGTCGGCGCGGCCGGTGGGCCAGCACGGCCAGGACGGTGGCCAGCGCGATCAGAGCCACCGCGAAGGTCAGCATGCGGTTGCCGAACTCGATCACCCCGTAGACGCCCATCTCGGGCGTGGTGACGTAGGAATCGTCGGTGCACCGGGGCCAGGTGGGGCAGCCGAGGCCCGAGGCGGTCAACCGGACGGCCCCGCCGGTGACGACGATGCCCACGTTCGCGATGATCGAGGCGAGCGCGAGGCGGCGCAGCAGGATGCCGGAGACCGGACGGACGATTCGGTTCACGGCGCAAATCCTACGCACCGTAGTGCTCAAGGTTCGTCCGACTCCGTCGGCTCGGTGGTTGGGATCACCGGGGCCCGGGTTTGCGACCCTCCGGGTAATTACGTAACGTTGGCGTTGTGAAAAACGCGGCGGCGCTCTCCGGGCACCAACCGACGGCCGTGCCGGCCCTCGGTGCGTCCGGTTCTGCGCCTGCCGTGACCACGTCGACCGGCCTCGCCGGGCCGGCGGCGGCCGAGGTCTCCACCCGGGATCGGGTCACCCAGTTGCTGCTTGAGCAGGGTGCCACCACCGCCGCACAGCTTGGCGCGGCGCTCGGGCTCAGCCCGGCGGCAATCCGCCGGCACCTCGACGCGATGCTTGCGGATGGTGACGTGTACGCCCGCGAGCAGCCAGTGCAGGGCAGTCGCGGTCGGGGACGCCCGGCCAAGGTGTTCCTGCTGACCGAGGCCGCCCGGGTCCGTTGTGGCACACACCACTACGACAACATGGCCACCGCCGCGCTGCGCTGGATCGCCCGCAGCGGTGGTTCGGACGCGGTCGAGGCCTTCGCCACCGAGCAGGTGTCCGCTCTCGAGTCCCGTTGTCGGACGGCCATGGAGGACGCCGGCGACGACCCTCTCGCCCGAGCCGAGGCGCTCGCCGCTGCGCTCACGGGCGAGGGTTACGCTGCCAATGCGACCACGATCGCTTCCGGCGGCCAGCTCTGTCAGCACCACTGCCCGGTGGCGCACGTTGCCGCCGAGTTTCCTCAGCTGTGCGAGGCCGAGACCGCGGTCATCTCCCGTCTGGTCGGCACCCACGTGCAGCGTCTGGCCACCATCGCGCACGGCGACGGGGTGTGCACCACGCACATCCCGACCCAGCCGGGCCGCGCTCAATCCGGTAATCCCGTAACCACTGTGAGGACAGATAGATGACCGAGCAGATCGTCCAGCCCCTGACCCAGGAAGAGCAGCTCGCCGCCCTGGGCCGGTACGAGTACGGCTGGTCCGACCCGGACGCCGCCGGGGCGGTCGCCCAGCGCGGCATCAACGAGGCGGTGGTGCGGGACATCTCGGCCAAGAAGAACGAGCCGGCGTGGATGCTCGACCTGCGGCTGAAGGGCCTGCGGCTGTTCGGCCGTAAGCCGATGCCGGCCTGGGGCGCGGACCTCACCGGGATCGACTTCGACAACATCAAGTACTTCGTGCGGTCGACCGAGAAGCAGGCCACCAGCTGGGAGGACCTGCCCGAGGACATCAAGAACACCTACGACCGGCTGGGCATCCCGGAGGCGGAGAAGCAGCGGCTGGTCGCCGGTGTCGCGGCGCAGTACGAGTCGGAGGTCGTCTACCACAAGATCCGCGAGGACCTTGAGGAGCAGGGCGTCCTCTTCCTGGACACCGACACGGCGCTGCGCGAGCACGAGGACGTCTTCAAGGAGTACTTCGGCACGGTGATCCCGGTCGGCGACAACAAGTTCGCCGCCCTGAACACCTCGGTGTGGTCCGGTGGCTCGTTCATCTACGTGCCGAAGGGCGTGCAGGTGGAGATCCCGCTGCAGGCCTACTTCCGGATCAACACCGAGAACATGGGCCAGTTCGAGCGGACGCTGATCATCGTCGACGAGGGTGCGTACGTGCACTACGTCGAGGGCTGCACCGCGCCGCTCTACTCCTCCGACTCGCTGCACAGCGCGGTCGTGGAGATCATCGTCAAGAAGAACGCGCGCTGCCGCTACACGACCATCCAGAACTGGTCGAACAACGTCTACAACCTGGTCACCAAGCGCGCCGTCTGCCACGAGGGCGCGACCATGGAGTGGGTCGACGGCAACATCGGCTCCAAGGTGACCATGAAGTACCCGGCTGTCTACATGACCGGCGAGCACGCCAAGGGCGAGGTGCTCTCGGTGGCGATGGCCGGCGAGGGTCAGCACCAGGACGCGGGCGCCAAGATGGTGCACGCCGCGCCGCACACCTCCTCGACCATCGTGTCGAAGTCGATCGCCCGTGGCGGCGGCCGCACCTCGTACCGGGGTCTGGTGCAGGTGCTGGAGGGTTCGCACCACAGCCGGAGCACCGTCAAGTGCGACGCACTGCTGGTCGACACGATCTCCCGCTCGGACACCTACCCGTACGTCGACATCCGTGAGGACGACGTGTCGATGGGTCACGAGGCGACCGTCTCCAAGATCAGCGACGACCAGCTCTTCTACCTGATGAGCCGGGGCCTGAGTGAGGACGAGGCGATGGCCATGATCGTGCGCGGCTTCATCGAGCCGATCGCCAAGGAGCTCCCGATGGAGTACGCCCTGGAGCTCAACCGCTTGATCGAGCTTCAGATGGAGGGCGCGGTCGGCTGACGCCGCCGCTCCCCGTGACGGGCCGGAATCTCGGTCCGTCACACCCGGCCCCAACTCGTCGTCACGGAACAGACAGACCAAGGAAGAAATGACTACCCAGGCTTCCGCGCCGCCGCCCAGCACCAAGTCGCAGGCGCTGCGCTCGTACGACGTCGCCGACTTCCCGGCCCTCACCGGCCTGGAGGAGGAGTGGCGCTTCACCCCGCTCAAGCGCCTCCGCGGCCTGACCACAGAGGCGCCGGCCGCGACCGGCGCGGTCCGACACGAGTACGGTGACCTGCCCGAGGGCGTCGCCATCACCCGGATCGGCCGTGACGACGAGCGGGTCGGCAGCGTGCTGACCCCGGTCGACCGGGTCAGCGCGCTGGCCTACGGTGCCTCCGCGGACGCCCTGCTGCTGCGGGTGGCCCCCGACGTGGTGCTCGGCGAGGCGGTGCGGCTGCGGGTGGTCGGCGAGGGCGTCGAGCAGCCGGCGTTCGGTCACACCTTCGTCGAGGTGGGCCGGTTCGCCGAGGCGACAGTGGTGCTGGAGCACGTCGGGTCGGCCACTCTGGCCGACAACGTCGAGGTGGCAGTGGCCGACGGCGCGAAGCTGACGCTGGTCACTGTCGCCGACTGGGCCGACGACGCGGTCCAGGCCCAGCACCTGAAGATCAAGCTGGGCCGCGACGCCAAGGTCATCCACATCCAGGTCTCCCTGGGTGGCGACCTGGTCCGGCAGTTCACGAGCGTGGAATACACCGGGCGCGGTGGCGAGGCCGAGCTGTACGGCGTCTACTTCGCCGACTCCGGCCAGCACCTGGAGCACCGGCAGCTGGTCGACCACAGCGTCCCGGACTGCCGCAGCTACGTCGGCTACCGGGGCGCTCTGCAGGGCGAGAGCGCGCACACCGTCTGGGTGGGCGACGTGCTCATCCGGGCCGAGGCGACCGGCACCGACACGTACGAGATCAACCGGAACCTGCTGCTCACCGACGGCGCACGGGCGGACTCCGTACCCAATCTGGAGATCGAGACCGGCGAGATCTCCGGCGCCGGCCACGCCAGCGCGACCGGCCGCTTCGATGACGAGCAGTTGTTCTACCTGATGGCCCGGGGCATTCCGGAGAGTGAGGCCCGTCGGCTGGTGGTCCGTGGCTTCTTCGCCGAGCTGATCAACAAGATTCCGGTGGAGTCGCTGCGTGAGAGCCTCGGCGACGCGATCGAGGCCAGGCTGACCAAGGCGGGCGCTTGATGATCCGCATCTGCTCCACCGAGGACGTGCCGAAGGGCACCGCGATCAGCGCGGACGTCGACGGCACGCCGATCGCCCTGGTGCACGGCGAGGACGGCGGCTTCTACGCGGCGTACGACGAGTGCTCGCACGCCTCGGTCGCGCTCTCCGAGGGTGAGGTCGACGGCTGCACGCTCGAGTGTTGGCTGCACGGCTCGCGCTTCGACCTGCGCACCGGAGAGCCGACCGGCCTGCCCGCCACCGAACCCGTCCCCGTCTACCCCGTCGAAGTCCGCGACGGCGACATCTACCTCAGCCTGACGCCGAGTAATGGAGTGACCCGATAATGAGCACCCTGGAGATCCGCGACCTGAAGGTGTCGGTCAAGCTGCCCGAGGGTGAGCTCAAGCCGATCCTGGCCGGTGTCGACCTGACCGTGAAGTCGGGCGAGACCCACGCGATCATGGGCCCGAACGGTTCCGGCAAGTCCACGCTGGCGTACTCGATCGCCGGTCACCCGAAGTACGAGATCACCGGCGGCACGGTGACCCTCGACGGCGAGGACGTGCTGGCCATGACGGTCGACGAGCGCGCCCGCGCCGGCCTCTTCCTGGCCATGCAGTACCCCGTCGAGGTGCCCGGCGTCTCGGTGGCGAACTTCCTGCGGACCGCGAAGACCGCCATCGACGGCGAGGCGCCGAAGCTCCGTACCTGGGGCGGCGAGCTGCGCGGTGCGATGGAGCGCCTCCAGATGGACCCGGCGTTCGCCCAGCGCAACGTCAACGAGGGCTTCTCCGGTGGTGAGAAGAAGCGGCACGAGATCGTCCAGCTGGAGCTGCTCAAGCCGAAGATCGCGATCCTCGACGAGACCGACTCCGGTCTCGACGTGGACGCGCTGCGCGTGGTCAGCGAGGGCGTCAACCGGGTTCGCGACAACGGTGACACCGGCGTGCTGCTGATCACCCACTACACGCGGATCCTGCGCTACATCAAGCCGGACTTCGTGCACGTCTTCGTGGCCGGCCGGATCGTCGAGCAGGGCGGCCCGGAGCTGGCCGACAAGCTCGAGGCCGAGGGCTACGAGCGGTACGCCGCCGGGGCCGGCACGGCCAAGGCCTGAGCGGGAGAGGCGCTGCCGAGATGACCAGCATCGCGATCCCCTCGGGGATGCCGCAGTACGACAACGTGCCGCGTTTCGACGTGGCCCGGGTGCGCGCCGATTTCCCGATCCTGGGTCGGGAAATCAACGGGCACCCGCTGGTCTACCTCGACAGCGCCAACACCTCGCACAAACCCCGCCAGGTGCTCGACGTGCTCGACGAGCACTACGCGCGGCACAACGCCAACGTGTCGCGCTCGGTGCACACTCTGGGCACCGAGGCCACCGAGGCGTACGAGGGGGCGCGGGCGAAGATCGCCGCGTTCATCAACGCGCCGAGCACCGACGAGGTGGTGTTCACGAAGAACTCCACCGAGGCGATCAACATCGTGGCGTACGCCTTCTCGAACGCCACGCTCCGTCCGGACGCCGACAGCCGCTTCCGGCTCGGTCCCGGCGACGAGGTGGTGATCTCCGAGATGGAGCACCACTCGAACATCGTCCCGTGGCAGTTGCTCTGCGAGCGGACCGGCGCGACCCTGCGCTGGTTCCCGGTCACCGACCAGGGGCGGCTGGACGAGTCGGGCCTGGAAGATCTGGTCACCGAACGGACGAAGATCGTCTCGCTGGTGCACATGTCCAACATCCTCGGCACTGTCAACGCCACCTCCCGGATCACCGCGCGGGTCCGCGAGGTGGGCGCGCTGCTGCTGCTGGACTGCTCGCAGTCGGTGCCGCACCTGCCCATCGACGTGGTCGACCTGGACGCCGACTACATCGTCTTCACCGGCCACAAGATGTGCGGTCCGACCGGCATCGGTGTGCTCTGGGGCCGGGGTGAGCTGCTGGCGGCCATGCCGCCGGTCTTCGGCGGCGGCTCGATGATCGAGACGGTCACCATGGCCCGTTCGACGTTCGCCGCGCCGCCGGCCCGCTTCGAGGCGGGCACCCCGCCGATCGCCGAGGCGGTCGCGCTGGGTGCGGCGGTCGACTACCTGACCGGCATCGGGATGCAGGCCATCCAGTGGCACGAGAAGGAGCTCACGGCGTACGCGCTGGACGCTCTCGGCTCGGTGCCGGACCTGCGGATCTTTGGTCCGACAGTGCCGGTGGGCCGGGGCGGCACCATCTCGTTCGCGCTCGGTGACGTGCACCCGCACGACGTGGGTCAGGTGCTCGACTCGCTTGGCGTGCAGGTGCGGGTGGGTCACCACTGTGCCAAGCCGGTGTGCAGCCGGTTCGGCGTTCCGGCCATGACCAGGGCCTCGTTCTACCTCTACACCACCACCGAGGAGATCGACGCTCTGGTGGCCGGTCTGGAGCAGGTGCGGAAGGTGTTCGACTGATGCAGCTCGACCAGCTCTACCAGGAGATCATCCTGGACCATTACAAGCGCCCGCACGGGCGTGGCCTGCGCGACGCCGACGACCCGGGTGACCAGGTCGCGGAGGCGCACCACGTCAACCCCACCTGCGGTGACGAGGTCACCGTCCGGGTGGCCACCGACGGCACGGTGCTGCACGACATCTCGTACGACGGGATGGGCTGCTCGATCAGTCAGGCATCGGCGAGTGTGCTGCACGAGTTGCTGCGTGGTCGGGGCGCCGGGGAAGCATTCGAGGTGCACGAGGCGTTCGTGGAGTTGATGTCCGGACGTGGCCAGGTCACGCCGGACGAGGACGTGCTCGGTGACGGGGTTGCTTTCGCGGGTGTGGCCCGTTACCCCGCCCGGGTGAAGTGCGCGCTGCTGCCGTGGATGGCGTTCAAGGACGCCGCGGCACGCGCCGGTGTGGGCGTGAGCCCGGAGGTGAAGGCGTGAGCGAGCGTCAGCGAGCGAGTCAGTGGTGCGACGCGATGGTGCCTCGTGGCGTCACGGAGCGAAACGGAGAGACGGCATGAGCAGCGAGAACACGGCTACTGCGGCGACGCCGGAGGCCGGTGACGCGGTCGCGGCGCAGACCGATGCGGTGACCGGCGATGTTGCCGCTTCGGCGGCTGGCAGCGATGTTGCCGCTTCGGCGGGTGCCGGCGACGCTGCCGCTTCGGCGGACGGTGCCGGCGTCAGCAAGGCGATGATCGCCGACATCGAGGAGGCGATGAAGGATGTCGTCGACCCGGAGCTCGGCATCAACGTGGTCGACCTGGGCCTGGTGTACGGCGTCCACGTCGACGACGAGAACGTCGCCACCCTGGACATGACGCTCACGTCGGCGGCCTGCCCGCTGACCGACGTCATCGAGGACCAGACCCGGCAGGCGCTGACCACCGGCCCCGGCGGCGGCCTGGTCAACGACATCCGGATCAACTGGGTGTGGCTCCCGCCGTGGGGCCCGGACAAGATCACTGACGAGGGTCGGGACCAGCTCCGCTCCCTCGGTTTCAACGTCTGACCCGAACCACTTCGTCGAGCGCGGTACCCGTCCGGGTGCCGCGCTCGATGTGTTGTACGCCGACGCGGGTTACTAGTGGAACGGATCGTTCCGGTCTGCTAGTCTGATTGCAGAACGGAGCGGAACATTCCGTTTCGCGAGTGAGCGCACAGGCTCGCTCGATGGGGTCGGCGGAGAGGGTCGGGACAATGAGTGAGATGGCAGCTGGACAGTGGCGGATCGTGCTCGACGAGGCGCACAAGGCGCTCCGGACGACCGCCGAGGGAATCCCGTCCGACGCCTGGGACCTGCCCACCCCCTGCGAGCAGTGGACTGTCACCCAGGTGCTCCAGCACGCGACCGGCGACCAGACCGCCTTCGCGGCGGCGATCGTCGGCGGGGCTGGGCCGCAGGAGGACCCGTTCGCGCCGTCCGGTCGGATCGAGGGCGACAAACTCATCGGGCTGCGCGCCGCCCTCGACGCGTCCGCCCAGGCCTGGAACCGTGTCGCCGACGACGACCCGGAGGTGCCCACGCCGCTGCCGCAGGGCAAGCTGCCGGCCGAGGTCGCTGCCGTGGCGTGCGCCCTGGATGCGGCAGTGCATGCCTGGGACATCGCGGCGGCCACCGGGCAGCCGTCCCCGCTCCGCGACGAGCTGGCCCGCCCCCTGCTGGAGGTCGCCCGGCAGATCGTCGAGCCGTTGCGAAACTACGGCGCGTACGCCCCGGCCCTCGATGCTGGTGCGGAGGCCGACGACGTCAGTGCCCTGCTCGCCTACCTCGGCCGCGACCCCCAGTGGCCCGACGTGCGGCTCTGACCGATCGGCCGACGCTCAACAAGCCCCAAGATCGCGTTAACACGCTCAAGATCGCGCTCGATCATTGAAGTAGTGGCCTCGGCGTGTTGCCGAGGCCACTACTTCCTGGTTCGAGCACGATCTTGGCGCGGGGCGC
>NZ_JAKKFH010000053.1 GCF_022230925.1 Micromonospora alfalfae | reverse complement strand
GGGCGAATTCGCCCGGCGCCCGTTCTGTCGCCTGTGCTCTGCCGACATCGGTACGCCCGCCCCCTGGGGTGGGACGGGCGCACCGCCCCCGTCGGATGCCGTCACCGACAACTCGGAATGAGTGTGCGGCGCACCGCTGTCGATCCGCTCTCAGATCACTATCGCCTGACCGAGGCGGTCCGTTACCACCGGACTACTCTGCTGGAAGTTGCACCATTGACGCGGGAGAGCAGATGCGGTTCGGGATCCTGGGGCCCCTGCGGGTGGGCGGTGGCGAGTCCACTGTCACCGCCGGGCGCGACCGGATCGTGCTCGCCACGCTCTTGTTGCGGGCCGGCCGGCTCGTGCCGGTCGACGAGCTGGTCGACGCGGTGTGGGAGGACCGCCCGCCGGCCACCGCCCGGGCGCAGTTGCAGACCTGCGTGTCGCGGTTGCGCCGGCGCTTCACCGAACTCGGGCTGGCACCGGACCTCATCGTCACCGACCCGGCGGGGTACGGGGTGCGTACCGGAACGACCGACCTGGACGTCGAGGTCTTCACCCGGGGCGTGGAGGCTGCCCGAGCCGCCGCCACTGCCGGTCGCCTGGTCGACGCGCGTGCCGAATTCCGCGCCGCCCTGGCGTTGTGGCGTGGGCCGGCGTTGGGCGGAATCCCGAGCCGGAGCGTCCGCCGCCGTGCACAGGCACTCGACGAGCAGCGTCTCACCGCGCTGGAGGAATGCGTCGATGTGGAGCTGCGCCTCGGGCGGGCCGCCGAGCTGATCGGCGAACTCGCCGAGAGCGTCGACCAGCACCCGGTGCGGGAACGGCTGCGCGGACAACTGATGCTGGCACTGTCCGCGGTCGGGCGGCAGGCCGACGCGCTCGCGGTCTACCGGGAGGGCCGGCGGACCTACGCCGACGAGCTGGGCATCGAGCCGGGCGCCGAGTTGCAGGAGCTGCACCAGCGGGTGCTCGCCGGTGACCTGGCCCTGGCCGGTCGGGAAGCGCGGCCGTCCGCTCCGGTCCGCTCGCTGCCCCGCGCGATCGGCGACTTCACCGGCCGGCAGCAGACGATGGCCCGCCTGGTCAAGGAGGTGGAGGCCGGGGCCCGGATCCAGCTCATCGACGGCATGGCGGGCAGCGGGAAGACCACCCTCGCTGTGCATCTCGCCAGCACTCTCGCAGGCGACTATCCGGACGCCCAGCTCTACATCGACCTGCACGGGCACAGCGAGCGCACCCCGTTGACGCCGGCCGCGGCGGTCGCCACGCTCCTGCGGCAGCTCGGTGTGCCCGCCGAAAGGGTGCCGACGAGCCAGGACGACCGGTTGGCGCTCTGGCGTAGCGAACTTGCCGGTCGACGGGCCCTGCTGGTGCTCGACAACGCGGCGACCGCCGACCAGGTGACACCACTGCTGCCCAACGGCTCGCACTGCCTGATCCTGATCACCAGCCGCCGCCGGCTGGTAGGGGTGGATGAGGGGCGACCCTCGTCGCTGCCCGTGCTCGACAGCGACGAGGCGGTCGAGTTGCTCGGGCGGGTCGTCGGCGTGGCCCGGGTGGCGGCGGAGCCGGAGGCGGCCGCCGAGGTCGTCCGACGCTGCGGACACCTGCCGCTGGCCATCCGGCTGGCCGGCGCCCGGCTGGCACACCGGCCCCGTTGGCGAATCGCCGACCTGGCCGAGCGGTTGACCAGCCGACCGGATCCCCTGGCCGAGTTCGAGGTGGGCGAGCGGTCGGTCGGCCGCGCCTTCGCCCTGTCGTACGCCCAGGTGTCCCCTGTCGCGCAGCGCGCGTTCCGGTTGTTGGGCCTGCACCCGGGGGTGCGGTTCGACATCCCGGTGGCCGCCGCCCTCACCGGGCAGTCGCTTCCAAAGGCGCAGGACCGGCTCGACGAGCTGGTCGACGCGAACCTGGTCGAGGAGACGGAGCCCGGCCGCTACCGGTTGCACGACCTGGTGCGGGAGTACGCGCGGACGCTCGTCGCCGAGCCGGGGTGGGCGGGTGAACGGCGGGACGGCATCGAACGTCTGCTCGACCATCACCTGCACGTCGCCACGGTGATCGCCCGCAAGAGTGAGCTCTCCTCCAACTTCAGCCTGACGCTGCTGCCCGAGCCGGCGCGTCCCGATCTGGTCCTGCCCGTTGCCGAGCAGGGCCGAGGATGGTTCGACGACAACCTGGCCGCGATCACCGCCCTGGTCCGCCTGGCCGAAGCTGAGGGTTTCCGCCGGCACTGCTGGCAACTGGCGAGGGCCAGCTGGTACGCCCAGTTCGAGGGTGGCCACCTCGACGAGTTGATCGAGACGCATGTGGTTGGGCTGCGTATGGCCGAGGAACTTGGTACCGAGGAGGCGGTGGCGATGATGCTCAACTACCTCGCCTCGGCCCACTACCGGTTGGGCCGGTTCGGCGAGTCGAACCGGCTGATGGAGAGGGCGCTCGACGTCTACCGCCGGCTCGGGTTGCGGAGCGATGTACGCAACACCCTGGGTAACCTGGGCAACTCTTACGTCGCCAGTGGCGACTACCGCCGGGGTTGGGAGTGCCTGGAGGCATCCGCGGAGCTGGCCCGGCGGATGCAGGAGCAGGTGCCACTGGCCAACACCCTGAACAATCTTTCGGTGACCCTGCTGCTGTGGGGACGGTACGACGAGGCGCTGCGTACGTGTCGGCGGCACCTGGCGCTGGCTCGCGAGCTCGGCGACCCGCGCCAGATCGGCAACGCGTTGGGGCACCTGGGCATGATCCGCCACCGGTTGGGTGACGACGAGCCGGCGCGTCGGCTGCTGCGGTTTGCCCTACGCCTGAAGCGGAAGGCCGGCAATCGGTTTGGCGAAGGTGAGCTGCTGAACGAGATCGGTGTGCTGGAGCGCAACGCCGGACAGCCGGATCATGCCGCCGGGCTGCACCGGGAAGGGTTGGTGGCGATGGTCGACGCCGGCGACCGCATCGGCCAGTGCGCGTCCCGCAACCTGCTGGCCCGGGCAATCCTCGAACAGGGGGACGTGGCCAGCGCGCTCGACCTGCACCGTCGGGTGCTCGTCGACGCCAGCGGGCTCGGTGCCCGCTACGAGAAGGCCCGGGCGTTGGAGGGCATCGCCCGCTGCGTACGGGACACGGATCCGACGGCGGCCCGCGCACACCTGGAGCAGGCGTTGGCGCTGTTCCGGCAGGTCGAGTCGCCGGACCAGCGCGAGGTGGAACGGCTGCTCGCCGAGTTGGGCTGACGGATCATCTGCGAGTCGGCCACGGGCGCGGCAGGATGGTACGCGTGACGACTCCAGAGGCGACCGGTTACCGCATCGAACGCGACTCGATGGGCGAGGTGGAGGTGCCCGCCGAGGCGCTGTGGCGGGCGCAGACCCAGCGTGCGGTGCAGAATTTTCCCATCTCCGGCCGGGGCCTCGAACCGGCCCAGATCAAGGCCCTCGCCCAGATCAAGGGCGCGGCGGCCGAGGTCAACGGCGAGCTGGGCGTGATCGACGCCAACGTGGCCGCCGCCATCACCGCCGCCGCCGCCCACGTCGCCGACGGTGGCTACGACGACCAGTTCCCGGTGGACGTGTTCCAGACCGGCTCGGGCACGTCGTCGAACATGAACACCAACGAGGTGATCGCCACCCTGGCGAGCCGTGAGTTGGGCTCACCTGTGCATCCGAACGACCACGTGAACGCCTCCCAGTCGAGCAACGACGTCTTTCCGTCCTCGATCCACCTGGCGGCCACCCAGTTCATCGTGGAGGACCTGCTGCCGTCGCTGGCGCATCTGGCAGCCGCGCTGGAGGCCAAGGCGGCGGAGTTCGAGACGGTGGTCAAGGCTGGGCGTACGCACCTGATGGACGCCACACCGGTCACCCTCGGGCAGGAGTTCGGTGGGTACGCCGCCCAGGTTCGCTACGGGATCGAACGACTGGAGGGCGCGCTGCCCCGACTGGCCGAGCTGCCGTTGGGCGGCACCGCCGTGGGGACCGGGATCAACACCCCGCTCGGCTTCGCCGCCGCCGTGATCGACAAGCTGCGCGAGTCGACCGGGTTGCCGCTGAGCGAGGCGCGTAACCACTTCGAGGCGCAGGGCGCGCGGGACGCGCTGGTGGAAACCTCGGGGCAGTTGCGGACCGTGGCGATCGGCCTCTACAAGATCGCCAACGACATCCGCTGGATGGGCTCCGGACCCCGCGCCGGTCTGCGCGAGCTGCGCATCCCGGACCTCCAGCCCGGCTCGTCGATCATGCCGGGCAAGGTCAACCCGGTGGTCGCCGAGGCGATGCGGCAGGTCTGCGCCCAGGTGGTCGGCAACGACGCGACAGTCGGCTTCGCCGGCTCACAGGGCGACTTCGAGCTGAACGTGATGCTCCCGGTGATGGGCCGCAACCTGCTGGAGTCGATTCGGCTGCTCTCCGCGGTGAGCCGGCTCTTCGCCGACCGGCTGGTGGTCGGCCTGGTCGCGGACGCCGAGGTCTGCCTGGCGTACGCCGAGGGCTCACCGTCGATCGTCACCCCACTCAACCGCTACCTGGGGTACGACGAGGCCGCGTCCATCGCCAAGGAGGCGCTGGCAAAGCAGACCTCGATCCGCGAGGTGGTCATCTCCCGGGGTCACGTCGACTCCGGCAAGCTCACCGAGACCCAGCTCGACGAGACGTTGGACCTGCTTCGGATGACCCACCCCTGATCCGGAGCGCCCCGCTCAAAGCATCTGTCGCGGTCTCGCCCAGCCGAGGAAGCGGGTGAAGAGCGCCGCGGGCTCGGGGCCGTCGTGCGGGTTGAGCCGGTACAGGTCGACGGCGGCCTCGTGCAGAACCGCGCACAGGTAGACGCTCAACCCGATCCGATCGTGCGCGTACTCCTGACAAAGAGCGAGTCGGGCGACCGAGCACGGCCAGGGTGCGGCGCAGACCCGGCAGAGCCAGAGCGGACGCAGCGGCAGGTGCGGTCGGCTCGGTGTGGTGGCGCGGTCGGGCACTGTGGTCCGGGACATGGTGTTGCGGTCCTTTCGAGCTGACTCGTTTGTGGCATCACTCCGCGCCCCCGCGCCTTGCGCCCCTGCGCCTTGCGCCCCCGCGCCTTGCGCCCCTGCGCCTT
>NZ_JAKKFH010000052.1 GCF_022230925.1 Micromonospora alfalfae | reverse complement strand
GCGGAACTAGCTGTGCGCCGGCTGCCGGCGATGTCGGGCTCCACTTGATGCGTTACGGATCGCTGTCACTTGATCTGTAACACGTCCGGCTAGACGATCATGGATGGATGTTAACCGATGTGGCGCGGTTCAGGCTGGGGAGGCGGCTGCCAGTCGGCTTCGCCGTCTGGGCCGACGGTTATCGGGTCGACTCCCGTTCCCGTCAGGTGCCAGGACTCGTAGTTGTGGTCGGGTCCGACGTGCAACTCGGCGCCGTTGCCGAAGGCCAGATGGAGGGCACCCTTGCCGCGGATCTCAACGCTGGTGATGGTCTGGCCGAACAGGTCCAGGACGGGCGCCAGGCGGGCGCCGGCACCGGGGTCAAGTTCGTGCCATTTCCCGTCCGGGTCGCAGAGCAGGAACGGAGTTTCGATGGCCAGTTCGGCGTCGACTCGGTAGCCCTCGTCGGGGTCGAGCGCGGAGAGGCTGAGCCGAACCTGGTAGTCGAAGGCCGTGCGTCGACACGACAGCCGATCAACGGGGTGGGGACTCTCATCGGGCCCATCCTGATTCAGGTGCCGGTCGGCGTCTTGCGCTGGCGTGGAGGTTCGGGTTTACGGACCTTGAATCTAGCGATCGGCTTGGTCGTCGTCGTGGATGCGGAAGGTGGTGTCGGCGTCTTCGACGGTGACGGTTCGACCGGCGTAGCCGATGCCGACATGGATTTTCTGGCCGGCGATGACTAGGGCGCCGCGGCTGCTGACGCGTCGTTCGACGCGTAGCGGCTGGGCTGCCGGGACGGGTGGGGGTCCGGCGGGACGGGCGTCGCGGATGCGGGCCTGCTCGGCCAGGGTCAGCGGATTTGGCAGGCTGCGCAGCAGTGTCCGGTCGGCGTCGAGCAGGTGCAGCACGCCGCGGTCGAGGCGGATGGTGACGCGTCGGCCGGCGAGGTGGTAGCCGATGGGGTGTTGCCGGCCGGCGAGGCTGACCAGGCCGATGGGATTGACGAGCCGGTCGACCTCGACGGGAGCCCCCGGCTTGAGCTGGCCGGCGGTGACCGGGGGCGGTCCGGCGGGGCGGCCGCCGTCGGCGAGGAGCTGACGCAGGTGGGTGGGGGTGAGCCGGGAGGGGACGGTCTTGAGCCGGACGTCGTCGAGGAGGAGGTGGACGACGGAGGTGTCGGCCCAGAGGCCGATCGTGAGTCCGGCCCTGGTGGGGCCGAGCCAGAACTGTTGCCCGCAAACGGCGAGGTTGCCCGAGGCGGGAACGGTGCGACTGATCTCGACGGCGAGGTTGACCGGGTCGACGCCGTTGGCCGCCATGACCAGCGGCGCCGCAGTGGTGGCCGGCTGCTGCTCGGGTGACGGACGTGGGTTCGGCAGCGCGACCGGTGGCGCGTCATCCGGACCCGTTCGGGCCGTGGTCAGCGCTGGCGGCAGCCGCAGGGACAACGCCTCGGTGGGGCGGGTGGCGAACCTTTCCGCCGGGAACGCCATCCCGAGAGACTGGTGGGGCCGTGCGGTGTTGTATTCGTGGCGGAAGGCGTCGATGGCTGCCTGAACTTCGGCCAGGTCGGCCCAGACCTCAACGTCATCGAGCAGTTCACGTTGCAGGGTCTGGTGAAACCGTTCGACCTTGCCAGTGGTGGTGGGTGAGCGTGGCTTGGTAAGCCGGTGGGTGATGCCGTTCTCCCGGCAGATTCGGTCGAACATCACCTCCCCACCACCGGCGTTGAACCGGGCGGTGAACTGCTTGCCGTTGTCGGTCAGCACCTCCTCGGGCATCCCGAACCGTTGCAGAGCCTCGGCGAAGGCGAGGCAGACGGCCCGGCCGGTGGCCCGAGGAACGACAGCGGCGATGACGCAGAACCGGGAGTGATCGTCCACGCCGGTGACGACCTTGGCCTCCCGCCCGTTGGCGAGCATGACACCACCCACGATGTCCATCTGCCACAGCTCCATCGGCCGGCCACGTTCCCACCGCCGGTAGTCCTCCCGCCGACGACGGCGAGGCACGGGATCGATCAGCCCATGCCGGACCAACACCCGATAGATCGTGCTCAACGACGGAACCGGACCGGGACAACCCCGACGGCCCAACTCGTAGTGCAGCCGCCGCTGACCCCACCGAGGATGGCCACGGCGCAGCTCGCAAATAACCGACTCGACCTCTGCCGAGGTCTGGGCCGGGTGCCCCTGGGGCCGGTGCGAGCGGTCCCGCAATCCGTCCAAGCCCTCCTCGGCATACCAGCGCAACCACCGGTGCACCGCCTGGCGGGAGACGCCGAACCGATCGGCCACCTCCGTCACCGCAAGCCCAGCCTGAACCC
>NZ_JAKKFH010000051.1 GCF_022230925.1 Micromonospora alfalfae | reverse complement strand
GGGCGGCGCGGGGCGGCGCGGGCCGAGGGGACTTGCTTGATCTGGGCGCCGCCTGATCGTGCCCGGGACCGCGTGCTGCCGCTAGGTGGTCGGCGGGTCGTGGGGCGCGTCCGGTGCGCCCTCGATGATCGGCAGCAGGACTCGGAAGATGGTGCGTCCCGGCTCGGTCTCCACCCTGATGTCGCCGTGGTGTTTGTGCACCACGATCCGGTACGAGATGTCCAACCCCAGACCGGTGCCGGCGCCGACCGGCTTGGTGGTGAAGAACGGTTCGAAGATGCGCGGGCGCACCTGCGGCGGAATGCCCGGCCCGGTGTCGACTATCTCCACCGCCAGTTGGTCGCCGATGCGTCCGGTGCGGACGGTCAGCACACCCTTCTCCCCCATCGCGCCCAACGCGTTGTCGATCAGGTTGGTCCACACCTGGTTCAGCTCGGCCGCGTACGCCGGGACGGGTGGTAGGTCCCGGTCGTACTCGCGGACCAGCTTGACCTCGGCGGGGATCTTGCCCTTGAACATCACCAGCGTGGCGTCGAGCAGGTCGTGCACGTCCACCACCCGGTGCGGCGCGCGGTCCAGCTGCGAGTACTGCTTGGCGGCGTCCACGAGCCCGGAGATCCGGGTGACCGCGTCGCCGATCTCGCGCATCAGCAGCTCGGTGTCGACGGTGTAGGTGAGCCACCGCACCGCCGCTTCCAGGTCCGCGGCCCCGACCGCGTCCTTCACCCGCGCCAGCCAGGCTGCGTCGAGTCCACCGCCGACCAGGATCGGCGCCAGGTCCCAGGCTCCGCCGACCCCGTGCTCCTCCAGCCAGTCGGTGAGGGTGTCCTCGGCGTCGGAGGTGGCCATCGGGGTCAACTTCGGCGCGGTGGCCACCCGGGAGACCGCCTCCTCCTGCAGGGCGACCAGGCCGTGCAGGGCGCTTCCGTCGAGCCGCCCGTCGGCGATCATGGCGAGCTTGTGCCGCATGCCGGCGACCCGGTCCCGCAGAACCGACGTGGCCCGCACCGCCGCCGCGGCCGGGTTGTTCAGCTCGTGGGTCAGCCCCGCCGAGAGCGAACCGAGCGCCAGCAACCGCTCCCGCTCACCGACGATGGCCTGGCTGTCCCGCATCCCGAAGAACAACCCTTCCAACAGGTGCATGGGCATCGGGAACCAGGACCGCAGGGCGTACGCCATGTCCTCCGCCGGTAGCACGAAGAACTCCGCGTCGGTCACCGCCCGCAGGCTGTTGCGGTAGATCTGCTCGACCTGGTCACCCAGGTACGCCTGAGTGGCCCCGCCGTACACCCCGCGCTGGTCGGTTCGGCTGACCTCGACGTCGTCGCCGCGCACCAGGCGACTCAACGCCACCGCCCCGCGCACCAGCACGAAGAAGCAGGTCGCGGGCTCACCCTCGCCGTACACGAGGGTGCCGCCGGCGCGCTGCTCGACCCGGCCGTGCTCGGCCAGCCAGTCGAGCTGCCCGTCGTCGAGCGCCTCGAACAGGAACAGGGTGCGCAACTGCGCCGGTGTCAGGCGGTCAGACTCGGTGGGCACAGGGACTCCTTCGCTCGCGACTGCGGGGCTCGCAACACCGGCTCATTGGGCCTCCAGGTAGCGGTGCACCAGCGACACCGCCATCGCACCCTCGCCAACGGCCGAGGCGACCCGTTTGACCGACTCGGCCCGCACGTCCCCGGCGGCGAACACGCCCGGCACGCTGGTTTCCAGGTGGTACGGGTCGCGCGACAGCGACCAGCCGGCCGGCCGCCGCCCCCCGGCGAGCAGATCCGGACCGGTCACGATGAAACCACGGTCGTCACGGACCAGCACCCCGTCCAGCCAGTCGGTGCGGGGCTCCGCGCCGATGAAGATGAACAGCCAGGAGGTGTCGACTGAGCGGGCCTCCCCGGTGCGGGTGTCGCACAGGGTGAGCCGTTCCAGGTGGTCCTCCCCCGCCCCGCCGACCACGGCGGTGTGCGGGTGCACGATGATCTTGTCGATCCGTTCCAGCTGGTCGATCAGGTAACGCGACATCGAGGCGGTCAGGTCCGCACCACGGATGAGCAGGTGCACCCTCGACGCGTACCGGGAGAAGTGGACCGCCGCCTGGCCGGCGGAGTTGGCCCCGCCGACGATGTAGACGTCCTGCTCGACGCAGCTCGGCGCTTCGGTGGCGGCGGCGCCGTAGAACACCCCCCGCCCGGTGAAGTCGGCCAGCCCAGGTGCGTCGAGCACCCGGTACGACACGCCGGTGGCCAGCACCACGGTGTGCGCGGCGATCTCGGTGCCGTCGCCGAAGCGCAGCAGGCGGGCACCGCCGGCCTCGCTGAGACCGACCACCTCCCGGGCGCTGAGCAGCTCGGCGCCGAACTTGACCGCCTGCCGCCGAGCCCGATCGGTCAACTGCGCGCCGGAGACGCCGTCCGGGAAGCCCAGGTAGTTCTCGATGCGGCTGCTCTGCCCGGCCTGACCGCCGGTCGCCCGTCGCTCCACGAGCACGGTGCGCAGCCCCTCCGACGCGCCGTACACCGCCGAACCGAGACCGGCGGGGCCGCCGCCGATCACCACCAGGTCGTAGAAGTCACACGCCGGCACCACAGTCAACCCGGCCAGCGCGGCCAACTCGGCCTCGCTCGGGGCGACCAACGCCTTGCCCTCCGGCGTCACCACCAGGGGCACGTCCGCCTCGGTGGCCCCGGCCGCGTCGAGCAACCGGACCCCCTCCGGGTCGTCGGACAACAGCCACCGGTACGGCACCAGGTTGCGGGCCAGGAAGTCGCGGACCTTGAACGACGGGGCCGACCAGCGGTGCCCGACGACCCGGATCTCCGCGCTGGCCGCGTCCGGGGTGACCGCCCACGCCTCCAGCAGCCCGTCGACCACCGGGTACAGCTTCTCCTCCGGCGGGTGCCAGGGCTTGAGCAGGTAGTGGTCCAGGTCGACCACGTTGATGGCCTCGATCGCGGCGTCGGTGTCCGCGTACGCGGTGAGCAGCACCCGGCGGGCCGCCGGGAAGATGTCCATTGCCGCTTCCAGGAACTCGACGCCGGTCATCTCCGGCATCCGGTGGTCGGCCAGCAGCAGCGCCACCTGTTCGCCCCGCAGTTTGACCTCGCGCAGCGCGTCCAGCGCCTCCGGGCCGGAGGACGCCCGCAACACCCGGTAGCGGTCGCCGTACCGGCGCCGGATGTCCCGGGCCACCGCCCGGGACACCACGGGGTCGTCGTCGACGGTCAGGATCACCGGGTTCGCCATGGCGCCATGAAATCACCTGTCGAGGGTCGACCGCACCATCGCCGAGGCCCGGCCCACGGTTGACCGCCCCGCAGACGGGTAAGCCGGGGAGCCGCGCGGGTGGCCGGACATCGACGACCCGCCCGGTTGCCGCGCACACCTCGGGGGGCCCATGGCGGACGCGACACCGACCGGACCGACGACGTCGGGCGGGATCGTGGAGCTACGGGTGCACGGTGTCTCCGGCGCGGGCGCGGACCAGGTGTTGGACCGGCCGTACGTGCACCAGGTCGCCGGGGACCGCAGCGGAGGTTTCTACCGACCGCGCCCCGGCTATCCGGACTCCACCGGGACGGACGGGGTGACGCTGGAGGCGTACCGCTGGAGTGACCTGCCGTCCGGCACGGCCGTGCGGACGCTGTCACTGGTCTTCCTGCTGCCGTTCATGCTCTGCAACGTGGCGCTCTGGATGCGCCCGGCGAACACCGTCTCGAAGCGCGGTTTCATGGCGCTGTGCCGGGTGCTCGCCCTCACCCTCACCATGCTCTACGTGCTCACCATCGTCGGGGTGGCGCTGGACCTGATCGCCTGGCGCTGCATGGACACCCCGTCGTGCCTGGCCGGCCGGAGCTGGCTGTCCTGGCTCGGCGGGCGACCGACCGGTCTGCGCCTGGGTGTGCTGGCGTTCGTGCCGGTCGCCGCCATCGGGCTCGTCTGGTGGCTGGGCGCTCGCCCGGGCCATTCGTTCGACGCGTTCCGGACGCCGTCGAGCCGGGCGTCGAAACACCGGTTGAGCGCCGTCGGCCAGTGGGACGGCGAGCCGCTGGTGGGTCGGCTGCGCTCCGTCCACGTCGCGGCGGCCTTCGGCACGCTGAGCGGCAGCCTGCTCGCCGCGCGGGCCAGCCAGCACCGCTCGTGGGTGATGGTGATCCTGCTGACCGCCACCGCGGCGGTGCTGCTGGCCTGCCTGGCCCTGGTCACCGTGGTGCCGAGCATCGACCGCACCGACCCGTCACCCCGGGTGGACGGCGTATTCCGCGGGCTGCGCACCATCGCCTGCGGCCTCACGATGCTGGTGATCGTGCACATCGTCATCAGCCCGGCCCCATGGCCGCAAGGCGGCGCGCTGCCCGGTTACGGCGCGATCGTGGCCTGGCTGTTCGTCAGCCAGACGGTGCTGGTGGTCGCGCTCGCCACGCTGGTGATCTGGCGGCGGGGCGGCGGGCAGAGCCGGTCACCCATACGCGCGCTGGGAGCGCCGGTCTTCATGACGATCTCGGCCGGGCTCGCGGTGGCGTTCTCGGCCGAGCTGGTCTACCGGGTGTCGGACCTGCTCGATCGCGAGGGTACGACAGCGGACGGCCTGGAAACCAGCCCTCCGCTGGCGTACAAATGGGCGATCTTCGGGTTTTTCCTGGCCGTGGTGACCGCGCTGCTGGTGGCCGGCGTGGTCACCAGGATGACCCGGCGCGGGCGGCGGCGGGCCGCCCGGGCGATCGTCGCCGCCGACTTCCCGGACGCGCCGCCGAGCGCGGCGGGCCGGCTGCGGCGGGTCGAGCAGGCGGTGGCCCGGGCCCGCTTCACCGAACGGTTGGAACCGCTCTCCGTGGTGTACGCCGGCCTGGCGGCGCTCGGCCTGGCCACCAGCGTGCTCGGCCTGCTCCAACTCCTACCCGGCGACGTGGCGCAGCGCTACGTCGGCGTGCCGGAGGGCATGGTCAACTTCCTGATCGGTTCCGGTAGCTACGTGATCGCCGCGATCCTGCTCGGCCTGGTCGTGGGCGGCATCTTCGCGTACCGGACGGCGCAGTTCCGTCGGTACGTGGGCGTGCTCTGGGATCTGGGCACCTTCTGGCCCCGGGCGGCGCACCCGTTCGCGCCGCCCTGCTACGCCGAGCGGGCCGTGCCGGAGTTGGCCAAGCGGATCACCTACCTGGTGGAACAGGGGCAGGGTGTGCTGCTGGCCGGGCACAGCCACGGCTCGGTGCTGCTCGCCGCCACGGTTCTGCAACTGCCCACCCGGATCACCGAGCGGGTAGCCCTGCTGACCTATGGGTCACCGCTGGGCCGGCTGTACTCCCGGCTCTTCCCGGCCTACGCCGACGAGCCGGCGCTGCGGGAGATCGGCGAACGAATCGGCTGGCGCTGGATCAACCTGTGGCGGGACACCGACCCGATCGGCGGCTGGATCTTCGCCTCCCACCGCCCCGGGGAGGCCGAGACGCTGACCGGTCCGCCGGCAAGCGTGGACCGGCGGTTGACCGACCCGCAGGACGTCGTGCCGGCGCCCAGCGACAGCGTTCCCCCACCGATCCTCGGACACTGGCCGTGCGAGTCGCAGGAGGCGTTCACGGACGCGGTACGGGAACTCACCGCACGACTACGCCCCCCGCACCCGGCACGCGACTGAGCCGGCCGGTACGACTGCTCCGGCAGCCGGATATCGTCGCCTGGTGACTCCGTCCAAGCCACCCGCCCGCCGGTTGATCGCCTCGAACAAAAAGGCCCGGCACGAGTACACGGTGCTGCGCACGTACGAGGCGGGCATCGTGCTGGTCGGCACCGAGGTGAAGTCGCTGCGCGAGGGGCGGGCCTCGCTGGTGGACGCGTTCGCGCACGAGCGCGACGGCGAGATCGTGTTGTACGGCCTGCACATCGCCGAGTACACCTACGGCACGTGGACCAACCACGCCCCGCGCCGCAACCGCAAACTGCTGCTGCACCGTGCCGAGATCGACCGCATCCTGGACCAGGTCCGCGAGGGCGGGGTGACCCTCGTTCCGCTGTCGATGTACTTCGAGAACGGCTACGCCAAGGTCGAACTGGCCCTCGCCAAGGGCAAGCGCTCCTACGACAAGCGGCAGACCCTGGCCGAGCGCGACGCCAACCGGGAGATCGCCCGCGAGCTGGGCCGGCACCTCAAGGGCCACCCCCGCCGGCCCTGACGCCGTAACGGGTCGTCCGCGCGCTCTCCGTGGGGGCGCGTTCGCGGTGCCCGTCGCGGGTTCTCCTCGCTAACGCCGTCGCACGTGCTGCGTGCGGTCGCCTTCGTGTGCGGTCGCCTTCGCGTGCGCTCGCGCGGGCGGTCGCCTTCGCGTGCGGTCGCCTTCGCGTGCGGTCGCCTTCGCGTGCGCTCGCGCGGGCG
>NZ_JAKKFH010000050.1 GCF_022230925.1 Micromonospora alfalfae | reverse complement strand
GCGAGTGAACCCCGATTGCCAGAGAACCGAGGTCGCGATCAACCAGGAAAGGGAAACGGGGAAAAGGGGAATGCAGAAAGGGCCACCCCCTGTTGGGGGTGGCCCTTTCTGAAAGATTGTCCGGCGGCGTCCTACTCTCCCACACCCTCACGAGTGCAGTACCATCGGCGCTGGAGGGCTTAGCTTCCGGGTTCGGAATGTAACCGGGCGTTTCCCCTCCGCCATGACCGCCGTAACTCTATGAACATATCAAACAATCCCGGCATCACGACACGGGTGTTCGCTTGTTCAGAGTTGCACAGTGGACGCGTAGCAGCTTAGTAGTCAAGTCCTCGGCCTATTAGTACCGGTCAACTGAACCCGTTACCGGGCTTACATTTCCGGCCTATCAACCCAGTCGTCTAGCTGGGGGCCTTACCCCACAAAGTGGGTGGGATACCTCATCTTGAAGCAGGCTTCCCGCTTAGATGCTTTCAGCGGTTATCCCTTCCGAACGTAGCTAACCAGCCGTGCCCTTGGCAGGACAACTGGCACACCAGAGGTTCGTCCGTCCCGGTCCTCTCGTACTAGGGACAGCCCTTCTCAAGTATCCTACGCGCACGGCGGATAGGGACCGAACTGTCTCACGACGTTCTAAACCCAGCTCGCGTACCGCTTTAATGGGCGAACAGCCCAACCCTTGGGACCTGCTACAGCCCCAGGATGCGACGAGCCGACATCGAGGTGCCAAACCATCCCGTCGATATGGACTCTTGGGGAAGATCAGCCTGTTATCCCCGGGGTACCTTTTATCCGTTGAGCGACACCGCTTCCACTCGCAAGTGCCGGATCACTAGTCCCGACTTTCGTCCCTGCTCGACCTGTCAGTCTCACAGTCAAGCTCCCTTGTGTACTTGCACTCAACACCTGATTGCCAACCAGGCTGAGGGAACCTTTGGGCGCCTCCGTTACCTTTTAGGAGGCAACCGCCCCAGTTAAACTACCCACCAGACACTGTCCCTGAACCGGATAACGGTCCGAAGTTAGATACCCAAATCAACCAGAGTGGTATTTCAAGATTGCCTCCACCCATACTGGCGTATGGACTTCACCGGCTCCCACCTATCCTACACAAGCTAATTCGAGTACCAATGTCAAGCTATAGTAAAGGTCCCGGGGTCTTTCCGTCCTGCCGCGCGTAACGAGCATCTTTACTCGTACTGCAATTTCGCCGGGCCTGTGGTTGAGACAGTGGGGAAGTCGTTACGCCATTCGTGCAGGTCGGAACTTACCCGACAAGGAATTTCGCTACCTTAGGATGGTTATAGTTACCACCGCCGTTTACTGGCGCTTAAGTTCTCCGCTTCGCCCCGAAGAGCTAACAGGTCCCCTTAACGTTCCAGCACCGGGCAGGCGTCAGTCCATATACATCGAATTACTTCTTCGCATGGACCTGTGTTTTTAGTAAACAGTCGCTTCCCCCTGCTCTCTGCGGCCATACAACGCTCCACCCGCGCGGGGCTTCACGTCTCCGGCCCCCCTTCTCCCTAAGTTACGGGGGCAATTTGCCGAGTTCCTTAACCACAGTTCGCCCGATCGCCTCGGTATTCTCTACCTGACCACCTGTGTCGGTTTGGGGTACGGGCCGCTAAGAACTCGCTAGAGGCTTTTCTCGGCAGCATAGGATCACTGACTTCACCTGAATCGGCTCGGCATCACGTCTCAGCCTATGTGTGTTGCGGATTTGCCTACAACACGGCCTACACGCTTACCCCGGCACAACCACCGGCCGGGCTCAGCTACCTTCCTGCGTCACCCCATCGCTTGACTACTACCCATCAGGTTCCCACGCTCCCCACCCTCAACCCGAAGGTCTTGGATGGTTTGGGTGGTTAGCACAACGAGGTTCATCAGGGACGCTCTTTCGCGGGTACGGGAATATCAACCCGTTGTCCATCGACTACGCCTCTCGGCCTCGCCTTAGGTCCCGACTCACCCAGGGCGGATTAGCCTGGCCCTGGAACCCTTGGTCATCCGGCGGAAGGGTTTCTCACCCTTCTTTCGCTACTCATGCCTGCATTCTCACTCGTGCCGCGTCCACAACTGGGTCACCCCGCTGCTTCACTCGCGGCACGACGCTCCCCTACCCATCCACACACCTGCACAAGGAATCAAGTCCAAGCGAGGATAAAATGTGAATGCCACAGCTTCGGCGGTGTGCTTGAGCCCCGCTACATTGTCGGCGCGGAACCACTTGACCAGTGAGCTATTACGCACTCTTTAAAGGGTGGCTGCTTCTAAGCCAACCTCCTGGTTGTCTATGCGACCCCACATCCTTTTCCACTTAGCACACGCTTAGGGGCCTTAGCTGGTGATCTGGGCTGTTTCCCTCTCGACTACGAAGCTTATCCCCCGCAGTCTCACTGCCGCGCTCTCACTTACCGGCATTCGGAGTTTGGCTGATTTCGGTAAGCTTGTGGGCCCCCTAGACCATCCAGTGCTCTACCTCCGGCAAGAAACACGCGACGCTGCACCTAAATGCATTTCGGGGAGAACCAGCTATCACGGAGTTTGATTGGCCTTTCACCCCTAACCACAGGTCATCCCCCAATTTTTCAACATTGGTGGGTTCGGCCCTCCACGCGGTCTTACCCGCGCTTCAGCCTGCCCATGGCTAGATCACTCCGCTTCGGGTCTAGGACACGCGACTGAATCGCCCTATTCAGACTCGCTTTCGCTACGGCTCCCCCACACGGGTTAACCTCGCCACATGCCACTAACTCGCAGGCTCATTCTTCAAAAGGCACGCCGTCACCCCGCAAGGCTCCGACGGATTGTAGGCGAACGGTTTCAGGTACTATTTCACTCCCCTCCCGGGGTACTTTTCACCATTCCCTCACGGTACTTGTCCGCTATCGGTCACCAGGAAGTATTTAGGCTTACCAGGTGGTCCTGGCAGATTCACGGCAGATTTCAGGGGTCCGCCGCTACTCGGGAACACCCACAGAAGGTCAGCAACTTTCACCTACCGGACTCTCACCGTCTACGGTCAGCCATTCCAGACTGTTCGACTAGCCACTGACTTTGTAACTTCTCGAACAAGTGTCAGCTTGTTCAGCAGGGTCCCACAACCCCGACCACGCAACCCCTGACAGGTATCACACGCAGCCGGTTTAGCCTCGATCCGCTTTCGCTCGCCACTACTCACGGAATCACTAAATTGTTTTCTCTTCCTACGGGTACTGAGATGTTTCACTTCCCCGCGTTCCCTCCACACACCCTATGTGTTCAGGTGTGGGTGACACCACATGACTGGTGCCAGGTTTCCCCATTCGGACACCCTGGGATCACAGCTTGGTTGACAGCTCCCCCAGGCCTATCGCGGCCTCCCACGTCCTTCATCGGCTCCTGGTGCCAAGGCATTCACCGTTCGCCCTTGACAACTTGACCACAAAGATGCTCGCGTCCACTGTGCAATTCTCAACAAACGACCAACCCACAACCCGATCCGCCCCACACCAAACCCAACAACAGTTGGCGGTATGTGAGGCCAGGCCATGCCTGGCAGACTTCCAGCCCCCACACAGGAGGCCGGCGCGTCTCTGAAACAACAACCAACGGTTGTTCCTTCAGGACCCAACAGGGTGCCTACATCCCTCCCCAGCCGCACCGAGACCATCCGTTCCCACCACCCCAAAGAGCAGCTGTACTAGGTGAACCCGACCGTTGCCGAGGAAAAACTTGCCAGTGTCTCCGCCATCTGAGCACCCCGACCCAACATTCGTGGACCGCGGGCTCCTTGCACCCTTTCAGGTGAAGGTGCTCCTTAGAAAGGAGGTGATCCAGCCGCACCTTCCGGTACGGCTACCTTGTTACGACTTCGTCCCAATCGCCAGCCCCACCTTCGACGGCTCCCTCCACAAGGGTTGGGCCACCGGCTTCGGGTGTTGCCGACTTTCGTGACGTGACGGGCGGTGTGTACAAGGCCCGGGAACGTATTCACCGCAGCGTTGCTGATCTGCGATTACTAGCGACTCCGACTTCACGGGGTCGAGTTGCAGACCCCGATCCGAACTGAGACCGGCTTTTTGGGATTCGCTCCACCTCACGGTATCGCAGCCCATTGTACCGGCCATTGTAGCATGCGTGAAGCCCTGGACATAAGGGGCATGATGACTTGACGTCATCCCCACCTTCCTCCGAGTTGACCCCGGCAGTCTTCGATGAGTCCCCGCCATAACGCGCTGGCAACATCGAACGAGGGTTGCGCTCGTTGCGGGACTTAACCCAACATCTCACGACACGAGCTGACGACAGCCATGCACCACCTGTGACCGCCCCCGAAGGACCTCACATCTCTGCGAGTTTTGCGGCCATGTCAAACCCAGGTAAGGTTCTTCGCGTTGCATCGAATTAATCCGCATGCTCCGCCGCTTGTGCGGGCCCCCGTCAATTCCTTTGAGTTTTAGCCTTGCGGCCGTACTCCCCAGGCGGGGCGCTTAATGCGTTAGCTGCGGCACAGGGAACCGGAGAGGCCCCCCACACCTAGCGCCCAACGTTTACAGCGTGGACTACCAGGGTATCTAATCCTGTTCGCTCCCCACGCTTTCGCTCCTCAGCGTCAGTATCGGCCCAGAGACCCGCCTTCGCCACCGGTGTTCCTCCTGATATCTGCGCATTTCACCGCTACACCAGGAATTCCAGTCTCCCCTACCGAACTCTAGCCTGCCCGTATCGACCGCAGGCTTGGGGTTGAGCCCCAAGTTTTCACGGTCGACGCGACAAGCCGCCTACGAGCTCTTTACGCCCAATAAATCCGGACAACGCTCGCACCCTACGTCTTACCGCGGCTGCTGGCACGTAGTTGGCCGGTGCTTCTTCTGCAGGTACCGTCACTCTCGCTTCGTCCCTGCTGAAAGAGGTTTACAACCCGAAGGCCGTCATCCCTCACGCGGCGTCGCTGCATCAGGCTTCCGCCCATTGTGCAATATTCCCCACTGCTGCCTCCCGTAGGAGTCTGGGCCGTGTCTCAGTCCCAGTGTGGCCGGTCGCCCTCTCAGGCCGGCTACCCGTCGTCGCCTTGGTAGGCCATCACCCCACCAACAAGCTGATAGGCCGCGAGCCCATCCCAAGCCGAAAAACTTTCCACCACCAGCCATGCGGCCAGAAGTAATATTCGGTATTAGCCCCCGTTTCCGAGGGTTATCCCAAAGCTTGGGGCAGGTTGCTCACGTGTTACTCACCCGTTCGCCGCTCGAGTACCCCGAAGGGCCTTTCCGCTCGACTTGCATGTGTTAAGCACGCCGCCAGCGTTCGTCCTGAGCCAGGATCAAACTCTCCAACAAAAAATTAGTTGAACAGCTATCCCGGCAACAAACAAATGTTGCCAAAGGAATCCCAACCAGCCAGCAAAAACTGACCAGTCCGGGGTATAAATCATAATTGGCACTGGCTTTACAAGCACCCTGTTGAGTTCTCAAAGAACAACCACACACCGACCAGAAGCCCCACCACGTGGAACCCCAACCGGGGCTTTCCGCACCCTGTCCCCAGCGCTATCAGCGCCAGGCACTTTTACTACGTTACCCGCTCGTTTCCACCGTGTCAAACCGATATTTCTGTGCTCTCAAGCACTCCCACTCTAAACCAGCCTCAATT
>NZ_JAKKFH010000005.1 GCF_022230925.1 Micromonospora alfalfae | reverse complement strand
GCTCGGCCGGGTACGGATCCGGTCCCTCCGCGACCAGCGCAGCCGCTGCAACGGCTGAGGTCCCGGCGGTTGGAGTGGGCCGGCGTACCGGGCGTCGTCGGGCGGCGGTGGAGAGCCAGAGGGCACCCAGGGCGGCGACGACAGTGAGTTGCACCAACGCGTCGGTGTTCCGCCGCGTCGAGTCGAGGTAGAGCAACCCGGCGAGCAGGACGAGCGTGCCGGGGAGCCAGGTCTCGACGGCCCGGCTGAGCATCCTGGCCCGACGTGGGTCGGCCGGCCACTGCAGGCGACGTGGGCCGGGTACCGCCAGCATGAATCCCGCCGCGACCAGCAGACCGCCGATGAGGCCGCTCCACAGCACAAGCGCGGCGGCCCCGACTGCCAGCAGCGGCAGCGAGCGGGTGACCCGACGTCGGCCGCGTGGTCTGACGGTCGCCGAGGTTCGCCCGGTGGGCTGTCGGGCGGGCACCACAGCGAGCAGGACCACCACCGCGAGCAGGATGCCGCCGAGGAGAAGCCCGAGGCGGTACGGCGTGTCCGGAGCGAAACGCAACAGCACCTCCCCGGAGGCGCCGGCGGGAAGGATCCAGCCCTGCTGCCACCCGTCCACCACCAGTGGCTTCAACGTCCGCCCGCCAATGGTGGCCTGCCAGCCGGTGTTGGTGTTCTCCCGTACGGCGAGCACCCGGTCGACGGGGTGACTGGCCACCCGTACCCGTCGTTCGGTGGCCGCCCAGGATTCGATCTCGGCGGCGCTGGCGGTGGCGGTCGCCGCGGCCGGCGTGGTCGTCTTCGGAACCAGGGCGACCCTGGTGGGTGAGGCCAGCTGGCTCGGGGTGGCGACGACACGGTGCTCCCCGCGGCCCAGGTCAAGCTGCCGGGGCGTGTCCCGGCCGCACGGCGTCACCGGCATCTCGCGCATTTCCAGCAGGTCGCGGAGCGTGCCCCGCAGCGTGGTGGTCACCCGCGCCGCGCCGACCTGGAGCGTCGGCCCCGATCCGCAGGCCAGCGACACCGGTGTGTCGAGGCGCGGTCCGACTGTGGGTGCTCCGGGTAGCACCGTCACCTCGCCGACCGCGACCGGCAACCGCTCGGGCAACCGCAGTTTGTACGGGTCGGTGCTGGTGGCGGACGGCTTGTCGAGGAACTGGATGGTGATCTCGTCGGTCCGCATCGGCGGGTCCAGGCGGAGCAGCCCGTCGTCGCCGAGCAGGCTGCTGCGGAAGCCGTCGTCGCCGACCACGCGAACACTGCCGAGACGGGTGGCGGCTGTCTTGTCGTCGGCCGAGAAGCGGAGCCCGGTGATGGTCTGCGGCTTGAGCCACTTGAGTCGCAGGATCGGCGCCTCGTCGTCGATCGCCGGTGACCAACTGGTGGCCGGGTTCCCGTCGAGCGCCGCCCCGGCCCGGCCGGTCGGGTCGGGCACGGCAGTGGACGAGGCGCTGATCTGCGCCGCGAGGCGCAGCGGCTGCGCGTCGGTCACCAGCTTGTCGAGGGCGTTGTCCAGGTCCGGGCCGGCCGTCGGCCGCGCCCACAGCTTGGCGTCGTACGCGCCGGCGGCTGGCAGGCTCAGGGTCCGGTCGATGGTGGACCCGTCCTCGGAACCACGGATGGCGTCGCTGGAGCAGCGCGGGTGCCCGTCGACGGAGAAGCAGGCCGGCGTGGTGGGTGCCGCGGACACGACGACGGTCGCCGGCCGGTCGGTGACCGGTGCGGTGGGCAGGACCAGGGTGCGGCTGGTCTGGATGCCCGGAATCTTGATCTCCGCGACACCGACCGAGCCGTTTCCGAACGGGCGCAGGTCGTACGCGCTGTCGACCGAGACCCGGACCTCGCGGGTGGCGTGGACGCCGGGCAGTTCGAACACCATGTGGTCGCTGAACTGTTCGATGGTGCTGCTCTCGTACCCGGCGCTGACTGTCACCGTCGTGGGCAGGGCATCGGCCTTCAGGTCGAACCACACCTCGACCCGGGTGACAGTCGTCGGGTTGGCGAGGCCCACCTCGATCCACTGTTGGTCGCTGGGCGAGTACGGCGCGGACTGCCAGGAGGTCGCCGGGTTGCCGTCCATCGCCGCGTACGGCTGGTGTTCGGGGCGGGCACCGCCGGGGGCGTCGACCTGCGAACGGGCGGTGGAGGTGCGGATCGTGTCGATGCCCTCGAAACGGGCGACTGTGGAGTGTTCAGCACCCCAGTCGGGCAGGTAGTCGTGGGCGGGCGCGGTGACGTCGAAGGTGTCGTCGGCGGTCATCGTCTGTGAGGTGTTGTCACGCAGCCCGCCGAACGACACGTCCCGCCTGCGCAGACCGTCGGTCATCGCCACCGGTCCGGCAACGTCGCCGGTCGACGCGTCGCCGGCCAGGACGGTGGGCGCCGAGCCGAGCTGCCCGGACGCGGCGAGGTCGAGCAGTGATTCGGGGCCACCGACCACTGTCGTCACGGCGGCTCTGTCGTAGGCGACCACCGGCTCGACGGGCCTGTCGACCCGGTAGACCTCCAGCGCCCGGACGGGCACGTCGAGTCCGTGGTCGCGGAACTCGTCGGGGGACGACGGCCCTCCGCGCAGGGGGCCGAAGGACGTGACGCGGGTCAGCCCGGGTGAGCGCTCCAGCGCCTGCCGGACCACAGCCGGGCGGGCCGTGTCGGAGCGGCCGTGGTCGAGGTCGGCGCGGAACAGGACGTGACTGATTCCGGATCGGGCCAGCAGGTCCGCCAGGCCGGTCGACCCGGCGCCGGTGGCGAGCGTCGACTCGATCACGTCCAGTAGTCGGATCGTGGTCGGTGGGGTGAAGGGGATGGCGTTGCGTACTGCCCACCGGCTGTTGAGCAGCGGCTGGGTGATCTCGTCGGTGGTGTTGCCCCAGTCGTACGACGGGAAACGCGCCCCGGGTACGACGAGCACCCGCCCGCGTCCCGTGTTCGCGTCGAGCCAGTCGGTGGCGTCGTGCCAGTAGCCGGGCACCTCCTTGACGCTGCCCGGGGTGGCGAGACCACCTGCGAGGGCGGGTGTGGCGACCGCCGTGACGGCGATGATCGCGGCACCTGCGGTCAGCCAGGCTCGCGCGACGGTTCGCTGACGGTGCCGCACGGGCGCGGTGCGCGCCGCCCGGACGGCCAGCCCGATCAGGTGCGCCATGCCCAGGCACACTGGTAGGCGGAGCAGGACGTCGAACTTGTGCACGTTGCGCAGGGGTGCGCCGACGCCGTCGAGGAACTCCCGCTGCGGCCCGGCGAGGATGTTCGGCAGGTCGCCGACGTGCCCGAGACCGACGAGCGCGACGCCGAGCACCAGACCGGTGATGAGGAACCGGCGGTGCGGCATCCCCCGTCGGGACAGCCCGAGCACACCGAGGGCGGCGACCGCCAGGGTGGCGGCGACCAGCACCGCCTCGTTGGCGAGTCGCGCGCCGGACGGGATGGTCGGTCCGAACGGGGAGGCAAGGTAGGCGACCCAGTAGGAGGCACCGCGCAGGGTGGTCACCCCGTCGGTGACGCTGGTGGTGTTTCGGGCGGTCTCGATGTAGTCCAGGAAGGGTGGGCTGTACCGTCCGAGGACCAGCAGCGGAACCAACCACCACGCGGTGGCCAGGGCCACCGCGCCACACCAGGCGGCGATGGCGGTGATCCGGCGGCGTACGGGCTGGACGGTGGCGAGCCAGAGCAGGGCCAGTGGCACCACCGCGAACACGGCGGTGGCGTTGACCCCACCGGCGCAGGCGACGGCGAGGGCCGAGGCGGCGACGGCGCGTCGCAGTCGCGTGCCGGCGGCGAGACCGACAAGTGGAATGAGCACCCAGGGGGCGACGGCGCTGGGCCAGGCTTCCACCGAGGACCAGCCGAGCTGGGTGAGGATGCGCGGTGACAGCGCGAAGGCGACGCCGGCGATCATGCGCCCGGCGGGCGTTCCGATGGTGAGCCGGCCCGCCAGGCGCACCGCCCCCAGGTAGGCGACACAGAAGAGCAGTGCCCACCACAGCCGCTGCACCACCCACGGCGCGAGGCCGGACTCCGACCCGAGCAGGAAGAACGGGCCCATCGGCCAGAGATAGCCGTACGCCTGGTTCTGTAGTTGACCGAACGTGCCGGTGGGATCCCACAGGTGCAGCGAGCGGAGCAGCCACCCGGCCGGGTTGACGTTCAGGTCGACCTTGGTGTCCGGGACGACCTGGCCCGGGGCCTGCTGGAAGGCGAGGGCGGTGAGAGCGATGCAGATGACCAGGTGCCGGAACCGTCGGGCCGTGTGCCGGCTCCGGCTGGACCCCGGAGCGGCGCCACTGGCCACCTCTGCACGCATTTCGGCTCCTGTCTTCACCGGCCGGACGCGCACCTGCAGCCGACGACTGTCGCGCGACGTTATCCGGACCGGGCACGGACGGGCGACCAGGGGCGCTGCGGTGGCGTTATCGGGAGAACGGCCGTCCCCACGGCGTGTAAGCGTGTGGCAGGCTGCCGACCATGTCAATGCCAGAAGCTGAGGCCGAGACGCATCCGGAACGCGTCGCGTCCGACGGCGACGGGCCCGGGCCGATCGGCCGATGGCTCCGCGCCGACCCCGTCCGCGCCGTGGCGATCGCCCTCATCGCGGTGTCCGTCGCCTGGCGCGCCGGCCTCGCCGCCCGTGGCTGGTTCTCGCAGGACGAGTTCGTCATCGCCGCCCAGGTCCTCGACACCGGGCTGGACGCGGACTACCTCCTGCGTACGTTCAACAACCACCTCATGCCGGGCGGCCTGTTGGTGGCGTGGGCGATGGTGCGGGCGGCGGGCTTCGCCACCTGGCCGTGGGTGTTGCTGCTGGCTGTTGGCCAGGCGGCGACCGGGATCGCCGTGTACCGGTTGTTGCGCGATCTGCTCCGGCCCGGCTGGGGTTTGCTCATCCCGCTGTGCCTGTTCGTGTTCAGCCCGCTGACGCTTGAGGTCTCCTCGCTGTGGTTGGTCGGGCTGCTCGTGCTGCCGATGCAGTTGGCGCTGGTCATGGCGGTGACAGCCCAGGTCCGGTACGTGCGGACGGGTCGCCTGCGGCACCTCGTGGCGGTCGCGCTGTGGCTGGTTTTCGGCCTGCTCTTCGACACCAAGTCCCTGCTGATCGTGCCGCTGCTGTTCCTGCTGACCGTCTTCCTTTTCACCTCCGGTGGCGTGTGGCGCAGTCTCGCGGCGGCGATCCGCCGGCACTGGCCGGCCTGGCTGGTGCTCAGCGCGCTGTCGGGGGGATACCTGGCGTTCTACCTGACCCGCCCCTCCGGTGAACTGCGGGACCCGACCTCGGTCGGTCCGGTCCTCAACTTCCTCGGTGACCTGGTCGGCGAGACAGTGGTGCCGGGTCTGCTCGGAGGTCCCTGGCGCTGGACCTACGCCGGTGACGGTCCCCCGCTCGTCGATCCGTACGACATCGCCAAGTGGTTGTCGTGGGCGGTGTTGGCGACGCTCGTCGTGGTCACCGTCCGGCGGCGTCCGTCGGCCGGCCGGGCCTGGCTGTTGCTCACCTCCTACCTCGGCCTGGTCGCCGCGCTGTTCGCCATCACCCGGCTGGGTGGGCCGCTCGGCCCACTGATCGGTGTCGTCCCCCGGTACGTCGCCGACGTGGTGCTGGTCGCCGCGATCTGTGTGGGTGCGGCCCTGCTGGGGATCAAGGACACCGACGAGGACGAGGTGTCGGCGTGGCCGGTGCCGACGGTCCTGCGGGAGCCGGGCGCGTTCGCTGTCGGCCTGGTCTCGATGATCGTCGTCCTGGTGACCATTGGCGTGGGCACCCTGTGGAGCACTGCCCGTTTCGGCGACAACTGGAGTACGAAGTACGGGCGGGACTATCTCGCGACGACGCAGGCTGAGCTGGCCGCTGCGCCGCCGGGCACCGTCTTCTTCGACACCGCGGTCCCGGACCGGGTGATCGCCGGCTACTTCTGGCCGGACAATCTCCAGTCGCACTTCTTCCGCCCGGCCGAGCGTCGACCCACCTTCGTGACGGAGGCCGCGCGCCCGTCGACGTTCGATGATCTTGGCCGGATCCGTCCGGTGGTGGTTCAGGGTCGGAAGATCGTGCCCGGTCCGGTGGACGGTTGCGGACACCTGGCCCAGGGCGGCCGACCCACTCGGATCCCGTTGGACGGGTACCTGGTGGAGTGGCCGTACGTGGTGCACTTCGGCTATCTCAGCTCGGGTGACTCGACAGCGCTGTTCCGGCTCGGGGACGCCACCCGCGAGATCACTCTGCGACGTGGGCTGAACGACCTGTTCTTCCTGTTGGAGGGTGCGGGGGACGCCGTCGAGCTCACCGTCCAAACGCCGGAGGTCGGGGTGTGCACCGAGCTGATCACGGTGGGCCGGGCGGTGCCGGCATCGTGAATGGTTGAGCCGACCGACGGCGTCGAGGCCGCACCGGTTCGGCGGACGCCCGACACGCTGTCGCTGTACGCGGTAGCGGCGGCGGTCACCGTGGTGGTGCTGGCCCCGCTGGCGGCACCCGGCTACGCGTTGCTGTACGACATGGTGTTCGTACCCCGGCAGCCGTTGACCTGGGATCTCGTCGCCCCGGCGCAGAGTCTGCCCCGGGCGGTGCCGATGGACGCGCTGGTCTCGCTGGTCACCCAACTCGTGCCGGGCTGGGCGGTGCAGCGGTTGGCGCTCGCCGGGGCGGTCTTCCTCGCGGCGGTCGGCGCCGGCCGGTTGGTGCCGACCGAACGGCGTGCGGTCCGGCTGTTCGCCGCGTTGGCGTACGCGTGGTCGCCGTACCTCGCCGAGCGGCTGCTGATCGGGCAGTGGGGGCTGCTGCTCGCGTACGCCGCGCTGCCCTGGCTGGTGCGGGCGGCGCTGGACCTGCGGGCCGGGCGCGACGGCGCGCTCGCCCGGGTGGTGCTCGCCGCCGCTCCCGCCGCCATCACGCCGACCGGTGGTCTGATTGCGCTGGGCACGGTGCTGGTGCTGACGTCGGACCGGATGCGCGCGCCCCGGTCGCTGCTGGTGTCGCAGCGGATGCATCCGCACCGGTCCCGGCAGGCGTTGGCCGCGGTCGGAGTGCTCAACGCCCCCTGGGTGGTAGCGGCAGTGGTCACTGGCGCCGGGGGTTCCTCGGACCCGGCGGGGGTGGCGGCGTTCGCGGCGCGTGCGGAGAACTGGGCGGGCCCGCTGGTGGCGCTGGCCGGCACCGGCGGTATCTGGAGCGCGCAGGCCACCCCAGCCAGTCGCGCGACGCCACTGGTGCCGGTGGCGACGGTTGTGCTGCTGATCCTGGCCGGTGTCGGTGCGGGCCTGCTGCGGCGTCGGCTGCCCCCGGGTGGAGCGGTGCGCCTGGCGGTGCTCGCCGGGACCGGTTGTCTGCTCGCCGCCTTCGGGTTGCTCCCCGGCGGGGATGCCGCGTTGCGCTGGGCGGTGGTGCACCTGCCCGGCGCGGGGCTGCTGCGGGATGGGCAGAAGTTCCTGGCACCGTACGCCCTGCTGCTGGTGGTGTGCGCGGCGTTGGGGGCCGAGCGGCTGGTGGCCCGGATCGACCGGGAGGTGGCCGGGGTGATCCTGGTCGGGCTGCTGTTCCTGCCGGTGGCGGTCCTGCCGGACCTGGCATTCGGCGGTGCCGGTCGGCTTCGTCCGGTGAGCTATCCGGCGGAGTGGCAGCGGGTGGCCGAGCACATCGAGGAGGAGCCGGGGGAGATCCTCTCGTTGCCGCTGAGCGCCTACCGGGCGTACCCGTGGAACCCTGGTCGGGTTGTTCTGGACCCGGCGCCGCGCCACCTGCCGGGGACGGTGCTGACCGACGACACGCTCCGGGTCGGCGACGTCGCCGTGGCCGGTGAGAACCCGCGCGTCCGCGAGATACGCCGGGCGCTGGCCGAGGGGCGGCCGGTCTGGACCACCGGCGTGCGCTGGGTCCTGGTGCAGCACGAGGTCTCCGGCGAGGTGGATCCTCAGGTACTCGGCGGCCTCGAGCGCGTCCACGACGGACAGTTCCTGACGCTGTACCGCAACCCGGAGACCGTGCTGCAACCGGGCGGGTCCGGACTGGCCCGACTGGCGGTGGTGGCGGCCCTCAGCGCTGCCCTTCTGGTGGTCATCGCTGCCGCCGTTTCGGCACTACACCGGCGAGCTACCGCGTGGTAACGTCCGCTCGCACGTCTCGCCATTGGAGGATTGGCATGCGTAGAGCTCTGACCCTGGTCGTGTCTGGCCTGGTGGCGGCGTTGCTGGGGATCCTGGCTCTCGGCGGGATCTCGGCCGCCGCGACCGCCACCGACGAGGAGGCCGCAAAGGAGGCCAAGCTCGTCACGGAGGCGGCCAAGCGGGCCGGTAAGAAGGACCCGTACGCCCCAGCGGTTTACGGCGACAGGTAGGACGGCTCGCCCCGCTGCTGCACTGGGCGGGGCGACTCCACACCGGTGAGGATCGCCTCGAAGCGCCCACCCGCGGCCTGCCAGGTGAAGCTGGCGGCGTGCTCCCGGGCCTGGGCGCCCATCTCCCGCCGCAGCTCATCCCGGTGCAGAAGCGTGCGCACCTTCATCAGGTAGTCGTCGATGTCGTCGGCCAGCAGGCCGGTACGCCCGTCGACGACAGCTTCGGCGACTCCGCCCGCTCCCCGGAACGCCACAGTCGGGGTGCCCGCCGAACCCGCCTCCACGATCGTGAGGCCCCAGCCCTCCTTGAGCGACGGGGTCAGGGCCACCCAGGCCGAGGCGAGCAGGGCGGCCTTCTCCTCCTCGGTCACGAAGCCTCGGAAGTCCACCCGCTCGGTGATGTCCAGCTCCGCGGCGAGTTCACGCAGGTGCGACTCCCACCAGCCCTGGCCGGCGACGATCAGACGTAGTTGGGGCAGTTCGTCGGCGAGGGCCGCGACGGCCCGCAGCGCCACCTCCACCCGCTTGTGCGGCACCAGACGGTTCAGCGTCACGAGCAGCGGGAACGTCGCCCGTTCGGCGTCGGTGCGGGGCAGCGTCGGGGTGCCGTTGTGCACCACGGAGACCTGCTCCGGCGGCACTCCGAGCTCTGCCAACTCCCGGCGGGTCGCCTCGGAGACGGTGACGTACCGGCACCGCTGGTAGACGCGTACGGCGAGCGACGATTCGACCCACCAGCCGAACCGGGCCGCCCACTGTGGAAGCACAACGGGCCACTGCTCGCGGTGCACGTGGTGGATCAGCTTGACCACCGGGCGTCGTGCCCACAGCGGGGAGAGGAAGGGCAACCCGTTGCAGACGTCGACCAGGACGTCGGGCCGGCCGCCGCGGCGGGCCGCCAGCGGGCCGATGCCCAGCGCGCCCGCGACGTAACAGAGTGCCGCCCAGAGGTAGACGCTGTGTCGGCCGCCGCGCCGTACCAGCCGTACGCCCGTCTCGTTGACCTCGTCGGCGGGAGCCTGGCTGTGGGCGGCGCAGAAGAGAGTGGCACGGAATCCGCGCGCGACCAGTTCGGCGGCGATCCGTTCGACGTACACCTCGGAACCGCCGCCCTCGGGGTTGCGGGTGTCTCGCCAGTTGAGGAACAACACGTGTCCGGGCATGCCGAAGCGACGCTCCACGCGAACCCTACTCTCAAGTAATTTAGCGACCCGCGTCACATTAGGGGCTGGTGTGCCGGCCGGCAATGCCCCGATGGGCCAACGCTGGGCGCTACCCGCCGACGGTGGGCACCGGAGTGCCAGCCGCGACGGTCGGCGGCGTGGTGGCCGGTGCGGCCACGTCGGCGGCGGGAGTCCCGGGCGTCTGCCCACGCCCTGCGGATCGGCGTCGACCCTGCGACCCGAGCAGTTGCAGGGGCCGCTCGACGCCGTAGTAGCTGACCGCTGCGTACACCAGGCCGAAGGCCATGGTGAGGGCGAAGGTGTTGAGCAGCCCGCCGGTGAACAGCTGTCGGTCGCCGACAAGGTAGATGAGTTCGATGACCATGGGGTGCCACAGGAACAGCCCGTACGAGACTGCGCCGAGCCACCGGGCGGACGAGCTGCCGAAGATCTCCTTGGCCCGGCTCGGCCCGCCGAAGGCCACCGGGATCAGGATCAGCGCCGCGATCACGAGGTAGAGGGCCAGCTTGACGCCGAACTCGGCGGCCGTCGGCCTGCTGAGGTCGCGGGGGCCGGCGACGGGCGTCGTCGCGATCGCCATCAGGCCGACGGCGGCAGCCCAGCAGGTGACCGGCGCCGAGGCCAGGTCGTCAAGGACCCGGAAAGTCGCGGGCGCCGTCCCGGTGCGCAGGGCGACGTGCGCCGCCGCCAGTGCCATGCCGGCGCCGAACCATGCGGCGTACGAGGGGAACCACATGGTGTGCAGGGCGGTGTCGAGCCAGCCCAGCCCCATCAGGGTGAGCCACCCGGCGGTCACCAGCACACTTCCGCTGACGATCACGATGGTCCGGACAGGACGCCAGGACCGGCCGACGGCGAGCACGGCGACCAGCGGCAGGATCAGGTAGAACACGACCTCGGTGGCGAGGCTCCAGGTCTGGCTGAGCCCGGCGCGCAGCTGCCCGGCCTGGTAGATCTGGGTGAAGGTGAGGTGGCGGATCCAGTCGCCGCCGGACGCCTGCCCGTTCTGCGGCAGGACGATCAGGCAGACCACTGTCGCCAACCAGTAGGCGGGCAGGATGCGCACTGCTCGCCGCCACAGGTAACGCTCGGCGCGGGGTCGCTTACGGCCCGTCGCGGCGTTGAGCGCCCACGGCCGAAACAGCAGAAACCCGGACAGTACGAAGAAGATGGCGACGCCGACGTCCAGTCGAGCCAGCCAGCCGCCCCAGGTGGTGTTCATGGTGACGGCGGTCTGGAACCCGACGTGGTGACCGACGACCGCAACCGCGCCGATTGCTCGCAGCGCGTCGAGGGCGGGAAGTCGGCCGGTTGCCGAAGGCTCCGAAACTGTTGGCGCGGCGGCTGTGGACATCTGGACATCCAGGGGGTCGCTTTGAAGGTGACCGGGGAGTAACCTCCCGCCATGTTAAGGATCGGGTGCCCCGGACAACAGGTCGTAGGGCGGCAGGTTACAGGAGGATGAGTGAAGCTTCGCGTGGGCGCCGCGCTCTTCGGGCTTGGCGTCTTATTGCTGGTCTTCGCGGCCGGGCTGCCGTTTTACGTGGCCCCCGCCGTGACCAAGCTCCCCTACGATCTTGAGCCAACGACGTCCGTCGCCGAGGCGAAGAACGCCAGGTTCCTGAAGATCACGGCCACCGGCAGCTCGGTGAGCATCGAGGTTCCGCAGGGCGACCTGGTGTCCAACGTGGAGGTCATCCCACAGCCCGACGACACCAAGGATCGGCTGCCCGCGGACCTCAAGGGTGACGCGGTGATCTGGGACGTCTACCAGACGGTCCGGCGCACCGACAACCAGGACGTGGTCAGCCAGTACAGCACCGAACTCGCTCTCTACCGGATCTCCGGTGCGGCCGCCTCGTGGAAGGACCAGTGGCTCAACGAGACCGGGGCGGACGGGACTCCGGTCGGCAACGTGAAGTACACCGGCCAGATCTACAAGTTCCCGTTCGGCACTGCCAAGCGCGACTACCAGGTTTTCGACCGTGACCTGAAGCGGGCTGTCCCGGCCAAGTTCGTCGGCACCGAGAAGATCAAGGGCATCGAGGCGTACCGCTTCGAGCAGCGGATCGAGAACGAGGTGCTGGCCACCCCGGAGAGCAGCATCCAGACGCTGGTCGGCAAGTTCGCGCCGGGTGCCACCAACGGCCAGATCGTCTACAGCAACATCCGTACGCTCTGGGTCGACCCGGTCACCGGCTCCTACGTGAACGTGCGGGAGCAGCAGCACAAGGAGTTGCGCCCTGACACCGGCACCCCGACTGTGCTGTTGGACGCGGACTTCAACTACACCGACGACACGGTCGGCCGCAGTGTGGAGACGGTCAAGGAAAACCGCTTCAAGATCGGCCTGATCAGTTTCTGGGGCCCGATCGTCGCTGGTGTCCTCGGTCTGATCGCTGTCGTCTTCGGTGTGTGGCTGGTGACCCGACCCGAGGGTGGGACGGCCCGGCACCGCGCCGAGCCGGCGGTCGACGACCCGACGCCGACCCGGGTGGACCAGGAGCCGGTGCGCGACACGGACACCGTCGAGCAGCCAAGGCCGCAGCCGGTCGGCGGGCCACTGACCGACGAGATCCCGCCGGCTTCGACCAACTGGAAGTCGGAGGATCCGACCGTGCCGACCCAGCGTCCGGCTCCGGGCGAGGTGGAGCAGCGCTGACGCGCGTACGACAGGACGTACGACCGAGGGGTGGACCGCGACGCGGTCCGCCCCTCGACCTGTGTGACAACCCGTACGACCTGCGTGCTTTACATTTGTTATTCGATTGTAATTAGTCAATGCAGCGTCACGTTGCGCTGATCGATCTGCCGCATCGCGCCCAGCTTGTGGACATATAGGAGTGTTGCGAAGGCGAATCCGCTCACCTTCCGTGATGTCCCACCTCCGCGGTGTCGGCCGACTGTTACCGCTCGGTAATCGGGGGGTTGTGACCTGTGCCGCAACGGGTGCACCATCAAGCCCGATGGTTACCAGCCGGTAACAGAACGCGGGCTCCCAGCGCGGGCCGCCCGCTCGGTACCGGCCACTCGCGCGCATCGACCCGAGGAGGAACCCGTGCAGGATCGGATAGACAGTCAGGGTCGTACCCGATGGTGGCGTTTCGCCGCCATGATGGTGCCCGCCACGGCGGCTGCCGGCGCCATCCTCTTCGGAATGTCGACCGGCGCGATCGCGTCCGACATCACTGTCTCCGGGCAGACGTTCAAGATCGGCGCCGACCGCCTGGAGGGCGACGGCTTCAAGCAGTACGGCGGCATCGTCCGCGAGAAGGGCACCGACGGGAAGTCCGGCAAGGTCCACCCGATCGCGCTCTCCGAGATCAGCAGCGCCGAGTTGTACAGCCTCTGCCAGTCGGTCCGCGCCGACCTGCCGGGCCTGCCTGTGGTGCTCACCATCAACGCCGGCGAGGGCAAGGAACCCGCCCGCGCCAAGGACCTGCTGATCGCGATGGACTCGTTGAACGGCAACGCGACCTTCACCAACATCAGGATCGGTCGGGACGCCACCGACCTGAACCCGACGGCTCAGGCCGGCTCGTTCGGCCAGAACTCCGACCACGTCACCATCACCAACCTGCAACAGGTGTCCCGCTACACCACGGCGGCCACGTTCAACCTGGTCGGCCTCCGACTCAAGGTCAACGTGGGTGACGACGCCAAGGGCAAGGAGTGCTTCTGAGCTGAGCCGAGGCCCGCGGTGGTCAGCACCGCGGGCCGGGCCCATGCCCCCATCCCCGCTCGGTCCCGTCCCCGCTCGGCCAGGAGGAGTACGTGACAACCGCGAACCCGTCCCACGCCCGGCCCGGTGGTCCGGCTCAGGCGTGGCGGACCTTCCGCCGCTGGCAGCGCAGCCGGCCGTTCTGGGGCGGGCTGCTCATCGCCCTGGCCGGACTGGAGATGTTCGCCTCCACCCGGATGACCCTCAACGGCCTCAGCTTCCACAGCGGTGCGACCGGCCTGCTCTCGCTACTGATCCCGATCATCCTGGTGACCTGTGGCCTGCTGCTCTGGTTCACCCCGGCACAGCGGCTGTTCTACTCGGTCGTCGCGGCGGTCACCGCTGTGTACTCGCTGATCGGGCTCAACCTGGGCGGCTTCTTCGTCGGCCTGCTGCTCGGCATCGTCGGCAGCGCGCTCGCCTTCGCCTGGACGCCGATCCACCCCACACCACCCACCCCGCCGCCGACCGAGATCGAGCAGCACGACGATGACCAGGGCAACGACGACCAGGGCAGTGCCGGCGAGGGCGCTGCCGTGCGGGTCGATCATCCGGGGGTCGGAGCCTCCGACGAGGGTGCGCCGCCCGAGTGGCCGGGGCGTTCCGCTGATCCGCGAGCCTTCGCCATCGCTCTCGTGGTCCTCGGCCTGGCGGCCGTCGGCCTGACCGCCCAGCCCCGAGCGGTGCAGGCCGCACCGAATCGACAGGCCCCGACCGGCTGTCCCACCCCGCCCCGGGCCGTCACCCCGTCGCCCGGTCGCAGCACCGCCACGCCGACGCCCACCCCGAGCCCGACGCGGGGCGGCAACGTGATCACCGACATCCTGGACGGGATCGGGGACCTGCTCGGCATCGGAGACCAGGCGGACCCCGCGCCCTCGGTGCGTCCCACCGGCACGCCGACAGCCCGGCCGACCAGCACGGCGACGCCCCGCCCCGGCCCCGCCGACTGTCCGTCGCAGCCCCCGGGCAAGCCGACCCCTGGCAAGCCCGGCAAACCGGCACCCGAGCGGCCGGCAACGGTGCAGCCAGGCAAACTCCTGCCGCGCATCGTCGCCGATCCGGCCCTGCCGACGGTGGCCCAGACGCCGTCGAAGCTCACCGGGTCGTCGGTGCGGATGACCGGGCTGCGGTTCGACGGGGTCACTGACCTGCACACCGTGAAGGGCGACCTCAAGGTGCTGAAGTTCAGCATGCGGGAGGCGGTGACCGCCGACTTCCTGCTGCGGGCCGACGGCCCCGCAGGGCGCAACCAGCGGTACGCGACCAACCAGCTGACCGTCCGGGGAGACGTGGCCTTCTACGCGACCCGGTTCGTCGGCCGACTGCTCGGCATCAAGATCACTCTGACCCCGGATCTGCCGCTACCGGACGGCCTTCCGATCACCTCGCCCATCCCGATCACGTTCACCGACCCCACCATCGACCTGGCGTACGTCACCAGCGACACGCTCACCGCCCGCCCGGCGCTGGCACTCACCCTCGGCTGAGCGCACGACAGTGGGCGCAGCCTCGGGTGGCGCGCATGCGGGCCATCTGGTGGGGCTTGCGCGGCTACCGCTGGACGACACCAGAGACGAGCGTCGAAACAGGCTGTCCAGCAGGGCCCTCGCGTCGATACGCTGTCCTGTTCCGACAGGAGGAGGACCACCGGGTGGCGAAGGTTATTTTCTTTGACGACGGACCTTTTGGTTACTTCGGCGAGGTCTCACACGCCAGCGCTATTCCGCTATCCTCTGAGATCTCCGCCGAGCAGTACCTGAGCTTCGCCCACGAAGATTTCAAGTCGGGTCAGGAGCGGGGCCTCGTAAATGCGATGGGAAATGCCAAGAGGGCGCTGCACCTTGCGATTGACACCCTGCTGCACAACTACGGACTGCTCGCGCTGAACAAGCGGTGCGACTTCGGACAGAAGCTACGCCTGCTCGACGAGTGCGGACTGATCTCGCTGAGCATATTTCGGAAGCTGAACGTCGAGCGCAACGTGATGGAACACGAATACCGCGTTCCAAGCAAGGAGACGGTGAGTGATGCCATCGACGTCTGCCAACTACTCCTGCTGGCGGTCGAACGCCTATGTCAAGAAGTGCCCCTGGAGGGGACGGTCGGAGTCCGAGAATCCGGCAAGCATGGCCTTTTCAGGCTCGACCGCGCGGCAGGGCGGCTGACCATAAGCGAGTTCATGGAGCCCGCCTTGATGACAAGCCGACCGTTTGGCGAAGACATTGCCTATGTGCTCCCCACATTCTACGGCACCACGCGAACCCCGCCGGCTGAAGTGTTGGCCGAGGAACCGTTTTTCTCCCTGCCGCTCCAGGCGAAGCAGATTGGCGTCTGGGGCAGCTACCTGCGACTGGTGGTCGAGTTGAGGGAGTCATTCCTCCGAGATTCGCTCGGGAAGCTCAACCAGGACACCTACACTCTCGGCATCACATTTCCGGCGGACGACCTGCCCAGCGTATCGGAATTTCTGTCGTACCTACAGAAAAGAGAACGGGGGTCGCTGGCTGAAGCGTGAAGAGGCGCTTGCTCGCCCGCATTTCCGCGCCAGCAGCCTCGGCTCGGGGCGTGGCTGCGCGCGGCGACGGACTCGTCGTACCGTCGGCGCGCGCAGCCACCGCCCGGTCAGAGCCGGGCCAGCGCCCGGCGCAGCGGGTCGAGACCCAGGGCACCCAGGTCCAACGCCTGCCGGTGGAACTCCCGCAGGTCGAAGTCGGCGCCCTTGCGGGCCTTGGCGTCCTCGCGGGCCTGGAGCCAGATCCGCTCACCCACCTTGTACGAGGGCGCCTGTCCCGGCCAACCCAGGTAGCGGTTCAGCTCGAAGCGCAGGTTCTCGTCCGGAACCCGGCAGTGTGCCCGCATGAACTCCCAGCCCAGCTCGGGCGTCCACCGCTCGCCCGGGTGGAAACCGAACGGATTGTCCTTCGGGATCTCCAGCTCCAGGTGCATGCCGATGTCCACGATCACCCGTGCCGCGCGCATCGCCTGGCCGTCGAGCATGCCCAGCTTGTCGCCCGGATCGTCCAGGTAGCCCAGCTCGTCCATCAGCCGCTCCGAGTAGAGCGCCCAGCCTTCGCCGTGCCCGGAGACCCAGCAGAGCAGCCGCTGCCAACGGTTGAGCAGGTCGGCCCGGACGGCGGTCTGCGCCACCTGAAGATGGTGACCCGGCACGCCCTCGTGGTAGACCGTTGTCACCTCGCGCCAGGTGGAGAAGTCGCTGATGCCCTGCGGCACCGCCCACCACATCCGACCCGGGCGGGAGAAGTCCTCACTGGGGCCGGTGTAGTAGATGGCACCGTCGCTGGTCGGGGCGAGGCAGCACTCGATGCGGCGGACCTGCTCCGGGATGTCGAAGTGGGTGCCGTGCAGCTCGGTGATCGCCTTGTCGGCCAGCGCCTGCATCCAGTCCCGGAATGCCTCCTTGCCCTGGATGGTCCGGGCGGGGTCGGCGTCCAGGGTGGCCACTGCCTCGTCGACTGTGGCACCGGAGCCGGCGATGCGCCCCGCCACGACCCGCATCTCCGCCTCCAGGCGGGCCAGCTCCGCGAAGCCCCAGGCGTACGTCTCGTCCAGGTCGACCTTGGCGCCGAGGAAGTACTGCGAGGCGAGCTCGTAGCGCTCCCGGCCGGCGGCCTGCTTGTCCCGCCCGTGCGGGGCCAGCTCACTACGCAGGAACTGGCCGAACTCGGCTGTCGCCGCTGTCGCCGCAGCCGCACCCCGACGCAGCTCCGAGCCGAGGGTGCCCGCCGCCCCGAGCCGCTCGACCAGCCCGTGGAAGAAGTTGTCACCGGTCGGGTCGACCCAGATGTCGCACTGCTTGGCCACCTCGACCAGCTGCACCTTCGAGCTGACCTCACCGGCGGCGAGCGCCTCGCGCAGTGTGGTCTTGTAGCCCTCCAGCGCGGCGCCGAAGCCGTTGAGCCGGGCGGCGATGTTGGCCTGATCGTCGCTGGTCGCGGTGGGCATCAGGTCGAACACCATGCGGATCTCGTGCAGCCCGCTGGTGATCACGCTGACCTCGCTGGTCACCTCACCGGCGTCGTACCGGGCGAGGTCCAGGCCGAGTCGTTCCTGCATGGCCTCCTTGGCGGTCCGTTCCGATTCGGTCTCCGGCTCGGTCACCTCCAGCTCGGCGAGGGTCCGGCGGGTGAGGTCCGCGCGTGCCCCGTAGCCGTCGGGCGAGAGGTCGTCGAGCTGGTCGTCATGGCCGGCGATGCCGACGAAGGTGGCGCCGGTGGGGCTCAACGGCGCCCACTCGGCCACGTAGCGGTTGGCGAGTTCATCAATTCGTCCCACGCTGCGACCCTACGTGACCACGCCGCCCCCGTGTCGCCGACGTTTGTCGTGTTGGAGCTGCGGGTTGAGGCACGGCGTGACGGCCGAAAGGCGCGCGACTTTGTCGCACGGTTGCGGCAGAGTGTCAGGGGTGAACACCGATATCACTCCTGACAAGGCGCCGGTCCGTGCCTGGCTGCCCGGCTTTGTCGCCCTCGCCGCGATCTGGGGTTCCAGCTTTCTCTTCATCAAGGTCGGGGTGGCCGAGCTGCACCCGGTGCAACTCACCCTCTACCGGGTCGTCGCCGGCGCGCTGACCCTGCTGGTGGTCCTCGCCGTGCTGCGCGACCGGCTGCCCCGCGAGCCCCGGGTCTGGGCCCACCTGACCGTCGTCGCCGCCTTCGGCGTGGCAGTGCCGTTCACCCTCTTCGGCTACGGCGAGCAGCGGGTCGAGTCGATGCTGGCCGGCATCTGGAACGCCACCACGCCGTTGATCGTGCTGCCGCTGGCGGTGCTGGTCTTCCGCACCGAGCGGCTCACAGTGCGCCGTGCGGTCGGGCTCGGGCTGGGCTTCGTCGGGGTGCTGGTGGTGCTCGGGGTCTGGGAGGGCATCGGCGGGGCGCACTTCACCGGGCAGCTCATGTGCTTCGGTGCGGCGGCCTGTTACGGCGTGGCCATCCCGTACCAGAAGCGCTTCGTCGCCGGCAGCGCGTACTCCGGCCTGTCGCTCTCCACTGCGCAACTGCTGCTCGCGGCCGCGCAGTTGGCCATCGTCGCCCCCTTCGTCGCCGGCCTGCCGCCGCTGCCCACCGAGCTGTCGGCCGGGGTGGTGGCAAGTGTGCTGACCCTCGGCGCGCTCGGCACCGGGCTCGCGTTCGTGATCAACATGCGCAACATCCGGGTGGCCGGCGCGAGCACCGCGTCCACTGTCACGTACCTGATTCCGATCTTCGCGGTGCTGATCGGTGCGCTGGCGCTCGACGAACGACTCAACTGGCACCAACCGGTCGGCGCGCTGATCGTGCTGCTCGGGGTCGCGGTTTCGCAGGGGATGTTCAGTCGCCGCCGGAGCAGCCCGGTCGTCGGCGTCGGCGCTCCCGCCACCCCCGCCGCCGAACCCGCCCACCGCTGACAGACCACCTGATCGACTCGGTTTCCTGGAAATCGGGGTGTCCGGCGGACCGGGACACCCCGATTTCACGAAACGCGAGTGGATCAGCCCCGAAGGGCAGGGGCGGGCTGATCAGGGGCGGTCGTGCGTCCAGGCCACCAACTGCTCTGCCGACCAGGTGTTGACCACACGGTCGGCGGGGACGCCGCAAAGGGCGGCGCGTTCGCAGCCGAACCGTTGCCAGTCGAGCTGGCCGGGCGCGTGCGCATCCGTGTTGATGGCGAACCGGCAACCGGCCTCCAATGCGCGGCGGATCAGGCGTTTCGGCGGGTCCTGCCGCTCCGGCCGAGAGTTGATCTCGACGGCGGTGTCGTGCTCGGCGCAGGCGGCGAAGACGGCGTCCGCGTCGAAGTCGCTCTCCGCCCGGGTACGCGCGCGGTGCCCCCGATCGCCCGGACCGGTCACCCCGGCCGGGCGGGAAGACACCATCCGGCCGGTGACGTGACCGAGGATGTCCAGGTGCGGGTTCGCGACCGCCTTCAGCATGCGCCGGGTCATCTTCGACCGCTCGTCCTTCAAACCGCTGTGCACCGACCCCACCACCACGTCGAGCCGCGCCAACAGGTCGTCGTCCTGGTCCAGGGAACCGTCAGCGAGGATGTCCACCTCGATCCCGGTGAGGATCCGGAAACCCTCGGGCAGCGCCGCGTTGACCTGCGCCACGTGGTCGAGCTGCCGGCGCAGCCGCTCCGCGGTCAGCCCCCGCGCCACCGTCAGCCGGGGCGAGTGGTCGGTCAACACCAGATACTCGTGGCCCAACTCCACAGCGGCCAGCGCCATCTCCTCGATGGGCGAGCCGCCGTCGGACCAGTCCGAGTGGGTGTGACAGTCGCCGCGCAGGGCGGCGCGGAGCGCCGTGGCCTCGGCGTCCAGGTCGCTGCCCTCGGTTGCCACCAGACGACGGAGGTAGACCGGTTCCTCACCGGCGAGGGACTCCGCCACGCAGCGGGCCGTGACGTCACCCACACCGGCCAACTCGGTGAGCGTGCCGTTGCCGGCCCGTTCGGTCAGCTCGGCAGCAGGCAGGCCGGCCAGCGCCTTCGCCGCCGACCGGAACGCGCGTACCCGGTAGGTGGCCTCGTTCGCCCGTTCCAACAGGAACGCGATCCGGCGCAGGTCGGCAATGGGATCTCTCGCGTGAGCCATGTCAGGGCGCCTTCGGGCAGCCGTGCCTGCGTTGCCACGCGGTGACCTCGGCGGCTGGCTCCCGGTTGCCGCCGCGCCGCCAGGAGTCCAGGTAACGCGCCGGCCAGATCACCCCGCGCCGGATCCACCAGCCGTCCTTGCCCGCGCACGACGGAGAGATGCCGAAGTGCACATGACACACGTTGTTCGCGTTGCCGGTGCGGCCCACCTTGCCGAGCTGCTGCCCGGCGCGGACCCGCACCCCGGCGTCGACTCCGCTGGTCACGACACTCAGGTGCGAGCCGTAGTAGCGCACCCCGTCGTCGCCGAGCAGGGCGACCGACAGGCCGCCGTTGTCAGGGCCCTGCGGCCCACGCTTGCGGTACCGGTCGACGCGGCTCACCTCCAGCACCGTCCCGTCGGTCACCGCAACGAACGGCTCGCCGCAGTCGGCGAAGAGATCAGTCGCCGGGTACGCCCCGTGCGTCGGGTGGTAGTCGACGTCGTCCGCGCGTACCGGAAAGACGTGCTTCAGCCCGGTGCGGGGTGCCGTCGCCGACGGCCTGGCCGACGACGGCGCCGGGGAACTCGACTCGGTCGCCGCCGGCGTGGGCGGCTGTGACGCCGGCTGGTCGGCGGTCGCCCAGACCGAAGGTGGCGTCGGCGCGGCGCCGTCGGGCACCCCCGGTCGGGTGGTCGCGCAGCCGGCGGCCAGCACCGGGGCGAGCAGCAGCAGGATCGGGTACGCCGGACGAGCGCGGCGGCTGATCGTCGGCGAGGACATCCGGTCATCCTGGCAGAGCCGGTACCGTGGGCACGAGCGGCACGCGTGAGGGAGGGCAACGACGGTGACCATTGCCCGACCCGACCCTGGCCCGGATTTCGGTGCCGTCCGCCAGGTGCCGCGCACCCCGTCCGGTCTCTTCCCCTCGGGGCCACCGACGCGGCCCACCTACCGCGAGCCGCACCCGGTCACCGGCGGTGGTGTCGCCGCCGGTGGCGGCGCGGCGGCCGGTTGGCTGCTGCTGTTCGGCCTGCTCGGCACCGACGTGGCCAGCTACGCGTGGTGGACGGTGTTCGCCGGCCTGCTGGCCTGGGTCACCGCCCTGGTGCTGGTCCGCTTTGGCGACCGAGGGGTGGCCACCGGGGTCGCCATCGTCACGGCGGGTGGTTGGAGCATCGCCGCCGCCGTGGTGGCGGTCCGCTGGGCCACCAGCGGTGACTGGCCGCTGTGGTGACCGGTACGGACGGGCCCCGAAACGGCGCTCGGTGACTGCACCGTGTGCCCGGTTGGCTGCGTAGCGAACGCCGTCTTGACGTGGCCGCCGAGACTCGGCACGCTCGGGACCATGGCCTGGACCACTCCCCGGCAGGATCCCGATCGCAATCGCCGTCGACTGCAATTGCTTGCCGAGTTGGCGGGCGCCCGGGCGGTCCGCCAGCGCAGCCGACCCCAGCGGCAGCGCACCGAGCGTCTGCGCCAGCTCATCGCCACCCGCCGTCGAGTCGTCGGCTGATCCGACTTTGTCAGGAATGACCCGCCCTTCGGGGCGTTGACGGGTCGCCTGCCGACCCGACCGGCTAACGTGCACGCGTAACGAGTCGACGCTGTGTCGAGGGCTATTGGGGGGACCGTGTCGTACTTCGCTGCGGCCGTGGTGCGCGACGACAGTGGCTGGACCGCCGCCGAGGTCAGCTTGCGTGGCGCCACCGACATCGACGAGGTTGCCGACCGGCTGCGTGACGTCGACCAGGAGGCCGACGTGTCGCTGCTCTTCGTCGAGGCCGACGACGCCTACCTGGTGATTCTGCGCCTCGACGAGGGCGAGGACCTGCGGGTGTTCGGTTCGGACTCCGCGTACGCCGAGGAGTCACAGCTCGGGGCGCTGCTGGTCGGTGACCTGAAGACCTCGGTCACCGGGCTCGACGGTGACGACGAGCCACGCCCGGTGAGCACCGGTGACGAGGAGAGCGAACAGCCCGTCGTCGACCCGGAAGCCGACCCGGTCGGTGAGGCCGACCTGCTGGCCAACCTGGGCATCTCCGCGCAGAAGCTGCTCACCCTCTGCACCCACGAGGGGATGATGCCGGCGGACGTCACCGCCGAGATCTGCCAGGTGCTCGGCTGCGCCGACGAGGTCGAGGAGCTGCGTGAGGTCTGAGCCGGCCGACGCCACCGATCCGTCGCTGGAGTCGATCCGACCGGGCCAGCCGACCCCCGGCGCGGTGGGCCGCGCCGGGCCCGGCGCCCACGAGGGCCTGGCCGACCTGGGCGAGGTCGGCCGACGGCAGCGGCACGAGCTGTGGATGCGCCGCGCCCTGGAGGTCGCCGTCGCCGGCCCACCAGTCGACGACACTGTCAGCACCGACGTCGACGACGTGCCGGTGGGGGCGGTGCTCTACGGTCCGGACGGCACCGAGTTGGCCACCGGACGCAACGAGCGCGAGCTGACCGGCGACCCCACCGCCCACGCCGAGGTGCTGGCCCTGCGCCGGGGCGCCGAGCGCACCGGCCGGTGGCGGCTGGACGGCTGCACACTGGTGGTCACCCTCGAACCGTGCACCATGTGTGCCGGGGCGCTGGTGCTGGCCCGGGTCTCCACAGTCGTGTTCGGCGCGTGGGAGCCCAAGACCGGCGCGGCCGGATCACTCTGGGACGTGCTGCGGGACCGCCGGCTCAACCACCGCCCCGAGGTCTACGGCGGGGTGCTGGAGGCCGAGAACGCCACCGTCCTGCGCGCGTTCTTCCGCTGAGGCGGTCGCCGGTCAGGGCGGCGGCAGGGTGACAGTGACGATCAGACCGCCGTCCGGGCGGGGCTGCGCCTCGGCGGTGCCGCCGTGCGCCCGGGCCACCGCGCGGACGATGGACAGCCCCAGCCCGAAGCCCCGCGCGCCGACGACCCGCTCACGTGACAGCCGACGGAAGGGCTGGAACATCGTCTCGACGTCGTAGCCGGGAATGACCGGGCCGGTGTTGGTCACGGTGAGGGTGGGCCGGCCGTCGACCAGCCCGGTGCGCACCTCCACCCAACCGTCGGCGGGCAGGTTGTGGCGCAACGCGTTCTCCACCAGGTTGAACGTGAGCCGCTCCAACAGCACCGGATCGCCGCTGGTCAGCGCCGGGGCCAGGGCCCGCCGAACCGGCACGCCGGGTGCCTGCTTCCCGGCCTGCTCGGTAGTGTGCGCGCAGACCTCGGCCAGGTCGACCGGCGTACGCTCGGTCAGCTCGTTCTCCGAGTCGGCAAGGGTCAGCAGACCGTCGATCAGCCGCTCGTGGCGTTCGTTGACCGCCAACAGCGACTCGCCCAGTCGCCGGGTCTCCGCCGAGGCGTCCGGGCGGGTGACCGCCAGCTCCACCAGGGCACGGTTGAGCGCCAGCGGCGTACGCAGCTCATGCGAGGCGTTCGCCACGAACCGGCGCTGCCCGTCAAAGGAGCGGTCCAGCCGTTCCAGCATCTCGTCGAAGGTGTCGGCGAGTTCGCGTACCTCGTCGGGAGGGCCGGTGAGCGCGATCCGCTCGTGCAGACCACGGCCGGCGGTGTCCGCTCCGGCGATCCGGCGGGCCGTACCGGTGATCTGGAGCAGGGGCTGCAACGCCCGACCGGCGAGCAGCCAGCCGAACGCGATCGCCACCGCCGACACCACGATCAACGCGATACCGCCCTGGGTGAGCAGCGACTCCAACGCGTTGCGCTTCGCCTCGTCCTGCACCTCCTGCAACAGGGCGCGCAGGTTGTCGACGTTCTGCCCGCTGGGCGTCGTGGGGGCGGTCTTCGGCAGGTCCCGCAGGCTCACCCCGAACGGCTGCGCCATCCGCTGATCCACCAGCACGTACGTGACGGCGAGCAGGACCACGCCAGCCAGCAGGAAGAGCCCGCCGTAGATGAGGGTGAGCCGGGCGCGGATCGTGAGGCGTTTCATCGGATCTGGTACCCCGCCCCGGGGACCGTCTCGATCACCGGCGGGTCGCCGAGTTTGCGGCGCAGCTTCATGACTGTCACCCGGACCACGTTGGTGAACGGGTCGATGTGCTCGTCCCAGGCGCGTTCCAGCAGGTCCTCGGCGGAGACCACAGCGCCTTCGGCGCGCAGCAGTTCGGCGAGCACCGCGAACTCCTTGCGGGACAGCGCCACGTGCCTGTCGTCGCGGCGTACCTCGTGTCGGGCCGGGTCGAGCTGGATGCCGGCGCGACGCAGTGTCGGCGGTGCCGCCGGGCGGGACCGGCGGGTCAGCGCGTGCACCCGGGCCGACAGCTCGACCAGGGCGAACGGCTTGGTCAGGTAGTCGTCGGCACCGAGCGCCAACCCCGCCACCCGTTCCCGGACGGCCGCCGACGCGGTCAACATCAGCACCCGGGTCTCCCCGCCCGCGTCCACTATCGCCCGGCACACGTCGTCGCCGTGCACCACCGGCAGGTCCCGGTCCAGGACCACCACCGCGTACTCGTTGACGCCGAGCCGTTCCAGGGCGGCGTCCCCGTCGTACGCCACGTCGACAGCGAACGACTCCCGACGTAACCACTCGGCGATCGCGTCGGCCAGCACGTTCTCGTCCTCGACCACCAGCACTCTCACCCCTCCATGGTGCTCGGGGTGCGGTAACGCCGGCATAACCGCCGACGGTAACGCCGGGGATACGCCCGCTGCCCTGCACTGGGTGTCACGTTCGGCGAACCGCGCCGGACCTGAGCGGAAGCGGACACCATGCGACGACAGATGCTTGCGATCCCCGTCCTGCTCGCCCTGGCGCTGTCCGGGTGCGGCGCGGGAGGCGACGATGGCGGCGGGGTCGCGACCGCCGGCGGGGCGAAGGCCGAGACCGCGGCGAGTGGCACGCCGGTCAGCGATTCGGAGCGGCAACTCGCCTTCGCGCGGTGCATGCGGGAGAACGGCGTGGACATGCCCGACCCGGAGCCGGGCGGCCGTCCCGGCTTCCGGCTCGGGGCGGACGTGGATCAGCAGAAGGTCCAGGCGGCCATGGAGAAGTGCCAGGACAAGCTGCCCAACGGCGGGCAGGGACCGCAGCTCAACCCCGAGCAGGCCGAGCAGATGCGGACGCTGGCCAAGTGCATGCGGGAGAACGGGGTGCCGGACTTCCCGGACCCGGACGCCGACGGGCGGGTCCGCATCGGGGCGGGCGGCAACGCGATCAACATCGGCGACCCGGCCATGAAGGCCGCGCTGGAGAAGTGCCGGCAGCACGCGCCGCAGTTCGGAGGTGGCCGGTGACCGGCGCCATCCGACGTTCGCGGCTGCGCGCCGCCGTCACCGGCGGCGTCGTCCTGCTGGTCGCCGCCGTGGGCGTGATCGCCGCGGTGGGTTTCGACGGCAGCGCCGACGGGGGCCGCGCCCAGGCCGGCGGCGCGCCAACCGCCACCGCCACCGTCACCCGGCAGACCCTCGCCGACTCGGAGACCGCGGACGGTGAGCTGGGGTACGGCGCGACGCGTACCGCCACGGCGAAGCTCAGCGGCACCGTCACCGCGCTGGCAGCCACCGGGTCGACGGTACGACGGGGCAGGGCGCTCTACCTGGTCGACAACGAGGAGGTGGTGCTGCTCTACGGCGGGTTGCCCGCGTACCGGACCCTCGCCCCCGGGGTGGAGGGGCCCGACGTCGCGCAGTTCGAGAAGAACCTCGAAGCGTTGGGCTACACCGGCTTCACCGTCGACGACGAGTACACCGGCGCCACCGCTGACGCCGTCCGGGACTGGCAGGAGGACCTGGGCCTGACCGAGAACGGTCGGGTCGAGCCGGGGCGGGTCGTGTACGCCGACCGGGAGGTCCGGGTGGAGAGCCACCAGGTCGACGTCGGCGACCTCACCCAGCCCGGGCAGGCGGTGCTGACCTACACCGGCACCAGCCGGGTCGTCACAGTCGAGTTGGACGTGGACGACCAGCGGTTGGCCAAGCGCGACGCGAAGGTCACCGTGCGGTTGCCGGACGGACGGTCGGTGGCGGGCACTGTCAGCACTGTCGAGACCGTCGTCCAGGCCGGCGCGACCGGTGCCAACGGGCAGGCCGGCGACGCCGAGACGAAGATCGAGGTGACAGTCGCGGTGACCGACCCGAAGGCCCTCACCGGCTTCGACAAGGCCAGCGCGGACGTCACGTTCACCGTGTCGGAGCGCCGCGACGTGCTCACAGTGCCGGTGGCGGCCCTGTTGGCGCTGGCCGAGGGCGGCTACGGCGTCCAGGTCGCCGATGGCGACGCGAGCCGGGTCCTCGCGGTGACCACCGGGTTGTTCGCCGACGGCCGGGTGGAGGTCACCGGTACGGGCCTCACCGAGGGCACGACCGTGGTGGTGCCGACGTGAGCGGCGAGGTGATAGTGCTCGACCGGGTCAGCAAGCGGTACGCCGGCGGCGTCGTCGCGTTGGACGACGTGTCGCTGCGGATCGGTCACGGCGAGTTGGTAGCGATCGTCGGCCCATCCGGATCGGGCAAGTCGACGATGCTGCACCTGATCGGCACCCTGGACCGGCCGTCGTCGGGCAGCGTGCTCATCGACGGGTACGACGCGGCGAAGCTGACCGACCGGGAGTTGTCAGCGCTGCGGGCCACCCGGATCGGCTTCGTCTTCCAGCAGTTCCACCTGGCTCCCGGCGTCCCGGTCGTGGACAACGTGGCCGACGGGTTGCTCTACTCCGGCGTACCGCTGCGGCGGCGGCGGGACCGTGCGGAGGCCGCGTTGGTCCGGGTCGGCCTGGGCCACCGGTTGGGGCACCGGCCGCACGAGCTGTCCGGCGGGGAACGGCAGCGGGTGGCGGTGGCCCGCGCTGTGGTCGGCGAGCCGGCGGTGCTGCTCGCCGACGAGCCGACGGGCAACCTGGACTCCCACTCCGGTGCCGGGGTGTTGGAGTTGCTGCACGATCTGCACCGGGCCGGCACCACAGTCGTGGTGATCACCCATGATCGGGAGATCGCGGGAAGCCTGCCCCGGCAGGTGCGGATGCGCGACGGCGCGGTGCGGCACGACTCGGCCCTCGCGTCGGGCGGGGTCGGCTGATGGCGACGCTGACCCCGGCCCGACTGCGGCCGGCGGACGTCGTGCGCGTCGGTGGGGTGGGGCTGCGGACCCGTCCGCTGCGGGCGTTTCTCTCCGCGTTGGGCATCGCGATCGGCATCGCCGCGATGATCGCGGTGGTCGGCATCTCCTCGTCGTCCCGGGCCGAGCTGGACCGGGCGCTCGACGCGCTCGGCACCAACCTGCTCACTGTCGAGCCGGGGGCCACACTGTTCGGCGCGGACGCGCAACTGCCCGAGGAGTCGATCGCGATGATCGGGCGGATCGGCCCGGTGACGGAGGTGTCCGCGACCGGGCAGGTGCCCGACGCCAAGGTGTACCGCTCGGACCGGATCCCGGCGGCGGAGACCGGTGGCATCGCCACCCGGGCGGCCCGGCTGGACCTGCTCGGCACCGTGGGAGCCGAGGTGACCACCGGCACCTGGCTCAACGAGGCGACCGCCCGCTACCCGGCGGTCGTGCTCGGCGCCACCGCCGCGCAGCGGCTCGGGATAACCTCGGCGGACCCGCAGGTGCAGGTGTGGGTGGGTGGGCGTCCGTTCACGGTGGTCGGCACCCTCGCTGCCGCACCGCTCGCCCCGGAGTTGGACACGTCGGCGTTGGTCGGCTGGGCGGCGGCGGCCGAATACCTGGGCTTCGACGGTCATCCGACCACCGTCTACACCCGGGCGCAGGAGTCGCAGGTCGAGGCGGTCCGATCAGTGCTCGGCGCGACCACCAACCCGGAGGCGCCGAACGAGGTAGAGGTGTCCCGGCCCTCGGACGCGCTGGCCGCCGCCGAGGCGACCGACGACGCGTTCACCGGCCTGTTGCTGGGCCTGGGCGCGGTCGCCCTGCTGGTCGGTGGGGTCGGCGTGGCGAACACCATGGTGATCTCGGTGCTGGAACGACGAGCCGAGATCGGCCTGCGCCGGTCACTGGGCGCGACCCGCGGTCAGGTACGGGCCCAGTTCCTCACCGAGTCGCTGCTGCTCTCCGCGCTCGGCGGGATCGGTGGGGTGCTGCTGGGCATCCTGGTCACGGCGGGGTACGCGCTGTCGCAGGACTGGCCGACGGTGGTGCCAGCCTGGGCGATGCTCGGCGGGGTGGGCGCGACACTCGTCATCGGCGGCTTCGCCGGCCTCTATCCGGCGGTGCGGGCCGCCCGCCTGTCGCCGACCGAGGCGTTGGCCGCCGTCTGACTTCCTGCGGCCCGCAGTGGCCTTCGGTGGCGGCGGTGGCCCGCGGTGGCGGCGGTGGCCTTCTACGGTCGGGCGTCGGACGCGAAAGAGCGTGATGACTGTGAGACATCAAGATGTCTCCCAGTCATCACGCTCTCCGCGGTGTTGCCCGGCCGGTCGGACGGGTCAGGCGATGATCGTGTCGAGGGCGATCTCGACCATCTGGCTGAAGGTCTGCTCGCGCTCCTCGGAGGTGGTCTTCTCGCCGGTCTTGATGTGGTCGCTGACGGTCAACACGGTCAGCGCGCGGGCCTTGAACCGGGCGGCGATCGTGTAGAGCGCCGCCGACTCCATCTCCACCGCCAGCACGCCGTAGTCGGCGAGGGTGTCGTACAGGTCCGGCCGGTCGGTGTAGAAGGCGTCCGCCGCCAGGATCGGCCCCACGTGCATGGTGATGCCGCGCCGCTCGGCCACTTCGACCGACGTACGCAGCAGCCCGAAGTCGGCCACCGGGGCGTAGTCGATCAGCCCGTCGAAGCGCATCCGGTTCATGTTCGAGTCGGTGGACGACCCGATCGCCGCCACCACGTCCCGCAGTTGCAGGTCGGTGCTGAGGGCGCCACAGGAGCCGACCCGGATCAGCGTCTTCACGCCGTACTCGTTGATCAACTCGTGGGCGTAGATGGAGGCCGACGGCATGCCCATGCCGGAGCCCTGGACGGAAACCTCGACGCCGTTCCAGCGGCCGGTGAAGCCCAGCATGCCCCGAACCGTCGAGTAGCAGGTGGCGCCCTCGAGGTAGGTCTCCGCGATCCACTTGGCCCGCAGGGGGTCACCCGGCATCAGGACCCGCTCGGCGATCTCGCCCGGCTTCGCGCCGATGTGCGTACTCATGGCAAAGATCCTGCCAGGCCGGCCCGGGCGATACCGGTTCGGCGTCGGAACCGGCGGTCCTGTACCCTCGTCGGCGGTGGCGTGTCCGAGCGGCCTAAGGAGCACGCCTCGAAAGCGTGTGAGGGTTAACGCCCTCCGAGGGTTCAAATCCCTCCGCCACCGCTCTGAAATGCAGAAACGCCCGGTCGATCCGTGAGGATCGACCGGGCGTTTTCGCGTTCAGAGCTGCTGCTCGCCGCCGTCGACGAACAGTTCGCCGCCGGTCATGAAGCTGCTCTGGTCGGAGGCGAGGAAGAGCGCGGCGTTGGCGATCTCGTCCGGGTGTGCCATGCGCTGCATGGGCACGCCCGAGGCGATGGCCTGGAGCAACCCGGGGGCCTCCGCGGGGCTTGGCGCGAGGCCGGCGAGCCCGGGGGTTTCGGTCGAGCCGGGGACCAGGGTGTTGACCCGGATCTTCCGGCCGATCAGCTCGGCGGCCCAGGTGCGGCCGAACGAGCGGATGGCCGCCTTGGACGCGGCGTAGACGCTGAACGCCGGGGTGCCGTTGCTGGCGGCCGTCGAGCCGGTGAGCACTATCGACGCGCCCTCGTTGAGCAGGGGCAGGGCCTTCTGCACTGTGAAGATGGTGCCGTAGATGTTGGTGTCGAAGGTGTTGGTGACGTGCTCGACCGTGATCGAGTCGAGTGAGCGGAACTCACCACCGCCGGCGTTGGCGAACACCACGTCCAGCCCCGCGCCCCGTTCCTCGATCGCCCGCATCACCCGGTCCAGGTCGTCGAGCTTGCTGACATCGCTGGCGATGCCTGTGACGTTCGCGCCGATGCTGGCCACTGCCTCGTCCACCGGGCCCTTGCGGCGGCCGGTGACGAAGACGTACGCGCCTTCGGCGGCGAAGCGGCGGGCGGCGGCCAGGCCGATGCCCGTGGTGCCCCCGGTGACGAGGGCGGTCTTGCCGTCGAGCTGTCCCACGATGGATCTCCTCCGTTGGGGTGTGGTGGTGCGGCCGATCCAGCGAATTCTGTACCGAGCGGTACGTATCCGACCGTAGCAACCGCCGACCGCGTCCGCAAATTTCTGTACCGATCGGTTTTCATTGCCGGTAGGATGGGCGGAGAAGGGGTGGTGGGCTGTGCCGCAGCGAGGTCGACCGCGGGGCTTCGACGCCGACGAGGCGCTGGAGCGCGCGGTGGAGGTGTTCTGGCGTCAGGGGTACGAAGGCGCTTCGGTGAGCGACCTCACCGAGGCGATGGGGATCAACAAGCCCAGCCTCTACGCCGCCTTCGGCGGTAAGGAGGAGCTGTTCCGCAAGGCCGTGGCCCGCTACGCCGAAAAGGACATGGGGTACGCGCGGGACGCCTTCGCCCAGCCGACCGCGTACGAGGTGGTCGCCACTCTGCTGCGCGAGAACGTGGTCGCCGTGACCCGGACCGACCGACCTGCCGGTTGCCTGTCGATCCAGGGCGGCACCAGCTGCTCCACCGAGAACGCGCCCATCGCCGGATTCCTCGCCAGCAGCCGCCTGGGCGGTGAGGTTGCCCTCGCCGACCGGCTCGCCCGCGCCGTCGCCGAAGGCGACCTACCCGCGCAGGCCGATCCGGTCGCGCTCGCCCGCTTTGTCATGATCGTCACCGAGGGGCAGGCGGTGCATGCCGCCGCCGGAGTCAGCAGGGAAGACCTGCGGCAGGCCGCGGAGATCGCGCTCGCCGGTTTCGCCGCCGCGTCCGGGGCGCGCCCGCCCGAGCGGGCCACCGACCCGGCCTGAGCTGTCGTCGTTCGAGCACCGCCGCCTGTGGTCGAGCGGTCGCCGTCGGCAGCCTTCAGGCTAGCGAGAGTCCGCGCCGCTCAGCACGGGCCCGCACCCTCGGCGAAGAGGCGGCGGGCCCAGTCCGCGTACCCGGCGATGGTTTTTCGGACAGTGCGCCCGTCGTGCAGGAACAGGTACGCGCGGTCGCCGCTGCGGGCGAGCAACCCGTCGAGCCGGTGTGTCCCCTGTGGAGCGCGCAGCCGGCTGACCTCCGGGTAGCGGTCCCAGACCTCGTCGACGGGCGAGCCCGCCGTTATGCCCTCCGGTGTCCGCATCGGGTCGCCGACCCAGAGCAGCACGAGTTTGTCCTCCATGAAGACCGGGCTGACAGTGTCGTGGCCGGCGAGCATCGGCCCGCAGGCGTCCAGGCTGGTACGCAGGATGCCGCGTCGGGTCAACTCGTCCTCGGTGGCTCCGAACTCGATGTTGCGCAGGCCGTTCAGGTCGATGATCTCCACGTTGCCGGCGGGTCGGCCGTTCGGAATCGACCCGGTTGGCGGTACGCCGCTGCCCGCGATCGAGGCAGCCGTCAAAAGCGTGGCGATAAAAGCAAATTGTCGCAATTTCATGGAATCCCCCAGTCCCCAACGGAACGGGAGCGTTCAGGTTGCTGCCGATCGCCGGATTACTGGTTCTCCCACTGTTCGACAAGTTCGTCCCAGTAGTCGGCGCTGAGTCGACGTCGGCCGTGCGCCAGCCAACCCTCGGTGCTCCGCTCCAGGTGCAACCCCAGTTCGGCGAACCTGTCGATCCAGGTGCCGGGCTCCACGCCGAGCTGACTCAGCGCACAGTTGATCGGCCACTGCTCGCGCGGCGCGCTCAACTCGTCGTCGAAGCGCGGGCCCCAGGACAGCACCCCGCCCAACCACACCACTGCCGACTGGTAGCCGACGCCACCACCGAACTCCGCCTCCACATAGGCCACCGGCCCCGACTGTGACCACCGGGTCAGCACCTCGACCAGCGCCGTCGACAACACCAGGCCGAACGGGTGCGCGGCGCTGCGGTCGTCGGTGGCGAAATCCGGCAACGACCCGGTCAGCTCGATCACCAACTGTGGGGTGACCGGGAGCAACGCGAAGTCCTGGCGCAGCTCGCCGAGGACGGCGTGATCCAGCCCGGCGGTCTGCTCGCGGAGCAGCTCAACGTCCGCGACCACCGCGCTGAGCTGGTAAGCCATCGATCCCTCCGCCGTCCACAGCCTGTGGATAGAACATGTGTACGACGGGTTCCCCGTCGTCGGTTCCTGGGACGGTACCGGCCGGAGGGTGGACGTGCCGGGCCCCGCTCGATGAGTGGGCATCGGCGAGCAGGGCGACGGTTGTACGGTCCTGGCCATGGCCAATCAACTGAGCGTCTCCGGTGTGCCGTTCCCGCTCGTGCCCTCGTCCGCCGAACTGTGGCGGGTCGACGAGGCGGCCGGCACCGTGGCGGTCGAGGCGCAGCAGCGCACTGACATCTTCATCGACCCCAGCACCGGCTCCGCCGAAGCGGCCAAGACCACCACTGTCAGCGCCGAGTCGACGCTCAACGCTGCGACGCTGCTCGGGGACCTGCCGACGGGGGACTTCCAGTTCAGCGCCCGGGTCACAGTGGGCTTCGCCGCCACCTTCGATGCCGGTGTGCTCCTGCTGTGGCTCGACGAGCGGCGCTGGGCCAAGCTGTGCTTCGAGTTCTCCCCGGCAGGAGACCCGATGATCGTGTCGGTCATCTGCCGAGGTGTCGCCGACGACGCGAACGCCTTCGTCGTACCCGACCGGTCGGTGTGGCTGCGGGTCTCCCGGGTCGACGGGGTCTACGCGTACCACGCCTCGGTCGACGGTGAGACCTGGCAGCTGATCCGCGTCTTCCTCCTCGACCCCGACACGTCTCGCGACCGGATCGGCTTCGCGGGCCAGTCCCCGACCGGTGAGGGGTGCAGCGTGACGTTCGACGAGATCACGTTCCGGGCAGAGCGTCTGGGTGATCTCCGTGACGGCTCCTGACCCTGCCGTATTGGGCGTGTGACAGGGCGCAGGTCAGGTGCGTCGGGTGAGCTGGCTGACGAACGCGCGCCAGGCCGTGGGCGCGAAGGCGAGCGCCGGGCCGGTCGGGTCCTTTGAATCCCGTACGCCGATGACGCCGGGCAGGTTGTCGGCGACCTCGACGCAGTTGCCGCCGTTGCCGCTGCTGCGGCTGCTCTTGCGCCACTGGGCGCCGTTCAGCTCCATGACTCCGCCACTTCCTGGATGAGTTCGACCGACTGCCAGTGGGACAACGCCTCGCCGCGCACGTTCTCCCATGCCGCCATCATGGCCGCGATGTCCTCTGGGTCGCTAGCCACTTGTCCCTGGAGTTGGTTGTCGAGGTAGCCGGCGACCCGGTGGTCGTGGCTGTGCGCGATCACGAAAGGTCCGTTGAGGCCGGCATAGGCGCCGACAGTGCTGGGCACCACGTGCACCCGGATGTGCGGCTCGACGCACGCCGCCGCCACGGCCAGCAGTTGCTCCCGCATCGTCGACCGGCCGCCCACCGGACGGCGGATGACCGCCTCATCGACGACCGCCGTGAACTGCGGCGGGTCGTCCCGCTTGAGGATGCCCTGCCGGCCGAGCCGGACCGCGAGGTGGCGCTCGATCTCACCCCGGGGGATCAGGCCCGCGTCGCCCAGCACCGCGCGGGCGTACGCCTCGGTCTGGAGCAACCCCGGCAGAACTGTCGATTCGTACGACCGAAGCGACACCGCCTCGCGCTCGATCTCCTGCCAGGGACGAAACCAAATGGGATCACGACGTCTTGAAGTGTCCGGCCAGATGTCCGACACGTCCTTGTGTAGAGCCTCCGCTGCCGCCAGCCGGTGGCGTGGATGCGGGATGCGGTCCTCGGTCAACCAGCGCCCCACGGTCTTCGGGTCGACGCCGACGGTCTCGGCGAGGGATTCGGTGGTGTGCCCGGTGTCGCTGAGTGCCACCCGAAGCGCGTCGTTCACGGCTCCTCCATTGGATGTCCTGAATATCTGGGAACCATATCGCTACGCGGTGTATCTGTCTCGTAACTCCCCCAAGGGTGGTCCACAGAAGACGGCGTGGCCGGTGGAGGCGCAGGAGCCCGGCGGTCTGCGTCAGTCCGGGGTCGCCCCGACGGGGAGGCGGGGCGGCCCCCGTCCAGCGCGAAGGAGATCCGCCGATGCCCCGCCGCCGCTACCGGAACCACCTGCCGACCCGACCGACCTGGCGCTGTGCCGCGTGCGGCATCGCCTGGCCCTGCTCGGCGGCGAAGCTGCGGCTGCTCGGCGAATACCGGCACGACCGGCTCGCGTTGACCGTCTACCTGGCGACGCTCCAGGCTGAGGCCGGCGAACACCTCACCGACGTCGACCCGGCCCGGCTGACCGACCGCTTCCTCTCCTGGGCCCGCGCCCGCGCCTGACCTCGCCAGCTCACGCCAAGTTCCGCATCGAGGCCGAGGTCGGAGTCGGACGGCAAGGTGGTGTCGATAATGAGCAGGTACAAGCGGGCCGGTGACGAAGTGATCCGCTGGCCGGACAGCCCGGACGCGCGGAAAGCGCTCCAGGAGTGGTTCGCCGACGCTTCGGCCACGGCGTACCTCTCCGGGGATCTTCTTGATTTTCGCGGGGCGGACCTCAGCCGGCTCGATCTGGCCGGCGCTTATCTCGCCAATTCCCACCTGGCCGGTGTCCGATTCGAGGAGGCCAACCTCGGCGACGCCAACCTGACCAACGCCGACGTGCAGGCGCGGATTTCTCCCGCGCCGACCTGGCCAAGGCGGAAATGGCGGGTTGCTCGGCCGGTAGGGCGGTCTTCTGTTCGGCTCGGCTGTTCACGGCGCAGCTCGACGATGCCGTTCTCAAAGGGGCGGATCTCCGCCACGCCATTCTCAACTCCGCCACGCTCTACAAGACCGATCTGCGCGACGCCAACCTTGAGCTGGCCAGCCTGCGCTGGTGCACGCTCGGCGGCACGAGCATGCCGACGGTGCTGACCGGCACGAGGATGTTCGGCTGCCAGTTCGAGGGCGCGAAGGGCGCCGTCGTCGGCCCGGTCCTCGTCGATGAGGAAGCGACCCGGTCCCTCGGCGGCGCTGAACTGGAGGCGTGGTTCTCAGCGCAGGGCGCGGAGCACGTCCAGGTGGTGGGCTGACGCCGCCGCCCAGACGATTCAGACCGGCATGCAGGTCTCTGTCGGCCTGCGGTGGGTCGGCGGCTGACGGCCGCCTGAACGCGGTGTCGCTGACCGGTGGGAGAGCCGGCGCCATTCGGAGTACCCACGGACCTCCGAAGGGCGTCGACCCGCGGCCCTGTTCGTCCGGTCAGCCGTCGATGCTGGGCCATTCAAGACTCGAACAGCTCGGCTGGATCAGGTTGTCCATCCCGTCGACCAGGCAGATCTTGAGCCCGATGACCTCGTTCTTCGCGACGTTGTTCGGGAAGATCGTGTACGGGTCGTAGATGACCGAAGTCCACGCGCCGTTGCCGTTGTACTTCGTGCCGAGGTACTTCCCGTGCAGCCACGCCCAGACCTGCACCCCGTGGCCATCGGCGGCGATGTCGCGGATGACCAGATAGTCGTCGTTGTTACCGCCGCCGGCCGCGCCGGGGCCGTAGTCGATGAAGTCGACTGCGCCGCCCGACTGGCCGGTGTAGACCGTGTAGTCGTCGTTGCCAGCGGCAGCCGCCGGGTTCGTGGTGGCCAGGATCGCGGTCAGCGCCACCGTCAGCGGCAGTAGTACCCGCCTGGCAAGGGCTCGTGTCATGTCCGTCGCACTCCTCTGCATCGCTCGCTCCGGCCCTTCGGTCGGTGCCGATTGGCTTGATCATTGCGATGCCGGCTTGTCCAGACCTTCGACAAACCTTGAACCCCGAGGTCACGAGATCCGCGAACGGGACGCCAACCTGGAGGTCGCCAACCTGCGGTGGTGCACGCTGGGCGGCGCCGGATGCAACGGCTGCCAAGCACAGACGACTCAGGGCCGGTCCCCGTGGGGCCGGCCCTGTCGTTCGTGCTGCTCAGGCGAGCGGAGGATACGAGATTCGAACTCGTGAGGGTGTAAACCCAACACGCTTTCCAAGCGTGCGCCCTAGGCCTCTAGGCGAATCCTCCGCGAGCCAGGATACAGGCCCGTGTCGGCCGGGCCACCCCACCACCCCCTGAAGATCGACGGGCGGTCGGGTAGGCTGGGTGTCACCTCCCGTGCGGCGGTATCTCGTGAACCTCCCCAGGGCCGGAAGGCAGCAAGGATAAGCGAGCTCTGCCGGGTGCACGGGAGGCCTTTTTGTCTGTGGGCCGGTTGATCCACTCGGCATCCGTGATGTCGCGGTGTCCCGGCCATGCGGACACAGCGGTTTCCAGGAAGCCGAGTCGATCAAGCCCTGGCGGCCCGGTGGATCAAGCACGGCATCCGCGGCGCCCGGGGTGGTGGGTGGTCACCCGCGCCCGACCGGCGCAGAATGGCTCGGTCGAGAGGAGGCGGGACGAGTGACGCTGGCGCTCTACCGCAAGTACCGGCCGCGTACCTTCGCTGAGGTCATCGGCCAGGAGCACGTGACCGAACCGCTGTCGCAGGCGCTGCGCAGCGGACGACTCAACCACGCCTACCTCTTCTCCGGCCCCCGTGGCTGCGGCAAGACCACCAGCGCCCGGATCATGGCCCGCTCGCTCAACTGTGAGCAGGGCCCCACTCCCGAGCCGTGCGGCAAGTGTGACTCCTGCCGCTCGCTGGCGGCCGACGGCGCCGGCTCGATCGACGTGATCGAGATCGACGCGGCCAGCCACGGCGGTGTCGACGACGCCCGCGAGCTGCGCGAGCGCGCCTTCTTCGCGCCGGCCAGCAGCCGCTTCAAGATCTACATCATCGACGAGGCGCACATGGTCTCGACCCAGGGCTTCAACGCCCTGCTCAAGCTGGTCGAGGAGCCCCCGGAGTACGTCAAGTTCATCTTCGCCACCACCGAGCCGGAGAAGGTCCTCGGCACGATCCGGTCGCGGACCCACCACTACCCGTTCCGGCTGTTTCCGCCGAAGGTGGTCCGCCCGTACCTGGAGCAGCTCACCCAGGCCGAGGGCGTCGCAGTCGAGCCGGCGGTCTTTCCGCTGGTGGTCCGCGCCGGTGGCGGCAGCATGCGGGACAGCCTCTCGGTGCTCGACCAGCTCATCGCCGGCGCAGGCGCCGAGGGGGTCAGCTACGCCCGGGCCGTCGCGCTGCTCGGGGTCACCGACTCGGCGCTGATCGACGAGATGTGCGACGCGTTGGCCGCCGGTGACGGCGCAGCCGCGTACGCCACAGTCGACAGGGTCGCCGAGGCCGGGCACGACATGCGCCGGTTCGCCTCCGACCTGCTGGAACGGCTGCGCGACCTGATCGTCATCCAGCAGGTGCCGGACGCCGCCGCGAAGGGCCTGATCGACGGCCCGGCCGACCAGATCGAGCGGATGGCAGCCCAGGCTTCACAGCTCGGCTCGGCCACGCTGTCTCGCTGCGCCGACATCGTGCACAACGGCCTGGTCGAGATGCGCGGCACCACAGCGCCCCGTCTGCTGCTGGAGCTGATCTGCGCCCGGATGCTGCTGCCCGGCGCGGACGACTCCACCGGCGGCCTGCTCCAACGCCTGGAGCGGATGGAACGCCGGCTCACAGTGGGCGGCACCGAAGCGCCGTCGGCCGCCGCCGGCTCCGCGCCAACCAACCACCCGGGGGTACGCCCACAGCCAGCCACCCCGGTCCCGGCTGCCGCCACCCCGGCACCCGCGAACGCCCCTACCTCCGCACCGCCGTGGGAGGTCGGCCCAGCGGCGTCACCGGCCCAGAGCGCTCCCGCCCCGGCTGCTCCGGTCACCGAGGCACCGACCCCGCCCGCTCCGACCTCCGGTGCGCCGGCCTCGTACGTCTCGGCGGCCGACTCGCCGATCCCGGCCTCCCCCGGCGCGTCGACCGGGTCGACAACCGCTGACCAGGCCGTACCCGTCTCGCCCGCCGGGTCGACCCCGCGTCGCGTGGTGCCACCGTCGGCGGTGCTTCCCGACCCGGCCACGCCCGCGCCGCCCCGACCGGGCGCGCCAGCCGCCGCGCTGGACGCGGTAGCGGTCCGCCGCGTCTGGCCCGACGTGGTCGGCAAGGTCAACCGGACCAACAAGCGGATCGCCGCCCTGATGCGCGACGCGGTCGTCCGCGAACTCGACGGCGACATGCTGGTACTGACTGTGAAGTCCACAGTGCTGGCCAAGATGATGGCCGATCACGCGGCGGTGCTCACCGACGCGCTCTACGAGGAGTTGGGCGGGCGCTGGCAGATCCGGTGCGAGGTGGCCGGCGAGCGCGGTGGCGTGTCGCTGCCCAGCTCACCGCGCACGCAGCAGACCGCACCGCCTCGACCCGCCGCCCCACCAGCCACGCCGTCCGCAGCGACCCCGACTGCCGCCGGCCCGACGAGTGCGCCGCCAGCCCCGCCAAGCTCGAACCCCGCGCCTGGCTCGAACCCCGCGCCTGGCTCGAACCCCGCGTCTGGCTCGAACACCGCGCCGAGTGCGAGCGCCGCCGGGCGGGGGACTGTGGGGCCCAACGCCCCGACCGCCGCCGGTCCGATGACCGCCTCGCCGACCGCGGCGAACCCGACCGCCGCTGCCGGCTCGGCTGCGCGTGGGGGAGTCGGTGGGGGTTCGACTGGTCACGGTGCTGGTGGGCAGGGCACAGTGCCGTCCGCCCCGGCATCCGACGACGACTGGCCGGAGGCGGCCCGCCCCGGCGGCAGGGCCCTCGCCGCCGAGGCTACTGATGACGAGGACTGGCCGGAGGCCGCCCGACCTGGCGGCGCGTCGGCCGGAAACGATTCGGGCCCCCACTCAGCACCGGCGTCGAGCGGCGCGAACGGCAGCACCGGGAACGGCAGCACCGGGAACGGCAGCACCGGGAACGGGAACGCCGGGAACGGGACCGCCGGGAACGGGAACGCCGGGAACGGGAACGCCGGCAGTGGCACCACAGGCAGCGGCACCAACGGCACCGGGCCAGGCGGTTCGGGCAGTCCGGGTTCAGTGGCCGGTGGCGGTAAGCCGGGCGGGCGGGGTAACCCGACACCGGCGGCCCGGCAGCCGGCGGCAGCCGGTGGTGCACCGGTGAGCAGCGCCATCGCCGCGGCTCGCGCGGCGGCGGCGGGGCGCGGTGCGCGTACCGGAGCGGCAGCCCGGCCCGTCGCGGACGCCGAGTGGGCGGGCGAGCCGCCCTACGACCCGGACTTCGACGGCCCTGCGCGGGCCGGTCGACCCGGCGGCGCGGCACCGGCCCCGGCCTTTGAGGGGTTCGACCCGGGCGACGAGCCGCTAGACGAGATCATCGACGAGAAGACCGCGCGGGAGTCCAGCGAGGAGCAGGCGGTACGGCTGCTCCGGGAAACCTTCGGCGCAGAGAAGATCAACGAAGTAGACGCCCGCTAGCGCCCGGCCCCGGCCCCGGCGATCTTGCAGTTTCGGTCGTCGTCTTGCGTGGAATGCCCCCTTATGTCGAGGCAGGAAGTGCAAGATCGCGTAGGGGAGGGGTTTCGGCCAGCAGGACGCCCAGGGCGCAGGCCCAGAGGGGGAATGGTAGGACGGCTACCCGTTCCATGCCGCCCACCCCGATCCCCAGGCCCTGTTGGGCGGCGAACAGTGTCGTTCCGGCCAGCGCGACGAGCCCGGCGGTGACGGTGAGTCGTCGCCATCGGCCGAGCGTCGTGCTGCGTGGTGCGAAGCCGGCGAGGAGCAAACCGACGTTGCCCATGCCCATGATCAGGACTGCGCCGAGGACGTGCAGGTTCTCGTCGATGTCGGCCGGGTAGAGGGCCGCGAGGGCGTATCCGCCGGTGGCCAGCAGCAGGAGTGTCTGGGCCGTCCGCACCACCGGGCCGTGACCGAGAACCCGCCAGGTCAGCAGGAGTCCGCCGGCGAGCAGAACGGCGGTGGCCAGTGTCGCGGTGTTCATCAGCGGGTGCCACGGTGAGCAGACGTAGCGGGGGCGGGTGGTGTCCCAGATGCCGCAGTGGGCGTTGCCGAGATCGCTGATGTTGTGAGTGGCCCAGCTGTAGGCCGGTTCGCGCCACCGCAGCCCGGTGATCAGGCTGGCGACGAGGAAGATGGGCGCGGCCGCGAGCCAGCACAGTGCGCCGACCCGGCCGGTGCGGTTGAGGTTCATGCCATGAGCAGACCAGTGCGACGGCTGTGGGTGCACTACCAGCAGATGGCCGATTCGGGGTAGGGGTAGCCGTACCCGAAGGCTCGGCGTGGGCGGACGCACCGGGCGGGGCGAGGTCGGTCCCAGCGGATAGGCTGAGCGGCGGTCGAGCAGACGAGTGCGAGAAGGAGCCATCCCGTGCGCCCAGGTGGACAGCCGAACATGCAGCAGATGCTGAAGCAGGCGCAGAAGATGCAGCAGCAGATCGCCGCCGCCCAGGCCGAGCTGGCCGAGGCCGAGCTGACCGGCACCGCCGGCGGCGGGTTGGTCACCGCGACCGTCTCCGGCTCCGGTGAGCTCAAGGCCATCAAGATCGACCCGAAGGCCGTCGACCCGGACGACGTGGAGACGCTTGAGGATCTGGTCGTCGCGGCCGTGCACAACGCCGCCGAGGCGGCCCGGGAGCTGACCGAGCGCAAGATGGGTCCGGTCGCCGGCGGCATGGGCGGCCTCGGCCTGCCCGGTTTCTGAGCCGGCAGATGTACGAAGGTGCCATCCAGGATCTGATCGACGAGTTGGGTCGGCTGCCGGGCGTGGGTCCGAAGAGCGCTCAGCGGATCGCGTTCCACGTCCTCTCGGCGGATCCGGCCGACGTCAACCGGCTGGCCGGCGCGCTGCGCAAGGTCAAGGAGCTGGTGCGGTTCTGCACGACCTGCTACAACGTGGCCGAGTCCGAGCAGTGCCGGATCTGCCGCGACCAGCGTCGCACCGACGAGGTGCTGTGCGTGGTGGAGGAGCCCAAGGACGTGGTGGCCATCGAGCGGACTGGTGAGTTCCGCGGTCGCTACCACGTGCTGGGTGGCGCGATCAATCCGCTGGAGGGGATCGGCCCGGACAATCTGCGCATCCGGGAGCTGATGATCCGGCTCGGTGGCGGCGGGGTGCGGGAGCTGATCCTGGCCACGGACCCGAACACCGAGGGCGAGGCGACCGCCACCTACCTGGCGTTGATGGTGAAGCCGATGGGCATCTCGGTGACCCGGCTGGCCAGTGGGCTGCCGGTCGGCGGCGATCTGGAGTACGCCGACGAGATCACCCTCGGTCGGGCGTTCGAGGGGCGTCGCGCGGTCTGATTCCCTGACGTACTGCCGGTGGCCGGCACCCCGTGTGGGTGCCGGCCACCGCTGCGTCTCTGCCCGGAAATGATCTGACACCTGTGCCCTCATCGGGGCTGTTCGACGTAACAGTTTGGCATCGCGGGCACTGATTGATCGGTTTTTGCCGCTGTTTACCTACGAATCGAATGTCAAACGGCGGTTGAGGCACGATCCGATACCAACCGTCCACTCAGCGGTTTCCGGGTGGACGCATCGGGAGCTATGGTCACCGCCATCGGTGACCCCTGTCACCACGTTGTCCGTACCCCCAAGGACGAGGTGAAGCACACATGCGTGCACCCAGGCCGAAGGTCGCGATCGCGGCCATCGCGGTCGCGGCCCTCGCGGTAGCAGGCTGCGCCGAGAGCAACCGCGACGACAAATCAGGCGGTAGCAAGAAGGACACCCTCGTCTTCGGCGTCGCCGGAGACCCGAAGGTGCTCGACCCGAGCTTCGCCAGCGACGGTGAGTCGCTGCGCGTGGCGCGTCAGGTCTTCGAGACCCTGGTCCGTCCGGAGGAGGGTGGCACGAAGGTCACCCCCGGCCTGGCCGAGTCCTGGACCCCGGACGCCGCCGGCACCACCTGGACCTTCAAGCTCCGCTCGGGCGTGAAGTTCCACGACGGCACCGACTTCAACGCCGAGGCCGTCTGCGTCAACTTCAACCGCTGGTACAACGCCAAGGGCCTCATGCAGAGCCCGGACGTGACCGCGTACTGGCAGGACGTCATGGGCGGCTTCGCCAAGAACGAGAACGCGGATCTCCCGCCGAGCCTCTTCAAGTCCTGCACCGCCAAGGACGCCACCACTGTGGACCTGTCCTTCACCCGGGTCTCCAGCAAGGTCCCGGCCGCGCTGATGCTGCCCTCGTTCGGCATCCACAGCCCGAAGGCGCTGCAGGAGTTCGACGCGAGCAACGTCGCGGGCACCGCCGAGGACATCAAGTACCCGGCGTACGCGACGGAGCACCCGACCGGCACCGGCCCGTTCAAGTTCAAGACCTGGGACGTCGCGAACAAGACGCTGACCCTGGAGCGCAACCAGGACTACTGGGGCACCAAGGCCAAGCTGAAGACCGTCATCTTCAAGACGATCTCGGACGAGAACGCCCGCAAGCAGGCGCTGCGCTCCGGCGACATCCAGGGCTACGACCTGGTTGGCCCGGCCGACGTCGAGCCGCTGAAGAGCGAGGGCTTCAACATGCTCACGCGCCCGGCGTTCAACGTGCTCTACCTGGCGATCAACCAGAAGGGCAACCCGAAGCTCGCCGACGTCCGCGTCCGGCAGGCCATCGCGTACGCCCTGAACCGTCAGCAGCTGGTCACCTCCAAGCTGCCGCCGGGTGCCAAGGTCGCCGACAACTTCATGCCGGACACCGTCGAGGGCTGGAACGGTGACGTCACGAAGTACACCTACGACCCGGCCAAGGCGAAGGCGCTGCTGGCCGAGGCCGGCGCGTCGAACCTGACGCTGAGGTTCCACTACCCGACCGAGGTCACCCGGCCGTACATGCCGAACCCGAAGGACATCTTCGAGTTGCTCTCGGCGGACCTGAAGGCCGTTGGCATCACCGTCGAGGCGATCCCGCTGAAGTGGAGCCCGGACTACCTGAACGCCACCACCTCGGGTAGCAAGCACGACATCCACTTCCTGGGCTGGACCGGTGACTACGGTGACGCCTACAACTTCATCGGCACCTTCTTCGACCGGCCGAAGGACGAGTGGGGCTTCAACAACAAGGCCCTGTTCGACCAGTTCAAGGACGCGGACGGCACCGCCGACATCGCGGCCCGGACCGAGAAGTACAAGGCCCTGAACAAGTCCGTGATGGACTTCCTGCCCGGTGTGCCGATCTCGCACTCGCCGCCGGCGATCGTGTTCGGCAAGGACGTGACCGGCGTCAAGGCGAGCCCGCTCACCGACGAGCGGTACGCGACCGCCGAGTTCAAGTAAGTCCTGATCTGACGCAGCAAGGAACGCGGGCGGGCGCTGTCGCACAGCGCCCGCCCGCAACCCTCCGCACCCCTTCGAGGCCGCCGTGTTCCGGTTCATCGTCAGGCGCCTGCTTCAGCTGATACCCACGCTGTTCGGGCTCTCCCTCCTGCTCTTCATCTGGCTCCGCCGTCTCCCCGGCGGCCCCGAGACCGCCATCCTCGGCGAGCGCGGCACCCCCGAGATGCGGGCCGCCATCCGCCGCAACATGGGGCTCGACGAGCCCATCCTGGTGCAGTACGGCCGCTTCGTACGGCGGATGATCAAGCTCGACCTGGGCACCTCGACCTCCACCAAGCGGGCGGTCACCACTGAGTTCATCGAGCGCTTCCCCGGGACCGTCGAGCTGACCATCACCGCGATGATCATCGCGATCGGCGTCGGTATCCCGCTGGGTTACCTGGCCGCCCGTCGTCGCGGCCGTTTCCTTGACCACGCGTCGGTGGGCGGCTCGCTGATCGGCATCTGCATCCCGGTCTTCTTCCTGGGCTACGTGCTCAAAGCGATCTTCTCGGAGAACCTGCACTGGTTCCCGTCCAGCGGCCGGCAGGACCCGACTCTCGGGGCGACCCGGGTCACCAACTTCTTCGTCCTGGACGGGTTGATGACCCGTGAGTGGGACGCCGCCGCCGACGCCCTCTGGCATCTGGTGTTGCCCAGCATCGCGTTGGCCAGCATCCCGCTGGCGATCATCGTCCGGATCACCCGGGCGAGCGTGCTGGAGGTGCTGAACGAGGACTTCGTACGGACCGCCGAGGCGAAGGGCCTGACCGAGCAGACGGTTCGTCGCCGGCACGTCCTGCGCAATGCCATGCTGCCGGTCGCCACCTCGATCGGTCTGCTCGCGGGCGGCCTGCTCTCCGGCGCGGTGCTGACCGAGACCGTCTTCGCCTTCAGCGGCATCGGAGCGTTCGTCGCCGAGGCCATCGGCCAACGCGACTATCCGGTGCTGATGGGCTTCATCCTGATCATCGCGGTGGTGTACGTGCTGGTGAACCTCCTGGTCGATCTCTCCTACAGCTTCATCGACCCGAGGGTGAGGGTGCGATGACACTCAGCCCAGGCAAGAAGCGTGAAAAGATCGACCGGCTCTCCGAACTGGCCGCCCGCGACGACGAGCGGGGAGTCAGCCTCTGGCAGGAGGCGTTCCGCCGGCTGCGCGGCAACCCCGCCGCGATCGTCGGCGCGATCATCCTGGCGCTCTTCGTGCTGGTAGCGGTGGTCGGCCCGTTCCTCGTGCCGTACGCGGCGACGGACACGATCGGCATCCGGGAGGGGCTGATCAAGCCGGGTGTCATTCCCGGCCCGACCGGTGATCACTGGTTCGGTTACGACCACCAGGGCCGCGACGAGTTCAGCCGGATGATCGTTGGTGCCCGCCAGACCCTGCTGGTCGGCGTGGTCTCCACCCTGATCGGTCTGGCGATCGGCGCGCTGATCGGTGGCGTCTCCGGCGCGGCGGCCGGTCTCGGTGGCCGGTGGGGGCGGTGGATCGACACCACCCTGATGCGGTTCATCGACATGCTGCTGGCGATGCCGAGCCTGCTGCTGGCGGTGAGCATCGCCGCCCTGCTCGGGGCCAGCCTGACCACTGTGATGATCGCGGTCGGCGTGGTCTCGGTGCCGGTCTTCGCCCGGCTGCTGCGCGGCTCGATGATCTCCCAGGCCAACAGCGACTACGTGCTGGCGGCGACGTCGCTCGGCGTGAAGAAGTCGAAGATCGCGTTGACCCACGTGGTGCCGAACTCGCTCGCCCCGGTGATCGTGCAGGCCACGCTGACACTGGCCACCGCGATCATCGAGGCCGCGGCGCTCTCCTTCCTCGGCCTCGGCAACCCGGACACCGCCGTACCGGAGTGGGGGGTCATGCTCGCCGACGCGCAGCAGTACCTCGGCATCCGGCCGTCGCTGGCGATCTACCCGGCCGTCGCGATCATCATCACCGCGCTCGGCTTCACCCTGCTGGGTGAGGCGATGCGCGAGGCCCTCGACCCGAAGCTGCGGAAGTAGTGCCGTGAGCGCGAGGAGTGAGCTTGCGAGCCCCGCAGTCGCGAACGAAAGGCCGGTACGGCATGGCACTGCTCGAAGTTGAAGATCTCTCCGTCACGTTCGCCCGCCGCGGTCAGCGGGCCGTGCACGCTGTCGACGGGGTGTCCTTCTCGGTCGACGCCGGTGAGGTGGTCGGCCTGGTCGGCGAGTCCGGCTGCGGCAAGAGCGTCACCTCGCTCGCGATCATGGGCCTGCTGCCCAAGCAGCCCGGCCTTTCGGTTGGCGGCAAGGCCGTCTTCGACGGCACCGACCTGCTCCAGCTCGACGACCGGTCGCGGCGGGACATCCGGGGTCGGGACATCGCGATGATCTTCCAGGACCCGCTCTCCTCGCTGAACCCGGTGATCCCGATCGGGTTGCAGGTGACCGAGGTGCTCACCCGACACCGGGGGATGAAGGGCGAGACCGCGGCGAAGGAAGCTGCGGCGCTGCTGGACCGGGTCGGCATCCCCGACCCGAAGCGGCGGCTCAAGGAGTACCCGCACCAACTCTCCGGTGGGATGCGCCAGCGTGCGCTCATCGCGATGGCGGTGGCCTGCCAGCCTCGGCTGCTGATCGCCGACGAGCCGACCACCGCGTTGGACGTCACCATCCAGGCGCAGATCCTGGAACTGCTCAAGGATCTGGTCCGGGACTCCGGCACCGCACTGCTGATGATCACGCACGACCTGGGCGTGGTGGCCGGCATGTGCGACACCGTCAACGTGCTCTACGGCGGCCGGGTGGTGGAGACGGCCCGCCGCCGTCCGCTGTTCCGCCAGCCGCGTCACCCGTACACGGTGGGTCTGCTCGGTTCGGTGCCGCGCCTGGACGCCGGGCGGGGCGAGAAGCTCAACCCGATTCCCGGTTCGGTCCGCGACCTGCTGCCCTGGCCGGACGGTTGCGCCTTCGCCCCGCGCTGTGCCCGACGGACCGACGAGTGCGTGGGTGAGCCGCCGGAGCTGGTGCACGCGCACGACGGACGGAGCTACCGGTGCGTCAACCCGGAGCCGCTGCCGGGCATGGTGCCCGCCCCGCGCGAGGAGGAATCAGCGTGAGCGAGCGAACCGAGAACGACATCCTCGTCGAGGTGCGCGACCTGAAGGTGCACTTCCCGATCAAACGGGGGGTGCTCTTCGACCGGGTGGTCGGCCAGGTGAAGGCCGTCGACGGGGTCGACCTGAGCATCGCGCGCGGCAAGACGTACGGCCTGGTGGGTGAGTCCGGCTGCGGCAAGTCCACGTTGGGTCGGGCGCTGCTCCAGCTCACCCCGCCGACCGCCGGTGAGGTCAGCTTCGACGGCGTCGAGCTGACCACGCTGCCCTCGGGCAAGCTGCGCAGCATGCGTCGCCGGATGCAGATGATCTTCCAGGATCCCATGTCCAGCCTGGACCCCCGGCAGAACGTCGAGTCGATCCTGACCGAGGGCCTGCAGACGCACGGCATCGGCGCCGACCGCACCGACCGTCGGCGGATCATCGGCGAGACCCTGGACGCGGTGGGGCTGCCGCGCTGGGCGCTGTCCCGCTACCCGCACGAGTTCTCCGGCGGGCAGCGGCAGCGCATCGGTATCGCCCGCGCGCTGGTGCTCGGGCCGGAGCTGATCGTCGCCGACGAGCCGGTCTCGGCGCTCGACGTGTCGATCCAGGCCCAGGTGGTCAACCTGCTGGACGAACTCCAGGACAGCCTGGGGCTGACCTACCTGGTGATCGCGCACGACCTCGCTGTGGTCCGGCACATCTCCGACACTGTCGGCGTGATGTACCTGGGCGCGCTTGTCGAGGAGGCGCCCAGCGACAGGCTCTACACCGAGCCGCTGCACCCGTACACCCGGGCGTTGATGTCGGCGGTACCGGTGCCGGACCCGGACGTGGAGGACCGCCGGGAGCGGATCCTGCTCGCCGGTGACCTGCCGTCGCCGGCGAACCCGCCGTCCGGCTGCCGCTTCCACACCCGCTGCCCGTGGGCGCAGCCCACCCGCTGCGCCGACGAGCGACCGGTGCTGCGGAACATCGGTGCCAGCCGGGTGGCCTGCCACTTCGCCGAGCAGATCGCCAGCGGCGAACTGCGCCCGCACGGGGTCAGCGCGCAGATCGTCCGGCCCGAGGGCGAGGGGGACACGCCAGGCGTGGTCTCCGCACCCACCGAGCCCGGTTCGTACGTCTGAGACTGGACGCGGTGCCGGCGGCCGTCAGCCCTCGGGGCGGTTCAGCAGCCCCACCGCGACGCCGTGCACCGCGTCCAGCCCAGCCGGGTCGGCCAGTGTGACCGAGGTGCCGGTCACCGTGTACCACTCGTCAGCGTCCTTGTACTGCACCCGCAGTGTGACTTTGCCGTCCGCGTATTCGGTGCGCAGCGTCAGATCACCGGTGACGACGCCGACCTCGTCGGTCATCACGCCGCCGGGGCCGGGCACGATGTCGGTGCTGCGGTTCTGCGGGCCGGCCGCGCCGCCGGAATCCGCGACCATGCCGGCACCGGGCACGGCGGCGGGGGTCTCGGCGGTGCCGTCGGCGGTCATCCCGGCGGCGGACGGGCCGCTCTCCTCGGCGGCGGTCACGAACAGCTCCCCACTCAACAGCCCTCCAACATGTCGGTCAGGGCGGCCTTCTCGGCGGTGGTCACGGTCAGCCGCCAGTAGTGCTTGACAGTCACCCAGTCCTGAGCGTATTTGCACCAGTAGGACCGGTTTGCCGGCTTCCACTGCGACGGGTCCTGGTCACCCTTTGCCCGGTTCGACGAGGCGGAAACAGCGAAAAGCTGCGGACGGGTGGTGTCGTTGGCGAAATCACCGCGCTTCGCGTTGTCCCACTCGTCGGCACCCGAGCGCCACGCGTTGGCCAACGGCACCATGTGGTCGATGTCCACGTCGGAGGGATCCGAGAAGCTGCGACCGTCGTACACGCTCTCCCAGCGCCCACCGACCACGTTGCAGCCGGAGAGCTTCACGTCCTTGCCGTCGCGCTGGAGGATGCTGTCCCGGACATCGCAGTTCTTGCCGGTGTCCCGCCAGTGCGGGAAACGCTCCCGGCTGTAGCCCTTCATCGAGCCGGCGGTAGCGACGGTGAGCTGACTCAACTGCTCAGCGGCGTTGCCGCCGCCGCCGTCGCTCGACGGCGGTGTGGTCGGTTCATCCTGCGGGACGCAACCGGCCACGCCGAGCGCCAGCGCCGCGGCAAGCGCGGCCACCGCCGCTCGCGGTCCTGATCTGGTACGCACAGACGACACCTCTCCAGCTTGGGGGCTTCCGGCGATTGCGCACAGTACCCGGGCACGGTTTCGGCGTTTCGTGGCGTCTCCCACATGATGCAAGGCAGATTGGTGGGATGAGCGCACCCGTACCGGCGACTGCCCTCCGGATGGGCACCACCGCCGGCCGGGGCACGCTGCTCGCCGCCGTACTCGCCTCTGGCATGGTCTTCCTCGACAGCACAGTCGTCAACGTGGCGCTGCCGAAACTCGGGCAGGACCTCGGCGCGAACGTGGCCGATCTCCAGTGGACCATCAACGGCTATCTGCTGATGCTGGCGGCGTTCGTGCTGCTCGGCGGCGCGCTGGGCGACCGCTTCGGCCGGCGACGCATCTTCCTCATCGGCGTGGTCTGGTTCACCGCCGCCTCAGTGCTCTGCGGGCTGGCCCAGGACACCGGCATGCTGATCGCGGCCCGGTTCCTCCAGGGCGCCGGCGGCGCGCTGCTCACGCCCGGGTCGCTGTCGGTGCTCCAGGCGAGCTTCCATCCCGACGACCGGGGCCGCGCGATCGGTGCCTGGGCCGGGCTGTCCGGGGTGTCCACCGCGCTCGGGCCGTTCATCGGAGGCTGGCTGATCGACGCGCTCTCCTGGCGCTGGATCTTCTTCCTCAACCTGCCGATCGCCGTGCTGGTGCTGCTCGCCGCACTGCGCTGGGTGCCGGAGAGTCGGGACGAGAGCGCCTCCCGCACCGAGGGACCGGATCGGACCCGACGGCGGTTCGACGTCGCCGGAGCCCTGCTCGGAGCGCTCGCGCTCGCCGGCGTCACCTACGCCCTGATCGACGCGCCGGCCCGCGGGTTCGACTCCGCCGAGGTGCTCATCGCGGCAGCGGTCGGGGTGCTCTCCGCAGTGGCCTTCGTCCTGCTGGAACGGCGGCGTGGCGACGCCGCGATGCTGCCCACCGGGCTGTTCAGCAGCCGACTCTTCTCGGTGCTGAACATCTTCACAGTCGTCGTGTACGCAGCGCTCGGCGGTTTCACCTTCTTCTTCGCCGTCTACCTGCAGAACGTGGTCGGCTGGTCGGCCTTCCGCACCGGCATCGCGCTGCTGCCGATGACACTGCTGCTGTTGGTCGGCTCCGCGCGCGCCGGTGCGCTGTCCGCCCGGATCGGCCCACGGCTGCCGCTGGCCATCGGACCCGTGGTCGCCGCGGTCGGCCTGCTGCTGCTGCGCGGCGTCGGACCGGGCGCATCGTACTGGCGGGACGTGCTGCCCGGGGTGCTGCTCTTCGGCATCGGGTTGACCCTGGTGGTGGCACCGCTGACCGCGTCGGTGCTGGCCGCCGTGCAGGACCGGTTCTCCGGGGTGGCCAGCGGGTTCAACAACGCCGCGTCCCGCGCCGGCGGCCTGCTCGCGGTGGCGGCGCTGCCGCTGCTGGTCGGGCTCTCCGGCGGCGGATACGAGCAGAAGGCCGAGCTGACCGACGCGTTCCGGGGCGCGATGCAGTGGTGTGCCGGGCTGCTCGTGGCCGGAGCGCTGCTGGCCCTCGTGCTGGTTCACCGACCGCCCCGGAAAGCCCCGCCGTCCCAGCCCTGCCATTCACTGCCCGCCGCGACACCCCCGAAGTAGGAAGCCACTTCGGGGGTGTCGCGCCCGGGTCAGCGGCGGGCGCGGTTGACGGCGCTGGTGACCGCCTTGATCGACGCGGTGACGATGTTGGCGTCGGTGCCGACACCCCAGACCGTCCTGCCGTCCACCTCACACTCCACGTACGCGGCGGCCTGCGCGTCACCACCGGAGGAGAGCGCGTGCTCGTGGTAGTCGAGCACCCGTACGCCCACCCCGACCGACTGGAGCGCGTTCACGTACGCGTCGATCGGGCCGTTGCCGACCGCGGCGAGGGACCGCTGCTCGCCGCCCACACCGACCTGAGCCTCGATCTCGACCTTCCCGTCCACTGTGCTGATCGTGTAGCCGCTCAGCCGGACCGCCGGGTCGGGCTGGTGGTCGAGCAGGTAGTGCGTCGCGAAGATCTCCCACATGGCGGCCGGGTCGACCTCGCCGCCATCGTGATCGGTGACCTGCTGCACCACCCCGGAGAACTCGATCTGGAGCCGGCGCGGCAGGTCCAGTTGGTGCTCGCTCTTCATGATGTACGCCACGCCGCCCTTGCCGGACTGCGAGTTGACCCGGATGACCGCCTCGTAGGTGCGGCCCAGGTCCTTCGGGTCGATCGGCAGGTACGGCACCGCCCAGGTGTGCTCCTCCACTGGTACACCGGCCGCCTTCGCGTCGGCGGCGAGGGCGTCGAAGCCCTTCTTGATCGCGTCCTGGTGGGAACCGGAGAAGGCGGTGTAGACCAGGTCGCCCGCGTACGGGTGGCGCTCGTGCACCGGCAGTTGGTTGCAGTACTCGACGGCTCGCCGGATCTCGTCGATGTTCGAGAAGTCGATCATCGGGTCGATGCCCTGGGAGAAGATGTTGAGCCCCAGGGTCACCAGGTCGACGTTGCCGGTGCGCTCACCGTTGCCGAACAGGCAGCCCTCGATGCGGTCCGCGCCAGCGAGCAGACCCAGCTCGGCGGCGGCGACGCCGGTGCCTCTGTCGTTGTGCGGGTGCAGGCTCAGCACCACGCTGTCGCGGCGCGGCAGGTGCCGGTGCATCCACTCGATCGAGTCGGCGTACACGTTGGGGGTGGCCATCTCGACGGTGGCCGGCAGGTTGATGATCAGCGGCCGATCCGGGGTCGGGTCGATCACGTCGATCACCCGGGAGCAGACCTCCAGCGCGTACTCCAGCTCGGTGCCCGTGTACGACTCCGGCGAGTACTCGTAGAAGATCTCCGTGTCCGGGGTGTGGATCTCGGCGTACTTCTGGCAGAGCCGCGCCCCGGTGGTGGCGATGTCGGCGATGCCGTCCCGGTCCAGGCCGAAGACCACCCGCCGTTGCAGGGTGGAGGTCGAGTTGTAGAAGTGCACGATGGCCCGCTTCGCGCCGCGCAGCGACTCGAACGTCCTGTCGATCAGGTGCTCCCGGCACTGCGTGAGCACCTGGATGGTGACGTCGTCCGGGATCATGTCGTCTTCGATGAGCTGCCGGACGAAGTCGAAGTCGGTCTGGCTGGCCGAGGGGAAGCCGACCTCGATCTCCTTGTAGCCCATCTGGACCAGCAGCTGGAACATCCGGCGCTTGCGCTCGGGCGACATCGGGTCGATCAGGGCCTGGTTGCCGTCGCGGAGATCCACCGCGCACCAGCGAGGGGCGGCCTCGACGGTGCGGGTGGGCCAGGTGCGGTCCGGCAGTTCGACCCGGAACTGCTCCCGGTACGGCTGGTAGCGGTGGTACGGCATCCGGCTCGGGCGTTGCCGGGCGATCGGATCGGTTTCGGCGTCGGTGACAGGTTGAGCCATCTCAGAGTGCTCCCTGGAACATGTGGCGTCAGCAGATCGGAAGGTGTCGGCGAGATGCCGGGCGACGGTGCGCGGCGGTGCCGAGAAGAAGTTCGGATGTGCTGGACGGCGCGATGCGACTCCGCGACGAGGTGCCGGCCGGTCAGGCCTCGTCGCGGCGGCTAAGGAGGAGCAGCGCCTGCCACATGACCAGGTCACCCTACGTGATGGAACGGGGGGTGGAAAGACAGGTCCGGACTATGGGACCGGGGTCATGGCCGGCGCTGCGGCCTCGGCACCCAACCGCGGCGTGCGTCCGACCCAGGCCACCGCGGGCACGATCGCCAGCGCGACCAGCACGAAGATCGCTGCCGTCGGTAACCAACCCCACCCGCCGGTGGTCACCCCGAGCGCTGTCAGTCCGGCCGGCGCGATCAGGTACTGCACCTGCACGCCGAGTTCGAGCCCACCCACGTACGCGCCGCGCTGGTCGGCCGGCGGCAGTGTGGCGGTGAGCCCCCAGGTGCCAGCCGACTCGATCAACTCGGCCAGGATCAGCAGCAACGCGGCGGCCACCAGCACCACGACGGTGAGCGCGCCCCGAGTGACGCCGGAAATTGGCAGGGCCAGGCAGAACAGGGCGATCAGCAGTCCACCCCGACGGGAGGCCCGGGCCGCGCCCGCCGCGGTGTCAGCGCCCCGGCTGACACGCACCTGGAGCAGCACGATCAGGACCGTGTTGAGCAGCACCAGAGCCGCAATCACAGTCTTCGGGGCGTCGGTGTGCGTCAGGATCCACAGCGGCATGACCGTCAGGTAGAGCGTCTGGTGCGCGGTGAGCAGCCCGGACAGCACTGACACCGCCATGAACGGCCGATCCCGGAGCACGGCGAGCCGACTCGTCGGCTCCGCGGGTCGGGCCACCTGCGGCAGCCGGGGCAGTCGCCGCACGAAGAGGGCCGTCACGAGGAAGACGGTCGAGATGAACCACACCATCCCCCGGTACGCCGTGATGGTGTCCACCGTCAGCACCAGGCCGCTGATCACCGCGCCGAGCCCGAAGCCGACGTTCAGCGACGAGCGCTGGTACGCCATCGCCGTGACCCGTTCGGCCGGCGGGAGCGCGTTGATCGAGTAGACCTGCCGGGCCACGCCGACAGCGGCGTCCACGGCGGCCAGCGCCACCACCACGGCGAGGAACCCCGCGAAGCCGCCCACGAACGGGTAGGTCGCGAACAGCGCCGCGTTGAGCACCAGCCCCACCACCCAGACCCGCTGCGGCCCGTACCGGTCGGTGAGCCCACCCAGCGGCACCGTGCCCAGCAGCGACACCCCCGCCGCGATGGACAGCCCCAACCCGACCTGTGCGGCGCTGAGCCCGAGCGCCCGGGTGAAGAAGACGGCGCTGCCGGCGTGGAACAGGCCGCTGCCTACGGCGTAGACCATTGCCTGCACGGCCAGGGCGCGGGTCAGCCCGGCCGGCGGTACGACGTCTCGAACGACGGTGCGGATTGTTTCTCTGGTCCCCATGTCCGGGGAGTGAAGCGGGCCCCCATCGTTGCGGTCGAGTCTTTTAGGCTGGGCCGAATCCTGCTCCAGGGGGGCGTGTGTCCGAGTTGCGGTTCAGCCTGGCCGACGTGGCGGGAGTACGGCTCGCCGTGTCACCGGTCAACGAGACGGTCATGAGCATGTGGGCGCTGGCCAACCCGGTCCGCTACGCGGTGCACCTGCAGTGGATCGACAGGGCCCGGGTGACGTTGCGTCGTCCGGAGGTGGCCGAACGGGTCCGACCTCTGGTGGGGTTGGCGGTGCCGGGTCGCTGGCTGCCCGACTTCCTCACCCCGGCGGCCCGACCGAACGTGGAGATGGCCGAGCAGCTCGACCAGATCGCCGCGACGCCGCCGGCCGTGGTGGTCGCGGACCTGCTGTCGACCACCTGGCAAAAACCGCTGAGCCCGTTCGGGCGGGCGCTGCTCGCCGACCCCGGCGGGCTGCTGCCGCAGGTCGTCGACGCGGTGCGGGTCTGGTACGACGAGGCGATCGCCCCGGACTGGCAGCGGATGCGGGCGTTGCTCGACGCCGACGTGGCGTACCGGGCCGCTCAACTCGCCGAGAGTGGCGCCGGTCGGTTCTTCGAGCAGCTCCACCCGAGCCTGCGCTGGCACGGCGACCGGGTGATCAGCGACGACACGTTCGGGCGGGACTTCGACCTCCGCGGTCGTGGGCTGGCGCTGAACCCGACAGTGTTCACCGAGCAGCACGTGCTGTGGAACCTGCTGGAGGATTCGCTGCCGGCCGGGGCGTACCCGGTTCGTGCCGTCGGGACGCTCTGGGAGACGAGCGCGTCGCCGCCCGGCGACCCCCTGGCACGGGTGATCGGGCCGGGCCGGACCGCGCTGCTGCACCTGCTTGAGACGGCGCTGACCACCACCGACCTCGCCCGACTCACCGGCATGTCCGCCGGAAACGTCTCCCAGCACCTGGCCGCGCTGCACGGCGCCGGCCTGGTGTCCCGGTCCCGCGAGGGTCGGCACGTGCGCTATCGCAACACCGATGCCGCAGCGGTCCTGCTCCGGGCCAGCCGGGGCGGGTGACCCCGGCTCTCGATCAGCGCAGCAGCAGCTCGGCGACCGGGCGGCGGTGCCGCAGGCTGGTTTCGCGGGCGTGCAGGTCGGCCGGGAGGGCGAACGGGTCCCCGAGTCGGCCGACGGCGGCGACCACCAACGGGCGGACGCCGCCGGGCAGGTCGAGTTCGGTGGAGAGGCCGGCCCGGTCGAACCGGGTGAGCTGGTGCACGTGCAGGCCGAGTGCCGTGGCCTGCACTGTCAGGTGGGCGATCGCCTGCCCCAGGTCGTACGCGGCCCGCTCGGCGTCGAGGCCGGTGTGGGCACCGACCACCAGGGTCGCGGCGTGCCGGATCCAGATCTGGTCGTCGACCGGGAGGCTGATCAGGATCCGTTTCCAGGTCTCGTCGTCGCGGTGGCCGAGGGCGAACCGCCAGGGCTGTCCGTTCTCCGCCGACGGGGCCCAGCGCGCGGCCTCAAGCAGCGAGGCGGACTCCTCCGGGGTCAGCTCGGCGCTCGGGTCGAAGGCTCGTGGACTCCAGCGGTAGGCGAGCAGCGGGGTGAGGTCGGCCATACACCGGATCGTCCTGTATGGGTGATTCGCCCCTCAGGACGGGGTGGCTGAATGTGGGCAAGAGCACCCGTAACGGGACGAAGATCAGGGCGTTCCCGCGCCCGGGCTCTCCGACGGGTCCGGGGTGGGCGGCGCCGCGGTGTCGAGCGGCTCCCGGTCGATCACCACCGGGCCGGCCAGCTGCACCGTGGCCGGTGCCGGGCCGGGCGCGGCGGCCAGCCTCAACGTCCCGGCCCCGGTCCGAACGCCCGTCGGCGTGCCGTCCTGGTCGTAGCAGTAGATGCCCACGTCCAGCGGGGCGTTGAGCGACGCCGAGGTGGAATCCACCGAGTAGCAGGCGCCGGTGAGGCCCTCGGGCGCGTTGGCCGGGGCGACAGCCAACGGCGCGCGTCGGTCGGTGAGGACGTCCAGCCAACCGGTGAGCAGGTGCTGGACCCGGGGATCCGACCGGCGTGGGATCGCATCGTCGCGATCACCCAGGCGTACGCAACTCGCCGACTCGGTATGACCGGCCGACGGCAGGGCGCACTGGAACAGCCCGTCCGCCGTGCTGGCCATCGACACGTCGGCGGTGCCACCCAGGGCGCCCCCCGGCACGTCCACCCGCCAGCTCCCGTCGTTCGCACTGGTGAACACGATGGTGCGGTCCGGTTGACCCGCCTGGCTGTAGACGTACTGGGCCACCAGGTGACGGTCCTGAGCCGCCGCGGCCAGCGCGGCCAGCTCATCCCGTGCGGCGTCCACCTCGACCGGCGCCGGATCGGCGGGCGGCGGTGTCGGAGGCTGCTCACTGGTGCAGGCGACCAGGAGGGCTGGCAGGGCGAGGACGAGCGGCCCGATCACGCGGCCGGCCGAGCGGATGAGGACGGGCACCGGCCCATTCTGGTGGGTGCGGACGGTTGGCGGGTGCCGGTGCGTACCGAGCTCGTTCCGGCGTGTCGGGTGGGGCTTCCCGGCGTACCCGTCCGACCTGGTGAGACCGGCCCGGCCGGTCCCGGCCGGGCCGGATGGTGGGATCACCTGACCCGGCTTCGTTATCCGCCGGATACCCTCATGGGGTCTGACACGCGCCGCCGGCCCCGGTTCCGGCGGCGTCGGCACGCTCAGGGTCGCTGGGAGGGAGTGCACCGTCGTGGCGCTCGTGGTGCAGAAGTACGGCGGGTCCTCCGTCGCCAACGCCGAGCGGATCAAGCGGGTGGCCGAGCGCATCGTCGCCGCCCGCAAGGCCGGCGACGATGTGGTGGTGGTGGTCTCCGCTATGGGCGACACCACCGACGAGCTGCTCGACCTGGCCAACCAGGTGAGCCCGCTGCCGCCGGGCCGCGAGCTGGACATGCTGCTCACCGCCGGGGAGCGGATCTCCATGGCCCTGCTGGCCATGGCCATCCACAACCTGGGGTACGAAGCCCGCTCGTTCACCGGTTCGCAGGCCGGCGTGATCACCACCTCGGTGCACGGCCGCGCCCGGATCATCGACGTCACCCCCGGGCGGCTCAAGGGCGCGCTCGACGAGGGCTCGGTGGTCATCGTGGCCGGCTTCCAGGGCGTCTCGCAGGACACCAAGGACGTCACCACGCTCGGCCGTGGCGGTTCGGACACCACCGCCGTGGCGCTCGCCGCCGCCCTGCACGCCGACGTCTGCGAGATCTACACCGACGTGGACGGCATCTTCACCGCCGACCCGCGGATCGTGCCCAACGCCCGGCACATCCAGCAGATCACCTACGAGGAGATGTTGGAGCTGGCCGCCTGCGGCGCGAAGGTGCTGCACCTGCGTAGCGTGGAGTACGCCCGCCGGGCGGGGTTGCCGATCCACGTCCGTTCGTCATACTCGACCAACACCGGCACGATGGTCACCGGATCGATGGAGGACCTTTCCGTGGAGCAGGCACTGATCACCGGGGTCGCGCACGACCGCAGCGAGGCCAAGATCACGATCGTCGGGGTGCCCGACGAGCCGGGTGCCGCCGCGCGGATCTTCGACACCGTCGCCAGCGCCGAGATCAACCTCGACATGATCGTGCAGAACGTCTCCACCGAGGGCACCGGCCGGACGGACATCTCGTTCACCCTGCCCAAGGCCGACGGGCCCACCGCGATGGCGGCGCTCAGCAAGATCCAGGAGCCGGTCAAGTTCAAGGGCCTGCTCTACGACGACCACGTCGGCAAGGTCTCGCTGATCGGCGCGGGCATGCGCTCGCACCCCGGTGTGGCGGCCGGCTTCTTCGCCGCGCTCGGCGCGGCCGGGGTCAACATCGAGATGATCTCCACCTCCGAGATCCGGGTCTCAGTGGTCTGCCGGGACACCGACCTCGACGCCGCCGTCCGCGCCATCCACGACGCGTTCGAGCTGAGCGGCGACACCGAAGCCGTGGTCTACGCGGGGACGGGTAGGTAGCGCCAATGACGGCGCTGCCCACCCTCGCCGTGGTCGGAGCGACAGGTGCCGTCGGCACCGTGATGTGCGAGCTGCTCACCGGGCGACGCAACGTCTGGGGTGAGATCCGGCTGCTCGCCTCCGAGCGCTCCGTCGGGCGCCGGGTCCGCTGCCGGGGCGAGGAACTCGTCGTCCAGGCGCTGACCCCCGAAGCGTTCGACGGGGTCCAGGTGGCAATGTTCGACGTGCCCGACGAGGTCTCCGCCGAGTGGGCGCCGATCGCCGTCGCCCGGGGCGCGATAGCTGTCGACAACTCCGGCGCGTTCCGGATGGACCGCGACGTCCCGCTGGTCGTTCCCGAGATCAACCCCGAGCAGGTCCGCAACCGACCCCGGGGCATCATCGCCAACGCCAACTGCACCACCCTCGCGATGATCGTCGCCGTCGCGCCGCTGCACCGCGAGTACGGCCTACGAGAGCTGGTGCTCGCCTCCTACCAGGCGGTCTCCGGAGCCGGTCAGTCCGGCGTCGACATCCTGCACGACCAGCTCACCAAGGTCGCCGGCGATCGGGCGCTCGGCTCGCGCACCGGCGACGTACGCCAGGCGGTCGGCGACGACCTGGGCCCGTTCCCGGCACCCATGGCGCTCAACGTGGTCCCCTGGGCTGGCTCCCCGGCCGACAGCGGCTGGTCATCGGAAGAAATGAAGATCCGCAACGAGTCGCGGAAGATCCTCGGCCTCCCCGACCTCAAGGTCTCCGCCACCTGCGTCCGGGTGCCGGTGGTCACCGCCCACTCGGTCGCTGTACACGCGAACTTCGCCACCGAGGTCGACGCCGAGGGCGCCCGCGAGGCGCTGCGCAACGCCCCCGGGGTGATCGTGGTCGACGACCCCGCGGCCGGGGAGTTCCCCATGCCGATCGACGCCGTCGGCACCGACCCGTCCTGGGTCGGCCGGATCCGTCGCGCCCTGGACGACCCCCGCGCCCTCGACTTCTTCGTCACCGGCGACAACCTTCGCAAGGGCGCGGCCCTCAACACCGCCCAGATCGCCGAACTCCTCGCCAAAGAACTCCGCACCCCCTAACCCCGCGCACTCCCACAACCCCGCGCCCGTCCGCGCCTCCGTGCCTCCGTGCCTCCGTGCCCCCGTGCCCCCGTGCCCCCGTGCCCCCGTGCCCCCGCGATCTTGCAGTTTCTGTGCCGGCACAAGGGGCGAGAGCGACAAAACGGCAACCGAAAGTGCAAGATCGGCGGGGATGTGGGGGCGGTTTACGCGGCGGAGAGTAGGACGCCGTCTCGGCCTTGGCGTTTGACCGCGTAGAGGGCCTGGTCGGCTCTTTTCAGGGTGCGGTCGGGTGTTTCGCCGGGGCGGGGAAGTGCGACGCCCACGCTGATCGTGCGGCCGATGCGTCGGGCCGCCTCGGTGAGCCGTTCGGCGATCCGGACCGCCTCTTCCGGGCGGCTCACCTCGATCACCGCGACGAACTCGTCGCCGCCGATCCGGTACAACTCGTCGCCGTGCCGAAGCGCCCCCTCCAGCGCCCGGGCCAACCCGACCAGCACCCGGTCGCCGGCCTGGTGACCGTACGTGTCGTTGACGGTCTTGAAGCCGTCCACGTCGATCGCCAGCAGGGCCGTACGCCCGGGGGTGGCCGCAGCGATCCGCTGCCCGAACGGGCCGGTGTGCCGCAACCCGGTCAGCGGGTCGGAACTGGCCTGCTCCCGCAGCCGGGCCAGCGTGCGCAGCCGGTCCACGCTCGTCCAGGACTGCCCGGCGAGCAACTCCATCAGGCTGACAGTTGTCGGGTCCGGGCGCAGGGCGCGCTCGTCGGCGACCAGCAGCACCCCACCGGCGTCCGTCGGCCCGACCGGCACGGCGACCAGCGTCCGTACCCCCGCCCGGGTCAGCGGGCGGTAGTCCTCGGTCGGGGGATGCCCGGCCTCGCCCAGCGTGTACCCGGCGCCGTACCGGTGCGCCCGCTCGACCATCCGGTCCAGGGCGGCCGGACCCGCCGCCGCCAGCTCGGCGCGGATCCGGGTCTCCAGGTCGCTCGGCGTCGCCGGGGACGGGCCGAGCTGACCGCCGATCAGCAGCAGTGCGGTGGAGAGGGTGGAGACCTCCCGGGCGGCACGGGCTGCCGCCCCCATCACCTCTCCCTCGGTCGGTGCGGAGGAGAGCGCTGCCGCATGCCGGAGCAGCTTCTCACTGCGGCTCTCCGCCGGTGGGCCACCCAGGGCGGCGATCCGAGCGCCGAGCCCGTCGGCGAGCCGCTGCGCGGTCTCCCGCCACGGCTCCAGGTCGGTCGGCTCACTCCACTGCAAATCGAGTACGCCGATCGCCCGGCCCGTGGGGTCCAGCACCGGTACGCACAACTCGGCTGTCACATCCGGGCGGACCGGCAGGTAGTCCGGGTCGACGGTGACGTCCGGGACGACGGCGGGAGTGCCGGTCGCGTACACCCGACCCACGATGCCGGTCCCCGTCGGCACGGTGGCGAAGACCTGCCACGCCCCGGTCGCCGCGACGCAGCGCAGGCGATCGTGGACCGCGAGCAGCACGGAGATGGTCGCCGGGGTGTGGCGGGACAGCGCGGTGACCGTCCATCGACACGCCTCCGGCGTGCTCGACGCCATCGGCAGGCGGACGGTGACGTCACGGATGACTCGCTGATGATCCACTCGCACGTCGTTCCAGGTAGGGGAGGGGCCCGGCCGACGCCGAACCGCTCGATCAAGCGTACTCACGGTGGCTGGGACCGCCTGGGCTTCGTACACACGTGCTATCCACAGGCTGTGGACGCAGCCTGTGGACGCCTGACCTTCCCCCCGGGACGCCGCGACCGGCGATAGCGTGGAGCATCCCGGCGCCGAGGAGGCGAGCCCATGCTCATCGCCCAGCTCAGTGATCCGCACCTGACCACCGGCCTGCTCGCCGCCGAACCGGCCGCCGGGTTGCACCGAGCGCTCGGCCGGGTGCTGGCATTGCGACCCCGACCGGACTGCGTGGTGATCAGCGGCGACCTGGCCGACCACGGCCAGCCCGACGAGTACGTGGCGCTGCGCGAGGTGATCGGCCGCTTCCCGCTGCCGGTGCACCTGACCACCGGCAACCATGACGACCGGGAGGCCCTGCTCGACACGTTCGGCGGCACGCCGTTGCTCGGCGGCGGCTTCTCCGCCTACTACCACGTCGACCACGAGGCGGCGTCCGTCGTGGTGCTCGACTCGCTCGTCCCCGGCAGCGACGGCGGCCGACTCGGCGAGGAACAGCTCGGCTGGCTCGACGGGGTGCTGGCCGGGCGGCCCGAGGTACCCGCCGTGATCTTCCTGCACCACCCGCCGGTCGCTGTCGGCATCCCCGTTGCCGACTCCATCCGGCTTGCCGACGGCGACGCTCTCGCCGAGGTGATCGGCCGGCACCGGCACGTGGTGCGGGTCGGCGCCGGCCACCTCCACCGCCCGGTCACCACGGCGTACGCGGGCACTGTCCTCACCGTGGCGCCCAGCACGTGGAAGCAGAGCACGCTCACCATGAGCGCCGACGAGCAGATCGGTTGGGTCAACGAACCCACCGCCTTCCTGCTGCACTCGGTCGAAGCCGGTGGCTGCGTGACCCACACCGTGCAGGTGAGCCACTCCGCCGGGCAGACCGGTGGCTTCTGAGGGGTCGTCGTGCTGGCCTGGTACGTCTCGTACGGTTCGAACATGCACGCCGCCCGGCTGGGCTGGTACATCGGTGGCGGCTGCCCACCCGGCGGAAAGCGGACGTACCCGGGCTGCCGCGACCGGCGTCCACCCAGCCGATCGGCACCCGTGTCGCTGCCCGGCGGCATCTACTTCGCCGGCGAGTCCGGCGCCTGGACCGGCGGCATGGCCTTCTACGACCCGCACCTGCCGGGCGAGGCCGCGGCCCGCGCCTACCTGGTCACCCTGGAGCAGTTCACCGACATCGCGGCCCAGGAGATGTACCGCCCGCCGGGCGACACTACCGAGCTGATCCCGGCGACCGGCGCGGCCATCGACGCCGCCGTAGCCGACGGACGGGCCACGCTCGGCCCGGGGCGGTACGAGACGCTGATCTGCCCAGGCAGCCGCGACGGTGTACCGATGCTCACCTTCACCGCCCCCGAGGGGGCGTCAGCCGTGCCGTGCCGGCCTCCCGCGCCGATCTATCTCGGCATGATCGCCCGAGGGCTGCGCGAGTCGCACGGCTGGCCCGCCGAGCGGATCGCCACCTACCTGGCCGCCCGGCCCGGCGTGGCGGGCACCTGGCCGCCGGACGCCGTCGCAGCCCTGGTCGACAAGGCGCTGGCTGACGGCTGAGCCGACGGTCTCCCACCGGCTCGCGCCTCGGCGGCCGCTGGTGCGGTCAACCGAGCAGGAACTCGCGCAGCGCGGGGGCCAGCGTCGTCGCTGGCACGTCGTGGTAACCGCCGTCGAGGCTCACGGACCGGCCGCCCGGCACGGCCTCGGCCGCCGCCCGACTCGCATCCCGCAACCACTGTGGACTGCCGGTGCTGTCCACCGCGAGGGTCGGCGCGGTGATGGCCGCCAGCCGCTCGGCCGGGAGTCGCCCTCCGGCGGTGACGATCGCGTCGTACACCAGCGTGTGCGCGACCGCCGTGAGCCCACCCCACATCGGTTGCGACCGCATCCCGGCGATCTGCTCGGCCGGCAGCCCCACCGAGGCGCTGAGGAAGATCTCCACAGCTCCGTCCCGGTCATCGGCGGCGATCAGCTCGATGAGCTGCGGGGTGATGTCCTTGCGGACACCCACGTGTGGGCCGACCTGGAACGGTGGCTCGAACATGACCAACGTGGTCACCGGCAGGCCCTGTGCGGCGGCGAGGGCGGCCAGGACGGCACCGGAGGAGATGCCGTAGACGGCGGCGGAACCACCCGCCGCCGCGATCAGGGCGGCCAGGTCGTCGATCTCGCGGCCGACCTCGTACGGTGGGGTGTCGCCGCTGTAGCCCCGACCACGACGGTCATAGCTGAAGGCGGTGAAATCCGGCGCCAGTGCCGCACCCAGGTCGCGTGTCGCATTGCGATCGCTGAACGCGCCGCCGACGAGGACGACCGCCGGCCCGGCACCGGACCGCTCGAACGCGATGGGTGTGCCGTCGACCGATCGAACCTGCTCCGCCACTGGTGTCGTTCCGCTCACGATGCCGTCCCCATACCTCGTAGGTGGTCCCGTCCTTTCTAGACCCCGGGTCCGACGTTGTCCGGCAGACCGCGTTAAACGATGATCGATAGCGGCCTCGGCGTACGCGCTGCTCCGATGCGCTGCCCGGGTCGACCGGCGGGCGTCCGGATGAGAGGCTGTCGGGGCGGGGGCCATGCTCAACCACCGTCATCCGCGACCCTTTCGACGGCGTCCGTCGGCGGCCCCGGTCGACCCAGAGGCCGGGCACCGTACACGCCGATTCTCACAAGGAGATCCATGTTCATACCCGGGATGCGTCGGGCCGCTGTCGGCCTGACCGCGCTCGCGGTGGCCGCTTTCGGCGCGGTCGCCACCAGCCCTGAGCAAGCCGACGCGCGGCCGAAGCCGGTCGACGTCACCCTGCTCGCCCTCAACGACTTCCACGGCAACCTCGAACCGCCGAGCGGGTCCAGCGGCACCATCGCCGGGCAGACCGCGGGTGGCGTCGAGTTCCTGGCCACCCACCTTGCCGAGCTGCGCGCCGCAGCCAAGAAGAAGAACACCATCACCGTCGCCGCCGGCGACCTGATCGGTGCGTCCCCGCTGCTCTCCGCCGCGTTCCACGACGAGCCGACCATCGAGGCGCTGAGCATGGCCGGGCTGGACTACGCCAGCGTCGGCAACCACGAGTTCGACGAAGGCGCCGCCGAGCTGCTGCGAATCCAGAACGGCGGCTGCCACCCGGTGGACGGCTGCATCGACGGCACCCCGTACCGGGGGGCAGGCTTCCAGTACCTGTCCGCGAACGCCTTCAAGACCGCCACCGGCAAGCCGCTGATGGCGCCGTACGCGATCCACAAGGTGCAGGGCGTCAAGGTCGGCTTCATCGGCATGACCCTGGAAGGCACCCCGCAGATCGTCAGCCAGCAGGGCGTCGCCGGCCTCAGCTTCGCCGACGAGGCGGACACCGCCAACCGGTACGCGCGCGAGCTGCGCCGCAAGGGCGTACAGGCGATCGTCGTCCTGCTGCACGAGGGCGGCACCCAGGCCGCGACCGGCGGGATCAACGACTGCGTCGGCATGACCGGCCCCATCGTGGACATCACCAACCGGATGGATCCGTCGATCGACGTGGTGGTCAGCGGGCACACCCACCAGGCGTACAACTGCGACATCAACGGCAAGCTGGTCACCAGTGCCAGCTCGTTCGGTCGCCTGGTCACCGACATCGACCTCAAGATCGATCGCCGGAGCGGCGACGTGATCTCCGCCGCCGCCAACAACGTGGTGGTCACCCGGGACGTCGCCAAGGACCCGCGGCAGACCGCACTGATCGACCGGTACAAGACGGTGCTCGGCCCGGTCGCCGACCGCCAGGTCGGTGAGACCACCGAGGCCATCACCAAGACCCAGGAAACCCTCTTCGGTACGAGTCTGGGCGAATCGCCACTGGGCAACGTGATCGCCGATGCGCAACTCGCGGCCACCGACGACGAACAGAACGCAGTCGCCGCCTTCATGAACCCCGGCGGGGTCCGGGCCGACCTCAACGCCGGCCCGGTCACCTACGAAGAGGCGTTCACCGTTCAGCCGTTCGCCAACAACCTGGTGACACTGGACCTCACCGGCGCGCAGCTCTACTGCGTACTGGAACAGCAGTTCGTCACCGGCCGGACCCTGTACCCGTCGGCCACCGTGGGCTACGTGGTCGACCCGAACGGCACCACCGGTACGGTCGCCGACCCGTGCGCCGGCACCCGCGTGGTCCGCGGCAGCCTCACCCTCGGCGGCACCGCCGTCGACACCGCCACCACCTACCGGGTGACGGTGAACAACTTCCTCGCCGGCGGAGGCGACGGTTTCAGCGCCCTCACCGGCGGCACGAACCTGGTCACCGGCCAGATCGACCTGGACGCCTTCGTCGACTACCTGACCGCCCAGTCGCCGGTCTCCGCACCGACGCTGGACCGGATCCGCACCACCGCCGAGGTCCCCGCCGCCTGACGGCCGACCCCAGCGACATCGGGCCCCGGAGCACCAGCTCCGGGGCCCGACCCGTCCCGGACGCCGCCTGCCCGCGCCTGCGCTTGCGCTTGCGCTTGCCTGCGCTTGTCCGTGCCTGCGCTTGTCAGTGCCTGCGCTTGTCCGTGCCTGCGCTTGTCCGTGCCTGCGCTTGTCCGTGCCTGCGCTTGTCCGTGCCTGCGCTTGTCCATGCCTGCGCCTGCGCCTGACGCCTGCCGCTCCGCTCGTGCACGCCCCACCGGGCAAGATCGCGCTCGAACATGGATGTAGTGGCATCGGTGCGCGGGGATGCCACTACATCCAGGATCGAGCGTGATCTTGGTGCGGGGTGCGGGGTGCGGGGTGCGGGGTGCGGGGTGCGGGGTGCGGGGTGCGGGGTGCGGGGTGCGGCGGGCGGGGTGCGGCGGGCGGCGTGGGGTGCGCGCGGCGAGGGCGCGGGGTAGGGAGGGGTGTTCGAGGTCAGGCGGGGGCGGGCGTGGGGGTGGGGGATGTCGGGGTGGTCGTCGCGAGGCCGTCCTGCTCCGTGGTGAGCAGCCGACGCAGGGAGAGCGCGACCAGCGAAGCCACCAGGCAGCCGCCGACAACCGTCGCCACCCAGACCATGCCGTTGGCGGCGCCGATGAGTGGGCCGGCGGTCACTGGGCCGATCACACCGCTGATTCCGAAGATCATTGAACTCATGGCGTTGTACCGGCCGCGCAGCTCGTCGGTGGCCAGCGCGTTGGTGAGTGCGGGCATCACCGGGGACAGCATCGTCTCGCCGAAACCGAAGATCGCCGAGCAGAGCACCACGCACAGGGCGGCCAGCACGGCGTTCTCGGCACTGACCAGGCCGGCCACGCCGAGGACCAGCCAGGCGGCGGCGAACACGGCTCCCACCACTGCCAACGCCCGGGTGCGGCTGCGCCCCTCGATCCGCCGGATGACCAGCAGTTGCGCGAGCACGATCATCACGGTGTTGGCCGCGAGTGCCCAGGCCACTACCCGCGGGTTCACCTCGGCCACCCGCACCGCGTACGCGGCGAAGCCCACCTCCACCTGCGCGTAGCCGCAGGTGGTGAGGATCAGCCCGAAGATCACCAGCCGCCGGAACGGGCGGTCGCGGAGCACGGTCAGGTAGCCACCGGCTGACGGTTCGTCGACGCCTCGACGTTTGCCGAGTCGGTGGCCCACCCCGGGCAGGGTGAGCAGGATCAGCGCGGGCATCAGGTAGGTCACCGCGTCCAGCAGGTAGATCGCCTGGAAGGTGCCGGGCCGGGCGGTGTCGACGATCGCGCCGGAGGTCATGCCACCGATGCCGATGCCGAGGTTGAGCAGGGCGAAGTTCAACCCGAAGACGCGTTGCCGCTCGTCGTCGTCGGTCAGCGACGCGAGGATGGTGTTCTGCCCGGACCAGATCGCGGAGCTGCCGATGGCGATCACCGTCATCACCAGCAGGGCTGAGCCGGTCGAGTGGACCAGCGCCAACGAGCCGGTGCCGATCGCCTCGATCACGAGACAGGGCACCACCACCCGGCGGGCGCCGATCCGGTCGATCAGCGTCCCGCCCAGCGGCGACAGGGCCAGGGTGACCACGCCGTACCAACCGATGACGAGCCCGGCGCGGGTGTCGGTGAGCCCGCGTACGTCGGTCAGGTAGATGAACAGGAACGGCAGGGTCAGACCCCGCCCGACCGCCGACAGCAGGGTGCCGAGGAGGAGTCGGCGAGCTTCCGAACGGCGGGGCAGGGCACGACGCAGCATGCCGGCATTCTGTGCGGTGGGTCTGACGCCGCGCGAACCGTTTTGGCCACGCCTCGCGGTCACCGGGATCAACTGGTGACCAATCCCACGTTGATCCACTGGCTGTGATGGCTGTCGGTCGGTGTCCGCCGGGTCTGCGATGCTGGCGCGATGACCGGCACCTGGCGACATCTGCCCGCTACCGCCCGCGCCATCGCGGTGACCGCAACGACGGCCGTCGCCGCCGCCCAGGCACGCGACGGTCAGGCGTACGACGAGGCGGTCGGCGGTCTCGCCGCTGACGAGCGTTCCGGCCTGGTGCTCGGCGCGGTGGTCCGGTTGCTGTTGGAGGAGAGCCATCCGGACGGGTTGACCGGCGACGACATCCGCCAGGTGTTGACCCGCTGCGTGCAGGAGTCGACGCGGTGGCGAACGGATGTCGACCCGCACGTGGTGCTCGTCCTGCTGGCCGGCGCGTTGGGCGTGTACGACCCCGACGGCGACGAGTCACCGCCGGACGCGTCGGCGCTGGCCCGACACGCCCCGCTGCTGGTGGCCGACCTGTTGGCGGCGACCAGTGTGCCGCTGGACGACTACCTGGCCGCCGCGTTCGCGGAGATCGAGCGCACCGAGCGGCAGGACTGAGATCGAGCGCACCGAGCGGCAGGACTGAGATCGAGCGCACCGAGCGGCAGGACTGAGATCGAGCGCACCGAGCGGCAGGACTGATCGGCCCGCGCCACCTCGACACGACGTGGCGCGGACGTGCATCAGGCCGGGTCGGGTGTCCGCCGCGCCACGACCTCCAGGTACTCCGCCGGAATGCGGACCGTGGCGTCGGTGGCGCGGTTGTGGGTGCGGGCCAGCTCCACCAGATCGGCGTGCAGGTCCGGGCGTCGCTCCTCGGGCAGCGCCTCGAACGCCTTCAACGTCGGCCCATAGTTGACCCGGAAGAAGTCGGCGAACTCCTCCGGTGTGCCGAAGCGGAAGACGAACACCCGGCGTACCGCCCGAAGTTCACCCACTGCCGGGCCGAGCAGTTCGCGGACCCGGCCCTCGTCGCCCCACTCCACCGGCGGGCGCAGCCCCGCCGGTGGTGGCACATGCCGCCCCACAGTGCGGAACAGGTCGCCGATGAAGCCCTGAGGTGTCCACGACGCCAGCGCCACAGTGCCGCCAGGCCGGCATACCCGGACCAGCTCGGACGCCGCCCGCTCCTGGTCCGGCGCGAACATCACCCCGACGACGGAGAGGACCGCGTCGAAGGACCCGTCGGCGTACGCCAGGCGCTCCGCGTCGCCGGCCACGAACGTGACCGGAAGTCGTTCCGCGGCGGCGCGGGCCTGGCCGCGTTCCAACAGTTCGGGTACGTAGTCGACCCCGGTCACGACGCAGCCGCAGCGGGCGGCGGCGATGGCGGCGTTGCCGGACCCGGTCGCCACGTCGAGTACGCGGGCGCCAGCGGAGAGGTCGGCGGCGCTCACCAGAAGCTCGGAGATCGGATGGATGAGCGCGGCGACCGCGCCGTAGTCACCGCTGGCCCACGTCACCTGCTGGCGTGCCTTCACGGCGATGAGATCGGGTGCGATGGTCATCGGTGGTCTCCCTCGGACAGTGTGGTGTGCCACTGACGTTAGGGGCGGCAGACCCTCGGGGGATCGGTAGAAACACCTATACCAGCAGGTGAAGGCTGTCGGTGCGTGTCCGAAAGACGTCACCGCGCCAACGGTCACCTCGGACGCGGTCACTTCTCGTTCCATCTGTCGAAACTGGCCTAGGGGCATCGAGGCGGTGCCAGGTCCCCAGGCCCGCTCGACGTCCTGTGGTCGCCGTTGGAACTGTGAGGGACATGGCGCCGCTGCGGACCGTGGATATGCGAGAGGGCACATCCACGAATCGGATGTGCCCTCTTACCTCTGGTCGGGGTGGCCGGATTCGAACCGACGACCTCTTCGTCCCGAACGAAGCGCGCTACCAAGCTGCGCCACACCCCGAGGCGTGCCGACAAATAGTAGCCCACCCGCCCCGATGGTCAAACTCGGTACCCCCGCCGCCCCGACAGTGCCGGAGAGGCCAAGATCCGCACAACTTCCGGGATGTTGCTGCCTCACGACGCGCCGAGGCAGCAACATCCCTGATGGTGCGCGAATCTCAAGCGGCCGGGGGGCCGGGCGGCCGGGCAAGCAGCGGGGCGCTGCGGTCAGCGGGGGATGAGGGTCAGGATGCTGGCCTCCGGGGGGCAGGCGAAACGGATCGGGGCGGTCGGGTGGGTGCCGAGGCCGGCGGAGACGTGCAGCCAGGAGTCCGAGCCCGGCCACCGGTGCAGGCCGCGCGCCATCGAGCGGGGCAGGCCGCAGTTGGTCACCAGCGCCCCGAAGCCGGGTACGCAGACCTGCCCGCCGTGGGTGTGCCCGGCCAGCAGCAGCCCGAAGCCGTCCGCCGCCATCTGGTCGAGCACCCGTGGCTCGGGTGAGTGCGTCAGCGCGATGGAGAGGTCTGCCGAGGACGACACCGCGCCGGCAACGGAGGGGTAGTCGTCGCGGTCGATGTGCGGGTCGTCGACGCCGACCAGGTCGAGCTGCCGACCGCCGGCCTTCAGCATGGTCCGGGCGTTGTTGAGGTCCGCCCAGCCGGCGCCGGTGAAGACCTGACGCAACTCTTCGTAGGGCAGGTCGACGCCCTCGGTGTACTCCCGGTCGGGCAGGAAGTAGGTGAAGGGGTTCTTCAGCACCGGCCCGGTGTAGTCGTTGGAGCCGAACACGAACGCGCCGGGGTAGCCCAGCAGTGGTTGCAGGGCCCGCAGCACCCCGGGCACCGCGCCTGGGTGCGCCATGTTGTCGCCGGTGACCACCACCAGGTCGGGGTCGAGGGCGGCCAGCGATGCCACCCAGCGCTGCTTGCGCGCCTGGTCGGGCATCATGTGCAGGTCCGACAGGTGCAGCACGCGCAGCGGCTCCGCGTCGGCCGGAAGCACCGGCACGTCGTACCGCCGGAGGGTGAACATGTTGCGCTCGATGAGCGACGCGTACGCGAGGGTGGCCGCGCCGATCGTGGCGGTTCCGGCGGCGAGCCGGAATAGTGTGCGCTTTCGCATGGCGTTCAGGGTAGTTTGACCGTCCATGAGCACGCTGAAGGACCGCCTCACTGCCGACATGCGTTCCGCGCTCAAGGCGCGCGACGAGCTGACCACCTCCACGCTGCGGATGGCCCTGGCCGCCGTCGGCACCGCCGAGGTCGCCGGCAAGGCCAAGCGCGAGCTCACCGATGACGAGGTGCTCGCGGTGCTGACCAAGGAAGCCAAGAAGCGTCGGGAGGCGGCCACCGCGTTCGCCGACGCCGGGCGCGCCGAGCAGGCCGCGAAGGAGAGCGCCGAGGGTGAGGTGTTGGACCGCTACCTGCCCAAGCAGCTCTCGGACGCCGAGCTGGCCGAGCTGGTGTCGGGGGCACTCGCCGCCGGCGGCTTCACCGGCAAGGCCCAGATGGGCCCGGCGATGAAGGCGGCCCAGGCCGCGGTGGCGGGCCAGGCCGAGGGTGGCCGGGTGGCTGCCGAGGTACGCCGACAGCTCGGTCTCTGACCCAGGAGGGTCAGCGGCACGCCGGGACGGTTGTCGCAGCGCTCGCTGGTCCGGACAGACGGAACGGGCGGGCACCCGAGGAGGGTGCCCGCCCGTTGTGTCCTACCGGTCGGCTCAGCCGTTCGGACGGCCGTTGCCGGGTCGCCCGCCGGGTTGGTTACCGGGTTGGTTACCCGGAGTGCCGCCGGTGTTGCCCGGCGTGCCGCCGCCGCTGCTGACCTGGATGGTGACCACGCCACCCTTGATCGTGCGGCCGTCCGGGCTGGTGCCGGCCGCGTCACCCGCCTTGCAGGAGGACGGGACCTTCGCGCTGGAGACGACCGGCTCGAAGCCGGCGCCCTTGAGCCGGGACTTCGCCTGATCCACCGAAACGCACTTCACGTCGGGGATGCTGCGCTGGTCACCCTCGGAGATCTTCTGGCCCGGCGCCTCGAACTGGATCCGCGGTTTGCCCTTCATGGCATCCCGCAGGGTCTCGTACACCGGCGGGTTGATGCCGTCCTTCTCCTTGTGCTTCATCTTGACGTTCGTCTGCGGCCAGTCCGGGTCGGCCATGATGCCGGCCACCGAGTACTGCTTGGTCATGGCGACCAGGGCGGCCGTCTTCTCCGAGTCGGTGGTGCCGGACTTACCGGCCACCGGCGCGTCGACGATGCCCTTCACGACGGCGGCCGTACGGCTGCTACCGCACTTGCTGGTGCTGGAGTTGTCGCCGACCGGGCAACGGGCGGCGTCCACGGCGGCCCGGGCCACCTCGGTGCTGAACCGCTTCTCGCAGCGCGGGTTGGCGATGTCCAGCTTGTTGCCCTCCGGGTCCCGGATTTCCTGCACCGGGATCGGCTCGCAGTACTTGCCGTCGGCTGCCAGGGTCGCGTACGCGTTGGCCAGGTCGAGCGGGGTGGTGGAGGAGACACCCAGGGTGAAGGCGCCCCACTGGTGGGCATCGTTCTTGGTCGCGGCGAACTTGGCGTCGTTGCTCGCCCGGAACTGGATGCCGGCCCGCCGGGCGGCGTCGACCACGTTCTCCGCGCCGACCTGCTGCTGCAGTGGGACGAAGTAGGTGTTGACCGACTGGGCGAAGGCGCTCCACATGTTCTGCACGCCGCCGGCCTTGAGGCCGGAGTTGGTCGGGCAGTAGAAGTGGGTGCCCTTGCAGGCCGCCGGGCTGCTGCTGTCGATGATGTATTCCGACTTGAACTGCTGCGGGGCGTTGAAGGTGTAGCTGAGCGGGATGCCCTTCTCCAGGGCGGCGACGATGCTGAAGATCTTGAAGGTCGAGCCGGCCTGGTAGCCGGTGATGCCGTTGCCGCCGGTGAGCAGCGGGTTGACCGTCGCCGGGTAGTTGCCCCGGATGCCCTTCCTGCTCTTCGCCGGATCGCTGGAGATCTTGTTCTTAGGGTTCTTCGGGTCGTCGAGCTTGAACTGCCTGTTGACCGCGAGCGCCCGCACCCGACCGGTGCCCGGCTCGACGACCGCGACCATGGCCGCTTCCTTGCTGTTCACGCTCTTGGCCTTACGGACCGCCTTGTCCGCGCCGCGCTGTGCCTGGACGTCGATCGAGGTCACGACGGTGTAGCCGCCGCTCTTCAGCCGGCGCTCCCGGTCGTACGTGGTCGAGCCGAACGTCTCCTGATCCATCCACCAGCGGTAGAAGTAGTCGCAGAAGAAGCCCCACTCGTTGACGTTGGCGGCGACGCAGCCGTTGGGGGTGCGCTTGTCCTTCACCACCAGCTTGGTCGCCTTGGCGACGTCCGCCTCCTGCTGGGTGATGGCCTTGATGTCGACCATGTTCTGGATGACGTAGTTGCGCCGATCCAGCGCCAGCGGGTAACCGGCCTCGGTGGTCGGGTCGTTCGTCGTCGGCGCCTTGACCATGCCGGCCAGCAACGCCGCTTCCTCGATCTTCAGCTTGCTCGGCGGCTTACCGAAGTAGACCTGGCTGGCGGCGTAGATGCCGTACGCGCCGTTGCCGAACGAGGCGAGGTTGAGGTAGCGGGTGAGGATCTCGTCCTTGGAGAACTCCTTGTCGACCTGGAGGGCCAACCGCATCTCGCGCAACTTGCGCGCGCTGGTGTCCTCGGTGGCCGCGACGACGTCTGCCGGGTGGGTGGCCGAGTAGGCGATGGCCAGCCGGACGTACTGCATCGTCAGCGTCGAGGCGCCCTGCCGGCCGGAGCCTTCGCTCTGGTTGTTGACGAACGCGCGGGCGACACCGTTGATGTCGACGCCGTTGTGTTTGTAGAAGTCATGGTCTTCGGCCGCGATGATGGCCTTCTGCATGGGCACCGAGATGTCGGGGAGCTTCACGTCCCGTCGGTTCTCGTCGTACATCGTCGCGAGCGGTGTCTTGCCGTCCGAGGCCAGCAGGTAGCTGATCTGTGGCGCGCGGGCCACCGTCAGCTCCGTGGGCAGGGCACCGAATGTCTCGGCGCCGGCCTTCGCGGCCAGGCCGGACATCGCTACCGCAGGGAAGGCCGCCGCAGCGACCACCACGCCGGCCAGCAGGCCACACACGGCTAGCGATGCGGCGTTGGTCAGCACATTGTGGTCACGTTTCCGCATCCAGGTCACCTCAGCAGGGTACGCGAGTAGGGAACGAGGGGCGCTGGGGCGTTCTTTCCCCATTTCCTGCGCGCGCTGCCCTCGTTGTGCTAAACGCACGACCCCCGGTGCTTGGTTGCGTGTGACCTGGCGTGAGTCTCCTCCGATTCAGTGAGGCGGCGCAGCGTTATCGCTGACCTCGGCGGGGTAACCGGCGGTCGAAGGCCCGGGAAGCCGGGAGTGTCCGGAATGATGGATTTCGTCGACAACGTTGCGTAATCAGTCGACTACAGAGCATGATGGGGGCGGCGACAGCGCCACATGTCGTCCGCGCCGCCTTGGGGAAGGCAGGCCGGGCGATCGGGGGGAATTGCCGGCTGACGTGCATAGACGAGGTCGGTAGGTACTGCAAGGGGGGACGTGTACACATGGGCATGATCACTGACTGGCCGTCACTGGCGGCATGTCAGAACGGGGACCCGGACGCGTTGTTCGTACAGGGTGCCGAACAGAACGTGGCGAAGCGGATCTGCCGGAGCTGCCCAGTTCGGTACGAGTGCCTGGCCGACGCGCTGGACAACCGGATCGAGTTCGGTGTGTGGGGCGGCATGACCGAACGCGAACGGCGGGCGCTACTGCGTCGTCATCCTCAGGTGACGAGCTGGCGCAAGATGTTCGAGGCCGCGATGAAGAAGAACAGCAAGGACAAGGCCGGCAAGGACAAGATTCTCGTCAGCGCGGCCAACTGACGCCGGTCACGGCCGGCTGATCGCCGCGCCGATCGTCCGCAGCCCGTCGACGTCGTGCACGTCGGCGGGCTGCGCAGTGACCGAAACCGCCGGCACGGCAGGGAACGCCTCGGTGAAGCGCGCGGCGACCTGCTGCTCGCGTACCGCCTGACGAGCCAACGCCGCGTGCGCCCGCAGCACGTCGGCGGTGGCCTCATGCCCACCCAGCTGGGTCAGCCGCTCTGCGGCGACCCGGCTCTGCTCGGCGTCCAGCTCAGGGACCGCCGGACGGTGCACCCGGTTGAGCACCAGGCCGGCCAGCGGCATCCGCTCGTCCCGCAGCCGGCCCGCGAAGTAGGCGGCCTCCCGGACCGCGTCCGGCTCCGGCGTCGCTACCAGGAGGAAGGCCGTCTCCCGCGCCTGCAGGATGCGGTACGTCTGCTCGGCGCGCTGCCGGAAACCACCGAACATCGAATCCAGTGCCGCCACGAAGCCGGACAGGTCGGTGAGCAGCTGCGCGCCGAGCACCTTCTGCACCACCTTCGAGAACATCCCGAACGAGGCCGTGACCAGGCTGAACATGCTCCGCCCGCCGCTGCGCGCCGGGGCCAGCAGCAGTCGCAGCATCCGGCCGTCGAGGAAACGGGAGAGCCGAGCCGGCGCGTCCAGGAAGTCCAGTGCCGAGCGGGACGGTGGGGTGTCCACCACGATCAGGTCCCACTCGCCCCGGGCATGCAACTGGCCCAGCTTCTCCATTGCCATGTATTCCTGCGTGCCGGCGAAGGTCGAGCTCATCGCCTGGTAGAACGGGTTCGCGAAGATCTCCGCGGCCTTCGTCGGGTCGGTGTGCTGCAACACCACGTCGTCGAAGGTGCGCTTCATGTCCAGCATCATGGCGTGCAGCTCGCCGCCGCTGCTCTCGACGTCGATCCCCTTGACCTGGCGCGGGGTGTTGTCCAGCTCGGTCAGGCCCAGCGACTGGGCCAGCCGGCGGGCCGGGTCGATGGTGAGCACCACAGTGCGCCGGCCGTGGTGCTCGGCGGCCCGCAGCGCCAGCGCTGCGGCGGTGGTCGTCTTTCCCACTCCGCCGGCACCGCAGCACACGACGATCCGCACGCCTGGGTCGGCGAGGATCTGGTCGACGTCCAGCTGCGGCGCCGCGTCTTCGGAAGGCACCAATCGAGCGTATCGGGCCGGTGGGTCCGTGCGCCCGTGCTGAGCTCAGGTGTGAGTCATTCGGCGCGGACGAGGGCCTGGGCCAGCGTCGCGAGCCCCGCCCGATCCACCCCGTCGGGCAGCAACGGCAGCTCGATCATCGGCAGCCCCAACTCCACCAGGTCGGCGCGGAGCGAATCTTCCAGTTCGCGTCGGATGAGCTGGTCACGCGCCTCATCGTGCAACCCGGCCACCATGTCCCGATCGGCCGACAGCCCGGCCGCGACCAGTCCGCGCTTCAACTCGGCGGCGGTGACCGCCGCTCCGGCGGGCAGCGGAGGTCGGACTCCGTTGACGAGCACCTTCCCGACACCGAAGCCGAGGGCGGTCAGGTCGGCGATCGCGTCGACCGTCTCCTGGATCGGCATCTCCTCCAGCAACGTCACCACGTGCACCGCCGTCATCGGGGACCGCAGCAACGCGGCGACCCCCTCGCTCTGGGTCTTGATCGGGCCCACCTTGGCCAGCCGGGCGGTCTCCGCCGTTACGTTGAGGAACCGGCCGATCCGCCCGGTCGGCGGGGCGTCCAGCACCACCGCGTCGTATGCGCGCCGCTGCCCGGTGGTGCGGGTGGTGGCCTCCTTCACCTTGCCGGTGAGGAGGACGTCGCGCAGGCCGGGCGCGATGGTGGTGGCGAAGTCGATGGCGCCGAGCTTGCGCAGTGCCCGGCCCGCCGCGCCCAGCTTGTAGAACATGTCCAGGTACTCGAGCAGCGCCTCCTCGGCGTCCACAGCGAGCGCGCGCACCTCACCGCCGTCCGGCGCGTCGGCCAGGTGCCGCTCCTCGTAGGGCAGCGGCTCGATGCCGAACAGCTGGGCGATGCCCTGCCGCCCCTCGACCTCGACCAGCAGGGTGCGCCGGCCGCCGGCGGCGAGCGCCAGGGCCAGCGCCGCCGCCACGCTGGTCTTACCGGTGCCGCCCTTGCCGGTCACCACGTGGAGGCGGGCGGGCCATCCGGTACCGGCCGGGTCGATCGGACGCTCAGCTGCACGCACCAGTCGAGCCTATCCAGGCTTGGCGGTCAGGCGACCTCGCAGACCCACCAACCCGTCTTCTGCACCACAGTGAAGCGCAACTCCTGGTCGGCCACCTTCTCGTCCGCGGTGGTCATGGTGAGCCGGGTGGAGACGGTGGCCCGTTCCCCGGTCTGGTTGTCCACCTTCGGGGTGGTCCACCGGAAGCGCGGGTTCTGGTAGGTGGAGGCGTACTTCTCCACCTCGGCCACCTTCGCGGCGATCTTGTCCTCGTCCCGGGAAGCGGCGCAGACGCGATCGGCAGCCTTTGTCGCGTCGCGATCCTTGTAGACCGCGGTGAGGAACTCGTCGACGGCGACCGCCGGCTCCTTGGCGCCCTCGCCGGTCTCGGCATTGCGCAGGGTCAGGAAGGCCACCACCCCGCCGCCCACGCAGAGCACCATGATCACGACCAGGGCGATCGCCGCGATCAGCAGACCGCGCTTCTTCTTCGGCGCGGCCGTGCCCGGGTAGGGCGGGTAGGCCGGTGGGGGCGGGGGGATCGACGAGGGGTTCGGGGTGCCCGGCTGCGTCGGTGCGGCGGACGAGCCGGGGCCGCCAGGCCCTTCCGGCTGGCCGGGGCCGCTGGGCTGCCCGGGGCCGCCGGACTGGCCGGGGAAGGCCGGTGAGGTGGGGGCGGCGGAGAGTGCCGGCTGGGTGGGGGAGGCGGGGAGGGCGAGCTGCCCGGACGGCGGAGCGGGGGTCGGCTGGCTGGGGATGGTCGGCGCGGGCTGACCGGCGGGATCCGGGTGGGTCGGCGGGTGAGCGGGTGTGCCGGCCTGGTCGCCGCTGGGCGGGTGGGTCATGTCGTTCCCCCAGGGGTGCGGCGCCCGCCGCCACCCCTGGCGCCGAGCGTGATCGAGCGGGCGGCCGGGCGCTGCGCGACCGTCCGACCGGAAGGGTAGCGGTCGATGACCGGATCGGTGTCGCCCCTGCCTGTCGAGCGGTCCAGCGATCCGGTGAGCGGTACCCGCGTCGGTTTCGGTGTCGGCCCCCCGACCTGCGGTGTGTCGCATATGTGACTGTTGGTGCCTCTTGTGCGCGTCCTGTTGGCGGGACCGCAGCCACAGACCTACCTTCGTCCCGGTGCGGGGGCCGGAACGGACGAATGGGTCCGGGCCGGAAGCATGGTCCGAGAGGTACGACCGGAGGCAGTGCATGCGCGACGCGGACAACATCCCTCGCACCCAGTTCCCGACGAACGACCGGCCCCGCCGGAGCGGGTCAGTGGTCGAGGCCGGCGGGCAGTTCACCAGCCAGCCGATCAACGAACGGTCGTACCGCCGGCAGCCGGAGCAGGCGGAGACGGCCCGGGTGCCGAGCCAGCCCGCCGAGCGGGCCCGCGAGGACGACGAGCCGGGCTTCGTCATCCACCTGCCGATCCGGGTGCCCAATCTGGCGGCGGCGACCGTGCTGGCCGGCCGGGTCGCGGTGTCGCTGGGCTTCCTGCCCGAGTTGGACGCCGGGGAGACAACAGTCTCCAACGCCGACGATCAGAACAACCGGCACCGGGTCTTCTGTGACCTGCTGCTGCCCGACCGGTCCCGCTGCCCCCAGGGGTACGAGCACGAAGGGCGCTGCGGGGAGCTGCCGGCCGCGCCGGAGCAGCGTCCCGTACCTCGTCCGGCCAGCGGACCGTAGGCTGTCCCTCGAACAATTCCGCACCGAGAGGGAGCCCTTCAGCGATGCAGAAGTGGGAATACTCCACGGTCCCGCTGCTGGTCCACGCGACCAAGCAGATCCTCGACAACTGGGGCGAGGACGGGTGGGAGCTCGTCGCCGTGGTCCCCGGCCCGAACCCGGACCAGCTGGTCGCCTACCTGAAGCGGCCCAAGGCGTGAGCAACGGTCCGCACGCGAAGCTCGCCGAGCTGGGTCTCGAACTGCCCGAGGTCGTGCCGCCGGTGGCCAGTTACGTCCCGGCCGTGCAGTCCGGGCAGCACGTCTACGTTTCCGGTCAGTTGCCGATGGCCGAGGGCAAGCTGCTCGCGACCGGCAAGGTCGGCGCGGGCATCTCCGCCGAGCAGGCGAAGGATCTGGCCCAGCGGTGTGCGCTCAACGCGCTGGCCGCTGTCGACTCGCTGGTCGGCCTGGAGAACGTGATCAAGGTGGTCAAGGTGACCGGTTTCGTGGCCTCCGCGCCCGGCTTCACCGGTCAGCCCGCCGTGGTCAACGGTGCTTCCGACCTCTTCGGCACCGTCTTCGGGGAGGCCGGCCGGCACGCGCGCAGCGCCGTGGGTGTGGCCGAGCTGCCCCTGGACGCCCCGGTGGAGATCGAGCTGATCGTCGAGGTCGCCTGACGCGTCCCCATCGCCCCGCGATCTTGCACTTTCCGCTCGGACGAAAGCCCTGAACGGGGATGAATCAGGGGCCGCAAGTGCAAGATCGTGGGGTGTGGCGGGCGGGGTCGTACGATCGCAGCCATGAGCGGGCACGTGACGGGGGCGGTGGCGGCGCTTGCCGACAAGTTGCCCCGCTGGGTTTCACTGCTGCGTGCGCCGAACCCGGGGCCGATGACCCTCGACGGCACCAACACCTGGGTGCTGCGCGCCCCGGCAGCCGAGTACGCCGTCGTGGTCGACCCTGGGCCGGCGGACGAGGGGCACCTGACCGGGATCGCCGAGCACGGCCCGATCGGGCTGATCCTGATCACCCACGGCCACCCCGACCACACCGAGGGCGCGGCCCGGCTGAGTGAGCTGCTCGGCGGCGTGCACGTCCTGGCCGTCGACCCGGCGCACACCATCGGTGGCGAGCCGCTGACCGAACCGGGCGAGCACTTCGGCGGCTTCGGTCTGCACATCAGTCTGTTGCAGACGCCAGGACACACCGCCGACTCGGTCTGCTTCCTGGTCGAGCACGGCGACGAGCGGGTGGTGCTCACCGGTGACACCATCCTCGGCCGGGGCACCACGGTGGTCGCCCACCCCGACGGCCACCTCGGCGACTACCTGAGCAGCCTCGAGCTGCTGTCCGCGTACCGGGGGATCCCGGCGCTGCCTGGACACGGCCCGGCACTGGCCGACTGCGCCGCCGCCGCCGACTTCTACCTCGCCCACCGCCGGGCCCGGCTCGACCAGGTCCGGGCGGCGGTGGTCGCCGGCGCCCACACCCCCGCCGACGTGGTGGCGACCGTCTACGCGGACGTGGACCGCTCACTCTGGTGGGCGGCCGAATGGTCGGTCCGGGCCCAGTTGGAGTATCTGGGCGTCGACACCGGGGAATCCGCGCCCGGGGTCAGTGGGTTGGAGCACATGTGACCTGCCCCGTGTGTGGAACCGTTGCCGTTCCCGGCGCGCGGTTCTGCCACAACTGCGGTGCCGCGCTGCCGGCCGCCGCAACGTTGCCGGCGGCCGAGCGTCGGGTGGTCACAGTGCTCTTCGGTGACCTCTCCGAGTTCACCTCCTGGTCGGAGGATCTCGACCCGGAACGCGTCGGCGCTGTCACCGACCGGGTGCTCGCCGCCCTCGCCGGTGCGGTGAAGACGTTCGGCGGGCACGTCGACAAGCTGACGGGGGACGGCATCATGGCCGTCTTCGGTGCCCCCGTTGCGCACGAGGACGACGCCGAACGCGCCGTCCGGGCCGCGTTGTCCATGCAACGGGCCGTCCGCCGGGTGCTCGACGACGAGCGGGGTGGCGGCGCGCCGCTCGGGCTGCGGGTCGGGCTGAACACCGGCGACGTCATCGCGGGCATCCAGGCCGCCATCGAGTACACGGTCATCGGCGACACGGTGAACACCGCAGCCCGGCTCGCCGACGCCGCAGCGGTCGGGGCCGTCTATGCCGGTGGACGCACCGCAGCGGCCACCAGGCACGTCGCTTCCTGGCGGGCGCTGCGCCCGCTGCGGCTCAAGGGCAAGCGTGAGCCGGTCGAGGCGTACGAGCTGCTGGGTCTGCTGGACGCGCCGGGCACCCGCTCGGGGCTCGGCGACGAGGCGCCGTACGTCGGTCGGGAGACGGAGATCGGCCGGGTCGCCGGCCGGCTCGCCGAGGTGATCGACCAGGGTGACCCACGGGTGCTGCTGATGACCGCCGAGGCGGGTATCGGCAAGTCCCGGTTCGCCGCCGAGGTGGAACGCCTCGCCGCCGGTTACGACGTCGGTGCCGGCCGGTACGCGGCGCACACCGGAGCCCGGGTGCTCTCGGTGCGCTGTGCCGCGTTCGGGGAGCGGCGACGGCTCGCCCCACTGGCCGATCTGGTGCGGGCCGCCGTCGGTCTTCCCAGCGACGCGTCCACCGCGCTGACCCGCCCGGCCGTCGAGGAGCGGCTGCGCCGGCTCGGGCAGCGGCTCGCCCGCTCCGCTGCGGAGACCGCGCCGATCGCAACCGAGCAGCTGCTCGCCCTGCTCGGCTACGCCGAACTCCCGGCGCACGGCGGCACCGACAGCGGCGAGTGGGGCGGGTCGGGCACTCCGGCCGCCGATGCCGAGGTGGTGCCGAACGCCGTCGCCGACCTGCTCAGCGGGCTGGCCTCGGAGGCACCGCTGGTGATCGTTGTGGACGACCTGCACGATGCCACCGCCGAGACGATCAGTGCCCTTGGGTTGACCCTGTCCAGGCTCACCGGTCCGGTGCTGGTGCTGCTGCTCGGCCGCCCCGAGTTGGTGCGTACCGCCGGTGCGCTGACCCGGGTCGCGGACGCCGAGGTGCACTCGCTGCCGCCGCTGCGCGGTGCCGACGCGGCCCGGCTGCTCACCAGTTACCTCGGCGGCGGCAAGCTGCCACAGGCCGACGCCGACCGGTTGCTCGCCACCGCGCAGGGCAATCCGTTCTACCTGGCTGAGCTGGTCACCCTGCTGATCGAGCGGGGCGCGCTCACCACCGAGTCGGTGCGCGGTGCCGCGTCAGCGCGGGGTGCCGCGGCGGAGCGGCCCGGCTCCGGCGAGCGGGAGCAGAGCGGGGGGTCGGCGGGCTGGCGTCTGGTGCCGGGTTCGCTGGGCAGCCGGCTGCTCTCCCGGGACCTCGCCGCCGTGCTCGCGGCCCGGATCGACGCGCTGCCGCCGGACGCCCGTTCGGTGCTGCGCGACGCGGCGGTCACCGGTGACACGGTGCCGACCGGCGCCCTGGAGGCGATGCGGGAGCAGCGCGGTGGCCGCGACGGGCGGCCGTCGGCAGTGGTCGCCGTCGAGCTCGACCGGGCGGTCGAGGAGTTGCTGCAACGCCGGATGCTGCACCGCTCGCGTGCCGGCTACGCGTTCGCGACACCGCTCATGCGGGAGGCCGCGTACGCCGGGGTGAGCAAGGCCGAGTTGGCCGAGCGGCACGCCGCGCTGGCCCGCTGGGCGGCGCCGGTGGACGAGACCACTGTCAGCACTGTGGGCGGGTTCACCGACGAGGCCCGGGACGACTTCGTGGCGACGCACGTCGAGCGGGCCGCCACGCTCGCCGACGCGGTGAAGCTGCGCCCGGACGCGCCGGCCCGGGCTGTGGTTCCGCTCGGCATCGCCGCGCTCGGTCGGGCCGCCCGCCGGTCGCTGTCCGCCGGTGAGCCGGCAATGGCCGTCGAGTACGCCGAGCGCGCCACCGAACTGGCCCGCGACGGGGTGCCGGCAGCCGATCGGGTGGTGCACGCTCGGGCGTTGCTCCAGGTCGGCCGGGTCGGCGACGCTTTGGCGTACGCCGAGAAGATCGCCGCGAACGCGGGGGACGAGGCCACCCGGGTCAGTGCTCTGCTGCTGGCTGGGCAGGCCCAGGAGACCCTCGGTGACCAGGGCCGGGCGGTGACCGCCTGGCAGGAGGCGTTGCAAGTGGCCACCGAGGGTCGGCTGCCCACACAGCGCGCCACGGCGATGCGCCGACTCGGCATGGCCGATTTCGTGGCGGGGCGGCTGAGTCAGGCGAGCAGCCGGTTGGCGGCCGCGTACCAGGTCAGCCTCGGCGCGCAGGATCGACGCGGGCAGGCGTGGTCCCTGCAGAACCTGGCCTGGGTGACCACCACCCGGGGTGACTTCGCCGGCACCGACGCGGTGCTCGGCCGGGCCGCCCGGCTCTTCGCCGAGCTGAAGGACCCGTACGGGCGGGCCTGGCTGCGCGGCACGACGGCGTTCGCCCGGCTGCTCGCCGGCCGACTGCGCGAGGCGTGTCGGATGGCGCAGGTGTTCCTGCCGTTCGGCGAGCGGGTCGGTGAGGCGTGGGCGGTGGGCACGTTGCGCGCTGTGGCGGCGTTCGCCACGGCCGAGCTGGGTGACCTGGCCGAGGCGGACCGGGAGGCCCGGCGGGCGTACCGGGAGTTCGCCGCCGCCTCCGACGACTGGGGGCGCGGGTTCGCCCTGGTGGTCCGGGCGGTGGTTGCGCGCGGCCTGGGCGAGCCGGAGCACGCGGCGGACCTGCTCACCGACGCCCTGGCGTACGCGGAGCGCACCTCGCATCCGCTGCTCACCGGGATGGCCGGCACACTGCGTGGCTTCGTCGCGTTGGACATGGGCGACTGCGAGACGGCCGAGCGGGTGGCCCGCTCGGTGCTGACCGCTGTGGAGCCGCACAACCCGCAGGCCCCGGCGCAGGTGGCGCCCCGGGTGTTGTTGGCGACGGCCCGTCTCGCCGTCGGCGACTCGGCGACAGCGGTCGGGCTGCTCGCCCCGGTGGCCACTGCCGCCGCGAACGCACCCTCGCTGCTCTTCTCCCGCCGCCAGACGATGGCCCAGTACGCTGCGGCGCTGCTCGCCCACGGTCAGCGGGAGCAGGCGTTGGACTGGGCCCGTCGAGCGGTCACCGCACCGGCCGAGGACGTGCGTAGTCAGGTGATCGCGGCGAGTGTGCTGGCCGAGGCGTTGGCCGCCTGCGGTCGTCCGGCGGAGGCGCTGTCCTGCGCGCAGGAGGCGGTCCGTCTGGCGTACGCCACCGAGCAACGCAGCGAACGCGCCGCAGCCGACGCCCTCCACGCCCGCCTGACCGCCCTGGTCTGACCCCCTTCGTCGCCGTTGATCATGAAGTTATTGCCTCGACACGCCGACGTGCAGGGCAATAACTTCATGATCAAGAGCTTTGGGAGCAGGGGTGGGCCGGGTGCAGGTTTTGCCGGTTCTGGGGATGTGGTTGGTCGGGGGGAGCGGCTAGCGTGTCACCACCGCGTACGGGTCCACAGTGGTGACCGTCGCCGTGCCTGGGGAGGCCCTTCATGAAGCTGCCGCGATCCATCGCGGGCTGGACCATCGCGGTCTTCGGCGTGTTGGCGCTGGTGATGGGCGCGGTCGGGCTGCTCTGGCCGGAGGCGCAGCTGCGCATGCTCGGCTTCGAGGTGCCGGCGACGCGGGCCGTCGGTGATCACACCGGGACGTTCCTGCTGGCGTCCTCGATGGCGGCGTTCAACATGGGCGTCTACTACCTGCTCGCCACTGTGACCGAGTGGCGGGTGTTCTACCGGTTCACAGTGGTCTTCCGGCTGGTCACGTTCACCGTGTTCACCATCGCGGTGCTGGCCGACATCGCTCCCGACCGGTTCTTCGGTGTGGCGGCGTGGGAAGGGCTGGGCGCCGTGGCCACCGCCATCGGTCTGCGTCTGGACGCCCGGCGGGGCATCCCGGCCGGCGGGGTCGGATCGTCCGAGGGTGCCGGGACGACTGCGGTCGCCGAGGAGGGTACCGGTCCCGCCGGTGCGGCTCCGGCGGACGCGGTGCGCTGAGCCATCGGTCGGGTTGGGTATTTTCGAGCGGTGACCGACACCCCGACCGGCGGCCTGCCAGTGCCGATCGTGCCCGGCTTGACTGATTTGCGGGTCTTTGCCCGGGGCGGGTACGCGACCGTCTACCAGGCCACCCAGATCTCCGTGGGTCGCGAGGTCGCCGTCAAAGTGGAGAACCGGACGCTGGACAGCGAGCGCGATCAGGCCCGCTTCCTGCGCGAGGCGCGGGCGGCCGGCCGGATGTCGTCCCACCCGCACGTGGTGGACCTCTTCGACGTGGGGGTCACAGTCGATCAGCACCCCTACCTGATCATGGAGCTGTGCGACGGCTCGTACGCCGAACGGATGCGCACCTCGCCGCTGGGCCCGGTGGAGGCCCGCGACCTCGGCATCAAGATCGCCGACGCGCTGGCCCACTCACACGCCGCCGGGGTGCTGCACCGGGACGTGAAACCGGCAAACATCCTCCACTCGCACTTCAACTCGGCGGTGCTCGCCGACTTCGGGCTCGCCGTCCTCGCCGAGCACCGGGACGCCTCGGTCACCCTGGAGGTGCTCACCCCGGCGTACGCGCCGCCGGAGATGTTCAGCCACAGCCCACCGTCACCGGCCGTCGACGTGTACGCGCTCTGCGCCACCCTCTACGCGGTGATGCACGGCCGGCCACCGCGCTGGCAGTCCGAGCGCAACCCGAGCCTGGTCACAGTGCTGGAGATGTTCAACCAGCCGCTCCCCGCCCTGCCCGGGGTGCCGGACGAGCTCATCGACGTGCTGCGCGTCGGCATGGCAAACGATCCGGGAGAGCGTCCCTCCGCCCTGGAATTGCACGACCTGCTCACCAATCTGCCACTCGGCTCGCCGACGGCACCTGTCAGCGGCGCTCCGGTCAGCGGTGCCGCGACCCTCTCCGGCCCGTACGCGGCCAGCCAGCCGGTGCCCCGAGCGCCCATCGAGGACACTCAGCGAACCCTCCCGGCCGGTCGTCGGTGGCGGCGCTGGCTCTTCGGTGGCGCCGGGGTGCTCGCGCTCGCTGCCTCCGCGACCGCCGGGGCCTGGGTCGCCGACCGGGCGCCACCACCCACCCCGTACCCGTCGGCCACCCAGATCGCCGCACCGGCGACCGGGCCGTTGCCCGGCTGCGCGACCGGCACCGGTGCGCCCACCGCCCTGCCCGAGGGTGCCCGGTGCCTGCCCGAGCTGGAGTGCTTCGGCCCGATGCGGATCCGCGGCAGCCGCGCCGAAGCGGCTCGGCTGTCCTGCGCCGGCCGACACACCTGGGAGACGTACGCCGAGGGCATCCTGCCGGTGTCGCTGGTCGGCGCCGACTACGACGAGGTGGCCGCCGCTGAGCCGGTGCGACAGGTGTGCAGCGCCAGGACGTTCCGGTTGACCACCGGCATCGCCGAGGCGACCGGCTGGCACCTGGAGGTGCTACCGCCGGTCGACGGCAGCATCGACCGGACCTACCGGTGTCTGGCGGGGCGCGGTGCGGACGCGCTCTCCGCGCCCACGCTCACCGGCCGCTGAGCCCGTTCGACCCGCGGCGGCGGTCACGCACCGCACGCAACGCGTCCCGGGGGTCCAGGGCGTCGAGGGTGTCCGCGTCGATCCCGTACGGCATCAGTTCGGGCGGCCCGATGACTGCCGACCGGTCCGCCGGCTCCGGATCGTCGACCTGACGGGCGGCGGAGACCGCGACCCCGGCGACCATCGTCATTAGCACGCAGAGCAGCGCGAGGACCACGCCGAGGAGGTCCTGTCGGCGCCACACGACCAGCATGACCAGCGGCGCAAGGGCTCCCAGCGCCGCGAGCACCGCCACCGTGCGCGCATCGGGTCTGGACAATCGGCTCACCCGTCCAGCATGTCGTGACTAGGCCGGCTGTCAACCGCAGAGCCGACCGCCGCGCCGATCGACGTCGATCCGAGCCCCGCATTCGACAGGCCCCACCGCACGCACACGGATTGGACAAGAACGGCTACTCTCGGTGTTCCGCAGGCCCTTCCGGTAGCGAGGTCGCCCATGAACCCAGGCAGTTCGCAGTCCCGGCTCCGCTCGGTCGCGTCGACGCTGGCCGTCGCTCTGACTCTCGTGCTCGCCGCCGCGGCCGGTTGCGACAGCAGGCAGGAACCGGCCCTGTCCTCCGTGCAGGAGAAGATGCGTGAGACACACATCTACGGTCAGTCGAAGCTGCGGATCGGTGTCGCCACGAACGAGCCGCTGATGGGTGAGTTGCGAAACGGTCAGCACGTCGGGTTCGACGTCGAGATCGCCAGGTACATTGCGGCCTCCCTCGGCTACGAGGGGGAACAGCGGCTGGAGTTCGTGTCCGTCGCCACCGAGGACCGCATCCCGTCGCTGCAAGGCGGCACCGTCGACCTGGTGGTGTCCAGCTTCTCCATGACCGAAGACCGGAAGCAGTTGGTGAGCTTCGCCGGGCCGTACTTCGTCACCACGCAGGAGGTGATGGTGCCGGTGCGACTCAAGGACAAGATCCGCACCATTGAGGATCTGCGCGACCCGGCGTACAAGGTCTGCACCAGCGGCGGATCCACCACCGAGGCTGAGTTGGAGAAACACCAGGTCAAGACGTTCGTCGTCAAGAACGTCGGCGACTGCGTCGATGGCATCCGGAAGGGGCGGTACGACGCGGTCAGCTCCGACGAGTCGATCCTTGCCGGTTTCCTGGCCAGCTTCCCCAAGGAGTTCGAGATCGTGGACATGCCGTTCGGCACCAGCGAGTTGCTGGGCATCGGCGTGCCGATCGGTGATCCCGCGCTGCGCGACCTGGTCGCGTTCTTCCTGCAGAAGAGCTATGTGCAGGGGCGCGACGGAGATGCCAGCCCCTGGCAGACCGCGTACAACCGGACCCTGGGCCCCTGGCTGAAGGCCGAGAAGCGCCAGCCGCAGCCGCTGGAGGTGCCGAAGCTTGTCGACTTCGACGACAAGGCGCCCGCGAAGTGAGCGCGGCACCGACCGCCACCAGCGGCGACGGGCCGGTCCCGCCGCCGCGCACGTCAGTGCCCGCCGCCGACTCGCCGACAGTCGACGGCACGGCGGCCGGCGCGGGAGGTGAGGTTGCCTGGCCGGCCGCAGTGCCGGTCGCCGAACCGGCCGAACCGGTCGTCGCCGAGGTCGAGCCGGGGCGGGTCCGCTGGGATCCGGCGGAGCGGCGCGCCCGCGCCAGCCAGTCGTTCTGGACGGCAGTGGTGGGCGTGCCGGCGATCTTCTCGGTGCTCCGCCTCGGCGTGGAGGCCGGCGGGGAACTCCAGACCACGCTGCTGCTGGTGGCCAACGTGGGGCCGGTCAACCTGCTAGCCGGCTTCCTGACCACCGCCGCCCGGCTGCTCTCCACCGGGCTGGTCGCCGTCTTCGCGCTCGGCGCGGTACTGGCCGTCAGCGCGGATCGACTTCCACCGGGCACCCGTCGCCGCCCGCTCTTCGCCCGCTGGGCCGACATCACCCCGGCCTGGGTGGTGCTGGCCAGCTTCCTGCTCGCCCTGATCACCTGGCCGTTGCTCTACCTGCCGTTGCTGTTGCCGGCGTTCGTGGCGGCGTTCCAACTGCGGCCGGCGCGACTGCACGAGCGGGTCGTGCCTCGGCTGCTGCTTATCGGCGCGCTGCTCGCCGGGTACGGCTGGCTGATGCTGCCCACGATGCGCGACGCGATGCGGCAGGGCGACGAGTGGCTGGTGCTGGCGCTCATCGTGGTGCCCCCACTGCTGGCCCTGTTCATCGCGGGGCCGCTGCCGGGCCTGGTGATCCGGCCGCTGGCGTCGGTGACCGAGGTGGCGGTGCTCGCCACCCTGATCTGGGCCGCGGTGCCGGTGATCACCACACCGGTGTTGCCGCTGACCGTCACCACAGTGGGCCCGGAGAGCGGGCCCACCGAGGACGTACGCGGGCACGTGGTCACCACCGACGACGTCAACATGGTGATCCTTCAGGAACGGGGCGGCGTCCGGTACGTCCCGGTCGACCTGGTCCGCGCCCAGGTGCTCTGCCCCAGCGAGGAGGAGTTGCCCCGCCACCAACTGCGCATTCACGACTTCCACGTCGAGGATTCCCTGTTGGAGGGGATGGGTCGCCGGGTCCGTCCGGTCCACCGCATCGACGCTGCCTGCCGTACTCCAGCCTGACGCCGCAGGGGAACGGTTCCCGTATATACAGTCGCGCGGTATATGCTGTGGCGATGGCGAAGGCTTCCATGCACGAGTCCACCTATCTGATCCTCACCGCGCTCGTCGAGGCCCCACGGCACGGGTACGCGCTCCTCGACGAGGTCCGTCGAATCTCCGACGGGCGTGTCGACCTGCGCGCCGGCACCCTCTACGCAGCCCTCGACCGGCTACGAACCGAGGGCCTCGTCGACATCGATCGCGAGGAGCAGGTGCAGTCCAGATTGCGCCGGTACTACCGACTCACCGCCTCCGGGGCGCAACGGCTCGCCGAGGAATCCGCGCGTCTGCGCAGCAACGCCGACGCGGCGAGCGTGCGACTGCGCCGTGCCGGTCTCATCGTCGACGGCGGTGCGGCATGACGCTGGAACACGGTTACCGGTGGCTGCTGGCCTGCTATCCCCGCGCCTACCGCCGGCAGTACGAGGACGAGATGGTCGGCGTGTTGCTGGACGACGCGGCCCCGGGCCAACGCAGGCCCGCCGCGCGAGACGTGCTCGCACTGCTCGGCGGGGCGTTCCGGGCGCATGCCCGCCAGGCGGGTGCGCGATTCTCGGCCGACGCGTGGCGGGAGGCGGCGCAGGCGCTCGCACTGATCGCCGCGCTGATGTTGTTCGTGCGCGCTGCCCGCGTACCGGTGCTGCACCTTGCCATGCTCGCGCAGAGCTACCCCGGCGGGATCGGGGAGCCGGTCGTCCTCTGGCCGGGTGGCCCGGTGGCGGTGCTGTGGCTCATCGTGGCGGTGTTGGCCGTGGTCGGCTGGGCCCGGGCGGCAGCCGCGGTCGCCGTTTGCGGAGCGACGTTCGAGGTGGTTCGGGTCGCTGCGGACTACGGACAATATTCGACTGTGTTCCATCTGTGGCCCGCCGTGCTCGCTGCGATGGTCCCGCTGGCGCTCGTGGTCCGCGCTCCCCGTTCCGCCGGGGCGGCCCTCGCGCGCTGGCAGCTTGGCACACTGGTGGCAGCGACGCTGGTCAGCGTTGCTGCTCCGAGTGTCGCCTTGGTGACGGGTGCTGATAACGCGACGGCCCCCATCTATGGCACGTGGATCTTCACCGCCGGTGTCGGCCGGATCGAGGCGATCCTGCTGACGGCGGGATACCTGCTCTTCGCCCTTGCCATCCTGTCGACGCCGGCGGTGCTGCGGCGGCGCCTGCTCGCACTGGTGGTTCCGGTGGGCGTCACGCTGCTGCTCACCCGGGTGGGGTTCGGCTCCACGGGGACGTTCCGGGAGCGTTCCACCCACGACGGTGTCCTCGCCGCGCTCACCCCGACGCAGTGGCTGGTGCTGGCACTGGTGCCCACGCTGTTCTTCGCGGTGGCCGTGGCGATCCTGCACCACCAGGAGCGGCCGGCCGGTCGAGGAGCGTGAGGCCGCATAGCCTCGGCAGAGATCGACTCGGTTTTCAGGAAGTCGGGGGGTTGTTGGTCCTTGGACCCCGCGGATTCAAGAAGACCGAGTCGATCTTGCGGCAGGCCAGCAGGCCGGGCGGCGTCAGTACGACTTGTCCTGGCCGAGGACGTGTTGGGCCACGAAGTTGAGGATCATCTCGCGGCTGACCGGTGCGATCCGGCCGGCCCGGACCGCGCCGAGCAGGGTCGCCACCCCGTACTCGGTGGTCATGCCGGCCCCGCCGAGCACCTGCACCGCGGTGTCCACGGCGAGCGCGGCGGCCTCCCCGGCCGCGTACTTGGCCATGTTGCCGGCCACCCCGGCCTCCAGGTCGCGACCAGCGTCGTACAGGGTGGCCGCCTTCTGGATCATCAGGCGGGCCAGTTCCACCTGCACCGCCGCGTGTGCCAGCGGATGCGACACCCCCTGGTGCGAACCGATGCTCCGACCACCCCAGACCTTGCGGGTGGCGGTGTACTCACTGGCCCGCTCGATGGCGTACCGGCCGGTGCCGGCGCCCATCGCGGCCACAGTGATCCGCTCCGGGTTGAGCCCGGCGAAGAGCGCCGGCAGCCCGGCGTCCAGCGACTCACCGAGCAGCGCGTCGGCGGGCACCCGCACGTCGTCCAGGTAGAGCAGGAACTGGTTCTCCGGGGACACGATCTCCATGTCCAGCTTGGAGCGGGTCAACCCGGCCGCATCGGTCGGCACCAGGAACAACGCCGGCTTGAGCTTCTGCGGAGACGCATCCGCTGAACCGGCTGGGCCGTCATCGACGGCGACACGGGCCACCACCAGCACGTGACCGGCCTCGTCGACTCCGGAGATGTAGCACTTGCGGCCGTTGAGCAGCCAGCCGTCGCCGTCGCGGCGAGCCACAGTGCCGAGTCGGTGGAAGTTGGAACCGGCCTCCGGCTCGGTGATCGCGAAAACGATCTTCTGGGAGCCGTCGGCGAGGCCCGGCAGGTGCCGCTTGCGCTGGTCCTCGGTGCCGTGCCGACTCAGCACTGTCGCCGCGATGGCGGGGGAGACCACCAGCAGCAGCAACGGGCAACCCGCCGCCGCCAACTCCTCGCAGACGATGGCCAGCTCGGTGATGCCGCCGCCCCCGCCGCCGTACTCGGTGGGGATGTTGACCCCCAGGTAGCCGAGCCGTCCGGCCTCCGCCCAGAGTTCGGTGGTGTGTTCGCCGGCCCTCGCCTTCTCGACGAAGTAGGAGTGACCGTAGCGGCGGCCCAACGCCCGCACGGCGTCGCGCAGCTGGTCCTGCTCGGGGGTGAGGTCGAAGGTCATCGGGGGTCCTTTTCGTCGACAACTGCCAACACGGCGCCCGTCTGCACCTGACCGCCGGTCGGCACCGGCAGTTCGGCGACGATGCCGTCGATCGGGGCGAGCACGGGATGTTCCAGCTTCATCGCTTCCAACGTGAGCAGCGGATCGCCGGCCGCGACCCACTGGCCGACCTGGACGTGCACCCGGGTCACCATGCCGGGCAGCGGCGCGAGCAGCGACCCGGCCGCCACCGCCGCGGTGGGCAGCGGGAGACGCGGCAACTCGGCCAGGCTCGCCGCGCCGTCCGGGCCGTCCACGAAGACAGCCGACCCCACCCGGTGTACGCGGTACGCGCGCCGAAGCCCGTCGACGTCGAGCACCACCCGCTCCGGGGTGGCCTCCACCAGCGCCACTGCCGGCGGCTTCGCCTCCGACGCCGCCGGGTCGCCGGGCAGCGCCGCTGACCAGTCGGCGAGTCCACCGGTCCGGTCCAGGCGGTAGCGGACCTCGATCTCGTCGCCGTTCGGCCCGGTAAAGCGGCTGACCTGCGCGACGGCGGGCACGTTGCGCCAGCCGGAGGGGAGCCCACCCAGCACCGGCGCGGTCGTCCGGCGCTGGGCCGCACCCGCCAGCGCGGCGGCCAGGGCGGTCAGCGGAAGCTGGTCGGCGGGCAGCAGTGGCGCGAAGACCTCCGGGTGCCGGTCCAGGAATCCGGTGTCGATCTCCGCAGCCGCGAACTCCGGGCTGCGCAGCACCCGGACCAGGAGGTCGCGATTGGTGGCCACCCCGTGCAGCTCGGCTCGGGTCAGCGCGCCTGCCAGGGCCCGGGCCGCCTCGCCCCGGGTCGGCGCCCAGGCGATCAGCTTGGCGAGCATGGAGTCGTAGTGCACGCTCACCTCGGATCCCGTCTCGACGCCGGAGTCCAGCCGCAGGCCAGCGCGTTGGAGGCCACCGAACTCCCGGTCGACCCCCGGAATCGCGAACCGGCTCAGCACGCCGGTCGCGGGCAGCCAGCCCTGCGCCGGGTCCTCGGCGCACAACCGCACCTCGATCGCGTAGCCGCGTGCGCCCGGCTCGTGCAGGTGCTCCAGCAGTGGTACGCCCTCGGCGACCAGCAGTTGCCACCGGACCAGGTCGAGACCGACGGGGACGGTCAGCTCGGTGACCGGGTGCTCCACCTGCAGCCGGGTGTTCATCTCCAGGAAGAAGAACTCACCGGTCGGGGCCAGCAGGAACTCCACGGTGCCAGCGCCCACGTAGTCGACGGCACGCCCGGCGGAGACCGCCGCCTCGTTGAGCGCCGGGCGCAGCTCCCCCGGGAGCACCCCGGGGGCCTCCTCGATGATCTTCTGGTGTCGGCGCTGGATCGAGCACTCGCGCACCCCGAGGGCGGCCACCGTGCCGTGCGAGTCGCCGAGGATCTGCACCTCGACGTGCCGGCCACGCTCGACGTACCGCTCGATGAAGACAGTGCCGTCGCCGAACGCGGCAGCCGCCTCCCGGCTGGCGCTGGCGACGGCCTCGGCCAGCTCGTCAGCGTCCCGCACGATCCGCATGCCCCGGCCACCACCGCCGGCGGACGCCTTGACCAGCACCGGGAAGTCGGTGACCTCGTCGGGGTCGGTCCAACTCGGCAGCATCGGCACGCCCGCCTCGGCGAGCAGCGCCTTCGCCGCCAGCTTGTCGCCCATCGCGGCGATCACAGCGGCCGGCGGCCCGACCCAGGTCAGCCCTGCGTTGGTCACCGCCGCAGCGAACTCCGCGTTCTCGGCGAGGAACCCGTAGCCGGGGTGGACGGCGTCCGCACCGCTGCGCCGGGCCGCGTCCAGGATCAGCTCCGCCCGCAGGTACGTCTCGGCCGGCGAACTCCCCGGCAGGCGTACGGCCAGGTCGGCCTCGACCACGAACGGCGCGTCGGCGTCCGCGTCCGAGTACACGGCAACCGTCTCCACGCCCATCGCGCGGCAGGTGGCGAAGACCCGGCGGGCGATTTCGCCCCGGTTGGCCACGAGCAGTCTGTTGATCATGGTCCCCTGAGCCTGCCTTTCGTTCGCGACTGCGGGACTCCGCCTCGCTGCGTTCCTCGCGCTCACGGCTTACATCCGGAAGACGCCGAAACCGTCGGCGCCCTTCACCGGTCCGTTGTGGATCGCCGAGAGGCAGAGCCCGAGGACGGTCCGGGTGTCCCGCGGGTCGATCACCCCGTCGTCGTAGAGCCGGCCGGAGAGGAAGAGCGCGCCGGACTGCGACTCGATCTGCTGCTCGACCATCATTCGCATCGCCGCGTCGGAGTCCTCGTCGTAGTCGCGTCCCCGCGCGGCAGCCGCCTGTCGGGCCACTATCGACAGCACCCCCGCGAGCTGCGCCGGGCCCATCACCGCCGACTTCGCGTTCGGCCAGGTGAACAGGAACCTCGGCTCGTACGCCCGGCCGCACATGCCGTAGTTGCCGGCGCCGTAGGAGGCCCCCAGGTTCACAGTCAGGTGCGGCACCGTCGAGTTCGACACCGCATTGATCATCAGGGCGCCGTGCTTGATGATGCCGCGCTGCTCGTACTCGGTGCCCACCATGTAGCCGGTGGTGTTCTGCAAGAAGATCAATGGGGTGTCCGAGGCGTTCGCGAGCTGGATGAACTGGGCCGCCTTCTGCGCCTCCGCGCTGAACAACACCCCTCGGGCGTTCGCCAGGACGCCCACCGGGTACCCGTGCAACTCGCCCCAACCGGTGACCAGCGCGTCCCCGTACGCCGGCTTGAACTCGTCGAAGTCGCTGCCGTCCAGGATCCGGGCCAGCACCTCCCGAGGGTCGAACGGCACCTTCAGGTCGGCGCTGGTGATGCCGAGCAGCTCCTCCGGGTCGTACTTCGGTGGCTGCGGCACCGCCGTCCGCGGCGACGGGCCCTGCTTGCGCCAGTTCAGTCGACGGACGCACTGCCGGGCCAGGCGGATGCCGTCCCGTTCGTCGGCGGCCAGGTAGTCGGCGAGCCCGGACGTGCCGGCATGCATCGCCGCGCCACCCAGCGACTCGTCGTCGGTGACCTCGCCGGTCGCCATCTTCACCAGCGGCGGACCGGCCAGGTACACCTGTGACCGGTCCCGAATCATGATCACGTGGTCGGACATTCCCGGCACGTACGCGCCACCGGCAGTGGCGTTGCCGAAGACCACGCTGACAGTGGGGATGCCAGCCGCCGAGAGCCGGGTGAGGTCACGGAACACCCGACCGCCGGGGATGAAGATCTCCGCCTGGGTGGGCAGGTCCGCCCCGGCGGACTCCACCAGATTGACCATGGGCAGCCGGTTGGCCAGGGCGATCTCGCCGGCCCGCCGGGTCTTCGCCAGCGACCACGGGTTGACGGCGCCGCCGCGTACCGTCGGGTCGTTGGCGACGATCAGGCACTCCACGCCCTCGACCACCCCGATGCCGGTGACCACGCTGGCACCGACCGGGAAGTCCGAGCCGTACGCGGCGACCGGCGACAACTCCAGGAAGGGACTGTCGGCGTCGACCAGCAGCTCGATCCGCTCCCGGGGGAGCAGCTTGCCGCGCGCGTGGTGCCGGGTCACGTACTTGTCGCCACCACCCGCGCGCGCCTGGTCCAGCGCAGCGTCCAGCTCGGTCAACCGCTCCAGCAACGCGACCCGGTTCGACAGGTACGAGGCCGCGGACGGGTCGACAGCGCTGCCCAGTGTGGTCACTGTGCCTCCTTCGTTCGCGACTGCGGGGCTCGCAGGCCCGGCTCACTCCTCGCGCTCACAGGCCCATGCCCTTCGCGATGATCTCGTTCATGATCTCGGTGGTGCCGCCGCCGATGCCGAGGATCCGCGCGTCGCGGTAGTGCCGCTCCACCTCGGCGTCGCGCAGGTAGCCGAATCCGCCGTGCAGCTGCAACGCCTGGTCGACGACGTGGTCGCAGGCGGCGACTGCCACGTTCTTCGCCATCGCCACCTCTGTCACCACCGGCTCGCCGGCAGCCACCCGGTTGGCCACCTCGTGCACGTACGACCGGGCCGCCTCCGCGCGGGTGTGCATCTCGGCCAACCGGTGCCGGATCAGCTGCCGGCTGGCCAGCGGACGCCCGAAGGTCTCCCGGTCCCGGCACCAGCGCACCGCCAACTCGACGCAGCGCTGCGCTGTCGCGTACGCCTGGGTCGCCAGCGACAGCCGTTCCGCCGCGAAGTGCTGCATGATCGCCAGGAAGCCGGTGTTCTCCGCGCCGATCCGGTTGGCCACCGGCACCCGCACGTCAGCGAAGGACAGCTCGGCGGTGTCCGAGCAGTGCCAGCCCAGCTTCTCCAACCGGCGTCCCACAGTGAACCCGGGCGACCCCTTGTCGATGACCAGCAATGTGAGTTCACCGCTGCCGGGGAAGTCGGTACACACCGCCGTTGTCACGAAGTCGGCCCGGTGCCCGCTGGTGATGTACGTCTTCGACCCGTTCACCACGTAGTGGTCGCCGTCGCGGCGGGCGGTGGTGCGGATGCCGGCAACGTCCGAGCCGCCGTCCGGCTCGGTGATGGCCAGCGCGCCGATCATCGTGCCGGACAGCGTGGGCCGCACGTACCGCTCGATCAGGCTGTCGTCGCCCGGAGACGAAACGCCACCGAGCCGCCCGCCCAGCGAGCCACCGGTACGGGCACCGGCCGCCGCGACCATGTGCGGCAACGCGATCCCGTGCGTGAACAGGGCCGCCACCAGCCCGGACGAGCCACCCGAGCGGATCAGCTCCTCGGTCACGATGATCGAGTCGAGTAGGTCACCGCCGCTGCCACCCACCGACTCCGGGAAGCCGATGCCGAGCAGGCCGAGCTTCGCGGCGGTCGCGTGCAGCGTCCGGGGCACCTCGCCGGCCCGCTCCCAGTCGTCAAGGTGCGGCAACACCTCCCGGGTCACGAACGCCCGGGTCAGCTCGCGCAATTGCCGGCGCTCCGGGGAGTCCACGATGCTCATCGGGACGCCCCGGTCGGTAGGTCAGCAGGCAGGTCGACGACCCGGGCGCGCAGCAGCTCGCCGAGTGCCTTGGCCTGCGGGTCGAACCGGGTGGACGCGGCCACCCCGGCGCCGAGCAGGCCCTCGATCACGAAGTTGACAGCGCGCACGTTCGACAACTCGTAGCGCCGCACCGACAGCGGCGCGGTCTCCGGCACCAGCTCGGCCAGCCGTTCGACTGTCAACCAGGTCCGCAGCCACGCGTACCCGGCGTCGGAACGCGCCCAGACACCGAGGTTGGCGTCGCCGCCCTTGTCCCCGGAACGTGCGCCGACCACATCGCCGAGCGCCCCGCGCCGGGTCGGGCCGTCGACAACCGCGTCGCCACCCGCTGTCGACTCGTCCTGCGAGGTGCTGGCGGTGCGGATCGGCGGGGCGATCGGCACCCGCTCGCCACCCGGTAGCACCGCGACGTGCGCCACCGCGTCCTGCGGCACCGCGTCGGCGGTGAAGACGCCGTACGGTGTCGCGTCGCCCGGCACTGTGGTCAGGGTGCAGCCCGGGTACGAGGCCAGGGCCAACTCCACAGCGGCGGCCGAGAAGGCCCGCCCGGCCCGCGCCTTGTCGCCGTCCCGCAGGTGTACGTGCAGCAGGGCACTGGCCGCCTCGGTGTCGACGGCGTCCGGATGGTCGGTCCGGGCAAGGGTGAACTCCAGCCCGTCAGTGCCCACCGCCTCCTCGATCTGCCCCCGGACCACTGCCGCCTTCGCCTCGATGTGCAGACCGCACAGGACGAACGTCATCGAGTTGCGGAAGCCGCCGAGGTTGTTGACGCCCACCTTCAGCGTGGGAGGTGGCGGCGTGCCCCGCACGCCGGAAACCCGGACCCGGTCCGCCCCCTCGGCGTGAAGCGTCACAGTGTCCAGTCGGGTGACCACGTCCGGCCCGAGGTACGCGGGCCCGCCGATCTCGTAGAGCAGTTGGGCGGTGACCGTCTCCACTGTGACCGCGCCGCCGGTGCCCGGATGCTTGGTGAGCACCGATGAGCCGTCGGGGTACACCTCGGCGATCGGGAACCCGGGCCGGTGGCCGCCGTCGGGCAGCTCGGTGAAGAAGCTGAAGTTGCCGCCGGTGACCTGCGCGCCGCACTCGACGAGGTGCCCCGCGACGGTGGCCCCGGCCAGCTCGTCGAGGTCGTCGCGGCCCCACCCGTACCGGGCGATGGCCGGGCCGACCACCAGCGACGCGTCGGTGACCCGGCCGGTGACCACCACATCCGCGCCTGCGTCGAGACAGGCGGCGATCCCGAACGCGCCGAGGTAGGCGTTCGCGCTCAACGCGTCCGGTCGCTGGATCGTGTCACCCGCGACGTACCCGACCCGGGTCGGCAGGCCGAGCCGGTGGGCGAGCTTCTCAATGGCGGCGGCCAAGCCGGCCGGGTTCAGCCCGCCGGCGTTGGTCACGATCCGCACCCCTCGGTCGAGGGCGGTGCCGAGGCAGGTCTCCAGTTGCCGCAGGAACGTCTTCGCGTAGCCCAGGTCGGGGTCGCGCATACGGTCCCGGGCCAGGATCAGCATGGTCAACTCAGCGAGGTAGTCGCCGGTCAGCACGTCCAGCTCACCGCCGTCGAGCATCTCCCGCCAGGCGGTGAACCGGTCGCCGTAGAAGCCGGAGGCGTTGCCGATGCGGATCACGCCTCTGCCCCGATCCCGCCGTCCGGCCGCCGGCCGTCGCCCGGCGGCCCGGCGAAGGCCTGCGCCACGTCGAGCCATTCGTCGGCGACCGACCCGGTGGCGACCAGAGCGAGGTCCGCGCGGTTTCGGCGCTGGGTGACCAGCAGGCAGAAGTCCCGAGCCGGGCCGGTGACCCGGTCGGCGGCGTCCGCCGGACCCCAACTCCAGGCCTCCCCGCCGGGCCCGACCAGCTCGACCCGGACCGGCGCCGTCGGTGCCTCCCGGCCGTGCGCGGCGAAACCGTGCCCGAGGGTACGCACGCCCAGGTGCGCCACGTGCCGGATTCGGTGGCTGTCGGGGCGGACCACGTCGAGGGCATCGGCCACGTCCGCGCCGTGCGCCCAGGTCTCCATGATCCGGGCGGTGGCCATCGAGGTGGCTGACATTCGGGTGCCGTACCAGGGCAGTTTGCCGCCGGCCGGAACGGCGGCCAGCGCGTCGACGAGCGCGGTTCGCCCGGCCCGCCAGCGGGCGAGCAGCTCGGCCGGCGGGGCGAGGAACTCCTCGGCGCCGACGTCGACGAGGCGGGTCACGTCCGGCGCTGCGGTGACCGTCGCGTAGAACGCCTCGGGATCGGTCGCGGCCAACAGCGCGACGTGGTCGGTCCAGGCGAGGTGGGCGATCTGATGCCCGATGCTCCAGCCCGGGGCCGGGGTCGGCCTCGCCCAGTCGGCAACGGGTAGTGGCGCTACCAGGGCGTCCAGCTGGGCGGACTCGTCGGCCAGGTCCGTGAGCAGATCGCTGAGGTCGACCATGATGCCTCCGGTCGGTGGTGGCCGGTGCGGCCGGCGGTCAGGGCGTGAGCAGGGTGGCGAGCTGGCGCTTCCAGGTGGTCAACAGGGCGGCCCGACGGGCGGAGTCGTCGCTGAGCAGGTTGGCCACCCCGAGCCCACGGAGCAGATCGAGCGTCGCCTGCACCGCTTCGCGGACACCGGGTCGACGTTCGTCGACACCGAGCAGGGCGACTGTGAGCCGGTGCATCTCCCGCCCGACCGTCGCCTCCAACGGCACCAGGGCGTCCCGCAGTTCCCGATCGGTGCGGGCGGCGACCCAGAGCTCGAGCGCGGCCACGAACAGCGGCCCGGTGAACGCCACGGCGAGCAGGTCGACGACCCGGTCCAACCGCTGCGGACCAGCCGGCAGCGCCTCGGCCTCGGTGCGCAACTCGTCGGCCCGGCGCTCGGCCAGATGGGCCACCGCGGCCGTCACCAGCGCCGCCTTCGTCGGGTAGTGGTGCAGCTGTGCCCCACGCGAAACGCCGGCCCGCGCCGCGACGACTGTGGTGGTGGTGCCGGACCAACCGTGCTCGATCAGGCAGTCGACTGTCGCCTCCAGCAGCCGGGCCTGGGTGGCGCGGCTGCGTTCCTGCTGCGGGACACGCGTCGATGCGGTGGGCACTGAGACAGCCTGCTGCCTACGAAACAAACAGTCAAGACTGACTTTTTCCGAGCCCGCGACGCCCGGCTGGGCTCGCGGTGGTGCGGCGCGGGAGGAGGGCCTGGGTTGCTCGTCTCGCTATGGAGCTGATGTCACAAACGAATCGCCCGTCGCCCGTCGCCCGCGCCCGTCGCCCGTCGCCCGCGACCGCGCCCGTCGCCCGCGACCGCGCCCGTCGCCCGCGCCCGCGCCCGTCGACCGCGTTCGCGGTTCGGCCTGCCGATCACCTACTGCTGATGCCGCAAACGATTCAGCTCCAAAGGGTCCCTGACCGGTATCCCGCCTGCCGCCTGCCGCCGCCTGAGGCCGCCTGCCGCCGCCTGCCGCCGCCCGCCGCCCGCCGCCTAGCGGCCGCCTGCCGTCCGCCGGCCGGCTCAGCGGCCGTCGCGGGGGCCGAAGGCGGTCAGCGCGTCGGCGTCGCTGTGCCGGGAGCGCAGGTACTCGTCGGCCCAGGCGGCGGCGTCGGGGAAGGTCGACTCGGCAGCCACCCGGGCGCAGGCCGCGTCCACGTCGAAGGCGGTGCGGCGCAGTTGGACGCCCGGCCCGAGCAGCGCCCACCACGCGCCCGCGCCCCCGTACGGCATGCCGATGCTGCCCGGGTTGACCACCAGACGCCGGTCGACCAGCCGGGTGAACGGCATGTGCGTGTGGCCGCAGACCACAGTGGAAACCTCGGCGGGGAGACCGTCGAACACCTCGGCCCAGCGCGCCATCCGGGAGTCGACGAGCACGACCTCCTCGTCGTCACGGGGCGTGGCGTGGCAGAACAGCGTCGGCCCGAGGCCGTCGATCTCCAGCGTCACAGTCGCCGGCAGCGCGGCAAGCCGGGCCACCTGGTCGTCGCGCAACTGGCCGGCGGCCCAGTTCGACACCTCGATCGACGCCGGGCGGCCGGCCCGGGCCTCGACCAGCTCGCGTTCGCAATTGCCGCCGACCCAGCACACCCGGTCGCCCAGCTCGGCGAGCACGTCCAGCACCTCGACCGGCTGCGGGCCGGCGGCGATGTCGCCGGTGAGCACGATCAGATCGGCGGCGGCGACGTCAGGCTCGGCCAGTACGGCCTCCAGCGCCGGCAGGACACCATGGATGTCGGAGAGCACCGCAACTCGGTTCATCATGGGCCCCAGCCTCACCAGGGGCACCGCCTCCACACCAGCGATTCTGCGTCGGGCAGACGGCAGAAACGTCCCCGCCCACCGTCGGTGACGGTGGGCGGGGACGTTTGGTGCTGCTCAGACGCGGGCGCGACGGGCCAGGCGCTCCGGGTCCAGGATGATGATGCTCTTGCCGTCCAACCGCAGCCAGCCGCGCGAGGCGAAGTCGGCCAGCGCCTTGTTGACCGTCTCCCGGGAGGCGCCGACGAGCTGGGCGATCTCCTCCTGGGTGAGGTCATGGGTCACCCGCAGAACGCCGCCGTCGCGGGTGCCGAAGCGGCCCGCCATCTGGAGCAGGTTCTTGGCGACCCGGCCCGGCACGTCCGTGAAGATCAGGTCGGCGAGCGAGTCGTTGGTCCGGCGCAGCCGCCGGGCGAGCACCCGGAGCAACTGCTCGGCGATCTCCGGGCGGTTGTTGAGCCACGGCCGCAGCGCCTGCTTACGCAGCCGCACCAGCCGGGTGTCGGTCACCGCGGTGGCGGTCGCCGTACGCGGACCCGGGTCGAAGAGCGACAGCTCACCGACCATGTCCGACGGCCCCATCACCGCGATGAGGTTCTGCCGGCCGTCCGCTGCGCGGCGACCAACCTTGATCTTCCCGGACAGCAGGATGTAGAGGCTGTCACCGGGCTCGCCCTCATTGAAGACGATCTCGCCCTTGCGGACCTCGATCGTCTCCATCTCCTTGGCAAGCGCCTCGGCAGCTTCCGGGTCAACACCCTGGAAGATCCCGCTGCGGGCCAGTACCTCGTCCATTGCGCACCTCCGGTTGCGCGTGCCGTCCGTCGGCCGGGGCCGCCGTCCGCTGATCCCCTCGCGCGCCGCCAAGTCTAGGCGCACGTGAGCATGAATCAGAGGTCGCCCCTGGAATCGTGATCGCAGGGCGTAACCTGCCCGACGTGCTGAACGAGCCGACTCTGACCAGCCGCCCCGAGGACGGGCGGCACGTCCCGCTGCTCGTCTGGCGCGCGGACGTGCCCCTGCGGGCGGTCAGCAGCGCTCCGCTGGGCGGTGGCATCGGGGTCCGGCGGTGGGTGTTGAACGCGACTGTACCGATGTCGTACGACCGGGAGGACCCGGCGGCGCACCTGGCCTCGCTCGCCGCCGAGCTGGCCCTCGACGGGCCCGGGATCGGTCTGCTGACCGGCGTTGATGTGACCGAGGTGGTGGCGCGAACCGACGCCGGGGTGCGGGCCTGGGCGACGGTCGGGCTCGGCACGCCGGTGCCCGCGGCCGCGCCGACGCCGGCCGCGCTCACCCAACGCGTCGGCACTGTCAACATCGTGGTGTACGTGCCGGCCCGGCTCGCCGACTCGGCGCTGGTCAACGCGGTGGCCACCGCTACCGAGGCGAAGACCCAGGCGATCACCGAGCTGGGGGTTCCGGGGACCGGCACGCCCACCGACGCTGTCACAGTGCTCTGCCCGGTGGACGGGCCGGAGGCCGCGTACGGCGGACCGCGCTCCACCTGGGGCGCCCCGCTCGCCCGAGCGGTGCACGCGGCGGTGCTCGCCGGTGGTTCCCGGCCGGTCGTGCCGTGGTCCGACCAGCTCACTGGCGCAAAGTCCACCCGATCGGCTGTCGTTGGCGTGTTTAACGACCGGTAGGGTCGCGGGCGATGTATGCTCCCGCCCCCCTCGCGTCCCGCCCGCGCCGCCGCGTCGCCCTCGGCCTCGCCGCGCTGCTGGCCGCCCTCCTCGTGGCCGGCTGTGCCGACCCCGGTGGTGAGGCACCCGTCTGGCAGCCCGGCGCGGGAGGTGGTGGCACCGGCGCGCCGGTCTCCACTGCCGGCCCGAAGGCCACCGGGTCCGCATCGTCCGGTCAGGGTGGCGCGATCTCGCTCTCCGCCACCGGCGACATCATCATGGGCAACGCGCCCGCTCGGCTGCCCGCCGACGGCGGCAAGGGCTTCTTCAACTCGGTCACCGCGGCCCTCAAGGCCGACCTGGTGATGGGCAACCTGGAGGAGCCGCTGACTGTCGACACCGGCACCGGCAAGTGCGGGGCGAACTCCACCCGCTGCTTCCAGTTCCGCGCCCCGCCGGAGTACGCCGCCCACCTGCGCGACGCCGGCTTCGACGTGCTCAACCAGGCCAACAACCACGGCTACGACTACGGGCCCAAGGGCTACGAGAACACCCAGAAGGCGCTGAAGAAGTACGACCTGGAGCACACCGGCGCACCGAACGAAATCACAGTGGTCGACGTCAAGGGCGTCAAGGTCGCCGTCGCCGGGTTCTCGTCGTACGTCTGGTCCAACAGCCTCGTCAACATCGACAAGGCGAAGGCGGTGGTCGCCAAGGCCGCCACCATGGCCGACCTGGTCGTGGTGCAGGTGCACATGGGTGGCGAGGGCGTCGACAAGACCCGGGTGAAGCCGGGCACCGAGATGTTCCTGGGCGAAAACCGGGGCGACCCGGTGAAGTTCTCGCACGCCATGATCGACGCTGGCGCCGACCTGATCGTCGGGCACGGCCCGCACGTGTTGCGCGGGATGGAGTTCTACCAGGGGCGCCTGATCGCGTACAGCCTGGGCAACTTCGCCGGCGGCGGCAACTCGCTGAGCAACGACGGTCGCCTCGGCTGGGGCGGGGTGCTGAAGGTGTCGCTCAAGCCGGACGGCAGTTGGGCCGGCGGCTCGTTCACCTCCACGTACATGAACTCGGCGGGCAAGCCGACGATGGACCCGGATGATCGGGGCCTGGGCCTGGTCACCGAGTTGAGTCGCGCCGACTTCCCGAAGGGCGGCGCTCGCCTCGATGGGCAGGGGAAGATCTCGGCGCCGACCGCCGGCTGACCCGAGGAGAAGCGTCCGGGGTGCGACGTAGGCTGACCGTCGTGACCAGTAGCCCTCCCGGTGCCAGCGAGACCGATCTCGGGCGCAAACGCCGTGCCCGCAAGATCGGCCGGGTGCTGGCCGAGACGCATCCCGACGCGCATTGTGAGCTGGACCACTCCAATGCCCTGGAGCTGGCCGTCGCCACGATCCTGTCCGCACAGTGCACTGACAAGAAGGTCAACGAGGTCACCCCGAAACTCTTCGCCCGCTACCCGAGCGCTGCCGCGTACGCCGCCGCAGACCGGGGCGAGATGGAGGAGCTGATCCGGCCCACCGGCTTCTACCGCAACAAGACCGACTCACTGCTCAAGCTCGGTCAGGCCCTCCTCGACCGGTACGACGGCACGGTCCCGGGTCGGCTCGTCGACCTGGTGACGCTCCCCGGCATCGGCCGCAAGACCGCCAACGTGATCCTGGGCAACGCCTTCGACGTCCCGGGCATCACTGTCGACACGCACTTCCAGCGGCTGGTCCACCGGTGGCGGCTGACCACCGAGACCGACCCGGTCAAGATCGAGCACGCGATCGGCGCCCTGTACGACAAGCGCGACTGGACCATGCTCTCGCACCGGATCATCTTCCACGGGCGACGGGTCTGCCACGCCCGCAAGCCGGCCTGCGGTGCCTGCACGCTCGCGAAGCTCTGCCCTTCGTACGGCACCGGGCCGACCGAGCCGGCGGCCGCCGCCAAGCTGCTCAAGGGCCCTCGGGCGCGCGACCTCGCGGTGGCTGCCGGGGTCGATCCGGAGCTGGTCCCGGCGCAGGCGATCGCGGCGGAGGTGCCGTGAACCGCCGACGCCTCGCCCTCGCCGTCCTGCCGCTGCTGCTGGCGGTCACCGGTTGCACCAGTGGCACCGCCGACGACGAGCCAGCCCCCCGCCCGGCCGCCGCCGAGCGTCCGTCCCCGTTCCGGGACTGCGCCGCGCTGAGCACGGCACCCACTGCCGCGGCACAGGGCTCCGGGACGGCGACCCCGGCAACGGCGATCCCGGCGTCGCCCGGCTCAGGCCCGACGGCCCCCGGAACGCCCGGCCCGACGGCCCGCGCGGCGGGCGGGTCGGCGCTGCCGGAGCTGACGCTCTCCTGCTTCACCGGCGGTGCCCCGGTCGTGCTGCGGGAGGTGGCCGGGCCGGCGGTGATCAACGTGTGGGCTTCCTGGTGCCCGCCGTGCCGCAAGGAGCTGCCCGCCTTCCAGCGCCTCAGCGAGCGGGCCGCCGGTCAGCTCCAGGTGGTCGGAGTCAACAGTCGGGACAGCCGGGGCGGCGCCCAGTCCATCGGTGAGGACTTCGGCGTCCGGTTCCCGATCCTTGTGGACCAGGGCGAGGCGCTCCAGCGCGAGCTGAAGCGCAACGCGATTCCGCTGACCCTCTTCGTCGACGCCGACGGTCAGGTCCGGCACATCGACGCCAGCGGCGCTCTCGACGACGCGAAGCTCGCCAAGCTGGTCGGCCAGCACCTGGGCCTGGCGGTGCCGGCGTGACCCGTCGGCCCCCCGAGTGGATCGAGCCGTTGCTGACCCGGCTGGGCACCGCCCGCGCCGAGGACTTCACCAGGCTGGTCACGCCCGCCGAGGGCGGTCGGGAGAGCGCCGTGCTGGTGCTGCTCGGCGAGCAGCCCGGCGCGGGCCCCGACGTGCTGGTCCTGCAACGCGCCGCCACCCTGCGCAACCACGCCGGCCAGCCCGCCTTTCCCGGTGGTGCGGCCGACCCGGAGGACGCCGACGTCCGCGCCACCGCCCTGCGTGAGGCGAACGAGGAGGTGGGCCTCGACCCGGCCAGCGTGACAGTGCTGGCCGAGCTGCCGAAACTGTGGATCCCGGTCAGCGACTTCGTGGTCACGCCCGTGCTGGCCTGGTGGCACGATCCGCACCCGGTGCACCCACGGGAACCGGCCGAGGTGGCTCACGTCGCCCGCCTGCCGGTCAGCGAGCTGGTCGATCCGGCCAACCGACTGTTGGTCCGGCACCCGAGCGGCTGGATCGGGCCGGCGTTCTCGGCACGCGGGATGCTCGTCTGGGGCTTCACCGCCGGGGTGCTCGCCACCCTGCTCGAGATGGGCGGCTGGGCCCGTCCGTGGTCGCGCGGCCGGGTGGTGGAGCTTCCGCCGACCGGTGCCACACCGGCCCCGTCCGCCGGCACCGACCAGGCTGACGAGAACGCCCTGCGCTGACCGCACGGTCACCATCCGCAAGCGATGGTCATCCGGTGGGCACACTGCCCGTACGCTTGACCCGTGTCCGTCGTGGATCTCGTCCTGCTGCTGCTCATGCTCGTGTTCGCGATCAGCGGATACCGCCAGGGTTTCGTCATCGGCGTCACGTCGTTGTCCGGCTTCTTCCTGGGTCTGCTGCTGGGTCTCCAGCTCGGGCCGCTGTTCGCCAGACAGTTCGTCGACGCCGGCACCCGTGTGCTGATCTCGCTGGTGGCCATCTTCGGGCTGGCAGTTGTCGGGCAGGCACTCGCCGGTTGGCTCGGCTCGCACCTGCGTAAGACGATCACCAGCGACGTCGGCAAACGGGCCGACGACGTCGGTGGGGCGCTCGTCTCGCTGTTCGCGGTGCTCCTGCTCGCCTGGCTGGTCGCCGTGCCGCTCGGCTCGTCCTCGGTGCCCTGGCTCGCCGCCTCGGTCCGCAACAGCGCGTTGATCACGGTGGTCAACCAGGTTCTGCCGGAGCAGGCCCAGCAGCTGTCCACGGCGCTGGAGGACACCGTCGACACCGACGGGTTCCCGGACGTCTTCGGTGACCTCGCGCCCACCCGGGCCCGGCAGGTCGATCCGCCGGACCCGGCTCTGGCCGGCTCGCAGGTGGTGGTCAGCGGTCAGCAGTCGGTGGTGAAGGTGCTCGGCTCCGCGCCCAGCTGCTCACGCCGGATCGAGGGCTCCGGCTTCGTGTACGCGGACGACCGGGTGATGACCAACGCGCACGTGGTGGCCGGCACCCGCTCGGTCGCCGTGGAGCTGGGCGGCGAGCGGTACGACGGCAAGGTGGTGGTCTACGACCCGAACCGGGATCTGGCGGTGCTGCTCGTGCCCGGGCTGCCCGGGCCGTCCCTGCGGTTCGCCGCCGGCAACGCGGGCAGCGGCTCCGACGCCATAGTGCTCGGCTTCCCGCTCGACGGCCCGTACAACGCGCAGTCGGCGCGGGTCCGGGACGTCGACCGGATCAAGGGACCGGACATCTACTCGTCCAGTGAGGTGACCCGGGAGATCTACACGATCCGGGCGCTGGTTCGCAGCGGCAACTCGGGCGGTCCCCTGCTCTCCGCCAACGGCCTGGTGCTCGGCGTGATCTTCGCGGCGGCGTCCGACGACCCGAACACCGGCTTCGCCGTGACGGCGGCCGAGGCCCGCCCGGTGGCGTTGGCCGGTGCCGAACGCAACCGGCAGGTCGCCACCGGTGAGTGCACCTGAGCGTCGCTGCGCGGCCAGCTCAGCCCTGAGCCGGCAGGGGGCGACGCCCGACGGTCGGTAGCTTCGCCCGTCCCCACCGCAGCCCCCGGTCCAGCACGGCACGGGCCATGATCGCGACGCACGTGCCGCCGTTGAGGAAGGACGCCACCACGTCGCTCGGGTGGTGCATTCCCCGGTACATCCGGGTCACCGCCACGCCCAGCGGCACCATCAGCAGCAGCGTCCACCAGGCGACCTTCGCGCCGGTGCTCCGTGCCCGCAGCGCCAGCAGCACGGCGATGCCGACGTAGAGCGCCACCGCCGCCGAGGTGTGCCCGGACGGAAAGCTCGACGTCGGTGGCGAGACGTCCATGTGCTCCACAGCCGGCCGCCGCCTGTCGATTGCCAGCGTGGTCAGCAGGAATACCAGTGCCTGGGCGGTCACCGCCGCGCACAGGAACAGCGGCTCGCGCCAGCGCTTCAGCCAGAGCCGCAGCGCCAGCGCCACCAGCACCGTGACCGCGACGATCATCTGGGTGCTGGCCAGCGTGCTGAACACCAGCGAAACGTTGTTCCAGTCGCCGGTGCGGTCGGCGGCCAACTCCCGGTTCACCGCGTCCTCCACGGTGAACGGCCAGGTCCGGGCGAACACCCGAGTGACCAGCACCCCGAGCAGCACCATGAGCCCGAGCAGGAGGGACACCGGCAGCAGCACCCGCCGGAGGATCTGGACCACGGTCTCGGACATGAGTCGGCCAGTACCCGGCCGGCCGCGTCGTCACTCCTCAGGCTGCCCCCGGATGCCGCTCGACCTCGGGAGCGATGCCGTCGCGGGTCGGTCGGACCGGCCGGAGACCTGTGTGTGCCCGCCAACTGGTGAACGCGGCGGTGGTAGCCGCGACCACCGCCACACCGAGCAGCCATCCACCCACCACGTCACTGGTGAAGTGCACGCCCAACGTCACCCTGCTCAGCCCGGTCACCACTGTGAGCAGGACCGCCGCCACCCAGAGCGCGGCCCGCGCCAAACCCCGCCCGGCGTACGGCAGCAGCACCAGCAGCAGCACCCCGGCGGCCAGGGTGGCGTTCAGCGCGTGCCCGGAGGGGAACGAATAACCGGCGGCCCGAGCCACCGGGTCCAGCAACTCCGGCCGGTCCCGGCCGACCAGCAACTTGAGCAGCGGACCGATCAACCCGCCGACGACCATTGTGGTGGCCGCCCAGAGGGCCAGCCGGCGGGCTCCCCGGCGCAGCAGCAGGACCACCAGGAGCAGGGCGACGGCGCGCAGTGGCATCGGTGCGAACACCTCGGTCCAGACCCGCATCAGCATGACCCACGCCGGGTGATCCTGGGCGTAGCTGTGCAGCGCGTCGGTGACCGCCGCGTCCAGCCGGTGCAGCGGCGCCCAGGCACCGAGCACCAGCAGTGTGAGCAGCGCGAACGGCACCAGCACCAGGAACGCCGCCGTCGCGGCGAGAGTGAGCCGCAGACCCAGCGCATGGTCCGGGTCGAATCGGCGGCGCCGCCAGGACGGCTGGCCGGTGGGGGCGAGGGTGGGCGGCCGGTGCGTACTCATGGGTCCGTTCTACCCGGCCGGGCGGCCGGTCAGGCCTGCCGGCCGGTCACGATCAACGGGTCCGCTGACGCAGCCGGCGCACCATCAGGGCCGCGCCGCCGACCAGAGCGACGAGGAGCACGACAATGGTCCACAGCTGCTCCGGCGCGGAGGTGTCCTGACCGCCCGCCGCCCGAGCCGTCCAGCGGCTGTGCTGACCGGATGCGGCGAGACCGAGTGGATCGCTACCGGCGCCGGCCACCGGATCGTCGTCGACCGAGCCGGGCGCCGGACCGAAACCGGTGACGCCCGGCGACGTCTGGTCGTCCAGCGGGTTGGCGGTCACCGACGGCACCTGAGCGGTCAACGCGGCCACCGGGTCGACGACCCCGTACCCGAAGCGGTCGTCCCGCCCGGTCGGGCCCAGGTCCCGGGCGGTGGCCAACAACCGGTTGACCACCTCACCCGCGGGCATCTGCGGATAGCGGGACCGGACCAGCGCGGCGGTCGCCGCCACCAGTGGCGCGGCGAAGCTGGTGCCCTGCACCCGCCAGTACCCGCCGGGAGGCTTGGCGCCGACCAGGCCGCTGGCGGGAGCGGTGAGCACCGTCGCCCGGCCGGTGATCGAGCCGGACCACAGGTTGTCGCTGCTGCGTTCGAGACCGGACACCGCGATCACACCAGGCTCCCGAGCCGGGTACCAGACCTTGGTGCTGGTGGAGGTGGCCAGGTTGCCGGTGCAGGCGATCACGACCACGTCCCGGACGAATGCGTAGTCCAGGGCGGCGGCCAGGGCCGGGCTGTCACCGCTACCGCCCAGCGACAGGTTGATCACACGGGCGCCGTTGTCGACCGCCCAGCGGACCCCCTGGGCGACGATCAGCGCGTCGTCGTACCGATTCTCCTCGTCCAGCACGCGGACCGGCAGGATCCGGGCGTCCGGTGCGAGGCCGACCACGCCCCGCTTGTCGTCGTTGCGCCCTGCGATCAGGCCGGCGACAGTGGTGCCGTGACCCACCGGGTCCGGGCCCGGCGCACCACCGGGGCCGACCAGGTCCTTGCCGGGCAGCACCTGGCCAACAAGGTCGGGGTGGTTGCCGTCCACTCCGGAGTCGACCACCGCCACCGTCACTCCCCGGCCGGTCGAGCTGCGCCACGCCGTCTCGGCCTGCAACTCGTCGAGCTGCCACTGCTCGTCGCGGACCTGGTCGGTGCGGGCGACGGCGTCACCGGGGGCGAACGCCATCGGCGCGCCGGCAAGCTGTCCACCGTTGGTGGGCGCGGCGACCGGCACGGCTGCCGCGGTCGGCGCCACGACAGCAAGCGCCGCTGCCACGCCGAGCAGCGCCCGGCCGGTCGCTCGTCGGGCCGCTGACGGACCGCTGTACCGCACCCCAGTCACATACCCAGCCATTCATCCCGACGGAACCATGACGATCGGAGATTACCGGTATCCCCACCCGTCACGGGAAGAACCGGCGAGTCAGGTCATTGCGGTGGCAGTTGTGCCAGCTGAACAAGGCGTACGCCCTCCCGCCGGGTGACCAACCGACCACGCCCCGGCGGCAGCGGTCCGGGTCGCACCGGCCCGACGAGTGCGCCCTCCTCGGGGCTGCCCGCCATCACCAGGCCGGCCGTGGACAGCTCCCGCAGGCGCTGCACGATCGGCTCGTACTGGGCCCGGCTCGCCCCACCGGAACGGCGGGCCAGCACCAGGTGCAGCCCGATGTCCCGGGCGTGCGGCAGGTGCTCCTCCAACGCGCGCAACGGGTTCGCCGGCCCGGCCGCCACCAGGTCGTAGTCGTCCACCAGCACGAACAGCTCCGGCCCGGACCACCAGGACCGGTCCCGCAGCTGCTGCGGGGTGACCTCCGGCCCGGGAGCCCGCCGCTCCAGGTAACCGGCGGCCGACTCGACCAGGTCAGCGGTGTGTGCCGCCGCGGTGCCGTACCCGATCAGGTGCGGCGTCTCGATGGCACCGAGCAGGCTGCGCCGGTAGTCGACGAGGATCACCCGGGCCTGCTCGGGAGTGAACCGGGTGATGATCGACGTGGCCAGCGCGCGCAGGAACGACGACTTGCCGCACTCCGAGTCCCCGAAGACCACGAAGTGCGGCTCGGTGGCGAAGTCGAGCAACACCGGTCGCAGGTCCGCCTCCGCGATCCCGATCGGCAGCCGCAGCCCGGTCGTCGAGGTGAGGTCCAGATCGGCGTACGTCAGCACCGGCGGGAGCAGCCGCACCCGGGGCGCCGGGGCACCCGCCCACCCATCGGCGGCCCGCTTGACCAGGTCGGCTGTGTCTCCACCGGCGGTCCCGAGCTGGGGCAGCGCGGTGAGGAAGTGCAGGCCCTCCGCGGTCACGCCTCGGCCGGAGCGCTCCGGCACGTTGGCTGCCGCGCGCCGGGCCACCAACGAGTCGGCCGGGTCACCGAGGCGCAACTCCAGCCGGGAGCCGAACAGGTCCCGGATCGCGGGGCGGAAATCCAGCCAGCGCAGCCCGGTGGCGACCACGTGCAGCCCGTACGACAGGCCCCGGGTGGCCAGATCGGTGACGAGTGGCTCCAGGTCGTCGTACTCGCCGCGGATGGTGGTCCACCCGTCGATCACCAGGAACACGTCGCCGTACGGGTCGGTGCCCGGCTGGCCCACCGTCCCCGCTGCCGCCCGGCGCTGCCGGTAGGCGGCCATCGACTCCACGCCCAACTCGGCGAAGCGGCGTTCCCGGTCGACCAGCAGGGTGGTCATCTCGCCGACCGTGCGTCGTACGGCGGTCGGGTCGGCGCGGCCGGTCACCCCGCCGACGTGCGGAAGGTCGCGCAGCGCGGCCAACCCGCCGCCGCCGAAGTCGAGGCAGTAGACCTGCACCTCGGCCGGTGTGTGGGTGAGCGCCAGCGCGCAGATCAGCGTGCGCAGGGCTGTGGACTTGCCGCTCTGCGGCGCACCGACCACAGCGACGTGCCCGGCAGCGCCGTCCAGTGCCAGCCAGAGCAGGTCCCGGCGCTGCTCCAGTGGTCTGTCCACCACCGCCATCGGCACGCCGAGTGCCCCGTGCAGCTCAGGGTTGCCAACTGTCAGCCCGCGTTTCGGGTGCACCTCGACCGGACCGAGCAACTCGTCCAGGGCCGGCGGCTGGCCGAGCGGCGGGAGCCAGACCTGGTGCGCCGGCGGGCCCTGCCCGACGAGCCGGTCCACCAGCAGGTCGAGCAGCGTCGTGGTGCCCTCCTCCGCCACGACGGGCACCACCGGGGTTGCCGGCTCGGGCACCGGTACGACGTGGGTGGTGAAGGTCAGCAGCCGCGCGCCCCCCTCGGCGTTGACGCCGCCCGGCGCGGCCCGACGGCGGACGGCCCCGGAGACGTACGCGGCCTTGAACCGGGCCAGCGGGTCGGTGCCGGCACGCAGGTAGCCGTGGCCCGGTGAGCGGGGCAGCTCGTGCGCGTCCGCCACGCCGAGCACCGTCCGGGACTCCAGCGCCGAGAAGGTGCGCAACCCGATCCGGTACGAGAGGTGGGTGTCCAACCCGCGGAGCCGGCCCTCCTCCAGGCGCTGGCTGGCGAGCAGCAGGTGCACGCCGAGAGACCTGCCCAGCCGGCCGATCTGCACGAACAGGTCGATGAAGTCGGGCTTGGCGGAGAGCAGCTCCGAGAATTCGTCGCAGATCAGCAGCAACGACGGCAGCGGGGCGAGAGGGCTGCCGGCCGCCCTGGCCCGCTCGTAGTCGCGCACGCTGGCGAAGTTTCCGGCCCGCCGCAGCAACTCCTGGCGGCGGACCAACTCACCGTTGATCGCGTCCACCATGCGATCGACCAGGGGCAACGCGTCGGCCAGATTGGTGATCACGGCTGCGGTGTGCGGCAGCCTGTCGAACGAGGTGAAGGTGGCGCCACCCTTGAAGTCGACGAGCACGAAGTTGAGCTGCTCGGAGCTGTGCGTGGCGGCGAGCCCCAGTACCAGCGTGCGGAGCAGCTCGGACTTGCCGGAGCCGGTCGCCCCGATGAGCAGGCCGTGCGGGCCCATGCCGTCCTGGGCGGACTCCTTGAGGTCCAGCTCGATGGCGCCGCCGTCCGTGCCCACCCCGATCGGCACCCGCAACCGGTCCCGTGCCGAACGCGGCAACCAGCCCTGTTCCGCGGTGAAGCTCTCCGGGTCACCGAGACCGAGCAGCTCGGGGAGGCCCAGGTCGGCCTGGAACGGGGCGTCCGGCCCTCTGGCCGCGCCGGCGAGCCGCAGCGGCGCCAACCGTCGGGCGACCGCCTCGGCGTCGGCCAGCTCCACCTGGTCGGCGGTGCCCACCTCGGCGTGCCCGTCGGACGACAGCGAGTGCAGCCGCCGGCCGTGCAGCTCCAGCAGCAGCGCGTACCGGTCCAGCAGTCGGGGCGGCGGGGTGTCCAGGTCCAGCACTGTGACCGCGTCGATGCCGCCGTCGCCGGTCAGGTCACTGGCACCGGTCAGGTCGCCGCCGTCGAGGACCACCACCACGTGCGGGCCGTCGGTGGCCGGGCCGGCAGGGCTGAACCGGGACCGGGTGGCCAGCACGTCGGCCAGCAGCGACTCCAACTCGGCGGCCGAGCTGGTGACCAGGCGTACCGGGCCGAGCGCGTCGGTGCGGCCGGGATGGTGAGCGTGCGGGAGCCACTTCACCCACTCCCAGCAGGCGCGGCGCTCCGGCCCGGCGCAGACCGCGACGAGCAGCTCGTCGGGGGCGTGGAAGACCGCCAGCTGGGTCAGCACGGCCCGGACCAGCGCCTGCGCCGCCGGGTCGCCGGTCGGTGGCCCGCCGGTGGTCGGGGTGGTCGCCCGGCCGCGGCCGGCGGATCGTACGTGCACCCGGGCGAAGCTGCGCAGCGACAGCGCCACCGGCAGGTCCGGCACCACGGAGTACGCGTCCAGGAAGCGGCGTAGCGCGCCGGCGGTCATCGGCTCGAGTTCCTCCAGCGGCCGGGTGACCGGTGGGACCAGTGGGGTGGCCAGTGTCTGCGGCCCGACGGCGACCCGCACCACAGCGAAATCGGGGTCGGCGGGGCGCCGCTCCCAGACCCGGTGGCTGTCCACCGTCGACCAGAGCCGGCCCGGATCCGGGTGCCGGTAGTAGAGCCCGGCCCGTTGCTGGCCCGCGGTCCGCCGGACCCGCCGCCGCAGCGTGGCCAGGTGGCGTAGGTACTCCCTGCGGGCGGCCATCATCTCGGACTTCTTCGGGGTGCCGGAGGCGCTGCCCCAGGACGTCACGAGCATCGCCAACGAGGAGAGCCCGAACATGCCGCCCACCACGTACGAGTAGGCCCCGCCGCCCCGGCCGAACATCATCGCCATCGCGACAGTGCCGCCGAGCATGGGCAGCAGCATGAGCATCTGCTGCCACCGCCCGCCGGTCACCACGGGGATCTCCGGCGGTGCGTCGACCGACAGCTCACCGGCGGGAATCTCCGGCGCTGGTCGACGCGGTGGCCGCTTGATGACGACTGTGGACACTCGGCCTCCTGACAGCGCTGGGTAACCCGAGCCTGGCTCATGGTAGGTAAAGTCCACTCGTCCGCGCAGCCTCCGATCCCCCTCGATATGGAGACCAGTCGATGACTACCGGGCTGGCACGCGTCACCATCAGCGCGCCGCAACGACGGGTGGACGTCGCCCTGCCGGAGCAGGTACCCCTGGCCGAGCTGCTGCCCGACGTGCTCCGGCACGCCGGTGTCGGGCTCGCCGACGACGGCGAGCAGCACGGCGGTTGGGTGCTCCGCCGCACCGACGGGGCGTTGCTGGTGACCGCACAGGCGCTGCTGCCGCAGGGAGTCCGCGACGGTGAGGTGCTGCACCTCGTGCCGGCCCGCGCGCACTGGCCCGAGTTGGAGTACGACGACGTCATCGAGGCGATCGCCGACGGTGCTCGCCGCCGCGGCGGCGCCTGGTCGCCCACCGCCACCCGGGCAGCCGGTCTGGCCGGTGCCTCCGTCCCGCTCGCGGTCGGCCTGCTCGCACTGCTCGCCGGCGGCCCGACGCACCGAGCCGGTTGGCTGGCGGCCGTCACTGTGGCACTGGTGCTCACGGTGGCCGGCACTGTCGCCTCCCGCGCCAACGGCGACGGCGCCGCCGGGGCGACGCTCGGCGGCTACGCGCTGCCCTACGCGTTCACGGCCGGTGCCCTGGCCGTCGGCTCCGGCGACCCGGTCGGGCCGATCGGCCCGGCCCGCTGGGTGGGCGCTCCCGAACTGCTGGCCGGCTCGGTAGCGCTGCTGCTGGCGGCGTTGATCGGTCTCCTCGGGGTGGCCAGTCGACTGCGGGTCTTCGTGGCCGGTGTCACTGTCGGCCTGATCGGCGCGGCGGCCGCGCTCGGTGGACTGCTGATGACCACGGCCGGTACGGCGGCGGTTCTGCTCAGCGCACTGGTCTTCGCCGTCGGCGTGATCCCGCTGTTGGCCATCCGACTGGGCAAGCTGCCCCTGCCGCCGATCACCCTGCCGGCCGCCACCTCCGCGGAGGAGCCGGCGCGGGTGCGGGACCTGCCGGACCAGGGCCGGGTGCACGCTGCGGTGATCCGCACCGAGGAGACGCTCACCGGGATGCTGATCGGCCACGCGCTGCTGGTGGTGGCCACAGCGGGCGTACTCGTGATCGCCGGTGGCACCGCCGGTCGGGTGCTGGTGGCGGTCACCTCGGCCGTGCTGCTGCTGCGATCGCGGCTGTTCGTGGCGCTGCGACACCGGGTGCCGACGGTGCTCGCCGGGCTGGCCGGCTACGCGGCGCTGGGTGCCGTGCTGGTCGGCCGGGCCGACGAGACCGGGCGGTTGGTGCTGGTTCTGGGCGGGGCGGCGCTGGCCCTGGTGGCGGTCGCCAGCGGCACCGGGTACGCCCGCCGGCCGGTCTCGCCGTACCTCGGGAGGGTTGCGGACCTCACCGACACGGCCCTGGTGGTCGCCGTGGTGCCGATCGCCTGCGCGGTGCTCGACCTCTACGAACGGGCCCGAGGGTTGCTCGGATGAGCGACCCTCGGGCCCGGTGCGTCAGCAGTCGTCAGTGGGCGGATTCGCCGCGCGCCTCGGCGTCGCGGGCCCGCTTGTAGGAGGCGTGGATCTCGGCCTCGGCCTCGGTGCGGCCGACCCAGGTCGCGCCCTCCACCGACTTGCCGGGCTCCAGGTCCTTGTAGACCTCGAAGAAGTGCTGGATCTCCAGGCGGTCGAACTCGCCCAGGTGGTGGATGTCGCGCAGGTGCTCCTGGCGGGGGTCCTCGTAGGGCACGCAGAGGACCTTGTCGTCCCCGCCCTTCTCGTCGGTCATCCGGAACATGCCGATGGTGCGGCAGCGGATCAGACAGCCCGGGAAGGTCGGCTCGGGGACCAGCACGAGGGCGTCCAGCGGGTCGCCGTCCTCGCCCAGAGTGCCCTCGATGAACCCGTAGTCGGCCGGGTACTGGGTGGAGGTGAAGAGGGTGCGGTCCAACCGGATCCGGCCGGTCTTGTGGTCCACCTCGTACTTGTTCCGGTGACCTTTGGGGATCTCAACCGTCACGTCGAAATCCATCTGCACGCTCCCTCGTCTGCCCACGCTGGCTAACGGAACCACTGGCGGCCCCTCCGGACAGGTGAATGCCCACCCGCCGACTCCGGCCGCCGCATAGTCTTCGGACCGAAGTAGTGTCACCCAAGCCGATTTTCGCTGGGGGAGGAGGGGGTCGTGGGGAGGGAAGATTCACACTACCGCCCGGACGGGGGCTCCGCGCACGGTACCGGACGATCGGGCTCCGGCAGTGCCAAGGGGCGGGTCCCGGTGCCGGAGGCGCACCTTCCACGGGCTCCCGAAGCACCGACCCCGGCACCGGAGACGGTGCCCGAGCGGCCCCCGCCGCTGCCCTGGCGCCCACCGGTCGGCCCGGCGTCGCCCGCTCCGAACGCGGGTCACTTCCCGGTGGCCGGCGGTGAGCAACCGGTGAGCGGCCCGCCACGCGGCAGTGCCACGGTCCCGGTCAGCCCTGCGCCGGTCAGCCCGTCGTTCGGTCCCGGGCCGACCGCCCCCACACCGGGCGGGGTCCCCCCGGTGGGCCCGCCGATCTCCGCGTTGCCGGCACCCGCCGACGCCGCGCCCGCACCCGCCGCGCCGCGCCGCCGGAGGCGGCTGCCGGTGGTGCTGGCCGCCGTGCTCCTGCTGGTGCTCGCCGGCGTCGGAGTCGTGATCACCCGTCCCGGCCCGGTCGCCGGATGGTTGGGCGACGACGCCGGGTCCGGGCCGAACGCGGTCGGCGTGACTCCGGAACCTGCCCCGTCGGACGTGCTGGGCGGCCCGGATTCCAACGCCCCGCTGCCCACCCCGGACGGGGTTCGTGCCGTGCTCGATCCACTGGTCGGCGTCGCCGCCCTGGGCGACCGGGTGAACGTCTCGGTCGCCGACGTGATCACCGGTCAGACGTTGTTCGCCAAGGGGGCGGACGACGGCACAGTGCCCGCCTCGGTGACGAAGCTGGCGACCGCCGTGACAGTGCTGGCGGCCCGCGGGCCCGGCTACCGGATTCCCACCCGTGCCGTGGCCGGCGCGAAGGCCGGCGAGGTGGTGATCGTCGGGGGCGGCGACCCGACCCTCGCGATCAACAAGAAGGGTTACTACCCGGGCGCGGCGCGCCTCGACGACCTGGCCGCCCAGGTGCGTACCGCGCTCGGCGGCACGGCCCCGACCAGCGTCACCGTCGACGGTTCGGTCTACTCCGGCCCGGTCTACGGCCCTGGCTGGGACGACGACATCCCCACCGGCGGTTCGGGCGGCGCGGTGACCGCGTTGATGACCGACGGCGCGCGTACCGACCCGGGCGTCGAGCACGGGTCCGCCCCGCGGTTCGCCGAGCCGGACCTCGCCGCAGGCAAGGCGTTCGCCCGGTTGCTCGGGGTGCCGACCGACTCGGTGAAGCGGGGCGCGGCCCCGCCTCAGGCGGCGGCCGGTGCCAGCCCGGTACCCGGTACCGAACTGGGCGTGGTGCAGTCCCCGCCGATGATCCGTCTGGTCGACGTCATGATCAGCGAGAGCGACAACCTGGTGGCCGAGGCGCTCGCCCGGCAGGTCGCGTTGGCCCGCGGTCAGCCCGCCTCGTTCGACGGTGGCGCCGCCGCCATGGACGCCGAGGTGGCGGAGCTGGGCCTGCCGGCCGACGAGATCAGCGTCTCCGACGGCAGCGGCCTGTCCCGGCTCAACCGGATCAGCCCGTCGCTGCTGACCGATCTGATCCGCTTGGCCGCCAGTCCGGACCACCCGGAGCTGGCCGGCGTCTTCGGTGGTCTGCCGGTGGGCGGTTGGTCCGGCACCCTGAACGAGCGCTACCGCACCGCTGCGGGCACCGCCGCGGGCGCGGGCAGCGTCCGGGCCAAGACCGGCACCCTGACCGGGGTGCACTCCGTCGCGGGCCTGGTCACCACCGCCGATGGTCGGCTGTTGACCTTCGCGGTGCTCACCGACAAGGTGCCGGGGGACCGGGACACCGCCCAGCCGGCCCTGGACCGGATCGCCGCAGCGCTGGCCGGTTGCGGCTGCGGCTGACCGTCGCCGGTTCGGGAGTGACGCTGTCGCCATCGGCGTCGATCGAGGGCGCGAGCCCGGGCCGGGGTGTCGCGGCGCGGGTACGGTGGGTTCATGGCGCAGTTCGTGGACTGGGATCTGGCCGCCGCCACCGCGGGGGCGTTGAGCAAGTCTGGCCCCCGCGTGTCGTACGCGGAAGCCACCGACGTGGTCGGCGACCTGCGCCGGCTGACCGACGAGGCGGCCGGGCACGTGGCCGACTACACGGGGTTGCGGGCGCAGGTGTCGCATCCGCCGGTCCGGGTGGTCGATCGCCGCGACTGGGCCGCTACCAACATCGCCGGTCTCCGCGAGGTGATCACTCCGCTGGTGAGTCGGCTCTCCGGCGACAAGCAACCGGGCGCGTTGACCGAGGCGATCGGGTCCCGGCTCACCGGGGTGCAGGCCGGGACGGTGCTGGCCTACCTCTCCGGCCGGGTGCTCGGCCAGTACGAGGTCTTCTCGGCTGACCCGGGCCAGTTGCTGCTGGTCGCACCGAACATCGTCGAGGTGGAGCGCAAGCTCGGCGCCGACCCTCGGGACTTCCGGCTCTGGGTGTGTCTGCACGAGGTCACCCACCGCACCCAGTTCACGGCCGTGCCGTGGATGCGTGCCTATTTCCTCAGCGAGGTGCAGGCGTTCGTCGACGCCTCGTCCAGCGGAAGTGAGCACCTGGTCGAGCGGTTGCGGCGCGGGGTGGCCACGTTGTCCGACGCGGTCCGTGATCCAGAGAGCCGCACCAGCGTGCTGGACATCGTGCAGACCCCGGCGCAGCGGGCCGTACTGGACCGGCTCACCGCGTTGATGACCCTGCTGGAGGGGCACGCCGAGTTCGTGATGGACGGCGTCGGCCCGCAGGTGATCCCGAGCGTGGAGCGGATCCGGGCGTCGTTCAACCGACGCCGGGAGGCGGGCAACCCGCTGGAGAAGGCGATCCGCCGGCTGCTCGGCGTGGACGTCAAGATGCGCCAGTACGCCGAGGGGCGCAAGTTCGTGCACGGGGTGGTGGAACGCGTCGGCATGGACGGGTTCAACTCGATCTTCAACTCACCGCTGACCCTGCCTCGACTGTCGGAGTTGGGTGACCCGGACGCCTGGGTCGCCCGGGTGCACGGCCCGGCCGGCACCATCCCGGCCGCTGGCTGACCACCCGCCGGTGGCCGCGCTCGCTCCGCCGGTGGCCGCGATGCGGGTGGCGGTCCGCCGCGCCCTGACCGGTCTGCCGTCCGGCGGCCCGGTGCTGGTCGCCTGCTCCGGTGGCGCCGACTCGCTCGCGCTCGCGGCGGCCACCGTCTTCGTGGCGCCGCGGCTGGGCCGCGCCACGACGCTCGTCACCGTCGACCACGGCTTGCAGGACGGCTCCGCGGAGCGCGCCGAAGCGGTGGCCACCTGGGGGCGAGGGGTCGGGTTCGCGTCGGCGACGGTGGTCCGGGTGGAAGTGGCCGGGCGCCCGGGCGGGCCGGAGGCGGCCGCCCGCGAGGCCCGCTACCAGGCGCTGACCGAGGCGGCCCGGCAGCAGAACGCCGTCGCGGTGCTCACCGGGCACACCCGCGACGACCAGGCGGAGACGGTGCTGCTCGCGCTCGCCCGGGGCGCCGGCCCACGAGGGCTGGCCGGGATGCCCGCCCGGCGCGACCTGGGCGGTGTGCCGCTGCTGCGTCCGCTGCTGGAGATCGGTCGGGAGCAGACGCGCGCCGCCTGCGCCGTCCTCGGCCTGAACCCGTGGCAGGACCCGCACAACAGCGACCCGTCGTACGCCCGGTCGAGGGTGCGAAGCGACCTGCTGCCGGCGCTGGTGCGGGCGCTCGGGCCGGGCGTGGTGGACAACCTGGCGCGTACCGCCCGGTTGGTGGCCGCCGACAACGCCGCGCTCGACGAGTTGGCGGGGACGGCGCTGGCGGCGGCCCGGTGCCCCGACGGAGGGCTGTCAGTACCGGCGCTGCTCGGCCTGGTACCCGCCGTACGCGGCCGGGTGCTGCACTCCTGGGCTCGCGAGTTGGGCGCGCTGCCCGGTGCCCTGTCGCACCGGCACGTCGCCGCTCTGGACGCCCTGGTGACCGATTGGCACGGTCAGGGCCCGGCCGACCTGCCCGGCGGTGTCCGGGTGCTCCGCCGTGACGGGCGGCTGGCATCCGTGCGCCCCGCCTGACCTGCCCGGCCTCCTTTGCTCTGCTTCAACCCGCGCAACACCGCGGGCCGTCGGGTGTTTCCTGGAGTGAAGCAGAGCAAAGGCCGTGTCCGTGCTGCTCGGCCGGCCGGTCTCAGCCGCTGTGCGCCCGGTCCCGGAAGGTGGTCCGGTAGCTGTGCGGGGTGGCACCAACCCGGCGACTGAAGTGGTGACGCAACGCTGCCGCATCGCCGAAGCCGGACTGGTCGGCGACCGCCTCCACGCTCAACGGGGTTTCCTCCAGCAACCGCCGGGCGAGCAGCACCCGCTGGTTGGTGAGCCAGTCGTGCGGGGTGGTGCCGGTCTCGGCGCGGAACCGGCGGGCGAACGTGCGAGGCGCCATCCCGGCGCGGGCGGCCAACTCCTCCACTGTGATCGTCCGGTCCAGGTGACCCATCAGCCACTCCAGCACCGGTTCGAGGGTGGGTGCCTCGGGCGCCTTCGGGATGGGCGCCTCGATGTACTGGGACTGACCGCCGTCGCGATGCGGCGGGACCACCATCCGCCGGGCCAGCCGGGTCGCGGTGGCCGAGCCGTGCTCCTGGCGGATCAGGTGCAGGCACGCGTCGATGCCGGCCGCCGTGCCGGCGCTGGTGAGCAACCGACCGTCCTGGACGTAGAGCGAGTTGCACAGCACCCGGGCGCGCGGGTGCCGGCGTTGCAGCTCGTCCACGTACCGCCAGTGGGTGGTGCACTCGCGGTCGTCGAGCAGCCCGGCCTCGCCGAGCAGGAAGGCGCCGGAGCAGACGCTGAACAGGTGCGCTCCGCGGGCGTCGGCCCGGCGGAGCGCGTCGAGCACCGGGCCGGGGACCGTGGTGCCCTGGCTGTGCGCGGGGATGGCCACCAGGTCGGCCTCGTCGACCGGGCCGAGGTCGGCGTGCGGGGTGAGGTGGAAGCCGGACGAGGTACGCACGGGAGCGCCGTCCGGGCTGCACACCTGGAAGCGGTAGGCGGGGAAACCGTCCGCTGTCCGGTCGGTGCCGAACACCTCGGCGAGCACGCCGAGCTCGAAGGGAGCGACCTGGTCGAGGGCGAGGACGGCAACGGACCGCAGCATGTGACGAGGGTAACCCGGCAGGTGGCAGTAAATCGATGACCAATGGCATTCCTGCCACTGTCCGGTCGCTTCGTGAGGTCGCAGACTGGTCTCAGTCCGGTGCGCACCGGCGGCGAAACCGATAGCAATCATGCGAAAGCGAGCGCCGCCATGGAGTTCCTGTTCATCCTCCTGTTCCTCGTCCTCCTCGCTGCCGCCTCGGCGGCCGGCCTCACAGTCGACAGCCACGATTCGGCCGACTGGAAGCCGAGCGACGATGGCCGCCGCTGGCGGTCACGCACCAACTGATGTGATTAGCGTCGTTTGCGCAGAAAATCCTCGGCGGGACCGCGCCAAAAGGTGCGGCCCCGCCGACGGAGGCCATCCGACGTACGGCAGGCTAGGAGTCATGGCTGACGGCTCCTGGTACGACGCCGACATCGACCACGTGATCATCTCCGAGGCGCAGATCCGCGAGAAGACGGCGGAGCTGGCCAAGCAGGTCTCCGCCGACTACGCCCACGTGGGCGACGGGCTGCTGCTGGTGTGCGTACTCAAGGGCGCGGTGATGTTCATGGCGGACTTCGCCCGGGCGCTGGGCCGCAACGGCCCGCCGGCGGAGCTCGACTTCATGGCCATCTCGTCCTACGGCCAGGGCACCACCTCCTCCGGGGTGGTCCGCATCCTCAAGGATCTGGACCGGGACATCGCCGGTCGGCACGTGGTCGTCGTCGAGGACATCGTCGACTCCGGGCTCACGCTCTCCTGGCTGCTGCGCTACCTCGAGTCGCGCTCGGCGGCGAGCGTCGAGGTGGTCGCCCTGTTCCGCAAGCCGGACGCGGTGAAGGTGCCGGTTCCGGTGAAGTACGTAGGCTTCGACATCCCCACCGAGTTCGTGGTCGGGTACGGCCTCGACTTCGCCGAGCGCTACCGGGAACTGCCGTACGTCGGGGTGCTCAAGCCCGAGGTCTACGCCCGCTCCTGACGCCGGGCCCGACCCGTCGCGACGGCCCGCCGGTCGACATGAGCTGTACTTGTATCGGCATCCATCAAGCCGACGTTCAGCGCGCTCTCAGCTGATGCGGTTACCGTGTAGCACGGTGGCCCGGAGGTTCCTCCGCGCTCGACCCTCTCGATCGCGTGACCGGGCGCTCGGGTGGCCGAGCCGGACTCCCCGCCACGCCGGCTTCCACCCGGACTCGCCGTACGTTGGCTGCGGGGCTGGTGGGCCTGCCCACGGGGCGTGTCGTCGATGTCGAAGGCGCGCAGAGTGCGGAGGCTCGCAGGTTCGCTGTTGGCGTACATGGTCTTTTGATGGTGCACGACTGCGGGGCTCGCAAGCTCACTCCTCGCGTACACGGTGTACCGTCGAATGACCGCGGCGCGGTAGTTTTCGCGCCTCGGGGTCGAGGCCGGCCCGCACGGCGGCTCCGGCCGCCGCTCAACGCGGCGACACCATCAGACGGTCAGGACGTCGATCAGGAGGATGCGGGCGCTCCGGCGCTCGACAACAGTATGGAACGTACGCGTTTCTTCCGCCGACCGGTGGTCTGGATCATCCTGGTCATCCTCGGCGCCGTTGTGCTCAGTCAGCTGTTCACCAGTGGTCCCAGCTACCACCGCGTGGACACTTCCGTTGCGCTCGATCAACTGCACACCGCCAAGATCAACAAGGTGGTCTTCCAGGACAAGGAGCAGACGCTCCAGCTGGACCTGGCCCAGAAGACCAAGTTCGGCAAGACCGAGACCAACAAGATCGAGGCCCAGTTCCCGTACCAGGCTGGCGACCAGATCTGGAACGAGGTGCTGGACGCCAAGGCGAACAACCGGGTCACCGGCCCGGCCGACGCCAAGGTCTCCTCGGACAGCATCTGGGTGAGCCTGCTGGTCAACCTGCTGCCGATCGCGCTGCTCGTGCTCCTGCTGCTGTTCTTCATGTCGCAGATGCAGGGCGGCGGCTCCCGGGTGCTCAACTTCGGCAAGTCCAAGGCCAAGATGATCACCAAGGACACTCCGAAGACGACCTTCGCGGACGTCGCGGGTGCCGAGGAGGCTGTCGAAGAGCTGTACGAGATCAAGGACTTCCTGCAGAACCCGGCCAAGTACCAGGCCCTGGGCGCCAAGATCCCGAAGGGCGTGCTGCTGTTCGGCCCGCCCGGCACCGGCAAGACGCTGCTGGCCCGCGCGGTCGCCGGCGAGGCCGGGGTGCCCTTCTACTCCATCTCCGGCTCCGACTTCGTGGAGATGTTCGTCGGCGTCGGCGCCAGCCGGGTCCGTGACCTGTTCGAGCAGGCCAAGACGAACGCCCCGGCGATCGTCTTCGTCGACGAGATCGACGCCGTCGGCCGGCACCGTGGCGCCGGCATGGGCGGCGGCCACGACGAGCGGGAGCAGACGCTCAACCAGCTGCTCGTCGAGATGGACGGCTTCGACACCAAGGGCGGGGTCATCCTGATCGCGGCCACCAACCGGCCGGACATCCTCGACCCGGCGCTGCTGCGTCCGGGCCGGTTCGACCGGCAGATCCCGGTGGACGCCCCCGACATGGAGGGTCGCAAGGCCATCCTGCGGGTGCACGCCAAGGGCAAGCCGTTCACGCCGGACGTCGACCTCGACGCGGTTGCTCGTCGTACGCCGGGCTTCAGCGGCGCCGACCTGGCCAACGTGATCAACGAGTCGGCCCTGCTCACCGCTCGCAAGGAGCAGCGGGCGATCTCCAACGACTCGCTGGAAGAGTCGATCGACCGGGTGGTCGCCGGTCCGCAGCGACGCACCCGGGTGATGAGCGACAACGAAAAGAAGATCACCGCGTACCACGAGGGTGGTCACGCTCTGGTCGCCTGGGCGCTGCCGCACGCCGCGCCGGTGCACAAGGTGACGATCCTGTCCCGTGGTCGCTCGCTGGGCCACACCCTGGTGCTCCCCACCGAAGACAAGTACACCCAGACCCGCGCCGAAATGATCGACACCCTGGCGTACGCGCTGGGCGGTCGCGCCGCTGAGGAACTGGTCTTCCACGAGCCGACCACCGGTGCCGGCAACGACATCGAGAAGGCCACCCAACTGGCCCGCGCGATGATCACCCAGTACGGCATGAGCTCCAAGCTCGGCGCGATCAAGTACGGCACCAGCGGGGACGAGCCGTTCCTCGGCCGCAACATGGGCCACGAGCGGGACTACTCGGACTCGGTGGCCGCCGAGATCGACGGCGAGATGCGGGCACTGGTCGAGCTGGCGCACGACGAGGCCTGGGAGATCCTGGTGGAATACCGGGACGTCCTCGACAACATCGTGCTGGAGCTGATGGAGAAGGAAACCCTCTCCACTGCCGACATGGCGCGGATCTGCTCCCGAGTGGTCAAGCGCCCGCCGCTGGCGCCGTACAACGGCTTCGGCAAGCGTCAGCCCTCCACCGAGCCGCCCGTGCTCACCCCTGCGGAGAAGGACAAGCTCAAGGCGCAGGCCCAGGCCGACGGCGCGCAGGCGTCGGTCGGCGGCGTGGCGCCGTCCAACAACTCGGACGGCACGCACTGAGCAAGGACCCGACGGCGACGACGAGCTGGACTACGTGGCCGCGCGGCTGATCAGCGGCAAACTGACCGGACGCCCCGTCGAGGACGCTGTCGACCTCGGCCGGATCGAGAAGGCCGTCCGGGAGATCCTGATCGCGGTCGGCGAGGACCCGGACCGCGACGGACTCCAGCAGACCCCGGCCCGGGTCGCCCGTGCGTACGCCGAACTCTTCGCCGGCCTGCGGGTCGACCCGGCCCAGGTGCTCAGCACCACCTTCGAGGCCAACCACGAAGAGCTGGTCATCGTCCGGGACATCGACGTGATGAGCCTCTGTGAGCACCACCTGCTGCCCTTCAGGGGCAGCGCGCACATTGGCTACATCCCCGGCCCCGATGGGCGGATCACCGGCCTGTCCAAGTTGGCCCGACTCGTCGAGGTCTTCGCCCGTCGTCCGCAGGTGCAGGAACGGCTCACGTCACAGGTCGCCGACCTGCTGATGAGCAAACTCGCACCACGCGGCGTCGTCGTCGTGCTCGAATGCGAACACATGTGCATGGCGATGCGCGGCATCCAGAAATCCGGTGCCAAGACCATCACGTCGGCCGTACGCGGCATCCTGCAGTCCGACTCCAAGTCGCGGGCCGAGGCGATGGCGCTGATCATCCCCCGCTGACACCCCGACACACCACGGCCGGCCGACACCCATCCGGGACGGCCGGCCGTTGCGTTTCCCCACCCACCCCACGTTGTTCCGGCCGGGCGGCTTTCCGGCCCGGCCTGTCAGCCAGCGAGCAGCGCCAACAGCAGGCCCGCCGTGGCCAGCACCGCCGGCACCAGGCACACCAACGCGCCGAAACGCACAGTACGGTCCAGCCGCTCGGCGGGGCTGACCCGGAACAACCGGCCAACGCCGATCCAACCGGCGACGAACGCGACCGCCGGCATCGGCAGCCCACAGATCAACGCCGCCACGGTGGCCGGTCCGACCCCCGTCGCCGCCAGAACCACGACCTGAATCAGCGGCACCAGCAGCGCGAACGGCCCGTACACGAGGAGGTTGCGCGCCCGCGCGGGCCAGGACCCCGGCCGGAATCGGCGGCGCGCGGCCAGCGCCGCGTCCGCCGCCTCAGCCCAACCCCGCGCGGTCCGCAGCGCCGCCAACACGGCCGCCGGTCCACCCGCCATCGACCGGGACGCCTCGGTCAGCTCCGGCGGCGACGGCACCAGGGAGATCGCCGGTACGCCCAACTCGCGCAGTCGTTCCTGCTGACTCGCCAGCCCGGTACGGACCACCGTCAACTCCTCCCGGGCGGCCTCCGCCGACCGGGCCTGCTCACCGGCTGCGGCAGCCGCGCCCCGGCGTACCCCGTCCAGTTGGCGGGCGGCCGCAAGATACTCCGTCCAGGCCGTGCTGGGCTCGACCACCCGCGGCGTGGAATCCCCGGTCGCCGCAGCTGCCCGCTGCCGCCCCGGCCCGGTCACCGTCGCGATCGGATCCACCTCGACACCCTCCACGCGCGCCACCCGATCAGCCGGCCTCGTCGGCGAACGGCACCAGGACGGTGCCCCGCTCGTCCGGCCCGTCCCAGAGCACCGCCCGGTCGGGGCGCACCTGCCACTCGACCGTCCTACCGAAGACCGCTGTGAGCTGCGCGACCGGCACGTCCAGCACGGCCACCGCCGCCAACTTGTCGACCTCGCCCGCCGGCTCGAACAACGCGGCGAACGGCGGCACCGCACGCCACCAGCCCAGCAGGTGCCGCCCCGCCGGCGGTCCGTCCCGCAGAAGCGACCGCAGCCGCTCCACCGGCAGCTCCCGCGGACCCGGCCGGTCCAACCCGAAGACCACCAGGTACGTCGGCAGGTCGTCGGCGGTGTCCGCGAGCAGTGTCGGCAGATCCACCAACTCGGCAGGATGCCGAGCCGCCAGATCCGCCGTCAACGCCTCCGCCAGGGCCCGCGCGCCCGGGTCCGGTGCCGCCACCAGGAAGCGGGCACCACCCGGCGCGTGGTGAGCCGACGTGCTCCGCGCCGCCGTCGCCAACAACCCGCCCGCCGCGGTACCCGAGCCCAGCACCGCGAGGTTGCGCCCGGCCGCCGGCCCCAGCGGCACGGCGACAGTCGAACGGGCCACGTCCACCGCCCGGCCCAGCAGAGCCGCCGGTCCGTGAGCCTGCCCCGCCAGGGCCGCCCGGTGACGCGGATCGTTTCCCAGCAGCGGCCGGGCGTAACCCGCGAAGACCACCGGCGGCACCGACCCGGCCGGACGGGCCGCCCACAACTCGTGCCGCAGCGCCTCCACGACCTCCGGATGATCCAGCGGATCCGGGTGACGGATCAACCGTTCATGACCCCGGATCGCACCCCGCGGGCCGCCCAGCCCGCCGGCCGTGTTCACCACCGCGCTGCCCACCGGCAGACCGGCTGCCGAATCGTTCGTCGGCTCCAACACCGGGCTGCCACCCGGAAGCGCCACCCGTACCGGAAACTGCCCGAGCACCGAATCCCGATGGCCAGCATCCGCGCGCGCACTCAGCCCCAACTCGCCCGCGCCCGCCAGGACCAGGTGCACGCCGTGCGCCCGACCCGCCCGGGCCAGCCCGTCCAACTGGGCGGCCACCTCGGCGGCCAGCCGGTCCCGCTCGGCGAAGAGCAGCGGCACATTGTCCACCACACAGACGATCCGGGGCAGCGGCTGGTGCTGACGCAGCTCGGCAAACCGTTGCCCCCCGGCCCGAGCGCCCGCCTCCGTGCGGCGCTGGACCTCGGCCGCCAACTCGTCCAGCAGATCCCGGACGTACTCCCGGTCGGCGGCCATCGCGGCCGCGCGCACCTGCGGAACCCACGATCGGTCCCGCTCGGTCTGCAAGAACTCCACGAAGGACTCGCCGTCGCCGAGATCCACCAGGTAGAAGGCCAGGTCGTCCGGCCCGTAACGGGCGGCCAGGCCGAGCAGCGCGGTGGTCAGGAACGCCGCCCGGCCCGCTGCGGACCGGCCACTCACCAGCCAGTGCGGGGTCAACTCGGTGAAGCCCAGCGGCACCGACCGGCCCCCGGCATCGCCGACGGTAGTGGTCAGCCCGTCGGCCGAATCCGACTCCCACAGTCGCTCGCCCGTCGGCGGCAGCAGAGCACCCAACGCCAACCGGGAACCCGCCTCCACCTGCTCGGCGAGCCGCCGACAGACAGCGTCGACCAGCTCGGCCGGCGGGTCCGACTCGACGAAGACCGGCGAGTTCAAACCGCCCGGCGGATCGGCGCCCGGCCCGGCGAACGACGCCCCCGGCGGATCGCCGAGCAACGCGTACGCATTCCGCAACGCCAGCGAAGTGGTGTGCGGCAGCGGTGCCCGGGCCGAGTACGGGCCCGCCGGCGGCCAACCCGCCACCACCAGGTGCAGCCCTGCGGTCGGCCCCTGCTCGGCCAACGTCTCGATGCGCGCCAGATCGCTCGGGCCCGTCGACTCCGGAAGCGCGGCCACCACGAGCAACAACGTCCGGTCGTGACGGCGTCGCCCACTCGCCCCCGGCGTCACCCACTGCTCCGCCTCGGTTAGCACCGCGCGCAGACCCGCCACGTCCACCGCCGGTGGCGGCAACAGGCCAGCATCCGCCAGTGCCCCGAACGGCGTCAGCACCGCCCCGGTGGCGTCCACCGCGCGAATCAGCAGGGCACCCGCCGGTGCCGCACCCAACAACCGCAGAAGTACGGCCCGGAGCAACCCCGCCACCCGTGGCTCCCGCGCGTCAGCGTCCACGCTGAGGTGACCGACGCCGACCAGCGGCACCAACGCGGGGAAACGAGCGTCGTCCAACGGCGCCGCAGTACCGACCCGGACGAACGGCGGCGGACCATCACCTGCCGGCGAGTCCACGGTGAGCGAATCCACTGCCGCGCCCGACCAGCCCGGTGCCAGCAGGGCCGCAGCCGTCCGTAACCGATCGGCCACCTCGTACTGGCGGCGCTGATCGGCCGGAGCCGGCCGCGTCTCGTCCAGGATCCCGGCAGCCGCGGTCGCGACGGCCGCCGCCCGACGGTGCAGGGCTGCGGCGCGGTTCGTGCGAGCCTTCGGACCGGCCACCGCGTCCACCCCCTCTACCCGAGGTTGGCAACCCCTCCCCAAGCAGAGACGGTATCCCAGCCGGCGGTCCTCCTCCGGGAGGTGCCTCGGTGCTGCGCCGGTGTTGTCGTGGATCTCACCGGTGGGGAGGGGTCCGTCACGATCCGCTGGATCTGAGGCATTGGCTCCGGAGCGTCCAGCCGATAACTTCAGGAGGTGGAATCAGTGCAGCCCCCCGCCGGTTCCCAGGTCTCCCGCGTACCGGCCCAGCGGACACCGTCCGAGGAGTTGCCGCCCGCCCCGGCAACGCCGGCACCGCAGCCGCCACGCCGCCGAATGCGGACGGTGCTCACTGTCGTCGCTGGCGTGCTCGCCCTGCTCTGCCTCGGCGGGGTCGCCACCGTTCTGATTTGGTACAACCGCGCCTCAACGCCCGACCGCAGCGCACCCGACGTGGTCGTGGACAACTATCTGCGTGCGTTCCTCGTCGATCGCAATGACACAAGAGCAGACCTCTTCACCTGCGAGAGCGGGTCGCAGTTGGAGGCCGTTCAAGATCTCAGAGTTGAAATCGAGCAGCGCGAGTCGAAGTTCGGCGTTGCGGTGCGAGTCACTTGGGGCCAACTGACTCGCACGCCATCCAATGAGGGCGAATCGGTCGGCACCACACTGACGATTTCCGGGTCAGCCGAGGGCGTTGTCCGAAGCAGCCGCCGCGAAGACTGGACGTTCTCTGTCGTCGAGGGTAACGGTGGGTGGCGAATTTGTGGCGGTACGCCGGCTAGCTGACGTCACTCAATCCATAAAAGGTGAACCGGAACCTCCAACGTGGTGGGTGACTGGCCGCGCCAGGCCCAGCGGTACCACTCCACCTCGGGTGTGACTCGCACGCAGATGTCCCCTTCGGCGCCCGAGTAGGTCTCGGTGACCGCCCGAAGGTCACGGTGCTCCAGGCCGCCCTCGACGTGCACCACCCGCCGACCGGTGACCGCGTCCGCTTCGAAGACCGGTGTGGGGGTCCGGTGTGCGGGGCCGTCCAGCGAGACCAACCGGATGCCCGTGTCCCGGGCGTCGTCCACACCCGGACGGCCGCCGACCGTCTCCACCCAGACCCGCTCCACCGGCACCAACGGCGCGAACACCTCGACCTGGTCGGCTTCGGCTCGGTACCACTCGTGCTCGGGGATCACCGGCACGTAGGTCCGGGCGCTCTGCACCACCCGGTCGTCCGCGCGCAGGTCCCCGCGCCACCCCATCCCGGGCAGCCCGACCAGCACCCGTCGACCGCGAAGCTCGACCCGCTGCGTCGCTGGGACGATGGTCAGTGGTCTCGGTGGCTGCGGTGCCCAGTCCGGCTGGTCTGCGAATGGGTCAGGTAACGGTCCGGTCATAGCCGTGGTGGCCTCACCCGGCGGCGCGCAGCGGGGCACCCCGCTCGCGCATGAACGGGCCCGGGTTCACCGCCCCGGACGCGCTGCGGTCGTTGCGCAGGTGCACCTCGAAATGCAGATGCGGGCCGGAGGAGTTACCACTGCTGCCGACCTTGCCGATCACCTGACCGGCAGTCACGATCTGATCCTTCTTGACGAAGGGCTGAACCACCATGTGGCAGTACCGGGTGATGTAGCCACCGGCGTGCAGCAGGTCGACGAACCAGCCGCAGCCGCCCTTGCCGGGGAAGCCGTCCACGTTGCAGTCCTGGCGGCCGCGGCGATCCTCGTCGCAGGTGGAGACCAGCACCCGACCGGTTGCTGCCGCGCGGATCTCGGTGCCCTTGGCCGCGCCGATGTCGACTCCGTTGTGGCTGGGTCGGCTGGCGGTGCGGAAACCGGAACCGACTCCGCCGGGGATCGGCGCGGTCCAGCCGGAGGCGGCGATCTGACCGCGTTCGGCCGCGTTGCACACCGCCTTGCCGTTGATCTCGACGGTGCGGGCCGCGCCGCCGGCCAGCGCGTCCACGATCCGGCTGGCTGCCTCTTCGTGCTTGGCGTACGCGTCCGGGTATGCGCTGACCTGCACCCGCTGCGCGACAACTGTCAGCGGTCGTTGCTGCCAGCTGCCCACCTTGACGAGCTTCTCGTAGAACTTGCGGGCCGCGTAGGCGGGGTTCAACCGCTCGGCGACAGTGCCCCACCCCGGCCGCTGCTGAAAAAGGCCCAGTGAGTCGTGGTCCGCGCCTACTCCCTCGTGCGGCAGGGCCAGGGACTCGGGTACGCCGCTGTTGGCCAGGTTGCGTAGGGCGGACTCCTGCATCGCGGTGGCGAGGGCGACCACCCAACCTCGCGAAGGTACGCCCATGTCCTGGCCGACCTTGATGATGACCGCGGCATTGCGGACCTGGGTGTCGCCGTACTGGGCGAATCGCGGCAGCTTGCCCGCGATGTTGACCGCTCGGACCGGCCCGCACTCCCTGCCTGCCATGGTGTCGCCGTTCTCGGCGTCGTCGCCTCCGAGCCCGGTGAGGAAGAACGCCGCGGTGCCGCCGGTGCAGCAGAGCAGAAGCAGCATTCCGGTGAGCACTGCGGCGACCACACCGAGCCGGAGGGGACCACGGCGGAGTTTGGCGCTACCAACGTCGCTCATGGCCGCTCCCAGTCCAGAACGTCGACCAGCCAACCATCATCGGAGGTGACCAGCTCCAACCGGAGACCGCCGGCATCGAGGGGAAGCAGCAACTCGACGAACGTCTCGGTCCGCTCTCGCATGGTTGGCGGACCGGTGACCTTCTCGGCAGGCACGCTCTCTGGCTCGGCGCCGGTCAACTTGTCCCTCAGCGCCGGCGTGGAGAGTGGCCGTAGACCAGCCTGCCACTCTTCGGTGGTCATCCCGGGACGGCCCAGCCAGGCCTTGGCGAAGCGGTCGGCGGTCTGTTCGGGCGTGCGGGCACCGGGCGACGTCACGGGTGACGGCGGAGCCGCGCTGTTGAGCAGACCGTCGTCGCCGGCCGTCGGGTCCACTGTGATGATCGGCCCATCCGGACGGGTGCTCAACCCATCGGCCGAATCGCCCGGGTTGGAGATCAGCCTGGCCGCCCCGAGCACAGCGACGACCACCACCCCGATCACGAGCGCCACGCCCAGCCGGGACCGCAGCGCCCGGGTGAGGACGAATTCCAACGCCCGTCGCATCACCGTCACCTCGCCTCTGAGCGCACCCGAGGTCCGGTGCGATCCGTTACACGCTCGCTGGAGCCCGGGCGGTAGACCACGAACGACGGGTTCTCAGCCGGAACATCCGGCTCGGTCCAGGTCGCTGGCTGTCGGCGTCGGGGCTGCGGGGCCGTTGGGCGGCTCCGACCGCTGCCCTCCTCCGCCGGCGCCTCGTCGGGCCGCTCGCGACCGTCTGGGCGCACCGCGTCTGCGCGTCGGCCCTCGACCGCGGCTGTCGGCACCGGGGCCGGGTCCTCCCGCCGCGCCTCGGGTCGTAGCCGGGTCTGCGTTGCGTCGGGCGAGCGTCGACGTCCGCCCACCGGCTCGGCGGTGCCGCCCGGCTCGGCTACGTCCAGTCGTGCGGCGGTACGCATGTCGCGGAAGAACCGGCGGTGCCAGGACCCGGCCGAACTGACCGCTTCGCTGCTGTCCTTGCCGCCGAGTTGCGTGATCCGACGGTACGGCCGCAGCAGCAGCCATCCGACCACCCCGCAGAGCCACACCAGCACCACCTGTAGCCAACCCGGCAGGGCAGGGGTACTCATGATCAGGTCGACGGCGAACAGGTAGATGGCTGCCCCGGTGCCGAAGATGGCGATGTTGAACACCGCGGCGACCACGGCGTTCGCCAACCGCCGCAGGCCGGCGCTGGCCGGCCGGAGCAGGCCGATGGTGCCCAGGATGGGTGCCGCGATCACCGCCCACCGGAAGATCAGGAAACCCAGCAGGACCAGCACCGACGCGGTCAGGTCGAACATCGCAAAGAGCACGGCCGCGAGTACGGCGATGAAACCAGAGCCGATCCGATCCATGTCGCGGGTGCCCGTCAGGAACTCGTACGCCTCCGGGTCCTCGGTCTTGACCTGCTCCGCGACCGTCATCCACTGCTGCTGCTTGGCCTCGATCGTCGCTGCCCGGGTGGCCGGGTTGGCCCGTAGCTTCTCGGCCTCCTCCCAGGAGAACGCCTTGGCGTCGTACAAGGCAGGGCCATACTTTCGGGCGGTCTCGCTATCCGCCGAGCCGAGCACTCCGCGCAGCCAGTTGCGATAGAGCATTGCCTCGGTGGCAGTGTCGCTGGCCCGTACGGCCGGTGGCCGGTTGTCCTTACATGCTTTGGGGTCTGGATCGTCGCACTGATCCGGCGGGGTGTCCTTTGACGCCGGGCCTATGGCGTCGTGTACGACGCCGAGCGAAGTGATCAGGGTGCCGTCGGCGATGTTCGCCGACTTGACGGGCCAGGCCGCCAGCGCGGTGACCGCCACCATCACCAGTAGCGCCCACCCTGCCGTCGTCATCGCATTGCTCATGTCCGACTGGCGGGAGCGCCAGAGCAGGTAGAGACCCACCACGCAGAGCGTGACGATTCCGAAGACGCTGAATACCTTCTCGTATACGCCTTTGGTGGCTTTCTCCACCAGCGGGTCGGCCCAATTCCACATCGAGCGGGGATCCCAGGCCCGCTCCCGCAGGGCGTTAGAGGCACCCACGACCGCCGTGGCGATCATGAGCTCACCGTTGGCGACGGTGGTGGTGAACTTGTAGTCCGGATGAAGGACGGTGGATGCACATCCACCCTCCACGTTGTAGGTGTTGAAGCTGTAACCGCCGTAGCCGTAGTCGCTGTAGATGCCCTTTGGCCCGGGCAGCTTGGACGAGTCCGGTCGGGAGGCGAACCATCCAGCCAAGCCCGAATCCGGGGCGGAAGGCACAGGTGGCTTGAGGCAATCGATCTCTGCCTTGCTGACCTGCTTCAGCTTTGCCACGCAGGCGCGGAAGTCGGCTTGCCATTCGGCGGTCGTGCAGAGGTCGGCGCGGGCCTGGGCAGTAGCCGGTGCGGCGGCTGCGGCCTCCGCACCGATCAGCGGCCAGCTGAGGGTGGCCCCGGCCAGTACGCCAAGGGCGAGCAGGAACGACACGGTCCTTGCCCAGGCCCTAGCCATGTCACGCCTCCAGATCCGGCAGGGGGATGCTCGGCAGGACTCCGGCCGCTGCGGCGATCGCGGCGGGCGTCGTGTCGAGGTGGTCCAGCAGCCCTTCGACGTACGAGACGTCGACTCGGACCTTCTGCACCCGGCCGTCGACGTCACGCATCACGAACTCCCGGAAGCCGAGGCGGGAGGCCGAGTTGGTGTCGGCGGCGGAGAGCGAGGCGAGGGTGGCCTCGTACCCGTCGTTCACCGGCACCCGCAGCAGCCGTAGCGCTTCGGAGGCGATCTCGGCGTCCTCGGCGATGCGGCCGACGAAGACTGTGGAGACGAGGTTCTGCACGTCGAGGCCGAGGATGTCGCGGGGGTTCTGGGAGGCGACCAGCGCGGCGAGGTTCCATTTGCGGGAGTCGCGGGCGAGTCGGACCAGGAAGGAGCGTCCGGACCGCCAGCCCTCCATGAAGTGCGCCTCGTCGAGGCCGACGAGCTTGCGGGACGACATTGAGCCGCCGTAGCAGCGCCGGACGGCGAGCCGGTGCGCGGTGTGCAGCATCGGCAGGGCCAGTGCTTCCTCGGCTGACCAGTACTCGCGTTCGATCTTGAGGTCGGGCAGCCGTAGCCCGGCCATGGTGATCACGGTGAGTGCCGCGTCGGCACCGAGCAGCCCTTCCGGCGGTCGGCCGAAGAAGAGCATGGCCAGTGGCATCTCGGCGGTGTCCAGCAGGAGGTTGGCCAGTTCCTTGCCGGCGTCGTCGTCGAGCCGCCCGAGGCAGCTCACCACGTCGTCCAGGGTGGAGGTCTCCTCGGCGGGGACCTGGCGGACGGCGTGCCGGAAGAGGGTGGCTGTCGACGCTTCCCTGGCCACCTGCGGCGGGACGAGCATCATGCAGATGTCCTGGACCAGCATTCGCCGCTCGGCCCGGGCGTTGGAGACCGCGATCTCGAACTCCCGGTCGCCGGCGGCCCCGGTGCCGAACTCGGAGCGCAGCGGCGTCGGGATGAGCGAGTAGGGCGCCAGGGTGCCGTGCTCCGAGCCGGTCAGGTTCAACACCCGGGAGTACGGCCGCAGCTCGGGCATCGCGCAGAGGCGGGCCAGCGGGCCGGACGGGTCGAGCAGGGTCACCTGGACACCTCGGCGGGCGGCCAGGTAGCCCAGGGCGCCGAGCAGGGTGGACTTGCCACCGCCCGGTTCGGCGACGAAGACCGCGAGCCCGGAGCGTTCCCGGACCTCCATGGGGAAGTGCAGGTCGAGGAAGACCGGGCGGCGGCAGGTGCCGGCGGTTCGGCCGATCAGGTCGCCCCGCCGGTCGCCCACGTTGGATGCGGCCTGGGGGAGCGCGGCGGCGAGCAGCGGTACCGGCATGCGACGCACGTAGCCGGTGTTGGCGATCGGCTCGCCGGGGATGAACTCGCGGGCCAGCCAGTCCTGGTTCTTCGGGTGCTGCAGTGAGATCCGTAGCTCGCGGGAGTAGAGCTGGATGAGCCGGCGGGCCCGCTCCAGGCATTCCTCCCTGGTCCGGCCGCCGACAGCGATCCGGTGCCAGCCGTGCGCACGGGCCGAGTCGACCGGCAGGCCGGTGGTCATCTCGTCGCCGATCACCAGGGCGCGCTTGGCCAGTCGCTCCAGCTCCGGGGGCGCGTCGATGCCGTGCTCGGCGTAGTCGAGCTGTTGCGAGCGGATCATCCGCAGCCGGTGTTCCAGATTGCGGAAGGAGTCGCCGGAGCCGAGGATGTCGACGCGGGTGGAGATCTCCATCGGCCACGGCAGCCGCTCGTGGAAGTGCAGCCAGGGCTCGTGTCGTTCCGGAATCTCCAGCGGTTCCATCCGGCCGACAGCGAGCACTGCCACGTGCCGTTCCTCGCCGGTCATCCGGTTGACCAGCTTGACCGTCGAGCCGTACGGGGTGCGGTAGCGCTCGACCTGTTCGGTCATGGCGAGCAGGTCGCCGCGTTCCCAGCGCCCGTCCGTGACGGGGGAGAGGGTGCTCGGCGGCGACATGCACAGCGCCACCGAGCGGTAGAGCAGCCATTCCAGCTCCTGGGCGGTGACCCGCCGGCCGCGCATGCCGAACGCCCCGAGCACCTCGTCGAACTGTTCGACTGTGCGGCCCAGCTTGCGGCGTTCCCCGTCGGCGGTGCCCCGGCCGAAGGTGCGCAGCAGCCGCTCGGTGAGCGAGTCGCCGAGGGAACGCCGGGCGAAGGTGACACCCAGGTAGGTCTGGCCCTCGGCGTGGTTGACCGCCATCAGGTGGCGTTGGGCGGCGACCAGATGATCGGCCCAGCCGGTGGTGCCGGGGACGTCGGGCAGCGGTGCCGAGGTGTGCGTGTCGATGGTGCGCGCCCACTCGTCGGCGGGGAACGGCCGGGTGGTGCGGCGCAGGTGCAGTCGGAAGCCGGCCAGGCCGGCGTACTGCTCGGAGATCGCCGACAGCAGCGCCTCACGCTCGGCGTCCGGCCGGAACGCCCAGCGGACCTCGGGCAGCCAGTACCAGGCGGTGACGGTGTTCGGTGTGAAGGTCAGGTGGCCGGCGATCTCGGTGATGGCCAGTTCGACCGACGGATCCCGATCCCCGAATTTGATCTTTGGAGCGCGAACCCGGGTCGGCTTGATCGGTCGGTCCGGACGGCTCGCCGTGCGCTGTCGGGGTGCGGCCATCTCCTTGCCGGTGCTCCTGGGCCGATCCGCGTCGGTGGCCCGGCGCGCCGTACGTTCGAGAGCTGGCCGATCCGCAGCCGTGATCATGGCTGGCTGCTCCGTCGGAGCAGTGGACCGGCTGGCGGAGGCCGTCGGCTGGGGTGGCGCTTGAGCCGCCGGTCGGGCCGGCGACGTCGCTGTGGGGCGGCCGCCCGGCGCGGTGTTGGCGGGTCGGCGGACCGGGCTGGTGGTCACCGACGGCGACCCGCCGTCGGTGGGTGACTCGGACTCGTCCGGCGGACGCAGCATCGGCCGTCGATCGCCGGCCTGGTGCGGCACCCGGGACTCGTTGGTCGGGTGGCCGCCTCCGTGCCGTGGCTCGACGGGTCGGCCACCGTTGCCGGCCGGCGTCCACGGTGGCTCGACCTCGGGAACCGCGCGGGCTGGCGCCGGGCTGGCGGTGGGCGGCGGCTGGTGCGGGATCGCCGGCTGCTCGCGGGTGCTCGGGCCGGCGGTGACCGCTCGTGGCGAGGCGGGTCGCCCTCCGCCGCCGAAGAGGTCCAGGAAGGGGGAGTCGATGTCGGCGTTCTCGCCGGCCGAGACGGCGGTGGGCTCGGCCGGTGGCGTCCGGCGGGGAACGGGCCGGGGTGCCTGGAACACGCCGACGGCACCGTGGCCGGGTGACGTCACCAGCGCGGGGTCGAGGGCAACCTCATCCTCGTCCTCGGTGTAGTCGATTGAGTGCGCACGGTGACCGGCTGGTGCGCCCGGTCGGCCGGCCGGGGAGCCCGGCGTGGAGGAGCGGCTCATGCGATCGCCTCGGCGACTGTCGGCAGACCCATGCCCGCGTCCTGCGACGGACCGTTCGACGTACGTCCGGTCATGCCAGCTCCTCCCGAATCCTGATCCGGCTGCCGACCAGGCGCGGATCGCGCTGCTCGACCGCCGGCTCCCGGGTGCGTCGCCAGTCGGTCAGCGCGGTGCGGATGACCACCCGCGCCGGCCGATCGGGGTCGACGTGCCGGAAGATGAACGACGTGGTCACGATGGCGAGCGCGATCTCCCAGGCTGGGAAGAGCTCGACCGTCAACGTGAACAGCCAGTGGATGAACATGTAGAGGGGGACCAGCAGCATGAAGAGCCCGTACTGGGCGTAGGGCAGGTGAACCGGAAGGGTGTAGCCGGGCGGCCCGAGGTAGACCAGGCGGGCCCGGTAGATGTCGTCGTCGGTGCGTAGCCGCATCTGGTGAACGCGCCTATTCGAAGATCAGGTCGATCAGGTAATCGCCGACGAAGAAGAGTGTTGCCGCGCCCGCGATGAAGGCGAGCCCGACGATGGCGATCGCGGAGCTGGTCAGCACCTTGGAGATCTCGCCTCGGCTGGCGCGGCCGATGAAGATGACACCCAGGACGGCGAGCAGGATCGGCGCGATCTTGCTGGCGAAGAAGGTGACGACACTGTTCGTGTCGATCCCCTTCGGTGCCGGCTCCGCGAGTGGAGCCGACGCCAGGGTGGAGAGCGCGTGGGCGACGCCGGACGACGCCGTCTCCATGAGCTCGAAGGCGATCACTGGAACCTCCCCATAGCGCGGCCGGCGGTGCCGCGGCGGTGCAATAGGCAAGCCTGGCGGGAAAAGTGCTCCACAGGGCATGGCGTTCTTGACCCTGTGTTCGTTACTCACCACGGAGGGTGGCGAGGTTTGGGCGGTTTTCCCCCGCTTCGGCCCTCCCTCCAAGCTTCGCCATCTCGATGCTGGCCAATTCCAAAGCGTACGGGCCGCCCCGGATTGCGACAAGCCGCGAAGGGGCTGCCCGATACTGCCCAGATGACCGATCGTACACCTGTTCCAATCGGCACGTCAGGGGCAGTGGTGCGGGGCCTACCCGGGTCGCTGGGCACCGCCACCGCGACCGGTACCGTCTAGTCGTGACCGATCTGGTGCGGGCTTCGGGCCCGGTGGTGATGGGCGTCCTCAACGTCACACCGGACTCCTTCTCCGACGGCGGACGGTACGCCGACCTGGACGCCGCCGTCGGACACGGCGTCCGTCTACGGGACGCCGGTGCGCAGCTGGTCGACATCGGCGGCGAGTCGACCCGTCCGGGTGCCGAGCGGATCGACGCCGCGACCGAGGCCGAGCGGGTGTTGCCGGTCATTCGCGAGCTGACCGCCGCCGGTGTGGCGGTCAGCGTCGACACCAGCCGCGCGCGGGTCGCGGAGGCCGCCCTGGCCGCCGGCGCGGCAGTGGTCAACGACGTCTCCGGTGGCCTGGCCGACCCGGACATGGCCCGGGTGGTCCGCGACGCGCACTGCCCCTGGGTGCTGATGCACTGGCGTGGGCACTCCCGTGCCATGCGCGAGTTGGCCACCTACACGGACGTGGTGGCCGAGGTCCGGGCCGAGTTGGCCCAACGGATCGACGCGGCGCTGGCCGCCGGGGTTGCCGCCGACCGCCTCATCGTCGACCCCGGGCTCGGCTTCGCCAAGACGGCCGCGCACAACTGGGAGCTCAGCGCCCGCCTGCCGGAGTTGCTGGATCTCGGCTACCCGCTGCTCTTCGGCGCGAGCCGTAAGTCGTACCTCGGTGGGTTGCTCGCCGCCGCGGACGGTACGCCGCGACCGACCGCCCAGCGGGAGGCGGCCACCGTGGCCACCAGTGTGCTGGCGGTCGCCGCGGGCGCCTGGGGCGTACGCGTGCACGACGTGCGGGCCACCGCCGACGCGCTCGCCGTCTGGGCGGCGACCGGCAGCCCCCGCCTGGTCGTGCCGCCGCACGACAGGATGCGGACGCAAGACGATCACGAGCAGGGGGTACGGCGATGACGACGGACCGGATCCAGCTGACCGGCCTGCGGGCGCATGGTCGGCACGGGGTGTACGACTTCGAACGCGAACAGGGGCAGGACTTCGTGGTCGACGCCGTCCTGGAGCTGGACCTCGGCCCGGCCGCCGCCAGTGACGACGTCACCGCCACAGTGCACTACGGCGAGTTGGCCGAGCGCCTGGTCGCGGTGGTGACCGGTGAGCCAGTCAACCTGATCGAGACCCTGGCGGACCGGCTCCTCGCGGTCTGCCTGGCAGACGTTCGGGTCGACGCCGCGACGATCACCGTGCACAAGCCGGAGGCTCCGGTGCCGCACACCTTCGCCGACGTGGCCGTCACCATGACCCGGGCGCGTACCCGGTGACCCGGGCGGTTCTCTCGCTCGGCAGCAACCTGGGCGACCGCCTGGAGCACCTGCGCACGGCCGTCGCCACCCTCGGCGACGCGGTGCTCGTGCTCTCCGGGGTGTACGAGACTCCACCGTGGGGTGACACCGATCAGCCCGCGTACCTCAACGCGGTGGTGCTCGTGCAGGACGAGAGCGCGACAGCGCGCGACTGGCTGGAGCGGGCCCGCGACGCGGAGCGCGCGGCCGGCCGGGTCCGTGACCCGCAGCGGCGGTTCGGGCCGCGCACCCTCGACGTGGACGTGATCGCGGTCTGGGGCGACGACGACGAGCCGGTGCTCAGCGACGAGGAGGAGCTGACCCTGCCGCACCCCCGGGCGCACCTGCGCGCCTTCGTGCTGCGTCCGTGGATCGACATCCAGCCGTACGGTCGGCTGCCCGGTCACGGCTGGCTGACCGACCTGCTGACCACCGGCCCCGCCGCTGACGAGGCGTTGGAACTGCGTCCCCGGCCGGAGTTGGCGTTAGAGTCGACGGCATGACCGAGCGGAACCGGCCGGCATGACGCAGGCGAAGCCCCCACCCCGCGGGTCGGGCCCGGACGGGTCGCGGATGGGCCCCACCCGGATCTCGACCCTGGTCGTGGCAGGCCTGGCTGCGGCGGCGGTGGCCTGGCTGCTGATCAGCACCCTCTACTACAGCGGCATTCCCCGGCTGCCCTGGCTGCCGGTGGTGACGCTGGCCGGGCTCGCGGTGCTGGAGGCGTACGCCGCGATCAACACCCGGGGCCGGATCGAGCGCAAGCCGGGTCGGGAGCCGGTCAATCCGCTGTTGGTCGCCCGTTTCGTGGTGCTGGCCAAGGCGTCGGCACTGGCCGCCGCGATCTTCGCGGGCTTCTACGCGGGGCTCACCGGCTGGCTCTTCGTGGAGACCACCCGCGCCGCCCTGGACGATCGACCGGCCGCCGGCGGAGGCCTGCTCGCCTCGCTGGCACTTGTTGGTGCCGCGCTCTGGTTGGAGCGCTCCTGCCGGGTGCCGGAACGCCCTGACGACGAGCGCGAGCAGGACCCGCGGGAGAGCCGCCCCGGCCAGCGCTGAGCAGGGGGTTACGCCCGGCTGCGGTCGCGGGTACGGTGCCTGCGATCGGGGAGCAAGGGCCGCCCAGGGTCCGTCCGTGCGCCGGACTGGGGACGGTCGGCCACTGGGGAGGCGGCGTCATGGGGTACGAAGAAGCGGGCCGGGACCGGTCGGCCGAACCCTCGTCGGGGGTGCCGGCCGCCGTCCTGGACAACGTCTTCGACGATCCCGCCCACGGTGAGCCCGGCCGGGACCGGATCGGCGTACACCTGGGGTGGGAGCTGCTGCTGCTGGCCGGGCTGGCCGCCGTGAGCTGGCTGCTCTGGCGGGAGGATCCGGCCGCGGTGCGCGACGGCAACCTGCGCACGCTGCTGATCGACGCGGTCGGGCTGGGGTTGCTCGCCCTGGCCGCAGGGCTGAGCCTGCGGACGTCCGCGCCGAACCTGGCCGTCGGCCCGATCGCGGTGGCGGCCGCCCTGCACTACGCCGAGCAGGGTGACCGGGGCCTGCCGGCGTCGCTCGGCCCGGCCGTGGCGGTCGCCGCGGTGGGTGGGTTGGCGTTGGCGCTGGCAGTGGTGGTGCTGCACGTGCCGGGCTGGGCCGCCAGCCTGGCCGGCGCCGCCGCCGTGGTGGTGTACATCGAACGCCGCTCGGCGCCAGTGCTGGTGCAGGGCGACTACGACCCCACCAGCAGCGCCGGTTACCTCTTCGCCGGCTTCGCCGCGGTGGCCGTCCTGGGCGGGCTGTTCGGCGCGATCCGGGCGATCCGCAGGCTCGTCGGCAGGTACCGACCGATCGCCGACCCGGCCCGTCGGCGGGGCGCGGTGGCCGCAGTGGTGACCGCCGTCGCGCTTGTCGTCTCCACGGTGCTTGCCGCTCTGGCCGGCGTGCTGCTCGCCGCCAACGGCCCCGGGCCGGTGGCGCCCACCTCGGGGCTGGACTGGACAGTGCTGGCCATCGGGGTGGCCCTGCTCGCCGGCACCAGCGCGTACGGCCGCCGGGGCGGGGTGTTCGGCACGCTGCTGGCGGTCGGCCTGGTCACTGTCTTCCAGGTGTACGCGCCGGAGCGTGGCTGGACGCTGAGCAACTGGGTGGTCGGCGGGGCGGCGCTCGGCGTCGGGCTGCTGGCCACCCGGCTGGTCGAGACGCTCGGGCGGCCTCGACCGGGCGGCCCTGAGCGGCCCGAGCCGGTCAGCGACGGCACGATCAGCTCGGGCTGGACCACACCGCAGCCGCAGTCCGTCGACAACTGGCCTCCCACGCTGCCGACCCAGGCCGCGCCGCAACCGGTCGACCCGTGGCGGGATCCCCGGTGGGAGGACGGCCCGCGACGGTGGGACACCGATGAGCGGTGAGCCGCGTCGCGTCCGCCGAGCCGGAGCTGATCTCGACAGTTAGGCTCGGCGACATGACCGACTCACCTGCCGCCACCCCGGGCGGAACCTCGTTCGAGGAGCTTGACGCGCTGTCCACCGAGGAGTTGCGGGAGCGGGCGTTCGCCCGGGCCCGGGAGCACCGGGACGTGGGCTTCTTCTGGTCGGTGCTGCGCCACCTGCCGAACGCGGACGAGGCCACGGTGCTGGATGGCGCCCCGAACTCGATCGGCCCGACGATCGACGAGGCCAACGCGCTGTGGCGGGAGCTGACCGGTCACGGCTACGAGGAGTCGGCGCCGCTGCTGCGGGCCGCCTTCATCGACTACCTGATGAAGCACTGAGCCGCTCGGGGCAGCCCAGGTCCACCCGAGCCACCGGCTCGGGGTCTGGGCGGATCGCGTCGCTCGTCAACCGTTCCGGCCCGGTCAGCCGCTACGGCACGGCCGCCGGCACCGGCGCGCTCGCCGTGTTGCTGCTGGTCGGCATCTGCGGCAGTCCGGCGTACACCGGATGGGCCGTCACCCTCACCGACCCGGAGTCGGCCGGGGCCTTCTACGCGCGCCTGCTCGCCTGGCCGGCCTGGCGGCTCGACGCGGACGGGCAGGCCGGCGGGTTGTTCGCCGCCGACCTGCGAGCCGTGCTGCTGGTGGTCCTCGCTGTGGCGCTGCTCTACCTGTTGCCCGCGGCCCAGGTCGCCCGGGTGCCCGGCCCGGTCAGCCAGTTCTTCTCCGGCTGGGCCGCATACGTGCTGGCTGGCGGGCTGGCCGCAGTGCTCGCGGCGCTGCTCGGCCCTGCGCCGTCGCTCCTGGGGGCACTGCAGGACGCCAGCACCGGTGCCGGTTACGGCTTCCTCACCGGGTGGATCATCGGCATCGCCAGCCTGGGCGGTCGCGCTTGACCTGGCCGAGGCGGGGTCAGACGCGACGGTCGTGCCTGCCCCAAACGGGGGTCAGCTGCTCGGGCGGCCGAGGTCGAGGAGGCGCTGTCGGCTCAACGCGCCCACCGGCCGGCCGGCGTCGGTCACCAGGAGCCGGTCGCGGCCCGAGGTGAGCAGGACCGCCAACGCGTCGTACGCCGAGCCGTCCACAGCGACGGTGGGCAGGTCCGGTGCGGCGTCCTCGGGCACCGGCTCCAGCGCCTCCCGGTCGAGCGGGGTGACCGCCAACCGGCGGATGCCCCGGTCGGCGCCGACGAACTCGCGTACGAACGCGGTGGCGGGTGCGCCGAGCAGCGCGGCCGGGGTGTCGTACTGCTCCAGGTGCCCGCCCTCGGAGAGGACAGCGATCCGGTCACCGAGTCGGACGGCCTCGTCGAGGTCGTGGGTGACCAGCACGATCGTCTTGCGTACCTCGGCCTGGAGGCGCAGGAACTCCTCCTGGAGGCGGGCCCGGACGATCGGGTCGACGGCCGAGAACGGCTCGTCCATCAACAGCACCACCGGGTCGGCGGCGAGCGCCCGGGCCACCCCGACCCGCTGCCGCTGGCCACCCGACAGCTCGTGCGGGTAGCGACCGCCGAACTCCGCCGGGTCCAGTCCGACCAGGTCGAGCAGCTCGTCGACCCGGGCCCGGGTCTGGCTCTTGGGCCAGCGGAGCAGGCCCGGCACGGTGGCCACGTTGGCCCGCACGGTCTGGTGTGGAAAGAGACCGACGTTCTGGATCACGTACCCGATTCGACGGCGCAGTCGCACCGGGTCGACGTTCGTGACGTCCTCGTCGCCGAGCGTGATGCGACCGGCGGTCGGTTCGATCAGGCGATTGATCATCCGCAGCACCGTCGACTTGCCGCAGCCGGACGGGCCGATCAGCACCACCAGCTCGCCGGCCCGGACCTCCAGGCTGAGGTCCCGGACAGCTTCAGTGCCGTTCGGGTAGCGCTTCTGGATGCCCTCCAGGGAGATCGACGCCGCGCGAGGGGATTGGGCCACGCCGGCAGCCTCCGGGGTAACGTCCACGTATGTCCTTCCGCCTGAGCTACCGGGCCGACCCGGGTAACCCCTGGTTCTCCTGGCAGTACGTGCGGGACAACTCTGACACGATCCTCGCCGCGGTGCGCGAACACGCCTCCCTCACCGGGCGAGCGGTGCTGATCGCGGTGCTGATCGCCCTGCCGTTGTCCGTGCTGGCGTACTGGGTCCGTCCGCTTGCCGGTCCGATCCTCGCCGTCAGCGGGGTGGTCTACACGATCCCGTCGTTGGCGCTCTTCGCGTTCATCGCCCCCTACCTGGGCACCGGTGCGACCACTGTGCTGGTCGGGCTGGTCCTCTACGCGTTGCTGCTGATCGTGCGCAACGTGGTGGCCGGTCTCAACCAGGTGCCTCCGGAGGTTCGGGAGGCCGCCGAGGGCATGGGTTACGGTCGCTGGAGGCGGCTGTTCCGGATCGACCTGCCGCTGGCGCTGCCGGGCATCGTGACCGGCGTACGGCTGGCGACGGTCTCGACGGTGGCGTTGGTCACTGTCGGGGTGCTGGTCGGGCACGGCGGGCTCGGTCAGTTGATCTTCGCCGGCTTTCAGAACAACCTCTACAAGGCCGAGATCATGACCGCTGCACTGCTCTGCGTGGCGCTCGCCGTCGTGCTCGACCTGCTGCTCATCCTGGTCGCCCGACTGGTGACTCCCTGGTCCACCCGGAGGGCACGGTGACCGTGGCGGAAAACCCGATCGGGCAGGCCATCACCTGGATCAACGACCCACTGAACTGGACCAACCCCGGCGGCATGCTGGACCGGCTCGGCGAGCACCTGACGATCTCGGCCCTGGCGGTGGCGCTCGGCTGCCTCGTGGCCTGGCCGCTCGGGCTCTGGTTGGGGCACCTCGGTCGAGGTGGCGGCCTCGTGGTGCTGATCTCCAACGCCACCCTGGCCATCCCCACCCTGGCGCTGCTGACCATCCTCCCGGTCGTCTTCGCCAGCGGCTTCGGGAAGACACCGGTGGTGGTGGCACTGGCTGTCTTCGCCGTGCCGCCGCTGCTGGCCAACGCGTACACCGGGGTGCGCCAGGTGGACCCGGAGGCCCGCGACGCGGCCCGGGGGATGGGCCTGTCCGGCGGGCAACTGCTGCGCCGCGTGGAGTTGCCGCTCGCGGTGCCCTACCTGGCCGCCGGGTTCCGTACCGCTGCGGTCCAGGTGATCGCGACAGCGGCGCTGGCCTCCTTCGTCAACGGCGGCGGCCTGGGCCAGATCATCCGGACCGGCTTCGGCATCGGTATCGCGGCCGGCGGCGGACAGATCGTCGCCGGTGGTGTGCTGGTGGCCGGGCTCGCGTTGCTGGCCGAGGTGGTCCTCGGCGGCGTCGAACGGCTTGTCACCCCCAAACCGCTGCGGCGCGGGCGGCAGCGCCTCGGGCGGCCCCGGGCCGCCGACGCCACCGGCAGCGCCTGACCCGTCCGGGTGAGCCCGCGTCGAGCTGGCGACCCACGCCCGTCAAATCGGTGACGATGGGGTGACGAAGTCCATCCCAAGTTGTCGGTCGGTTCCGGAGCATGTTGGGTGGACATTCGCGGGCGGCCGACAGTCAGGATCGCCCGTCGGACACGCGGCCGGCCCGGGACGGGCCGCGCCGGGACACGGAAGGCGGGCACATGCGCGCACGTACACGTCTGGCGATCGGGGCGGTCAGCGCCGTCGCCGGGGCAGCACTCCTCACCGGCTGCGGTGACGCCGGCTCGTCCGGCACCGACGCACCCCAGACGAGCGCCTCCGGCGCCGGGTGCGCCCCGGTCGCCGGCCAGCAGCTCATCGCTCTGCAGGACGACAAGAAGCTCCAGAACTCTGACAACGTCATTCCCGCGGTCAACAGCAAGGCGGCCAACCCGCAGTTGATCGCCGCACTGGACAAGGTCTCCGCCACGCTCGACACTCCGAAGCTGATCCAGCTCAACAAGGCCGTCAACGAGGACCGCAAGACCCCCAAGGTGGCGGCCGAGGAGTTCGCCAGCGCCAACAACCTCACCGCGGGCATCGCCAAGGGCCCGGGCGGCGACATCACGGTGGGCGCCGGCAACTTCGCCGAGAGTCAGATCCTGGGCGAGCTGTACCGGATCGCGCTCACCGCCGCCGGCTACCAGGTCAAGGTGCAGCAGATCGGAAACCGGGAGCTCTATGCGCCGGCCCTGGAGAAGGGCGAGATCCAGGTCGTCCCGGAGTACGCGGCCACAATGGCCGAGTTCCTCAACACCAAGGCCAACGGCCAGAACGCCCAGCCGGTCTCCTCGCCGGACATCAACACGACGGTGACCGCGCTGAAGGCCGAGGGCGACAAGGCCGGCCTCACCTTCGGCACCCCGGCCGCCGCACAGGACCAGAACGCCTTCGCGGTGACCCAGGCCTTCGCCGACAAGTACGGCGTGCGGACCCTCTCCGAGCTGGCGGCGAAGTGCTCCGGCAGCGCGACTGTGCTGGGTGGCCCGCCGGAGTGCGAGCAGCGTCCCTTCTGCAAGCCGGGCCTGGAGAAGACCTACGGGCTGTCGTTCGGCAAGTTCTCCTCCCTTGACCAGGGCGGGCCGCTGACCAAGAGCGGGCTGCGCGACGGCTCGATCAGCGTGGGTCTGATCTTCTCCTCGGATGGCGCCTTCGCCACCAGCTGAGCGCTTTCCGCACGTGCTGTGGACGCCCTCGCCCCCGACCGGGCGGGGGCGTTCGCGCGTCCCGGGGACCCCGTTCCCTCCGGTGGATATCGTGGGTAGGCTGCACATCCATGCCAGCCCCGGCCACCTCCGACGCCCGGCGTCAACCACCGCTGCTGACCATGCTCTTCTGGGCCGGCGTCGCTCTCGCGCCGGTGGCGGCGCTGATTCTGCTGGTGGCCGACGGCAACGGCCCGTTGCGGTTCGCCGCGGTGCTCGCCATCCTCGCTGTGGTGCTGATCGGCCTCTCCATCGCGTTGCGTCCCGACGGCGAAGGCGCCTCGGCGCGGACCGACGAGTTGCTGGACGAGATCGAGGAGCTGCGTCGGGAGTTGCGCGGCGAGATCGTGGCCGCCGCCCAGCGCGGTAACCAGGCGCTCGACCAGGCCCAACGGGCCCAGGAGGGGATCGCCGCGGTGCGCCGCCGTCTCGACGCCAGTGGCGCCGCCCTCGCCGGTGCCGCCCCCGCAGTCGAGCAGGCTGGTGCCGGACGTGCGCGGGTGGCTGCCGTCGAGCCGCCGGTGGACGACACACCGGTGGCCCGTAACCGGGGCGACGCGCAGGCCGGCCGCGCCCGGGTGTCCGGCCCCGACGACGCGCCCCGGTGGGGGCGCCCCGAGCACCAGGACGACGAGCCGGCGTACGCCCGGGAAACCCCCGAGCCGCCGGCCGCCGCCGGGATGTACGGCGGGGAACGGGCGGCCGGCACCGCGTACGGCTCAGCCCGCCCCCGGGAGCACGACCGCCCCGAGGCGGCGCACCGGCCGGCCGGCGTGGTCCGACACACCGAGACCGTGCACGTCACCACCCGGCACACAGTGGTGGACGGTGGCCCGGCCGAGCCGCCCGGTCGCTACGGCGGCGGGTACGCCGGTCAGTGGACCCCACCCGCACAGGAGTGGACCCGGGGCGGCGACGCCGATCAGCCCCCGCGCCCGTCCGGCCGGGCGAGGAGCGAGCCGGAGCAGCACCCCAGAGCCGGGTACGGTGACGAGCCGGGTTGGACGGGCCGCCGGGACGAAGCGGAGTGGACCGACCGGCGCGACGCGTACGCCCAGCCCGACGAGCCAGCCCCGGCAGCCCGGTCACACCGCACCCCGGAGAGGCCGGCGGAATCCTGGGACAGCCCGGACGATCGGGGCTGGTCGGAGCAGCGCGACCGGGCAGGCGTCCAGGCACCACAGGCCGGGCCGCCGCTGCGGGCCGACGACACCGGCGAGTACTGGTCGCAGCTGCGGGCCGGTGACCGGTGGGCCGCCGTCCGCGACGACGAGAACGGTCGCGAGTTGCGGGTCGGCGAACGTCGGGCCGAGGTGCACGCCGACGCCACCGGCACCGAGTACCGGGTGGCCGACCGCTGGGCCGCCGTCCGCCACGAGGAGCCGCGCCGTCACGAGGACGCGGCCCGCTACGAGGAGCCGCACCGCTACGAGGAGCCGCACCGCTACGAGGAGCCGCGCCGTCCCGAGGAGCCGCGCCGTCACGAGGACGCCGGCCGCTACGAGGACGCCGGCCGGTATGAAGAACCGCGCCGCCACGACGGTGGTCGGCGGGCCGAGCCGGGAAGGCCCGCGCTGCCGGTGGGCGGGGTGCCGGTGCCGGACGAGTGGCGTCCACCGCGCCAACGCGGCCACCAGGCGGAACCCGCCCCGGAACGGACCGGCCGGCGGCGGGTCGACGAGCGCTACGGCTACCCGCCGCAGGACGACGTACCGCGTGCCGGCGGCGCGCCACCCACCGACCGCTGGCGGTGACCGGTCAGGCGGCCCGGGGTCACTTGTCGATGTCGCCGACCACGAAGAACATCGAGCCGAGGATCGCGATCAGATCCGGGACCAGGCAGCCGGGGAGCAGGGTGGCCAACGCCTGCACGTTCGCGTACGAGGCGGTGCGCAGCTTCAACCGCCACGGCGTCTTCTCACCCCGCGACACCAGGTAGTAGCCGTTGATGCCGAGCGGGTTCTCCGTCCAGGCGTACGTGTGCCCCTCCGGCGCCTTGAGCACCTTCGGCAGCCGGGTGTTGATCGGCCCGGTCAGCCGGTCCACCCGGTCGAGGCACTGCTCGGCGAGGTCCAGTGACGCGTACACCTGGTCGAGCAGCACCTCGAAACGGGCGTGGCAGTCGCCGGCGGTCTTGGTGACCACCGGCACGTCCAGCTCGTCGTAGGCCAGGTAGGGGTCGTCGCGGCGCAGGTCCAGGTCGAGCCCCGAGGCCCTGGCCACCGGGCCGGACGCGCCGAACGCGGCGGCGTCCGCTGCGGACAGCACGCCCACCCCGACGGTGCGGGCCAGGAAGATCTCGTTACGCCGGATCAGGTGGTCCAGGTCGGGCAACCGGCGGCGTACCTCGCCGATCGCCGCGCGGGCCCGCCCGGTCCATCCGTACGGCACCTCTTCCTTGAGGCCGCCCACCCGGTTGAACATGTAGTGGATCCGGCCACCGGAGACCTCCTCCATCACCGCCTGGATGGTCTCGCGTTCCCGGAAGGCGTAGAAGATCGGTGTGATCGCCCCGATCTCCAACGGGTACGAGCCGAGGAACATCAGGTGGTTGAGCACCCGGTTCAGCTCCGCGAGGGCCATCCGCAGCCAGGTGGCCCGCTCCGGCACCTCCATGCCCATCAGGCGTTCCACAGCGAGCACCACGCCCAGCTCGTTGGAGAACGCCGAGAGCCAGTCATGCCGGTTGGCCAGCACGATGATCTGCCGGTAGTCACGCACCTCGAAGAGCTTCTCAGCGCCCCGGTGCATGTAACCGACGATCGGTTCACAGGCGACCACCCGCTCGCCGTCGAGCACCAGCTTCAACCGCAGCACACCGTGGGTGGAGGGGTGCTGCGGGCCGATGTTCAGCACCATGTCGGTGCCGAGCTGCTGATCACCGGTGCCGGCGATCAGCCCGGCCCCGGTGCCGACGGTCAGTTCACGGAGGTCCCCGGCGTCGGTGGTCATGCCCGTCATCGTGCCACGGCCGGCCCGAGCGGGATGCCGACCGGCTGGCGCAACCACCAGTGCCCGCCGAGCCCGGCCGGGTCGGTCAGCTCGGCCACCGCCGACGCGGCGGCCAGCGCCCGCACGTAGCCGACCGGGTCGGTGCCGGCCAGGCTGAGCGGCGGTCGCCCGCCGTCGGCCCCGAGCGCCCGCAGCGCCTCCCGCTGCAGGACCAGGGAGTACGCGCACCGGGCGACCGCCGCACCGGCGGAGGCGACCGAGTCCATTGCCACGTGCGCTGTGACGTCACTCGACCCGTCCGGCACCGGGGGCACCTGCCGCCCACCCCGATACCCGGTCAACGTCCCGTCCACGGGCCGGCCCGTCTTCAGGTGCCCGTAGTCGACGGCCACCGCCAGCCCTCGGCTGATCTTCCGGACCGCGTTCGCCCAGGCTTCGTCCCTCGGTCTGCCGATCTCTGCTCGGTGGTCGCTGTGGGGGGTTTCGGGGCAGCCCGGCCGGCTCCGGGCGGTCAGGCTTGATCCCTGCGCCGGCCGGGCTGCCCGGAAACCCGACCCGCTTCCGCTGGTCGCATCGGTAGAGGTTGAACCACCGGTCAGGTCGCGGTCCGCATCGCGAGGGCTCGCGGGACCAGGCCACCAGGTGGTCAGCCAATCAAGATCGGTGGGACTGACCAACTCGCCAACCGTCTCCATGCCGCTGTCGGGGTCGACCAGCACATATCGCCAGCCATCGGCGGTGTGCACCGCCACGTCGAGTGGGACGTTGTCCAGCCATTCGGTAGCGATCAACAGTCCGGTGATCCCATCGGGGATCTCAGACACCCAGTTGATCTCGTCAGGCAGGTTCTCGGGGCGGCTGGCGTACTCGACTGCTGTGAAACGCATCCGCTCTGCGAGCGACGGACGATCGGCGACCAACGACGGATCGTCGGGCGACCGACGGGCGGAGGCCGTGGGAGTCAGGGTTTCCGGGGAGCCCGACCACGGAGGGATCAAGCCTGACCGCCCGGAGTGGGCGGGCTCCCCGGAAACCCCCACCGCGCCCCCGACGAGAGAACGCAGCAGCTCCCCCCGCCCAGCCCCGACGTCGACCACGTCGAGCCGTGGCGGATGGCCGAGAGCGGCGTCGACCTGTGTGAGGAGGCGCAGCAGCGCGGTGGCGAAGGCCGGGGAGGCGTGCACGCTGGTCCGGAAGTGATCGGCCGGCCCGCTGCCGGCCACGAAGAAGCCGTCCGGCCCGTAGAGGGCGTGGCTCATCGCGTCCCGCCACCGGATCGACATCGTTCTCCTCAGGTTCAGCATGGGTAGCCGTGCCGACCCTACGGTCACCGCCGGGCGGCTTCGTGGTTCAGGCTTGGAAGTAGTGCCCTTCGTGCAGGTCCGCGATCAGGCCGGGCTGGGTCGGAGTCCAGCCCAGCAGTTCGCGGGTGAGGGCGGACGACGTGGGGTTGTCCATCTGTGCGAACGACCCGAGAAAGCCGAAGTGGTCGTTGGCCTCGGCGGGGCTGATGCTTCGGACCGGGATGCCGAGGTTGTCGCCGATGGCTGCCGCGATCTGCTGGAAAGGGACGCCCTCGTCGGCGGCTCCGTGCAGGCGCGTACCGGCTGGGGCTTTTTCGAGGGCGAGTCGGTAGAGCACTGCCGCGTCGAGCGTGTGTACGGCCGGCCACCGGTTGCTGCCGTCGCCGACGTAGGCGGCGTACCCCTTGCGGCGGGCCGCGGCGATGATGGCGGTGATGAAGCCGTAGTGGTCGAGTGAACTGTGCACTGTGGGCGCGAGCCGGACGATGGAGGAGCGCACGCCGCGGGAGGCGAGGCCGGCCACGAAGTTCTCCGCGTCGATCCGGTAGCCGCCGGACGGGAAGGTGTCGCGTTCGGTGCCGGGGCGGCCGACGATGCCACCCATCACGAGCATGGCCGTTCCGCCGGTGCCGACCAGGGGCTTGCCGGAGTCGGCCAGGCCGTCGGCGAGTGCCGTGAGGGCGTCCAGGTCAGCTCTGGCGGCGCCGGCCAGGTCGCCGTTGATCATGAGGTCGTGGCGGAACGCCAGGTGGATGACTCCGTCGGCGGCGGCTGCCTCGTCCCGGAGCACGTCGAGGTCGGACAGGTCGCCGCGGTGTGCCTGAGCACCGAGCTTCTCGATGGCGGCGGCGGACGTGTCGGAGCGGGCGAGGCCGACGACCTGGTGCCCGGCGGAGAGCAGTTCCGGGACGACTGCGGAGCCGAGGTGGCCGGAGGCGCCAGTGACGAATACGCGCATTGTGGTTCCTTCGTGAGTGCCGATGTCACCTTGCGACATAACCGTAGCTCGCGTGATGTCACACCGCGACATGTGGAACGAATTAATGTCGCGGTGTGACATCGGATACCATCGCCGCATGGCTCGCTGGCAACCTGACGCACGCGGCCGCCTGGAGGCGGCCGCCTTCGAGTTGTTCCGCGAGCGCGGCTTCGAACAGACAACTGTCGCGGACATCGCCGCCCGTGCCGGCCTCGACAAACGCACCTTCTACCGACTCTTCGGCGACAAGCGCGAGGCGCTCTTCAGCGGCAACGGGCACCTGGAGGAACTCCTGGTCCGCTCGGTGACCGAGACCGACGCCGGCCCCTTCGAGGCGGTTGTCGCCGCCTTCCGCCTGGTGGCGGAGGAGATCTTCGCCGACCGCCTGGAGCTGGTCCGAGCGCGGCAGACCATCATCGAGAGCAGCCCGGAGCTACAGGAGCGTGAACTGCGCAAGACGGGCTCACTGGTGGCCGCCGTCACCGCCGCCCTGCGCGCCAGGGGCCTCGACGAGACCACTGCCACCCTGGCCACCGAGTCGGGTGCCACGGTCTTCCGGGTCGCGTACGCCCGCTGGGTCGCGCCCGACAGCGACGCCCCGCTCAGCGACCTGATCGCCGAGGTGGCCGCCGAGCTACGCGCCATCACGTCGGCCCCGACCGAAACGCCCTGACGAGCCGTCTCGTCGGTGGTGAAGGTTTTCACACATGCTTGTCCCGGTTCGGCGGGCCGGGCGCATACTTGCGATCGACCGGTACCCCTTCTCGAGGACTGGATCATCGTCATGAGCGCACCGTTGCGCCCGCGTCCGGCCGGCCCACCCGGGCCCGCCGCCTCGTGGGATAGCGCCGTTCCCGGCGCCCGCGCCACCTCCCGTCTGCTCACCGTCGGTGTCGTTGGCGCCGGTCGGGTCGGCGCCGTGCTGGGCGCCGCGCTCGCCGCCGCCGGGCACCGGGTGGTTGCCGTCTCCGGCAGCTCCGGAGCCAGCCGCGCCCGCCTCGCCCTGCTGTTGCCCGAGGTGCCTCGCCGCCCGGTCGCCGCCGTGGCCGACGCCGCCGCCGACCTGCTGCTGATCGCCGTGCCGGACGACAGGCTGGCCGGTGTGGTGACCGGCCTCGCCGAGCAGGGCGCGCTGCACCCGGGCCAGATCGTCGCGCACACCTCGGGAGCGCACGGCCTTTCCGTGTTGGGGCCGGCCGTCGCGGCCGGCGCCCGGCCGCTCGCCCTGCACCCCGCGATGACCTTCACCGGTACGCCGGACGACCTGGCCCGGCTGGACGGCATCTCGTACGGGGTGACCGCCCCGGCCGAGTTGCGCCCGCTGGCGGCCCGGCTGGTAGCCGATCTCGGTGGCGTGCCCGAGTGGGTGGCCGAGTCGGATCGTCCGCTCTACCACGCCGCGCTGGCCCACGGCGCGAACCACCTGGTGACCCTGGTCAACGAGGCGACCGACCGGTTGCGGGACGCCGGGGTGTCCCGGCCGGAGAAGGTCCTCGCCCCGCTGCTGCGGGCCGCCCTGGAGAACGCGCTGCGGCTCGGCGACGACGCCTTGACCGGGCCGGTCTCCCGCGGCGACGCGGGCACCGTGCAGCGGCACCTGGCCCGGTTGGCGGCCACCGCACCGGAATCCGTTCCCGCGTACCTGGCGTTGGCCCGTCGTACCGCCGACCGGGCGATCGCCGCCGGCCGGCTGCGGCCGGTGGACGCGCAGTCGCTGCTCGGCGTACTGGCCGAGAGTGGTCGGGAGGTGGCCGCGTGAGCATGAGGAGTGAGCCGATCCTGCGAGCCCCGCAGTCGCGAACCGAGGTGTCGCCGTGACCCAGGTGGTGCACACGCGCGCCGAGTTGGCCGAGGCCCGGGCCGGGCTGAAGGGCACCGTCGGGGTGGTGATGACGATGGGTGCGCTGCACTCCGGGCACGAGACGTTGCTGCGGGCGGCCCGGGAACAGGCCGACCACGTGGTGGTTACGGTCTTCGTGAACCCGTTGCAGTTCGGGCCGAACGAGGACTTCGACAGGTACCCGCGCACCCTCGACGCCGACCTGGAGGTGTGCCGGCGGGCGGGCGCAGATCTTGTCTTCGCCCCGTCGGTGGCGGACATGTACCCGGAGGGGCAGCCCCGCGTACGCCTCGATCCGGGCCCGCTCGGCGCCGAGCTGGAGGGGGCGAGCCGCCCCGGCTTCTTTCACGGGGTGCTCACCGTGGTGCTGAAGCTGCTCCAGCTCACCCGGCCGGACCTGGCGTTCTTCGGCGAGAAGGACTACCAGCAGCTCACCCTGGTCCGGCGGATGACCCGCGACCTGGACGTGCCGGTCGAGGTGGTCGGCGTACCGACCGTCCGGGAGCCGGATGGGCTGGCCCTCTCCAGCCGCAACCGTTACCTGGGTGAGCCGGAGCGGGCCGCCGCGCTGAGTCTGTCCGCGGCGCTGCGGGCCGGCGCGCAAGCCGCCGACGACGGGCTGGACGCGGGCGCGGTGCTGACCGCCGCGCACGCCGCGTTCGGCGCCGGTACGCCCGGTGCCCGCCTCGATTACCTGGTGCTCACCGATCCCGAGTTGGAACCGGGGCCGGTGGCTGGGCCGGCGCGGCTGGTGATCGCCGCCTGGGTGGGTGCCACCCGGTTGATCGACAACGCGGCGATCCACCTCGCTCCGCGCCCCTGACCCGGCCGTACCACCCTCCACCGATACCCGCGAAAGGCCACTGCGATGTTGCGGACCATGCTCAAGTCGAAGATCCACCGAGCCACTGTGACCCAGGCCGACCTGCACTACGTCGGTTCGGTGACAGTGGACGAGGATCTGCTCGACGCCGCCGACCTGCTCCCCGGCGAGCAGGTGGCGATCGTGGACATCACCAACGGCGCCCGGCTGGAGACGTACGTGATCCCGGGCGAGCGGGGCAGCGGCGTGATCGGCATCAACGGCGCCGCCGCGCACCTTGTGCATCCGGGTGACCTGGTCATCCTGATCTCGTACGGGCAGATGGACGACGCCGAGGCGCGGTCGTACCGGCCACGGGTCGTGCACGTCGACACCGACAACAGGGTGATCGAGTTGGGTGCCGATCCGGCTGCGGCGGCGCCCGGCACCGCCGGGAACCCGGTGCCGAGCCCGTTGGCCGTGTCCGGAGTCTGATCCCGCGTACCGCGATTCCGGTCTGTTACCAGAAGGTCATTTCCGGTTACCCTGGGCACGCTGGCGGAAGCCGGTCGGTGGCTGGGGGAGGCCGCGATGAGCCGTGCCATGACGACAGTCTTCGCCGCTGCCGTGACGGCAGTGCTGCTGGTGGGCTGCGCCGGGTCCGGCGGCCTGGACGGTGATCTGACCGACGACTGGGCGGCGTTGCCGGCGCCGTCGGCGTTCACCCCGGCCGCCGGTGTGTGTCACACCGCCGACTTCACCGATCTGGTCAGCCTGGCCAACTATGAGCCGGTGGACTGCGCCGGGCCGCACCGTTTGGAGACCGTGCACGTCGGGGTTTTCCCGGCCGAGCGGACGGCCGCTCCGGCGGGTGGTTCGGCCGCGCTGCGGGGCGCGTTCGCCGAGTGCGACACCCGGGCGACCGGCTACGTGGGTGACGACTGGCGGTCCGGCAGGCTGCGGCTGTCAGTGGCGCTGCCCAACGGGCTGGGATGGGCGGCGGGTTCCCGGTGGTTCCGCTGCGACCTCACCGAACTGACCACCGTCGAGGCGGCGGCGACAGTTGTGGTCCGGTCGGGCAGTCTGCGGGACGCGTTGAAGGGGCCCACCGGGCTGCGCCTGGGCTGCCAGCAGACCCGCGGTGGCGCCGGCCGGGGTGTGCAGACGCTGACCCCGGTGGAGTGCGGCAAACGGCACGACGCCGAGTTCGTCGGGGTGTGGCGCGCACCGGATAAGGCGTACCCGACCCGGGACGCCGACTGGCTGCCGCTCTACACGGGTTGTCGTAGCGTCCTGGCCCGGTACGCGGGCGTACCTGACGACGCCACGCTGCGCTTCCGCAGCGGTGTGGTGGTCCGTCCGCCGGGAGCGGGGCGCTGGAGGGTCGGTGATCGGGGCGTCCGCTGCTACCTGTGGCTCAGCGACCGTACGGTGACCGCCTCGTTGAAGGGCGCGGGCCCGGCTGGTCTGCCGGTCCGGACGAAGTGACCACTGCCTGACTGTCGGCACGGCGCGGAGCGCGCCGGACGGGGTCGCCCAAAACACTCGTCCCGCCCCCGCCGCCCCGGGCGAGGATGGTTCGGGTTGACTGGGGGGATGGACCTCCCGACCGTCGACCTGCCTGCCCTGCCCGCGCTGCTGGCCGCGCCCGCGCCCGGCTGGGTGGAGACGACCGACGTGATCGTGGTGGGCTCCGGCGTGGCCGGGTTGACCGCGGCGCTGCACCTGCGTGAGGCCGGTCTGCACGTCACGGTGGTCACCAAGGTCAACATTGACGACGGCTCGACCCGGTGGGCGCAGGGCGGCATCGCCGCGGTGCTCGACCCGGCCGACACCCCGGCGGCGCATGCCCGGGACACCGAGGTCGCCGGGGTCGGACTGTGCGACCCGGCGGCGGTCCGGGTGCTGGTCGAGGAGGGCCCGACCCGGCTCCGTGAGCTGATCCGGATCGGCGCCGAGTTCGATAGGCACCCGGACGGCTCGTTGATGCTGACCCGCGAGGGCGGGCACCGGGCGGACCGGATCGTGCACGCCGGCGGCGACGCCACCGGCGCGGAGGTGCAGCGGGCCCTGCACGCCGCGGTGCAGCGCGACCCGTGGATCCGGCTGGTCGAGCACGCCCTCGTGCTGGATCTGCTGCGCGCGCCCGGCGACGGCCCGGACGGGCTCGGCCCGGCCTGCGGCATCACCCTGCACGTGTTGGGTGAGGGCAGCGAGGACGGCGTCGGCGCGCTGCTCGCCCGTGCCGTGGTGCTCGCCACCGGCGGCATGGGGCAGATCTTCTCGGCCACCACCAACCCGGCGGTCTCCACCGGGGACGGGGTGGCGCTGGCGCTGCGGGCCGGCGCGGCGGTGACCGATGTGGAGTTCGTCCAGTTCCACCCGACCGCCCTGATCACGCCGTCCGGCGCGGGGGTGCCCGGGGCGGGGCACGCGCAGCAGCCGCTGGTCTCGGAGGCGTTGCGCGGCGAGGGCGCGTACCTGGTGGACGCGGACGGCAAGAGGTTCATGGTGGGCCAGCACGAGTTGGCTGAGCTGGCACCCCGGGACGTGGTGGCCAAGGGCATCCACCGGGTGCTGCTGGCCACCGGCGCGGACCACGTCTTCCTCGACGCACGGCACCTGGGCGGCGATTTCCTGGCCGGTCGGTTCCCCACGATCGTGGCGTCCTGTCTGGCGATCGGCGTGGACCCGGCGACCGATCTGATCCCGGTGGCGCCGGCCGCCCACTACGCCTCCGGCGGGGTTCGGACCGATCTGCGCGGCCGCACCTCCATCCCCGGTCTGTACGCCTGCGGCGAGGTCGCCTGCACGGGCGTGCACGGCGCGAACCGGCTGGCCAGCAACTCGCTGCTGGAGGGTCTGGTCTTCTCCCGGCGGATCGCCGAGGACATCGCGGCCGGCCTGCCCGAGCAGGCCCAGCCGGCGGAGACCGGCGCGTGGCGGGGCGGGACGGGCTGGGTGCTGCCCGCGGAGGTGACGCCGATCCTGCAACGGGCGATGACGCGGGGGGCCGGGGTGCTCCGGTCCGCGGCGACGCTGGCGGGAACGGCCGGTACGTTGACCGACCTGGGCGTTGCCCGGGGCCGGCCGCGGACCGCCGACTGGGAGGCGACCAACCTGCTCACCGTGGCGTCGACGCTGGTTGCCGCCGCGTACGCCCGTGGTGAGACCCGGGGCTGCCACTGGCGGGAGGACTTCCCGACGGCCGACGAACGGTGGCTGGGCCATCTGGTGGGGGCGGTCGGGGCGCAGGGCCGGGTGACGCAACAGTGGGAGGGAAACTCGTGATCGAGTCGACGGAGACGGCGTTGCGGGCGGCTGGGTTGGATCCGGCGCACGTACGGCAGGTGATCGAGGGCGCGCTGGTCGAGGATCTGGGCCCGGATTTCCTTGACGTCACAAGCGTGGCCACCATTCCGGCGGAACAGACCGACACCGCCGACCTGGTGGCCCGCGCGGACGGGGTGTTGGCCGGGATGGCGGTGGCCGCCGCCGTGTTCGAGCTGGTGGGCGAGGTGACTGGCTTCGGTCGTACCGTCGATGTGTCGGTGCTGGCCCGCGACGGCGAGCGGGTGGCCCGCGGCGACGTGCTGGCGACGGTGACCGGCCCGACCCGGCTGCTGCTGACTGCCGAGCGGACGGCGCTCAACCTGCTCTGCCGGATGTCCGGGGTGGCCACCCACACCCGCGCCTGGGCGGACGCGCTGGCCGGCTCGAAGGCGATGGTGCTGGACACCCGCAAGACGACGCCGGGCCTGCGGGAGCTGGAGAAGTACGCGGTGCGGGCCGGCGGCGGCACCAACAAGCGGATGGGCCTCTACGACGTGGCCATGATCAAGGACAACCACAAGCTGGCGGCTGGCAGCATCACCGCGGCCTACCGGCGGGTCCGGGAGGCTTTCCCGGAGGTGCCGGTGCAGGTCGAGGTGACCGGAGTCGACGAGGCGGTGGAGGCGGTAGAGGCCGGTGCGGACTTCCTGCTCTGCGACAACATGACGCCGGAGGTGCTTGCCGAGGCGGTGGCCGCGGTGGGTGACCGGGCGGAGTTGGAGGCGACCGGCGGGCTGACCCTGGAGGTGGCCGGCCGGTACGCGGCCACCGGCGTGGACTTCCTCTCGGTGGGCGCGCTGACGCACTCGTCGCCGATCCTGGACATCGCGCTGGACCTGCGCGTCGACTAGTTGTCTAGGCTGCGTGCGTGCTGCTCTGCATCGACATCGGAAACACCAACACCGTGCTGGCGACCTTCGACGGCGACAAGCTGGTGCACTCCTGGCGGATCAAGACCGATGCCCGTTCGACGGCGGACGAGCTGGGCCTGATGTTCCGGGGTCTGCTCGCCGCGGACAACGTCGACATCACCGGTGTGGCCGCCTGCTCCACGGTGCCGGCCGCGCTGCGGTCGCTGCGCACCATGCTCAGTCGTTACTACGCCGACCTGCCGAGCGTGGTGGTCGAGCCGGGCGTGCGGACCGGGGTGCAGTTGGCGATCGACAACCCGAAGGAGGTCGGCGCCGACCGGGTGGTGAACACCCTGGCCGCGTACACCCTCTACGGCGGCCCGTCGATCGTTGTGGACTTCGGCACCACCACCAACTTCGACGTGATCAGCGAGCGCGGTGAGTTCCTCGGCGGCGCGTTCGCCCCGGGCATCGAGATCTCCTTCGACGCGCTGGCCGCCCGGGCCGCGCAGCTGCGCAAGGTCGAGGCCACCAAGCCCCGCTCGGTGATCGGCAAGAACACCGTCGAGTGCCTCCAGGCCGGCCTGTACTTCGGCTTCGCCGGGCAGGTGGACCGGATCGTCGAGCGGATGACCGAGGAGTTGGGCGAGGTGCGGGCGGTGATCGCCACCGGCGGCCTCGCCTCTCTGGTGATCAACGAGTGTCGCAGCATCACCCACCACGAGCCGATGATCACCCTGATCGGTCTGCGGATGGTCTACGACCGCAACCTGTGAGCCCGGCCGCCGTCGGGGCCGGCCTCCGCGCCGGTGTCAGCGCCGCCGCGTGCGCAGCACCAGCGTCCGGTACGGCAGTTCGATGGTGTCCCGGCCAACCAGGGCAGGGTGGGTGTTCAGGAGTTCGCTCAGTTCCCGCTCGACTCGTCGCTGATCGTCGGTGGAGGCGGTGAGCCAGTACGAGCGGGTGCGGACCATGCCGAGCAGCTCGTCCGGCGTGAGCGTGGTGCGGTGCGTGAACTCGCGCTTTTCGACGGCGTCGAACGCGGGACCGAAGTCGGGGCGCTCGCCGAAGACCTGGCTCGTCGACTTGTCCCCGAAGTGGGCGATGCGCCCCAGTTCGGCTACCCAGTCGACGCTGGCGTCCCGGATGTTCCAGATGGGGGCGAAGGTCCCGCCGGGGCGGAGCACCCGGACGATCTCGGCGTGCGCGGGCTCCCTGTCGAACCAGTGGTACGCCGTCCCGACCAGCACCGCGTCGACCGTCGAGTCGGGCAGCGGCATGGCCTCGGCGCTGCCCGCCAGCGCCGCCGTGCCCGGGGTGCTGGCGGCGAGCTGCGCCCGCATCCCCGGATCGGGCTCGACCGGTACGACCTCGTGACCCAGTGCCAGCACAGCGCGGGTCAGGATGCCGGTGCCCGCGGCGAGGTCGACCACCCGGGCTTCGCTCAGCCCGTCGAGTGCCCAACGGACCGCAGCCTTGGGATAGCGTGGCCGAAACCGGTCGTAATCACTCGCTGCGGCACCGAACGACAGGGCGTGAGTGTGATCGACCATGACGGGCAGGTTATCCCGTAACGGCCTCCGGACCGCTTGAGTACGCTCGGGCCTGACCCCCTGTATCTCCGTGACGAGGAAGCGTGCCGTGACCGAGCAGAACCCCGTGCCAGTGGACCCCGCCGATGACCTTCCCGAGCAGATGAAGGTCCGCCGGGAGAAGCGGGACCGGATGCTCGCCGAGGGCGTCGAGCCCTACCCGGTCGGCTTTCCCCGCACCACCACCCTTGCGCAGGTCCGGGCGCGCTACGCCGACCTCCCCACCGACACCGCGACCGGCGACCAGGTGGCGGTCACCGGCCGGGTGATCTTCGTGCGCAACACGGGCAAGCTCTGCTTCGCCACCCTCCGGGACGGCGACGGCACCGAGTTGCAGGCGATGCTCTCCCTGGACCGGGTCGGGCCGGAGCGGCTGGAGGCGTGGAAGCGCCTCGTCGACCTGGGCGACCACGTCGGGGTGACCGGCGAGGTGATCACCAGCCGTCGGGGTGAGCTGTCGGTGTTGGCCCAGCAATGGGAAATGACAGCCAAGGCGCTGCGACCGTTGCCGGTTGCCCACAAGCCCCTCTCCGAGGAGGCGCGCGTCCGGCAGCGTTACGTCGACCTGATTGTCCGGCCGCAGGCACGGGAGATGGTTCGTACCCGGGCCGCCGCGGTACGCAGTCTGCGCGATTCACTGCACGGGCAGGGCTTCATCGAGGTGGAAACGCCGATGTTGCAACTGCTTCATGGCGGCGCGGCGGCCCGACCGTTCGTGACCCACAGCAATGCGTTGAACACCGATCTGTATCTGCGAATCGCTCCCGAACTGTTTCTCAAGCGCGCTGTGGTAGGCGGCGTCGATCGCGTCTTCGAGATCAACCGCAACTTCCGTAATGAGGGTGTCGACTCTTCGCACTCGCCGGAGTTCGCGATGCTGGAGACGTACCAGGCGTACGGCGACTACGGCACGATCGGCGAGTTGACCCGCAATCTCGTGCAACAGGCGGCGATCGCGGTGAGCGGCTCGACGGTGGTGACCCACGCCGACGGGCGCGAGTTCGACCTCGGTGGCGAGTGGCGGTCAGTGACGTTGTTCGGCGTGCTTTCCGAAGCGCTGGGCGAGGAGGTCACCGTCCGCACCGAACGCTCCCGCCTCGTGGAGTACGCGGACAAGGTCGGATTGGCGGTGGACCCGAAGTGGGGCCCGGGCAAGCTGGCCGAGGAGTTGTTCGAGGAACTGGTCGTTCCCGGCCTGGAGGCACCCACCTTCGTACGGGACTACCCGGAGGAGACGAGCCCGCTCACCCGGGGCCACCGCAGCGAGCCGGGGCTGGCCGAGAAGTGGGACCTCTACGTGCTCGGCTTCGAGCTGGGCACCGGATACTCCGAGCTGGTCGACCCGATCGTGCAGCGGGAACGGCTGGTGGCCCAGGCGCAGCTGGCCGCCCGGGGCGACGACGAGGCGATGCGTCTCGACGAGGACTTTCTTCGGGCGATGGAGTATGGAATGCCGCCGGCCGGCGGTATGGGAATGGGAATCGACCGGCTCTTGATGGCCCTGACCGGCCTCGGAATTCGGGAAACGATCCTCTTCCCGTTGGTCCGCCAGGAGTAGTCCCGTCCGAGCCTACGCCGAGCCGTAACCGGGTCCTATTGACGCGACGAGCGGCGCGCGGGTTATTGTGCTCTCGTTAGCAGGAGCACCCTGCTCGAAAGGAATGTGGGACGTGGCCAAGCAGATCATTCACAAGCTGGTCGATGACCTGGACGGCGGGGACGCGGACGAGACCGTCAAGTTCGCCCTCGACGGCGTTCAGTACGAGATCGACCTGTCGAGCGCCAACGCCGCGAAATTGCGCGATGCATTTGCGTCGTACGTGGGCGCCGGCACCAAGGTCGGTCGGGGTGGTGTCGTGATCGGTGGGCGGGCTGCCCGCGGTCGGGGCGGCGCGACAGCCGATCGGGAACAGAACAAGGCGATCCGGGAGTGGGCCAAGAAGGCCGGCAAGGACATCTCGGACCGGGGTCGTATCCCGCAGGAGATCGTGGACGAGTTCCACGCGAAGCGCTGATCCGTCAGCAGCTCGGTGGCCAGCCGCCACCGCAGGCGACACCGACGCCGGGCCGGAGGAGTTCTCCGGGCCGGCGTCGCCGTATCCGGACGGCGTCGTCGCGCCCGTCCGGGGTCGGGAAGCATTCCGGGCCCACCTACGTTGTCCACAACCAGTGGAACAGCTATCCACAGCCTGTGGACAACCTTCCCCAGGGGCCGGCGCAGCGCTCGTCGCGACCGCCGGTCCGCCCTCCGGGGCCTCCCGGAGCCCTTCCGGACCCCGGATCGGGCTTCCGTCGAGCCAGTCGGATTTCGCTCTGCGCGTAGCGACAGGGCTACCGGAACACCTCCTGAGCGCGGACGGTTGTTCAAAACGACGTGGAACCGACCCAGAGCAGAGACACACGACCTCAGCGGAGTCGGTCAGCGACGATAGAGTAAGGAGGCACGGACGCCCGTCCTGGACGTTCGTGCACCGGCCCCGCCAAGATCTTGACCATCAAGGCGCACGGCACGTGAGGAGCACGAGGGCATGTTCGAGCGGTTCACCGACCGAGCGCGACGGGTTGTCGTCCTGGCCCAAGAAGAGGCCCGGATGCTCAACCACAACTACATCGGTACGGAACACATCCTGCTGGGCCTGATCCACGAAGGTGAAGGCGTCGCGGCAAAGGCCCTGGAGAGCCTCGGCATCTCCCTGGAGGGCGTCCGCCAGCAGGTCGAGGAGATCATCGGCCAGGGCCAGCAGGCGCCGAGCGGGCACATCCCGTTCACGCCGCGGGCCAAGAAGGTGCTGGAGCTGTCGCTGCGCGAGGCGCTGCAGCTCGGCCACAACTACATCGGCACTGAGCACATCCTGCTCGGGCTGATCCGTGAGGGCGAGGGCGTCGCCGCCCAGGTGCTGGTGAAGCTCGGCGCCGACCTCAACCGGGTCCGCCAGCAGGTGATCCAGCTGCTCTCCGGCTACCAGGGCAAGGAGCCTGCCGCGGCGGGCGCCGCGCCGGGTGAGGCCGCGCCGTCGACCAGCCTGGTGCTGGACCAGTTCGGCCGCAACCTGACTCAGGCCGCCCGCGAGGGCAAGCTCGACCCGGTCATCGGGCGCGAGAAGGAAATCGAGCGGGTCATGCAGGTGCTCTCCCGCCGTACCAAGAACAACCCGGTCCTGATCGGTGAGCCCGGCGTCGGCAAGACCGCCGTGGTGGAGGGCCTGTCCCAGAAGATCATCAAGGGCGAGGTGCCCGAGACCCTCAAGGACAAGCAGCTCTACACGCTCGACCTGGGCGCGCTCGTCGCCGGTTCCCGCTACCGCGGTGACTTCGAGGAGCGCCTCAAGAAGGTGCTCAAGGAGATCCGCACCCGCGGCGACATCATCCTGTTCATCGACGAGATCCACACCCTGGTGGGTGCGGGTGCCGCCGAGGGCGCGATCGACGCCGCGAGCATCCTCAAGCCGATGCTGGCCCGTGGTGAGCTGCAGACCATCGGTGCCACCACGCTCGACGAGTACCGCAAGCACCTGGAGAAGGACGCCGCTCTCGAGCGCCGCTTCCAGCCGATCCAGGTGGGTGAGCCGTCGCTGGCCCACACCATCGAGATCCTCAAGGGCCTGCGGGACCGCTACGAGGCTCACCACCGCGTCTCGATCACGGATGCCGCTCTCGTGGCTGCCGCGACCCTGGCCGACCGGTACATCTCCGACCGCTTCCTCCCGGACAAGGCGATCGACCTGATCGACGAGGCCGGTGCCCGGATGCGGATCCGTCGGATGACCGCGCCGCCAGACCTGCGTGACTTCGACGAGCGCATCGCCCAGGTGCGTCGCGACAAGGAGTCCGCGATCGACGCGCAGGACTTCGAGCGCGCCGCCCAGCTGCGCGACAAGGAGAAGCAGCTCCTCGGCCAGAAGGCTCAGCGGGAGAAGGAGTGGAAGGCCGGTGACCTGGACGTCGTCAGCGAGGTTGACGACGAGCAGATCGCCGAGGTGCTCGGCAACTGGACCGGCATCCCGGTCTACAAGCTGACCGAGGAGGAGACCTCGCGCCTGCTGCGCATGGAGGACGAGCTGCACAAGCGCGTCATCGGCCAGGAGGACGCGGTCAAGGCGGTCTCGAAGGCGATCCGGCGTACCCGGGCCGGCCTGAAGGACCCGAAGCGCCCGTCGGGCTCGTTCATCTTCGCCGGCCCGTCCGGTGTCGGTAAGACCGAGCTGTCCAAGGCGCTCGCCGAGTTCCTCTTCGGCAGCGAGGATTCCCTCATCCAGCTGGACATGTCCGAGTTCCACGACCGTTACACGGTCTCCCGGCTCGTTGGTGCCCCTCCCGGCTACGTCGGCTACGACGAGGGCGGGCAGCTGACCGAGAAGGTGCGGCGTCGGCCGTTCTCGGTGGTCCTCTTCGACGAGATCGAGAAGGCCCACCCGGACGTGTTCAACACGCTCCTGCAGATCCTCGAAGACGGTCGGCTCACCGACGGTCAGGGTCGGATCGTGGACTTCAAGAACACGGTCATCATCCTGACCACCAACCTGGGCACCCGTGACGTCGCCAAGGCGGTGTCGCTGGGCTTCCAGCAGTCGGAGGACTCCGAGTCCAACTACGACCGGATGAAGCAGAAGGTCAACGACGAGCTCAAGACGCACTTCCGGCCTGAGTTCCTCAACCGGATCGACGACACCATCGTCTTCCACCAGCTGCGCCAGACCGAGATCCTCTCGATCGTGGACATCATGATCCAGCGGATCGAGGGCCAGCTGCGGAACAAGGACATGGGTCTGGAGCTGACCGACAACGCCAAGAAGTACCTGGCCGCGAAGGGCTTCGACCCGGTGCTCGGTGCCCGTCCGCTTCGTCGCACGATCCAGCGCGACATCGAGGACAACCTCTCCGAGCGGATCCTGTTCAACGAGCTGACCCCGGGTCAGATCGTCGTGGTGGACTGCGAGGGCGACCCGGACGACATCGACAAGTCCAAGCTCGTGTTCCGGGGCTCGGACAAGCCGGTCGAAGTTCCGGACGCCGTCCCGGCCGATCTCGGTGGCACTGCCGCTGGCACCGCCGCCGCGGGCGTGGACGAGTAAGACAACCAGCAAGGGGCGGGGCCCCGGTGGCGCAAGCCACCGGGGCCCCGCCTTTGTGCGCTACCCGCACAGGCCTCCGCCCGCAAGATCGCACTACATCCAGGATGTAGTGGCATCCGTCGCGCCTGACACCACTACATCCGGGATCGAGCACGATCTTGGGGTGAGCTGCGCCGAGCCCGCGCCACCGCCGCGGCGTGCGGCCAGCAGGTCGCGCGGTGTGCGGCGGCTCAGAGGACGCGGTGTGCGGCCGGCGGCGGGTTGGAGCGCGCGGTGTGCGGCCGGCGGCGGCCAGAGCGCGCGGTGTGCGGCCGGCGGGTTGGAGCGCGCGGTGTGCGGCCGGCGGCGGCTCAGAGCGCGCGGGTGGGCGGCCAGCGGGTCGCTGGGCGGGATGCCCGGGGTGGGGCGGGTCAGGTGGTGAGGTCCGCGGTTGGCCGGGACGGGCCGTCACCGACCAGGCGGAAGGATTCAGTGCCGGCGGGTTCGACAAGCCCGTCCTGCACCAGCCCGGCGAGGGCGCGGGCGCGTTGCACGTCGTCGGTCCAGACCTGGTCCAACCGCTGGCGTGGGACCGGGCCGGTGCTGTCCCGGAGCACTCCGAGCAACAGACCGCGGACCTGCCGGTCGGTGCCCGCGTACCGCTGGGGTCGGCGGGTCGGCCCGGCCGGCGCCTCCTGGCCGGACGCCCGCCAGGCGCAGACCGACTCGACGGGGCAGGCGGTGCAGCGCGGTGACCGGGCCGTGCAGATCACCGCGCCCAGTTCCATGAACGCGGCGCTGGCCAGTGCCGCTGCGGCCGGTTCCGCCGGGAGTAGCTCTTCGGTGGCGACGAGGTCCGCTGGTCGGGTGACGGGCCCGGCGTCCGGTTCGCCGGCCACCGCCCGGCACACGACCCTGCGTACGTTGGTGTCGACCACCGGGTGCCGCTGCCCGTACGCGAAGGCGGCCACCGCCCGCGCGGTGTACGTGCCGACGCCGGGCAGTGCGAGCAGTTGCTCCAGCCGGTCCGGCACCTGGCCGCCATGCCGGTCGACGATCGCTACCGCGCATTCGCGCAGCCGGACCGCCCGACGGGGGTAGCCGAGGCGTCCCCACATCCTGATCGCCTCGGCTGGCGTGTCCGCCGCCAACGCGGCCGGCTCCGGCCAGCGGGCCAGCCACGCCTGCCAGGCCGGCACCACCCGGACCACTGGTGTCTGCTGGAGCATGACCTCGCTGACCAGGATGGCCCACGGGGTGACATCGGGCTCGCGCCACGGCAGGTCACGGGCGTGCTGCTGGAACCACCGGCTGACCAGGGAGGCGAAGTCGGGTTGAGTCATGGCGTGGTCGATGATGTCACGCCCGGTGTTCCCGTTGGGTGGGCGGCTCGGGCGGGGTGCCGCGTCCTCGTTCGGCGGACGGGGGAGAATGCGCGGATGAACGAGCTCGCGATCACCGTCATCGGTCGGGACCGGCCGGGCATCGTGGCCGACGTCGCGGAGGTGCTGGCCCGACTGGGTGCGAACCTCACCGACAGCACGATGACGCGGCTGCGGGGGCATTTCGCGATGACCCTCATCTGCACCGGTCCGGCCGCCGCCGAGGTCGAGGCTGCACTGGCGTCGCTGGCCGCCGAGGGTCAGCTGCTGGCGACGGTACGCGCGGTCACCCCGGACGGTGATGTTCCTCCGGCGGGTGAGCCGTACGTGATGGCTGTGCACGGTTCGGACCGGATGGGGATCGTCGCGGCGATGACGCGGGTGCTGGTGGATGCCGGGGGGAATGTCACCGACCTGAGTACCCGGTTGACCGGTGCGCTCTACGTGGTCCTGGCGGAGGTCGAGTTGCCGGCCGGTGTGGCGGACACTGTGCTCGACCGCCTGCACCGGACGGCAGCCGAGCTGGGCGTGGAGGTCACCCTCCGGCCGGCGGATCCGGATCTGTTGTGACCGGCGAGGAGCGCGGGCCGGACGTCGGCCTGGGGGAGTGGACGCCGGAGTCGCTGGACGTGCCGGGGGAGGTGCGGGCGGTGGTGTCCGCCCCGCATCCGGTGCTGAGTCGGGCCGCGGACGAGGTCGACCCAACGGCGAAGGAGACGGTCCAACTCGCGGCCGACCTGATAGCCACCATGAAGGTCTCGCCGGGCTGTGTCGGGCTGGCCGCGCCGCAGGTAGGGGTGGGCGCTCGGGTCTTCGCCGTCGACGTGACCGGCCACCCGAAGGCGGTGACGGTGCACGGCACCTTCGTGTTGTGCAACGCGCGCGTGGTCGAGGCGACGCGGTGGAAGCCGGGCCGGGAGGGCTGCATGTCGGTGCCGGACCTGACCGGTGACGTGAAGCGGGCCAGCCGGCTGGTGGTGGAGGGTGACCTGCCGGGCAGCGGCGTGCCGGTCCGGCTGGTGACCGACGGCTTCGAGGCTCGGGCGTTGCAGCACGAGATCGACCACTGCGCGGGGCTACTCTTCCTGGACCGGGTGGCCGGTGCGCACGCGGTCTATCAGCGCAAGGTCTACCTGTGATCGAGTGCCAGACTGTCCTCAATGGAGAGTGGTGCGGGCGCCTCGGAGTGGCTCCGGCGCGTCGCGCCGCACTGCCGGGTACGGCGCGGCTACGGTGGAGGGCATCATGCGTCTGACGGTCGGCCCCCTGCCACCCGCCGTGTACTGGCGGCGTCGCGCCGTCGTATTCGGAGCGGGCCTCCTTTTCCTGATTGTCCTGCTCTACTCCTGCACCGGTTCGGGCCGTTCCGGCGGGCAGCCGAAGGCGGGTGCGACACCGACGGCGACGTCCGCCGCGACGTCTGGCCCCGCTGGGCCGGTGCTGACTCCGCAGACCGGCGGTCCGTCGTCGTCCGCGTCCGCTGATTCGGGTGCGACGAGTCCGAGCCCGGCGATGACCAGTAACACGCCTCCGCTGGGCGCGGCCGCCGGTTCGGAGGACGACGGAGACACCTGCACCGACGAGGAGATCAGCGTGGTGTCGGCGGCGAGCCCTACCGCACTGCAGCGGGGGGCGGTGGCCGAGCTGCAACTCAGGATCAAGAACACGTCGGACCGGACCTGCAGTCGCAACGTGGGCGCGGACCTGCAGGAGATCTTCATCAAGTCCGGTGCCGAGAAGATCTGGTCGTCGGACACCTGCGGCAAGGTCAAGGGCTCGGAAGTGCAGTCGTTCACGCCGAACTTCGAGCGCTCCTACCAGGTGCCGTGGAACGGGCGGGACACCAGCCGCTGCGACGGCGCGTTGGCTGGCGGGCCGTTCCCGCCGGTCGGGTCGTACCAGGTGTTCGCCCGGGTCGGCACGAAGTACAGCGAGCCCGTGAAGCTCACCATCACCGGCTGAGCGGGGTCAGACGTAACGTTCCAGGATGGATGCCTCGGCGAGGCGGGACAGCCCCTCCCGGACGCCACGAGCCCGGGCGTCACCGACCCCCTCGACGGCCTGTAGGTCTTCCACTGTCGCCCCGAGCAGCCGCTGGAGGCTGCCGAAGTGCAGCACCAGGCGATCCACCACGGCCACCGGCAGCCGGGGCACCTTGGCCAGCAGTCGGAAGCCGCGCGGGCTGACCGCTGCGTCGAGCGCGTCGGAGGCGGCCGGGTAGCCGATCGCCTTGGCCACCGACACCAGGTCGATCAGCTCGGTGGCGCCGAGCAGGTCCAGCTCGACGAGTGCCTCGTCCAGCGTGCGCGACTTGCGGCCGACGGGGAGGTAGTCCCGGATGACCAGAGTCCGGTCGGCGTCCACGCCGGCCATCAGCTCGTCGAGTTGCAGGGCGAGCAGGCGGCCGTCGGTGCCCAGCTCCACCACGTAACCGGCGATCTCGTCGGCGATCCGGCGAACCATCTCCAGCCGCTGCACCACTGCCACCGCGTCCCGTACGGTGACCAGATCCTCGATCTCCAGGGCGGAGAGCGTGCCGGAGACCTCGTCCAGCCGGAGCTTGTAGCGCTCCAGGGTGGCGAGCGCCTGGTTGGCGCGGGAGAGGATGGCCGCCGAGTCGTCGAGCACGTGCCGTTGACCGTTGACGTAGAGGCTGATGATCCGCATGGACTGGCTGACCGAGATGACTGGATAGCCGGTCTGGCGGGCCACCCGTTCGGCGGTGCGGTGCCGGGTGCCGGACTCTTCGGTCGGGATGGACGGGTCGGGCATCAGGTGCACTGCCGCCCGGACGATCCTGGTGCCGTCGCTGGAGAGCACGACAGCGCCGTCCATCTTGCACAGCTCGCGTACGCGGGTCGCGGAGAACTCCACGTCCAGCGGGAAGCCGCCGGTGCAGAGGCCCTCGACCACCTTGTCGTAGCCGAGCACGATGAGCGCGCCCGTGCGACCCCGCAGGATGCGCTCCAGACCGTCGCGCAAGGCGGTGCCCGGGGCCATCAGGGCGAGATTGGCGCGTAGCGGATCTCCGGCGCTCCCGGCGGCTCCCGCAGTCACGCTCACGCTGATCGGGCGGGCGGGCGAGCCCACGGCGCCGGTGCGGGCCTGGGGCGGCGCGCCGGCTGGCTTGGTGGTATCGCGGTCGATCGGCACGGGCACAGTCTACGGACTGCCGTGCGGTGGGTGCTGTCGTGGTTACTGTGATGTGTCACGATGCCGCCCTTTCCAACGTTTCCCGCTTGCCACGTGCTGTCCGGTTTCGCCGCCCTCGTCGGCACGGTGGGTCACTCGGCGGACGCGCGGGCCGCATGGTGCAGCGCCGAACGGACGTCGGTGACCTCGGTCACCCGCATCTGCTCGGGGCCCGCGCCGGTGCTGGCCGGGCCGCAGCCGGGCGGCACCAGGGCCACCTTGAACCCCAGCCGGGCGGCCTCGGCCAGCCGGCGCGGCACCGCCCCGACCCGACGCACCTCGCCGGTCAGTCCCACCTCACCGATCGCCACCAGGTGCGGCGCGATCGCCAGGTTGAGCCCGCCGGAGGCGACCGCCAGAGCCACCGCCAGGTCGGCGGCCGGCTCCACCACCCGGATCCCGCCCACTGTGGCGGCGAAGACCTCCCGGTCGTGCAGGGTCAGCCGCTCGGTACGCCGTTGCAGCACCGCGAGCACCATCGCCAGTCGCGCCGAGTCGAGGCCGGAGACGGTGCGTCGGGGAGAACCCGCCACTGTCGCGCCGATCAGCGCCTGCACCTCGGTGACCAGGGCACGACGCCCCTCCATGGCCACCGTCACGCAGGTGCCCGGGACTGGTTCCGCGTAGCGGGTCAGGAACAGCCCGGACGGGTCGGCCAGGCTGCTGATGCCGCCCTCGTGCATCTCGAAGCAGCCGACCTCGTCGGCCGCGCCGAACCTGTTCTTCACGCCGCGCACCAGGCGCAGCGACGAGTGCTTGTCGCCCTCGAAGTGCAGCACCACATCGACCAGGTGCTCCAGCACCCGAGGCCCGGCCACCTGCCCGTCCTTGGTGACGTGCCCGACCAGCACTGTGGCGATGCCCCGCTCCTTGGCGACCGAGACCAGCGCGGCGGTGACCGCGCGGACCTGGGTCACCCCACCGGGCACCCCCTCGGTGCCGGTGGTCGAGATGGTCTGCACCGAGTCGAGCACCAACAGGCCCGGCTTGACCGCGTCGAGGTGACCGAGAACCGAGGCGAGGTCGCTCTCCGCGGCGAGGTAGAGCTGCTCGTGCAGCGTGCCCATCCGCTCGGCGCGCAGGCGCACCTGACTGACCGATTCTTCGCCGCTGACCACCAGCGACGGGCTGCCGGCGCCGATCGCCCAATGCTGCGCCACATCCAGCAGGAGGGTCGACTTGCCCACGCCGGGCTCGCCGGCGAGCAACACCACGGCACCGGGGACCAGGCCGCCGCCGAGCACCCGGTCGAGCTCGCTCACCCCGGTGGGCACGGCGCGGGCCGGAGCGGCGCTGATGGTGGCGATCGGTCGGGCCGGCTCGGACGGCATCCGGGAGCTGACCACCCGACCGGAGACGGTCGGGCCGGTCACCGTGTGCTCGACCACCGCCCCCCACTCGCCGCACTCCGGGCAGCGCCCCACCCACTTGGGCGGCTGGTGCCCGCAGGCGTCGCACTGGTAGGCCGGACGCGGATCGCGGGCGGCGGACCGACCACGGGCGGCACCGGCCGTGCCGCCACGCGGAGGGGTCGATCGGGAGGTGGTCACATCAGGACGCTAGCCCTCGCGTACGACGAAAACACCCCGGCGTGGTGGTCACCACGCCGGGGTGTTTGTCGATGTGCGGGTCGGGTCACTCGTGGGTCGTGCCGCCCTCGTTGCCCTCGTAGCCGCCCTCGCGCTCGATGATCGGCGACGGAGGGGCCGCCGGGGTGAGCGGCACGGCGACCGGAGCCTGCCCGGTGACCGTGTTGCCGTTGCCGAAGTCGAAGGTCACGACGACGTTCTGGCCGGAGCGCAGCGCCTCGGTCAGGCCGATCAGCCGGAGCTGCGCGGTGGCCTTGGAGTTGAACTGGATGTAGCTCAACGGCGCCAGCTCGATCCGGGCCGGCTGGCCGGGGGCGGAGGGGCTGGCCGAACCGGACGCCCGCGCTGACTCCGGGGCGGACGGGGTGGCCGAGGACGATCCGGTCTCGGAGGGCGTCACCGACGGGCTCGGCGAGCCGGACGTCGAGTTCGACGGGCTGGCCGAACCGGACGGCGACGGGCTCATGGAGGCGGACTCCGAGGCGGACGGCGACGGGCTCGCCGAGCCGCCGCTGATCACGACCTCGCGGGCGCTCTCCGTGGTGACGGTGACAGTCACCGTCTCCTTCGAGTCGTTGTAGATCACGGCTTCGAGCCCCGCGTCCTGCCCGGCCTTGTAGCCCTCGGTGCCCGGGTAGTCCACGAGCAGGCCACGCACGGAGAAGGATCCGTTGTTGGTGGTGAGGCTGACGCCCTGGACCGACGGCTCCTTCAACGCGGTCTCGGCGATCTGACCGGTGCCGCAGCCGGACGTCAGCAGACTGGCCGCCGCAATCCCGGACAGCAACAGGGCCGCCCGCCGGGATCCCCTGATCGAGCGCGTCACGTCGGTCCTCCTCGTCACAATCCCCACCCGGGCCGTACGCCGGGCACGGTGGCCATACCCGCGCAGACCGCGCTCCAGGGTAGTTGGGACTGATCGAGGCCCGCACGCGGACCCGGCAATGCCACCTGCCCGGGTGGCGTTCACACCACCCGACCGCTCGCCACCAGCAGAACCACGTCGATGAGGGCCACCAGCATCACGGCCCGGAAGGCCGCCACCGGCCGCCGGCCGGCCCGGATCGCCGAACGCCCGGCGTACCAGCTCAGCGGCGGCACCACGGCGGCAGTGCCGACCGCCGCCCAGCCGATCGCCGACGGCGGCCCGGGTGGTCCGAGGACCAGGGTCGCGGTCGCCGCGAGGAGGAGACCCGCAGCGGCCACCCGGCTGCCGGCGGCGCCCAGCCGGTGGGGCAGGCCGCGCACGCCGGTGCGGGCGTCGTCGGCCAGGTCGGGCAGCACGTTGGCGAAGTGCGCACCGGCGCCCAGGCAGGCTGCCGCCGTCACCAGCCAGACCGGCGGGGCCGGCTGACCGGGCAGCGCCAGCACCACGAAGGCGGGCAGCGCGCCGAACGACACGGCGTAGGGCAGCACCGAGAACGCGGTGGCCTTGAGCGGCCAGTCGTAGAGCAGCGCGGAGACCAGGGCGAGCGTCAGCCAGAACGCCGCCACCGGGTTGGTGGTCAGCGCCAGCAGCGGGCAGGCCACCGCGGCCGCCGCGGCGGCCCAGGCGGTGACGCGCCGACCGACCGCGCCACTGGCCACCGGTTTGTCGGTACGCCCCACAGTGGCGTCCCGTTCGGCGTCCAGCGCGTCGTTGGTCCAGCCGACGGCGAGCTGACTGGCCAGCACGGCGAGCACCACCGAGACGATTCCGGCCGGCCGGTGGCCCACTCCCCAGGCCAGCAGACCGGCCACCGTGGTCACCGCCGCGGCCGGTTCCGGATGGCTCGCTCTGACCAGCCCTAACACCCTCGACGACATAAGGGAAGTCTGGTCGTTACCGAGCAGTCGTGCCACGCTCGGTTCCATGCGAGACGTGGCTGCGGCCGGGGCTTCCAGCGGTCCGAGGGTGCTGCCGCGAAACGATCCGCGTCAGTACGACGATCTGGCCGGTGAGTGGTGGCGGCCGGACGGCGCGTTCGCGATGCTGCACTGGCTGGCTGAGGCCCGTGCCGCGCTGGTGCCGCCGGCCACCCGTCCGGACGCGTTGCTCGTCGATCTGGGTTGCGGCGCCGGCCTGCTCGCGCCACACCTGGCCGGCAAGGGTTACCGCCACGTCGGGGTGGATCTGACCCGCTCGGCGCTTGTCCAGGCGGCCGAGCACGGGGTGCGGGTGGTTCAGGGCGACGCAACAGCGGTCCCGCTGCCTGACGGCTGCGCCGACGTGGTCTCGGCGGGTGAGTTGCTGGAGCACGTGCCGGCCTGGCCGCGCGCGGTGGCCGAAGCCTGCCGTCTGCTGCGCCCCGGTGGCGTGCTGGTGCTGGACACCCTCAACGACACGGCGCTGGCCCGGCTGGTCGCGGTCCGGCTCGCCGAGCGGCTGCCGACGGTGCCCCGTGGCATCCACGATCCACGGTTGTTCGTGGACGCCCGGGCGCTGGTGGCCGAGTGCGCCCGACACGGCGTCGACCTGCGGCTGCGGGGCATCCGCCCGCAGGTCAGCGGCATGCTCGCCTGGCTGCTGCGCCGAGCTCGCGCGAGCCGAACGGCCGGTGCGGTGCCCGCCGGCCGCGCGCCGCGCATCGTGCCGACCCGCTCCACCGCCGTGCTCTACCAGGGCCGGGGGGTCCGCAAAGGATAGTCCGGCCGTGGCGGGGTATGGAACGCCGAGGAGGAACGAGATGACGGTGCACGCGCTCGAGGCAGCACGCCGGTTGGCGCCGCGGTTCGCCGCGCGGGCGGCCGAGCACGACCGGGACGGTTCCTTCCCAGTGGACGACTTCGCCGACCTGCGCGAGGCCGGCCTGTTCGGGCTGATGGTGCCCCGGGCGCTCGGCGGTCTGGGCGCCACCTTCGCCGAGTACGCCGCGGTGGCCACTGAGCTTGCCCGGGGCAACGGTGCGACCGCCCTGGTGTTCAACATGCACGCCTCGGTGACCGGCGCGCTGGGCGCGGTCACCGAGGAGTTGGCCGAGGCGCTGGGCGTACCCGACGAGGCGCTGGCCGCCCGCGACCGGCTGCTCAGCGCGGCGGCGCAGGGCTCCTGGTACGCGGTGGCGATGAGCGAGCGGGGCGCGGGCGCGCGGCTGTCCCAGCTGACCACTGCGTACGAGCCGACCGACGGGGGCTGGCATCTCAAGGGCAGCAAGACCTTCTGCTCCGGCGCCGGGCACGCGGACGGCTACCTGGTGGCGGCACGCAGCACGGCCGACCAGTCGGTGGTCTCACAGTTCCTGGTGCCGGCCGGTGACGGGCTGACCGTGGAGCGGACCTGGGACTCACTCGGCATGCGCGCCACCTCCTCCCACGACCTGCACCTGGACGTCACAGTGCCCGCCGACCGGCTGCTCGGTGGGGTGGAGGGGCTTGCGCTGGTGGTCGCCCAGCTGATGCCGCACTGGTTGGTGGCCAGCTACGCGGCCGTCTACGTGGGGGTCGCCCGTGCGGCGATCGACGCGGCGGCCGAGCACCTCAACGCCCGCAACCTGGCCGGCCTGCCGGCGGTGCGGGCCCGGCTGGGTCGGGCGGACGCGGCGACGGCCGCCGCTCATTTGGTGGTGGCCGAGGCGGCCCGCCGGGTGGACGAGGCGCCCGGTGACGAGGAGACCAACCGTTGGGTGTGGCGGGCGAAGCTGCTCGCCGGCACCACGGCCGCCGAGGTGGCGGCGTCGGTCCTGGAGGCGGCGGGCACCTCGGCGACCCGCCGTGGACATCCGCTGGAGCGGCTCTACCGCGACGCCCGCTGCGGCTCGCTGCACCCGGCCACGTCGGACGTCTGCGCCGACTGGCTCGGCATCGCCGCGCTCGGCGGCGACCCGGATCGTGACGGATCGGCACCGCGTTGGTGAGCCCGCCACGGGCTCGCGCGGAGGAACGACCAGCCGAGGTGGCTGGTGGGACGGCCAGGGGGAGGACAGCATCTGACGAGAGGTGGGGATCGTGTTCGTACCAGTGATCGCGGGGCTCGGGACAGCGCAGCCGCCGTCCGCTTCGCAGGACGAGTTGTGGGAGGGCTTCTTCTCCCGGCACTTCTCCGGCACCACCCGGTCGTTGGCCCAGCGGATCTTCGCCAACTCGGGGGTGACCCGGCGGCAGGCCGCTGTCAATCCGCTGCTGGAGGACGTCTCGGACTGGCCGACCGAGCGCCGGATGCGCCGCTACCAGGTGGAGGCGCTGCCGCTGGGCAAGGAGGCGGTGGGTCGGGCGTTGACGGCGGCCGGGCTGAGCGCCGGCGACATCGGGCTGTTCATCGTCTGCTCCTGCACCGGGTACGCCACCCCGGGGCTGGACATCCTGCTCGCCCGGGACCTGGGCATGGCCGCCGACACCCAACGGATGTTCATCGGCCACATGGGCTGTTACGCGGCGTTGCCGGGGCTCGGCGCGGCGAGTGACTTCGTCTCCGCCCGGGGGCGACCGGCGCTGCTGCTCTGTGCGGAGCTGACCAGCCTGCACATTCAACCGTCCAGCGCCCGGGTGGACACCCAGCAGATCGTCTCCCACGCGCTCTTCTCGGACGCCGCGGTCGCCGCGGTGGTCGTGCCTGGTGGCTCGGGGTACGCGGTGCGCGAGGTCACCGCCGTCACCGACACCTCGACCGCCGACCACATGACCTGGGACGTCACCGACGCGGGGTTCCGGATGGGCTTGTCGCCGAAGGTCCCGCAGGTGCTGTCGAGGCACGTACGGGGGCTGGTAGACGATCTGTTGGCCCGGCACGGCGTCACCAGCTCCGAGGTGGACGGTTGGGCGGTGCACCCGGGCGGGCCGCGGATCCTCAACGTGGTGGAGCGGGAGTTGGCGCTGCCCCCGCTGGGGCTGGCGGCGTCCAGGGCGACACTGGACGAGCACGGCAACTGCTCGTCGCCGACAGTGTTGCTGATCCTGGACCGGTTGGGTCGGGCGACACCGGCGGCTCGGCGCATCGTCATGCTGGCCTTCGGCCCCGGCCTCACCCTGTACGCCGCTCTGCTCGATCGACAGGACTGAACCTCGTCGGCCCGGCCGGTACGCTCAGGGGGTGGATGCGACAGCGGACGACCGGCTGCGCTCGGTGGTGCTGTTCGGTGCTGCGGTGGCCGTTCTGGTCGTCGGCGGCTGGTGGTGGCGTGCCGCCGCGCCAGCGTCGACGGCGGGGGCGACTGTCCCTTCGGCGGTGGCGGTGCCATCGGTCGGGCCGAGCGTCAGCACCCGGATGGAACGTCTCCTCGCGGCTGCGGAGCCTGACGAGCGGGTGACGGTGCGGATGAACCCGAGCACCGGCGAGGTCGTCCGGGTGGAGAGCGGTTCGCGGGTGGTGATCGACCCGGCGACGGGCTCGATCAGCGACATCGAGGGTGATCCCGAGGTGCTCTTCCCCGCGGGTGACCTGCCCACGTTCCGCGAGACGATCTGGCGAGAGCAGCGGGGCCTCGCTCCGGGCCAGGCACTGACCCGGCAGGCCGGCAACGACGGTGGGCGTTACCTGCTCCAGTACCGGTGCACCCGCCCGGGCACGATGGCGGTTACCAGCACCGGGGCCGAGATCGTCGGTCAGTCGCGCATCGACTGTGACGGCACGATCGCCAATGCCGAGGTGCTGCCCGGCGGCGGGCCGTTCCGGGTGTCGTTCTCGGCCGTCGACCGGCCCATCGACATTCAGGCGCAGCTCGTCGCGCTGCCGCTCTAGGCGCGGCGTCAGCCGGCCAGGACGCTCAGATCGTTCCGGTAGGTGTCGCTGGTGCCCAGCTCGGGCAGCACCCGCGTGACGAGGCCGGCCCGGTCGACGAGGAGGGCGGTCGCGGCGCCGGGGCGGGCCGGCTGGCCGAGGAACGAACGCAGGCCTCCGGCGGGGTCGGCCAGGGCGCGAGCCTGCCTCTCGATGGTGGGCCTGGCCGGCGGCGTCCGCCCTCCGGTGACGGTGACCACGGAGACGCCGCCGGGCGCGGCTGCCAGGGCGTCGCCGACCCGGTCCGGGCAGGGACAGCCGTCCAACAGAATGATCATGGCGGGTAGCAGGCCGCGCAGTGGCACGGGTGCGTCGTCCGCGTCGACCAGGTCCAGTGCGGGCAGCGCCCGACCGACGAGGGTCGCGGGTGGCGACCAGGGGGCCGGGGTCGGCCGGTCGGCGCCGCGGTTGGCGCGGGGCCAGGTGACCGCCAGCAGGCCGGCCAGCGTGGTGAGGACCGCCACCAGCAGGACCACCAGCGGCAGGCCCAGGGCCTGGTGACCGCCCGGGAGGCTGCCGGCCCGGCGCAGCTCACGGCGGATCTGAGTGGCCTCGGCGGCCAGCGCGGAGGCGTCGTCGGGAACCACCACGCGGCCCCATTCGGGCGGGAGGCCGGGCAGGCCGTCGGCTGGCCCGTGCCCCTCTGCGTCCGGCTTGCCCATCGGACCTCCTGGAAGCGTCTCGAGAGCTGAGTGCGGCTCGGTCTCCAGGGTCGCGCACCAGGGGCTCCTCCCGCTACATCTGGGCGCGGTCCTGCTGGCCGGGCTACCATGGGAGGAGCGCATAGCCCTTGATCTCGACGTTCTGTTCACCCGTACCGGGCAGTCATTTGCGCGTTACGGAGCGTGTTCGAACCATCGGTTTGACCGCCTGTCAAGCTGAAGCAAGACCTCTCACAGGGCCCCTGAGCTGCGCCAACGGTCAGGACATCGGTGAGACATCGGTGCCTGAGCGTGTTACCCTAGACACAGCGAAAGGGGTTTCGAACCTATGGTTTTCAGTGTCGGCGAGACCGTTGTTTACCCCCACCACGGGGCCGCACTCATCGAGGCAATCGAGACTCGGATCATCAAGGGCGAGCCTAAGAAATATCTCGTCCTGAGGGTCGCGCAGGGTGACCTGACGGTCCGGGTGCCGGCCGAAAATGCCGAGATCGTGGGCGTCCGCGAGGTGGTCGGCGAAGAGGGCCTCGGGAAGGTCTTCGACGTTCTCCGGGCTCCGCACACCGAGGAGCCGACCAACTGGTCGCGGCGTTACAAGGCCAACCTGGAAAAGCTGGCTTCCGGCAACCCGCTGAAGGTCGCCGAGGTCGTGCGTGACCTGTGGCGCCGGGAGCGGGAGCGGGGCCTCTCTGCGGGCGAGAAGCGGATGCTCGCCAAGGCCCGTGACATTCTCGTCGGCGAGGTCGCGCTGGCCGAGAAGAGCACCAAGGACGAGGCGGAGACGCTGCTCGACAAGGTCCTCACCGAGGCCTAGTCGGCACAGCATCGTCGTACCCACTTCGTAGTGAACAAACCACCGAGGACCGCGACGTGACCGCGCAGCTCAATCCGCGCGGTGACGTCGCGGTCCTCGTGCCTGCGGCGGGTGCCGGCGTACGGCTCGGCCCCGGCCGACCCAAGGCGCTGCGCCTGCTCGCCGGTGAGCCGCTGTTGGTGCACGCCGTGCGTCGACTGGCCGCCGCGCCGTCGGTGCACACCATCGTGGTGGCCGCGCCGGCCGCCGAGGTGCAGGCCGTCCGCGAGCTGTTGGCCCCGGTCGCCCCGGTGATCGTGGTGCCCGGTGGTGCCGAACGGCAGGCGTCGGTGGCCGCGGCGCTGGCTGCGGTGCCCGCCGGCCCGACGATCGTCCTGGTGCACGATGCCGCCCGGGCGCTCACCCCACCTGAGCTGGTCGAATCCGTCGCGGCGGCGGTGCGTGGCGGGCGTGATGCGGTGATTCCGGTCCTGCCGGTCGTCGACACGATCAAGGAAGTCGGTGCCGACGAGGTGGTGCTCGGCACCGTCGACCGTTCCGCCCTGCGCGCGGTGCAGACCCCGCAGGGTTTCCGTCGGGCAGTGCTCAGCGCCGCCCACGCCGCCGCCGGTGACTCCCTCACCGACGACGCCGGGCTGGTCGAGAAGCAGGGCGTCGCGGTGAGCTGCGTGCCCGGCTCGGAGTACGCACTGAAAATCACTCGACCGTTCGACCTGGCTCTGGCCGAGCATCTGCTTGCCGCAGCCGATTGACGCGTACCCTCTGCTCATGATCGTTCCCCGGGTGGCCATCGGCACCGACGTGCACGCGTTCGAGCCGGGCCGGCCGTGCTGGGTGGCTGGGCTGCTCTGGCCCGACCAGGACGGCCTCGCCGGGCACTCGGACGCCGACGTGGCCGCGCACGCCGCCTGCAACGCGTTGCTCTCCGCCGCCGGTCTCGGTGATCTCGGTTCCGCCTTCGGGGTGGGCCAGCCGGAGTGGGCCGGCGCGTCCGGGGTGGCTCTGCTGACCGAGACGGCCCGTCGGGTGCGCGCCGCCGGCCTGGAGATCGGCAACGTGTCCGTGCAGGTCATCGGCAACCGCCCCAAGATCGGCCGGCGTCGGGCGGAGGCGCAGGAGGTTCTCTCCGCCGCCGTCGGCGCCCCGGTCACCGTCTCGGCGGCGACCACCGACGGGCTCGGCTTCGCCGGCCGCGAGGAAGGGTTGGCCGGGGTCGCGGTGGCCCTGGTGTACGACGCGTCGGCCGCCTAAGCTCGCCGCGATGTCCAGCGACCCCACCCCCGACCAGTCCGCCGCCGACGGCTACGTCCAGCGGGCCCAACTCCTCGCCGAACTCGGCCGCTACGACGAGGCGGCCGGGGAGCTGGCCTACGGGTTGGCCCTCCAGCCGGATGACGTCGACGCGCTCACCATGCTGGCCCGGGTGCACCTGGCCGCCGACCGCCCGGCCGAGGCGCTCACCGCCGCCGACACGGCAGTGGCCGCCGCACCGGAGGCCCTGCCGCCGCTGGCCGCCAGGGGGATGGCCCTGGCCGACCTGGAGCGCTACAGCGAGTCGGCTGCCACCGCCGATCGGATCCTCACCCTCGGCCCGGCCGACGCGTACGCCCAGCGGAGCGCGGCGGCGATCCTGGCCGGCGCCCGCAACGGCCAGCCGGCGCTGAACGCGGCCTGGCGCGGTGTCGAGCTGGCCCCGCAGGAGCCGCAGGCGCACCTGGTGCTCAGCCTGGTCGCCGCCCGCCTGAACCTGTTCGACCTGGCCGAGCGGGCCTACCGGGAGGCGCTGCGGCTCGACCCACGGATCGGCGAGGCCGGCCACGACGTTGGCGTCATGCGGCTGGAGCAGCGCCGCTGGTCGGAGGCGTTGGAGCACGTCGCCGAGGCGGTGACGGTCAGCCCGAGCCGGATCGACTCGCCACGGACCCTCGCGTACGGGCTGCACCGCCTGGTGCTCTACGGCGCGGGGTGGTCGCTGGTCGCGGCGGTGCTGGTCGCGTTCGCGGCGTCGGCGAGCGACGGGTTCTCCCGCGTCCTGGCGGTGCTCGCCGCCCTCACCGGCGGGATCATCGTCTGGCAGCTCGCGGCTCGGCTGCCCGGGCTGACCCGGACCGTCCTGCCCGCCCTGCTGCACTCGGACCGGGCGATGGCCCTGGCCATCTACGCCGTGGCCGCCGCGCCGCTGCTGCTGCTGGTGTACGCCGTGGTCGGCTCCCCGTGGCCCCTGGTGCTGGCCATCGCCACCACGGCGGTGGCCGAGTTCGCCGTGTTCACGCGTACCGCCATCCGCTAGCGCGCCCAGGTCCAGGCGTAACCCTCGTCCTCGCAGGAGCTGGCGGCGTCGCAGAGATCCAGCGGGCGGAAAGTGTCGACCATGACGGCCAGCTCGTCGAAGTAGTCCGCGCCGATGGAACGCTCGGCGGCACCCGGCTGGGGGCCGTGGGTGAAACCGGACGGGTGCAGGGAGATCGAGCCCTGCTCGATGCCGGAGCCGCGCCGAGCCTCGTAGTTGCCGCCGGTGTAGAAGAGCATCTCGTCGGAGTCGACGTTATGGTGGTTGTACGGCACCGGGATCGACTGCGGGTGATAGTCGACCTTGCGCGGCACGAACGAGCAGATGACGAAGTTGGGCCCCTGGAAGGTCTGGTGCACCGGCGGGGGCTGGTGGATGCGGCCGGTGATCGGCTCGAAGTCGTGGATGGAGAACGCCCACGGGTAGAGGTGCCCGTCCCAGCCGACCACGTCGAACGGGTGGTGGGCGTAGACGTAGCGGGTCCACCCGCGTCGGTGCCGGACCAGCACCTCGACCTCATCGCCGTCGACGAGCAGCGGGGCGTCGGGGCCGCGTACGTCCCGCTCGCAGTACGGCGAGTGCTCCAGGAACTGGCCGCGCACGGAGAGGTAGCGCTTGGGCGGGCCGATGTGCCCGGACGCCTCGACGGCGAGCAGCCGGACGGGCTGGTCGCCGGTGGGCACCAGCCGGTGGATGGTCGAGGTGGGGATGACGACGTAGTCGCCGGCGACCGCGTCCAGCACGCCGAACGGAGACTCGACCCGAAGGGTGCCCGACTCGACGTAGAGGCAGTGGTCCCCGGTGGCGTCGCGGAACAGCGGTGAGGGTCGGTCGGCGACCACGTAACCGATCCGTACGTCGTCGTTGGCGAGCAGGTACTGCCGGCCGAGAATGGGGTCGGAACCGCCGGTGTCCAGTTTGTGGGTGCGCAGGTGGCGGGGCTTGAGCGGCAGGTTCGGCACCCGGGTGAAGGCGGGTGGGGTGAACTCGTCGGCGGCCAGGATCGCGGTGGGCGCGTGCCGGTGGTAGAGCAGGGACGAGTCGGAGGAGAAGCCCTCCTGGCCCATCAGCTCCTCGGCGTAGAGGCTGCCGTCGGGCTGCCGGAACTGGGTGTGGCGCTTGCGCGGCACCTCGCCGACGCTGCGGTAGTACGGCATCTCGCCTCCCGATATTTCCCGTTCACCGGCCGAGGGCGTCCGATAATCGGACGCTGTTGTCCGTTCCTCGTAGCGTCCCGTACATTCTTGTTCCGTGTCAACGCAGGTGCCAGCACTCCTCCACGGCCTGGTGGACGACGCCGCCGTCTTCCCACCGGGCAGCGCCGCGCTGCACGACGCACTGGTCGCCCACCGCCAGCACCGCGCCGCCTGGTACGCCGACCTGGTCGGCCCACTGCTGATCCCCGCGTCGGACGTGGCCGCCGGTGCGCTGAGCGGTCTCGTCGACCCGGGCGAGGGCCTGGTGGTCGGGGTGATCGGTGACACCGGGATCGGGAACCTGCCGTTCGCGCTGTCGTTTCTCGCCCCCGACGGCGTCACCGCGCGTCAGGTCGAGGTGGCGGTCGCCAAGCGCGGCGAGGACCCGCTGCCCGGCATCGCCGAGTTGCTGCGCCTGACCGACGCGCTACCGGGCGTGGAAACCGTCTACGCCGAACTGCCGCTGACCTTCGGGCTGATGGGCGCACTGGATGCGCTCGTCGCCGCACGGGCCGACGGGGTGCCGATCGCTGCCAAGTTCCGCACCGGCGGCCTGGCCGCCGAGCTCTTCCCCACCCCGACCGAGTTGGCCACTGTGATCTGCGCCTGCCGGGACCGGGGCCTGCCGTTCAAGCTCACCGCCGGACTGCACCAGGCGATCCGACACCTGGACCCGGAGACCGGGTTCACCCACCACGGCTACGCCAACGTACTGGCCGCGACACTGGCCGCCGCCGACGGTGACGGTGTGCGCTCGGTCGCCGAACTGCTCACAGTGGTCGACCCGCGCCCACTGGTGGAGCGCACGACGGCACGACTGGACGGGCCTCGCCCCCTGTGGGTGGGCTTCGGCTCGTGCAGCATCCTGGAACCACTGACCGATCTGATCCGGCTTGGGCTGGTGAACGGGGGCTACGACGCATGACCTGGGTGACCGGCGCCGACGGTTCGCCGTACGGGGTGACGAACCTGCCGTACGGGGTGTTCCGGCAGAACGGGGGCCCGTCGCGGATCGGCGTACGGATCGGGTCGTGGGTCTTCGACCTCGCGGCGGCCGAGGCCGCCGAGCTGGTGCTGGCCGCCGGCACGCTGTGCCGGCCCGTGCTCAACGACTTCATGGCCCTGGGGCGTCCGCAGTGGACGGCGGCACGGCAGCGGATCGCCGAGCTGCTGACCGACCCGGCGCACCGGGAGGCGGTGGAGCCGCTGCTGGTGCCCCTCGACGACGTGGAGTTGCTGCTCCCCATCGAGGTGGCCGACTACGTCGACTTCTACTCATCCGTTCACCACGCGTCGAACGTCGGGCAGATCTTCCGCCCCGGTCAGCCGCCGCTGCTGCCCAACTGGAAGCACCTGCCGATCGGCTACCACGGCCGGGCCGGCACCGTGGTCGTCTCCGGCACGCCGGTGACCCGGCCGACCGGGCAGCGGGCCTCCGCCGAGGGCCCGGTCACCGGCCCATCGGTACGCCTCGACATCGAGGCCGAGGTCGGCTTCGTGGTGGGCGTACCCAGCGCGTTGGGCGACCGGGTTTCCGTTGACGACTTCGCCGAGCACGTCTTCGGGGTGGTGCTGGTCAACGACTGGTCGGCCCGCGACATCCAGGCCTGGGAGTATCAGCCGCTCGGCCCGTTCCTCGGCAAGTCGTTCGCCACCTCGGTCTCGGCCTGGGTGACGCCACTGGACGCCCTCGCCGACGCCTTTGTGCCGGCCCCCGACCAGGACCCGCCGGTGGTCGACTACCTGCGGGACGTGCCGCACCTGGGCCTGGACCTGCGCCTGGCGGTCGAGTGGAACGGCGACCAGGTCAGTGAGCCCCCGTTCGCCACGATGTACTGGACCCCGGCGCAGCAGTTGGCGCACCTCACCGTCAACGGAGCTTCGCTGCGCACCGGCGACCTGTACGCCTCCGGGACCGTCTCCGGCCCGGACCGGGGACAGGTCGGGTCCTTCCTGGAACTGACCTGGGGTGGGGCCGAGCCGGTCACCGTGGGCGGCGAGAGCCGTACCTTCCTCAACGACGGCGACACGGTGACCATCACCGCCACCGCGCCCGGCCCGGACGGCACCACCATCGCCCTCGGTGAGGTGTCCGGCACTGTTCGTCCGGCCCGTTGAAGCCGGGGCTGCGGCCCAGCACGTCAACGGCTTCCACTGCCGAGTCGGATTACTGCGCCCCCTCCGGAGCGCTCTGACCATCTGGTCTTCGAGTCGTCTCGTTCACGGGACTCTTGATCGCACAGCGGGTGCGATCAAGAGCCCTCGTTGCGCCGTTGGTCACGCGGATCAAGTCGTCCCACACGAGCCGGGCCCACGCCCGGCCACAGCGGTGGGGCAATCCCGACGCACACGGAGGTAACGACGATGCACGATCTTGCGGGCGCGGTCTGGCGTACCAGCAGCCGCTCAAACGACCAGGGGCTCTGCGTGGAAGTGGCGGACAACCTGGTCGACGTCCATGGTCTGGTCGGAGTCCGCGACTCCAAGGACCAGGCCGGTCCCACACTCGCGGTCAGCCCGCCGGGGTGGACGGCGTTCATCGGCGCCATTCGGGCCGGTCGCTTCGAGCGCTGACCGGCGCTTCGGCGCCGGTCGACGACGACCGGTGCCGGAGCGACCGCCCAATCGGACAGCGTGGCCCCCGGGTGGTGGAAATTCCGCTCCGGGGGCCCCGTCCGGCCCTCACTCCGCGTACCGTCGGGGACACGGGAGGGTGGCATGTCGACGGTGGCGATTACCGGAATCATCGAGGCGCACGCTGTCGACGTCTGGCGTCTGCTGACCGACCTGCCCGGCCGCGCCGCCCGGTTGACCGCAGCCGGCCCGATCGAAGTGCTCACCCCGGGTTCGTTCGGGCCCGGCACCTCCTGGCGCGAGGAACGGGTCCAGCCGGGCGGCGGCACGCTGACCGAGGAGTTCCTGGTGGTCGAGGCGCTCGCACCGCAGCGACTGGTGCTCTGCTCCTCTGGCACCGGCGCCGACTACCGCATCACCTGGAGCCTGCGGCCGGTCCGCCGCCGCCGTCGGGGCTGCACCGCGATCACCGTCACCCACGAGGCGGTGCCGACCGCACCGTACGGTCGGGTGGTGGCACTGTTGCTCGGCGGGCTTGCCGCGCGGGCGGTCGAGGCGGCGCTCTGGCGTGATCTCGCCGACCTTGCCGTGGCGGCCGGTGCCACCGGCTCCGTCGAAGCCGCCTGAGTGCCAGGCCGTCAGCCGTCGCCGTGACCTGAACGGGGTCCGGCCCTCTCCGCTGGGTAGGGTGCCGGGCGGAGGTGCGGCATGAGGTTCCCGAGAGGCCGGCGACGGCTCGCGATCGTGGTCGCGGCGCTGCTCGCGACGGCAGCCGTCGCGGTCATCGTCCACCGGGTCCTCGCACCGGCTGAGGTGAGCACCGTGGCACGGGCCGACTACCCGGCCCCGGCCCGGCCTGCCGCCGGAGTGATCGGTCGGTTGCCGGTCGCCCCGTTGATCGTCGACGGGAGACTGCGGGTGTACGCCGCACACCGCCAGGTCTACGCCGACCGGCCGGTTGACGGCCGGTACCGGACCAGCCCGTACTGGTCGTACCGGCGGTGGCCGGCCGAGCTGACCGGTGTGGTGGCGAGCGGCAGCACTGTGGTCAGCCGCTGGTCCGACGGGCAGCTCGTCGCACTCGACGCCCGGACCGGCGGGGTGCTCTGGCGAGCCGATGGACCGGAGCCCGTGGAGAGCACGGCGCCGGTGCGGCGTACCTGGGCGGCGACCGTCTGGGATGCGCCAGGCCTCCAGCTCACCGACCTTCCCGACGGGCGGGTCGTGCTGGTGGTGACCGGGGATGCCCAGGCGCGTGGAGTCGAGCTGAGCGGCGGCCGGGAGCTGTGGCGGGTCGAGCTGCCCGGCGGCAGGTGCCGTAGTGATGTCGGCACCAGCGCCACCGGGCTGCTCATCGGTCTGGACACCTGCGCCGGAGCGGCCACTGTCGAGTTCCGGGACGCGGCGACGGGCGAGGTACGTGAGCGTTGGCGTCCGCCGGGCGGCCCGGACGGGTTTGTGGTGACGCCACTCGGCTGTCGTACCGGTGGATCGGATTGTCTGGGGTTGCGGACCGCCGGGCCGGGTGACGAGGGCGGTCAGGGTTGGCTGTTGACTGCCGGGTCGCCGGTCGCCGCCCCCGCGTTGGATCCGGCCGGTGCCGCGCTGGTCGGTGAGCAGTCAGTCGCCGTGCTCGACGGCGTGGTGGTGGGTCGATCGGCGCGTACGGGCGGCGAGCTGTGGCGGTCCGCGGGCCTGGGTGCGGCTCGGGTACTGGCCGGGCAGCCTGGCCGGGTGCACCTGCTGACCGAGGCGAACGATCTGGTGACGCTGGATCCGGTGACCGGTAGGCAGTTGTCCCGCTTCGCGCTCAATGTCGGCTCGGACGGGACCGGCTGGGCACCCGGGGCGGTGACGGCCGAGGACGGGTTCGTCGCGATCGAGCGGCTCCGAAGGCCGGTCGACCCCACCGGCGACGACCGGCGCTACTACTACACCGGCGAGACGGTGATTCTGGCCGCCACCTGATCGTGGCGTCTTCGGCCTCGGAACACCGAACCATTCCATTCCTTTTGTCGTGAAAGGGTACGTTTTTCACGGTTCAGGTTTCCGGTGGAAGGGGTCGGCGCATGGCCAGGACAGCAGCCAACTACCTCGTGGGCGGCGCGCTCGCCGCCACCGCGGGCCTGGCGTTGGCGGCGTCGCCGGTGCTGGCCGCCGACCCCGCCTCGGCGCGGGGCTTCGGCGTCGTACGGGCCGAGCCGTCGGCGGGCACGGGAGTCACCTTCGAGATCCTGCCGGCGTCGCCGACACCGCCTCCGACTCAGCCGCCGCCCACGTCCACGCCGACGGCACCACCCCAGCCCACACCGAGTCACGGCGGTGAGTTGCCGGTCACCGGGTCGGGCGGGTCGGTGCTGCTCCTCGCCGTGCTGGGCGCAGCCCTGCTCGCCGCCGGGTGGATCGCCGCCCGCCGGAGCAGGCCGAGCTGACGGGCCCCGGCCGGAGCAGGCCGAGCTGACGGGCCGGCCGGAGCAGGCGCTCGGGCTGCCCGCGCGATCATCGGCCGGCCGGGGTGCGCTCCCTCGGGCGGATGGTGGGAGGCCGAGGCTGCCCGGATCGGCGGGACCGGCGGGCCAGCATGGCGAGGCCGACGACCAGCAGCAGGCCCACGACCGCCGCGGCCACTGTCCACCCGGAGAGGATCCGGGAGACGACACTGCCCCGTTTCCCGACCTGACCAGCCTCGGGGAACGTGACCTGCGCGGTGACGCTCCGCTTCACCAGGCCGCTCTCCAGGTTCACCTCCGCCTTCCAGGGGCCGTTCGGCAACGTGGTCGGGAGTCGGGCGATGACCTGCCCGGAGGCGCCCGGCGCCAGCGTGACGCCCTGCCCGACCGGAAACGGGCCGGCCCGACTGCCGGCCGGGCCGTCGCTCAGGATGACCGCGCCGGTCAGGTCGATGGCACGGCCTCCGGTGTTGGTGACCTGGACGGTCAGCGACGGTTCGCCCTCGGGGCTGCGAGCCGGGCGCATCTCGCCGATCGAGAAGTCGGAGGCGGGTTCGCCGCCGGGCCCGACGTCGAGGTACATCCGGACTCCGACCCGGTGGACCTGGGTGATCTCGCCGCCGGCCCGAGGCGTCGAGGCGGTGGACGCCCAGACCACCCCGTACCGCTCGCCCCGGGAAGCGGCCGGCGGCACGGTGATGGTCGCTCGGACCCGGGTCTCTGCCCACGGTCCCAGCTCGACCGAGCGCTCGTCGAGGGTGACCCAGGTGGTCAGCTCGTTCTCGGCGCGACCCTCGCCGAAGCGGAACCCCGCGTCCTCCAGGGTCGCCGCCGCCGGGTACACGTCGACCCGACGGGTCTGGTCGGTGCGGTTGACGATCAGCAGTTGCCGCTTGATGGTGGTGCCCGGCGGTAGGTGGTCGACGATGTAGCGCAGCGCCCGGGGGTCGGTGCGGCGCTCGGTCGGGGCTTCCAGCAGCCGGATCCCGATGGTGCCGTCGTCCGGGCCCGCATCCGGTTCGACCGCGCCGGCCCGGGTCGACAGACCCGGACCGGCAAGGCAGAACAGGGCGAGCGCGACCGCGATGATCGACCGCCCCCGACGGCTACGCCACGGAATGTGTCACCGTGCCGGTGTAGACGCCCGCGATGCTGTCCAGCGGAACGTTGACCACCAGGGTGGGGTTCCAGGCAGCGGTGTTGCCGCCGGTGCCGCCACTGTGGGTGAAGGCGGTGAGCGGGGTGACGCTGTCCAGCGCTGCGGCGTCGCCGGCGGTGGCCTGCCCCGGCGTGAAGGTGCCGTCACCGGTGGTCGCCGTCGCCGGGCCGGACCAGTAGTCGATCTCGGACGGCAGCACCGTCTCGGGTGGCGAGCCGCCGCCGGTCTGGAAGACCGTCGCGGTCACCGAGGCGACCCAGGAGGCGTCGGCGGCACCTCGGGAGTCGTCGACCGTCACGACGCCGAGCTGGCCGGTGATGGTGCCACCGGGAGCGCCGTCACCGAGGTCGGCGGCGGCCGGCGCGGTGATGTCGAGGGTGCCGGCGAGCACCTCGAACGTGGTGTCGGTGGTGTCGGTGGGCGCGGCGGCAGCCGGCGCGGCGAGGAATCCCACCATCGCCGCTGCGGCCGCTCCGGCCAGAAAGATCTTGGCAGTGCGCACTGTTCGGTACCCCGTTTTCTCGAAGTGAGCCGGCGCGGTTCATCGGCAACCGGCTGATTCGGAATATAGGGCATAAAATACATCAACCCGGACAAACGTCCCCTAGTTCACGACGAAGGTGATGGCCGCCTGGCCGGGCCGGAGAACAACGTCTCCAGCAACTGCAGCACGGCCTCCGAGAACTCGGGCAGCGCGTACGCGCCCTACCGCGAAGCCTGGAGGCTGTACTGCTGGCCGTGGCCGCCCGGCGGCTTGACGAACGAGGTGAGGTTCATCAGGCTCGTCCGGCCTGGATTGGAGACGCGAAATGCGTGCTGGTCGTTACGCCGTATGCCTGGCCATCGGCATGGTCGTCCCCCTGCTGATGGTCAGCGGCTGCACCGGTGACACGGCGAGACGATCGGCGCCGCCGTCCGAACCCCCCTCACCCGCCGTGCCGAGCCGGCCTTCCCCCACTCCGGAAGCGCCGACGGGGTGGTTTCCGGCCGGTCGGGTGCTGCTGGCCGGCCCGCTGGCAGAGCAGAAGGAAGCAACAATCGCCGATGTCGTTCCCAGTGAGGCCAGCTTCACTGTGTATTTCGTCTGCACCGGAGGAGGTCGGATCGCACTGGACGTGAAGACCGCCGCTCCGCTGCGATATCCCTGCGACGGAGTGCCCAACCTGTCCCAGGTCTTCGTCGACAAGGGCGTCTCGACCGATCTTGCCGTCGGGGTCGAGGGTGACGCGCAGTGGCGACTGGCGGTGGTCGACGGAGCGCCCTAGTCGGCTACTGGCGGGCGGAGCAGCTGAGTGCTGTCCCGCCCGCCCCGTCGTTCGTCCCCTGCCCGTGGGCGGTACCGCCCACGACGGCGAGCTGTCCCTCAGGCCAGCGCGGCCTCGGCCGCAGCCAGGAACGCGTCGTTCTCGGCCGGGGTGCCGATGGTGACCCGGACCCCGTCCCCGGCGAACGGCCGCACGATCACACCGCGCGCCTCGCACGCCTTGCCGAACGCCACGGCCCGCTCGCCCAGCGGCAGCCAGACGAAGTTGGCCTGGCTCGCCGGCACCTCGGGCACGAACTTGCGCAGCGCCTCGGTGACCCGGTCCCGCTCGGCGACGACAAGGGCGCAGCGGCGCTCCATCTCCGCCACCTGGGTCAGCGCGGCGAGCGCCCCGGCCTGGGCTGCCGTGCTGCTGGAGAACGGGGTCGCCACCTTACGGATGGCTGCGGCCACCACCGGCTGGGCAACCAGCCAACCCATGCGCAGCCCCGCGAGCCCCCACGCCTTCGACAGCGTGCGCAGCACCGCCACGTTCGGCCGGTCCAGGTAGTCGAGACCGTCCGGCACCTCCGCGTCGGTGACGAACTCCCGGTACGCCTCGTCGATGACCACCAGAACGTCGTCCGGCACCGCGTCGAGGAACCGGTCCAACTCGGCCCGGCGCACCGCCGTACCGGTGGGGTTGTTCGGGTTGCAGACGAAAATCACCCGGGTCCGGTCGGTCACCGCCGCAGCCATCGCCGCCAGGTCGTGCCCGTGCCCGGCGTCGTTGGGCACCCGCACGCTTGTCGCGCCGCTGGTCGCCACGATGATCGGGTACGCCTCGAAGGACCGCCACGAGTAGAGCACCTCGTCACCGGGCAGGCAGGTGGCCCGCACCAGGTGCTCGGCCAGCGCCACCGAACCGCAGCCGGTGGCGATCCGATCGGCGTCCACCCCGTACCGCTGGGCCAGCGCGTCCCGCAGCGCGACCACACCCATGTCCGGGTAGCGGTGCGAGGTGGTGATCGCCTCGGTGACCGCCTCCACCACGCCGGGCAGCGGCCCGTACGGCACCTCGTTGCTGGCCAGCTTGATGGCCTCCGGCAGGCCCAACTCCCGGGCCAGGTCGGCGGGGCTGCGCCCCGGCACGTAGCTGGGCAGCGCGTCCAGGTCGACGCGGGTCAGCCGCAGCGCCGGCTGGTGACGTCCGGAGTCGGTCATGGGGTGTCTCCCGGGGGCTGGTTACGGTCGTTCGAGGGGGCGGTATCGATGTGCTGGGGGACCTCGACGACCACCGTCTGCGCGCGCTTGTCATGCAGCGCCTGGCGCAGGGGGTGGTCGAAGAGGGGAGAGAGAGAATCGACCAGTTGCAGCACCAGGCCCAGCCCGGCGCAGTACCAGAGCAGAGTCGGCAGGCCCAGCGTGCTCCACCGGCTCAGCGCGCGGCGGACGCCCAGCGGCTGGTCGGCGGCCATCGGCACCGCCCGGATCCGCATCACCCGCTTGCCGACGGTCTGCCCGCCGGAAGCCATCGTCGGCACCTCGTACGCCAGCCAGAGCGCCGTGGCGATCAGCAGAATCGCCACCAGCAGAGAATTCGCCTGCTCACTGGGGAGCGGCAGGCCGTCGGCGGAGGTGTCGCCGCGCGACGCGCGCCGGAAGACCTCCTGCCAGTACGGCGCCCACTCCTGAGCCCAGCGCCAGACGAACCAGCCGTTGACAACCACGTTCAGTGCGAAGACGAGGCCGAAGTCGATCAGCCGGGCGACCAACCTACGGCCGTAGCCGGCCAACCTGAAACCGTGCGGTAGGGGCTCCGGCGGTCGTCCGGGCCAGCCGGGGTGACCGGCCGGAGGCGCCCAGCCGGGAGGGGCACCCGGCGGGGTCCAGCCCGGCGGACCGCCCTGCGGGCCCCAGCCGGGAGGGCCGGCCTGCGGTCCCCAGCCCGGGCCGTGCCCCGGCTGCTGGCCGTACCCAGGGGGTGGGCCCTGCTGGGGTGACCAACCCGGCGCGCCGGTCGCCGACTCGGGGGTAGTCGCCGCCGCGGGCGCGGCCGGGGTGACCGGCGCGGGCGGCGGCTCGGGCGGCGGCGGACCATCCGGTGGGGTGGCGTCGACGGGAATGGGCGCACCGAGCCAGCCCTCGCCGTCCCAGTAACGCCGGGTCTCGGTGTCGGAGGGGTCGACGTACCAACCAGGTTGAACGCTCACGCCGCCACCAGTCCGCTTTGCTCGCTCACGGGGACACCTTAACGACGACTGCTCGCGTGAACTCGGCATGGCGGTACTGCGGGGCGTACCCCTGGAGGTTTGGTCCGGGCTGCGGCGCGAAGCCGCCGGCGGTGGGTCGGGGCCCACCGGCCGGCGGCGTCGGGTACGACGGAGGTTGCGTCACGCTTGCAAGTGTTACAGGTTGCCGCGGGCTTCCTGCTCCCGCTCGATCGCCTGGAAGAGCGCCTTGAAGTTGCCCTTGCCGAAGCCCAGCGAGCCGTGCCGCTCGATCAGCTCGAAGAAGACAGTGGGACGGTCCTGGACCGGCTTGGTGAAGATCTGGAGCAGGTAGCCGTCCTCGTCCCGGTCGACCAGGATCTTGCGGGCCTTCAGCTCCTCGATCGGCACCCGCACGTTGCCGATCCGCTCGCGCAGCTCCGGGTCGTCGTAGTACGAGTCCGGGGTGTCCAGGAACTCCAGACCAGCAGCGCGCATCGCGTCGACGCTGGCGAGGATGTCGTTGGTGGCGACGGCGATGTGCTGCGCGCCCGGGCCCTGGTAGAACTCCAGGTACTCGTCGATCTGGGACTTCTTGCGGGCGATCGCCGGCTCGTTGAGCGGGAACTTCACCTTGCGGGTGCCGTTCGCCACGACCTTGCTCATCAGCGCCGAGTAGTCGGTGGCGATGTCGTCGCCGACGAACTCCGCCATGTTGGAGAAGCCCATCACCCGCTTGTAGAACTCGACCCACTCGTCCATCCGGCCCAGCTCCACGTTGCCGACCACGTGGTCGACGGCCTGGAAGAAGCGCTTCGGCTGAATGCCGGCGTCGATCATCGGCTGCCGGTCCACGATCGGGCCCCGGGCCACGAAGCCGGGCAGGAACGGGCCGGTGTAGCGGGACCGGTCGACAAGCGTGTGCCGGGTGTCGCCGTACGCGGCGATGGCTGCCATCCGGACGGTGCCGTGCTCGTCGGTCACCTCGTGCGGCTCGACGACGCTGGCGGCGCCCTGCGCGATGGCGTGCGCGTACGCGGCGTCCACGTTCGGGACCTCCAGCGCGATGTCGCTGATCCCGTCGCTGTGTCGGGCCACGTGCTCGGCGCCCTCGGCGTCCGGGCGCACCGCACCGGTCAGCACGAACCGGGCCGAGCCGCTGGTCAGCACGTACTGGGCGTGGTCCCGGTAGCCCTGCTCGGGGCCGCGGTACGCCACGCAGGTCATGCCGAAGGCGGTGGAGTAGTAGTGCGCGGCCTGCTTGGCGTTGCCGACCAGGAAGTGCACGTGGTCGAGGCCCCGCACCGGGAACGGGTCGTGGCTGATGTCGTGGTCGACAGCGCCGACGAGCCGGTCGACGTCGACGTCCTCGGTCGACTGGGGTCGGTCGATCGCCTGGGTCATGGTGGGCTCCCTCGCGTACCGGCCGGCCTTGTGGGCCGCCGTGGTCGGTTCTTGTGGCGAGGATCGCTGCCCCGGCATCGAGTGGGCAACTGTTGGCAGAAATGCTGGTCAGGTTGCGCATTCGGTATGGTCGTCACTCATGAATGGTGAGCAGAATGTACAGCTCGACGTGCTCGATGTGCGCTTGATCGAACTGCTCGCCGAGGAGCCGCGGATCGGGGTGCTGGAGTGCTCCCGGCGGCTCGGGGTGGCCCGGGGCACAGTGCAGGCGAGGCTGGACAAGCTCGTCGAGCGGCGGGTCATCGAGGGCTTCGGCCCCGAGATCGCGCCGGCCGCGATCGGGTTCGGGGTGACCAGCTTCGTCACCCTGGAGATCAGTCAGCGGCACGGTCACGACCCGGTCACCGCTCACCTCGCCGCCATCCCCGAGGTGCTGGAGGCGCACACCATCACCGGCTCCAGCGATCTGCTCTGCCGGATCGTGGCCCGTTCCAACACCGACCTGCAACGGGTCATCGACCAGATCGTCTCGTCCGCCGGCATCACCCGCGCCTCGACGATCATCGCGCTGGCCGAGCAGATCCCCTACCGCACGCTGCCGCTGGTGCGTAGCGCTGTTCGGGCGGAGGGAAGGGCGCTGTAACACCTCCGAGCGCAGAAAGCGCGGCGACACGGCGGCGCGGGCGTACGGAAGATCCGTGATCGTGGCTACGGTGTGCGGGTGGCGAAGGGGAGCGTGCGCGGTGGGCTGCTGCTCGGCCTCGCCGTGGTCGTCGCGCTCGCCGCCACCGGCGTGTGGAATCCGTTCCCCGGCCTGTGGGACTGGGTGGACCGCAGCGAACCCATCTCCGAGCCCGACGTGGTCTGGCAGCAACGGGTCGGCGGCACCCCGCGCAGCGTGACCATCGCCGGCGACGCCGTAGTGGTCGAGCAACGCACCCGGGTGGAGGCTCGCAGCCTGGCCACCGGCGCCCAGCTCTGGGAGCGCAAGGCGGACTGGGCGGCGGTCGCCGGTGGCGACCGGGACCCGGTAGTGGCCGTGGGCAAGCTCCTGGTCAAGGGGTACGAGCTGCTCGACCCGACGACCGGGGCGACCCGGCGGCGTGACGATGACGCGGTGGCCGTCTGGACGTACCGCAACCTGCTCCTCGACGCCAGGTGCACGGACGCCACCGACTGCACCCTGAGCGCCTGGGACCCGCGTGGCACGGCGCCGCTCTGGACGGCCTTCCTGCCCGGGGTGCACAGCGGCCTGCTCGCCGACAACCCCGGCCTGCGGGGCACCCGCCGGCTCACCGCCACCCGCATCGACGACGGCGTGGCCGGGGCGGAGGCCGCGCCACCGCTGCTGGGCTTCCCGGTCGACGGTCGGGTCCACGTGGTCGACACCGCCACCGGCCGGGTGCTGCAGAACGTCGAGCCCGACCGGGAGGAGCGGCTCTCCGTGGTGGGCGGCCGGCTGCTGCGGATCGCCGCCCGCTCCCAGGACGGCACCTGTTACTTCGCCATCTCCGCCCGGGACTCGGCGACAGGGCAGGAGGCCTGGCAGCGGGCCGGCATCAACCTGCGCACCGCCGACTCCGCCGGCTGCGTGCAACGCGAGGACCCGCAGGGTGCGCGGAACGTGCTGATCGGCGTCGCCCCGGACGGCCGCGAGGCGGTCATCGACGGGTACGACGGAAGGCTGCTCTGGGTCGGTGCGGCGGGCACCAAGTTGATCGCGGTGGACGATCGTTCGGCGGTGTTCCGAGCCGCCGACAAGCGCTCGGTCATCGCCCGTGAGCTGGGCACCGAGAAGGTGCTCTGGACGCGACAGGCCAGCGGCAAGGCCACAGCCGCCCTCACCCCGTACGCGGCGGTGGTGGCCGACGAGAAGCCGTCCCGGCTGGCGGCACTTGACCCGCGCACCGGCCGGGAGCTGGCCGCCCTGCGCACCTCGGCGAACGCCCTCGCCGTCGGGTCCCAGGGGATGATCATCGGCGAGGGGCGGGAGATCGGGTACGTCCGCTTCGGCGGCGCGTCCGGAAGCTCGCCCGCCCGACCGCCCGGCGATGGTGGGAATCCCGGGCCGGGCGGCCCTGGCCCCGACGGGCCGAACAACGGCGACTGCGGGCCGAAGAGGGAACTCTGCCCCGACCCGGGCGGTGGCAAGGACGGTTGAGCGGGGCGGTTCGCCCGATGATCCGGATCGCGGACGGGCCCGGCACGCCCGGTGGATGAGAGCGGCGTCCCAGGACCCGCCCGGCGGGTGGGAGTGATCGACCGGTCTGCCCTAGGCTTGCCGCTCATGAGCAGTGCCGCCGCATTCTCGTACGCCCCTCTGCTGCCGACCGGCCCGGACCAGACGGACTATCGCCTGGTCACCGACGAGGGCGTGGACGTCGTACACGGCCCCGGAGGTCGTCGGTTCCTCACCGTGGAGCCGGCCGCGCTCACCGCGCTGACCGCCGAGGCGATGCACGACATCGCGCACTTCCTGCGCCCCGCGCACCTGGCGCAGCTCCGGGCGATCATCGACGATCCGGCCGCCTCGCCGAACGACCGGTTCGTCGCGCTGGACCTGCTGCGCAACGCCAACATCGCCGCCGGCGGTGTCCTGCCCATGTGCCAGGACACCGGCACCGCCATCGTGATGGGCAAACGCGGTCGGCACGTGCTGACCGACGGTGCCGACGCGGAAGCCATCTCCCGAGGCGTCTACCAGGCGTACACCAAGCTCAATCTGCGCTACTCCCAGCTCGCCCCGCTGACCATGTGGGACGAACGGAACACCGGCAGCAACCTGCCCGCCCAGGTGGACCTGTACGCCGAGGACCCGGACGGGCACCCCGACGCGTACAAGTTCCTGTTCATGGCCAAGGGCGGTGGCTCGGCCAACAAGTCGTACCTCTACCAGGAGACGAAGGCGCTGCTCAACCCAACGCGGATGATGCAGTTCCTGGAGGAGAAGCTGCGGCTGATCGGCACCGCGGCCTGCCCGCCGTACCACCTGGCCATCGTCATCGGCGGCACCTCCGCCGAGTACGCCCTGAAGACCGCCAAGTACGCCAGCGCCAAGTATCTCGACGCGCTGCCGACCTCTGGTTCGATGAGCGCGCACGGCTTCCGCGACCTGGAGCTGGAGGCGGAGGTGCTGGAGCTGACCCGCAACTTCGGCATCGGCGCGCAGTTCGGTGGGCGGTACTTCTGCCACGACGTACGGGTGGTCCGGCTGCCCCGGCATGGTGCGTCCTGCCCGGTGGCGATCGCCGTCTCCTGCTCGGCGGACCGCCAGGCCGTCGCGAAGATCACCCCGTCGGGCGTGTGGCTGGAGCGGCTCGAAACCGACCCGGCGCGGTTCCTGCCCGACGTCACCGACGATTCGCTCGACGCGGAGCTGGTGGTCCGGGTCGACCTCAACCGGCCGATGGACGAGATCCGCGCGGAGCTGTCGAAGTACCCGGTGAAGACGCGCCTCTCGCTCTCCGGGCCGCTCGTGGTCGCCCGGGACATCGCCCACGCCAAGATCGCCGAGCGTTTGGACGCCGGTGAGCCGATGCCGCAGTACCTGCGTGACCACGCCGTCTACTACGCAGGCCCGGCGAAGACCCCCGAGGGGTACGCGTCCGGCTCGTTCGGCCCGACCACCGCCGGCCGGATGGACGCCTACGTGGAGAAGTTCCAGGCGGCCGGCGGCTCCCAGGTGATGCTGGCCAAGGGCAACCGGTCGGGTCAGGTGACCCGCTCCTGCCAGCAGCACGGCGGCTTCTACCTCGGCTCGATCGGCGGCCCCGCCGCCCGCCTCGCCCAGGACTGCATCAAGCACGTCGAGGTGCTCGAATACGCGGAGCTGGGCATGGAGGCGGTCTGGAAGATCGAGGTGGAGGACTTCCCCGCCTTCATCGTGGTCGACGACAAGGGCAACGACTTCTTCGCCGAGGTCACCAAGCCGGTGCTCACCGTCGGTCGCCGCTGACTCGACAGGTACGCGATCGGGCGCCGGGCGAATTCGCCCGGCGCC
>NZ_JAKKFH010000049.1 GCF_022230925.1 Micromonospora alfalfae | reverse complement strand
GTCATTCCGGGTTGGCCCACCTGCCGGCACCCTCATCAAGGCGGTGCCAGAGGTCGTCGTGGGGACTGTAACGACCGGGCGTTGGCCGGCATTCCAACCTGCGCGACCTGCCCCGAGGGGGCGGGCGGCGGGCCGGTGGTACTGCGATCGTCAGGGTATGTAACGACCCCGCCCCGGCCACGATTCCGACCCACGAGTGCATCCGGTCACCGCCCAGAAACCCCCGGTCACGGACAAACCACCCACCCAGCGCCGCGTCCAAGGCGTCGAATCGACCCTCACCCGCGTGATCCACTCGGGTTCACGGAAGTCGGGGCATCCCGGACGGCCGGACACCCCGACATCATGAAACCCGAGTCGATCACGAATGGGTTGACCGCGCAAAGGCCGCAAGACACACCGAAGCCGCACGCCGAGGCCGCAGATGGGCAGCTGGCGGACACACGGGCTGGGCAGCGCCTCACCGTGACCGTGTTGAAGGCCGTTCGCCGGTGTTACCCACCCCGCCTGGGAAGAGACTGTCGCCGGTAAACCGGTAAAGGGGTGCGGGCCGGGCTGACCCTCGACGCGGCAGCGCTGGACGTTGGGCGTACCGCTCGGTGTCGACGTTGACACCGGCGGGCATGGCCGGACCGACGACGGCCGGGGACGGCGCTGGCGGGCGTCCATCCGAACAGGCTGGCGCCCGTCGGAGTGTTCCGACGGGCGCCAGCTTGCGTGCTGTCCGGGCGCGGCCCGGTGGGTGTGGATTAGTGCGCCGCACCACCGAAGCGCTGGCGACGACGCCAGGCCAGGGTCAGCAGCAGCATCACCGCTCCGGCGCCGACCAGGCCGCCACCGAGCTTCATGGGCGTGCCGAGGCTGTCACCCGTGACGGGCAGCGGCTGCTTCTTGTGCAGCACCCGCAGCTCGGTGGTGGCGGTACGGCCGGACTCCCGGCCCGTGGCGGTGAAGGTCAGCAGACCCGTCACCGACGGCTTGTAGCTCTTGGTGAAGCGACCCTGGGCGTTGGTGTACGCCGTGAAGTGCAGGGGCGCGCTCGCCTGGTAGGCCACCGGAGCCATTGCCACGGTGCTGCCGTCGCTGCGGCGAGCCGGAGCCGCGCCGCCGGCCGGAGCGGCCTGCGGAGTGACAGTCACGTTGATGTCGACGGTCTCGTTCGGACCGAAGTTGGTGCCGGTGAGCACTACCGTCTCGCCGAGGTAGATCGTCGGCCGGTTGACGGTCAGCGACGCGGCGGTCGGCGGGTACGGCGGCGGTTGCGGCGGGTCGGTCGTCGCGGTGGGCTGCGGCTGCGGCTGTGCCGCCCCCGCTGCCGTCGGCACGGCCACCACGGCCAGGCCGACCGTGAGCGCCATGATGATGCGGGATAGCCGCATGATTTGGTTCCCTCCTACTGATCACAGCTTGGTGCGGAATGAACTTGGGTGGTCCAGGGGCTGGCGGTGGGGGTCAGCCACAGCTCGGCCTGCCCAACGCCGGTCTTGGCCGTCAGCAGGGTGACCTCCAGTGCCCGCTCGGCGCCGGGGCCGACATCGACGCTGGCCGTCGCCACCTGACGTCGGCGTTCGGTGCCGCTGCCAAGTGCCGTCTCGACCCCGTCCAGCCGGGCCTCCAGCACCGCGCCGCCCGCCGGGCTGAAGATCGACACCAACGTGCGGGCGGTGTACGGATCGCCAGCCAGGCCCAGGCCGAGGACGGATTTGCTAAGTCCGGACTTCGGCGCCGTTGAGCGCAGGGTCACCCGTAGCCGGAGCTCACGGCGGCCGTCCGATCGGCACTCGCCGACCGTCAGGTTCGCCGTCGGCCGCAGGTAGTAGCCGAGCTTCGCGCCGCTGCCGTCGTTGAGGAACACGCCGACGGTCGGCACGGTGTCCTGTTCCGGAAGCGTCCCGGCCATCCGGCTCTCGCCGAATGTCCGCTGTTCCTCAGGTCGGGCACTCCAGAACAATATCCGGCGTTCGGTGATAGCACGGTCAAATGCGGACAACAACACCCGTGGGTTGACATTCTTCTTGAAAAAGGCGTCGAACACCGCGGACGCCGACGCCGCGAAGAACTCGTCCTGCTGTTTGACGTCGAGACTCTGGTAGCTGTCGTTGAGCAGGGTCTGCACTACCTTCTCGCTGGCGAGCGGGACACCGCCGGGCACCAGCACCGGACCGGTCGCCTTGAGCAGATAGGACAGCACCACCGGATCAACGGCGAGCACGCCGTCGACAGTGGTGCCGGTCTTGCGCCGGAACATCTCGCGGTACAGCGTGGCGGCGGTCGGGAAGTGCGGGGACAGGTTGACGTCGGCGGGGTAGATGCCGGGCAGGTCCGTCCAGAGCGCCCGAGTCTCGGCGGGCACCTTCAGCGCCGGGGTGAACTGACCGAGCGAGGACGTGCTGCCCTGCTTGCCCATCTTCACCTTGCCGTTCTCCGCCTCGATCATCGCGTACGCGCCGAACATGCCGCCGGTGGCGCGCAACTCGGCGAGGTTCTGCGAGACGAGCAGGTAGCGGCGTGGGCCGTTCGCGCCGAGCAGCGGCGGGAGCAGGCGGGCACCCTGATCGGCGGCCGTGGTGAGGCTGGCGAGGCGGTCGATCTCGTCGCGCAGGTCGCTCAGCGCCTGCCGGATCTGACTGACCAGACTGTCGGCCGGCACCGCCGCCAGGTTCTGGCGGGTACGTTGCACCGACTCGTGCACCCCGGACAGCTCCGTGGAGACGGCGGCGAGCCGGGCGAGGTCCACGCGGCCGCCGGTCGGCACCAGGCTGGCCAGGTCCGTCCGGAGCAGGGTCGGGAACGCGTGCCGGGCCAGTTCGTCGATGGCGACTGCGATCTGCGCGACGGCGTCGAGGTCGTCGCCGGCGATCGGCGTACGCCGTCCGAGCTCCCAGCTCGGGTCTGCCGTTGCCGTACGAGCCGCGCCGGCCTGCTCCTGAAGGGCGGCGAGCGTCCGCAGGGCGCGGTCGGTGTCCCCACCGACGATCTGGGCGCTCAACTCTCGGGCCAGGCCGGCGGCGTTGAGCAGGTGGGTGCGCGCCTGCCAGCCGCGGAAGCCGATCCACCCGCCGGTCGCCAGCAGCAGCGAGCCAACCACGAGGGCGCCGAGGAGGGCCCGTCGCAGTCGGGCCCGCCGACGACGCCGGGACCGGCTCCGTCGCCGGATCGGACGTTCGCTCACCGTCACACCACACTCCCATTCGCGGAACCGGACAGAAGGTCGATTCCCTGACGTTCTTAGCACGCCTGAGGGAAGTTCGTACCGTTATCGCAATTGTCGTCCCTTAAGCGAGCTTTCTTCGTGGTTCAGCGGCGGGCTCTGCGACCCGTCCGGCGGCCTCGTGCAACAGCCGTTCGATCTGGTCCACGCCTGCGGGCAGCGACATCTCGCGCAGGTACGCGGCCCTCCCCCGGCGACCCATCTCGGTGCGGGTCGGCGGCGGAATGGTGGCTGCCAACCAGAACCTGTCGGCCAACGCCGCCCAGTCCTCCGGCGGGCAGGACAACCCAGCCCGAGCCCGTTCGACCAACTCGGCCGTGTCCCCACCGGCGGAGGCGATGACCGGCGCGGCGCAGGAGAGCGCGGCCTGGAGTTTGCCGGGCACAGTGCCGCGCAGCTCAGGAAGGTCGCGCAACATGACCAGCTGGTAGTCGGCGGCGGCGTACAGCTCGGGCATGTCGACCGGCGACCGCCGCTCCAGGAAACGGACGTTCTCCGCCCCCAGCTCCGCGGCGAGCCCCCGCACCCGCCGCTCCGCCGCGCCGGAACCGACCAGAACCAGATCCATCGTCCGGTCCAGTGCCGCGGCCGCACGGACCGCGGTCTCCAGTCCCTGGCGCGCCCCTATGGTCCCGGCGTGCATCACCACGCACCGACCGTCACGACGGACCAGCTGGCGGGCCGCCGCGCCGGGTGTCGCCGGATGGAAGATCCGCTCGTCGGTCCAGTTCAGCACCAGTCGGACCCGGGCCGGGTCGGCGCCGGCGGCGACCACCAGGTCCTTCATCGACGGCGCCGCGACCGCGATTCGCGCGGCGCTCCGGTAGATCCGGGTCATCGTGCCGCGCATCCGCGCCGCCCAGCGGCCCTCGCTCCCCTCGTCCGCGCCGTCGCGGGTCCAGACGTCCTGCACGTGCAGCACCGCCGGCACCCGCCCGAGCAACCGGAGCACCCCGGCGGCGGCGAACGTCGTCGCCGGCAGTTGAAAGACGTAGAGCGCATCCACGTCTCCCAGGAACCGGCGTGCGACCAGCCCCGCGCTGCCGGCGAAGGAGAGGTAGCTGGCCATCCGGCCGCCGACGGACGCGGCACCCCCGGGGTACCGGGGCACCCGTCGGACGCTCAGCCGTTGGCTGTGCGTCTCGTGGTGCCACCGCTGCCGCCAGCCGGGATAGACGTGGCCACCGGGGTAGTCCGGGAAGCCGGTGAGGACACGCACCTCGTGCCCACGCGCGGCCAGCTCCTCGGCGAGGCTCCCCGGGATGAACGCCGGCTCGGGCGGAAAGTGGTACGACAGGATGCCGATCTTCACCGGCGCGCCTCCGTCCCACAGGGATCGCCGGCGACCGGCGCGGCACCACGACCGGCCGGCGTGCGGCGCGCGTACGATGCCGACAACCCCTCCCCGCGCGACCTCCGGCGTCGACGCACCGCCCCCGCGGTGCGAGCGCCGGTGTCCGTACCGATGAGAGGGGCACCGATGGCTGATCGCGTGTTGTTCGTCTGCCACGCCAACCTGTGCCGGTCACCGATGGCCGAGTACCTGGCCCGCCGGCTGCTGGCCGACCGACCCGTCGAGGTGGCCAGCGCCGGCACCGACGCGATCGACGGGCTGGCCATGCACCCGTACGCCATGGAGGTCGCGACCGAGATCGGTGCGGACCCGGCGGCGTTCCGGACCAGGGGGCTGCGCCCCGAGCATCTGGTCGACGCGACGCTCGTGCTGACCGCGACCCGACGCCAACGCTCGATCTGTACCTCGTTGGCGCCAGGAGCGCTGCACCGCACGTTCACACTGCGCCAGTTCGGCCGGCTGGCCGCGGCGGCCGAGCCGCCCGCCGACTCGGCCGACGACCCGCTGCGGGCGGCGATCGCCGCCGCCGCCCAGGCCCGGGGACGGCTGCAACCCGCAGCCCCGGACGAGGACGACCTTCGGGACCCGATCGGCGGTACCGCGGCCGACTTCCGACGCTGCGCCGAGGAGATCGAACGGTCGCTGCGACCCCTCGCCGCGCTCATCGGGGCAGCCGGGTGAGTTCCTGGGTGTGGTCGGGGACGCCGTTGACCCCGTCGGCTGTCGCGCTGTGCCGGCCGGACGCCGCCCGGTCGGCGGGCACCGACGCCTCGGCAGTCGAGGCCACCACCCGGTAGGCCTCGTACTGGTACGCCTCGGCCTTGGCGACCTTGGCCATGTTCAGCACACAGCCGAGCAGCCGGACCGAGACCGAGTGCAGTGACCGGGCCGCCGCAGCGACCTGGGTGCGCGAGGTACGGCCCTGCTGGGTCACCAGCAGCGCGCCGTCGGCCTGCACGGCCACCACCACGCCGTCGGTCACCGCGAGCAGCGGCGCGGTGTCGATGATCACGATGTCCGCCGACTCGCGCAGCGCCAGCAGCAGGTCCGACATGGCCTTGGAGCCGAGCAGCTCACTCGGGTTCGGCGGGGCCGACCCGCTGGGCAGCACCAGCAGCGACTTGTCGCCCCAGCGCTGCACGACGTCGCCCACCTTCACGTCGCCGACCAGCACGTCGGTGAGGCCGACGCCGGCGTCCAGGCCCAGGTAGTCGTCGACCTTCGGGCGGCGCAGATCGGCGTCGACGAGCAGCACCCGCCAGCCCGCCTCGGCCAGGGCGATGGCCAGGTTGCAGGAGAGGGTGGTCTTGCCCTCGCCCTGCAGGGCGCTGGTCACCGCGATGACCCGGGCAGGCTCGTGGACGTCCACGAAGCGCAGGTTGGTCCGCAGCTTGCGGACCGCCTCGGCGCGCGCCGAGGTCGCGGCGTCGCCCACGATGAGCGGGGCGCTGCGGGCGTTGGCCTCGAACGGAATCTCACCGAGCAGCGGGCTGCCGGTGGCGCGTTGCAGGCCGGCGGCGTCGCGCAGTCGGACGTCGGCGACGCCGCGCAGGATCGCCAGACCGATGCCCAGGATCAGGCCGACCAGGCCACCGAGGGTGAGGTTGCGGACCGGCTGCGGCGAGACCGGGTTGGCGCTGACCCGCGGGCCACTGACCACCTCGATCTTGATGGGCGCCTTGCCCTCCGGCGTCGTCTCCACCTTCTGTACGAGTTCGACGAACTTGTTGGCGAGGCTCTCCGTCACGCGCAACGCGCGGGTCTGGTCGGTGTCGGTGACCGATGCCCGCAGCAGAACGGTGCCGGTCTCGGTGGAGGTGCTCACCCGGCGCTGCACCTCGTCCGCGGTGAGGCCGACCGGAGTTTCGGCCACCACGCTCTGCGCCAGCCGGTCGCTGCTGAGCAGGTCGGCGTACGACTTGACGCGCTGCTGGAGGAAGAGCCCGCCCTGGTAGGCGTCGGTGACGCCGGTGTTGGGGGTGGTGACGAAGAAGGTCACCGAGGCGACGTATCGAGGTTGGGCCCGTACGGTCAGGAACGCCGAGACGCCGAGAGCCACCATGACCGTGACCAGCGCGACCCACCAGTGCCGACGCACGTGGCGCAATTGGCGGAGCAGGTCCATCAGGAGCGCCCCCGTGCCGGTCCGGTTACGGCAAAGAACTTCACGAAAACCCCCAAGGTCGTCTCTAAACTCGTGAAACCATTAAAGCGGCTCATACGGCTTATGTCCGGAGTTACCTATATTCCGGGTGCGAGATGTGCGCCCGCATGACCAACCCGACAAACGTCCATTCGGCAGCGGCGACAACTGGGAAAAGTCGAAGCCGCGATCGAACGGCGTCCGATCGGCCCAGCGGTCGCCGCCGGCCGCACCGCCGGATAGGGTCGACAGCGGTGTGCCGGGAAGTCTGGTCGGCGAGTGGATTCCTGCCGTCCCGACTCCTGTAGGTGAGCCCGAAGTTGACCTCCCCCACCCCGCCGACAGGCCAGCGTCCGCCGAAGATGCGGCTGTTCTCCCGATCGTCCTGGCCGCAGGCCCGGCACCTGGCCGAGGTGCTGCGCACCGAGACCGTCGGTGGCGCGCTGCTGCTGTCAGGCGCTCTGATCGCGCTGATCTGGGCCAACTCCCCGTGGTCCGACTCGTACACCCGGCTGGGCGACGTCGTGCCCTGGCCCGGCGCGCCCTGGCACCTCGACCTGAATCTGGCCACCTGGGCGGCCGACGGCCTGCTGGCCATCTTCTTCTTCGTGGTGGGCCTGGAGCTCAAACGGGAGTTCGTCGCCGGTGACCTGCGCGACCCGCGCCGAGCCGCGCTGCCGATGGCGGCCGCGCTCGGCGGGATGCTGCTGCCGGCGCTGATCTACGTGGCGGTGGTGCTGAGCGGGGGCGGGGAGGGCCTGCGCGGTTGGGCCATTCCGACAGCCACCGACATCGCATTCGCGCTCGCCGTACTCGCGGTGGTCAGCTCACATCTGCCCCAGGGCCTGCGCGCATTCCTGCTCACCCTCGCGGTGGTCGATGACCTGTTCGCGATCATCATCATCGCGATCTTCTACACCGCCGGCTTCCATCCCGTTCCGCTGCTCGCCGCGTTCGCGGCGATCGGGCTCTTCGCGGCGCTGGTGCAGCGAGGGCGTACCTGGTGGTGGGCGCTGATCCCCCTCGCAATCGCCGCCTGGACACTGATGCACGCCTCGGGCGTGCACGCCACGGTCGCCGGGGTCCTGCTCGGCTTCACGGTCCCGGTGCTCGCCCGTCGACCGGCGGGCGGCGACCAGCCGACCACCGGGAACGAGCAGGCGGGCACCGCGGAGGCGGGCGAGGGTGGGCTCGCCGCCCGCCTGGAGCACCGCTGGCGGCCGGTGTCGGCCGGCTTCGCGGTGCCGATCTTCGCCTTCTTCGCCGCCGGGGTCACACTGCGCGGCACCGACCTGGGCGCCCTGCTACGCGACCCGATCGTGATCGCCATCGTCGCCGGTCTGGTGTTCGGCAAGAGCATCGGCATCTTCGGCTCGACGTACCTGCTGGCCCGGTTCACCCGTGCCGAACTGGACGAGGACATCACCTGGGTCGACCTGCTCGGCATCGCCCTGCTGGCCGGCGTCGGCTTCACCGTCTCGCTGCTCATCGGCGACCTGGCCTTCGGGGCGGGCAGCACCGCTGGCGAACGGGTAAAGGCGGCAGTGCTGCTCGGCTCGGTGATCTCCGCCGGGCTGGCCGCCACGGTGCTCGTCCGCCGCAACGCGGCGTACCGGAGAGTGGCAGAGCGGGAGCGGCTGGACGCCGATGGGGACGGCGTACCCGACGTCTACCAGCATCCCGACGCCCGCTGACCGCATCGGCGCGATTCAGCGAACGCGAAGCGCCAAGGGGCGGCGCGGCGAGCGCGTCTTCGCCGCCGTGCCGCGCCGCCGCACCAACCGCGCGGGCTGGCGTTCAGCGGCGACGGTCGGCGGGCGGCAGGTCCTCGGTCTCCTCGACCAGCGCCTCGGCCGTCGGCCCGGTGAGGTCGTCGCCCGGCACCGCCACCGCCTCGACGCGATCCTGCTCGTCGGGCTTCCCGCCGGGCGGAGGCTCCGGGGCGGTGGCGCCGCCGGCGTAGCCGTACTCGTTCGGTTCGTCGTGCCGGCTCATGTGGTCATCCTCCCGCTTTTCCCGTTTCACCTGTCGAGGCCAACGGTAGGTGGTGATCGTCCTCCGCGCAGGGCGCCGGGGATTGTCGGCCGGACCATGGGGGTCGGCGGCTGAGCGCCGCCCCGAGCAGCTGACGCAGGGCGATGATCGCCACCGCGCCGGCCAGGCCGTTCCACCCCGGCTCGCCGGCGAGGTGCAGCAGGCCGGCCGCGGTGAGCAGGTCCAGCACAACCCGGACGCCGCGGCGCAGCGCCCCGGTGGTGAGCGTGGTGAGCACCCCGGCGACCAGCGCCAGGGCGGTGACCGCCGTGACCAGGGTGCCCGTCACGGTCGACGCTCCCCCTCGGCCACCTGACGCTGCTCCTGACGGATCTCGCGGCCCAGGAAGTAGTTCAACGCCGTTCGGATCGTCGCGATGGCGGCCAGTTGGCCGATCTGCGTGAACGACGGGGACACCGCCGTGCGCAGCACGTCGGCCGCCAGCTGGAATTCCAGGCCCAGGGTCAGAAAGCGGCCCAGCGAGAGCCGGATCGGCGTGAAGCGGGCGGCGGTGCGGTGTCGCAGCCCTTCGACCACGAACCGCACCGCCGCCCACACCGCACCAACGAAGATCACCAGCGCGCCGGCCACCTCCACCACGGCAACCAGCACCTGGTCGCCCTGGCGCAACAACTCGGCCGGCTCCACCCCGGGCCGTTACCCGCCCTCCGGGCAGCTAGTCGGGGCTCAGGTCAGCTCGTTCACCGCTTCCAGGATCAGCCAGAGACCGGAGATGGCGAAGAGGATCGCGGCACCGTACTTGATGGTCTTCTCCGGTAGCCGCCGGCCGAGCATCCGGCCGACCAGGATGGCCAGCGCGTCGGCGGCCACCATGCCGATGGTGGAGCCGAGCCAGGTGCCGAACCAGCCGTACTTGGTGGCGAGCGTGATCGTGGCGAGCATCGTCTTGTCGCCCAGCTCGGCGAGGAAGAACGCCACGGACACCGCGACCAGCGCGGTCTTGTTGGTCTTCTCCGCCTTGCGTTTCTCCTCCTCGGTGAGCTTGTCCCCGCGCAACGTCCACGCACCGAACCCGAGGAACGCCACGCCGGCAACCAGGGAGATCCACTCGGTCGGCAGGACCGCCCCGAGACTCGCGCCGATGGCGACCGACGCCAGGTGCACCACGGCTGTGGCGACCGTGATGCCGATCAGCACCGGAATCGGTTTGAAGCGCGTGGCGAAGGTCAGCGCCATCAGCTGGGACTTGTCCCCCAGCTCGGCGACGAAGATGACGCCGAAGCTGACTACCAGCGCGGCGAAAAATCCCTCCATGACATCCTTCCCGTTCACGCCGGGAGGAGGTACAGGGGCGCCCTCGACCCGGCTGCAACAGCCTGAGTCGAAGGTCTCGCCCGCCCCGAGAAAACCGGGGCCGCGTGGCCGGATGCGGAACGCACCAGTATGTCGACCACGACATTGGGGGCTACTCCCCTTCGCGTGATCAGCCTATCGGATCACCGCCCGGCCCGACCGCGCCGGGTGAACAGGCTCACCGCGCCCGCGCCAACGTGACACCGAAGAGCGCGTCCGGGTCGGTCCAGAACTCCGTCGCGGCGAAGCCGGCAGTGGCCAGCTCCGCGGCGACCCCCTCCCGGCGGAACTTCGCCGAGACCTCGGTACGCAGCTCCTCCCCCGCCGCGAAATCGACAGTCAGCCCCAGCACCCGCACGCTCATCGGCCGGGTCGCCCGCAACCGCATCTCGATCCACTCGTGGTCGGGATCCCACACGGCGACGTGCTCGAACGCGGCCGGGTCGAAATCGGCGCCCAACTCCCGATTGATCACGTGCAGCACGTTGCGGTTGAACTCGGCGGTGACCCCGGCGGCGTCGTCGTAGGCCGGCACTATCACCGACGGGTCCTTCACCAGGTCCGTGCCGAGCAACAACCAGTCGCCGACCTCCAACGCGGCGCGCATCGCCGTCAGGAACTCGGCCCGCTCGGCGGGCAACAGGTTGCCGATGGTGCCACCGAGGAACACCACCAACCGCCGACCGCCGGTGGGAAGCCGGTCCAGTTGCCTGGTGAAGTCCCCCACGATGCCCCGCACCCGCAGGCCGGGATAGTCGGCCGCGATCTGGGCGGTGGACCCGCGCAGCGCACTGACCGACACGTCGAGGGGGACGAACGTACCCAGCCCACCTCGGCGGGTGAAGGCGTCCAGCAGCAGCCGGGTCTTCTCCGACGAGCCGGAGCCCAACTCGATGAGCGTCTTGGCCCCGGTCAGCGCCGCGATGTCGGGAGCGTGCGCGGCCAGCACGGCCCGCTCGGCCCGGGTCGGGTAGTACTCGGGCAGTCGGGTGATCTCCTCGAAGAGTTCGCTGCCCCGAGCGTCGTAGAACCACTTCGGCGGCAGCCACTTGCGGCCGGCGCTCAGCCCGGCCCGGACGTCGTCGCGCAGGCCACGCTCCAGGTCACCCTCTTCGAGGTAGATCTCCAGGGGTTCCGCGGTCATCGGTTCGCTCCTCTGTTCGCTCAACCGTTGCGTGCCTGCCCGGCGCGGCTCACCGGGGTCGGCAGTGGACGTACCCGCACCTCACCCGCTGTGGCGACGACTAGGTGCCCCTCCGGCACCGACCGCCACCCGGGATCGTCGTCGTGTGGCTCGGAGGCGAGCAGCACCGAACCCGGCGTCTCGCGGACCGACAACGCGTGCCCCGCCACGCTCGCCACCACCCGGTGCCCGTCGGTGAGCAGCAGGTTGAGCCGCGACCCTGGGGCTGCGGCGGCGACATCGGTCACCGTCCGCCCGACCGCCTCGACCGGGTCGGCACCAGCGCGCAACCGATGCCGCACCAGCGCCCAGAGCAGCGCCGAGTCGGTGGAGGCGTCCAGAGTGAGCAGGTCACGCACCGGCAGACCGGCGGCGAGCGGCACCACGGCGTCCGGCCAGCCGCGGACCACACCGTTGTGGCTGAACAGCCACCGCCCCTCGGCGAAGGGCGCCGCCGCGTTGTCGAGCACCGCCATCCCGACTGTGGCCGAGCGGACCGCCGCCACCACCGCCGCGCTGCTGGTGACCGCCGCCAGTTGGGCGATGGTCGGATCGCTCCAGATCGGCTGCGCCCGCCGGTACCGCACCGGCTCACCCTCCCCCGGATACCAGCCGACACCGAACCCGTCAGCGTTGATCGTGCCGCCGCCGCGCATGTCGCGAGGCGCCCAGGACTGCCGCACCAGCGAGTGCGGACTGTCGAACAACAGCTCGGCCAGGGTGACCGGCGGCCCCAGGTAGGCCAGGTGGCGACACATCAGCGCCCCCGGCCCGCCGCCGGGCCGCCGGTCGTGCGGCGACTCACCGGTACGTCTCGTCCGGTCGCGCGTCCCGGGCGCAGCGGAAACCGCTGAAGATCTGACGACGGATCGGATAGTCCCAGTTACGGAAGGTGCCCCGGCAGGCGGAGCGGTCGGTGCCGAACGAGCCACCGCGCAGCACCCGGTAGTCGCCGCCGAAGAAGACCTCCGAGTATTCGCGATAGGGGAACGCGGCGAACCCCGGATGCCCGTCGAACGCGGTCGAGGTCCACTCCCAGACGTCGCCGATGAGCTGGTGCACACCCAACGGCGACGCGCCGGCCGGATACGCGCCCACCGGCGCCGGTCGCAGATGGCGCTGGTCGAGGTTGGCGTGCGCCTCGGTCGGGTCGTCGTCCCCCCAGGGGTAACGACGCGACCGCCCGGTCGCCGGATCCCACCGGGCCGCCTTCTCCCACTCCGCCTCGGTCGGCAGCCGCTTGCCGGCCCACGCCGCGTACGCCTGCGCCTCGTACCAGCACACATGCACCACCGGCTCGTCGGCGCGCACCCGCGCCCACTGACCGAAGCGCCGATACGACCAGTCGTCGCCGTCGGGACGCCAGTGCATCGGGGCGCTCAGCTGCTCCCGAACCCGATGCTCCCAGCCGGCCGCGCTCCACCAGCGCTGCTCGGTGTAGCCGCCGTCGGCGATGAAGGCCGCGTACTGGCCGTTGGTCACGGGGGCGGCGTCGATGACGTACGCCGGGAGGTCGACCCGGTGCGCCGGACGTTCGTTGTCCAACGCCCACGGATCGGTGTCGGTGCCCATGGTGAACTCGCCGGCCGGCACCAGCACCTCCGCGCCGACCCGTACCGACGGCTCGGGCGGCGCCGGGGCGTGCAGCACCGCCGGCCCCGAGCGCAGCTGGTGGGTGGCGAGCATTGTCTCGTCGTGCTGCTGCTCGTGCTGCACGATCATGCCGAAGGCGAACCCGTCGGCGACCAGCGGCCGCTCGGTGAAGGTCACCGCGTCGAGCAGGTCGTGCACCTTGTCCCGAACGGTGGCCAGGTAGGCGCGCGCCTCCGCGGGCGGCAACAGGGGCAGCGTGGGGCGGTCCCGGCGCGGCTGCTTGAACGCGTCGTACAGCTCGTCGATGTCACACCGGACCGGCTCCCGGCCCCCGACGTCCCGGACCAACCAGAGCTCCTCCTGGTTACCGACATGGGCGAGGTCCCAGACCAACGGCGACATCAGCGGTGAGTGCTGGCGGGTCAGGTCGGCGTCGTCGACCACCTCGGTCAGCAACGCGCTGCGGGCGCGGGCCCGGGCCAACTCCACAGCGATGTGGTCGCGCAACCGCTCGCCGTCGACGCGGCCCGCCGTCGAGGCTCGTGACACCGGCTCACTCCTCGCGCTCACTGGTCTCTCCTCTCTGCGGCGGCCCGCCGCTGGCGTATCCCTCGCCGGATCTCGTCGTGGGTGCTGGCCGGCAGCTCCAGTCGGGGCATGGTGCTCACTGCCAGGTCGAGCAGGGCCGCCGCGGCGGCGGCCAGCGGCGGATCGGCCAGGCCGTGCCGGGCGGCGGCCGACCAGCGGTGCGCCACCGGCGCGGCGATCGTGTACGCCTCGCGCACGGTGCCCGGGTCAGCGAACAAGGCGGTCACCACCGCCAGTGGCAGCCGCCAGCCACGATCGGGTTGGGCGTCCAGGTAGCGCAGCTCCAGGTAGCCGCGCGGCCGCACCGGCGGAAAGAGGGTGCTGACGTGGTAGTCGAGGTCATCGGCGGTGGGCGGTTGGGGCAGCGCGCCGTCGAGCCAGTCGGCGAACGTCACCCCGGGCGGCGCGGCCCAGTCGGCGCTGTGCCGGCGCAGACAGAGCAGCGGCGCGGCGAGCACGTAGCTGATCCAGGCGTCGGTCGGATCGTCCGCCGACCGGGAGGGCGACCAGACCGGGCGGGTCCGAGTCGGGTCGATGGCCAGCCAGGCGGCCATCCGGGCGGAGGCCCAACCGGTGCGCCGCCCGGCGTGTCGAGCGGCGGAGGCGAACGCCGCGAGCAGTGGGGGCCCGACCGCGTGGGCCGCGGCCCAGCGGTCAGCGACCTGGTCCGGCTCGCCGGCGTCGAGGCAGATCTGCAGGCCGGCGGTGCTGTACATCATCGTGCGGCCGGCCGGGCCGTGGCGGTCGAAGGCTCCGCGCATCGCGCGGTAACGGGGAGTTTCCACCACCGGGCGGGGCCGTCGGTGGGGGTCGATGCCGCTGCTGCCGAGGATCAGCCCGGCGGCGGCCAGCAGGTCGGTGACCTGGGCGATGTCGGCCTCGGTGGCGCGGATCAACGTGGCGACCGAGGGGCGGGGCGGGGTGGAGATCTCCAACTGGCCACCGGGCTCCAGGGTGACCATGCCGCCGTGTCGCAGCGGCTCGGCTGGGCTGGTGGCATCCAGCGTGGCGGGGCTGTGCCGCCCCAGCGCCGCCCGCAGCCTCGTCGCGTCGACGGGGCGGGCGGGATCGGCGGCGTCGTGCACGGTCCATTCCAGTTCGACGCCGGTGTGGGTGGGTGGGCCGGTCTTGAAGCAGATCCGGGCGAGGTGTCGGACTGCGGCTGCGGACTCGCGCAGGATGGCGCTGCGGTCCAGGTCGGATGACGTCACCAAGGGTCGGGCCCCCTCTCCGATGTGCCGGGTCCGGCACACTGTGCCACCGTAAACCCACCCACCGACACCGTCGGGGGGCGTGCACGGTGCCACCAACCTCTGTCTAACAGACGAATTTCCGAAGGAGGGCGGAACCAAACCGCTCCCAACCGCCAGCCGGTCAGCCGCCGGTGGGGTGGCCCGGTCGCGGCGGTGCCGGCGGGGCCTGCCCCGAAGGGGACAGCTTGCCCTTCGCCGGCGCGGAGGGCGTGACCTTCGCTGGCTCGGACGGCTTCGTCTCGGGTACCAGCCGCTGGCAGTACGCCTCGACCTTGGCGGGTCCGCCAGCGGCGGTCACCAGCTTCTGGAAGGCCGGCGTGCGCAGCGCCTTCTCCCGCTGCTCGGGCTTCTTCGCCCGCCACGCGCGGCACAGTCCGTGCATCTGGCCGACGGTGGTGGGACCGGTCGACGGTGTGGCGGTGACGGACGGCGGCGCGCCCGGCGACGCGACGTCAGGGCCCACCGACCGACCGGGCTCGGTCGACCGGGATGCGCCCTGGTGCGGCGAGGGTGACGGGCGCGACGGTGCCGGCGCGACCGGGTCTGGCTCGCGGTCCCGGGTGACCGCGGCGAAGGCGGCCCCCGCCGTGGCGGTAGCTGCCACCGCGCCGATCCAGGCCACCGCGCCGGTGGTCATCCGGCGACGGCGTGGCCGCTGCGGCACGGCCGGCGCCGGGTTGGCTCGGGCGTTCCGGAACGCGGCCACCGCGGCGTCCTCCCCGGCCAACTCACCCGGGCGGACGGGGCCGGCCGCCGCGGCGAGCAACGCGATCACCGGCTCGACCGGGGGCGCGTGCGAGGTCACCTCAGGTGAGTTCGCGTCCGCCTCCGTGGGCGGGGCGGAGGGGCCCTGATCCAGCGGGGCGTCCACCCAGGCAGGGGCCGAGTCGAGCAGCCGCTCGGTGTCGGCGTGGTCGGCCCGCCGGAACGGGTTCATCGGGAGTCCCCTCACGTCAGCCGTCCGCCGGTTCGACGTGCGATGCCCGCAGGGCGGGGCCACTCCCCGCACGCGGCGGTGGCACCCCCTCGACCCCGACGGAGGACCCGGCCGGGCTCTGCCGCTCGAGCAGGACCGCGAGCCGGCGTAGGCCACGGTGAGCGGCGGTCCGCACGGCGCCGGCCCGGCGGCCCAGCACCCGGCCGGCGGATCCCGCGTCCAGCCCGATCACGGCCCGCAGCAGGACCGCTTCGGCCTCCCGGGGCGGGAGGGTGGCGATCAGCGCGAGGGCGGTCTCGGTGCCGATCGTCTCGCTGGCTCGCTCGGCGGTGTCCGCGTCGCTGGCGAGCTCGACGAGCGCCTGCACCGGGACCGGGAGTGAGGGGCGACGGCGCATCCGGCGCAGGTGGTCCATCGCGCGGTTACGGGCGATGGTGACCGCCCACGCCCGGAACTCGCCCCCGGTGAAGCCGGGCAGGTCACGGGAGATCTGGAGCCAGGTCTCGGAGGCGACGTCCTCGGCGTCGGCCCCGACGAGCGCGGTCAGGTACCGCAGCAGCCCGGGCTGGAGGCTGCGGTAGAGAAAGCGGAACGCCTCCTCGTCCCCGGCCTGCGCGGCGGTCACCACCTCCGACAGGTCGGCGGTCATGCGCGGCCCACGCGTCGTTCGGGGCGGGTCGGCCCGACCAACCGGGCTGGCGCACGCCACGCGGCACGAGTCGTCCGCCCGATCAGCACCAGCACCGCACCGCCCTCCACCGCTTCAGATTGTGCCCGCGACCACGATTGTCGGGGCGGCGTGTCCGGGGCCAACGCCGGGGTGCTCGATTGGCGCGCTGCGCGCCGAGGTAGCCGGGAGGGCCCGAGCCGGGCTAACGCTAAGAGGGGGCTCACGAAGCGACAAGTCGGCGTCGTGTCACGGAAGAGTGACAATTATCAACCCGGCCCGACGGCGCGTCGTCGTAACGGCCGGCACGCAGCAGACGCCAACCACGCCTGTACGGGGTTTCTTGCCACCATCGACGGCCCGAGCGACGGAAATAGTCGCGTTTTGTGACACTACCCTTTCGCAGCGTCATAAAGGGCGAGCGTCCACACAGGTCAGGCCGGATCAGCCGGTCTGAACCGGCCGCCCGGCGGCCCTGCCACGGCGCGCCGCCCCGCGCCACTCTAGGTACGGTAATGCGGTGTTGTCATCGGAGGTCGTGCTCAGCGGTCGCTACCGCTTGGACGAACGTGTCGCCACGGGCGGCATGGGCGACGTTTGGCGTGCCTCCGACCTGATCCTCGGCCGGCAGGTCGCTGTCAAGGTTCTCCTGCCGGCGCTGGTCTCCGATCCCGATTTCATCGCCCGCTTCCGCGCCGAGGCACGGATCATGGCGGCGCTGCGGCACCCCGGCATCGTGCAGGTCTTCGACTGCGGTGCGGACGATCTCCCCGACGGCGGGCGGGCGGACTACCTCGTCATGGAGTTCGTCGCCGGCGAGCCGTTGTCGAAGCGGATCGAGGCGGCCGGGCGGCTCGACGTGGCCGAGACGATGTCGATCGTGGCCCAGGCGGCCGCAGCGCTCAACGCGGCGCATCGCGGCGGCATCGTTCACCGCGACGTCAAGCCCAGCAACCTGCTGGTGCAGGAGGACGGCACCGTCGTCCTGGTGGACTTCGGCGTGGCCCGTTCCACCGACATCACCAGCATCACCAGCACCAACGCGGTGCCGGGCACCGCGCTCTACATGGCTCCCGAGCAGGCCGCCGGTCGACCGGTCAGCGGTGCCACCGACATCTACGCCCTGGGCGCTGTCACCTACTGCTGCCTGACCGGCAGTCCGCCGTTCACCGGTGACAATCCGCTCCAGGTCGCCGTGCGGCACCTGGACGACGAGCCGCCGGAGCTGCCGCACGACATTCCGGAGGCGGTCCGCGCCCTGGTGTCGCGGGCCCTGGCCAAGGATCCGCTGGAGCGGTTCACCAGCGGAGCGGCGATGGCCGAGGCCGCTCGGACGGCGGTCACCGGCGGCGAGCCGCCGACGGCGATGGCCGGGCCGGTCGCGCTGCGCGACGCTGGGCCGGGCACCCGCACTGACGTGCCGGCCGGCGCGGCGGTGGCGGACGGGCGCCAGCGACGGCGGGGTCCGCTCGTCGGCGCGGCGGCGGCCATGCTGGTCGCGCTGGTCGGGCTCGGGGCGGCGCTGGCCGCGACGCGTAACGTCGGCGACGACCCGGCTGTCAATCTGCCGGCCACCTCGCCGACGGTGGCGCCGAGCGGCCCCGTCGACCTGCCCGCGGCCAACGAGCAGATCACCAGTGTCGAGCCGGGCCGGCCGGACCGGCCGCACGTCACCGGCAACTCCCCGTCGGCCTCGGTCTCCGCCACGCCGAGTGTGCAGCCGAGCCAGACCGCCAACTCGCCGACCCCGACGGTGGACGTCACCACGGCGCCGCCCACCAGCGCGGCGCCGACGACGGGCGCGCCGCCGCCGACCAGCGCGCCTCCTGAGCCACCCGCCACCTCCAGCCCGCCGCTCGACCCGGAGGTGCCGGCGGGCGGTTGAGTCGCGCTGTCGCCGACCCCCGCCAGTCCCACAAGCACCGATATCCTCAAAACGGACTTACGGCGCCGAAGACGCCTCTAGGCTCCCAGCAGGCTATTTACACCATCTGCTGCGGGAGCCTGGGTGAGCGCTGAAAAGCTGGTTGTGATCGGTCAGGGGTACGTCGGACTGCCGCTGGCCATGCGGGCCGTCGAGGCGGGGCTCGACGTGGTCGGTCTCGACGTCGACGCCGACCGGGTGAAGCGGCTCGCCTCCGGCGAGTCGTTCATCGAGGACATTCCGGCCGATCGGCTGGGCCGCGCGTTGGGCAGCGGCCGCTACCACCCCAGCACGGAGTACACCGACGCTGACGGGTTCGACATCTGCGTCATCACGGTGCCGACCCCGCTGCGCGACGGGACCCCGGACCTGAGCTTCGTCGAGCAGGCCGGCATCGGTATCGGCCCCTACGTAAGCCCGGGCTGCACGGTGATCTTGGAATCGACCACCTACCCGGGCACCACAGAGGAGCTGCTGCGCCCTCTGCTGGAGTCGGCCAGCGGTCTGACCAGCCCCGGTGACTTCCACCTCGGCTACAGCCCGGAGCGGATCGACCCGGGCAACCCGACCTGGCGCCTGGAGAACACCCCGAAGGTGGTCTCCGGTGTGGACCCGGCGGCGCTGGCCCGGGTGGACGGGTTCTACCAGCGCCTCGTGGAACGCACCATACCGGTGGACTCCACCCGCGTCGCCGAGCTGACCAAGCTGATCGAGAACACCTTCCGCCAGGTCAACATCGCGCTGATCAACGAGCTGACCATGCTCTCGCACCACCTCGACATCGACGTCTGGCAGGCGATCGACGCCGCCTCGACCAAGCCGTTCGGCTTCATGCCGTTCCGGCCCGGCCCCGGCGTCGGCGGGCACTGCCTGCCGATCGACCCGTGCTACCTGTCCTGGCAGGTCAAGCGCCGCCTCGGTAGGCAGTTCCGGTTCATCGAACTGGCCAACGACGTCAACCACGAAATGCCCGAACACGTCGCACAGCGGATCATGGGTGGGCTGAACCGGGACGGCCGGGCCGTCAGCGGCGCCCGACTGCTGCTGCTCGGTCTGGCGTACAAGAAGAACACCGGCGACATGCGCGACTCCCCCGCCGTGGACGTGGCCCGTCGGTTGCAGGCCCTCGGCGCCGAGGTGCACGCCGTCGAGCCGTACGCCGAGGCGCACCAGATCCCCGCCGGGATCACAGTGGTCGGGCTCAGCGAGCGTGAGGTCCGCGCGGCCGACGCGGTGGTGGTGGTCACCGACCATGACACCTTCGACTACGACCTCGTGGTCAGGCACGCCCGCTACGTCTTCGACACCCGCAACCGGTGCGTCGGCCCGATGGTCGAGCGCCTGTAGACCCGGCACCGCTGGCCGGTCCCGCCGCCGGGGAAGATGGCGGGGCCGGCCGGCGGATGTCCGTCCGGTCGCCGGGTCGCGGATCCGGCCGGTCCGGACCGCTAGCGGCTCACTGGTCGGCGAGCGCCTCGACGACCGGGCGGGACAGCGCCCGGCGGGCCGGCAGCACCGAGGCGAGCAGGGCGGCGAGCACCGCGACACCGAGGATCAGCCCGAGCTGGCCGAGCGGCAGCACCACGTGGAAGTCGCCGCCGAGGCGGTCCAGCAGGGCCATCGTGGACGCGCTGACTCCGGTGCCGAGTCCGACTCCGAGCACCGCGCCGACCAGCGCCATCAGCACCGCCTCGACGGCGAGCACCGCGCGCATCCGCCCTCGCGTCAGCCCGACCGCCCGCAGCACGGCGTTCTCCCTGGTCCGTTCGACCACCGACAGGCTCAGGGTGTTCGCCACGCCGACCAGGGCGATCACGACGGCCAGACCGAGCAGCGCGGTGACGAAGGCGAGCAGCATGTCGACAGTGCCGGTGAGCATTTTCTTGTAGGCGCCCTGGTCCATCAGGTTCGCCGTCGGGTAGCGGCCCAGCACCGCGGTGATCGCGTCGCGGGCCCGCTCGGGGCTCACCCCGGCGGCGGGGTCGATCTCGGCCAGGTAGCCGCGCTGGGCGGGGAAGAGCGCCGCGAAGTCCTGGTCGGACAGGTCGATGACGTGACCGGCGGGCACCTCGCCGCCGGGGGTGTCGTCGGTGACCACGGCGGCCACCCGGAACGCCTTCCCTCTGACGGTCACCGGGGAGCCGACCTGCCAGCTGCGGGCCCGCGCCAACTCGCGGTGCACCAGCACCTGCCCCGGCCCGACCCGCTCGGCGTCGCCGGCCAGCACCCCGCTCAGCGTCCGGCCGACCAGCGCCGGGTGGGCCGCGCGGATCTCGACGTCGTCGACGACGGTGCTGCGCTGCTCGTGCACCACACCCAGTTCGGGGCGGGAGGCGAGCTCACCGACGAGCGCGGCCGGCAGGTCCTGACCGATTCCGCTGACCACGAAGTCCGTCCCGATCTGGGCGTCAACGCTGCTTTCGATGCCGTCCTTGGTGCTGCGCGCGCCGACCATGAACGCCGAGACCAGTCCGATACCGATCACCAGCGCGGTGGCTGTCGCGGCGACCCGCCGCGGATTGCGCACCGTGTTGTTGACCGCCAGTTCACCGATGGTGCCGAGCACGCGACGTACCGGCCAGCCGAACACTCGCGCCAGCGCGGGGACGAGCACCGGCCCGAACAGCACGATCCCGAAGAAGGTGAGCACCCCACCGACCGCCACCAGGAGCAGTTGACCGGCGCTGGCGGCGCCGGCCAGCGCTGCCACACCGACGGCGAGGACCACCGCGCCGATGCTCAGTCGAACCCGACCAGCACCCCGGCTGGGCTGCACCGCGGCATCGGTGAGCGCGGCCACCGGGGCGATCCGCGTCCCCCGCCAGGCCGGCAGCAGGGCGGCGCACACGGTGAGCCCGGTGCCCAGCAGCAGGCCGGTGAGCACCGTCGAACCGGTCACTGTCAGCCCACCGGTGACCGGCACGTCCAGTTGGGACAGCAGCAGCCGCAATCCGGCGGCGAGGGCCACCCCGAGCAGCACGCCGAGCGCGGAGGCGACCAGGCCCAGCACCGCCGACTCCAGCACCGTGGACCGGAAGACCTGTCCCCGGGTGGCGCCGATCAGGCGCAGCAGCGCGGTCCGTCGGGTGCGCTGGGCCAGCACGATCGCGAAGGTGTTGGCGATCACGAAGCCGGCCACCACGATCGCGACCCCCACAAAGATCAACAGCAGCATGCGGAACTGGTCCACGTTGCGCACCGCGTCCTCCACCGCCTCGTCGAGGATCTGCTGGCGGCTCTTCACAGTGGCTTCGGCGCCGGACGCGGCGCGTACCTTCTCGGTCAGTGCCGTGACGTCGACGCCCGGTCGGGCCGCCACCATGATCCGGCCGTAGCCCCGCTCGCCGGTGAGGGCCAAGGCGTCCGACCCGACCAGGCCGACGAACGGGCCGCCGACGTCGCGGGAGGTGCCGGCCACGTCGACGGTGCCCACCACTGTGTACGGGCGGGCCGCCCCACCGGTGGCGCCGATCCGGACCGACGCACCGAGCCCGAAGCCCTGCTCGGCGGCCGTCGGCGCGTCGAGCACCACCTCCCCGGCCCGGTCGGGCAACCGGCCGGTCACCACGTCGTACGAGCGCAGCGCGTCCTCGGTGGGGATGGCGACGAGCATGGTGAAGCCGAGCACCGGCCGACCGTCGGCTCCGACGATCCCGGCGGTGTTTGTCAACTCACCGGCTGCGGCGGCCACCCCGTCGACCGCTCGCACCCGGTCGACCAGCGCCGGGGGCAACACCTGGCGGCCGGCCGAGTAGACACCCAGGTCGGTGTGGCGGTCGAAGGTGCCGGCCCGCTCGTACGCCCCGGTCCGCATCCCGTCGACGAAGATCATCGTGCCGGCGACGAACGCGACGCCGAGCACGACGGCGAGCGCCGAGAGCAGCATGCGCAGCGCCTCGGCACGCAACGAGCGCAGGGTCAGGCGGATCATGCGGGGCTCCCGGTGCAGGTGGCGGATCGGACCCCTCCGACGCTATGGCCGGCCCCGGTCTGTCGATCTCCACCTGCGCGCTCGACCTGCGTGCGCCCCGGGTCGCGGTGCGCCCGCCGGCCGCTACGACCCAGGTCGTACGCCGTGTCATCCGCCGGGCGTGACCAGCCCACTCTCGTACGCCAGGACCACCGCCTGGACCCGGTCGCGCAGCTGGAGTTTCGCCAGGATCCGCCCGACGTGGGTCTTCACCGTCGCCTCGGCCACGTGCACCCGGGCGGCGATCTCCGCGTTCGACAGCCCCTGGGCGACCAGCAGCAGCACCTCCCGTTCCCGTTCGGTGAGCTGCGCGAGTCGAGGGTCGGCGCTCGGGGCGGCGCCGAGCTGCCCGGCGAACCGGTCCAGCAGGCGCCGGGTGATCGACGGAGCCACCACCGAGTCGCCCTGGGCCACCACCCGGATCGCGGCCAGCAGCTCTTCCGGCGGGACGTTCTTGAGCAGGAAGCCACTCGCGCCGGCCTGCAACGCCGCGAACGCGTCCGCCTCGGTGTCGAAGGTGGTCAGCACCAGCACCCGAGGGCCACCCGAGGGCCGCTCGGCGCAGAGTCGACGGGTCGCCTCCACCCCGTCCATGGTGGGCATCCGGATGTCCATCACGACCACGTCGGCCTCGGTGCGGGCGAGCACCCGCAGGGCGTCCGCGCCGTCGATCGCCTCCCCGACGACCTCCAGGTCGGGCTGGGATTCCAGCACCATCCGGAACCCGGCGCGGACCAGCGCCTGGTCGTCCACGATCACTACCCGGACCGTCATGCCGCGATCACCTCCGTTGCCGGCTCTGACGGTAGCGGCAGCCGAACCTCGACCTGCCAGCCCCCGGTCAGCCGGGGACCGGCGGTGAGACTGCCGTCGTACACGGTCACCCGCTCCCGCATGCCGAGCAGGCCGTGACCGCCGGACGGCGCCGGGCTGACCAGCGGACGGCCGCGACCGTCGTCGACCACCCGGACCACGACGGCCTCGGCGGTGTACGACAGGACGACCTCGACGCCGGCGCCGACGCCGGCGTGCTTGAGCGCGTTGGTCAACGCCTCCTGCACCACCCGGTAGACGGTCAGCTCCAGGCCCGGCGGCAGGGCCGGTGGCGCACCGGTGACGGTTCTGCGGACGTGCAGACCGGCGTCGTCGAACCGGGCCAGCAGGTCGGGCAGTTCGGCCAGCGCGAGGCGTCGGTGCTCGGGGTCGGCCGCCACCGCCAGCCCGTCGGCCCCGTCCGCGCCGGCCGGGCCGGCGTCGCGCAGAACGCCGACCAGCCGGCGCATCTCCTCCAGCGCCTGCCGGCCGGTGTCCGCGACCACCTTCACGGCGGTGCGCGCCTGGGCGGGGTCGCGGTCGAGCATGAACCGGGCCCCGTCCGCCTGGACGATCATCACGGCCATGCTGTGGGCGACCACGTCGTGCAGCTCACGGGCGATCCGGGTGCGTTCCTCGGCGACCGCCGCCCGGGACTCCGCCTCCCGCTCGCGTTCGAGTGTGGTGGCCCGCTCCTCGAGGCTGAGCACGTAGAGCCGGCGGGTCCGCACGTTCAGCGCGACCAGCCACACCGCCCCGGTGACCAGCGCGTACCACAGCGCGGTCACCCACCACTGGATGACATTGGGGGTCTGCGCGGCGGCCAGCAGCACGCCGACGGCCGCGACCGCGCCGGCCAGGACGCCGTCGCGCAGCCGCCGGCCGTACTTCACCACGCTGTAGAGCGCGATCAGGACGGCCACGTCGTAGATGAGCGGACCCCAGCGGGCGATCACCTGGATCAGGGCGAGCACCGCGACCGCCACCGTCACCGCGCTCGGGTGGGTGCGGCGGAACAGCAACGCCACAGCCATCCCCAGGCCGACCGCCGTGGCCGCCCAGCCGCCCGGCTGGTTCACCGCCGCTGCCACTGAGACGAGGACCACCAGGGCGGCGACGGCCACGTCGAAGGCGACGCCGCGCAGCGGGCGGCCGAACACTGTGCGTCTCACGGTCACCCAGCGTACGTGCCGGGACGCTCGGGCCTCGCGCCCCGCGCCTGGGCTCAGCCGCCGAGGATCTCGCGCATGCGGTCGATTTCGACGGTCTGCTCGGTGGCGACGGAGTTGGCGAACTCGTTGAGCGTCAGGTCGGAGCCGACGGTGAGCAGGTTGGTGGCCATCTCGATGGCACCCTGGTGGTGCTCGGTCATCATCCGGACGAAGAGCCTGTCGAAGTCCGCGCCACGGGCCGCGGTGAGCTGCCGCATCGCCTCTGGCGACTGCATGCCGCGCATGGTGCCGTGGTCGTGCCCCTGCGCCTCGGCCGGGAGGCCACGGGTCTGCAGCCAGCCGCGCATCATGCCCATCTCCGGCCCCTGGCTGGCCCGGATGCGCTCGGCGATGGCCCGGATGTCGGGGTCGGCGGCCCGTTCGGGGGCGAGCTCCGCCATCGCCAGCGCCTGTGCGTGGTGCGGAATCATCATCCGCACGAACCAGACGTCCAGCGAGTTGTGCGGGGCGGGGCCGGCGTCGCGGACCTCGTGCGCCGGGCGGGTGGCCGCGGTCTCGCCCGGCCGGCCGGGCGCGATGACTGTCAGGTCGGTGGGGACGGGGCTGACCGTCGGCGACGCGGCGGAGGTGGCGGGCGCGGAGACCGGCTGCGGTGCGCTCGTACCGGTGTCGCCGTCGAGGCGGATCACCATGAACACCACAAGCGGCAACACGAGAGCCAGTGTGACGCCCGCCAGGATGCGTGCGCGCCGGTTGGTCATGGGCCACTCCCTGCAGTCGAGGTCACCGCGATGCTATCCATTGAAGAACCCGCTTTCATGTGATCCAGCTCACATCGACGTTCTTCGTCGGACTGTAACGTGTCAACCATCGTCTCCCCCTTGCGAAGGGCCCCGCCGATGATCAGATTCCACAAGCCACGGTTACGACAACTGCGTGTCGTGGCGCTCGCCACGACCGGCCTCCTCGTCGCCAGCGCCCTCGTCGCCCCGGCGAGCAACGCCCAGTCGGTGCCGCAGGCGGCCCCGGCCCCCGCGCTCACCAACACGATCCCCGGCGTCGACGAGATCGTGAGCAGTCCCAACCTGCGCCAGATCGCCAACCTGCCCAAGGTCGCCCCGCTGGACTCCACAAACAGCGACATCGCCTTCCAGGGCAAGTACGCGTTCGCCGGCAACTACAACGGCTTCGTCATCTACGACATCTCGCGGCCCAGCGCTCCGAAGGTCAAGGCCCGGGTGCTCTGCCCCGGGTCGCAGAACGACATCTCCGTCCACGGCGACCTGCTCTTCCTCTCCACCGACTCGTCACGCAGCGACGACTCCTGCAACAGCACCACGCAGGGAGCGGACGTGAAGGGCTCGTGGGAGGGCATCAAGGTCTTCGACATCAAGGACAAGGCCAACCCGCGCTACATCAAGTCCGTCGAGACGGCCTGCGGCTCGCACACCCACACCCTGGTGCCGGGCAAGGACCGCAAGGCGATCTACCTGTACGTCTCGTCGTACAGCCCGCGGGCCGAATTCCCGGACTGCCAGCCGCCGCACGACTCGATCTCCATCATCAAGGTGCCGGTGAAGAAGCCGACCGACGCGGCAGTGGTCGCGACGCCGAACCTCTTCCCGGACGGTGGCTTCCCCGGCAGCCAGACCGGCTCGGCGACCACCGGTTGCCACGACATCACCGCCTACCCGTCGAAGGACCTGGCCGCCGGCGCCTGCATGGGTGACGGCATCCTGCTCGACATCAAGAACCGCGAGGCCCCCCGGGTCATCAACCGGGTCCGGGACGAGGTCAACTTCGCGTTCTGGCACTCGGCCACCTTCAACAACGCCGGCACCAAGGTGATCTTCACCGACGAGCTGGGTGGTGGCGGGGCGGCGACCTGCAACGAGACCGTCGGCCCGAACCGCGGCGCGGACGCCATCTACGACATCGCCGGCCGTGGCAACGCCCGGACGATGACCTTCCGCAGCTACTACAAGATCCCCCGGGCCAACGCCGACACCGAGAACTGCGTGGCGCACAACGGCTCGCTGATCCCGGTGCTCGGCAAGGACATCATGGTCCAGGCGTGGTACCAGGGTGGCATCTCGGTGTTCGACTTCACCGACTCGGCCAACCCGAAGGAGATCGCCTTCTGGGAGCGCGGCCCGCTCTCGGCCGACACGTTCGTCGGCGGCGGCACCTGGTCCGCGTACTACTACAACGGCCACATCTACTCCAACGACATGGTGAAGGGCCTGGACGTCCTGGAGCTGAACGACTGGCGTACCTGGTCGGCCAAGCTGACCCGCTACCAGGAGCTCAACGTGCAGACCCAGCCCAGCTACCTGGGCTGGTAGGCACCACGCACCACGCCGGGCCCGGTCCCCGAACCTTCGGGGGCCGGGCCCGTGCCGTTGCGACGCCAGGCCCCCCGGGTACGGGCGCGGTGGGGCCCGTCACCAGGACGGGGGTTGCGAACAAGCTGGCCAGACGCTGTGCCAACGTGAGCAGACGTGACAGTTGCCGCCCCGCCCGAGCCGACCACGCGCCGACGGCCCCACCCGCTGGACCTGGTGGCTGCCGTCCTCGCCGTGGTGGGCGCGGCCTGCGCGCTGAGCGGGCTGCTCCCCCGCGCGGAGACCACCGCCACCCTGCAGCGGATCCTGCCGCTGCTGGTGTTCCTCGGCACCGTGATCGTGCTCGCCGAGCTGACCGCCGTGGCCGGTGTCTTCGACGTGCTGGCCAGCCGACTGGCCATCGCCTCCCGGGGCAGGTGGGCGGCACTGTTCCTGCTCTGCGGTGGTCTCGCCACGCTGACCACCCTCGTGCTCAACCTCGACACCACCGCCGTGCTGCTCACCCCGGTGCTGCTCGCGCTGGCCCGGAACCTGCGGATCCCCGCCGCCCCGCTCGCCGTCACCACTGTCTGGCTGGCGAACACCGCGAGCCTGCTGCTGCCGGTGTCCAACCTGACCAACCTGCTCGCCGCCGACCGGGTCGGGCTGGCCCCTCTGGCGTACGCGGCCAGGATGGCGTTGCCGCAGCTCGCCGCCGTGACGGTCACCATGGCCCTGCTCTGGTTCGGGTGGTGGCGGCGACAGCGGCCCGCCGGTGGACGCTTCGTCCCGCCGACCCGGCACGTGCCGGCCGACCCGGTGCTGCACCGTACGGCGCTCGCCGGTTGCCTGATCTTCGTCGCCGGCATCCTCGCCGGCGTGGAGATCGAGATCGCCTCCACCGTCGGGCTGGTGCTGGTGCTGGTCGGGTTCCTGCTCCGCTCCCCCGCCACACTGCGCCCGGGGCTGATCCCGGTGCGCCTGCTGTTCTTCGTCACCGGCCTGTTCCTGGTGGTGCAGACCCTCGGCCGGCACGGGCTGGACGACCTGGTCGGCACCCTGGTCGGCGCCGACGGTGGCGCGCTGGGCGCCCTGCGCGCCGGTGGAACCGGGGCGCTGCTCGCCAACGCGGTGAACAACCTGCCCGCCTACCTGGCCGGCGAGTCGGTGCTGCCGGCCGGTGACCACACCCGCCTGCTGGCCCTGCTGATCGGCACCAACGTCGGGCCGCTGGCCGCCCCCTGGGCGTCACTGGCCACCCTGCTGTGGTTCGAGCGCTGCCGGGCGGCAGGGGTGGCGGTGCCGGTGACCCGGTTCGTGCTGACCAGCACCCTGCTCGCGGTCACCGCGACGCTCGCCGCGGTCGGCGCGCTGCTGCTGGTGAGCTGAACGCGCATCCCTGACACCGTGTCAGCGTCGAGCGTGGCGTGCGGTGCGGCCGTCAGTGGCGGGCCGGGCGCGGGCCGACCAGCCGGCGGACCACCGGAGCGGCGTTCCACTTGGCCGCGCCGACCAGGTCACGGGCGTGCTCCAGGACCGTGTAGTCGGGTCGGGTCAGCCCGTCGGCGATGGCCCGGTCCAGGTCGTTGCCGCAGCGGCTCAACACCGTGTCGAAGTCCCGACGGACCGGCTCCTGCAGGTCGTAGCCGAAGGAGCGGTGCAGCCTGGCGAAGAGCGGCTTGTAGAGCCGGACCCGCTCGTGCAGCCCCGACGAGTACGACATCGGGTTCTTCGGACGGCGGAGGATGTAGTCGGGCAGCACGTCGGCGAACGCCCGCCGGACGATCCACTTCTCCTGCCCGTGGCGCAGCTTCAGATCCACCGGCAACCGCATCGCCAGTTCCACCACGCTGAGGTCGAGGAACGGCACCCGGGCCTCCACGCCGTGTGCCATGGCGGCCCGGTCGACCCGCTGCAACTCGGTGCGGCACAGGTTGCGGATCCGGTGCAGAAACAGTCGGCGGGCCGCCGCCGGGGCGACCTGGTGGTACATCGGGTACCCGCCGAACAGCTCGTCGGAGCCGTCGCCGGTCAGCACCACCTTGATGCCCAGGTCGCGCAGCCGCCGGAAGATCGGCACCGAGACGACCGCGTTGATGATGTCGCCGTACTCGGTCAGCTCGGAGACCCGGATGGCCTCGCGGACGTCGGCGAGCCGGATGTCGCGCGGTCGCAGCTCGACCACCACGTGCGGCACGTCGAGATCGGCGGCGAGCCGCCGCGCGTACGCCACGTCGGGGCTGTCCGCGACACCGACGGTCACCGCTACGCAGTCCGGGTGGATGTCGCGCACCTGCCGCAGGGTCAACGAGCTGTCCAGCCCACCGGAGAGCACCACCCCGACGGTCAGGTCGGTCTCCACCCGCATGCGGATCGCGTCGCTGAGCGCGGCGCGGACCAGCAGCGCGGCCTCGTCCGGGTCGTCGATGACCGGCAGTCCGTCGCCGATGGTGAACAGGTCGACGTACGGGCTCAGTCGGACGTGCCCGTCCGCGTCCGCCCAGCCGTGGTGCCCGGGCGGCACCTCGGCGATCGGGGCGCCGTGCCCGACGAGCGCCTTGACCTCGGAGGCGAGGTGCAGGCAGCCGGGTCGACGGGACCAGTACAGCGGTTTCACCCCGAGCGGGTCGCGAGCCAGGTACGCCCGGCCGGTGGCTCGTTCGACGACCGCGAAGGCGTACTCACCGCGCAGCCGGGTCACCGCCGCCTCGCCCCACTGCTGGAACGCGGCGAGCAGCACCTCGGTGTCGCTCTCGGTGCGGAAGGCCTGGCCCAGGCGGGTCAACTGCGCGCGCAACTCCCGGTAGTTGAAGATCTCGCCGTTGAAGCAGAGCAGCCAACGCTCGTCGGTCGACGTCCACGGTTGCACCGCCCGGTCCCGGTCGACGACCCGCAGCCGGCGGGTGCCGGCGAGCAGTCCGCTCTCGGACCGGGTCTCGGTGACCTCACCGCGCGGGGCCAGCGCGGCGAGCATCCGGCGGAAGGTCGCCGGGTCGGCCTCGGGGCCGATGCTCAACGCGATGCCGCACACCGGCTCAGACCCCCATCTCGGCCTCGTACGCCCGACGTAGCCGACGCCGGGCGGTGGGCGCGAGACACAGGTGCCAGGCCTGCCCCTCGTCGATCACGTTCAGCTCACCGGCCTCCTGCCGGCTCAGCAGCAGCTCCGCGAGGGCGTCCCGCGCGCCGAAACGCTCGAACCAGGCCAGCTCGACGTCGGCCGAGTAGCCGAGGCAGTGCCCACTGGGCAGCATCGCCGCGTAGCCCAGACGGCGCAGCCGGTACTGGTGCTCGGCGCTGCGGACCAGGCTGGTCACCCAGAGCGACGGGGTGGCTGGGGGCGCGACAGCGGTGAACTCCCGTCCGATGTCGTTGAGCAGGGCCACCACCTCGCGTCGGGCGCGGCGAAACAGCAGCCCCGCGGTGCGCGGGGTGGCGTCGGGCCGCAGCCGGCGACGCAGCCCGCGGGCGGCCCGGCCCAGCATGGTCGCGGGCTGCTCCTGGTAGCGGAAGCGCAGCAGGTCGCGGCGGCGCAGCCACTCCAGGTCGACAAGCTCGGCGCTGCCGTTGACCTGGTCGTCGGTGACGAAGGTCGGCGCGTCCTGCCACCACAGCACGTCGATGCGGGAGAGCAGGTAGATCCGGACCAGCGCGCTGAGGTCACCCGCCGAGGTGCGATCGTTCGGTTGGTAGCGGGCCATCTCCAGCAGCAGCGTCTCGCGTGCGCCGATCAGCCCCTGCGGGGTGGCGTCGAGGACGGCGGCGAGCGCCGGCTCCCGCAGCCGCTCGTCGATGAGCACCTGCCGGGCCCGGGTGCTCGCCGCGTCGGCCAGGGCACCGACCTCGACCAGCAGTTCGGCGACGGCGGCCCGGTAAGCGGGCAGGTCGGGGGCGGGGGCGGGAACGCGGCGGGGGGTCGCGCCGGAGGGTCGGCGGCGGGCCGGAGCGGTGGGCGACGGAGGCGAGCCGGGCTGCTGTCCCGGGCTACGGCTGGGCACTCGCATGACGGGTCCCTCTCTCCGGTCACGGCACTGGGTGGTTCGCCCTGAAACACACCGTAATCATCGGGACCGTAACGGACCGAACATTCCTCCTATTTCCCCCCAACGGAGCGTGGACATTGCACTCGCCCCGGGGTGTGATCGTTGGTCCGGTGCCTTTGGAGCTGATGTCGTCAACG
>NZ_JAKKFH010000048.1 GCF_022230925.1 Micromonospora alfalfae | reverse complement strand
GGACAATCTTTCAGAAAGGGCCACCCCCAACAGGGGGTGGCCCTTTCTGCATTCCCCTTTTCCCCGTTTCCCTTTCCTGGTTGATCGCGACCTCGGTTCTCTGGCAATCGGGGTTACCTGGACGTTAGTGAGGCGGGTCAGGGGTCCGAGCCGCCCCGGCGCCCGCAAGGTCACGCTCGATCCTGGTTGTAGTGGTGTCCGCGCCTCATGAGGCCACTACATCCAGGATGTTGCGCGATCTTGCGGCCGGCCGGCCGCCATGGCGGCAGTCAGCGCCACTCGCGGTCAGCAGGTGAGCAGTCCGGGCCTGCGCTGCCCCCACCCCGAACCCGCGCTCCCCCTCATCCCGCGATCTTGCAGTTTCTGCGGCGATAAACCGGCTCATAGTTCGTGTTTCGACGACCAAAAGTGCAAGATCGCGGCGGTTCGGGGCTGGGCTTGGCGGCCAGGGCTGGGCCTGGCGCCCAGGGTTAGGCTCGGCCTGTGGATGAGGTTCTGATATCTGCGGTCTTCGCGGGCTGCGTTGCGGCGGTCCTGGGCATCCTCTGGTGGCTCGCGTCCCGGGTCCGTCGTCGTGGCATTGGTGGTGAGGTCATGGGCCCGTTCGAGGAGATGTGGCACCCCGCGGCGCACCGCTTCCGGGCCGAGATCCGGGTGCAGGAGACTCGCACGGTGCCGATGCCGCCGCAGGGCGGCAAGCGCAATGGGAGCGCAACGGGCACGACGGCAACACCGCCGAACTGACCCCAGAATTGTGCTGACCCAGAGCGCAGCTGACCCAGACCTGAGCTGATCCCAGAGCACGGCCGATCCAGACCTGGGCTGATCCCAGACCTGGGCTGACCCAGAGCTGGGCTGACCCAGAGCAGGGCCGACCCCAGACCTGGGCTGACCCAGAGCAGGGCTGACCCAGAGCACGGCTGACCCAGAGCACGGCTGACCCAGAGCACGGCCGACCTTAGAGCCGGGCTGATCTCAGAGCAGGGGCGAACCGGAGCGGACGGGCCTCAGGACGTCTTCGGCGCGCAGACGTAGCGGGGCTCAGCGTCGTAGCGCCAGGTGAACTTCTCCCGCTTGACCACCACGCCGCCCTTCTTGATGACCCGGAAGGCGTCCTGGGTGAAGCCGTTGATGCCGTTGGTCTCGATGCACGAGGGGCCGGGAGTCAGATGGATCTGCTTCGGTGTCGTGATGTTGCGGCGCGGTCCGTACTCGGTCTTCACGCTGTCGTAGATCTTCGTGCTCCAGATCGACACGGTGATCGTGCTGGACGTGTACGACGTGTCGATGAGTACGCCGTACTCGGTGTTGTTGCGGAACTTGAAGTCCAGGTTCGGCCAGAAGATCGTCGACTCGATGACCGCCGGGTACCTGTCGAACCAGTACGAGTGCGGCTTGTGCTCGACGTCCTCCAAGCCGGCGTAGTAGGTCGCGTTGAACAGCGTGGTGGTGAACTGGGAGGTGCCGCCTCCGACGCCCGGCACGAGCTTGCCGTCGAGGATGACAGGTGCGTCCCGGTAGCCCTGGGCGTAGCCGCGCTCGCCGGTGTGCCCGTTGAGCGAGAACGTCTTGCCAGGTAGTACGACGGTGCCGTCCACCTTCTTCGCGATGGTCGCGATGTTCTGGCTGCGGGAGGAGGCCATGCCGCCGGTGAACCGGGTGGTGAATGTCGACACCCGTTCCTTGATGCCCAGGCCGGCGAGCTTCTCCCCGGTCAGTTGCGGCGGCGTCGGCTTCAACTCGCCGGTCACCTCGCGGCCGTCCGCCTTCGGTAGTACTGCCAGCAGGTCTCGGCTGAGGGCTGCCGTGTCCAGTTGCTGCCCGGATTGCCCCTCCTTGGCGGTGGGCCGGCCGCCGGAAATCGTCATCGTCGCGTCCTTCGGTGGCACCTCGATGGCGGCCAGTTTGCCGCCGAGCGCCGCCCGCAGCCGCTTGACGTCCACCGAGGGGGTGAGCTTGCCGGTCTTGTCGGCAGCGAAGCGGAGGCTCTTCGCGATGGCGGCGGGCGGGATCGTCACCTGGCCTTTGTTGGTGCGCAGGGTGACCGGTGCGGCGACCGCCGGCTTCGCCAGTTCGGTGACCATCCGGTCCAACTCCTCCGGAGTGGTCGCCGGGTGAGTCTCGACCAGGGGCACTGTGACCGGGGCGCCGGCCAACCAGCCGGTGCGGACCACCTCGGCGGAGCGCTCCGGGTTCAGAGCCAGCCCGGGCTTGGGCTGTACGACCTTCGGCGTGGTGCCCTGATAGGTGATCGCCGGCATGGTCATGCCCTGGGCCTGGTTGCCGAGCACCTTACGTAGCGCGTCGTCCAACCGGCCCACGTCGACGGTCACCACCGGCTCGACGGTGCGGGAGCCGACCAACCGGCTGACCGGGTGCGCGTCGGCCTCGGCGGCTGCCGCGACGGTCGCCGGCACGTCGACGGTCAGCCCCACGTCGGCGGGGTTGATCTCGGCGGTGCGCCCGTCGACGCTGACCTTCAGTGGCGTGGCCAGCTCCGCCGCCCGCCGGTCCAGCTCGGCCCGCAACTCCCGGTCGGCGTCCGCGCGGCTCCGGCCGCCCAGTTCGGTGCCGAGCACGCTGGTGCCACGGGGAACATCACCGGCGTACGCCCAGGCGCCGGCACCCGCCACGGCGGCGAGGACGCCACCGGTGATGCCGGCGGCGAGCAGCATGCGCACCCGACGCGGCCGGCGCGGGCCACCGTCCGGCTCGCCGGGAGCGGCTGTGGTGACCGGCTCAGCTCCGTCGTCCGGCCAGGTGACAGCGGTGACCTGCACGGTGGGCCGGTCGTCGGCGGGTGGACTGTTTTCGCCGTACAGCGTCACTGCAACCTCGATCGCCAGGGTGCCGCGGGAGGTCCTCCCTCCCGGAGGCACCTACGGTAACGAATGCCCGGCCGTCCTCGTCGGCTGCGCCCGTCAGGCGCTGCTACCGCGTGTCGTTCGGCGTGTCGCAGTGGTCCGGGGGCGGTGCCGACGGCCGACCACCGACGTGGCACGGTGACCGGGTGGGCACTGCGGAGCGGGTGTTGGCGTACGGGGGCGGATCGCTGGACCGGGCGGGACCATTGCGCACCGACCCGACGCGGTTGGGCGCGCTGCTCACCGACGCGACCAGCGTGCTGCTGCCGATGTGGCGGGACCGTTGTCTCGTGGACGGGCACGGGCCGGTTCGGCTCAGCGCGGAGCGCGCGGCGCTGGTCCGGTCCGCCGCCGGCGAGACCGTCTTCCTGGGGCTCGATGGGGAGGCCGCCGTGTTCGCCGCGGACCTCTCCGCGCTCCCCGAGCGGTCCGCCGTCGAGATGACCGGCGCGGTGCGGTCCGTGGACGTGCGAGCCCTGGTCGGGCGGCTCGAACCCGGCGACGCGGCCGACCTGGCGTACGCCAGGGGTTTGTTGCACTGGCACCGGCAGCAGCGATTCTGCGGGACGTGCGGCGCGCCGGCCGTTGTCGGCGGCGGCGGGCACCTGCGGACCTGCACCGGCACGGAGTGCGGACGTCTGCTGTTCCCCCGGATCGAACCGGCCATCATCGTGTTGGTCGAGGCACCCGGGCGGTCGGGGCGCTGTCTGCTGGCCCGGCACGCGGGCGCGGCCGAGGACGCGTACTCGACGCTGGCCGGCTTCGTCGAGATCGGCGAGAGCCTGGAGGACGCGGTCCGTCGGGAGATGGGCGAGGAGGCTGGCGTGACCGTCACCGACGTCACCTACCAGGGGTCACAGGCGTGGCCGTTCCCCGCCGGCCTGATGGTGGGCTTCCGGGCCACCGCCACCTCCGACGAGGTACGCGTGGACGGCGAGGAGTTGCTGGAGGCGCGCTGGTTCACCCGGGCGGAGCTGCGGGACCGGGCGGCCTCGGGTCGCCCGCTCGGTCGGGTGGACTCGATCGACCACCGGCTGCTGACGGACTGGCTCGCGGAGGGCTAGTCGGCTCGGCCGCCGGAGCCGGCGCGGGCCGACGGGCCGTGACCGCCATCAGCGCGGTGGTGACGATGGCCGTGCCCACTGCCGCGAGGAGCAGACCGGGGACGGTGTGGGGCCGGAGGGTCGCGGCGACGACCACAAGGCCGGCCACGCCCACCCACAGCGGTGCCGCCGCCCAGCGCGCGCCGGCCGCGAGGCGGTCGTTGAGCAGCACGAACGTCACCGCGTAGAGCGCACCGACCGCCGCGAAGAGGGGCGCGTACCGGCCCAGGTGGTCGTAGTCGGGCCCACCGGCGAGGCGGAAGGCGAGCCCTCCGGCGAGCGTCGAGGCGAGGACCAGCACCACGCCACACCCGCCTGTCACCGCGAGCGCAACCGTTCGGCTGCGCCGGTCACCGCGGGCCAGGCGCGGTAGGGCGAGGACGGCGGCGACCTGCGGTGCCCAGAGTGCGCCCTTGCTCAGGACGGTGCCGACCGAGTACGCCCCGGAATCCGACGGGGACAGCAGTTGCCGGGACAGCAGCAGGTCGGCGTAGGAGACGACGAGCATCGCCAGTGTCGCACCACAGCCGGCGACGACCTGGGCGACGGTCAGCCGTGGGGCGGTGGACGACAGGTGGGGCTCGCGGGCGAGCCGGGCCAGCACCGCAGGGGTGAGGGCGGCGGTCAACGCGCCGACAGCCAGCGCGCCGGTCGGTCCCGCGCCGAGCAGCAACCCGGCGATCACGCCGCCGTAGCGGCCGGCGGCGAGCACTGCCATCCCGATGGCGAGTCGTACGAACCGTTGGCCACCCTGCAACTCTCCGAGGGACCGGGAGGAGAGCACTATCGCCGCGGTGGTGACCGCCAGCAGGGCGGGCATCTCGACCGGGAGATCCAGGGCGGTGACCAGCAGTGGTGTAGCCGCGACGAGGGCTCCCGCGCACACTGCGGCGGTGACCGCGGTGAGCCGTCGAGTGTCTGACGCGCCGTGCCGGGCGCGGTGCACGGCGACGGCCAGTTGCAGGCCGAGCCCGGGCACACCGACGATGGCCACCAGACCGAGGGCGGTGGCGAGCGCGCTGAGGTCGGCCGGGTCGAGCCGCCGGGCGGCCAGGACCGGCACCAGGTAGGCCAGGCCGTTGACCAGGACCCCGGCCACTGTGACGCTGACCCCGGCAGCGCCGAGGCCCGTACTCCATCCGCGTGTCGACTCCGTCTGGGCTGTCGTCTCCCGACGGACGGCTCGGCGGGGGCTCACGTGATCTCGGAGAAGGTCGGGAGCTGACCGTCGGCTGGCCCGGCCGACGGGCCGGACCTCGCCGGCTCGGCCACGTCGTGCTCGGCCGGG